>NZ_UUPU01000027.1 GCF_900591205.1 Pseudomonas viridiflava
GATTCAAGCCTGCGTGAGGGCACACCGAGCCGGAGGCGAGGTGCCGAGTGATGGGGCAAAGCGTTTTTGGTTACTTTTTGCGCTCTTCAAAAAGTGACCCGCTGTAAGAGCGGAACCATCCTCAGCCGTCACCGCAGCAACGGATATACACAAAAACCCAATCAGCTCTTGTGCAGCTTACTCATCAACTGCGCCTCAGCCTGAGTCAACCCACACGACTGCGTCAGCTCATCCACCGTAGCCCCCATCCCCACCAACTTAGCCGCCTGAGCAAACGACAAACTCGAAGGATCCCGCTGCTCAATCTGCGCAAGCTTGTCAGGCAACGGCGCAAGAATCGCGCGCAGTTCATGCACCTCATCCCCAACCTTCACCGCACTCTGCTGAAAATGGTCGACCCGCTTGACCAACTCCAGAATCCGCCGATCACGCACCACATCACGCTCGGCCTGCTGCAAAGCCAGTTCGCGCTGCTGACGCACATAGCGCAGCAGAAATGCCAACGTCCCGGCCCACAACAGGGCCAGGACAATTACCGCTGCCTCAAGGAACAATCAGATGCTCTCCAGTTCCGACCACTCTTCTTCGCTCATCATCTTGTCCAGCTCAACCAGAATCAGCAGCTCGCCGTTCTTGTTGCACACGCCCTGGATGAACTTGGCCGATTCCTCGTTACCCACGTTCGGCGCGGTTTCCACTTCCGATTGGCGCAGGTAAACCACTTCCGCCACGCTGTCGACCATGATCCCGACCACTTGCTTGTCGGCTTCGATGATCACAATACGGGTGTTGTCGTTGACTTCGGTAGGCACCAGCCCGAAACGCTGGCGGGTGTCGATCACCGTCACCACGTTGCCGCGCAGGTTGATGATGCCGAGCACGTAGCTCGGCGCACCTGGCACGGGGGCAATTTCGGTGTAGCGCAGCACTTCCTGCACGCGCATCACGTTAATGCCATAGGACTCGTTGTCCAGTTTGAAGGTAACCCATTGCAGGATCGGATCATCCAAACCTTGTGCGGACGCTGACTTATTCATACCCCTGACCCCTTCAAATGCCGTCTACACGGCGTGTGTGCTTCGCTGACCGCACTCGCATGCGGCCCTTATTGTTCAATCAACTGTGTTTATTCAGCGCCATCGTCTTGACCGCTCCGCTGGCGATCAACTCGGCCAGCTCGGCGACGTCAAGCAACGCGCACATGTGTTCAATCACGGTGCCCGCCAGCCAAGGCCGTTGGCCCCGGTGGCTGCGCCATTTGATTTCATTCGGGTCCAGGCGCAACGAGCGGCTGACTTGATGCACCGCCAGCCCCCACTCGTAGCCCTGCACCGAGATCACGTATTGCAAGCCCTGGCGAAAATCATCGCGGTAGCGGTCGGGCATCACCCAGCGCGCCGTGTCCAGCACCTTGAGGTTACCGGCCTGACTGGGCAGGATGCCGAGGAACCACTCCGGTTGCCCGAACAGCGGCGTCAGCTCCTGGCCCTCCAGGGAGTAGATCGAGCCCAGGCACACCAGCGGCACCGCCAGGGTCAACCCGGCGACGTCGAACAGCAGGCACTCGAACGGCTCCGCAGCCCACGCCGGGCGGCCATCGCCGGTGTCCGGCGGCGGCGTGATGCTCGGCGGCAGGTGCACTTCCACCACCGGCTCCACCACCACCGGGGCCACCACTGCGGGCGCCACCACCACCGGAGTGATCGGCACCACCACCGGTGCGGTCACCACCCGCGCATCGCGGGCCTGCTCTTCCAGGACCGCCAGCTGGAATTCATCCAGCGTGCTTTCAGGCTCTACGGCCGGCTCGAGTACCAGCAGCGGCTGTTCTTCCTCGGTCGCATCCTGCAGCAAGGCATCCAGGTAGGATTCCAGTGCCAGTTGCGGCCGGGTCTTGAGTTCGACTGGACGATTCATCACGCCACCTGCGCCACAAGCTGCTGCGACAGCAAATGCTTGAGCAAAGCACGGTAGGCCAGCACCCCACGGCTTTTGCCGTCGAACTGCGAAGGTGTGAGACCCGCACGGCTGGCGTCACGCAGGCGCGTGTCGACCGGGATGTAGCCGTTCCAGATGGTCTGCGGGTACGCATCGCGCAGTACACGCAGGGTGCCCAGAGACGCTTGGGTACGGCGGTCGAACAGGGTCGGCACGATGCTGAACGGCAGCGCCTGCTTACGCGAACGGTTGATCATCGCCAGGGTGCTGACCATGCGTTCCAGGCCCTTGACCGCCAGGTGCTCGGTCTGTACCGGGATCACCAGTTGCTGGCTGGCCGCCAAGGCGTTGACCATCAGCACGCCGAGCAGCGGCGGGCTGTCGATGATCGCGTAGTCGAAGTCCTGCCACAGCTGCGCCAGGGTCTTGGCGATCACCAGGCCCAGGCCGCTCTGCCCCGGCGACTGGCGCTCAAGAGTGGCAAGGGCAGTGCTGGACGGCAGCAGCGAAATACTTTCATTGCTGGTGGGCAACAGCAGCTGCCCGGGCAGGTCGGCCGGCACACTGCCTTTGTGCAGGAACAGGTCGTAGTTGCTGTGTTCCAGCGCATCCGGGTCGTAGCCGAAATAGCTGGTCATCGAGCCATGGGGGTCCAGGTCCACCACGACCACACGCTTGCCCGCCTCGGCCAGCAAACCGGCTAAGGCGATGGAGGTGGTGGTCTTGCCGACTCCACCTTTTTGATTGGCAACTGCCCAGACTCTCATTCGGATGGTTCCTCCCGGCAGGCAAAGGCGCGACCGAGACATTGCATAAGGTTATTGAGCCGGTGACGGAGAATTGACGGCACTCTGACGAACCGGCGGCTTTGCAGGGGCCGGTGCAGTTTGTGTGCCAGCCCGCTTCAAGGCCGCGTCCGGTGTTGCATTGGCGGTGCCGGTGCCGGTCAGGCTACGGCGCACATCCAGGTTACGCGAGACCACCAAAACCACCCGCCGGTTACGTGCCCGACCTTCCACCGTGGCGTTATTGGCCACCGGCTGGAACTCGCCGTAGCCCACCGAGGCCAGCCGACCAGGGTTCACGCCCTGCATCGCGAGCATGCGCACGATGCTTGCCGCCCGCGCCGAAGACAGTTCCCAATTGGTCGGGTACTGCGCCGTGCTGATCGGAAAATTGTCGGTAAAGCCTTCCACGTGGACCGGGTTTTCGAACGGTTTGAGGATCGCCGCCACCTTGTCGATGATGGTAAACGCCTGGTCACTCGGCATCGCATCGGCGCTGGCGAACAGCAGGCTGGAATTGAGCTCGATCTCCACCCACAACTCATTGCCGCGCACGGTCATCTGGTTGGAGCTGATCAGGTCGCCAAACGCGGCGCTGATATCGTCGGCAATGCTTTTCAGCGGGTCACTGGTGCCGCCCACGCCGGCGGCGGTTTCATCACTGTCGTTGACCAGCGGCTTGGCCGGGGTCACGGTCTTGGGCCGCTCTTCGCCGATGGGGATCGGCTTGAGGGCGCGGTCGGCGTCGTTGAACACCCCGATAAGCGCCTGGGAAATAACCTTGTACTTGCCTTCGTTGATCGACGAGATGGAGTACATCACCACGAAAAACGCGAACAGCAAGGTGATGAAATCCGCGTAGGACACCAGCCAGCGTTCGTGGTTGACGTGTTCTTCAGGCTCGCGACGGCGACGGCTCATTGGCAGGCACCTCTGCATTCAATGTGGCGAGCGGGCTTGTTGTGGCGAGCGGGCTTGCCCGCGCTGGGGCGCGAAGCGGCCCCAAAACCAGACGCCGCGATCCGTCTGAAAAAACGCGTTGCCTGGACTGGGGCTGCTTCGCAACCCAACGCGGGCAAGCCCGCTCGCCACGACAAACTTTCTCGCCACTGCAAGCCCGCTCGCCACGACAAGCCGGTTGGCCATAACACGCTCTTCATGGCCATCAATCCATGAAGCCCTGGAGCTTCAATTCGATGGAGCGCGGGTTCTCGCCCTCGGCAATCGACAGAATGCCTTCGAGCAACATCTCGCGGTAACGCGACTGGCGCATGGCGATCGACTTGAGCTTGCTCGCCACCGGCAACAGCACCAGGTTGGCACTGGCTACGCCGTAGATGGTGGCGACAAATGCCACGGCAATCCCGCTGCCCAACTGCGAGGGGTCGGCCAGGTTGCCCATTACGTGGATCAGGCCCATCACCGCACCGATAATGCCGATGGTCGGCGCGTAGCCGCCCATGCTTTCAAAGACTTTGGCGGCGTTGATGTCGCGGCTTTCCTGGGTGTAGAAATCCACCTCAAGGATGCTGCGGATCGCTTCCGGCTCGGCGCCGTCTACCAGCAATTGCAAGCCTTTGCGGGCGTAGCTGTCGGGCTCGGCATCGGCCACGCCTTCCAGGCCCAGCAGGCCCTCTTTACGGGCGGTGAGGCTCCAGTTGACCACACGGTCGATGCCGCCGGGCAGGTCCACGCGTGGCGGGAAAATGATCCAGATGAGGATCTGCATCGCCCGCTTGAAAGAACTCAGAGGCGACTGCAATAACGCCGCGCCCACCGTGCCGCCGATCACAATCAGCGCTGCCGGGCCGTTGGCCAGGGCACCCAAGTGGCCGCCTTCGAGGTAGTTGCCGCCAATGATCGCGACAAACGCCATGATGATGCCGATCAGGCTCAATACATCCATCAGAGGCAAGCCTCCACCAGATGCTTGCCGATGTCGTCCAGGCTATAGACGGCGTCGGCCAGGTCAGCCTTGACGATGGCCATGGGCATGCCATAGATCACGCAGCTGGCTTCATCCTGGGCCCAGATGGCGCTGCCGCCCTGCTTGAGCAGGCGTGCGCCTTCACGGCCGTCGGCGCCCATGCCGGTAAGCACCACCGCCAGAACTTTGTCGCCGTAGGACTTGGCCGCCGAACCGAAGGTGATATCCACGCACGGCTTGTAGTTCAAGCGCTCATCGCCCGGCAGGATTTTGATCGCGCCACGGCCGTCCACCATCATTTGCTTGCCACCGGGGGCCAGCAACGCCAGGCCAGGGCGCAGGATGTCGCCGTCTTCGGCTTCCTTGACGCTGATGCGGCACAGCTTGTCCAGGCGCTCGGCGAACGCCTTGGTGAACGCGGCGGGCATATGCTGGATCAACACGATTGGCGCCGGGAAGTTGGCCGGCAATTGCGTCAACACACGCTGCAGGGCCACCGGGCCGCCCGTGGAGGTGCCAATGGCGACCAGCTTGTAAGCCTTGCGCTTGGGCGCAGGCGAATGGGCGCTCGGCGCAGGCGCAGGCGCTCGCGCCGGGGCTGCTGCGGGCCGTGCAACCGGGGCCGGTGCCGGCGCTGGGCGGCTGAACGAGGAGCTGGTGGGTGCGGCAGGCGCCGCCACCGGTGCAGGCGCCGGCGTGCTGAACAAGCTGCGCCGGTTACTGCGGGAAATACTGTGGACTTTCTCGCACAGCAGTTGCTTGACCTTTTCAGGGTTGCGCGAGATGTCTTCGAAATTCTTCGGCAGGAAATCCACCGCACCAGCGTCCAACGCATCCAGGGTCACCCGGGCGCCTTCGTGGGTCAGCGAGGAGAACATCAACACCGGAGTCGGGCAGCGCTGCATGATGTGCCGAACTGCCGTGATGCCATCCATCATCGGCATCTCGTAGTCCATGGTGATCACGTCGGGCTTCAACGCAATGGCCTGATCAATCGCCTCTTTGCCGTTAGTGGCCGTGCCGATCACCTGAATCGTTGGATCGGCGGAAAGAATTTCCGAGACGCGGCGGCGGAAGAAACCCGAATCGTCCACCACCAGGACCTTGACTACCATAAACACTCCGTTAGGCGGGGCGGGCATTACCGCCCTGCCCCACCAGAATCAAATACGCCGAGCGGCGTAACGCTTGAGCATGCTCGGAACATCGAGAATCAGCGCGATCCGACCGTCACCGGTGATGGTCGCACCCGACATGCCCGGGGTTCCCTGCAGCATTTTGCCCAAAGGCTTGATGACCACTTCTTCCTGGCCCACCAGCTGATCGACCACAAAGCCGATGCGCTGGGTGCCCACGGAGAGGATCACCACGTGGCCTTCGCGCTGCTCTTCATGGGCAGCCGATGCCACCAGCCAGCGCTTGAGGTAGAACAGTGGCAACGCCTTGTCGCGCACGATCACTACTTCCTGGCCGTCCACCACGTTGGTACGCGACAGGTCGAGGTGGAAGATTTCGTTGACGTTGACCAGCGGGAAAGCAAACGCCTGGTTGCCCAGCATCACCATCAGGGTCGGCATGATCGCCAAGGTCAACGGCACCTTGATCACGATTTTCGAGCCCTGGCCCTTGGTCGAGTAGATATTGATCGAACCGTTGAGCTGGCTGATCTTGGTCTTCACCACGTCCATGCCCACGCCACGGCCCGACACGTCGGAAATCTCGGTCTTGGTCGAGAAGCCCGGCGCGAAGATCAGGTTGTAGCACTCGGTGTCGGTCAGGCGATCGGCAGCGTCCTTGTCCATCACGCCGCGCTTGACCGCGATATTGCGCAAGATGGTCGGGTCCATGCCTTTGCCGTCATCGGTGATCGACAGCAGGATATGGTCGCCTTCTTGCTCGGCCGCCAGAATCACCTTGCCGCCACGGGACTTGCCCGAGGCTTCGCGCTCTTCCGGGGTTTCGACGCCGTGGTCGACGGCGTTGCGCACCAAGTGGACCAGCGGGTCGGCCAGGGCCTCGACAAGGTTCTTGTCGAGGTCGGTCTCTTCACCCACCAGTTCCAGGTTGATCTCTTTCTTGAGCTGACGCGCCAGGTCACGAACCAGGCGCGGGAAGCGGCCGAAGACTTTCTTGATCGGCTGCATCCGCGTCTTCATGACGGCGGTTTGCAGGTCGGCGGTGACCACGTCGAGGTTCGACACGGCCTTCTGCATGGCTTCATCGCCACTGGTCAGGCCCAGGCGTACCAGGCGGTTACGCACCAGTACCAGTTCGCCGACCATGTTCATGATGTCGTCCAGGCGAGCGGTATCAACCCGCACGGTGGTTTCGGCTTCACTGGCAGGCTTCTCGGCCACTGCAGCGGCCGGGGCACGTGCGGCTGCCGGAGCGGCTGCCGGCGCAGGCTTGGCGGCGGCAGGCGCCGCAGCCTTGGCCGGTGCCGGTTTTGCTGCCACAGGGGCTGCGGTCGCCGCGGCGGCCGGGGCCACTTCGGTGAACTTGCCTTTGCCGTGCAATTCATCCAGCAGCGATTCGAACTCGTGATCGCTGATCAGCCCATCGCCGGCCGGTGCTGCAGCGGCGGCGGCAGGTGCGGCAGGTGCAGCCGCTGTAGAGGCGACTTCCGGCAAGGCGTCAGCGGCAAACGTGCCCTTGCCATGCAGTTGGTCCAGCAGCGCTTCGAATTCATCATCGGTGATGTCGGTGCTGGTGGATGCGGCAGGCGCGTCCGCCACTGCGGGCGGCGCCACGGCGTCGGCCGCGAACTGGCCCTTGCCGTGCAACTGGTCGAGCAGCGATTCGAACTCTGCGTCGGTAATGTCTTCGCTGGTCGGCGCCGCGGCTGCAGGTGCCGCTTGCGGTGCCTCAGCCTCGGCCTTGACGGCATTGAGCGAGTTGAGCAGCTGTTCGAACTCGCTGTCCGTCACATCCGCTTCAGGCTCTGCTACAGGTTCCGGCGCAGCCTCAGCCACCGGCGCAGCCGACAGGTCGGCAGGCTCTGCGTAGCGCGCCAGGGCGGCCAGCAGTTGCGGGGTAGCCGCCGTGATCGGGGCACGTTCGCGCACTTCGCTGAACATGCCGTTGACCGCATCCAGTGCTTCGAGAATCACGTCCATCAACTCCGAATCAACGTGACGCTCACCCTTGCGCAGGATGTCGAACACGTTCTCGGCGATGTGGCAGCACTCCACCAGCTCATGGAGCTGGAGGAAGCCGGCGCCCCCTTTTACAGTGTGAAAACCGCGAAATATTGCATTGAGCAGGTTCGCATCATCTGGTCGGCTTTCCAGCTCGACCAGCTGTTCGGACAGTTGCTCTAAAATTTCGCCGGCCTCTACAAGGAAATCCTGAAGGATTTCTTCATCGGCGCCGAAGCTCATGTGGGTGCTCCTTAGAAGCCTAAACTGGATAACAGGTCATCAACATCATCTTGACCCGATACAACGTCTTCACGTTTATCGGCATGAATCTGCGGACCTTCACCCTTGGCGAGATGTTTTTGTGGATCTTTTTCCGAGAGGATCGCTTCGCGGTCATGTTCGATGCCGGCAAAACGATCAACCTGGCCTGCCATAAGCACCAATTTGAGCAAGTTGCTTTCCACTTCGGTGACCAACTGGGTCACACGCTTGATCACCTGACCGGTGAGGTCCTGGTAATCCTGGGCCAGCAGAATGTCGTTGAGGTTGCTGGAAACCGTGCGGTTTTCCTGCTCGCTGCGTGACAGAAAACCGTCGACCCGACGCGCCAGCTCACGAAACTCTTCAGCCCCCACTTCGCGGCGCATGAAACGGCCCCAATCGTGGCTCAGAGCCTGCGCCTCAGTGGCCATACCATTGACCAGGGGCGTGGCGTTTTCCACCAGGTCCATGGTGCGGTTGGCCGCTGCCTCAGTCAGCCTGACCACATAGGACAGGCGCTCGGTGGCGTCAGTGATTTGCGAGATTTCCTCGGCCTGGGGCATGTGCGGGTCAATCTGGAAATTGACGATTGCACTGTGCAGCTCGCGTGTGAGCTTGCCCACTTCCTGGTACAGGCCGCGGTCACGGGTCTGGTTGAGCTCATGGATTAACTGCACCGCGTCGCCGAACTGGCCTTTTTCAAGGCTGTCGACCAACTGGTGAGCATGCTTTTTCAGGGTCGACTCAAAATCGCCCTGTGACGTTTCTTTATGCTCCATAGCTCCCCCGCGATGGCATTAGCCGTGGATGCGTTCGAAGATTTTTTCGATCTTCTCTTTCAAGGCCAATGCAGTGAATGGCTTGACCACGTAACCGTTAACCCCGGCTTGGGCGGCTTCGATGATCTGTTCACGCTTGGCTTCGGCGGTCACCATCAACACGGGAAGGCTGCGCAGCTTTTCATCCGCGCGCACGTGGCGCAGCAAGTCGATACCGGTCATGCCCGGCATGTTCCAGTCCGTTACCAGAAAGTCGATGCTCCCGCTGTTGAGGATCGGAATCGCCGTAATGCCGTCATCCGCCTCGACCGTGTTAGTGAACCCAAGGTCACGCAACAGGTTTTTTATGATCCGCCGCATCGTTGAGAAGTCATCAACGATGAGGATTTTCATGTTCTTGTCCAATTCGACCTCCAAGCAGTCTTAAACGCGCCCAGCACCTGGACGCGCCATTTCAATCAACAGGCATTACACAAAAAGGACTGCCGGGGGCACCACGGGTCGAACCCGCGAAGGCCAATCACCCTCGCGGTCTCGTCTACAGTGCTCCCCAACACTGCCTGTCAGCGCGCTCGCCACTCTCCCAAACGCCCCCGCAAGCGGGCGGCGCACTGGCTGTGCAACTGGCTGACCCGCGACTCGCTGACCCCCAGGACCTCACCGATTTCCTTGAGGTTCAGCTCTTCGTCGTAGTACAGCGCCAACACCAGCCGCTCACGCTCAGGCAAATTGGCAATCGCGTCCGCCAGCGCCCCCTGGAAGCGTTCATCTTCCAGGTCGCGCGATGGCTCCATATGAGCACTCGCGCCGTCCTCGTGCAGCCCTTCGTGTTCGCCGTCCTGCAACAGGTCGTCGAAACTGAACAGGCGGCTGCCCAAGGTATCGTTCAAAATCCCGTAGTAATCGTCGAGACTCAATTGGAGTTCGGCCGCAACTTCGTGATCTTTAGCGTCGCGACCGGTTTTTGCTTCAATTGCACGAATTGCGTCACTGACCATGCGCGTATTGCGATGCACCGAACGCGGCGCCCAGTCACCTTTACGCACCTCATCGAGCATCGCGCCACGGATACGGATACCCGCATACGTCTCGAAACTCGCGCCCTTGCTCGCGTCGTACTTGGTCGACACTTCGAGCAGCCCGATCATGCCCGCCTGGATCAGGTCTTCGACCTGGACACTGGCGGGCAGGCGTGCCAGCAAGTGATAGGCAATGCGTTTGACCAACGGCGCATAGCGCTCGATCAACTCGCCCTGGCTGTCACGGGCAGACTTCTTGTAAGCGTTGTAGCCGTTCGATGTCATAGCACCGGTCCTGCGCTCGTCTGATGCACCAATCGCTCGACGAAAAACTCCAGATGCCCCCGAGGGTTGGCGGGCAACGGCCAGGTATCGACCTTCTGGGCAATAGCCTTGAACGCCAATGCGCATTTGGAACGAGGGAACGCTTCGTAGACTGCACGCTGCTTTTGCACAGCCTTGCGCACACACTCGTCGTAGGGAACTGCGCCGACATATTGTAAGGCGACATCGAGGAAGCGATCCGTGACCTTGGTCAACTTGGCGAACAGGTTGCGCCCCTCTTGCGGGCTTTGGGCCATGTTGGCCAGCACCCGGAAGCGGTTCATGCCGTAGTCACGGTTAAGCAGTTTGATCAGGGCGTAGGCGTCGGTGATCGAGGTGGGTTCATCGCAGACCACCAGCAGCACTTCCTGCGCGGCGCGCACGAAGCTGACCACGGACTCGCCGATCCCGGCGGCGGTGTCGATCACCAGCACGTCGAGGTTGTCGCCGATATCACTGAAAGCCTGGATCAGGCCGGCATGCTGCGCCGGGCTCAGGTGCACCATGCTCTGGGTGCCGGAGGCAGCCGGCACGATGCGAATGCCACCGGGACCCTGCAGCAGCACATCGCGCAGCTCACAGCGGCCCTCGATCACATCGGCAAGCGTGTGTTTGGGCGTCAGCCCCAGCAGAACGTCGACGTTCGCCAGCCCCAGGTCAGCATCCAGCAGCATGACGCGACGGCCAAGCTCTGCCAGGGCCAGGGACAAATTCACTGACACGTTAGTTTTCCCGACGCCACCTTTGCCGCCGGTCACCGCGATCACCTGTACGGGATGCATGCTGCCCATTTTATTTCTTTACCTTGTCTTGCTTAGACGCAGGCTACATGGCTTGGCCGCGTGAATCGCTTGCAGACCATCGATGTAGGTACATTTCACGGTGTTCACCCTGACTCACCCCACCCGTTTTGCCGGGTTGTGGTAAAGGTCGGCGAACATATCGGCCATCGCTTCCTCGCTAGGCTCTTCTTGCATTTGCACGCTGACTGCACGGCTGACCAACTGATGACGGCGCGGCAGATGCAGATCATCCGGGATCCGCGGCCCGTCGGTCAGGTAGGCGACCGGCAATTCATGACTGATGGCCAGGCTCAGCACCTCGCCCAGGCTCGCCGTTTCGTCGAGCTTGGTGAGGATGCAACCGGCCAGGCCGCAGCGCTTGTAACTGTGGTACGCAGCGGTAAGAACCTGTTTCTGGCTGGTGGTTGCAAGCACCAGGTAATTTTTCGATTTAATCCCGCGCCCGGCGAGGCTTTCCAGCTGCATGCGCAATGCCGGATCGCTGGCTTGCAGGCCGGCGGTATCAATCAATACCACGCGCTTGCGCAGCAGTGGGTCCAGCGCGTTGGCCAGGGACTGGCCCGGGTCGACGTGGGTCACCGTCACATTAAGAATACGGCCCAGAGTCTTGAGCTGCTCCTGGGCGCCGATACGGTAGCTGTCCATGCTCACCAGCGCGATATTCTGCGCGCCGTACTTGAGCACGTAGCGGGCCGCCAGCTTGGCCAGGGTGGTGGTCTTGCCCATGCCGGCAGGGCCGACCATGGCGATCACACCGCCCTCTTCCAGAGGTTCGATTTCCGGAGTAACGATCATCCGCGCCAGGTGCGCCAACAACATGCGCCAAGCCTGGCGAGGCTCTTCGATTTCGGTGGTCAGCGCCAGCAGATCGCGGGACAACGGGCCGGACAGGCCAATGCGTTGCAGGCGACGCCACAGGTTGGCCTGTTGCGGCTTGCTGCCTTGCAACTGGGTCCACGCCAACGAGCCCAGCTGCACTTCGAGCAGCTCACGCAGGCCATTGAGTTCAAAGCGCATCGAGTCGAACACGCGCTGGTCGACGGCGGCGGCCGGGGCTGGCGCGGCAGGACGTGGCGGCTCTTTGAAGGTCGGCTCAACCAGCGGCTCGGCAGCGGTCAGCGGCAGGCCGGCAAACAACTGGCGATTGGTGGTGGCGTCGCTGTCGCCACGCATGCTCAGTTCGGCCTGGGCCGAGACAATGCGCGAGGCGGTCTTGCGCAACTCGTCTTCGAGTTCCATGTTCGGTACGCGCGGCGCCAGCGCCGAGGGGGTGTAATCCAGGGCGGCCGTCAGCTCGACACCGCCGGCAATACGACGGTTACCGATAATCGCGGCGTCGGCGCCCAGCTCATCACGTACCAGTTTCATGGCCTGACGCATATCGGCGGCGAAAAAACGCTTAACTTGCATAACCCACTACCCTCAGCCGTTGGGCCCTACTGTCGCGACGATAGTCACTTGCTTGTTGTCAGGAATTTCCTGATAAGCCAAAACGTGCAAATTCGGTACTGCCAGACGCCCAAACCGCGACAACATCGCTCGGACCGGGCCTGCCACCAGCAGAATCACCGGCTGGCCCTGCATTTCCTGGCGCTGTGCGGCGTCAATCAACGAACGCTGCAGTTTCTCAGCCATGCTTGGCTCCAGCAGAACGCCCTCTTCCTGGCCTTGCCCTGCCTTCTGAATACTATTGAGCAATATTTGTTCCAACCTTGGTTCCAAGGTGATCACAGGCAGCTCGGAGTCAAGCCCTACAATGCTTTGGACGATTGCACGCGACAATCCGACGCGCACCGCCGCTACCAGGGCGGCAGTATCTTGACTCTTGGCGGCATTGTTGGCGATGGCCTCGGCGATGCTGCGAATATCGCGCACCGGCACTTGCTCGGCCAGCAGCGCCTGCAACACCTTGAGCAGTTGTGACAGCGACAGCACGCCCGGCACCAGCTCTTCGGCAAGTTTTGGCGAGGCTTTGCCCAGCAAACCCATCAATTGCTGGACTTCTTCGTGGCCGATCAGCTCGTGGGAGTGCTTGTACAGAATCTGGTTGAGGTGGGTGGCGACCACAGTGCTCGCGTCCACCACGGTGTAACCCAGCGACTGCGCCTGGCTGCGCTGGCTGATTTCGATCCACACCGCGTCCAGGCCAAAAGCCGGATCTTTGGCGGTAATGCCGTTGAGGCTGCCGAACACCTGCCCCGGGTTGATCGCCAGCTCGCGGTCCGGGTAGATCTCGGCTTCGGCCAGGATCACGCCCATCAGGGTCAGGCGGTAGGCGCTGGGGGCCAGGTCAAGGTTGTCGCGGATATGCACGGTGGGCATCAAGAAGCCCAGGTCCTGCGACAGTTTCTTGCGCACACCCTTGATCCGTGCAAGCAATTGGCCGCCCTGGTTGCGGTCTACCAGCGGAATCAGGCGGTAGCCGACTTCCAGGCCGATCATGTCGATCGGGGTCACGTCGTCCCAGCCCAGCTCCTTGGTTTCCTGGGCGCGGGCCGGCGACGGCAGCAGCTCCTGCTGGCGTGCGATCTCTTGCTGGGCCTGCACCTTGATCACGTTCTGCTTTCTCCAGAACAGGTACGCGCCACCGGCCGCCATGGCCGCCATGCTCAGGAACGACACATGGGGCATGCCCGGCACGATCCCCATGACCGCCATGATGCCCGCCGCCACGGCCAACGCCTTGGGCGAGGCAAACATCTGGCGGCTGATCTGCTTGCCCATGTCTTCGGAGCCCGAAGCACGGGTCACCATGATCGCTGCAGCTGTAGATAACAACAGTGATGGCAACTGCGCCACTAAACCGTCACCAATGGTCAGCAAGGCATACACCTTGCCCGCATCACCGAAGGTCATGCCGTGCTGGAACATCCCCACCGCCACGCCGCCGATCAGGTTGATAAACAGAATCAACAGGCCGGCGATGGCGTCACCGCGCACGAATTTGCTGGCACCGTCCATGGAGCCGTAGAACTCGGCTTCCTGGGCGACCTCAAGGCGGCGCGATTTGGCTTGGTTCTGGTCGATCAGGCCGGCGTTGAGGTCGGCGTCGATGGCCATCTGTTTGCCGGGCATGGCGTCGAGGGTAAAGCGTGCGCTCACCTCGGAAATCCGCCCTGCACCCTTGGTCACTACCACGAAGTTGATGATCATCAAGATTGCGAACACCACGATACCAACCACGTAGTTACCGCCGATCACCACCTCACCAAAAGCCTGGATCACCTTACCGGCGGCGGCGTGGCCGTCCTGGCCGTGGAGCATGACCACACGGGTGGACGCCACGTTGAGCGCCAGGCGCAGCAGGGTCGCCACCAGCAGGATCGTCGGGAACACCGCGAAATCCAACGGGCGCAGGGCGTAGACGCACACCAGCAGCACGACCACCGACAGCGCAATGTTGAAGGTGAAGAACACGTCCAGCAGAAACGGCGGCATCGGCAACATCATCATTGCCAGCATCACCAGCAACAACAACGGCACACCCAGATTGCCCCGCGAGAGGTCAGTCAGGGTGCCACGGGCCGTGCTGAGCATTTGAGAACGTTCCACCGGTATTCCTCGTTTCCTTGAAGCAAACTTTTGACGCCGGAAGGCGTCCTGGAGGCGGTATTGCAAGAAGCCTTCCAACTTTTGCTTTGAGGTAGGAATCCCCTTATTCAAGTGGTGCGCAAGCCTGACAGGCGGGCGAGATCGTCAAGTGCGAACCGGCTCCCACATTCAGGTTGCGGGACATACGCGGCTCTCGAGGACGTTTGCGACAGGTAGATCGTTGCTACGCGACTCGCACGTTCACCGCCTGAGGCCCTTTTTGCCCCTTCTCGATATCGAACTCAACGCTCTGGTTTTCCTGGAGCGTCTTGAACCCGTCACCCTGGATCGCGGAAAAGTGCACAAAAACATCAGCTCCATCCCCGTCCTGAGTAATAAAACCAAAGCCCTTTTCCGCGTTAAACCACTTCACAGTGCCGGTTGCCATAACCACTCTCCTGACGTCTCGCTCGATAACCCGCTCGGGTATTGCTAGATAATCTTGATGCAATACGCAAAGACGCCCTTGGGCCGGTGGATCATCGCAAATTGCACCCGCAGGCCCAGCTTCAAGCAAATTCCGGCCGAGCTTTTGAGATCCACTTGGACGAGATCTGGCCCGTTATCCAGTGAAATCAAGCCCTCTCCGGTTTTTTGGCTATACGATTTGATCGTGCCTGTCATCGCTTGCATTGCCCCTTCTCCCGCATCTATTGACTACTTGCGTGCAGTGCAGAGCGTCATAGAACCGCAGGAGTGCAGTGCTGGATACTGTCAAAGTTGACAGGTGACTTGAGTTTCAGATGAATGACATGGTGGCAATTTAGCACTCATTTGACTGATTAGCTGAATAGTAATCAGGAATCCCGACGAAGGTCCGGCGGAATAGGCAGGTCTTTGAGTGGATCTGGCCGTTTGCCCTTGCCGGCACGGTACTGGCGAATCTGATAGACATACGCCAGCACCTGGGCCACAGCCAGGTACAGCCCGGCGGGGATTTCCTGGTCGAGTTCGGTGGAGTAGAAGATCGAGCGCGCCAGTTCCGGCGACTCCAGCAGCAGGATGTCGTTGGCCACCGCGATTTCGCGGATCTTGAGGGCGGTAAAGTCGCTGCCCTTGGCCAGCAGCATCGGCGCACCGCCTTTTTCCGGGTCGTACTTGAGGGCCACGGCGTAGTGGGTCGGGTTGGTGATCACCACATCGGCGTCGGGCACCGAGGCCATCATCTTGCGCTGGGACATTTCGCGCTGCAGCTGGCGAATGCGTTGCTTGACCTCGGGGCGACCTTCCTGGTCCTTGTGCTCGTCGCGCACTTCCTGCTTGGTCATCAGCAGTTTCTTGTGGCTTTCCCATAATTGGATCGGCGCATCCACGGCGGCAATGATGATCAGCCCGGCGGCCATCCACAACGCGCTCCAGCCCACCACCTGCACGCTGTGGATGATCGCCGACTCCAGGGGCTCGTGAGCGATGCGCAGCAGGTCGTCGATGTCGGACGACAACACCGTCAAGGCCACGAACAGAATCAGGATGAACTTGGCCAATGCCTTGAGCAGTTCCACTAACGCCTTGGTGGAAAACATGCGCTTGAGCCCGGCCGCCGGGTTCATGCGGCTGAATTTGGGCGCCATGCTGCCAGCGGCGAACAGCCAGCCGCCCAGGGCGACCGGGCCGATCAGGGCGGCCAGCAGCAGGGAGATCAGGATCGGCTGCACCGCCAGGATCGCGATTTTTCCCGAATGCAGCAGGTATTGACCCATAGCGTCGGGGTTGAGCAGCACTTCGCGGGGCAAGCTGAAGTTGTACTTCATCAACTCCAGCAGGTCCAACGCCAAGCCACCGCCGTAGATCAGCAGCCCGCCGGCACCGGCCATCATGGTCGCGACAGTATTCAGCTCTTTGGAGCGGGCAATCTCGCCCTTTTCCCTGGAGTCCTTTTTGCGCTTCTCCGTGGGGTCTTCTGTTTTGTCCTGACCACTCTCGCTCTCGGCCATGGCTCAGCGCGCCCGTGCCAGATCACGTAAGAACTGCAAGGCGTCGGTCGCCAGCGGTTGATACTGATTGAGAATGTCAGCCAGGCCGACCCAGAAAATCCCCATGCCCAACACCAGGGTCAATGGGAAACCAATCGAGAAAATGTTCAGTTGCGGCGCCGCACGGGTCATCACGCCAAACGCGATATTGACCACCAGCAACGCGGTAATCGCCGGCAGCACCAGCAGCAAGGAGGCGCCCAACACCCAACCGAGGCGCCCGACCAGTTCCCACAAGTGGTTAGCCTCCAGGCCCGCGCCCACCGGCAAGGTGGTGAAGCTTTCGGTCAGCACTTCGAACACCACCAGGTGCCCATTCATCGCCAGGAACAGCAAGGTCACCAGCATGGTCAGGAATTGCCCGATCACCGCCGCCGACACGCCGTTGGTGGGGTCGACCATAGACGCGAAGCCCATGCCCATCTGGATCGAGATGATTTGCCCGGCGATCACGAACGCCTGGAAGAACAGTTGCAGGGAGAAGCCCAGCAGCGAGCCGATCAGGATCTGCTCGGCGATCAGCATCAAGGCACTCAGGTCGAGGGCGTTAACCGGTGGCATCGGTGGCAAGCCCGGCACAATCACCACGGTGATGGCCACCGCGAAGTACAGGCGCACGCGACGCGGCACGAGGGTTGTGCCGAACACCGGCATGCTCATCAGCACCGCCGTGACGCGAAACAACGGCAGGATGAAGGAGGCCACCCAGGTGCTGATCTGGGTGTCGGTCAACGCCAGCAAGGACTGCATCGGGTCAGCCGATCAACTGCGGAATACTGCCGTACAACTGCAGGATGTATTCCATGAAGGTCTGCACCAGCCACGGGCCAGCGACGATCAGGGTGATCAGCATCACCAGCAAGCGCGGCAAAAAGCTCAAGGTCTGTTCGTTGATCTGCGTGGCGGCCTGGAACATCGCCACCAGCAGGCCCACCAACAGGCTCGGCACCACCAGCACGGCGACCATCATGGTGGTCAGCCAAAGCGCTTCACGAAACAGGTCGACGGCTACTTCTGGAGTCATGGCGCTACACTCCGCCGAAACTGCTGGCCAGGGTGCCGATAATCAGCGCCCAACCGTCCACCAGCACAAACAGCATGATCTTGAACGGCAACGAGATGATCAGCGGCGACAGCATCATCATACCCATGGCCATCAGCACGCTCGCCACCACCAGGTCGATGATCAGGAACGGGATAAAAATCATGAAACCGATCTGGAACGCGGTTTTCAATTCGGACGTGACAAACGCCGGCACCAGGATGGTCAGCGGCGCCTGATCCGGGGTGGCGATGTCGGTACGCTTGGACAGGCGCATAAACAGCTCAAGGTCGCTGGAGCGGGTCTGCGACAGCATGAAATCCTTGATCGGCACCTGGGCCCGGTCGATTGCGACCTGAGCGGTAATGGTTTCCGCCAGGTAAGGCTGCAGGGCTTGCTGGTTCACCTTGTCGAACACCGGCGCCATGATGAACATCGTCAGGAACAAGGCCATGCCGGTGAGGATCTGGTTCGACGGCGTCTGTTGCAGGCCCAGGGCCTGACGCAGGATCGAGAACACGATGATGATCCGCGTGAAGCTGGTCATCAGCATCACAAACGCCGGGATAAAGCTCAGCGCGGTCATGATCAGCAGGATCTGCAGACTGACCGAATACTCCTGGGCCCCCGCCGCGTTGGTGCCCAGCGTAATCGCCGGGATCGACAACGGGTCGGCGCCGAACGCCAACGGCGCGGCCAGCAACAGCATGAGCGTCAATAAAACGCGCATTACTTCTTATCCTTCTGATCCTTGCCCAGCAACTCCATCAGGCGCTGGGCGAATTCTGGCGTGGCAGGCTTGGACTGATCGACGTTCACCGGGGTCTTTAGCACATGCAGCGGGGTAATGCGGCCGGGGGTGATGCCCAGCAGGATCTGTTCCTCACCCACTTGCACCAGCACCAACCGGTCACGCGGACCGAGGGCACGCGAGCCGATCATTTCGATCACCTGACCATTGCCCGGGCCCACACTCTGCACGCGGCGCATCAGCCAGGCCAGCACGAAAATCAGCCCTACCACCAGCAACAAGCCCAGCACCAGCTGGGTCAACTGCCCGCCGATGCCGCTGCTCACCACCGGCGCCGCAGCCGCAGTCGCTTGCGCCACCGGCTCAGCCGCGAGGGCGCTCAATGGCAGCGCCAGCATCAGTCCCGCCATTGAATACCGCATATCAGCGCAACTTCTTGATGCGTTCGCTCGGGCTGATCACGTCGGTCAGGCGGATGCCGAACTTCTCGTTGACCACCACCACTTCGCCGTGGGCGATCAGGGTGCCGTTGACCAGCACGTCCAGCGGCTCGCCGGCCAGGCGGTCCAGCTCGATCACCGAGCCCTGGTTGAGTTGCAGCAGGTTACGGATGTTGATTTCGGTACTGCCGACTTCCATGGAAATCGACACCGGAATATCCAGGATCACATCCAGGTTCGGGCCGTCGAGGGTCACCGGGTCGTTGTTCTTCGGCACGCTGCCGAATTCTTCCATCGGCAGACGGTTACTCGACGGCGCAGTGGCAGCGTCGGCGGCCAGCAGGGCGTCGATATCGTCCTGGCCAACATCGCCGGTTTCTTCCAGGGCAGCCGCCCATTCGTCAGCCAGGGCCTGGTCTTCGGCGGAAGTGTTTTCGTGTTCGGTAGCCATTACATGTCCTCGGCGGAGCAAACATTCATAAATAAGGGATTAGCGGCGGTTGATCGGCTCAACCACTTGCAGCGCCAGGTTGCCCTTGTGGGAACCCAGCTTGACCTTGAACGACGGCACGCCGTTGGCGCGCATGATCATTTCTTCCGGCAGCTCGACGGGAATGATGTCCCCAGGCGCCATGTGCAAAATATCCCGCAAACGCAGCTGGCGACGGGCCACGGTGGCGCTCAGGGGTACGTCGACGTCCAGCAGGTCTTCGCGCAGGGCCTTGACCCAGCGTTCGTCCTGGTCGTCGAGGTCGGACTGGAAACCGGCATCGAGCATCTCGCGCACCGGCTCGATCATCGAGTACGGCATGGTCACGTGCAGGTCACCGCCGCCGCCATCGAGTTCGATGTGGAAGGTGGACACCACAATGGCTTCGCTGGGGCCGACGATGTTGGCCATGGCCGGGTTCACTTCCGAGTTGATGTACTCGAAATTGACTTCCATGATCGCCTGCCAGGCTTCCTTCAAGTCGATGAAGGCTTGCTCCAGCACCATGCGCACCACCCGCAGCTCGGTGGGGGTGAACTCACGGCCTTCGATCTTGGCGTGACGGCCGTCGCCGCCGAAGAAGTTATCCACCAGCTTGAACACCAGCTTGGCATCGAGGATGAACAGCGCGGTGCCGCGCAGCGGCTTGATCTTGACCAGGTTGAGGCTGGTGGGCACGTACAGCGAGTGCACGTATTCACCGAACTTCATCACCTGCACGCCGCCCACCGCCACGTCCGCCGAGCGGCGCAGCATGTTGAACATGCTGATACGGGTGTAGCGGGCGAAACGTTCGTTGATCATTTCCAGGGTCGGCATGCGTCCACGGACGATGCGATCCTGGCTGGTCAGGTCATAACTTTTGACGCTGCCGGGTTCGGCAGCCATTTCGGTCTGTACCAGCCCATCGTCGACGCCATGCAGCAGCGCGTCGATTTCATCCTGGGACAGCAGGTCTTGCACGGCCATGTCGTGATCCTACTGCAATACGAAGTTAGTGAAGAGCGCTTGCTCGACCACGACTTTGCCGAGCTCTTTCTGGGCCACTTCCTGCACGCTGGCAGTGACCTTCTGGCGCAGCATTTCCTGGCCCACCGGGGTCGCCAGGGAGTCGAAGCTCTGGCCCGAGAACAGCATCACCAGGTTGTTACGGATCACCGGCATATGCACCTTGAGCGCATCCAGGTCCGACTGGTTACGCGCCAGCAAGGTGATGCTCACCTGCAGATAGCGTTGACGACCGTTCTGGTTGAAGTTGGCCACAAAGGCCGGAAGCATCGGCTCGAAGATTGCCGGTTGCTTGACGTTACTGGCGGTTTCGGCGGCGGGTGCCGGTTTACTCGCACTGCTGTGCATGATGTACCAGGTGCCACCGACCGAGGCGCCGATGGCCAGGAGCAGGCCCAGGACTATCAACAGGATAAGCTTGAGCTTACCTTTGCCTGCGGGTGCTTTTGCTGCGTCGTCGCTCTTCGCCATGCCAATAATCCGTCACTATTCGGGGATTCATAGATCTACGGAAAGGCAAGAGCAAGTGTTATGCCAGAGTTGTCTGGCACACGGGGAAGAAGGCACTCCCCCACTCAAATGTGGGAGCTGGCTTGCCTGCGATAGCGGTGGGTCAGCAGTGAACAGGTCAGCTGGCTTACCGCTATCGCAGGCAAGCCAGCTCCCACATTGACCGTGTTTTGACAGGGATCAGGCGTAGTAATCGACCGCGCTGGAGCCGATCACGGTAGAC
This sequence comes from Pseudomonas viridiflava, assembly GCF_900591205.1. Taxonomy (GTDB): domain Bacteria; phylum Pseudomonadota; class Gammaproteobacteria; order Pseudomonadales; family Pseudomonadaceae; genus Aquipseudomonas. The sequence continues at coordinate 21,005 of NZ_UUPU01000027.1, forward strand.
GTCACCGGCGCTACCGCTTCAGCCACATCAAGGTGGTTGCCGCTGTCGCCGTTATCACCGCCACGCCCGCTGCCACCGCTTACGCCACGGGTCTGGGCCTGCTGTTGCTGCTGCTCCTGGCCGCGAGACTGGTCGGACACATTCACGTCCACCTGCCCCATGCCCTGCTGGGCAAACATCTCCCGCAGGCGGCCGGACTGGCTTTCCAGCGCTTCACGCACCACCGGGTGGGCGCTCATGAAGTTGACCTGGGCCTGCTGGTCGGCCGTCATGTTGACCTTGATGTCCAGGCGCCCGAGCTCGGCCGGTTGCAACTGGATCTCCGCCGATTTGAGGTTGGCGCTGGAGAGGTACATCACGCGGTTGACGATCTCGTCGGTCCAGCCGCTCTGGTGCATGGCCAGTGGCGCGTTCGTCACGGGCGGCAAAGCGTTTGCAGTTTTCGGCGTGGCCGCCTGAGTCAGCGCGGCCAGGCGGTTGGCGAAGTCATCGACACGGGTGTCACTGCTGGCGTTCTTGAGGTCCTTGAGGCCATCGTCGATCAGGCCGCTGAAGGCTTTGTCGCCACCCGAGTCAGTGCTGTCCTTGGTGGCTTGCTGATCGACCATGGTGGCCAGGCCGGCGGCAAAATTCTGTGCGGCGGTCGGCTGATCCTGGGTCTGCGCCGGGGCGGATTTCGCCGGCGCCTGACTGCTGGCGGACACATGCCCGCCCTGCTCCATCGCCAGGCGCACGGCGGGCATCGCATCCAGCGGGTCAGCCTCGGGGTCGAAGGCCGGCTTGGCCTCCTCGGTCGCCGCAATCGGCGCCGCGACTGCCGACTGAGCCTTGTCGTCCCTGGCGGCGGCAACCGGTGCCGGGGTTTCTACCGGAACGGCAACCGGTACGGCCACCGGTGTCACGGCGGCAATCATTGCCGGGTCGACGACCGGGTCAACCGGGGGTTGCTGCGCCAGGGTCGGATCGACCGGTGCGTCGTCCTCTTTACTGGCACTGTCTTCGGACTTGGCTGGCGGGGTGGCAGGCAAGGTATTGCCGCTATCGGCAACCGCTGGCGTACCGGCGGCAGGCTTGTCGTTACTGGCGACGGGCTTGGCACTGTTGTCCGAGGGCTTGTCCCGCGTGGGCTTGGCCGAGTTGTCGTCGGCTTTGGCCGTGGGTTTGGAACCTTGGCTGGCGAACACCTGAGCGAAGCCAGGGCCCTTGTCCCGTGGGTCCGCAGCCGCTACCGGTTGGGTGGCGGCGGGCGCTTGAGGCTTGGCCGCGGGGGCAGCCTGAAGGAGCGAATTCGGGGCGACTGGCATGGGTATTGGTCTCCACTGCATGGGGATCGGGGATGCAGTATCAGGATGTGGAGCAAGAGTCGGGCCAGGTTTTTGGTTGGGCTGGTTTTTTGGGGGGCATATCCGTTATTTGGGTAACGGCGGGTATTGGTTCCGCCCTTACGGCGGGTCACTTTCGAAAAGCGCGAAAGTAACCAAAGCGCTCTTGCCCCACCACTCGGCACCTCGCCTCCGGCTCGGTGTGCCCGCACGCAGACTTGAATCCGTGGGCCGCCGCGATGGGCCATCCTTGGCCCAGCGCGGCTAACCCGGCGTCCTGCCGGGTTGCCCACGGATTCAAGCCTGCGTTCGGCCAGCGTGATTGACGGGGCGCCTCAGATCAAGATCACGATCAAAAGCGCACAAGATCGCTGACTTCGTCAGCGCAAAGGATGTAAGGGCCGGATCAAAAGCAAAGCGAGGCGGCCTGACAGCCGACCTGAGCCTTGAAGCCTTCCTCGGTTCAAATGTGGGAGCTGGCTTGCCTGCGATGGCATCGACTGGGTGCCACTGATAGACCGAGTTGTCTGCATCGCAGGCAAGCCAGCTCCCACAGAAAAGCACACCCCACTGCGCATGCACACCCGCTCTTGATCTACACCACTCAGGTCGGCTACCAGGCCGCCGTGCTCTGCTTTTGATCTTGATCCAGGCGCCCCATTAACCACGCTGGCCGCACGCGGGCTTGAATCCGTGGGTAACCCGGCAGGACGCCGGGTTAGCCGCGCTGGGCCAAGGATGGCCCATCGCGGCGGCCCACGGATTCAAGCCGCAGTGAGGGCACACCGAGCCACAGCGAGGTGCCGAGTGATGGGGCAAAGCGTTTTTGGTTACTTTTTGCGCTCTTCAAAAAGTGACCCGCTGTAAGAGCGGAACCATAAGCAGCCGTTACCGCAGCAACGGATATGTACCCATCAAACCCCGGCAACCCGCTCCCGCTCCAACTCATACATCCGCCGAACCAAAGCAAACTCCCGATCAATCTGATCCACCAACTCCCCCAAGTCCGCGGATGACTCAACCGACTCAACCTCCAACCGCTGACACAACTGCGCCAACCGCACCGCCCCCAGATTCCCACTACTCCCCTTGAAACTATGCGCAATCCGCCCCAACGCCTTGGCATCATCGCGCGCCTTACGCAACGCCTCGACACGCTTCTGGGAATCATCGAGGAAAGTATCAAGCAGCTTGGGATACTCGCCCTCCATGACCTCCTGCAAACCCGACAACACCTCCGGGTCCAGATGAATATCAACCACTTGCTCGCTCCTTGATCAAGAATCGGCGGATTATGCCAGAGCCCCCCAGCAAAACTCCACGCAGACACTACGCCCCCCATCAGACCAGCGTACATCGCTGCTCAACTGGCGCACCAGGCTCAGCCCCCGGCCAGACAGACGGTCGATATCAAGCGGCCGCGCCAGCACCTGCTCCACATCGAACCCAGGGCCACTGTCTTCGAGACGCAAGGTCATCTTGCCGCCCGTCTCAACGGGCACCACCTGCACATGCACCCGCACAAAACCACTGTTCAATCGCGCCAGGCGGTCATTACGCTGGCGATAATACTCGGCAAACCCCTGGGCATCGCGCTTGAGCCGCGAATCCAGGCCCAGCACGCCATGCTCCAGCGCATTCGAATACAGCTCGGCCATCACGCTGTAGAGCGCCCCGCTCTGCTCACGCAGGCCATGAATCTCCAGCAACAACTGCAGCAGGTAGGGCAATGGGTTGTAGCGTTTGAGGGTTTCGGCGCGAAACTCGAAACTCACCGACCAATCCAGCGGGCACGACTGGCCGCTGTCGGCATACAGCGGCCCGGTGGCGCGCAACGCCTGACCCGGTTGCAGGGTGATTTCCACCATGCTCACGTCATCCCGCGCCTCTCCGCGAAACGCCGCCAGGGCCTGCTCGATGTCTTCGAACAGCCGGTTCGGCTCGCGATTGGCGGCAAATACCTGCTGCAAACGCTCCGCCCCAAACAGCTGGTCGTTCGCGTCGGCCGTGTCCAGCACGCCATCGGACAGCAAGAACACCCGATCGCCCAGGGCCATCGGCCAGACTTCCGTGCGGTCATCAAACGCCTGTGCCGACAACACGCCCAGCGGCAAATGCCGTGACTCCAGCGGCGTGCGTTTGCCGCTGGCGATTTCATGCACATAGCCATCGGGCATACCGCCGTTCCACACCTCCACCACCCGCCGCTGCGTGCTCAGGCACAACAGGGTGGCACAGCAAAACATGTCCACCGGCAGGATGCGCTTGAGCTTGGCATTCATCTCGCGCAGGGTCTGCGCCAGGCCGTAGCCCTTGGCGGTCATGCCGTAGAACACCTCTGCCAGCGGCATCGCGCCCACCGCCGCCGGCAGGCCATGGCCGGTGAAGTCGCCGAGCAGCACATGCATATCGCCGGACGGTGTGTAGGCCGCCAGCAGCAGGTCGCCGTTGAACAGCGCATAGGGCGATTGCAGGTAGCGGATATTCGGCGCGGCATTGATGCAGCCGGAATGGGCGACCTTGTCGAACACCGCCTTGGCCACCCGCTGTTCATGCAGTAAATAATCGTGGTGTTTGGCGATCAGGTCGCGCTGCTGCAATACCGTGGCCTGCAACCGGCGCAAACGGTCCATGGCGTTGATCTTGGCGGCCAAAATCAGCTGGTTATAGGGTTTGGGGAGGAAGTCGTCACCGCCGGCATCCAGGCACTGGGCCAGGGCTTCGCTTTCGCGCAGGGAGGTGAGGAAGATGATCGGGACCAGCGCCTCCCCCGCCAGTTGCTTGATCCGGCGCGCCGCCTCAAAGCCGTCCATCACCGGCATCAGTGCATCCATCAACACCAGTTGCGGACGCTCGCGGGCAAACACCTCGAGCGCTTCTTCGCCGTTGCGGGCGGTGAGCACCTGATGGCCCTGGCGACGCACGATGGTCGACAACAGCAGCAGGTCCGCCGCGCTGTCTTCGGCGATCAGGATCGTCAGCGGCTCGAGGACAGGGGCCAGGACGCTCAACTGATGTCGAACAGTTTGTCGAAGTTGGAAATACCGAGGATTTTGCGCACATCGCAATTGCTGTTGATCACCCGGATATCCGCGTCATCGCCGCCGGCATGGTCGCGCAGCAGTAGCAGCATGCCGAGGGCGGAGCTGTCGAGGTAGGTGGCTTCTTTCAAATCCACCACGATGGCGTCGGGCTTGGGGTAGATGCGCTCGTAGACTTCACGAAATTGCTGGTGGCTGCTGAAATCGAACCGTCCCTTGATCGAAATCGTCAATTTTTTCCCGTCCGAGGACACTTCCGGAACGACTGACATGCGACTGCTTCCTTGTCATTGGCAATAGACACAAGGTGTAGCAGGTGAAGGGGATGTGGGCAACTTCTAACGGGTATCAATACGCATCTTTGCGCGGCAGGCGCTGAGACAGCTCATCGAGCAGCTTTTGCTCGCGCTTGTCTTCAATCGCCCGCGCTTCGTCAATGTAGCGCTGCACCAGTTTGCGCAAGCCTTCAACGCGGGCAAACGCCGCCTGCCAGCTCTCGCGAGCCTTGTCGAGGTTGTTCTGGTGCCAGGCCAGGCTTTGGCGCTGCTGACCGACGGCGGTTTCCAGTTGGTTGAGAAAGCCTTGGTAGCCCATCAGCCACTGGCCGGACACACCCTTGCTGCCGCGTTCGATCCATTGCTGCTGGTATTCGCCGCGAAAACGCTCCAGGTCGCCCAGCTTGCTTTCCGCCAGGCGCACTTGCCCCTGGAAATACCCCAGACGCTGCACGGCGGTTTTTTCGGCCTTTTCGGCCATGTCCACCACTGGGGCCAGGCGTGAAGAACGGGTGCTGGCCATGGCTTAGCCGCCTGGCGCCGGGGCGAAGATCGAGCCCAGGTGCGCTTCGCTTTCACCCATGCTGATCTTGTCGTTGAGACCCTGGCGCAGGTAGGTCACCAGCTGCGGTTGCAGGGCGATGGCCAGGTCGGTTTCGCGATCCCCGCCGGCCACATAGGCGCCGACGCTGATCAAATCGCGGCTCTGTTGATAGCGCGACCACAATTGCTTGAAATGCTGCGCCCGGGCCATATGCTCCGGCGTGACTACCGCTGGCATCACCCGGCTGATGGAGGCTTCGATGTCGATGGCCGGGTAATGCCCCTCTTCCGCCAGGCGCCGCGACAGCACGATGTGGCCATCGAGCACGCCCCGCGCCGAGTCGGCAATCGGGTCCTGCTGGTCATCGCCTTCGGACAGTACCGTATAAAACGCGGTGATCGAGCCGCCACCGGCCTCGGCATTACCGGCACGTTCCACCAGTTTCGGCAGCTTGGCGAACACCGAAGGCGGGTAGCCCTTGGTGGCCGGCGGCTCGCCGATGGCCAGGGCGATTTCCCGCTGGGCCTGGGCGAAACGCGTGAGCGAATCCATCAGCAACAGGACGTTCTTGCCCTTGTCGCGAAAATATTCGGCGATGCGCGTGCAATACATGGCGGCGCGCAAACGCATCAGTGGCGCATCATCGGCCGGGGATGCGACGACCACCGAGCGCTTGAGGCCCTCCTCTCCAAGGCTGTGCTCGATGAATTCCTTCACCTCGCGGCCCCGTTCACCGATCAGCCCCACCACAATAATGTCGGCCTCGGTAAAGCGGGTCATCATGCCCAGCAACACCGATTTACCCACGCCAGTACCGGCAAACAGGCCCAGACGCTGGCCACGACCGACCGTCAATAAACCGTTGATGCTGCGAATGCCCACGTCCAGCGGCACGCTGATCGGGTTGCGGTTGAGTGGGTTGATGGTGGGACCGTCCATCGGCACCCAGTCTTCGGCCTTCATGCCGCCCTTGCCGTCGAGGGCGCGACCGGCGCCGTCGAGCACACGGCCGAGCATGCTCATGCCCATGGGCAGGCGGCCGGTATCGGCCAGCGGCACCACGCGGGCGCCCGGGGCGATGCCGGCCAGGCTGCCCACGGGCATCAGGAAAATCTTGCTGCCGGAAAAGCCCATCACTTCAGCTTCGACCTGCACCGGGTGGTAGCTGTCGTCGTTGATCACCATGCAGCGGCTGCCCATGGCGGCGCGCAGCCCCTCGGCTTCGAGGGTCAGGCCGACCATGCGCAGCAGGCGCCCTTCGAGGATCGGCTGACCGGGCAATTGCGTGGCTTCGGTATAGCCGCTCAGGCGCTTGGCGAAGCTGGTGCGATCAAGGCGCATCGGCGGCGTCCAGGTCCACACTCAGGTCAGGCTCGGCCGGGTTCAGGACTTGCTCGTGGACCTGATCGAGCAGCTTGGCCATGATCTGGCTGATGCGGGTTTCCACCGTCGCGTCGATGCGACTGTGTTCGGTCTCGACGCGGCAGCCACCTGGCAGCAACGCCGCGTCCTCGACGATGCGCCAGGTTTCTTCATGGCGCTCGCGCAGGGCTTTGACCTGTTCGAAATCCTGCGGGTTGATGTACAGCCGCACATTGCCGACGCCCAGGGGCAGCAGCTTGAGGGCTTCGCGCATCACGCTTTCGATATGGCTGGAGTCGAGCACCAGTTCGCGCTGGATCACCTGGCGGGCAATGTGCTCCACCAGGCCGACCATGGCTTTTTCGATCTGCGAATCCTGCTCGGCGATAGGCTCGAACAGGCCGCCCATCAAGCGTTCCAGGCTGGCCAGCTTGACGCTGAGCGCCTCCTCGGCTTCCTGGCGGACCTTGAGCGTGGTGCTGCGAAAACCGTCTTTTTCACCGGCGGCGAAGCCCTCGTTGTACGCCTCCTGACGGATGCTCTCCAACTCTTCCAGGGTCAGTGGCTGGACTTCTTCCAGCGGCACTTCTTCCATTTCCGCCGGCAATTCTTCAACCGGTTCCGGCTCGGGCTCCGGCACATGCGGATCGAAGCTGGGCAACGACCAGATATCGAACCCGCCGACATCCCGTGCGCGAATCAGATCGCTGGGTGCCTCATCTTTGTTCGACATGAGTGGCGCCTTAAATCATTTCTTCGCCGCCCTTCCCGCCGAGAACGATTTCTCCGGCTTCGGCCATACGGCGGGCAATGGTGAGGATCTCTTTCTGCGCGGTTTCCACGTCGCTGACGCGCACCGGGCCCTTGGCCTCGAGGTCGTCGCGCAACAGTTCGGACGCACGCTTGGACATGTTCTTGAAGATCTTTTCCTTGACGCCTTCGTCCGAGCCCTTGAGTGCCAGTACCAGCACATCGGAGGAGACTTCGCGCAGCAACGCCTGGATGCCACGGTCGTCGACATCGGAGAGGTTGTTGAACACGAACATAAGGTCTTCGATCTGGCCGGACAGGGTGTCGTCGATCTCGCGGATCGAGTCCATCAACTGGCCTTCGACCGAGCTGTCGAGGAAGTTCATGATGTCGGCCGCACGCTTGATACCACCCAGGGTGGTACGCGAGGCATTCGAGTTGCCCGAGAACTGCTTCTCGAGAATCGTGTTGAGTTCTTTCAGGGCCGCCGGCTGCACCGTGTTCAGCGACGACACGCGCAGGATGATGTCCAGGCGCACTTTATGGTCGAAGTGGCCGAGCACTTCGCCAGCCTGGTCCGGGTCGAGGTACGCCACCACGATCGCCTGGATCTGCGGGTGCTCGTAGCGGATCACGTCGGCCACCGCACGCGGCTCCATCCATTTGAGGCTGTCGAGGCCGCTGGTGTTGCCGCCCAGCAGGATGCGGTCGATCAGGCCGTTGGCCTTGTCTTCGCCCAGGGCCGAGGTCAGCATCTTGCGAATGTAGCTGTCGGAGCCGACGCCCAGGCTGGTCTGGTCGCCGACGATCTCGACGAACTCGCTCATCACCTGCTCGACCTGCTCGCGGTGCACATTGCGCATTTGCGCCATGGCCACGCCCACCCGCTGGACTTCTTTGGGACCCATGTGGCGCAGCACTTGGGCAGCGTCGGTTTCACCGAGGGACAGCAGCAGGACTGCGGCTTTATCGACCTTGGTGAGCTTGGCAACAGCGGCTCGATTATCACTCATCTGCGTTGATCCACTCTTTCACGACCTGGGCCACACGGCCCGGGTCTTCTGCCACCAGACTTTTGATTGCGTTCAACTGAGCGTCGTAACCTTCGCTCGGGCTCGGCAACAGGATGCTTTGCGGGCCGCCGAGGCTGACGCGGTCGTTGGCCAGTTCGCCATCCAGGCCGCCCATGCCACCCAACTCGACGTCGCTGCCACCAAAGGCCGCCAGTTGTTTTTTGCCATTGCCGGTGATGTTGTTGAGCACCGGGCGCAACACACCGAACACCAGCACCAGGATGAACAACACACCCAGCACTTGCTTGACGATGTCCCAGAACCACGGCTGCGTGTAGAACGCGGCTTCGGCGATCACTTCGCCACGCTCGGCGGAGAACGGCATGTTGATCACGCTGACGCTGTCGCCACGGCTGGCGTCGAAACCGACGGCGTCCTGCACCAGGCGGGTAAAGCGCGCCAATTCGTCGGCGCTCCATGGCGCACGGGTAACCGCGCCATCAGCCGGGTTGATCTTGACCTGATCATCGACCACCACCGACACCGACAGGCGATTGACACGGCCCTGTTGCTGCTTGGTATGGCTGATGGAGCGGTCGAGTTCGAAGTTCTTGGTGGACTGGTTACGCTTGTCCGCCGGGTAAGGCGCGAGCATCGGCTGGCCGGTGGCCGGGTCCATGATCTGCTGACCGTTGGCGTCCAATAATGGCTGACCAGCGGCAATCGCACCTGCGGTCGCGGCAGCGCCACCCGTGGTTTGCGGCGCCGACGCCGGGGCGGGTGGCTGGTTGCTCAGGGCACCCGGCACACCTTGTGGGCCACTGCTGGCGGTGCGTTGTTCGCTGGTGGACTGCTCGCTGCGCAGGGCCGGCTGGTCGGGGTTGAACTGCTCGGAGGTCGACTCGACGGCGCTGAAGTCCACATCGGCCGACACTTCAGCCTTGTAGCGGTCGTTGCCCAGCACCGGTTGCAGGATGTTGTGCACGCGCTGGGTCAGCATGCTTTCCATGCGGCGGCTGTAGTCGAACTGCTTGCCGGCCTGGGTCAGCGCGGAGTTTTCCGCCATGTCGGACAGCAGGTTGCCCTTCTGGTCGACCACGGTGATTTGCGATTTGCTCAGTTCAGGAACGCTGGTGGCCACCAGGTTGATGATCGCCAGCACTTGACCCGGCTCCAGGGAGCGGCCGGAAAACAGCTCGACCAGTACCGAGGCGCTGGGCTTGCGTTCATCGCGCACGAACACCGAGCTTTTCGGAATGGCCAGGTGCACGCGGGCACCCTTGACGTTATTCAAGCTGGAGATGGTGCGCGCCAGTTCGCCTTCCAGGCCACGACGGTAGCGGGTGGCTTCCATGAACTGGCTGGTGCCGAGGCCCTGGTCCTTGTCGAGGATTTCAAAACCGATATTGCTGTCGGACGGGGTCACACCGGCGGCCGCCAGCTTCATGCGCGCACGCGCCACATCGTCGGCCTTGACCAGCAACGCACCGGAGTTGGGCTCCACGGTGTAGGCGATGTCGGCGGCGGCCAGGGTTTCCATGATCTGCTTGGAGTCCATACCGGCCAGGCTGCCGTACAGCGGCCGGTAATCAGGTTGCTGCGACCACAGCACCACGGCAAAACCAATCGCCACGCTGGCAGCCAGGCCGACCATCAGGCCCACCTGACGCAACATGGTCATTTCCGAGAGGTTTTCCAGGAACGACAGGCCAAACAGCGGCGGCTTGCCGTCTGCCTTGGCGGGTACGTTGTCCACGACTGCTTCTGCCATGACTTAAATCTCGTCCTTAAACCGGCATCTGCATGATGTCTTGATAGGCTTGAACCAGCTTGTTACGCACTTGGGTCAACGCCTGGAACGAAACGCTGGCCTTTTGCGAGGCAACCATCACATCGGTGAGGTCCACGCCGCTTTTGCCGATCTCGAATGCGGTGGCCAACTGGCTGGAGGCTTGCTGGGTGTCACTGACTTTGTTGATGGCCGAACCCAGCATGTCGGCGAAACTGCTTTGGCCCAATTCCGGCGCTGGCGCGACGGATTTCGGTTGAGCCATGGCATCCATTTGCATGGAGCGCATATCCAACATCAACCGATTGAACTCAATACCCTGGCTCATGACCTTCTCTCTCCGACAACCCGCAAATTTTTGACACTACGCAGCGATTACTAGGGGAGGTAGCAACAAGGGTGCCAGCTCTGTAGCAACTCGTAAGAAAAGGCGACAAACCTTGTCAACCTTGTTACCGGCTATGTGGCGAAGAGATACGCTTCCACATCCATTCCGGCGTCGCGCATCTGCGCCAGCTTGTAGCGCAGGGTGCGCGGGCTGATCCCCAAGCGTTCGGCGGCCTCTTTGCGGCGGCCGCGTTCGGCACGCAGGGTGTCGATGATCATCTGGAATTCGCGGCGGCGCAGATCGTCGCCCAGAGCGCCGACCGACTCGGCTTCGGCCACCACCACCGGCGCCGGCGCGAGGCTTGGCAAGGGTGCGGCGCCACTGCCCATGGCCAGGCAGAAATCCTGGGGCTGGATCAGGCCGCCCTGCTGCAAGATCAGTGCGCGCTGGATCGCGTTGTCGAGTTCGCGCACATTCCCCGGCCATGGGTAGGCGATCAGGCACGCCTGCGCCTCGGCCGACAGCCGAGCCTGTGCGTGCTTCATTTTTTTGACGTGGTTGTTCAGCAGGCGCTCGGCCAGCGGGATGATGTCCGCCGGGCGCTCGCGCAACGGGCGCCAGGCCAGCGGGAATACCGAAAGTCGGTAGAACAAGTCTTCACGGAAACGCCCTGCCGCCACTTCGCCGGCCAGGTCGCGGTTGGTGGTGGCGACCACGCGGATATCCAGTTGGATCGGTTTGCGTGCGCCCACCCGCTCCACTTCACGCTCCTGCAACACCCGCAGCAATTTGGCTTGTAGGCCCAGGGGCATTTCGGAGATTTCATCGAGCAAAAGGGTGCCGCCGTCGGCCTGTTCGAACTTGCCCGCCTGGGCCGCGATGGCACCGGTGAACGAGCCTTTTTCATGGCCGAACAGCGTGGCTTCGAGCATGTTGTCGGGGATCGCCGCGCAGTTGATCGCGATAAACGGTTGTTTGGCACGGGTCGATTGCTGGTGGATATAGCGCGCCAGCACCTCTTTACCGGTGCCGGACTCGCCGGAAATCAGCACGGTGGAATCGCTGCGCGCCACGCGGGCCGCCAATTCCAGCAGCTGTGCACTGGCCGGCTCGAAGGCAATCGGGCCCTCGCCTTCGCTGGCCGCAATCACGCCCAGGGCATGCCGCGCCACCAGCTCGATCAACGCTTTGGGTTCAAAGGGTTTGACCAGGTAATCCGCCGCGCCTTGGCGCATTGCATCCACCGCCCGCTCCACCGCGCCGTGGGCGGTCATCAGCAACACCGGCAGTTGCGGCTGACGCGCGCGCAGCAAGCCGAGCAACTGGTGGCCGTCCATGCCAGGCATGTTCACGTCGCTGACCACCAGGCTGAAGGGTTCCTGCTCGACCGCCTCCAAGGCGTCCTCGGCAGATCCGACCGCCCGGTAGTCATGGCCCGCCAACAACAGCGTGTCAGCCAATGCTTCACGCAGGGCGCGATCGTCTTCCACCAACAGAACCTTGATAGCCATTACTTTTTTACTCCGCGCTTGCCGCGCATGAAAACAACGGCAAGGTCATCAATGCACACGTGCCACGCCCCAACCGGGAATGCAGCTGCAATTCTCCCTGATGGGCACGCGCCACGGCCTTGACCACGGTCAGGCCGAGGCCGGTGCCGTTGGTCTTGGTGGTAAAAAACGGCTCGCCCAGGCGTTGCAGCACGGCGGGTTCGATCCCGCTGCCGCTGTCGCTGATGCACAGGCGCAAGGTTTGCTCGCGGTTGTACAGGTGCACTTTAAGCCGCGCACCGGGGCCGCTGGCCTGGGTAGCGTTTTCGATCAGGTTGAGCAGCGAGCCGACCAGCGTGTCGCGGTTGCACAGCAGCTCGCCGAGGTGGCTGTCGCACTGCCAGCGCACGTGCACATCCTGAATATGCGTGGCGGCCGCAGCTTGCAGGGCCTGCATCAGCTGCGCCGGGGTGATGCGGTCGGTCAGCGGCAATTCGCCGCGGGCAAACACCAGCATGTCACGCACCTGGTGCTCCAACTCATGCAGGCGCTCCTTGAGGCGCCCGGCAAATCGCTGGTGAGTGGCGGCGGGCAATTGCTCATCAGTCAAATGACTGGCGTAGATCAACGCTGCCGACAACGGCGTGCGGATCTGATGCGCCAAAGAAGCGACCATCCGCCCCAGCGATGACAAACGCTCATGGCGCGCCAGTTGATCTTGCAGGTGACGGGTTTCAGTCAGGTCGTTGAGCAGCACCAGTTGGCCCGGCTCTGCGTCCAGCGAACGGGTGGCGATGGACAAGCGACGGCCGTCTTTCAGGGAGATTTCATGACCGTCGTCTTCACGCGGCGCAAAGCAGCGGGTGATGACGTGACGCCACAGCTCGCCTTCCAGCGGCAGGCCAAGCATGTCGCAGGCCGCCGGGTTAGCTTCGCGCACGCGGCCTTGATCGTCGATGACGATCACACCACCGGGCAACAGCGACAGCAGGTTTTGCAGACGGTTGGCCAGGCGCTCTTTCTCGGCCAGCTCTTCCATGCGCTGGGCACTGACCACCGCCAGCTCACCTTTAAGCTCGGAAACCCGGGCTTCCAGCAGGCTGTAGGAGTCAGTCAATTGGCTCGACATCTGGTTGAACAGCGAAAACGCCTGCTCAAGGCCCTGGCGGCTTTGCTGTTCTACAGACGGAAGAAGCCCCGGGATGGCGGGGCCGACAGATTGTTGGGCGGCGTGGGGCATCATGCTCTCTCGCTTGGCTGACCGTCAGTTAAACGGAACGTTGCGAGGGCTGTAGCAATACTTGTGCCGAAAAAAAACCGCTGATTAATCAGCGGTTTGAAAAACAGGCGTCAATCATCCGCCTGTTCATCACCTTCTTTGCGGCTCATGCCGTACTTGCGCATCTTCTCGACCAGGGTGGTTCGACGGATGCGCAGGCGCTCGGCGGCACGGGCGACGATGCCGTTGGCGTCGTCCAGGGCCTGCTGGATCAGCCCTTGTTCGAGGTTGCCGAGGTAGTCCTTCAGGTCCAGACCTTCGGGCGGCAGCATCGCGGTGGAACCGAAGTCCGGGGTGTGGCCGTTGATCGCGACCCGCTCTTCCATGTCGCTGCGCAGGCTGTCCACAAGCTGCTCGTCTTCATCGTCGACGTAGCGGAATTTCTTCGGCAACTCGACCACGCCGATCACACCGTAGGGGTGCATGATCGCCATGCGCTCCACCAGGTTGGCCAGCTCACGCACGTTGCCTGGCCAGCCGTGGCGGCACAGCGACATGATCGCGGCGGAGTTGAAGCGAATCGAGCCACGCTTTTCGTGTTCCATGCGCGAGATCAGTTCGTTCATCAGCAACGGGATGTCTTCCACACGCTCACGCAGCGGGGCCATCTCGATCGGGAATACGTTGAGGCGGTAGTACAAATCTTCGCGGAAGCTGCCGACCTCGATCATGCTTTCGAGGTTCTTGTGGGTGGCCGCGATGATGCGTACGTCGACGCTCTGGGTCTTGTTGCTGCCCACGCGCTCGAAGGTGCGCTCCTGCAATACGCGCAGCAGCTTGACCTGCATCGGCAGCGGCATGTCGCCGATTTCATCGAGGAACAGGGTGCCGCCGTTGGCCAGTTCGAAGCGCCCGGCGCGGCTGGTGATCGCCCCGGTAAAGGCGCCCTTCTCGTGGCCGAACAATTCGCTTTCGAGCAGCTCTGCCGGGATCGCCCCGCAGTTAACCGGCACGAAGGGTCCGTCGCGGCGCTTGGAGTGGTAGTGCAGGTTGCGGGCGACCACTTCCTTGCCGGTGCCTGACTCGCCGAGGATCAGCACGCTGGCGTCGGTATCGGCCACTTGCTGCATCATCTGGCGCACGTGCTGGATCGCACGGCTGGTGCCGACGAGGCTGCGGAACAGGTTGGGCTCGCGGTGGCGACCGCGCTCGCGGGCCTGGTCATACATCTCACGATAGACCTGGGCGCGGTGCAGGGAATCGAGCAATTTGCTGTAGCTGGGCGGCATTTCCAGGGTGGAAAGCACGCGGCGGCGTTGGTCTTCCGGCAGGTCCACGGAAGAAATATCGCCCATTAGCAACACTGGAAGGAACTCATCCCAGGTAGACAGTGTCTTTAACAAGCCCAAAACAGCGCCAGGAGCGTTTACCGTCCCGATCAGCACACAAATGACTTCACGGCTCGACGACAATGAGCTGACCGCCTGCTGCCAGTCATGGCTGCCGCAGGGCAAATTTTCTTCGCCAAGAAAATTCAAAATCACCGCCAAATCGCGGCGGCGGACGCTATCGTCATCGATCAGCAGAATTTTGGTTTCACGCCACATGCAATAGCAACTTCCCTAGTAAACGCTCTGCCCCGAAGTGAGGGCAATCGAGACGCTTGTAAGACTTCTTACATTACAAGACGCCTGAAATCTGAAAACAGCACTAGTTAAGTCAAAAAAACTCGCGCAGTCAAATTTATGACGCGCATTCGGATTAACTGAGCCAGTTCAGCCGAACAGATGGTAAACCTTTGACGCATTTTTCGCTTGGTTGATCTGCGACATCTCTTCAAAAATCGCCTGGCGTTCGCCGGTCGTCACTTCCAAAAGCTGCTGATACACCGCCAGCAAACTCTCAAGCTTTTCACGCAACGCATCCTCGTCTACCGGCGCCTCACTGAGCACCTGCTCGATCACGTCGCGGCAGCCCATATCGAGCTCGCCGATGGCGTCCCAGTTACGGTCCGCCAGCGCGCCCATCAGCGCCTCACGGGTTTCATCAATGCGTTGCAGTGCTTGGCTCATCACATATTCCTCGAGGCCCTCAGGCCCCTCTCTGCTGCGCCTTACTCGGTTACAGTCTGTGGCGCGGCGATGGCGTCCCAGCCTTCTTTTACGGTAATCAGCAAACGCGCCACTTCGTCGATCATGTCGGCGTCGTTATGCAGATTGGCTTCCATCAGGCGGTTGGTCATGTACGCGTACAGACTTTCCAGCTGCTGGACGTAAGCCGGGTTATCACTTTTTTGCGCATCCAGGCCGTCACGCAGGCCGATCACGATGTCGATGGCCTTGCCGAGCATCAGGCCCTTGGCCGCGATGTCACCGCGCGCCAGCGCACCTTTGGCCTGGGCCATACGGTCCAGCCCGCCTTCCATCAACATCTGCACCAGACGATGAGGGCTGGCTTCAGAGATCTGAGCATGGGAATTGACCTTCTGGTATTGGCGAAGGGCTCTCATGGGATTCATGTTTCTACCTCGTGACAGGCGACAGCGAAAAGGATTCTAGTAACCAATATGTCGACTGGGTCGCAAAAAGCTTTAGCGCCAGTCGTCCCGCGATAAAAAAAGGCCAGGCAGGTTGCCTGGCCTTTATCGTTACATGGGATCAACTAGTGGTCTTGACGTTGTTCAATGCATTGAGCGTGGTCATGACACTGGTGCTTTGCTGACGCAGCTGGGCGACCAGAGTGTCCATGGCGTTGTATTTGGCCGACAGGCTGCTGGTGAGCAGGGTCATGCGCTCGTCGAGCGAGGACTGCTGCTTGGTCAGGTCCTTGAGGGTGTCGGACAGCGACGTGGAGCGGGTTGCGAGGATGCCAGTGGTGGACTTGGCGAAATCATCCGTAGCGCTTTTCATGCGCGCCAACATGCCATTCGTCCCGGAAAACATACTGCTGATATCGGCAGCGTTAGTCGCAACAGCCTTGTCCCACTTTTTGTCATCCAGCGTCAGCAAGCCAGTAGTCGAACTGGTAGTCACACCAAACTGAGCCAAGGACTTGAACGTACCGGTACCCGACAACGTGTTGAACTCGTTGCGGATCGCATTCTGCAGCGAGCGCATGGTCGAGTCGCCGGTCAGTGCTGCCGCCGTGGTGCTACCGTCAAGGTTGGTGGTGACCTTGGTTTCGGCGTTCATCGCAGTGATCAGGGCGTTGTAGGTATCGACAAAGCCTTTGACCCCGGACTTGAGGGCCGCATTGTTAGTACTGACCGTAATCAGCGTGGCGTTTCTTGCGGCGGTTACACCCCCCGTATCGCCAGCCGTCGTCAGTGCAGATACCGACACCAGCTTGATGTTCACCCCGCTGAGGGCGCCTTCGATGCTGTTGGTCTTGGAGACCGAAGCCACACCGTCAATGCTGTACAGCGCATCCAACGGTTTATCAACCACCGTAGCGCCGGCATCCAACCCGGAATTACCCGAGAGGGTCAGATCCGAGCCCGTCCCCATGTTGGTCGAGGTCAGAATCAGCCGCGAGCCATTGGAGTCGGTCTGGATGTTCGCACTCAAGCCCGAGGTGCCGAACTGGGTGTTGATCGAGTCACGCACCTGTTGCAGGGTCGCGCCGGCCGGCACGCTCAGGGCGAAATCCTTGCCCGACTGGGAAATGGTCAAGGTGGTCGGCTTGTCGGTCGCGTTCACGACAGTGGTGGCACCACTCGCGTAGTTCGCGCTCGACAGCTTGGACGCCTGCGCCAGTTGGCTCACAATCAAACGGAAACTGCCGTTGGACGCGGTGTTGCTGGCCGTCATGGTGGCGACCTTTTCGTCCGAGGACGAGCCGGTCAAGCCCGTGAAGCTGTTGCCCGTGGACATGGTGTCCAACGCGCCACGGAACGCATCCAGCGCGGCCTGAATCTTGCCGATCGAAGACAGCGTGGTGGTCGCTTTCGCGGAAGCGGTGTTGATCTGCGTCTGCTTGGGCACCTTTTCGGCGTTGACCAAGGATGTCACGATCGCTTGCGTATCGATGTTCGAACCGATACCACTTACCGTTGAACCCGCCATCATCTATCTCCTGTTCGGTGGCTGCCGTTATCTTGACTTATTACGCCTCAAGCCATGACAGCAACAAGTTTCATGCCAGCTCAGACCTTGTCATCAAACAACAAGTTGCTTGCGCTGGAAAGGTTCTGTGCCAGCTTCAATGCTGTTTCCGACGGAATCTGGCGAATCACTTCACCATTGTCGGTATTGATGACCTTGACCACCACACGGTGGGTGGAATCATCAATCGAAAAATCCAGACTGCGCTGAGTCGATTGAACGAACTCACGCATATCGGTGACTGCTTTTTCCAGGTCCGCGCGCTCCGGCTGTTTGCCGATGGAGGGAGCTTCCTGGACTTTAGTGACGCTTTTGTCGGCTGCCACCTGAGCAGGTGCGCTTTGAGGTGCAACCGGCGGATAAGACGGGCTCAGCTTTACACTCATGTCCATGTCCAATCTCCTCTAAACCGAAAAAACGGAAGGGCACGTAGACGCGCCCTTCCGTTAGTTACCAAGCGCTGGAATTACTGAAGCAGCTTCAGTACAGCGGATGGCAGCTGGTTAGCCTGCGACAGGATCGCGGTGGAAGCCGATTGCAGGGTTTGTTGCTTGGTCAGTTCGGCGGTTTCGGAAGCGAAGTCGACGTCCTGAACGGTGGAACGTGCAGCGGTGGAGTTCTTCTGAATGTTCTGCAGGTTGTCTGCAGTGGTAGTCAGACGGTTCTGGGTAGCACCCAGGCCCGAACGCACGCCGTCGATAGTGCCGATGGCCTTGTCGATTACAGCCAGGGCGTTTTGGGCCTTGGTGGCGTCGGTCACGTCGGTTTGAGCAACGGTGGTCTTGGTGGCAGCAGCTTCGGTGGCAGCACCGGCAGCGAACAGACCAGCAACACCAGCACCGCTCAGGGAGTAGCCTTTGGCGGAATCCAGCGACACTTGACCGGTAACGATCAGGGCGTCAGCCAAAGGAACGGCAGTACCGTAGGCGCCAGCACCGTCTTTAGCAGCAACGCTTACCGAACCAGGAGCAGTGGAACCGCTGACCACGATGTTTTCACCGGTGTCGGATTTCACTTCCAGAGTCTTCTTGCTTTCGTCGTAGCTGACGCTGATACCCAGTTTAGCGGCGTTGGATTTCAGTTGGTCGGCCAGGCCGGCTTGGCTGGTCACGCCTTTGAAGTCAACGGACGCGCCGCCTACAGTCAGGGTGAACGAAGCAGGAGTAGTGGTCGCTGCAGTTTCGTCTACGGTGAACTTGGCTTCGGTGCTGGCAGTTGCAGTCAGGCCACCGATGATGCCGTTCAGGTTGCTGGCGATGGTTTTAGCCGAGTCGCCGGCTACTACAGTGTAAGTACCAGTCTGACCGTTACCGGTTACGTTGATGTCGCCAGCAACAGTGCCGGTGCCTGGAGCGATGGCAACGCTTTTCAGCTGCTGGGAGCCGATGTTGTTGGCCGAAACGTTTTCCAGGCTCAGGTTGATGGTTTCGTTAGCGTTGGCGCCAACCTGGATAGCTTTGGTGCCGTACGAACCGTCCAGCAGCTTCTGGCCACCGAAAGTGGTGGTGGTGGAGATACGGGTCAGTTCCGAAGTCAGAGCCTGGTATTCGTCGTTGTTCGACTTACGGTCGTCAGCGCTGAGCGAGCCAGTAGCGGAGGACAGAGCCAGGGTACGCATTTTTTGCAGGATGTCGGTCGAAGCCTGCATCGCGCCTTCAGCGGTCTGAGCGATGGAGATACCGTCGTTCACGTTTTTTACTGCTTGGCCCAGGCCGTTGATTTGGCTGGTCAGGCGGTTAGCGATCTGCAGGCCGGCAGCGTCGTCTTTAGCGCTGTTGATACGCAGGCCGGAAGACAGGCGCTGCATGGAAGTGGCCAGGGCGCCGCCAGCTTTGTTCAGGTTGCCCTGAGTAGTGATCGAAGCAATGTTGGTGTTTACTGTTAAAGCCATGACGAAATCCTCGTTGGATGGATACTGCGGCTTCCGGCCCTGGCAACCGCCGGGTGTGGCCTGAGAACCTACGTAATAGTTATCGTCGTGGTAGCCGGTTGCTTGAGGATTTTTTTCGATTTTTTTGCTGGCGCGGTGCCACCCCTTGTAATTCAAGGGTTTACGCAGGTGAAAAACCCAGCATTCATTGGCTTTTCTGGCGCCAAATAAAAAACGCCGATGATCTTTCGATCATCGGCGTTTTGTTGTGCGGGCTATCAAGGCATCACGGACGATAGAGAATCGCCGAACCCCACGACAGGCCCACACCAAAACCGCTGATTGCCACGCGCTTCCAGGTGGCGTCCATCACGTGCTTTTCCAGCAGCAGCGGAATGCTCGACGACACGGTGTTGCCGGTCTCGACCATGTCCTTGATGAACTTGTCCACCGGCGCATCTTCAAAGCGACGCGCCACGGCGTCGACGATTGCCGCACTGCCCTGGTGAATGCAGAACGCGTCGATATCGTCAGCCTTGAGGTCCGACTCGTTAAGCAGCTCGTGCAAATGCGCCGGCACCTTGAGCAAAGCAAAGTTGAAGACCTGGCGGCCGTTCATGAAGAACACGCCATCGCTGACCTTCAGGTGCGGTGCACCGGAACCGTCGGTGCCGAACTTGGACTTGCCCAGCAACCACGGCGCGCCTTCGCCCATCCAGGTGGCGGTGGCGGCGTCGCCGAACAGCATGGTGGTGTTGCGGTCTTCTGGGTCGACGATCTTCGAATACGGGTCGGCGGTGATCAGCAGACCGTTTTTCAGGCCGGCGGCTTCCATGAAGCCCTTCATCGCGTAGATGCCGTAGACGTAGCCGGAGCAGCCCAGGGAAATATCAAAGGCGGCCACATGAGTCGGCAGGCCGAGTTTGTCCTGAACGATGGCCGCCGTGTGGGGCAAACCCTCTTCATCGCCGTTCTGGGTGACGACGATCAGCGCGTCGATGGACTCGCGCTTCAACTGCGGGTTATTGGCAAACAAAGCGTTGACCGCCTCGACACACAGATCGGAGGTTTCCTGCGCCGCTTCCTTGCGCGGCAAAAACGCCGACCCGATCTTGCCAATGATGAACTCTTCATCCTTGGCGAATTTGGCACCCTGGGCGTAGTTATCGATCCCGTCTGCCGGCACGTAACTGGCGATGCTTTTTATGCCAATCATTGTGGCTTCCCAATACTAAATAGCTGGAGAACACCCCGAGGGCTAAGCCTGGGGTGCTGACAATAAAGGGGATAACCCCATAAAAATCCCGCTGAAAGCCGCCCTGCAAGGACCCTGTGACGACTTATCCTTTTCACACGATACAGTGAAGATGCGCTTTATGACTCACAGGTCACTCAATTTTGTGTGCTTTATGCAAAACCTTCAAACAATTAAACCCCGAAAACGACAACGGCCCAGCCTGTTTCCAGGCTGGGCCGCTTGACGTGCCGCCGCTTACATCTTGTTGAACAGGCTCAACTGCGAGACTTTCACAAACGCCAGCTGCGAGGCTTCGAGCATGGTTTGCTGCAAGGTCAGGTTGATCGCGGCCTCGCCCATGTCGACGTTGGCCAGGGCGCTCATGGTCGAGGTGTTGGCCAGGCCGACGCTGGTGTTCTCGCTGGCCTGCACGGTGAGTGCGTTCTGGCGGGCGCCGATGGAACCGCGCACGTTGTCGACCTGATCGGACGAGTTAGTCAGATTACTCACGGCGGCGTTCAAGGCGTCCTGGAGTTTGACGCGCGCGCCTGGAATACCGTCCGCCGGTAGCTCCAGCGCCCTGCGTAGCTGACCCAGGGTGTCGAGGGCGTTCTGGGTTTTCTGGGTGGTGTTGCCGACTGCAAACTGATCACCAGCGTTCGGCGCACTGCTCAACTCAAAGGTGACGCCTGCCGCCGTGATCGTGTCCTTGGCCGGTGCGATGCCAGGCACGACCACGCCATTGTCGACAATCGGCTTACTGTTGGCGGTGTAAGGCTGGGCATACACCTTGAACTGCGAAGGGTCGGTGTCGTCGAACTTGATCAGGATCCCGCCGTTACCCGGAAAGGTGCTGGCATAGTCAGCCGAGCTGCTGACCTTGGCATTCACCAATTGCGCCGCCGAGGTGTTGCTCGCGGTCCGCGAGGTGTTGAACGCGTCCGGCGTGGCGCTCAAGCTGAACTCACGCCCCGTGACCAGCGCATCGGCATTCGGCCCGGTGGCGGTGTCAGTGAGGTCAACCGTAATGTCGAACTTGACCCCGCGCACGTTGATGCTGGCGCTGCCTTCCTTGGTGGAGTCGAACGTGCCATTACCGGGCAGCTGCGAGGTAATGTTGTTGTTGTCCTTGTCAGTCACAACGTACTGGGTGCTGCTGGTGAACGTCACCTTGTACGGCTGGCCGTCGACAAACTGTTTGGTGTAGTCGACGCCAGAGGTGACCAGGCCCGCCGAGATCGCGACCTTGTGGTCATCCACCAGCGGCGGCGAAATTGCCGGTGCCACAGGGCCCGCTGCCGGTGCAATATAATTGGACTGGGTGCGGCTGGTGTTCACCGCCCCTTCCAGGATGGTCTTGCCGGTGTCGCTGGTGCGCACATTCAGCGTCTCGGACACCTGCAGGCTCAGCTCATTCTCGTCGCCCTGATAGCTGTAAGTGCCATCGTTGTTGCGCGAGTACGGCGGCGTGTCGGTCTTGGAGCCAGAGAACAAATAGTTACCCGCCGAATCCTTGCTGTTGAGCAGGCCCAGCAGTTGATCTTCGAGGGCACCCACCTCCACCGCAATCGACTTGCGGTCCGCATCGCTGGTCACGCCACCGGCACGCAGGGCCAACTGGCTACCGGCCTGAATGGTGGTACTGATCGCCGTCAGCACGCTTTCTTCGTTGGTCAGCGTATTTTGAATGCTGGTGATATTGCCGCTGTACTGGGACAGCATGTCTTTTTGCTGTTGCAGCATCAGCAGGCGTTGCGCGGCAACGGGATCATCGGCGGCGGTCTGCACACGCACGCCGGAACTCGCCTGCTGCTGGGCCTGCACCACACTGGAATAGTTGCTCTGATACTTGCTGGCACTGGTGTCGAAATACTGCTGAGTAGAAATGCGCATCGTCCCAGACTCCCTTAAAGACTATTGATCAGCGTACTGAAGGTTTCTTGCGCAGCCTTGATGATCTGCGACGACGCGGTGTAGTACTGCTGGAACTTGATCATGTCGCCCGCCTCTTCGTCCAGGTTGACCTGGGACACCGAGTTGCGCGCATTCTTGTTAGCCGTCAACAGCGCGGTAGTGGCCGTGGTGTCAGTGGCGGCCGCAGCGGCCTTGGCGCCGACGGTGGACACCAACTTACTGTTGGCCCCCACCAGGCTGAGGCCGCCACTGCCATCCGCCGCCACACCCACCGTCGCCTTGGTCTGCAGGTTGATCAGCGCTTGGGCATTACGGTTATCGGACTTGCCGCTGGCATTGAACGAGAACGAGGTGCTGTCACCGTTGGTGGGCGAACCGGCCACCGTGGTGTCGAAGCTGAAGCTTTTGGCCGGGTTCAGCAAGGTGCCACTGGCATCGCGCATCGGTACGCTGATGGAAATCTTGTTGGCCTGGCCCGGGACGATAGTGCCCGACCCGATAGATTCGCCCTTGGAGTTACTCAGGGTGTAGCTCTGGGTGCCATCGGCCGCTGTGTCGCCGAATACCATTTTCACCGGCATCGAATTGGCGATCCCGACACGCAGCTGTGCGGCGTCGGCGCCGCCCTCGATGTCGATGGGCACCGTCAGGGTCGGCGGTGTGAACGTGCCGGTGCCCTGGTTGGTCTTGCCCGCCTCGCCCTGCAACGGCCCGGCAAACGCAATCTTGCTCGGGTCGGTGAGCACGGTGCCGATTTCCTTGGCGCCGTTGGCGGTCGGGCTGACCTTGAAACTGTCACCGGCCTGCACCCCCACCGCGCCGTTGTTGACCGCCAGGGTGAACCCGTCGATGACCGGAGGCGGCGTGGTGCTCAGATCATAGGTGCCCATGGCCTTGCCGTCGGAACGCAGCACGGTCACCTTGTTGAGGTTGGTACTGTCGTTGAAGGAGACCTTGTAGTCGAAGTTGGTCAGCTTGCTGCTGTCGGCAATCGTCACGCCCAGGCTGGCGTCGCCCGTGTTGCCTTGTGCCGCCTGGCTGCGCAGGGCGATGGACGCCGCGCTATTGATGTCCTTGAACATCGAAGCACCGAACTCACCATTCAGGTCCACACCCTGGCCGAGCTGACTGTTGATCGCGTCGGCGGTGACGATGGCAATGCGGCCCAGGTCATTGATCGCCGGCATCAATACGTCGCTGCGATAGCGCAACAGGCCGCCGATACTGCCGCCGCTGACCACGTTACCCAGGTCGACTGCGGTGTTGCCGGACATGTTCAGTTGGATGGTGTATTGGCTGGTGTCGCTTTTGCTCGGCACGGCGGAAATCGTGTTGGACTGATCACCCAGCACCAGCGATTGACCGCTACCGGTGCTGACACTGAACACACCGTTTTTTTCGCTGGCGGTCACGCCAATCAGCTCATTGAGCGAGCGCACGGCTTCGGCGCGTGCATCCAGCAGGTTGGCCGGCGTGGTGTTCGACGAACCCTGCACCTGGTTGATCTGCTTGTTGAGCGAAGCAATCGAGGAGGTCAACTGGTTGACCTGATCGCTCATGGAGGTCAACTGGCTGTTGATGGTTTCTTTTTGCTGGCTCAACTGGGTGGAGATCGAGTTGAAACGGTTGCTCAGCGTTTGAGCATTGGTCAGCAGGATCTGGCGCGCCGAGGTATCGTTCGGGTTGGCCGACGCCGTCTGCACCGCAGCAAAGAACGAACTGAGTACGGCCGACATGCCGGTGGTCTTGTCCGACAGGGTCTTGTCAATGGCACTGGCCTGGTCCAGGTACGCCGCCGCATCGCTGTTGAGCGAGGTGCTGTTCTGGTAGGCGGTGTCCAGGTACTCGTTGTACACCCGGCGCACGTCGGCCAGGGTGGTGCCGCTGCCGATGAACACGCCGCCGAACTGGTTCGACGCCGTTGCGCTCTGGGTGGTCTGCTGACGCGAATAGCCCGCGGTATTGGCGTTGGCAATGTTATTACTCAAGACCGACAACGATCCTTGAGCGGCATTGAGCCCTGACATCCCGATACTGAGCAAACTCATGGTTCAGACCTTATAAATGTGTGGTTGCGCCAGCGGCAGCGTAGTTCTGGTAACTGTTCATCGTTTTTGCGATCTGCGAAATCTTGCTGGCGTAGTCCGGGTCGGTTGCATAACCGGCTTTCTGCAACTCGCGTACAAACTGTTCCGGGTTGTCGGCCGACTTCACAACTTCTTTATAGCGATCATTGCTTTGCAGCAACGTCACGAGGTCATGGAAGCTGTCCTGGTACGAATCGTAGGAACGGAACTGCGCCGTTTCCTTGACCATCGCCCCATCACGAAACTCGCTGGTGATCGCACGGGCCTGACCGCCCTGCCAACTCTGACCGGCCTTGATACCGAACAGGTTGTGGCTGCTGCTGCCGTCCTCGGCGCGCATCACCGATTTGCCCCAACCGGTTTCCAGGGCTGCCTGGGCCACCAGGTATTTCGGGTCCACGCCAATACGCGCTGCGGCGGCCTTGGCCATCGGCAGCATGGTGGCGACAAATTCATCCTGCGAGCTGAAGGCTTTTTTCGCCGGCGCCAACGGTGGCTGGGCCACGGCGCGGCCGTAGACCTGCATGCCCCCGCTGGGCACGGCAAAGGTGCGCGCAGTGCTATTGATCACATTGTCGGCGGCGGCGCTGTTACGCAGCGGCGCGGCCGGGGCCACGGTGGCGGCGTCCGTGCTCGGCACGATGCCGGCCAACAGCCGATCAGTCAGCTTGCTTGGCAAGGCGATACGACGCTGGTTCATCAGCGCCATATCGTTGCTGTGGGCGCTGGTGCCCGCGGGCACTTCCACACGGTAAGCCCACAGCGGGCGCTGACCATTGGAACGGCCCAGCGGGCCTTCGGCCTGAGTGCCGGCGGCAATCGGCGTAGGCACATCGACCTTCTTCGCAGGCTCTGCGGCGGCCGGGCCTTGCAAGGTGGCCGCCTCGGCGGCCACCGGCTTGTTCTTCTGCATCTGGCGCATCAGCACGTCGGCCAGGCCGATACCGCCGCCTTCGCGGGACATCGAAACCGCCAACTGCTGGTCGTACATTTCCTGGTACTGCTTGGCCGCCGGGGTGTTCAGCGGGTTGTCCTTGCCCAGGGCCTCGGTGGCCGAACGCATCGACTTGAGCATCTCGCTCAAGAACAGCGACTCGAACTCCTGCGCCACTTTGCGCATGTTGCCATCGCTGTTCTTGTCGGCGCCGACCTTGAGCTGGTTAAGCCGGTTCAAGTCGGAGTAAGACCCCGAGTCCGCCGTGCTGGTGAGCCCGCTCTTGCGCATATCCATGGCCATGGCCTCAGATCACGATCAGGTCGGCTTGCAAGGCGCCGGCCTGTTTCAGAGCTTCGAGGATCGCCATCAAGTCGCCTGGCGCTGCGCCCACCTGGTTCACCGCACGGACAATCTCATCCAGGGTGGTGCCGGGGCCGAACTTGAACATCGGCTTGGCTTCTTGCTGAGCATTCACCCGCGAGCGCGGCACGACGGCCGTCTGGCCATTGGACAACGGCCCAGGCTGGCTGACGATCGGGTCTTCGGTGATGGTCACGGTCAGGCTGCCGTGGGTCACCGCCGCCGGCGAGACCTTGACGTTCTGGCCGATCACGATGGTGCCGGTACGCGAGTTGATGATGACCTTGGCCACCGCCTGACCCGGGTCGACTTCGAGGTTTTCCAGGATCGACAGGTAGTCGACGCGCTGGCTTGGGTCGAGCGGCGCGGTGACGCGAATCGAGCCGCCGTCGATGGCCTGGGCCACGCCAGGGCCGAGCATGTCGTTGATCTTGTCGACCACGCGCTTGGCGGTAGTGAAGTCGGAGCGGTTGAGGTTCAAGGTCAGGCTGTTGCCCTGGTTGAAACCGCTCGGCACGGTGCGTTCAACCGTGGCGCCGCCGGGAATACGACCGGCCGACGGCACGTTCACGGTGATCTTCGAACCGTCACGGCCCTCGGCGTCAAAACCGCCGACCACCAGGTTGCCCTGGGCGATGGCGTAGACGTTGCCGTCGATACCTTTGAGCGGCGTCATCAGCAAGGTGCCGCCGCGCAGGCTTTTCGAGTTACCGATGGACGATACGGTGATGTCCACCACCTGGCCCGGCTTGGAGAACGCCGGCAAGTCGGCACTGATCGACACGGCCGCGACGTTTTTGAGCTGCACGTTGCCCGAACCCGCCGGCACCTTGATGCCGAACTGCGAGAGCATGTTGTTGAAGGTCTGCAGGGTGAACGGGGTCTGGGTGGTCTGGTCACCCGTACCGTTAAGCCCCACGACCAGGCCATAGCCGATCAACTGGTTGGAACGCACGCCGGAGATGCTGGCGATGTCTTTCAGGCGCTCGGCCTGGGCGACTGCGCTCAAGCTCAGCAGGAGTGCCGCCGCCATCAGCTGTTTGAGTTTCAAAGTGGCCACCTAGAAAGGGAACAGCGGGCTAAGGAAGAAACGGTCGAACCAGCCCGGCTGACTCGCGTCAGCAAACGAACCCGTACCCGAGTAGGTAATGCGTGCATCGGCAATCCGCGTCGACGACACGGTGTTGTCGGTGGCGATGTCATCGGCACGTACCATCCCGGCGATGCGCACCAACTCGTCACCGGTGTTAAGGGTCATCCACTTTTCACCGCGAATGGCAATGATGCCGTTGGGCAGCACATCCGCCACGGTCACAGTAATCGAACCGGTCAGCGTATTACCCTGCGCCGCCGCACTCTTGCCATTGGTGGCGCGGTCGCCGCTGTAGCCGGCATTGAGGCTCAGGTCACCGCTGCCCAATGGGTTGTTAGTATTCACCCCTGCGCCAAACAGAGAGGTCAGGCCGATGCCGGTCTTGCTGGTCTTGTCGATCTGGGAATTGGCGTTCTTGCTGGCCTGGGTCTTCTCGTTCAGGGTGATGGTAATGATGTCACCCACGCGGAACGCCTTGCGGTCGCTGTACAGGTTCTGTTCGAAACCGGCCTGGTAGATCGAGCCATTGTTGGCAGCCGCCGGCAGCGGCGTGCGCGGCAACACCGGCGCGTAGTACGGGTCATTGGGTTTTGGCGTCGGGGCGACACAGCCCGCGAGCACGGCAATCCCACTCAATGCCAAAACGGAAACATAGCGATTCATGACCCTTACCTCACGGTGTTGCAGGCGCCTTCAAGGGCGCCCCATAGACTTGATTACAGATTCTGCGTTACGAACGAAAGCATCTGGTCGGCGGTGGAGATCACCTTGGAGTTCATCTCGTAGGCGCGCTGGGTGGTGATCATGTTGACCATCTCCTCAACCGTGCTCACGTTGGAGGTTTCCAGGGTGCTTTGCAGCGTGGTGCCGAAACCGTTCAGGCCAGGTGTGCCGATTTGCGGCGCGCCGCTGGAGGCGGTTTCCAGGAACAGGTTGTTACCTATGGCCTGCAAGCCGGCCTGGTTGATGAAGTCGGCGGTTTGCAGGTTGCCGATCACTTGCGACGCAGGGTTGCCGGCCACGGTGATGGACACGGTGCCATCGTTGCCGACGGTGAAGGTCTGGGCGTTGTTGGGGACGACGATAGCCGGCTCCAAAGCAAAGCCGTTGGCCGTCACGATCTGGCCATTGGAGTCCAGGTGGAAGGTGCCGTCGCGGGTGTACGACGTGGTGCCATCCGGCTGCAGAATCTGGAAGAAGCCTTTGCCGTTGATCGCCATATCCAGCGGTTGGCCGGTTTGCTGCAAGTTACCGGCGGTGAAGTTTTTCTGGGTGCCGACGATCTGCACACCGGTCCCCAATTGCAGGCCCGACGGCAGCTCGCTGTCCTGGGTCGACTGGGCGCCTGGCTGGCGCTTGATCTGATAGAGCAAGTCCTGGAACTCCGCGCGGTCACGTTTGAAACCCGTGGTCGACACGTTGGCCAAGTTGTTGGAAATGGTGGTCAGGTTGGTGTCCTGGGCGGACAGACCTGTTTTGGCAACCCATAGAGCCGGAAGCATGCTGTTCTCCTTCGTGCGCCTGTTTGTTGGCGCTGCGCCGCAAAATTAGTTTAGTGAAGCGTCAATCAGGTCATTGCCAGGACACGCGTCATCGCCTGGTCGTCTTCTTTAGCGCTGTTCATCATCTTGATGTGCAGCTCGAACTGCTTGGAAAGCGCGAGCACCGCGGTCATTTCTTCCACCGCATTCACGTTGCTCGCCTGCAGGAAGCCCGAGGTCAGCTTGACGTTCGCATCGGCCTGGGCTGGCTGGCCATCCTTGGTGTGGATGGTGCCGTCCAGACCTTTATTCATATTCTTGAGGTCCGGCTGGACCAGCTTGATGCGGTCCACTTCAGCCATCACACGCGGGCCTTCACCCATGGCGCGGATGCTGATGGTGCCATCGGCGCCGACCTCGATTTTCTGCTCGGGCGGCACGGCAATCGGCCCACCGTTGCCCATGATCGGCATGCCGTTGCCGGCCCGCAGCACGCCCAGTGCATCGACGTTCATGCTTGCACTGCGCACGTAGGCTTCGCCGCCATCCGGGGTCTGCACAGCCATCCAGCCGTCGCCGTTCACCGCCACATCAAGGTCGCGACCGGTTTCGATCATCGCACCGGGGGTAAAGTCGGTGGCCGGGCGCTCGGTCATGGCAAAGGCCCGCGCCGGAAAGCTGTCACCGAACACCGGCATCGAACGCGCCTGCTCCAGGTCACGCTGGAAACCATTGGTGGAAATGTTCGCCAGGTTGTTGGCATGGGCCTTCTGCGCCAGAGCATTCTGGCTGGCGCCGGTCATTGCCACATAAAGGTACTTGTCCACGCTCTTTCCTCTTTCTGACGGACGCTTGCCGCCCACCGCTGTACTGATGAGGCTTAAGCAATTTGCGAACCAACTTTTTAAAAGAAGGAGAAGTCCAGGCGGGACGGGGGTTTGCGGCAGGGTGTGAAGATTTCAGGATTGAGTGAGAGTCGAAAAAACGGCGGACTACTGCCGCCTGCGGCAAGCAGTGGTCTTGAAAACGACAAAGATCAAATGTGGGAGCTGACTTGCCTGCGATGGCGCAGGGTCAGTTGGCTCATGTGTCACTGATCCACCACCATCGCAGGCAAGCCAGCTCCCACAGGTCTAACCGCGGTCAGTCTTGAGGATCTCGTAATCGCGCAATTTATTGGCGATGGTGGTGTGTGACACCCCCAGGCGCTTGCCCAATTGCCGGCTGCTGGGGTGTTCGGCATACAAGGCTTCCAATACCGCCTTCTCAAACCGCCCGACGATGGCCTCCAAGCCGCCCGCCAGGGAGAAATCGCCAAGCGGCTGACGCACCCCGTAATCGGGCAGCCGAATATGTTCGGCCTTGACCGTGCCGCCGTCACACAACGAGACCGCCTGGAACAGCACGTTTTCCAACTGCCGCACATTGCCCGGCCAGTGATAGTGGCTAAGCCGATCCATCGCCGCCGGTGCCAGCTTGGGCAGCGGGCAGCCAATCTGTCGACTGGCCTGATCCAGAAAGTGCTCAACCAATGGCGCGAGGCCGTCAAGGCACTCGCGCAGGGGCGGAATATGCAGGGACAGCACGTTAAGACGGTGGTAAAGGTCTTGCCGAAACTCGCCACGGGCACAGAGTTCGGACAAATCCACCTGGGTCGCACAGATCACCCGCACATCCAGGTACACCTCCTCATCACTGCCGACCCTGCGAAAGCAACCGTCCTGCAAAAAGCGCAGCAGTTTCACCTGCAAGCGTGCGCTCATTTCCCCCACGCCATCGAGAAACAACGTGCCGCCCGCTGTCAGCTCCAGCAGCCCGAGCTTGCCTTCGGCCCGCGCCCCCTCAAACGCGCCGGGGCCGTAGCCGAACAACTCGGTCTCGGCCATCGACTCGGGCAAACCCGCGCAGTTAAGGGCCATCAACGGTGATTGCCCACGCGGGCTGGCCAGGTGACAGGCGCGTGCCAGCAGCTCCTTGCCGGTGCCGGTTTCGCCTTCTATTAATAGAGGCGCATCCAAAGGCGCCATCCGCCGAGCCTCACGGACGACAGAAGCCATGACCTTGGAGCTTTGGAAAATACTGTCGAAGCCGCGCAGCTCCTGCTTGCGCACGTTGTAGATGCGCTCCCCCACCCGATCGGCACGGTGCAGGGTCAACACGGCGCCGGCCATGGCCTCGCTGTCATCGTGTTCAGAGGATTGCAATGGCGCGATGTCCGCCAGGAACACGTCACCCTTGACCTTGACCCGCAGGCCATTGATCCGCGATTTACTCGCCCGCACCAGTTCCGGCAGATCGAAGTCCTCTGCATACCGCGACAATGGAATGCCCGGCACCTCGTCCACCCGCACCCCAAGCAACTGCGCGGCCGCACGGTTGGCCGCGACGATGGAGCCGCCCATGTCGATCGACAGCACCGGAAACTCCAGGGCGCCGAGCAGCGCATTGAGCTCCATATGCCGACGCTCGCTGGGCATCAGCCCTACCCTTTTCACGCCAAATACCCCGGCAATTGCCTCGAATTGCGGGCGCAGTGCCTGGAACTGCATGTTCACCAGGTTCGGGCAAAACAGGTAAATCGCGTTGCCATGTTCGCCGCCGACCTCGCCCTTGGCGACGTTGACCCCGTATTCCACGAGCAGATTGAGGATGTCCCGCAGGATGCCGATGCGGTTCTGGCAGTGCACTTTGATACGCATGAAAAGGCCCGAAAGGTGGGTAGGCGTCGCGACTTTTTGTCACCGCGCGCAGATAGTCGTCAAGATTATGTGACAGCCAGCAACCTTTTCCCAGCCCAAGGCACAGACAAAGCGCCTCGACGTAACGAAAACTTTACGGAAGTTGGTAACTTTTCCTACAGATTTGAGCCGCAGCCCAATGGAATCCTGCACCTGGCACGGTATCAATAGGCATATCGCAGGACATAACAAGAACGAATGCCTAGCAGGAGAGCCGTATGAAGCAGACGCAATACGTGGCCCGCGAGCCCGATGCGCAAGGTTTTATCCACTACCCGCCGGAAGAACACGCGGTGTGGAACACCCTGATCACGCGCCAGTTGAAAGTGATTGAAGGTCGCGCCTGCCAGGAATACCTGGACGGCATCGACAAGCTGGGTCTGCCCCTGGACCGGATTCCGCAACTGGACGAAATCAATAAAGTGTTGGCCGAGACCACCGGCTGGCAAGTCGCCCGTGTCCCCGCGCTGATTCCCTTCCAGACGTTCTTCGAATTGCTCGCCAGCAAGCAGTTTCCGGTGGCGACCTTTATTCGTAGCCGTGAAGAACTGGACTACCTGCAAGAGCCGGATATTTTCCACGAGATCTTCGGCCACTGCCCGCTGCTGACCAACCCCTGGTTCGCCGAATTCACCCACACTTACGGCAAGCTCGGCCTGGCGGCCACCAAGGAGCAACGCGTGTACCTGGCGCGTCTTTACTGGATGACCATCGAGTTCGGCCTGGTGGACACGCCCGCCGGCCTGCGCATCTACGGTGGCGGCATTTTGTCGTCACCCAAGGAGACGGTATACAGCCTGTCCTCCGAGCCCGAGCACCAGACCTTCGACCCGCTGGAAGCGATGCGCACGCCGTATCGCATCGACATCCTGCAACCGCTGTACTTCGTGCTGCCCGAGCTCAAGCGCCTGTTCGAAGTGGCGCAGGAAGACATCATGGGTATGGTTGAGCGCGGGATGCAGCTGGGTTTGCACGCGCCAAAATTCCCACCAAAACCCAAAGCGGCTTGAACCTTACATCTTGAGGCCAGGTGAGTCTGTTCCCTGGCCCCGCGTTGCTTTAGGGTAACGCTACTGATCTTCAAACACTCGAATTCAGGACACCATCATGACCACCTTGAACCAAGCCCATTGCGAAGCCTGCCGCGCCGACGCCCCACAAGTCAGCGATGAAGAGCTGCCGGTACTGCTCAAGCAGATTCCCGACTGGAACATCGAAGTGCGCGACGGCGTGATGCAGCTGGAAAAGGTTTTCCTGTTCAAGAACTTCAAGTTCGCCCTGGCCTTTACCAACGCCATGGGTGAGATCTCCGAAGCCGAAGGCCATCATCCGGGCCTGCTCACCGAGTGGGGCAAAGTCACCGTGACCTGGTGGAGCCACTCCATCAAGGGCCTGCACCGCAACGACTTCATCATGGCCGCTCGCACCGACGAAGTGGCCAAGGACGCCGAGGGCCGCAAGTAATGCATTTCGATGCCATTGGCCGCGTGCCCGGCGACCCGATACTCGGCCTGATGGACCTGTACGCCCAGGACGCCAACCCGAACAAGTTCGACCTGGGCGTGGGGGTTTATAAAGACGATCAGGGCCTGACGCCGATTCCCCACTCGGTAAAGCTGGCGGAGCAGCGCCTGGTCGACAGTCAAACCACCAAAACCTATATCGGCGGCCACGGTAACGCGGCCTTCGGCAAGCTGATCAGTGAGCTGGTGCTGGGCGCCGATTCGGCGCTGGTCAGCGCACGCCGCGCCGCAGCGACCCAGACCCCAGGCGGCACCGGTGCCCTGCGCCTGAGCGCTGACTTTATCGCCCACAGCCTGCCCGGCCGTGGTGTGTGGCTGAGCAACCCGACCTGGCCGATCCACGAAACCATCTTCGCCAAGGCCGGGATCAAGGTCAGTCACTACCCGTATGTGGGCGCCGACAATCGACTGGATGTGCAGGCAATGCTGGCGACACTCGCCACGGTGCCCGAGGGCGACGTGGTGTTGCTGCACGCGTGCTGCCATAACCCGACCGGTTTCGATCTGTCCCAGGATGACTGGCGCCAGGTGCTGCAGATCGTGCGCGAGCGCCAGCTGCTGCCGCTGATCGACTTCGCCTACCAGGGCTTTGGCGACGGGCTGGAGCAGGACGCCTGGGCGGTACGGCTGTTTGCCGCCGAGCTGCCGGAACTGCTGATCACCAGCTCGTGCTCGAAGAATTTCGGCCTGTATCGCGACCGCGTTGGCGCGCTGATCGTGTGCGCGGCGGATGCCGAAAAACTGACGGATGTACGCAGCCAGCTTGCGAACACGGCGCGCAACCTGTGGTCGACGCCGCCGGATCATGGTGCTGCCGTGGTAGCGACCATCCTCGGTGACGCCGAGCTGAAACAGCTGTGGAGCGAGGAAGTCGAAGCCATGCGCACGCGGATCGCGCAATTGCGTTCCGGGCTGGTGGAAGCACTGGCGCCCCATGGGTTGTCGGAGCGTTTTGCGCATATCGGTGAGCAGCGTGGGATGTTTTCCTATACCGGCTTGAGTGCCGAGCAGGTGAAGCAACTACGCGAGAAGCACAGCGTGTACATGGTCAGCTCGGGGCGGGCTAGCGTGGCGGGTATTGATGCGACACGCTTGAGCCTGCTCGCACACGCCATCGCCGACGTTTCCAACTGAAGAAAGCGCAAGCAAATGTGGGAGCTGGCTTGCCTGCGATTACGGTGTCACATCCAATAAAGATGTCGACTGATACACCGCTATCGCAGGCAAGCCAGCTCCCACACTTTTAGCCCGCAACCATCTCAGCCTTCAGCTGCGCCTCTTTCGCCTGCGCATCCGCCAACCGGTACAGCTCGATGCTCCCGTCCCAGTGCTCGATCAACGCCGTGCACGACTCCACCCAATCCCCGCAATTGAGGTAATCCACCTCGCCCACCTTGCGAATCTCGGCATGGTGGATATGCCCACACACCACACCATGCAGCTCGCGCTTGGTCACTTCGTGGGCGATCGCTTCTTCGAAATCGCTGATAAAGCTCACCGCCGTCTTGACCTTGTGCTTGAGGTACGCCGACAGCGACCAGTAGCCATAGCCATACCGTGCGCGCCAGTGGTTGAGCCAGCGGTTCAGCGTAAGGGTGAACTCGTAGGCCGAGTCGCCGAGGAACGCCAGCCAGCGGTGGTAACGGGTGATCACATCGAATTGATCGCCATGGATCACCAGCAGGTGGCGCCCATCGGCGGTGACGTGCACGGCTTCGTCCACCAACTGGATATTGCCCAGGATCAGCTTGGAGTAGCGGCGCAGGAATTCATCGTGGTTGCCGGTGACGTAGATCACCTCGGTGCCGCGCTTGGCCATGGTCAGCAGGCGCCGGATCACATTGGTGTGAGCCTGGGGCCAATACATGCCGCCGCGCATTTTCCAGCCGTCGATGATATCGCCCACCAGGTACACCTTGTCGGCGTGGTAGCCCTTGAGGAACTGCGATAAGTGTTCGGCCTGGCAATCCCGGGTGCCCAGGTGCACGTCGGAAATCCACAGGGTACGAACCCGTTGCTTGCGGCTGGGCTTGGTGAATTCGGCACTGGTCATGGGCGTCCCTCGACGGTGTTTTCGCGAGCTTGCGCTCTCGCGATTAATAGCCCATGACAGTCGTGCGTCAGTCTGATGACAACGCCTGCCAGCTGCAAAGCGTTGTAGACTGCCGGCTTGCCGCCCTGGAGACTGCGATGAGCGCCACCCTCACGCTACGCCACTACCTCGAAGCGCCCCTCGCCCACAGCCATGATCATGCGCAGTTGGTGTTCGGCCTGTCCGGGCACTTGGACCTGGAAGTCGATGGCCGTGGCAGTCAGGTGCGCGAAAACAGTGTGATGGTGTTGCCCTTCTGTGCCCACCATGCCTGCGGCAGTCGCGATGGCAGCCGCTGCCTGGTGCTGGATGTACCCACCGAACACTGGGTGCTTCAATCGTTGGGCGAACATGCCGATGCCAGCCGCCGCCTGCTCGATCAACCGGCCCGCCTGGCCCTGGATTCCCGGCAAAGCCAGCTGGTGCAATGGCTGGCGCACAGCCCGGTGGATGACCCGCTGATCGCCCAGCAAGGCGCGGTGCTGTTGCTCGCCAGCTTGAATCATCCGCTGACGCAACCCGCGCCGGGCCGGCGCCTGCCCTATGCGGCGTTCAATACGCATATCGAGCGGCACGTCGCCCACCCTCTGCAAGTCGCCGACCTCGCACGCATCGCCGATCTTTCTGTCGCACACCTGCATGCACGCTTCGTTGCCGAGTGCGGGCAAACGCCGATGGACTATATCCGCAGCCGTCGCCTGCAGATGGCTCGGCAGTTGCTGAAGGAAACCCCGCTGCCCATCGGCGAAATCGCCGAGCGCGTCGGTTACAGCTCGCAAAGTGCGTTTGCTGCGGCCATGTTGCGCGAGTTTGGGGCGTCGCCTGGCGCATTGCGACGCGCATCCATAGTCTTGCGATAAAAATCACGAGCCAGGCGACAGACGCTCACACCAGCAACCCTCTAGACTGCGGCTCTGTCACTCCCGTTGGTTCAAGGATCGCAATGACTCCCCGCTCAGCCCTCGGCGCCCTGCATATCGGCGCATTGATGTTTGGCCTCACCGGCGTATTCGGCAAGCTGGCGGCTGCCTCGCCGTCCGTTATCGTATTTGGCCGTGCAGCCTTCGCCGTGGTAGCCCTTGCGATATTTGCGCGATTTGCCAGCAATGCCCCCTGGAAAAAACTCGAACTGCGCGACTGGCGCCGCTTGCTGATCAGCGGCGTGCTGCTCGCGGCGCACTGGGTAACCTTCTTTATTGCCGTTAAAGTCGCCGGTGTGGCCGTCGCCACCCTGGGTTTTACCGCGTTCCCGGCCTTCACCGTGATCCTCGAGGGCCTGATCTTCCGCGAGCGCATTCGCGCCAATGAAGTGCTGCTGGTGGCGCTGGTCACAGTCGGCCTGGTGCTGGTGACGCCTGACTTCAACCTCGCCAGCGAAGCCACCGGCGGCTTGTTGTGGGGCATCGCCTCGGGACTGCTGTTCTCGTTGCTGTCGCTGAACAATCGCGCCAGTTCGGGGCGGATTCCAGCGGTGCAGGCGGCGCTGTGCCAGAACGTGGTGGTCGCGGCGTGCCTGCTGCCGGTGGCGTTGCCTTTGCTTGCAGAGGTGCGGGCGCTGGATTGGCTGTGGATCGGCTTGCTCGGCGTATTCTGCACCGGCCTGGCCCACAGCCTGTTTGTCGCCAGCCTGGCGGTGATCAAGGCGCGCACCGCCTCGGTGGTGTTTGCCATGGAGCCGGTCTACGGCATCACCGTGGCCTGGCTGCTATTTGCCGAAACGCCGACGCTGCGCATGCTGCTGGGCGGCGCGCTGATCATCGTCGCCATCGTGCTGTCCGGGCTGATGGGCAGTGCCAGCCAGGCTAAACAGCCTGCGGCAAGCACCTGATCTATACTTCCCCTATCCGCAACAGTCTGTCGTCGTTCAACGGGTAAAGACTCCTCGACGTCGGCCATGTTCTTTGAAGTTGCTGCAGGCGAGTGGTCACTCCATTAATGCTATGCAGGGGCTTCACTATGGAAATGCTCATCAGTTTGCTGGTTCAGATCATCAGCGGCGCCGTCGGCGGCAACGTCGCCGGCATGACCAAACAAAGCCTGGGCAGCGGGCTCAATACCGTGATCGGAGGGGTTGGGGGGTTGGTGCTGGGCCAAATCGTCTCAGTACTGACGGGCACCTCGGGCGGCGAAGCGCTGGATGTGGCGGCGGTCGGCGGCAATATTATCGGCGGCGGTGTCGGCGGGCTGGTATTGACGCTGATCGTTGGCTTCATCAAGCACAAGATGGCCGCCAAATAGCCGCCTGAACAGTCACCGCCCTACTGCGGCGGTGACCGTCACACGCTTCGGTCGTTGTGCCCAAGGTCGCGCTGCGGGTCGATCTGGTCGCGCACGCGCTGCTTGAGCACCTTGGCCTCGGGGAACCCACCGTCAGCCTTGCGCTCCCAGATCTGCACGCCATCGCAGGTGATGCGAAATGCGCCGCCGGTAGCCGGTTCCAGCGACACTTTTCCCAGGTCATCGGCAAACGTACTCAGCAGCTCCTGGGCCAGCCAGGCGGCGCGCAGCAGCCATTGGCACTGGGTGCAATAGGTGATGACGATCTCGGGTTTGTTCACGGACATGATTTGACAGGTTCCTGGCGTAACGGGCTCGGAGCATCGAGTGGCTATAATAACGGCCTTTATCGCCCAGCCTCGAGATTCATGATGCGTCGCCTGTTTCTGCTCCTGCTCCTGCTTCCTCTCTTCGCCCACGCCGTGGACACCCCCCGCCCGAAAATCGGCCTGGTGCTGTCCGGTGGTGCCGCCCGTGGATTGGCGCATATCGGCGTGCTCAAGGCGCTGGAAGAGCAAGGTATCCAGATTGACGCGATCGCCGGCACCAGCATGGGCGCGGTGATCGGCGGGCTGTATGCCTCCGGCTACAAGATTGATGAGCTGGAAAAGCTCGCGCTGAATATCGACTGGCAGCAGGCGCTGTCCGATGCGCCGCCTCGCGAAGACGTGCCGTTTCGACGCAAGCAGGATGACCGGGATTTTCTGGTCAAGCAGAAACTCAGCTTCCGCGATGACGGCAGCCTCGGCCTGCCACTGGGGGTGATCCAGGGCCAGAACCTGGCACTGCTGCTGGAAAGCATGTTCGCCCACAGCAGCAACACGCGTAATTTCGACAAGCTGCCGATCCCCTTTCGCGCCGTTGCCACCGATATCACTACCGGCGAAAAAGTGGTGTTTCGCAAAGGCCATCTGCCCCAGGTGATCCGCGCCAGCATGTCGATCCCGGCGGTGTTCGCCCCGGTGGAGCTGGATGGCCGACTGCTGGTGGACGGCGGCATGACCGACAATATTCCGCTGGATGTGGCGCGGGAGATGGGCGTCGATATCGCCATTGTGGTGGACATCGGCACCCCGTTGCGCTCGCGCAAGCAATTGGCCACGGTGGTCGACGTGCTGAACCAGTCCATCACACTGATGACCCGGCGCAACTCCGAAGAACAACTCAAGGCCCTGCACCCCAAGGATGTGCTGATCCAGCCGCCCCTGGCCGCCTATGGCGTAACGGACTTCGGCCGCGCCAAGGACATGATCGACGCCGGCTACCGCGCCACCCGCGCCCTCGACGCCCGCCTCGCCCACCTGCGCCCCGCCCAGCCGATCGACCCGCAACTGGTGGCCGCACGCACCCCAGGCGAGCGTACGCCAGTGATCACCGCCATTGATGTGGAAAACGACTCGAAAGTCAGCGACGACGTGATCCGCTATTACATCCGCCAGCCCCTGGGTGAACCGCTGAACCTGGGCCGCCTGCAAACGGACATGGGCACCTTGTACGGCCTGGATTACTTCGAACAGGTGCAATACCGGGTGATCAAGAAAGGCCAGGACAATACCCTGGTGATCAGCGCACGCGGCAAACGCAGCGGCACCGACTACTTGCGCCTGGGCCTGAGCCTGTCGGATGACATGCGTGGCGACAGCGCCTTCAATCTGGGCGCCAGTTACCGCATGAATGGCATCAACCGCCTCGGCGCGGAATGGCTGACACGCGTACAGATCGGCGATCGCCAGGAGCTGTACAGCGAGTTCTATCAGCCGATGGACACCGGCTCGCGTTACTTTGTCGCGCCGTATCTCAGCGCCCAGGCGCAGAATGTCGAGCTGATTCTGGACAACGACCCGATCTCCGAATATCGCCTGGAGCGCTATGGCTTTGGCTTGAATGTCGGGCGGCAGATCGGCAACAGCGGCGAAATTCGCTTCGGCGTCGGCGAAGCCTGGGGCAAAGCAGATGTGCGTATTGGTGACCGAAGCTTGCCGAGCGTGAGTTTCAACGAAGGCTTCTATGAACTGAAGTACTCATTCGACTCCCTGGACAACGTGTACTTCCCGCATACCGGTGAAGACATCGGCCTGGCCTTCCGCGAATTCGAACCGGGGCTGGGCTCGGACCAGCGCTACCGCCAATGGGAGTTCAAGCTGGACAAGGCCATGAGCCATGGCCCGGACACGCTGGTATTGGGGGGTCGCTACGGTCGCACCCTGGATGATTCGGACGTGGTGATTTCCAGCTTCCTGCTGGGCGGTGCCCGGCAGTTGTCGGGCTTTCGCCAGGATGCGATTTCGGGGCAGAACATCAGCTTGATGCGCGCCGTGTACTACCGTCGGCTGACGCCGCGCTCGTACCTGCCGCTGGATTTTCCGCTGTACCTGGGTGCGTCCCTGGAGCGCGGCCGGGCGTGGAACAACGACAATGAATTCGACAGCGGCTATATCAACGCGGCGAGTATTTTCCTGGGGTTCGATACACCGTTGGGGCCGCTGAACTTCAGCTACGGGTTCAACGACGATAACCAGAAGGCGGTGTACCTGAACCTGGGCCAAACCTTCTAAAGATTGGACCCAAAACCAAAAGTGGGAGCTGGCTTGCCTGCGATAGCGGTGTATCTGTCACTGAATCAGTAACTGAATGCCCGTCATCGCAGGCAAGCCAGCTCCCACATTGTTGATTTTCGGTGCACCTGCGATCAGGATTTTTCCAGGTTCGCCAGGATGTGCCCATGCACGCGCATGCACACACTCAAATCCGCTTCATCCACGCCCACAAACAGCTCATGGCGCAAGGCAGTGGCGATGGTTTCGATCTGCTCGATCAACGGGCGTGCGGTGTCACACAACAGGATACGTTTGGCACGACGATCTTCCACCACGGCTTGGCGTTGCACCAAACCCTGACCTTCCAGGCTGTCGAGTAACCGTGCGAGGGTCGGCCCTTCCACGCCGACGCTTTGCGCCAGCTCTCGTTGGGTCGGGGCCTCTTCGAAACGTGCCAGATGCAGCAGCACCAGCCAGCGCGCCTGGGACAGGCCCAGCCCCGCCAGACGGCGGTCCAGCTCGGCGCGCCAACCTCGAGACATTTGCGCCAGCTGCATGCCAAAACGGTGTTGATCGGTTAACGGCATAAAAAACTCATGGTTTAGACTGAAAATAAAGTGTGGCTAATTATTAGTCAGCTAAGCATGAGCCATGCCAGTAGGCAAGAGTTGCTATGTACTGATTCGTTACATTGTCGTAATTGGCGCACTAAATTTCGAATTCAGACTGCAAAGCGGCCCGCACGCAGTACAAAACCCCCTCAGGAACACGACCGGTAAACAGTGGAGCAATCTCCGCAACAGGTGGCAATTCGCCTTCCCCATCCAGAAATGCATCCTGGATTTCACCGAGTAAATCCTCCGGCAAATCAAGCGCCTGCTCCAACGACAGCTGCTGTTTGCCAATGGACTCGGCCAGCAAGGTGTAGACGTTTTTCTCTGAGCATTGCAGCTGGCCGGCGATCTGGATCGGGGTCATGCCGGCGCGTGCCAGGCTGATCAGTTCGTGGCGAATATCGGCGACTTCCTTGGGCGCTTCGGCCTGGCCGCCAAGCACTTCAAGGAATGCCTGGCCATAACGCTCCAGCTTGCGTGCGCCCACACCGCTGACCCGCGCCATTTCGGCCATGGTGGTTGGTTGCTCGCGCAGCATCTCGAGCAAGGTCGAGTCGGGGAAGATGACGTACGGCGGCACGCTGTGCTCCTGCGCCAGTTTGCGGCGCAGGGTGCGCAGGGCTTCCCACTGTTCGCGCTCTTCGCCACGCACCAGTTGGCTGGCCGGGCTGGTGCTGCTGCTTTTGGCGGTGGTCAGCGGCTTGAGGTCGCGGCGCAGCTCCAGGCTCACCTCGCCCTTGAGCAATGGCCGACAACTGTCGTTCAAGCGCAGGCCGCCATAGCCTTCAATGTCGATGTCCACGAGGTTGCGCGCAACCATTTGCCGGAACAACGAGCGCCATTCGCCCTCGGCGCGGGCCTTGCCGACGCCATACACCGAGAGTTTTTCGTGGCCGAAGCTGCGTACCTTTTCGTTGTCCTTGCCCAGCAGTACATCCACCAAGTGCCCCACGCCATAGCGCTGCCCGGTGCGGTAGATGGTGGACAACGCCTGGCGTGCCGGCTCGGTGGCGTCCCAGGTCTGCACGCCGTCGACACAGTTGTCGCAGTGGCCACACGGCTCGGGCATGTCTTCGTCGAAATAGGCCAGCAGGGTCTGGCGACGGCAGCGGGTTTCTTCGCACAGCGAGAGCATGGCATCGAGCTTGTGCTGCTCCAGGCGCTTGTGGCGCTCATCGCCTTCGGAGTTCTGCAGCATCTGCTTGAGCATCACCACGTCTTGCAGGCCGTAGACCATCCAGGCATCCGCCGGCAGGCCATCACGGCCAGCGCGGCCGGTCTCCTGGTAATACGCCTCGAGGGACTTGGGCAGGTCCATATGGGCCACGAAGCGCACGTTGGATTTGTCGATACCCATGCCGAACGCAATGGTCGCCACCATGATCAGGCCCTCCTCGTTGAGGAAGCGCTTCTGGTGGGCGGAGCGCGTTTCGTTGGGCAGGCCGGCGTGGTACGGCAGCGCCGGGTAGCCTTGCTCGCAGAGGAACGCGGCCACTTCGTCGACCTTTTTGCGCGACAGGCAATACACGATGCCCGCATCGCTGCGCCGTTCGGACAGAAACGCCAGCAACTGCTTGCGCGGCTGCTCCTTGGGCACGATGCGGTAGAAAATATTCGGCCGGTCAAAGCTCGACAGGAAGCGCTCGGCGTTCTGCAAATGCAGGCGCTCGACGATTTCCTCGCGGGTACGTTTATCGGCGGTGGCGGTCAAGGCGATGCGCGGCACGTCCGGGAACAGCTCCGCCAACTGGCCCAACTGCAAATATTCGCGACGGAAATCGTGGCCCCATTGCGATACGCAGTGCGCTTCGTCGATAGCGAACAGCGCAATTTCCAGGCTCTGCAAGAAGGCCAGCATGCGCGGCTGTACCAAACGCTCGGGAGCCAGGTAGAGCATTTTCACTTCACCGCGCTTGATGCGGGCGGCCAGGTCGCGCTGCTGCTCGGCGCTCAGGGTCGAGTTCAGGGAGGCGGCGGCGACGCCCAGCTCTTCAAGAGTGGCAACCTGGTCGTCCATCAACGCAATCAGCGGCGACACCACCACAGCGAGGCCATTACGCAACAGGGCCGGCACCTGGAAGCACAACGACTTGCCACCGCCGGTAGGCATCAATACCAGTGCGTCACCGCCATTGGCCACGCGCTCAATGATTGCACCCTGGCGGCCACGAAAACTGTCGTAGCCGAAGATGTCTTTGAGGACGCGTTGAGCCTGCTCGAGCATGTAAAACTCCAAAATGGTGCCGAAATCCCTCTGTACAGGCTGGCCGAAATAACCCGACTTCACGGGAAATAATCCGTAAGCGAAGTTTTCACGGGTGGGCGCTTGGCCTGCAGGGGCATCACAAAACGCGGCAGTATACCCGAGCGTTACTCTGCAAAGGGCGCCACTGACGAATAGCGGCTGCTATCTAAAACCTGGCAAA
The DNA here is from genome assembly GCF_900591205.1 of Pseudomonas viridiflava. Classification (GTDB taxonomy): domain Bacteria; phylum Pseudomonadota; class Gammaproteobacteria; order Pseudomonadales; family Pseudomonadaceae; genus Aquipseudomonas. The sequence continues at coordinate 63,427 of NZ_UUPU01000027.1, forward strand.
TATGCAGTGCGGCTGGCCTGGACGCTCAAGAAAGCCTAGAATTCGCGCATCGTTTATTCCCAAGGTAGCCCTTCAATGTCCTTCGCTGAGCAACTAACCCGCCTGCAAGCCTTCCTCGACGCCGATGAGCTGCATGACGAGGCGCTGGACTACGTGGCCGCCCACGGCTACCTGACCGCCCTGTCGATCTGCGCCGATGTGGTGCCCGACCGTGAATGGATCGACGCGCTGTTCGCCGAAGAGCCGCACTACGCCGACGCCGCCCAACGCGAAGAAATCGAATCCACCCTGCTGGCCCTCAAGGCCCACATCGGGCGCCAGCTGGCCTCCGATGAGGAATTCGAGCTGCCCTGCGAGCTGGACCTGGGCGAAGAGCCGGATGACTCCGACCTGCGCGGCTGGTGCATCGGCTTCATGGAAGGTGTGTTCCTGCGCGAAGCCGCCTGGTTCGAAACCGCCGAGGAAGAAGTCAGCGAAATGCTGCTGCCGATCATGGTTGGTTCTGGCCTGTTCGACGACCAGCCGGAGTTCTCCGACATCGCCGCCGACGCCAACCTGATGGACGACATGATCGTACAGATCCCGGAAGCCCTCACCGCCTTGTACCTGCTGTGCAACGCTCCTGACGAAAAACCGGCGATCCTCAAGCCACGTCACCACTGAGTCGGTTGCCCGTGACCCCCATGGGCAATCGCTCACTGCTCCTGCGCTACGGGATGCTGGCCATCGGCTGGCTGAGCGTAGCGTTGGGGGTGATCGGCATTTTCCTGCCGGTATTGCCGACCACACCCTTCCTGCTGCTCGCCGCCGCCTGCTTCGCTCGAAGCTCCCCGCGTTTCTACCATTGGCTGGTGGAACACCCGCGCCTGGGCCCGTGGATCAAAGACTACCTGGACGGCAATGGCATCCCGCTCAAGGGCAAGGTCTACGCCATCGGCTTGATGTGGCTGAGCATCGGCCTTTCCTGCTACCTGGTGCCGCTGCCGTGGGCCCGTGGCTTTATGCTGACCAGCGCCGTGCTGGTGACGATTTACATCCTGCGTCAGAAAACCCTTCCTGCAAGAGCTGTCGAGCCTTAGCGAGGCTGCGAAAGGATCACCTCGGTGTCACCGCAGAACCTCCAAGCCCGACAGCTTACACACGACCTTGGTCGACACTGACTAACCCCAGGCATTCTGCGAGACTGTGCCACCGGGCCTGGAATGCCTGGGTGTTCTTATGCTCGGAGTTACCATGACGCTGTCCAGCGGGCTGATCGCCGCCGTTGCCCTGGCCTATATGGCCATTATGTTTGCCATCGCCTTTTACGGTGACCGCCGTCGTGCGCCCTTGCCGCCACGCATGCGTGCCTGGGTGTATAGCCTGTCACTGGCGGTTTACTGCACCAGCTGGACCTTCTTCGGCGCCGTAGGCCAGGCCGCCGAACAACTGTGGGCATTTTTACCAATTTACCTGGGACCGGTGCTGCTACTGGTGTTGGCACCCTGGGTGCTGCAGAAGATGATTCTGATCAGCAAGCAGGAAAACATCACCTCCATCGCCGACTTTATCGCCGCCCGCTACGGCAAATCCCAGTCCCTGGCCGTGGTGGTTGCGCTGATCTGCCTGGTCGGCGTGCTGCCTTATATTGCCCTGCAGCTCAAAGGCATTGTGCTGGGGGTAAACCTGCTGATCGGCTCCGGCCCCGACACCACCGGCACCCGGGCGCAGGATACGGCGCTGATCGTGTCGCTGGTGCTGGCGTTGTTCACCATTGTATTTGGTACACGCAACCTCGACGCCACGGAGCACCACCGTGGCATGGTGCTGGCGATTGCGTTTGAATCGCTGGTCAAGCTGTTCGCGTTTCTCGCGGTCGGCGCATTTGTGACCTTCGGCCTGTACGACGGCTTCGGCGACCTGTTCAGCCAGGCCATGCTCGCGCCGCGGCTGGAGGAGTACTGGAAAGAAACCATTAACTGGCCATCAATGGTGGTGCAGACCGGCGTGGCCATGATGGCGATCATCTGCCTGCCACGGCAGTTTCACGTCACCGTGGTGGAGAATATCGACCCGCAGGACCTGCGCCTGGCCAAATGGGTGTTTCCCGCGTACCTGATCCTCGCCGCGCTGTTTGTAGTACCGATCGCCCTCGGCGGTAAGATGCTGCTGCCGGGCTCGGTACTGCCGGATTCCTACGTAATCAGCCTGCCCATGGCCGAAGCGCATCCGGCGCTGGCCGTGCTGGCGTTTATCGGCGGTGCGTCGGCGGCCACCGGCATGGTGATCGTCGCAAGCATCGCCTTGTCGACCATGGTGTCCAACGACATGCTGCTGCCCTGGCTGCTGCGCCGATCCAGCGCCGAGCGCCCGTTCGAAGTGTTCCGGCACTGGATGCTGTCGGTGCGCCGGGTCAGCATCGTAATCATCCTGCTGCTGGCGTATGTCAGCTACCGCTTGCTTGGCTCCAGCGCGAGCCTGGCGACCATCGGCCAGATCGCCTTTGCCGCCGTGACCCAACTGGCGCCGGCCATGCTCGGCGCGCTGTATTGGAAGCAGGCCAACCGACGCGGCGTATTTGCCGGCTTGGCGGCGGGCACATTCCTGTGGTTCTACACCTTGGTCCTACCGGTTACCGCGAAAAGCCTGGGGTGGTCCCTCAGCCTTTTCCCCGGACTGACATGGATGCATTCCCACCCGCTGGGCTTGTCCGTCACGTCATTGACCCTGGGCACCGTGTTCTCCCTGGCGGGCAACTTCACGCTGTTTGTATGGGTGTCGATGCTGTCGCGCACCCGCGTGTCGGAACACTGGCAAGCCGGGCGGTTTATCGGCCAGGAAATCAGCCAGCGCGCCAGTGCCCGCTCGATGCTGTCGGTACAGATCAGCGACCTGCTCAGCCTCGCCGCACGCTTTGTCGGTGAAGAGCGCGCCCAACAGAGCTTTATCCGCTTCGCCTACCGCCAGGGCAAAGGCTTCAACCCCAACCAGAATGCCGACAACGACTGGATCGCCCACACCGAGCGCTTGCTGGCCGGTGTACTCGGCGCATCGTCGACCCGGGCGGTGGTGAAAGCGGCTATCGAAGGGCGGGAAATGCAACTGGAGGACGTAGTACGGATCGCCGACGAAGCGTCGGAAGTGCTGCAATTCAACCGGGCATTGTTGCAAGGGGCTATCGAGAACATCACCCAGGGCATCAGCGTGGTGGACCAGTCCCTCAAGCTGGTGGCCTGGAACCGACGTTATCTTGAGCTGTTCAACTACCCCGACGGGCTGATCAGCGTGGGCCGGCCGATTGCCGACATTATTCGCTACAACGCCGAGCGCGGCCTGTGCGGCCCGGGCGAAGCCGAGGTGCATGTGGCGCGCCGCCTGCACTGGATGCGCCAGGGCCGTGCGCACACCTCCGAACGTTTATTCCCGAACGGGCGGGTGATCGAGCTGATCGGCAACCCGATGCCCGGCGGCGGTTTCGTCATGAGTTTCACCGACATTACCGCGTTCCGCGAAGCCGAACAGGCACTCACCGAGGCGAACGAGGGCCTGGAGCAGCGGGTGACCGAGCGCACCCATGAGCTGTCGCAGCTGAATGTGGCGCTGACCGACGCCAAAGGGGTTGCCGAGTCTGCCAGCCAATCGAAAACCCGCTTCCTGGCAGCCGTCAGCCATGACTTGATGCAACCCCTGAACGCCGCACGCCTGTTCTCGGCCGCCCTCTCCCACCAGAACGAGGGCCTGTCCAGCGACGCCCGGCAACTGGTGCAGCACCTGGACAGTTCGCTGCGTTCAGCCGAAGACCTGATCAGCGACTTGCTGGATATCTCGCGCCTGGAAAACGGCAAGATCAACCCGCAGCGCCAGCCCTTTGTACTCAATGAGCTGTTCGACACCCTGGGTGCCGAATTCAAGGCGCTGGCCCAGGAACAGGGTTTGCGCTTCCGCCTGCGCGGCAGTCGATTGCGGATCGACAGTGACATCAAGTTGCTGCGACGGATTCTGCAGAACTTTCTGACGAACGCCTTCCGTTATGCCGACGGCCCGGTGCTGCTTGGCGTACGCAGACGCAAGGGCGAGCTGTGCCTGGAGGTGTGGGACCGTGGCCCCGGCATCCCGCTGGATAAACAGCAGGTGATCTTTGAAGAGTTCAAGCGCCTGGACAGCCACCAGACCCGTGCCGAAAAAGGTCTGGGCCTGGGCCTGGCGATTGCCGACGGCCTGTGCCGCGTACTCGGCCACCGTTTGAGCGTGCGCTCCTGGCCGGGCAAAGGCAGCGTGTTCAGCGTGCGCGTGCCGTTGGCGCGCAACCAGGCCAGCCCGCAGCGGCAGGCCGCCGTGGAAAACGGCCAGCCGCTGAGCGGCGCACAGGTACTGTGCGTGGATAACGAAGAGAGCATCCTGATCGGCATGCGCAGCTTGCTCACGCGCTGGGGCTGCGAGGTGTGGACCGCCACCGACCAGGCGCAATGCGCCGCGTTGCTGGCAGAGGGCGTACGCCCGCAACTGGCGCTGGTGGATTACCACCTGGACCACGGCGAAACCGGCACCGAACTGATGGGCTGGCTGCGCGCACAACTGGCGGAGCCGATTCCCGGCGTGGTCATCAGCGCCGACGGTCGCCCCGAGATGGTGGCCGAGGTGCATGCGGCGGGGCTGGATTACCTGGCCAAGCCGGTGAAGCCGGCGGCGTTGCGGGCACTGCTGAGTCGGCATTTGCCGCTGTAAAAAGCCCCAACTCATTGCCCTGTGGGAGCTGGCTTGCCTGCGATAGCGGTAGCGACTGACACACCCTCATCGCAGGCAAGCCAGCTCCCACAAGAGCCATGTCTTATTCAGGTGAATGCGCCACGCCATCCGCATCGGTCATCGCCCGCTCCAGCAGATCCGCCGGCAGGCTTTTGCTGGCGCGGGCCCCGAGCAATCTTAATTGCTCGGTGCGGCTGACCAGATTTCCGCGTCCATCTGTCAGCTTGTTCCGCGCCGCGCTGTAAGCCTTGTCCAACTGCTGCAGACGGTTGCCCACTTCGTCCAGGTCCTGGATAAACAGCACGAACTTGTCGTACAGCCAGCCGGCGCGCTCGGCGATTTCCCGAGCGTTCTGGCTTTGCCGCTCCTGCTTCCACAGGCTGTCGATCACCCGCAACGTGGCGAGCAAGGTGGTGGGGCTGACAATCACGATATGGCGGTCAAAGGCTTCCTGAAACAGATTGGGCTCAGCCTGCAGCGCTGCGGAAAAAGCCGCTTCGATCGGCACGAACAGCAACACGAAATCCAGGCTGTGCAGGCCCTCAAGGCGCTTGTAGTCCTTGCCGGCCAAACCTTTGACGTGATTGCGCAGCGACAGTACGTGCTGCTTCAGAGCCGCCTGGCCGATCACCTCGTCATCCGCCGCCACGTACTGTTGATAGGCGGTCAGGCTGACCTTGGAATCCACCACTACTTGCTTGTCGCCGGGCAGCATAATCAGCACATCCGGCTGGAAACGCTCGCCGTCCGGCCCCTTGAGGCTGACCTGGGTCTGATACTCGCGGCCCTTTTCCAGGCCGGCGTGCTCCAGCACCCGCTCGAGTATCAGCTCACCCCAGTTGCCTTGGGTTTTCTGCCCCTTAAGGGCGCGGGTCAAGTTGGTGGCTTCGTCTGACAGGCGCAGGTTCAGTTGCTGTAGGCGCTCAAGCTCCTTGGCCAGGGAAAAGCGCTCGCGGGCCTCATTTTGATAGCTTTCTTCCACGCGCTTTTCGAAGGATTGGATGCGCTCCTTGAGCGGGTCGAGCAATTGACCCAGGCGTTCCTGGCTGGTTTCGGCGAAACGCTGCTCGCGCTCGTCGAAGATCTTGCCGGCCAATTCGGCAAATTGCGCACGCAGCTCGTCTCGCGACCCCTGTAGGTCGGCGAGGCGCTGTTGATGGCTGTCCTGTTGCTCGCGCAGTTCGGCGCGCAAGGCGGCCGATAGCGCGTCGAGGCGGCGCAATTCGGTTTCCTTGGCGCTACGGTCGAGGTTCCAGGCGTGGGCGGCGTCGCGGGCATTGTCGCGGTCGATTTGCAGCAGTTCGACTTCGCGGCGCATTGCGGCCAGGTCGGCTTGCTTGGCGGCATTGGCCTGGCTCAGGTCGCTGATCTCATCGCGACTGGCATCCAACTGGGCAGCAAGCCCTTCCTGGGCCAGTTGCGCGGTGGCCAGACGCTCTTCGAGCAGTTCCCAGCCGGTCATGCGCGCGGTCAGCCGCCGCTGAATCTGCCAGCACAGGGCCAATAAAGGCACTGCAGCGCCAGCAAGACCCAAGGCAATACTGGTCCAGTCAAAAGCCATAGCCATTTCTGCCATCACCGAAAAGGAGCAAGGTTAACCAAGCACAGGGCCGGAGGACAGCTCAGTCTTCGACCTGGCCCAGTTCGCGTTGGGCGCGACGGTCCCCGGCGCGAGCGGCCAGGCGCAGCAGGTCATGGCCGATGCGGCGGTCGCGGGCGTTGCCGCACTCACGGCACATCAACTGACCCAGGCGGCTCTGTGCGGCAACCACGCCAGCACGGGCCGGCTGCTTGAGCAAACGCCCGGCAAAGTGCTTGACGTTGGTGTTGTGGCCCAGGCGCGGGCTGTCGAGCAACCACAGAGCAACTTTCAAAGAGAAGCGCTTGGGTACGGTAACAATCTGAGGGGTGTCGGTAACAGAAGGTGATACTGAGCGAAACTTCATAAAGCACTGCGGGACAGAACGGAAGGCGCGCCACTCTACTCTTTTTTTCCTACAGGTAAAGCTGAAAAAACCCTGCACGCCCGTTCTAGAGCAAGCGCTCGGGACAATCCACAGAAGCTGTGGATAACTCAGTGGACAACCCCCGTTCAACTCGCGCAAAGGCCCATGGAATGGGGGCCGCAGTCAAACTGACGATTTTTTCACCAATAAAAAAAAGCCAGATTTTTCATTGACTTAAATTTTCATTGCAGGCAAACGACGGCCTGGCATTGCAGTTGACAGCCTGGTTACACATCCCGCAACTAATGTGCACAAGTACCCACTCGCGGGATTATCCCCAGCGTTATTTGCAGCGACGGCGCGCAAAAATGTTACCGATGACGTAGGACAGAGCCTTTTCAAATCTTTCCAGGCTCGCCACACTCAGCGGCCTACAGCGAGACGGTGGGAGGGTCGATGAAAGGAATTCTGGTATTCGCCGTGTTGTTACTGGCTATCTGCGCGATTTCCCTGGGGATCAACGCGGCACTGCCGTCCCCGGACGGCGCATTGTTTGCCATCGCTATCCTGCTGTCGGCAGCGTTTACTGCCGTAAGCCTGTGCATCGAGCTGGGCGAAGGCCGCATCAATGACATGGGCGACGTGATGAAAATGGTCGAGACCGGGCAGTCCTTGCGCCTGACCCTTGCGGCTTATGGGCTGGGCTGCTCGCTGGCGGCGGCCACCACGGTGCTGGTCTATCGAGGCTTGCTGGGCGGCTGATTGAAGTTTTTTGAGTAGCACACTTCCCTTCCCAGTTTCAATCCGTTACTATCCGCGGCGTTAGTACCAAGCTGAAAGTCAATTCTGGTCGAACAACTCCCCTGAACAACACGGGACCGACCACCTCGATGGTTTCCAGGTATCACTTGCGACGACACTGCCTTTGAACAAGCAAAGGGTGTCGCGAAGTCTCAATACTCTGACCGAACCAGCCTGCAAATTGATCAGGATCTTCACCCCGGGCCCAGAACCTTTGCCCCTGTTGTGTTGCCTGCCCTCCTAAGTACCTACCTGCCAGCCCAAGCGCGCCTAACTTATTAGCGCTTCAAACTGGCTGCTTTGTTCCAGTCGGGTTCTTCGTTCGATCAATGGTGATCAACGTCACTGGAACGTTTTAACGTTGCACGGTTCTTAACCGTGTCATTTGTAGGAACACCAATAATATGTCCACTATCCACACTCAGGATGCCATTCGCACCCTCACCAACGCTTTTGCTCCAATGAACTGCCTGATCATGGCCGCTCGCAAAGGCTGCTTCAGCTTCACCCTGGTCAACGAACACGGCATCGCTCGTCACAGCGAACGCCTGTACCCCGATCAATACTCCAGCGCAGAACCGCTGCAGGCCGTGATCGAGCGTACCCGTCAGGCACTGGTTGCCTGATCGACCCGAGTCGCTGAAACACAAAAAACCCTGTTTAAAAAGCAGGGTTTTTTATTGCCTGGAATTTGGCTCTTGAACTTTTGTACTAAGTTCAAATAGATATAACCGTTATAACTGAATGACGAAGATGTTTTAAAAACAGTCCTTTACATCACAAATATGACACTACACTTCAAGTCAAGCGGCGTGATCCGCTTGCGACGAGCCTGAGATCCGATTCACCCGCTGCCAAGCCCCCTCTCAGGCTCGTCGACCACTTTCACGGATTGAGGCTTGTATGGGTATCGCCGCCAGCGAATTGTGTCGTTATGTGATCCGGCCGACGTTGATGTATCTGGGCCGCCATAACCAGACTGCCGAATCCCTGTTGCTGGGCATTGCCGCCAGCCAGTCGGAACTCGGCTCGGCCTTGCACGACCGGCGCGGCCACGGCCTGTACAGCATCACCGAACCCCGCCACCGCGCCTTGTGGGACAACTACCTGGCGCTGGACCCCGAGCGCGCCAGCCTGGTACGCGGGCTGGCCAGCCAACACGCCTTCCTCAGCGCGCCCCAACTTGAACTCACAGTCAACCTGCGTTACGCCACGGCGATCGCCTGGCTGCTGGTGGAACAGCACACGCCCGCACTGCCCCCACCGGGTGATGTTCTGGGTATGGCACGTATCTGGAAAGAAATTTTTCATCCACAAGGAAGGCTGCGCGATTTCACTCAAGCGTGGCAAACCTGTGTTTCACCCATAAATCACGTGGTTTGCTGACCGGGCAATTTGCAAGATTCGCCAAAAACACAGAATTTTGGTCGGATTGTCCTACAAAACCGCTCTATCTCCTGCATTACAGCCTATAGCGCGATCTTAAAATTGTTGATACTTTCCGCAGCGGTGATCACCACGGAGTTCTAATAATGAAAAAAGTAATGCTCAAGACCACACTTAGCCTCGCCGTTGCCATGGCATCCTCCCAACTGTTCGCAAGCGGCTTTGCCCTCAATGAACAGAGCGTCAGCGGGATGGGTACGGGTTTCGCAGGTCGCTCTTCTTCTGCCGATGATGCAAGCACTGTTTACGGTAACCCTGCCGGTATGGCCCGCTTGAATGGCCAGCAAATCACCGGTGGTGTTGCAGCCATTGATGCCTCGACCGACATCAGCGATACCGGCGGCAACTCTCGCGGTTCCAACAAAGGTGACATGGTTCCGTTCACTGCGGTGCCATTCGGTTTCTACACCAACAAACTCAATGATCAGTGGGCCATCGGCTTCGGTGTCTATGCACCGTTTGGCCTGGTGACCGACTATGAAAACGGCTTCCAGGGCCGTGGCTTCGGCAGCAAGAGCGAAGTGAAGGTCATGACCTTCCAGCCTACTGTCAGCTACGCGTTCAACGACCGTGTGTCGATTGGTTTCGGCCCGACCATCAACCGGATTTCCGGCGTGCTGGAATCGGACAGGACCCTTAACCCGGCCGTCAGTGACACCAATGTCAAAATCAAGGGTGACGATACTGCCCTGGGCTTTAACGTTGGCGTATTGGTCCAGGCAACCGATACCACTCGCGTTGGCCTGACCTACCACTCGAAGGTCAAGTACAAGCTCGACGGCCACACCGAGGTATCGGGCCCTACGCCGACCCAGGGCTTCCTGCGTAACAACCGTTACGACGCCTCGCTGAAAATCGACACCCCCGAGTCCTACGACCTGTCGGTGACCCAAGACCTGACCGACGCCTGGAAACTCTACGGCGGTGCCACCTGGACGCGCTGGAGTCGTCTGAAAGAGATCACCGTCAACAACGAAGGCGTCACAGCTGCCGGTGGCTTGCTGGCACCTAGCCAACTTAGCTCCATCACCGAAGAACAAAACTGGCACGACACCTGGGCCTACGCCGTGGGCACCTCGTACCAGCTGACCAAACAAGTGGTGCTGCGTACCGGCCTGACCTTCGACCAGTCGCCAACCAACAACACTGATCGTTCGCCACGCATCCCTACCGGCGACCGTACGATCTTCAGTGTGGGCCTTGGCTATAAAGTCATGGATAACATGACCATCGACCTCGCGTACTCGTACCTGCAAGAAGAAGACGTCAAGGTCAACCAGACTGCCAACCCGCCTTCGACGGCCAGCTACCGCGCCAAGTACGAAAACAGTGCCAACGGTTTCGGCCTGGGCATGACCTACACCTTCTGATCCGGAACGGTGTAAAAAAGCCCCGCTCTCCTGCATAGGAGGCGGGGCTTTTTAGTGGCTGGCGATCAAGGCTTTGACGCGATCGCCTGCTCCACCGCTTTGATCAGTTCCGGGCTGTCCGGCTTGGTCAGGCTGGAGAAATTGGCAATTACCTTGCCTTGACGGTCCACCACGTACTTGTAGAAATTCCACTTCGGCGGCGTATCGGTCTGCTGCGCCAGCACCTTGAACAGGTGGACCGCGTCCGGCCCCTTGACCTTTTGCGGCTCGACCATGGTGAAGGTCACGCCGTAATTCACGTAGCAGACCTTGGCGGTTTCTTCGCCGGTCTTGGCTTCCTGCTTGAAGTCATCGGACGGCACGCCGATCACCTCCAGCCCTTCGCCCTTGTAGCGCTGGTACAAGGCTTCGAGGCCCTTGAATTGCGGCGCGAACCCGCAAAAGCTGGCGGTATTGACGATGACCAGGGGCTTGCCAGCAAAGCGCTGGCACAGGTCGATGGATTCCTTGGCACGCAACTTGGGCAATTGGCCTTCGAGCAAGGGTGGGCAATCGGCGGCCATTGCCACGCCGCCAAAAGCAGCCATCAGCACGGGAACTGCAAGCCAGCGCATCTGCATGTCGAAACGTCCTTTAAAGAGTCCAGAGAACGAACTTAACAGATCGACATACCCAGTTGCATCAATGCCAGCCCGCCGTGCTGCCAGCCCCACCAGGCCAGCAGCATCAGCAATAACCCCGCAACGGCTATCAAACCGCGCACCGCTATGCTCATGCCGCCTCCATCTGCGCCTGCAAGCGCGCCACCGGCCGCTCACGCACCGGCCAGTTCAGGGCGGCGGCGAGCAGGCTCAAGAGAATCGCTACCTGCCAGATCAAATCGTAGTTGCCGGTTCGATCATAGACCACCCCGCCCAACCAGCCGCCAAGGAACGAACCCAGTTGGTGGAACAGAAACACGATCCCACCGAGCATCGAGAGGTTTCGTACACCAAACAGGGTCGCGACCGTGCCGTTGGTCAGCGGCACGGTGGACAACCACAGAAACCCCATGGCCATGCCGAACAGGTAGGCCGTGACCTGCGTGACCGGTGCCCACAGGAACAGCACGATCACCACCGCCCGCAGCAGGTACAAACCGGTCAGCAAGCGCGGCTTGGACATGCGCCCACCCAGCCACCCGGCGGTGTAGGTCCCAAAGATATTGAACAGCCCGATCAGCGCCAACACCGTGGTGCCGACGGTGGCCGGCAAGTGCTGGTCCACCAGATAAGCCGGCAGGTGCACTCCGATAAACACCACTTGGAAACCACAGACGAAAAAGCCGAAGGCCAGCAGCCAGAACCCGGAGTGGGAGCAGGCTTCCTTCAAGGCTTCGCGCAAGGTTTGCTGGCCCGCCATTACCGGCAGCGGCCGGTCTTTGAGCATGGCCACCAATGGCAAGATCAGCGCCACCATCAAGCCCAGCGCGAGCAACGCTGCCGACCAGCCCAACCAGCTGATGAGGCCCAAGGTGCCCGGCACCATGGCGAATTGGCCGAAGGAACCTGCGGCGCTGGCAACCCCCATGGCCATACTGCGTTTTTCCGGCGCCACGGCACGCCCGACCACACCGAGAATCACCGAGAACGAGGTGCCGGACAGGCCAATACCAATCAACAAGCCCGCACTCAGCGATAACGACCATGCCGAATCGGACATGCCCATCAACACCAGCCCCACGGCGTACAACACGCCGCCGACGAACACCGCCTTGGTAGCGCCGAACCGGTCGGCCAAGGCGCCGGTAAACGGCTGCGCCAGACCCCAGATCAGGTTTTGCAGGGCGATAGCAAAGGCAAACGTCTCACGGCCCCAGCCGAATTCGCTGCTCATCGGCGCCAGAAACAGGCCGAAACCGTGCCGCACACCCAGGGACAACGCCAGGATCAGCGCACTCCCCACAAGAATCCAGCCACTGGTGCGCCACATCGAGGTCATTTCTTATTCTCCGTTCGCGGGTATATACCCGCTTGTATTCGAACAAACCCGCGTTCAGGCGAGCTCATCCAGCAAGGCCAACAGGGTTTCGCGTTTTTCCGCGCCCAATTGATCAATCAATTTCTGTTGCGCCGCTTCCCACGCCGGCAATGCGGCGGCCAGTCGCTCTTCACCGGCTGCGGTCAACAGCACCAGGCGGTTGCGCAGGTCATCGCCCTCGACCAACTCCACCAGACCCTCGCCTTCCAGCACCCGCAGGTTGCGCCCCAGGGTGCTGCGATCCAGGCCCATGGCTTCGGCCAGGCTGGAAATGCTCGGTTGGTCAAGACGCTGCAAGTTACACAGCAGAGAATACTGGGCGACGTTGATCCCGAAGCCGTCGAGAGCGCCGTCGTAATGCCTGCTGACGCCACGGGCGGCACGTCGCAGGTTAGTGCATAAACATTGGGAGGCAAGCATGGAACGTGTATATACCCGCGATTAAGGAAATGCAAGAAAGTGTTACAGCGCCAGACCGACCAATACCGCGACTTCCAACAACTCCAGCAAGGCGCCGGCCGTATCGCCGGTGGTGCCACCCAGGCGATTGAGCATCAGTTGGCGCAAGCCCATAAAGCACAAGGCCGCGAGCAAAACGGCAATCCCGCCACTGAAGCCACCGATCAGGATGCAGGCCAGCCCGCTGAGGACCAACACCTGTTGGCCGACAACCCGCGGTAAGTGATCCGACAATGCCTGGCCCAACCCTCCAGCGCGCACATACCGCGTGGTAAGAAACAACGCCAGCATCGACGCCCGGCCGATCAGCGGCGCGAGGATCAACGCTGCGCCATTGTGCTGCTCGATCAGAGCCACCAACGCCGTGAACTTGAGCAGCAACACCAGGCCCAGGGTAACCACCGCAATCGGCCCGCTGCGCGGGTCTTTCATGATGGTGAGGGTACGCTCGCGGTCGCCAAAGCCACCCAGCCAGGCGTCGGCGCTGTCCGCCAGGCCGTCCAGGTGCAGACCGCCGCTGAGCAACACCCAGGCCGTCAGCAATAGCGCGGCATGCAACAACAACGGCGCGCCGAGCAACGCGCTGTTCAGCCCCCATAACAGCAAGCCGAACAACAGCCCGACCACCGGATAAAACAGCAGCGAACGCCCCAGTTCCTGAGGCTGCGGCATGCCCGGCAGACGAATCGGCAGGCTGCTGAGAAATTGCAGGGCGATCCAGAATGGCAGCATGTTTACTCGACTTCCTTTAATACGCCGTGCGCTGCGACCTGCAGACTGAACAGCCCACCGTGGCCGACTTCGACATTCAGCAACTGTTCCCGAGGCAAACCCCGCGCTTGCGCCAGCAGCAAGCGCATCACACCACCGTGGCTGATCAGCAACACGCGCTCACCGGCATACGCCTGATGCAAACGTAGGACGGCGCCGAGGACGCGTTCGGAAAACTCGCTAACCGGCTCACCCTCAGGCGGCGTGAAGCTGTAGGGATCCGCCCAGAACAGGCCCAACCCTTCGGCATCGGTTTGCATCAGCGCCGCCGCACTGTGCCCTTCCCAGGCGCCGAAATGCAGCTCTTGCAGGTCCTTTTCCAGGCTGACCGGCACCTTGAGTTGCGCGCCCAATTGCTGGGCAAACAACGCGCAACGTTGCAGCGGCGAACTGATCAACCGATCCCACGGCCCACGCGCCACCACGGCAGCGCGCATCTGCGCCCAGCCCCTGTCGGTCAGTGCGTCATCGAGGCTGCCGCGCAGACCGCCGCCCAGTTCGGTTTCGCCGTGGCGCAGGAGGTCCAGGTGCAAGGTCATGCCGGGCGATCTGCCACGGCAGCTTCAGCGAACGTCGCCATCTGCCCGTGCAGCGCGCACGCCAGACGCAACAACGGCACTGCCAGCGCAGCGCCACTGCCCTCGCCCAGGCGCAGGCCGAGTTCCAGCAGCGGCTGTGCCTCGAGGCTTTGCAGCACATGACGATGGCCAGGCTCGGCGCCACGATGGCCAAACAACAGCCATTCGCGGCAGCCCGGGTTCAAACGGGTGGCGACCAACGCGGCGACGGTGCAGATAAAGCCGTCCACCAGCAGCACGATGCCTTCCTGGGCACAGGCCAGATAGGCCCCCACCAGCGCCGCAATCTCAAAACCACCGAGATTGAACAGGGTTTGCAACGCATCCCCACGCTGCGCCGCATGCAACGCCAACGCGCGCTCGATCACCGCAACCTTGTGGCTGACGCCCTGAGCATTCAACCCGGTGCCCGGCCCCGTGAGGTCACTGACCTGACAGTCGAGCAGAGCACACGCCAACGCACTGGCAGCGGTGGTGTTGCCGATGCCCATTTCGCCGCCGATAAACAACTGCGCACCGTTTTCACCAGCGCGCAACACACTGTCCCGACCGGCTTGCAGCGCCAGGCGCCCTTGAGCGACAGTCATTGCCGGCCCTTTGACGAAATTCGCCGTACCCGCGCCAATGTTCAGGTGACGCACACCCGGCAAGTTCAGCGAGGGGGTGACCGTGCCGAGGTCGACCACTTCCAGCTGCGCCTCCAACTGGCGCGCCAACACACTGATGGCCGCACCGCCGGTGACAAAGTTATGCAGCATCTGCCCGGTCACTTCCTGGGGAAACGCCGACACCCCCTCCGCGACCACACCGTGATCACCGGCAAAAATCGCAATCCACACCTGCTCCACCGACGGCTTGACCCGCCCCTGCAACCCAGCCAACTGCACCGCCAGCGCCTCCAGCTGGCCGAGGGAACCGGCAGGTTTGGTCAATTGTTGCTGGCGTGCCAGGGCGCTTTCGTATGCTTGGGCGTCGATTGCCTTACAAGGGTTGAGCCACCAGGTGTCAGTCATAACGCAGTACCTTTCAAAGTCAGGGGCAGGCCGGCAACCGTCAGGACAACACGCTGACAGCGCTCGGCCAAAGCTTGATGCAGCCAACCGGCTTCATCCACATAGCGGCGAGTCAATTCGCCCAGCGGCACGACACCCAGACCGGTCTCGTTGCTGACAAAAATGATTTCCCCCGGCAGCGCGACCAGGGTTTGCAGCAGTTGGTCACGCTCGAACGCCAGGCGCGCCGAGTCTTCAAGCATCAGCAGATTGGTCAGCCAGAGGGTCAGGCAGTCCACCAACAGGCAGCGACCGGCCGCCGCGTTTTCACGCAGTACGCGTGCGAGCGCCACAGGCTCTTCAATCAGCCCCCAGTGATCCGGGCGACGCTGACGATGCAGGGCGACGCGCTCGGTCATCTCACCATCCAGCGGTTGGCTGGTGGCGATATAGATGACGGGCAAACCGCTCTCGCTGGCGAGCTTTTCGGCCAGGCGGCTTTTGCCTGAACGGGCACCGCCGAGGATCAGTTGCTGCATGGAAAGCCACCTTTTTCGGCCTGCTGAACGTTTGAAACTTTCACCCTCGCGTGTGGAAGTGGTGCGTCAGGTGGATAGTGGTCGGCTGCCAGGCCGCCATCGCAGGCAAGCCAGCTCCCACAGAAGAGCAGATCAGCTTTTGATTTGGCTTTTGACTTTGATCTCAAGCGCCCCGTTAAACCACGCCGGCCGAACGCAGGTTTGAATCCGTGGGTAACCCGGCAGGACGCCGGGTTAGCCGCGCGGGGCCAAGGATGGCCCATCGCGGCGGCCCACGGATTCGAGCCTGCGTGAGGGCACACCAAGCCTAGGCGAGGTGCCGAGTGGTGGGGCGAAGACCTTTTGGTTACTTTTGGGTCTTTCCAAAAGTGACCCGCTGTAAGAGCGGAACCCTCATCAGCCGTTACCGCAGCAACAGATGTGCACACCGACACACCGTCTTCGCGGGCAAGCCCGCTCCCACAGAAAAGCCGATCAGCTTTTGTCCAACCACAAGGCCGCACGCCCACCGCTAAATCCCGCATAGCTTGCGCAATAAGTCGTTATCCAGATGGTTCTCCACCAGATCGGCCAGCCGTTCGATATCGCGCTCGCGCAGGGCGTGATAATCCACCTCCTGCACATCCTGCAACCCCGCCCAGCGCAGCAAGGCACTGCATGCCGCCGGGGTCTCGAACACACCATGCAGATACGTACCGAGGATCTGCCCATCCGCACTCTGCGCGCCGTCACTACGGCCATCCTCCAACAGCACAGCAGCCGTCGACAAGGCGGCGCCGGACGTCACGCCGGCGTGAATCTCATACCCGCTGACCTCGGCATTTTCCAACAACAAACGCCCGCGCACATTGCTCAACTGCTTCTCTGCTTCCAGGGTCGTACTGAACGCCAACAGCCCCAAGCCCTCACTGGACCCGGCGGCGCCCTCCAGCCCAAGCGGGTCATGCACCTGTTCACCGAGCATCTGCAACCCGCCGCAAATCCCCAGCACCTTGCCACCGTAGCGCAAGTGCCGGGCCACGGCAGTGTCCCAGCCATTGGCACGCAGATAGGCCAGGTCACTGCGCACGCTTTTCGAGCCTGGCAGGATGATCAGGTCGGCGGCCGGAATCGGCTGGCCCGGCCCAATAAACTGCAAATCCACTTGGGGATGCAGGCGCAGCGGGTCGAAATCGGTATGGTTGCTGATGCGCGGCAACACTGGCACCACCACCTTGAGTACCTGGGCCGCCTTGTCGATCTGGCGCTGGTCGATGCCGTCTTCGGCTTCCAGGTGCAGGTCCATCACGTAGGGCAACACGCCCACCACCGGCTTGCCGGTGCGCGCTTGCAGCCAGTCCAGGCCCGGTTGCAACAACGCGATATCGCCGCGAAAACGGTTGATGATAAAACCTTTGACCCGCGCCTGTTCGGTCGGCGAAAGCAGCTCCAGGGTGCCGACCAGATGGGCGAACACGCCGCCACGATTGATATCGGCGATCAGCAGCACCGGGCAATCCACGGCCTCGGCAAAGCCCATATTGGCGATGTCATTGGCGCGCAGGTTGATCTCCGCAGGCGACCCCGCACCCTCGACCATCACCACCGGGTAAGCAGCGCTCAACCGCGCGTGCGAGGCCAGCACCGCCTGCATCGCGATGGCTTTGTAGTCGTGATAGGCCACCGCGTTCATGCTGGTCACGGCGCGGCCGTGGATGATCACTTGGGAGCCGGTGTCGCTGTTGGGTTTGAGCAGCACCGGGTTCATGTCGGTGTGGGGCGCGAGGTTGGCGGCCTGGGCTTGCACCGCCTGGGCGCGGCCGATTTCGCCGCCTTCGGCGGTGACGGCACTATTGAGCGCCATGTTCTGCGGCTTGAACGGCGCCACCGCCACGCCCTGGCGCACCAGCCAACGGCACAGCGCGGTCACCAGGGTACTTTTACCGGCGTCGGAGGTGGTGCCTTGCACCATCAGCGTACTCATACGGCTTCCTTGTAGGCGCCCAGGGCCTCGTCGAGGCGCAGCCAGTCGGCTTCAGTATCGGGCAAGCCGAATCGCAGGCTGCTGTCGTGGGCAAACAGGCGCAGCAGAATGCCGCGCTGGGCCATGAATTCGTGCATGCGTTCGGCATGCGGGGTGATCAGCCATTGGAACAAGGCACAGCCGCCCTGGGGCTGAAAGCCATGGCGTTCCAGCAAGGCGTAAAGGCGCTGGCCGGCTTCGATACAGCGCCCGCGTTGCCGTGCATGCCCGGCAGTGTCGCGCAGGCACACCTGGCCCAGCACCCGTGTCGGCCCGCTGACTGCCCACGGCCCGACCTGTTCGGCGAGCAGCTTGAGCAGCTTGCGTTCGGCCAGCACAAAGCCCAGCCGTACCCCGGCCAGGCCGAAAAACTTGCCGAACGAACGCAGCACAATCAGGCCGACCTGATGGGCCTGGCCCGCCAGGCTCAACTGCGGGGTCACGTCCATAAAGGCTTCGTCCACCACCAGCCAGCCGCCGCGCTGGGCCAGCCGTGAATGCCAGTCGAGCAGGCGTTGCGGGGGCAGGCTCAAACCCGTGGGGTTATTCGGATTGACCACCACCAGCACGTCGAGGCTGTCGAGGAAGAAATCGACTTCCTGCTCCTGCACTTCGCGCACCACGTAACCGGCGCGGCGCCAGGCTTCGGCGTGTTCGGCATAGCACGGCGACAATACGCCGACCTTGCCCGCACGGCGCAGGCGCGGCAGCAACTGGATTGCCGCCTGGGAGCCAGGCACCGGCAGCAGATGCGCGGCGCCGTAGTATTCGCTGGCGGCCTGTTCCAGGCCGTCGTCGGTTTCCGGCAAGCGCGCCCAGGCCCGCAGCGGGATCTCGGGGATAGCCCACGGCCACGGCGCGAGGCCGCTGGACAGGTCGAGCCAGTCGACCTCGGCAATCCCGTACTGGAGCGCCGCCTTGCGCAGCCGGCCACCGTGTTCAAGCATAGAATTGCGCCCCCGCACATAGGATCAGCAGCCATAACCATACGCCGCGCTGCACCAGTTGCCAGCCCCGGTCGATGGCATCGGCGTCCGCCGCCGGGCCTTCGCCCAAGGGCGGGCGCTGGTGCACTTCGCCGTGGTAGATCGCCGCGCCGCCCAGCTCAACCCCCAACGCGCCGGCCCCGGCAGCCATCACCGGGCCAGCATTGGGGCTGTCCCAGGTCGGGCCCTGGGTGCGCCAGCATTTGAAGGCCAGACGAGTCTTGCCCAATACCGCGTAGGTCAAAGCCACAAGCCGTGCAGGAATGTAGTTCAGCACGTCGTCGATTTTAGCCGCCGCCCAGCCGAAGCGTTCAAAGCGTTCGTTGCGATAGCCCCACATGGCATCGAGGGTGTTGCTCAGGCGGTAGAGCACCACCCCCGGCACACCGCCGACGACAAACCAGAACAGCGCGGCAAACACCGCGTCGCTGCCGTTTTCCAGCACCGACTCGGTGGCGGCACGGGCGACTTCGGTGCGGTCCAGTTCGCTGGTCTGGCGGCTGACCAGGTAGCTCACGCGCTTGCGCGCTTCATCCAGATCATCACTGCGCAATGCCTGGGCCACCGGGATCACATGTTCGCCAAGACTGCGCATGCCCAGCGCGAGGTACAACGCCAGAATCTCCAGTACCCAGCCGATATACGGCGCCCACGACAAGGCGGTGGCCAGCAGGGTCAGCGGCACCACCGCGATAACCCACGCGGTCACGCCGTGGCTGCGCCAGCCACGGCCACCGCTGTTGAAACGTTGCTCGATACGCCCGGCGAAATTGCCGAACGCCACCAGCGGATGCCAGCGCCTGGGCTCACCCAGCAGCGCATCCAGCGCCACCGCAGCGGCACACAGCAAGGCCACACTCATTGACTCACTCCCCACACATTCTCATACAACATGTCACTCAGCGGCCGTGGTTCGGTCCAGCCTTCGAGCTGCAACATCGGTGCCGGATAGAACTCGGCGACGGGCCCCAGGCACAACACCGCCAGCGGTTTTGCGCCCGGCGGCAGGCCCAGCAAGTCGGCCAGGGCCTGCGGTTCGAACAGCGAGACCCAGCCCATGCCCAGCCCTTCAACGCGGGCAGCCAGCCACAGATTCTGGATCGCACAGGACAGCGACGCCATGTCCATTTCCGGCAAGGTGCGCCGCCCGAAGATATGGCGCTCGCGATCATCCATCAACGCCGCCACCAGCACCTCGGCGCAGTCATGGATGCCTTCGACCTTGAGCTTCATAAACTCATCGGAACGCTCGCCCAGGGCTTCGGCGGTGCGCACGCGCTCTTCTTCCACCAGTTGTTGAATCTGCCCACGCAACACGCGGTCGCTGATGCGGATAAACCGCCACGGTTGCATCAGACCGACGCTGGGGGCCTGGTGCGCGGCCTGGAGCAGGCGGTGGAGCAATTGGGGCGCGACAGTGCCGCCGCTGAAGTGGCGCATATCGCGGCGTTCGGCGATGGCGCGGTACACGGCCTGGCGATCGGCCTCGGGGAAGGCGTTGTCGGTCATGGCCTCTTCGCGGGCAAGTCGAATCGTCGCACCGCCCCTCCCACAGTTGACCGAGCTGAAACACCATCCAATGTGGGAGCTGGCTTGCCTGCGATAGCGATCTCAGGGCTCGGCGCAAACAAGGCGGCTACCGCCACCGGGTTGGATGGGAAATAAAAGTGCACGTAGGACGCCGTCATCCGCCCCTGCCGATACACCGCCTCGGCACCGCGCCCACCATTGGGGCTCAAACCCCGGGCAATCGGCTGCCATTCGGTGTTGGTCAGGGAATGGTGATAGGTGTGCCCGCGCAATACACCTTCCGGTAGCTCGACACTTTGCAAGGCCAGGGCCGCCAGTTTCTTTTGCATCACCGCATCGCCTTGCAGCAGGCCGACCAGCTCGGCGCGGGCGCCGTCGACGTCGGTGAGCGAGTCCAGCAGGTAAAGCATGCCGCCACACTCGGCGAGCAAAGGTTTGCCGGCGACGTGATGAGCACGGATGGCGTCGAGCATCGGGGTGTTTTCCGACAACGCCTGATGGTGCAGTTCCGGGTAACCGCCGGGCAGATACAGACTGTCGGCGTCAGGCAATTCGCGATCGTGGATCGGCGAGAAAAAAACCAGCTCGGCGCCCATCGCCCGCAACAGGTCGAGGCTGGCGCCGTAGGTAAAGGCGAAGGCTTCATCGCGAGCCACGGCAATACGTACGCCGGCCAGCAACGGTTCAGCCTCGATCACCTCAGGCGCGGCGAAGGTTACCGGCGGCGGCAAGGCGACCTCGCAGCTGCTGCCCAGGGCTTGGGCGGCGGCGTCCAGGCGCACGTCAAGGTCATTCAGTTCGCTGGCTTGCACCAGGCCGAGGTGACGGCTGGGCAGTTCGATCCCGGTTTCACGGGACAACGCGCCATACCAACGCAGGCCCTCGGTGAGGCTGCCTTCCAGCAATTGCGCGTGACGCAGGGTGCCGACGCGGTTGGCCAGCACGCCGGCGAACGGCAAATCCGGTTGATAGCGCGCCAGGCCCAGGGCCAGCGCGCCGAAGGTCTGGGCCATGGCGGTGCCGTCGATCACACCCAGCACCGGTACACCGAAATGCCGCGCCAAATCGGCGCTGGACGGCGTGCCGTCGAACAGGCCCATCACGCCTTCGATCAGGATCAGGTCAGCCTCACCCGCCGCTTCCCACAACAGTCGACGACTTTCCTGCTCGCCCACCATCCACATGTCCAGTTGATACACCGGCGCACCGCTGGCGCGCTCGTGAATCATCGGGTCCAGAAAGTCCGGACCGCACTTGAACACCCGCACCTTGCGCCCCAGGTTGCGGTGCAAACGGGCCAACGCGGCGGTGACGGTGGTTTTGCCCTGGCCGGACGCCGGAGCGGCGATCAATACGGCCGGGCAATGACGGGGCTGATTCAAAGTTCGACGCCTTTCTGTGCCTTGATGCCAGCCTGAAAGGCGTGCTTGAGCATGCCCATTTCGGTGACGGTGTCGCCCATTTCGATCAACTCAGGCTTGGCGCCACGGCCGGTGACCACCACGTGTTGCATCGGTGGCCGGGCTTGCAGGTCGCTGAGCACCTGGTCCAGGTCGAGGTAGCCGTGTTTTAGGGCGATGTTCAGCTCATCGAGGACCACCAGGCCGATGGACGAGTCTTGCAACAGCTCGCGGGACACCGCCCAGGCGGCTTCGGCGGCGGCGATGTCGCGCTGGCGGTCCTGAGTTTCCCAGGTGAAGCCCTCGCCCATCACGTGAAAGCGTACTTGCTCGGGGAAGCGGCGAAAGAACAACTCTTCACCGGTGCTGTTGCGGCCCTTGATGAACTGCACCACGCCGCACTGCATGCCGTGGCCCATAGCACGGGCGAGCATGCCGAACGCCGAACTGCTTTTGCCTTTGCCGTTGCCGGTCAGCACCAGCAGCAGCCCGCATTCGTTGGGGGAATTGGCGATGCGCTCGTCGATCACGGCTTTTTTGCGCAGCATGCGCGCCAGGTGGCGTTCGTCGCGGTCGGGGGAATCGGTCATGGCAGCTCTCCGTTGGGGCTGGACAAAAACGGCGGGCAGGAAAAAAGACAAACAGACAGCCAAGCATCGCCCACCGTGATGCTGTTGGATGATCCAGGCCGGTCTCCGGACTCATGAGTGGCGCACTTTTTAGAGCGCAGGCCAACGGCGCGCCTTCCCATATCACGTGGATACAGTGGCCAAAGGCACCGTCTTGACTCATTTACCGTTGCGGGGGCAGCGCCGGAATCGCGGCAGCACTGTGTACAAGTGCGCTCGCTCACCGGCTTCCCTGTTTCACTCCGTCGACCCGTGGGTCACAGAGCACCTGGAACAAGCCGCGAAGGTTAGTGGGTTGGGGGTGGAGCGTCAATTAAAGCTGGCCTTGCACTTGAACCATCGCGCCGCCGCCCTCCTCTACCCTTACAGGTATCCAGGAGAAGACCATGCATAAAACCAGACTTGCCCTACTGATCATGCTCGCCGGTGCCCTCGCCGCCTGCGGCGAAAGCTCTACCTTGCAGGTCTCCGACGGCACCGGGCCCTCGCCCAAGCTGCCGGAGCCGAACAAGACCCTGATCCCCACCGTAAACATCGCCCCGGCCATCGGCTGGCCGGACGGCGCGAAGCCAACCGCCGCCGCCGGCACCCAGGTGGCGGCGTTCGCCGAGGGCCTGGATCACCCGCGCTGGCTGTATGTGTTGCCCAATGGCGATGTACTGGTGGCTGAAACCAATGCACCGCCCAAGCCGGACGACTCCTCAGGCATCCGTGGCTGGGTGATGGAGAAGGTCATGGGCCGCGCCGGTGCCGGCGTGCCCAGCCCGAATCGCATTACCCTGCTGCGTGACGCCGACCATGACGGCGTCGCCGAGACCCGCACGGTGTTTCTGGAAAACCTCAACTCGCCGTTCGGTATGACCCTGGTGGGCAACGACCTGTACGTCGCCGATTCCGACAAGCTGCTGCGCTTCCCCTATCAGCCGGGCGAAACCGCGATCAAGCAGGCCGGGACCAAGCTCGTCGACCTGCCGGGCGGCAGCATCAACCACCATTGGACCAAAAACGTGGTGGCGAGCAAGGACGGCAGCAAGCTGTATGTGAGCGTGGGTTCCAACAGCAACGTCGGTGAAAACGGTCTGGCGGCGGAGGAAGGTCGCGCTGCGATTTGGGAGGTGGACCGCGCCAGCGGCGAGCACCGCATCTTTGCCTCCGGCCTGCGCAACCCTAACGGCATGGCCTGGGAACCGCAGAGCGGCAAGCTGTGGACGGCGGTCAACGAGCGCGACGAAATCGGCAGCGACCTGGTGCCGGACTACATCACCTCGGTCAAGGATGGCGGGTTTTATGGCTGGCCCTTCAGCTACTACGGCCAGCATGTGGACGTGCGCGTCAACCCGCAAAACCTCGACCTGGTGGCCAAGGCTATCGCGCCGGACTATGCGGTGGGCCCTCACACAGCCTCTTTGGGGCTGACGTTTGCCGAGGGCAGCAAGCTACCGGCGCCCTTCAGCAATGGTGCGTTCATCGGCCAGCATGGTTCGTGGAATCGCAAGCCGCACAGTGGCTACAAAGTGATTTTCGTGCCATTCGAGGGTGGGCAGCCTAAAGGCCAGCCGGTGGACGTGCTGACCGGGTTCCTCGACAAGGACGAGAAAGCCATGGGCCGGCCGGTGGGCGTGGTGATTGATCAGCAGGGGGATTTGCTGGTGGCGGATGATGTGGGGAATAAGGTGTGGCGCGTTTCGGCGGCTAAATAACCGTTCTCATGTACAACGCAAAGCAAATGTGGGAGCGGGCTTGCCCGCGAAGGCGGTGGATCAGCCAATGAACCTGTTGACTGACACCTTGCCTTCGCGAGCAAGCCCGCGCCCACATTTAGTTTCCGTTCAGCCTAGGGGTTACGTGCCAGGTTAGCCGGCAGCACGCGCTTGGCGCTCAGGTAGGCATTCTGCCAATACGCCTTGGACAAGGTGTCCAGCTTCACTGTACCGCCGGTTTGCGGGGCGTGCACAAAGCGTCCTTCACCCACGTAGATCCCGGCGTGGCTGACCTGCGAGCCGCCACCGGTGGCGAAGAACAGCAAATCACCGGTCTGCAGGTTCTGCTCGCTCACATCCTGCGCACGCATTACGATCAGCTCACGGGTAGTGCGCGGCAGGGAGATGCCGGCAGCGTCGCGGAAGACGAAACCGATCAGACCACTGCAATCAAACCCGGAGTCCGGCGTGTTGCCGCCCCAACGGTAAGGCGTGCCCACCAGGCCGAGCGCACGGAAGAGCACGTCTTCGGCCGCAGGCGAGAAACTCTGGGTGGAATAGTTGAACACCGGCTTAGGCTTGACCACTACGGGAGCGGGCGGCGGTGGACGACTGGCGCAGGCGCTGAGCAGCGCGGCGCAAAGGATAAGAAACAGGCGGGCCGAGGTCGACATGTGCAGAACAATCCTGGTCTGGATGCGGCTTTCGCTGCCGAACGCTGAAAACCAGAACGCGCAAGCAAAGCTCGCGCGAACAGATTACAACAATGTCCAGGGATTCTAGCGCTTACACGTCAAACTTCAAGTATCACTTTAAGTTTACTTGCTAGCGGTAACCGTAGTCGGGGCCATGGCGAGTGCACGCTTGGCTTCGATGAAGGTTTTGCTCCAGTAGCTGTCACCCAGGCTGTCGACTCGAACACCGCCACTGCGACGGCTGCTGGAGTGGATAAACTGGTTATCGCCCAGGTAGATACCGGCATGGCTTACGCGACCACGGCCAGCAGTACTGAAGAAAAGCAGATCACCGGGCTTGAGGTTGTTGCGTGCGACCAACGGTGCTTTCACGTTGATCATTTCGCGAGTCGAGCGTGGCAGGTTCATGCCAGCTTCTTCACGAAACAGGTAGCCGATGAACCCGCTGCAGTCGAAACCGGCTTCGGAGGTGCCGCCGAAACGGTAACGGGTGCCGATCAGAGACATGCCACGTTCGAGGATGCTGTCGGCCAGAACTGGAAGCTGGTAAGGCTTGTTGCCACCGAAGGCGGCCAGTTCTTTTTCGGTTGCCTGCTCTTCTTTATAAAGAGCGTCTTCATAAACAGTAGAAGACTGTGCGGCGACGAATTTTGCCTGGGACTGTTGTACTGGTTTTTGCTGCTCAGCCACGTTTTGAGTGTGGGTGGCGCAACCAAACAACAGGGTAACGAGTGCGAGAGGCACGAGGGGTGCGAAGCGATTTAGCATGGGCACGACCGTGGCTGATATGTAAAGAAGTCGAGACTATGCCCACTATCACATCCATTTGCAAATTCAATCGTGATCTATGTGACTTCGCGATTGGACTATGACATCTAAGCCGTAATTCCATTTTTAGCTGCAAATGCGTAGCCAGACGGGCTCAAACGCAGGTTTTCTGACGCCTGTAAATTGCCGAATCCTACAAATTCAACACCTTACCAACCCAACGTCTCTTTGAGGAACGGGATCGTCAATTTTCGTTGCGCTTGCAGAGAAGCCTGATCGAGCTGTTCGAGCAAATCGAACAACGCGCTCATGCTGCGGGTGCCACGGGTGAGAATAAAGTGCCCCACTTCGTCGGTGAGGTGCAGGCCGCGACGCGATGCACGCAGCTGCAGGGCGCGCAATTTGTCTTCGTCGGACAGGGGGCGCATCTGGAAGATCAGCGCCAGGGTCAGGCGCGACTTGAGGTCAGCCAGCTTTACCGGCAATTCACGCGGCGAGGTGGACGCGGCAATCAGCAAGCGTCGGCCGCTGTCACGCAGGCGGTTGAACAGATGAAACAGCGCCTCTTCCCACTCCGCCTTGCCGGCGATCACCTGCAGGTCGTCCAGACACACCAGCTCGTACTGCTCAAGATGGTCGAAGATGCCGATACCACGGTCCATCAACTCAGCCAGTGGCAGATAAACCGCCGGCTCACCGGTCTGCTCGAAACGCAGGCACGCGGCCTGCAACAGGTGGGTACGCCCTACACCGTGCTTGCCCCACAGATAGATAAGGCTTTCGGTCCACCCGGCGTCGGCTTCGCAGAGCCGCTCGACATAGCCGAGTGCAGCGGCATTGGCGCCTGGGTAGTAGTTGATAAAGGTGGCGTCGTCACGCAGACGCACACCCAAGGGCAGCTGAATCGGTTTCATGCTGACTGAACGGCTCCAAACGAACCGTTAGTGGCCTCTGTGTAAAGTTTGCAAAGTTTATACCCGTGACGCCGGGCGCACAATGCAGCAGACCACAAGCAAAATCAAAGGTTTGCGTTAACTTGGCGGTTTTGCGCAAATTGTTTGACGCCTTATCCCCAGAAACAACAAACCCGGCCTGAGCCGGGTTTGTGATGAAACGGTTACAGGCCGGGGTCTTCGACGCCCGTGTACACATCCGAATCCTTGTACAGATCATGCACATGGCGCACCAGCACCATGATCACCGCCGCCACCGGCAGCGCCAGCAGGATACCGGTAAAGCCAAACAGCTCACCCCCCGCCAGGATCGCGAAAATCACCGCCACCGGGTGCAGGCCAATCCGGTCCCCCACCAGCAGCGGCGTGAGCACCATGCCCTCCAGGGCCTGGCCGACCATGAACACTGCGACAATCCCCAGCATCGGGTACAGGTCGCCACCGAACTGGAACAGCCCCGCCACCAACGCCGCGCCGATACCGATCACAAAGCCCATATACGGCACGATTGCCGCCAAGCCGGCGATCAGGCCGATCAACAGGCCCAGCTCCAGACCGATAGCCATCAAGCCGGCCGCGTAGATGATCCCCAGGGCCAGCATCACCAGCAACTGGCCGCGCACGAATGCGCCGAGCACCTCATGGCACTCTCCCGCCAGGGACACGATGCGCTCTTCGTTGTTGCGCGGCAGCAGGCTGCGAATCTTGGCCATCATGACGTCCCAGTCACGCAGCAGGTAGAACGCTACCACCGGGATCAGCACCAGGTTGGTCAGCCAGCCGATCAGTGCCAGGCTGGACGCAGTGGCCTGGCTGAGCACCACACCGACGATATCGGTGGTCTGGCCCATGTGCTCGCTGATGGCGGCCTTGACCTTGTCGAACTTCCAGAAACCATCAGCCAACCCCAGCTTGGCCTGAGCCCACGGCATCGCCGTGTGCTGCAGCCAGTCGAGCATTTGCGGCGCCAGCTCGTACAGGCGAAACAGTTGCTTGGCCAACATCGGCACCAGCACCAGTACCAGCGCGGTGATAATCAATGTGAACAGGGCAAACACTGCCACTACGCCCAGGGTACGCGACAGACCGGCCTTCTCCAGGCGATCCACCACGGGATCGAACAGATAGGCCAGCAGCAACGCAACCAGGAACGGCGTCAGGATCGAATGCAGCAAGAATACAAAAACGCACAGCAGGACGATCCCGCCAAGCCACACCCAACGACGCGTATCCGCCATAAACCACTCCATTATTTGCTTCTATCTATATAGGAAGAACATTTACCAACGAAAACGCAGCTGCGCCTGGGGTTCAGGCGTTACAGCCGGTTGCGTGCCATCGACCACCGGTTGCGGCGCAGGTGCCTCACCCGCCGGCACCTCCTGCAATTTGGCCAGGCTCAATTGGGTACGCAACTGCTCGGCACTGCCGTTGACGCGATACACAATACGATTGCCATCCACTAACTGCGGCTGGCCGCCGAACGGTTCCAGCAGATGCCCCAAAGCGGCATAACGCTCCAGGTTCATGCCCTGCACTTCAAGCAGTTGCTCGGCACTGACACCGAGCTTGACCGCAAAACGCGGGGCCAGCTTCTGGCTGACGGCGAGCAATACCGCATCGGCCACAGCCGCCGTGTCGGCACCTTGCGCCGTGCCCTGCTCGCTCTTGTCGCCCAGCCACAACCGCCATTTGGCTTGCCATTGGTTGCCTTCCTGACGCGCATGCACCGCGAGCAAAGCATCCGCGCCATAGCGTTCGGAGGCGGCGCGCAAGGGCGTGGCATCGGCACTTTCAAGATTCGGCGCGGTGGCGACCACCTGCTCATCCAGGTCGCCCAACGGCAGGCGCAGTGGCAAGCCACGGTGCTGGGCCGCACGGCGCAGCGCCTGGGCGATGGTCTGGCCATCCCCCACCAGGCTGCTGCCTTCGGTAGAGTCGTTCAGCCACCAGCCGAGGATCGACGGCCGATTGCTGCCCCAGATCGACAGGCCCGCATCACGCAAGGCGCGATCGGTGCTGACCGGGTCAAAATCCACTTGCAGGCTTTCCGGCGGGCCGGCGTCGTAGCCGTATTGGCTGATGATTTGCTGCGGGTCCTTGCGAATCGCCGCCAGGCCCGGCCCTTCGGCGGCCTTGGCGTCGCCGGTGAGGCGAATCACCAGGGTTTGCACGGCGCGCTGGGTAGCCTGGTCACGCTCTTGCGGCGATTGGCTGCTGACGGGTTCAAGTACTTGGTAAAGGCCATTGAGGGTTTCGGCATGACTCGCCAGGCTGACCAACGACAAACAGCCTACAAAAAACAATTTACACAGACGCATGGAAGATTCCCGAACGACAAATTTAGCGGCTGGAACAGACCGCGTGAACTCGGTTTGGCAAGGCTGTGACCACAGCCACCGGCAAAACATTCACAGGGTCTCGGCAGTTTTTGTACTGTCACAACGATAGCGGGTTAAAGGCTATACCTTAATACGTACCCTCGCAGAGCCGATTAGCATTTTTTTAACCGTACTTTTTTAATCTATATGGCCCTGCCCGTCGGCCCGAGGATGGCCGCTGCCCCTCAAGCCTGATAAAATCGCGCGCCTTCGCAGACCGTCAACGGCTGGGCTTCTTTTCAAAAGACCCCTGCCAGCTCGGTCGTTACCCAGAAATCCCCCCTAAAGGCCTGGATCATGAGCAAGCAACCCTCCCTGAGCTACAAGGACGCCGGTGTAGACATCGACGCCGGTGAAGCATTGGTCGAACGCATCAAGAGCGTCGCCAAGCGCACTGCGCGCCCCGAAGTCATGGGCGGCCTGGGCGGTTTTGGCGCCCTCTGCGAAATCCCGGCCGGCTACAAACAGCCTGTGCTGGTCTCCGGCACCGACGGTGTGGGCACCAAGCTGCGCCTGGCACTGAACCTGAACAAGCACGACAGCATCGGCATCGACCTGGTCGCCATGTGCGTCAACGACCTGGTGGTCTGCGGCGCCGAGCCGTTGTTCTTCCTGGACTACTACGCCACCGGCAAGCTCAACGTCGAGACCGCCACCCAGGTGGTCACCGGCATCGGTGCCGGCTGCGAATTGTCGGGTTGCTCCCTGGTCGGCGGCGAAACCGCTGAAATGCCAGGCATGTACGAAGGCGAAGACTACGACCTGGCCGGTTTCTGCGTCGGCGTTGTAGAGAAATCCGAAATCATCGACGGCTCCAAAGTGGCTGCCGGTGACGCCCTGCTGGCCCTGCCATCCTCCGGCCCGCACTCCAACGGCTACTCGCTGATCCGCAAGATCATCGAAGTGTCCGGCGCCGACATCGAAAGCATCCAGCTCGACGGCAAGCCACTGACCGACCTGCTGATGGCCCCGACGCGCATCTACGTCAAGCCGTTGCTCAAGCTGATCAAGGACACCGGCGCGGTCAAGGCCATGGCCCACATCACCGGTGGCGGCTTGCTGGACAACATCCCGCGTGTACTGCCAAAAGGCGCCCAGGCGATTGTCGACGTGGCCAGCTGGCAGCGCCCGGCAGTATTCGATTGGCTGCAAGAGAAAGGCAACGTCAACGAAACCGAAATGCACCGCGTGCTGAACTGCGGCGTAGGCATGGTGATCTGCGTGGCTCAGGAGCATGTGGAAAGCGCGCTGAACGTACTGCGTGAAGCCGGCGAGCAGCCATGGGTCATCGGTCAGATCGCCACCGCACCGGAAGGCGCGGCTCAGGTTGAACTGAAGAACCTCAAGGCTCATTAATGTCTCAGACCTGTGATGTCGTGGTGCTGCTTTCCGGCACCGGCAGTAACTTGCAGGCCCTGATCGACAGCACGCGCACCGGCAACAGCCCGGTGCGCATCGCTGCGGTGATCTCCAACCGCAGCGACGCCTACGGCCTGCAACGCGCCAGGGACGCAGGTATCGCTACCCGCGCCCTGGATCACAAGGCTTTCGAAGGCCGCGAAGCCTTCGATACCGCCTTGATTGAACTGATCGACGCCTTCAACCCCAAGCTCGTCGTCCTCGCCGGTTTCATGCGCATTCTCAGCCCTGATTTCGTGCGGCATTACCAAGGGCGCCTGCTGAATATCCACCCTTCCCTGCTGCCCAAATACAAAGGGTTACATACCCACCAACGGGCCCTCGAGGCCGGTGACACGGAGCATGGCTGCAGCGTGCACTTCGTCACCGAGGAACTCGATGGCGGGCCTCTGGTCGTACAGGCAGTGGTTCCGGTAGAGTCTGACGACTCGGCGCAGACCCTTGCGCAAAGGGTTCACACCCAGGAACACAGGATTTACCCGCTGGCTGTTCGCTGGTTTGCCGAGGGGCGGTTGATTCTTGGCGACCAGGGTGCATTATTGGACGGTCAGTTACTCGCGGCCAGCGGCCACTTGATTCGAACCTAGGAGATTTTATGCGTCGCGCCTTGCTCTTCGCTTTTGCGCTGTTCGCCTTGCCCGCCGTGCAAGCAGCAGACCTACACCCTTTCTCCGTAAGCTACACCGCCGACTGGAAACAGTTGCCCATGAGTGGCTCGGCTGAACGCAGCCTGGCCAAAAATGGCGATGGCACCTGGACCTTGAATTTCAAGGCTTCCATGATGATTGCCAGCCTGACCGAAACCAGCGTGATCCTCTTCGACAAGGACACCCTGCAACCGAAGAGCTACACCTTCGAGCGCGGCGGCCTGGGCAAAGCCAAGAAGATCAACCTGGATTTCGACCAGTCCGCCAAGAAAGTCACTGGCTTTGAAAACAAGGACGCGGTCAACGTGCCCCTGCAAAGCGGCATGCTCGACAAGTCGACCTACCAGTTGGCGCTGCAGCGCGATGTGGCAGCCGGCAAGAAGAGCATGAGCTATAACGTGGTGGAAGGCACCGACGTCGACACCTACGACTTCCGTGTGATCGGCCCGGAAAAGGTCCAGACCAAGGTCGGCTCCATTGACGCGATCAAGGTTGAGCGCGTGCGTGACCCGACGCAAAGCAAGCGCATCACCCAGATGTGGTTTGCCAAAGACCAGGGCGGCATTCTGGTTGCCCTGCGCCAGGTCGAAACTGACGGCAAGGAATACAACATCATGCTTCAAGACGGCACCGTTGACGGCAAGGCTGTCAAAGGTAGCTGATGGGCTGGTGAGTCAAGAAAAGAGCCCCGCTGAATGCGGGGCTTTTTTTCGTCTGCGGTTTTTGTTCTGAAGCATCTGCCGTCATCGCAGGCAAGCCAGCTCCCACCTTTGGAATGCATTTCAAAAGGTGGGAGCTGGCTTGCCTGCGAACGCGGCAGACGGGTCAATACAGGCCCGAAAGCCTTACGCGAACATGAAACTTTTGTCATAAAACTCAGTTGCCTGCGGCGCAATCTCGCGGTTTACGCGGCCTGCAGCACTGTTGCGTTTCCTGCAATGAATTGTTGCGTGGAAAACCGGTTTACTTAGCAAGCTAACAAAACATATAACAAAGCCCTGCGACGACTTGCCGCAGATCCACCAGAGATTGGAGCAAGCAGATGACTGTAAAAGTAACTGAACGCGACGACGAACATATGTCCCACGAAGCACTGGGCCATGGGATTCACATCTGGGATGTACACCAACAAGACCTGTTGGTCGGCATGTTTCACAACGAGAGCGACGCTCATAATTATAAAAACGAGCTTGAAGCCCTTGAGATGAGACGCCAGACGCAAGGTTCCTGAAACGCTGAAATTGTGCAGGCATCCAGGCCCCACGCAGCTGGGGTGCCTATCAATACAAACCCCGCCTTTTGAGCGGGGTTTGTGTTTTTCTTGGGGCTGCTGCGCAGCCCAACGCGGGCAAGCCCGCTCGCCACAGTAAGCGCGACTGCCACAGCGAGACGCTGCCAAACGGGCGTTTTTAACGTCTCACCACATCAAATCATCCGGGATCTGGTAGGCGGCGTATGGATCATCCTCGTCCGGCACCTGGCTCTCGGTGAGGATATTGAGCTGCACGATACGCTCCGGTGCGCGCTCCTGGATCTTCAGCGCCGCTTCACGCGGGATCACCTCGTAACCGCCGCCGTGGTGCACGATCGCCAGCGAGCCGTTGCTCAGCTTGTTGCGCATCAGCGTGTTGACCGACAGGCGCTTGACCTTCTTGTCGTCCACGAAGTTGTAGTAGTCCTCGGTGGTCAGCTTGGGCAGACGCGAGGTTTCGATCAGTTGCTTGACCTGGGCCGTACGGGCCTTGGCCTCGGCCTTTTCCTGCTGCTGACGGTTCAGCTCCTGGTCACGCTTGACCTTTTCGGCCTGCGCCTCGGCAGCCAGGCGTGCCTGGGTGTCGTCAGCCTCGATCTGGCCTTTGTGGACCAGACGCTGCTGCTTCTGTTTCTCTTTGCCGACCTGTTTGGCCTGCTTTTGGTTGACCAGCCCTGCTTTGAGTAACTGGTCGCGAAGGGAAATGCTCATGGTGCTTACTCACTTAGGCAACTGCTCAACCGCAGCTGGACACATTCTTTTCCTGACGTTTGGCTTCGCCCCACAGGGCGTCCAACACTTCGAGGGTGCAATCTTCTATGGGTTGGTGCGTCTCGCGCAATGCCTGTTCGATAAATCGGAAACGTCGTTCGAACTTGGCATTGGCGCCGCGCAACGCGGTTTCCGGGTCGACCTTAAGGTGACGGGCCAGGTTGACCGCCGCGAACAGCAGGTCACCGACTTCATCGGCGATGGCCACTGGGTCGTTGTCTGCCATGGCTTCGAGCACTTCATCCAGCTCTTCGCGCACGTTATCCACCACCGGCAACGCAGACGGCCAGTCGAAACCGACCTGGCTGGCGCGCTTTTGCAACTTGGCGGCGCGGGACAGCGACGGTAAAGCCATAGGCACGTCGTCAAGCAGGGAAAGTTGCTCCGGCGCGTCGGATTTTTCTGCACGCTCTTCGGCTTTGATCTGCTCCCAACGCGCCTTCACCTGTTCTTCGCTGAGCTGAGGAATATCCAGCGGCGCATACAGATCACCGGTCGGGAACACATGCGGATGGCGGCGGATCAGCTTGCGCGTGATGCTGTCGATCACCCCGGCAAATTCGAAGCGCCCTTCTTCCCGCGCCAGTTGGCTGTAATACACCACTTGGAACAGCAGGTCGCCCAACTCGCCTTGCAGATGATCAAAGTCGCCGCGCTCGATCGCGTCAGCGACTTCGTAGGCTTCTTCCAGGGTGTGCGGGACAATGCTCGCGTAGGTTTGCTTGATGTCCCACGGGCACCCGTATTGCGGGTCCCGCAGGCGGCTCATCAAGTGCAGCAGGTCTTCAAGTGAATACATCAGTCTCTTTCCGCTGAAGATCAAATGTGGGAGGGGGCTTGCCCCCGATGAGGCCGGGTCTGCCAGACTTATATTGACTGACCCACCGCTATCGGGGGCAAGCCCCCTCCCACATTTTTGACCGCTTCAAGGTGTGCGATTACGCCGGGTCTCGATGATGTTCGGCAATTGGGAAATCCGCCCCAGCAACCGCCCCAGCGCGTCCAGCCCCGGAATCTCGATGGTCAAGGACATCAACGCAGTGTTGTCCTCTTTGTTCGAGCGGGTGTTGACCGCCAGCACGTTGATGCGCTCATTGAGCAGCACTTGCGACACATCACGCAGCAAGCCGGAACGGTCGTACGCACGGATGATGATGTCCACCGGGTAGGTGAGCACCGGCACCGGGCCCCAGCTGACCTGGATGATGCGCTCCGGCTCGCGCCCGCCCAGTTGCAGCACCGAGGCACAATCCTGGCGGTGAATACTCACCCCACGGCCCTGGGTGATGTAACCGACGATGGCGTCCCCCGGCAACGGCTGGCAGCAACCGGCCATTTGCGTCATCAGGTTGCCCACGCCCTGGATCTGGATATCGCCACGCTTGCCCGGCTTGTAACCGGTGGCCTTGCGTGGGATCAGCTCCAGCTGCTCGCTGCCGCGCTCCGGCTCGACCAGCTGTTGTGCCAGGTTGACCAGTTGCGCCAGGCGCAGGTCACCGGCGCCAAGGGCGGCGAACATGTCTTCGGCGATCTTCATGTTGGCCTTTTCGGCCAGCTTGTCGAAGTCCACCTGCGGCAGGCCCAGGCGCGCCAGTTCGCGTTCGAGCAAGGTCTTGCCGGCGGCGACGTTCTGGTCGCGCGCCTGCAATTTGAACCAGTGAACGATCTTCGCCCGCGCCCGCGACGTGGTGATGTAGCCCAGGTTCGGGTTCAGCCAGTCGCGGCTCGGCGTGCCGTGCTTGCTGGTGATGATCTCGACCTGTTCACCGGTTTGCAGGCTGTAGTTGAGCGGCACGATGCGCCCGTTGATCTTGGCGCCCCGGCAGTTGTGACCGATTTCGGTGTGCACGCGGTAGGCAAAGTCCAGCGGCGTGGCGCCCTTGGGCAAGTCGATGGCGTGGCCGTCGGGGGTGAAGATGTAGACCCGATCCGGCTCGATATCCACCCGCAACTGTTCGGCCAGGCCGCCGATATCGCCCAGCTCTTCGTGCCATTCCAGCACTTGGCGCAGCCAGGAGATTTTCTCTTCGTACTGGTTGGAGCCGGCCTTGACGTCGGTGCCCTTGTAACGCCAGTGCGCGCACACGCCCAGCTCCGCCTCTTCGTGCATGGCGTGGGTGCGGATCTGTACTTCGAGCACCTTGCCCTCAGGGCCGATCACGGCGGTGTGCAGCGAGCGATAGCCGTTTTCCTTGGGGTTGGCGATGTAGTCGTCGAACTCCTTCGGAATATGCCGCCACAGGGTGTGGACAATGCCCAGCGCGGTGTAGCAGTCGCGCATTTCCGGCACCAGCACGCGCACGGCGCGCACGTCGTAGATCTGGCTGAACGCCAGGCCCTTGCGCTGCATTTTGCGCCAGATGGAATAGATGTGTTTGGCGCGACCGCTGATGTCGGCATCAACGCCGGTGGCCTGCAACTCGGAACGCAACTGGCCCATCACGTCAGTGATAAAGCGCTCACGGTCGAGCCGCCGCTCGTGCAGCAACGTGGCAATCTGTTTGTATTGATCGGGCTCGAGGTAGCGGAAGGACAAATCCTCCAGCTCCCACTTGATATGGCCGATACCCAAGCGGTGCGCCAGCGGCGCGTAGATGTCGAAGACCTCGCGGGCGACGCGGTTGCGCTTCTCGTCGTCGGCGGTCTTCACCGCTCGGATCGCGCAGGTGCGTTCGGCCAGCTTGATCAGTGCGACGCGTACGTCGTCGACCATTGCCACCAGCATCTTGCGCAGGTTCTCGACCTGGCCCTGGGTGCCCAGCACCATAGACTGGCGCGGGCTGAGGCTGGCGCTGATGGCGGCCATGCGCAGCACGCCGTCGATCAGCTTGGCCACCACGGAGCCGAAACGCTGGCCAACGGTGGCCAACGGAATATGCCCTTCACGCACGCCGCGATAGAGCACGGCGGCGATCAGCGAATCCTGGTCCAGCTTGAGATCGGCAAGGATCTCGGCGATTTCCAACCCGGTACGAAAGCTTGAAGTGCCTTCGGCCCACAGGTTTTTGGCCGCATTGTCTTGCTGTTCAGACTCACGAGCGAACTCGCAGGCTGCTTTCAAGGCTTCACGGTCCAGTGCCGGGTCGACACTGATGGCATGATCCAGCCATGCCTCGAGATTGATACTGCCGTCGGTGTTGATCGGCTGGTGTGCTCTCACCTGTACCATCTTGCTTACCTTCCCTACGACGCATCTTTAAATGCGCCAAAAAATCATCGCTGACCTGCTGCGTAACCCTGGCATTGCAACCCTAGGCTACCTAGAACTCCCTGACAGGTCACGGCCCAGGAGACTACAGGCCAGTCGGATTAAACGGGCATCCTAGCCCGCCTCAAATAACGCCATGGCCTCGACATGAGCTGTCTGCGGAAACATGTCGAGGATCCCGGCACGTTTTAGCCGGTAGCCCTGCTTGACCAACTCAACCGTGTCCCGCGCCAGCGTGGCCGGGTTGCAGGACACATACACCAGGCGCTTGGCCCCAAGGTTCGCGAGCTTGCGCACAACCTCCAAGGCACCATCGCGGGGTGGGTCCAAGAGTACCGCAGAAAAGCCCTGTTTGGCCCATTCCGCGTCAGTCAAAGGCTGGGACAAATCGGCCTGAAAAAACTGCACATTATGCAAATTGTTGCTGACGGCATTCAGCGCCGCCCGGTCCACCATGGCCTGCACGCCCTCCACCGCCACCACTTCCCGCACGTGGCGGGCCAGTGGCAGAGCAAAGTTGCCCAGGCCGCAAAACAGGTCCAGCACCCGCTCGTCAGGCTGCGGCGCCAGCCATTCCAGGGCCTGGGCGACCATTGCCTCATTCACCCCGGCGTTGACCTGGACAAAGTCGCCTGGCCGGTAGGCCAGTTCCAGGTCCCAGGCTTCCAACCGAAAACCCAGGGCCTGATCGGGCTCCACAGGTTCCGGCATGCCCTCGCCCTGCAGCCACAACTGGGCTTCATGAAAAGCGCAGAATTCTTTGAGTATCTGCAGGTCCGGCTCGGACAGCGGCGACATATGCCGCAACAACACCGCAATCGACGAACCGCTGAACAACTCCACATGCCCCAACGCCTGCGGTTTGCTCAGGCGGCGCAACATGTTTGGCAGACGCTGCATGATCGGTTGCAAAGCCTGTACCAGCACCGGGCAATCATCTATAGCGACGATGTCCTGGCTGGCCACGGCGCGAAAACCGACTTCGAGGTGTTTTGCCTTGGCATCCCAACGCACGGCCACGCGGGCACGGCGGCGATAGCCGAATTCCGGCCCGCTCAAAGGGGCGGCCCACGCTTGCGGTTCAATACCGGCCACGCGGGACAGTTGCTCGGCGAGCATGCGCTGTTTCAGGGCAAGCTGTTCGTCATGGGGCAAGTGCTGCACGCTGCAACCGCCACAGCGGCCGAAGTGTGCACACGGCGCCGGGCGGCGCAGTTCGCTGGCCTTCAAGACACGCTCGGTACGCGCCTCGACCACTTTGCCGTGGGCGCCCAACACCCGCGCTTCCACTTCCTCACCGGCGAGTGCGCCATTGACGAACCAGGTGCGGCCTTCAAAGAACACAATCCCGCGGCCGTCGTTGGCCAGGCGCTCGATGGTCAGGCGTTGCTTCTTGCCTACAGGGATCTGCGGGGCCCGGCTGCCGCCCGTCGGTTGGAAGCGCAAGCCTCTCTCGTGCTTGGCCATCAGTTGGGTTCGTCGAAGATGCCGGTCGACAGGTAGCGGTCGCCTCGGTCACAGATGATCGCGACGATCACCGCGTTTTCCACTTCTTTGGACAGACGCAACATACCCGCGACGGCGCCGCCGGAGGACACGCCACAGAAAATGCCTTCTTCACGGGCCAGGCGGCGGGTGGTGTCTTCGGCTTCGCGCTGGGCCATGTCGATGATGCGATCCACGCGCGTCGCGTTGTAAATTTTCGGCAGGTACTCTTCAGGCCAGCGGCGGATACCGGGAATCGCCGCGCCTTCCATCGGTTGCAGCCCGACGATCTGGATCTCGGGGTTCTGCTCCTTGAGGTAGCGCGAATTGCCCATGATGGTGCCGGTGGTGCCCATGGAGCTGACGAAATGGGTGATAGTGCCCTGGGTCTGGCGCCAGATTTCCGGGCCGGTGCTGGTGTAGTGCGCTTCGGGGTTATCCCCGTTGGCGAACTGGTCCAGCACCACGCCACGGCCTTCGGCGGCCATGCGCTCGGCCAAGTCACGGGCACCTTCCATGCCTTCTTCCTGGGTGACCAGAATCAACTGCGCGCCATAGGCGGTCATCGCCGCCTTGCGCTCGGCGCTGCCGTTGTCGGGCATGATCAGCACCATTTTGTAACCCTTGATCGCCGCAGCCATGGCCAGGGCGATCCCGGTGTTGCCGGAGGTGGCTTCGATCAGGGTGTCGCCGGGCTTGATCTGCCCGCGCAATTCGGCGCGGGTGATCATCGACAGCGCCGGGCGGTCTTTTACAGAGCCAGCCGGGTTGTTCCCTTCGAGCTTGAGCAACAGGGTATTGCTGGTTTCACCCGCCATGCGTTGCAAGCGGACCAGGGGCGTGTTGCCGACGCAATCGGCGATTGTAGGGTACTGCAAGGTCATGGCGTATTCGCAATCCAGACTGCGGGGGCGAACATCATACCGGGAAAGGCTGGCGGGCCATATCACGCAAAGTGCGGTGCTTATGGCTTAAAAGAATAAGCAGGCAGTGTTTGACCGGGAGGACGCTATCGCAGGCAAGCCAGCTCCCACAGGAAATTGGGGGTAACCCGAAATCGCCTGTGGGAGCTGGCTTGCCTGCGATGGCCGCACCTCGGTGAACCTGCTAAACCAACCGCCCGTCGCCATGATTTCTCTGAAACACCTCCTCCCCCATCGCCGCAATTTGCCCTTCGATCAACGCCTCGAACGGTTTGAGCAACAGGTCGAACGACCCCGGCGCTTCCAACACCTGCAATGCCTGCACGATAGCTTCAATGGTCGACAAGGCCCCAGGCCCGGGCGCCTTGCGCAGCCGGTAGCGGGACACGCCGCCCTCGGCCAAGGTCACGCGTGGCAACGCCGCCAGCAAAGGGTTGAGGTGCAACAGTTTGCGCGCCTTGCGCCAGGTGCCGTCGGGCACTACCAGCAACAGCGGCTGGTCGGCGGGCGCATAGGCTTGCAGCGGCTGGGCGTCTTCAGAGGGGAATAACAGCCGTGCTTGATAGCCCGGCGGGTTCAGTAAGCTGTGCAGGTCATCAAACACCTCCCCCACCACCAATTGCGCATTGTTCAAGCCCAGTGCCGCCAACCGGGCGGTATTCAGCGCATGGTTGACCTCGCTCGGGTGCTGCAGCAGCAACACGCGGGTGCGGCTGTCGAGGCTGGGGATCAGGGCGCACAGGCAGTGGGCGAGCGGGCGCAGGCAACGGGAACATTGGGGTCTGGACATGGTTTCTCACGCCTGGTTGAGCTGGGCTTTAAGCAAGTCACGGAAGGTCTGGATCAGCGGTTCACGGCTGCGTCCCCGACGCATGATCATCGAGAACGGCGCCTGGTAGCCAAAGGTCGCCGGCAGCAATACGCGCAGGTCGCCCTTGTCGGCCCAAGCCTGGGCGTAGTGTTCGGGCAGGTAGCCGATATAGGCGCCGGACAGCACCAGGATCAGCTGCGCCTCCATACTTTCCACAGTCGCCGCGCTGTGTTTGAAACCGTGGCGCGCCAGCTCTGCCTGGCTCCAGTAACCACGCCCGACCATGCGCTGCTGGGTAATCACTTGTTCGGGGATACGCCGTTCATTGAACAACGGGTGCCGGGTGCTGCAATACAGCCAGTGCTGTTCGCGGTACAGCGGCATATAGATGAGCCCGCTCATGCGGTTGGAGAAGGCGCCGATGGCCAGGTCCAGACGGTTGTCCTGCACGCCGAGTTGCAATTCGTAGGGGCTCATCACCGACAAATGCAGGTGCACCGCCGGATGCTCGAGGCTGTAGGCGCCGATCACTTCGGCAAACGGCAAGGCTTTGTCGCTGACGGTGGAGTCGAGCACACCGAGTTTCAGGGTGCCGCGCAACTCGCCTTTCAACGCGGCAGCGTATTGCTCGAAACCTTCCAGCTCGCCCAGCAGGCGCAAGGTCTCGTGGTGGAACAGCTCGCCCTTGCTGGTCAGGCTGAACCCGCCCCGGCCACGATGGCACAGCACCAGGCCCAGGGCCGACTCCAGCTGGCTCATATAGGTGCTGATGGCCGAGGTGGACAGGTTGAGCTCGTGCTGGGCATTGGCGAACCCCTGGTGCCGCACGACGCTTGCGAAGATGCGCAGGAGTTTCAGGTCGGGCAAGGCGTTGGCCATCGGGTCTCCAGATTCAGCTAATGCGCCGCGATCCCATTGTGGGAGCTGGCTTGCCTGCGATGGCGGCGTATCAAAAAAAGCCATGTGGCTGACCCACCGCTATCGCAGGCAAGCCAGCTCCCACAGTTGGACGGCGTTCGACAGAATGAATCAGTCAACCCACCACAGACGAACGAGTTTACCTCAGGCATTAGTTTAGAAAAATCTGAACTAAGTATTTGCCCCTGCCGATTCTTTCGTATCGGTGTATTTCGCAGAATCGGCCCCTAATAAACAAAACAACGATGAGGCAATCCCGTGGACAAGATTTTCCACCAACCACTGGGCGGCAACGAAATGCCGCGCTTCGCCGGCATCGCCACCATGATGCGACTCCCCCACCTGCAATCGGCCAAGGG
Source organism: Pseudomonas viridiflava (assembly GCF_900591205.1). Classification (GTDB taxonomy): domain Bacteria; phylum Pseudomonadota; class Gammaproteobacteria; order Pseudomonadales; family Pseudomonadaceae; genus Aquipseudomonas. The sequence goes on from NZ_UUPU01000027.1 coordinate 103,910, forward strand.
CCTGGACGCCGCCTTTATCGGCGTGCCTCTGGATATCGGCACCTCGTTGCGCGCCGGCACCCGCTTCGGACCACGTGAAATCCGCGCCGAATCGGTGATGATCCGCCCCTACAACATGGCCACCGGCGCCGCGCCGTTCGACTCGCTGTCGGTTGCGGATATCGGCGACGTGGCGATCAACACCTTCAACCTGCTGGACGCGGTGCGCATCATCGAAGAAGCCTACGATGAAATCCTTGAGCACAACGTGATCCCGCTGACCCTGGGCGGCGACCACACCATCACCCTGCCGATCCTGCGGGCGATCCACAAAAAACACGGCAAGGTCGGGCTGGTGCACATTGATGCCCACGCCGACGTCAACGACCATATGTTCGGCGAGAAAATCGCCCACGGCACCACCTTCCGCCGTGCCGTGGAAGAGGGCCTGCTCGATTGCGACCGTGTGGTGCAGATTGGCCTGCGTGCCCAGGGCTACACCGCCGAAGACTTCAACTGGAGCCGCAAACAGGGGTTCCGCGTGGTCCAGGCCGAAGAGTGCTGGCACCACTCCCTCGCCCCGTTGATGGCCGAAGTGCGCGAAAAAGTCGGCGGCGGCCCGGTGTACTTGAGCTTCGATATCGACGGCATCGACCCGGCCTGGGCGCCCGGCACCGGCACCCCGGAAATCGGTGGGCTGACCACCATCCAGGCAATCGAGATCATCCGTGGCTGCCAGGGCCTCGACCTGATTGGTTGCGACCTGGTAGAAGTTTCGCCGCCCTACGACACCACCGGCAACACCTCGTTGCTGGGCGCCAACCTGCTGTACGAGATGCTCTGCGTACTGCCTGGCGTGGCGCACCGCTGATGAGCGCGCAAGCCGTGCTCAAAGCGGCGGCCGAGCTGGTGTCGGCCTTTGCCCGCAATGACCGCGCCGCTTATTTCGGCGCGTTCACCGCCGATGCCAGCTTTGTGTTCTACACCCTGCCCCAGCCGCTGCTCAGCCGCGATGCCTATCAGGCGCTGTGGGACAGCTGGCGCCGGGACGAGGGGTTCGAGGTGCTGTCCTGCACCTCGAGCAACGCCTTTGTCAGCCTGCACGATGACGTGGCGATATTTATTCATGACGTGGCCACCGAGCTGCGCATGAACGGGGAGCAATTTCATAGCCAGGAACGCGAGACCATTGTCTTCAAACGGCAAGCCTCTCAAGTAGAAAAACAACAAGGTCTGTGGCTGGCCTGTCACGAACATTTGTCCGCTATGCCGGAAGGGCTGCCGCCCCATTAGCCAATGTGATCGGAGCTGATCATGAATAATAAAAACAACCAAAACAGTATTCGCAAAATAGAAACCAACGGGGTCGAACAGATCCCGGACCACGAACGTACCGCCGGGCCCAAGGACCTGTTCCGCCTGATTTTCGGCGGTGCCAATACCTTTGCCACCGCCGTGTTGGGCTCGTTTCCCGTGCTGTTCGGCCTGTCGTTCCAGGCCGGGGTCTGGGCGATTGTGCTGGGCGTGCTGGTGGGCGCGCTGATCCTGGCGCCGATGGGCCTGTTCGGGCCGATCAACGGCACCAACAACGCCGTGTCTTCCGGCGCGCATTTTGGCGTGCATGGGCGGATTGTCGGCTCGTTTCTGTCTTTGTTGACGGCGATTGCCTTCTTCTCACTGTCGGTGTGGAGTTCAGGCGATGCCTTGGTCGGCGGTGCGAAACGTCTGATCGGCCTGCCCGAAACCGACCTGACCCTGGGCCTGGCCTACGGCCTGTTCGCCCTTCTCGTGCTGACCGTGTGCATCTATGGCTTTCGCTTCATGCTGTGGGTCAACCGCATTGCGGTATGGGCGGCGAGCCTCCTGTTCCTGCTGGGGATTTTCGCCTTCGCACCGGCGTTCGACAGCCATTTCGCGGGCAGCGTCGCCATGGGCCAGAGCGGCTTCTGGGCAGCCTTTATCGGCGCCGCACTGGTGGCCATGAGCAACCCGATTTCCTTCGGCGCGTTCCTCGGTGACTGGTCGCGCTACATCCCTCGCGAAACACCGAAAATGCGCATCATGCTAGCGGTGGTCCTGGCACAGATTGCCACGTTGATCCCGTTCCTGTTCGGCCTGGCCACCGCGACCATCGTGGCGATCAAGGCACCGGACTACATCGCGGCCAATAACTACGTCGGCGGTTTGCTGGCAGTGGCGCCCACCTGGTTCTTCCTGCCGGTGTGCCTGATCGCGGTGATCGGCGGCATGTCCACCGGCACCACCTCGCTGTATGGCACGGGGCTGGACATGTCCAGCGTGTTCCCGCGCCTGCTGTCGCGGGTCAAGGCCACGTTGCTGATCGGCGTGATGTCGATTGCCTTCATCTTTATCGGACGTTTCGCCGCCAACCTGGTGCAGAGCGTGTCGACCTTCGCCGTGTTGATCATCACCTGCACCACGCCGTGGATGGTGATGATGATCATCGGCTTGATCGTGCGCCGCGGCTTCTACTGCCCGGATGACCTGCAGGTGTTCACCCGCGGTGAAACCGGCGGCCGCTACTGGTTCAGCCATGGCTGGAACTGGCGCGGGCTGGGCGCGTGGATCCCGAGTGCACTGGTGGGCCTGTGCTTCGTCAACCTGCCGGGGCAGTTTGTGGGGCCGCTGGGCAACCTGGCGGATGGCATTGATATCAGCTTGCCGGTAACGCTGGGGCTGGCCTCGGTGGTGTACCTGAGCTTGCTTCGACTGTTCCCGGAACCGGCCGCCGTCTACGGGCCCGCTGTTGTGGCGAGGGAGCGTGCTTCTGCTGGGCTACGCAGCGGCCCCAAAGAAGCCGGCTCCAGCTTCGCCGTCGAACGGGAGCAAGCTCCCTCGCCACAACAAGCACGCTAACCACAATAAAAAATAATCGGAGAACCGCCGTCATGGCTTTGGATTTATTCGTCGTACTCATCTACGCCGCCGGCATGCTCGTGCTCGGCTATTACGGCATGCGCCGCGCCAAGACCCACGAAGACTACCTGGTGGCCGGGCGCAACCTGGGCCCGTCGCTGTACATGGGCACCATGGCCGCCACGGTATTGGGCGGCGCGTCCACCGTCGGCACCGTGCGCCTGGGCTATGTACACGGCATCTCCGGCTTCTGGCTGTGCGCCGCGCTGGGCATGGGGATCATTGCGCTGAACCTGTTCCTGGCCAAGCCACTCTTGAAGCTGAAGATATTCACGGTGACCCAGGTCCTGGAAAAACGCTACAACCCCATGGCCCGCCAGGCCAGTGCGGTGATCATGCTGGCCTACGCGCTGATGATCGGCGTGACCTCGATCCTGGCCATCGGCACCGTGCTGCAAGTGCTGTTCGGCCTGCCGTTCTGGATCTCGGTGTTGCTGGGCGGTGGCGTGGTGGTGGTGTACTCGACCATCGGCGGCATGTGGTCGCTGACACTGACCGACATCGTGCAGTTTGTGATCAAGACCGTCGGCCTGATGTTTATCCTGTTGCCGATCTGCCTGTACCGCGTCGGCGGCTGGGATGAACTGGTGGCCAAGCTGCCGGCGTCGAGCTTCAGCTTCACCGCGATCGGCTGGGACACGATCATTACCTACTTCATGATCTACTTCTTCGGCATCCTGATCGGCCAGGACATCTGGCAACGGGTGTTCACCGCCCGTGACGAAAAAGTCGCCAAGTACGCGGGCACTTTCGCCGGTTTCTACTGCATCCTCTACGGCCTGGCCTGTGCGTTGATCGGGATGGCGGCGCATGTGCTGATTCCGGATCTGGACAACGTCAATAACGCGTTTGCGGCCATCGTCAAAATGTCGCTGCCGGACGGGATTCGCGGCCTGGTCATCGCCGCCGCCCTGGCCGCGATGATGTCCACCGCCAGCGCCGGTCTGCTGGCCGCCTCCACCGTATTGACCGAAGACCTGATGCCGCGTTTGCGCGGTGGCAAGCAGTCGAGCCTGAACATCAACCGCCTGTTCACGATGCTGACCGGTATCGCCGTGCTGGGTATCGCCTTGGTGGTGAACGATGTGATCAGCGCCTTGACCCTGGCGTACAACCTGTTGGTGGGCGGCATGCTGATCCCGTTGATGGGCGCAATTTTCTGGAAGCGTGCCACCACATCCGGGGCCATTGCCTCCATGACCCTGGGCTTTGTGACCGCACTGGTCTTCATGTTCAAAGACGGGTTGGACGCCAACACACCGATCTACTACAGCCTGGCGGTTGGCCTGGTGAGCTTTGTGGTGGTGAGTTTGTTGTCGCGCCGGCCGGAGGCCTCCGTGGCTCGGGCGATTTGAGACACACCGAAATTTAAGCGGTTACTTCAGCGGGTGCGACGTCGGATGTCGCACCCGTTTTTTTGCCTTGCGCAAAAACAATTGTGGGAGCGGGCTTGCTCACGAAAGCGCTGTGTCAGTCAACATTGCCGTTAACTGACACAGCGCTTTCGTGAGCAAGCCCGCTCCCATCTTTAATTCGGCGGCGGCCTTGAGACAAGGCTCTACCGACGGCGTGGCCGACGCTGATCGTCATCGGTGCGAATGGGCACCGGTTGCAAGGGGGGCTCGATCAAGCCCAGTGCAACACCAACGTCATGGAGCCAGTTTTGGATTTTCTCTTTCATGGTTGCCCCCTTTGAGGGTAATGCTGGTAGGCGCAAGTTCTGTCGCCTTTTCCTACAGTGATAGTAGCCCTAAGTCCTATGTATTGCTTGAACGAAACCACAACGAACTATTACTGAATTGATTCAAATCCTGACGGATCGTTCAAGCAATCGCCCGCGTGTCTGGCAGCAACTCAGCCTTGCCCTCTTGTTGCAGGTCGATCCACGCATTGAGATTAGCGCCGAGCATGCCCTTTCGCCACATCAACCAAGTGGTGGCAGTGGCAAAAGGCCCTGTTAAGGGATGAACGGACACACTGTCCTTGCCCGGCAGGCTGTGGAGCATGGATTCAGACATCAACGCCACGCCGGAACCGGCGATGACGCAGGCAAGCATGCCTTGGTAGGACTCGATCTCGATGGCGCGCCCCATGGCCACCCGCTCGTGGGAAAACCAGGTTTCCAGGCGTGTACGGTACGCACAACTGCGGCGAAACGTGAACACCGAGCGCCCGGCCACATCCTGCGGCCCACGCACCGGCGGGTGGTCAGCTTCGCAAATCAGCACCAGGCGTTCTTCACACAGCGGCACGCCATCCAGGGCGGCGATGGTCAGCGGGCCGTCCACCAAGGCAGCGTCCAGGCGGCCGGTGATCAAGCCTTCGAGCAGCTCACCGCTGGGGGCCGATTGCACCTGCAGATTCACCATGGGGTAAGCCTTGTGATAACGCGCCAGCAGCTTCGGCAGATGAATCGCCGCCGTGCTGTACATACTTCCCAGCACAAAATCGCCAGCCGGCTGCCCGCCCTGGACAGCGCCTTGGGCCTCGTCGTGCAGCGCGATCAGACGGGTGCTGTAGTCCAGCAACACTTTGCCGGCAGGAGAAAGCTGCAAGCGCTGGCGTTCGCGCACAAACAGCTCGACGCCCAGCTGCTCCTCCATCTGCTTGAGCCGGGTCGACAAATTTGACGGCACACGGTGCAGACGCTCGGCGGCGCGGGTGATGGAGCCCTCTTGCGCTACGGCCTGGAAAATCCGCAATTGACTGAACTCCATAGCTTTCTCCAAAACTGAACAAGTTACTCACTATTATTCATTTTTACAGAAAGTCAATCCGCTTTAGCCTGCTATTCATTCGCTTGCTTGCAGGAAACCCGAACATGTCACCGCTGATCCGCTTACTCGCCAGCTTTATCGCCTTGATGATGGCCATGGGCATTGGCCGTTTTGCCCTTACCCCGCAAATGCCGCATTTGCTCAGCGAGGGGCAGGTCGACCTGACTGGCGCCGGACTGATCGCGGCCGCCAACTACCTGGGCTACTTCGTCGGGGCGGTGGACTCGATCTTTGCCCGCAGCCACCACCACGTACGCGGCCGCTTGTACGGCGGCCTGTGGTTATGTGTGCTGCTGACCTTTGCGTCCTATTGGGCCCATGGGTTCTGGCCGCACCTGCTATTGCGCTTCGGCACCGGTGTGGCGAGTGCCTGGGCGTTGGTGATGATCACCAGCCTGAGCCAGCCGCTGGCGATTGCCGCCGGGCGCCCACGCTTGGGGGCGCTAGTGTTTGCGGGGCCGGGGCTGGGGATTCTGCTGACCGGATTGCTGGCGCTGGGCTCCAACCTGCTGGGGCAAAACTCTGCCACGTTGTGGCTGGTGTATGGCGGGGTGGCGCTGGTGATGCTGCTGGCAATCCTGCCATTTTTACCCAAGCCTGCCGCCAGCGCACCTGTCGCCAGCCAGGCCGAGGCAGGCAGCAACGGCAGCATCACGCACCTGTGCTGGATCTACGTGTTGTACGGCCTGGGCTACATCATTCCGGCAACGTTTCTGTCACAGATGGCCAGCGCGCAATTCAAGGGCGCCTGGCAGGCAGATTTATTCTGGCCGTGCTTTGGCCTGGCCGCAGCGATTGGCGTGGTGGTCGCCACCCTGCGCCGCAAAAAACCGAACACTACTCGCCGCTGGCTGATGGCGACCCTATGGCTGCAGGCCGCCGGCGTATTCGCCTGCTTGCTGGGCAATGGCTGGGGGTTGGCGCTGGGCGTGTTGCTGTGCGGCGGGCCGTTTCTGGCGTGCATGCAACTGGTGATGGCGCGCTTGCGTGACGTCGCGCCCCACGGCTACCAGCGCAGCACCGGGCTGTTGACGGCCAGCTTTGCCATCGGCCAGTTGAGCGGGCCACTGCTGGCGTCGGTGAGCAGCCACCTGAGCGGTGGGCTGCAACCGGCGCTGGTCGTCGCCGGTTGCGGTTTGTTACTGGCGGGCGCGGTGCTGCTCAACCCACAACCAAAGGCGTTGGCGTGCGAACCTGCTGGCGCCGCGCCAATACCAGGAAAAACAGCCCACCCAGGAAGCACCCGGTAAACCAGGCGAAGTTGGCCATGCCCTGCAACGCCGGCGTAAAAGTGATCGCGACGCCCACCAGTGTCGCAGGCACCAGCGCCTTGACCGCCGTCCAGTTTACGCCGCCATCGAAGTAGTAGCGCCCGTTCGGGCTGTCATCGAACAGCGCATCCACGTCGATCTGCTGCTTTTTGATCAGGTAGAAATCCACCAGCAGAATCCCGAACAGCGGGCCGATAAACGCCGCGAGGATGTCCAGCGTGTAGTGGATCATCAGCGGGTTGTTGAACAGGTTCCACGGCGTAATGAAGATCGACGCCACCGCCGCGATCATTCCACCGGCGCGCCAGCTGATTTTGCTTGGCGCAACGTTGGCGAAATCAAACGCTGGGGAAACGAAGTTGGCGACAATATTGATGCCGATGGTCGCGGTGACGAAGGCAAAGGCCCCGAGCAACACCGCCATGCTGTTATCAATGCGCGAAACCGTGGCGATGGGGTCATGGAGCATTTCGCCAAACACCGGCAAGGTGCCCGAGACGATCACCACGGTCACCAGGGAAAACGCCAGGAAATTCACCGGCAGCCCCCAGAAGTTGCCGCGTCGCACATCCTGCATGCTGCGGCAGTAGCGGCTGAAGTCCCCAAAATTCAGGGTTGGCCCGGAAAAGTACGAGACCACCAGCGCGGTCGCCACGATCACCTGGCCAAATGCCTGCCAGCCCGACAGGGATTTTTCTGACAGGGTAAAGCTGATGTTCGCCCAGCCCGCCTTCCACACGATCCAGCCGGCCAGGGCAAACATCACCGCGTACACCACCGGCCCCGCCCAGTCGATAAAGCGGCGGATGGACTCCATGCCGGCCCAGAACACCGCAGCCTGCAGCACCCACAAGCTGAGAAAACCAAACCAACCCAAGTAGGACAGGCCGGCGAAATGCGGTTGCGCATACACCGCCATCTGCGGGAAGAAACGCAGCACCACAATGATCAAGGCACTCGACGCCAAATACGTCTGAATCCCGTACCAAGCCACGGCGATCAGGCCGCGAATCACTGCAGGAATATTCGCGCCGAACACGCCAAACGCCAGCCGGCAGATCACCGGATAAGGCACTGCTGCTTGCTGGCTCGGCTTGGCTACCAGGTTGGCAATCAACTGCACGATGCAAATGCCGGCGAGCAAGGCGATCAGTACCTGCCAACTGGCGAGGCCCAGGGCGAACAGGCTGGCGGCAAACACATAGCCACCGACGCTGTGCACGTCGCTCATCCAGAAGGCGAAAATGTTGTACCAGGTCCATTTTTGCGGCAGCGGGCCCAAATCCTGGTTGTACAGGCGCGGGCTGTAGCCTTTGGGCAATTGTTCGGTCATCGCTTGGCTCCTCGAAATACCGGCCTGCGCTGCCGTAGCAGGTGCATACGGTAGGCGGCATGGTTTGTATACGAGGCTTTCAGCAGAATACGTGCCAATGGCACACAATCCTTCTGAAACGGGGTTCCAAAGGGATTTTTTAAGGCTTAGATACGGGTAGCTCGCTCAGCAACGGTGCACATAAATCCTGTACACAATCATTGGTGCACTCGATGTGCACACTGGTGCCCAACCGTGCAGCAAGCGGCCGTCAGCACGGTGCCCCACGCCATATCCAGCAATGCCAGCCCGGCCGACCAGCCTTGCAGCGTGGCCCAGTTACTCAGGTCATAGGTGCCGTAGGCGACCAGGCCCAGCAAGGCGCCGAGGCGTGCAGCACGTTGCCAACTGACGCTTGGCAAAACCACAAACACCACGCAACCGATGGCATACAGCAGATAGAACAACACGGCAGGCAAGAGGCGCGGCTGATCAAGCATCAGCGGGCCCAGCAGGGATTTGTAGGTCGGGCCCATCAGAACGCCGAGCCAGAGGCCGTCGAGGACCAGGAAGGCGAGCAAGGTGCCGAGGTAGGCGAAGAGGGTTTTGCGGGTCATCAATGCAGCCTCCGTAGGCGCCGACGGGCGCCTACAGAAGAGCAAGCGCCACTCAGCTTAGTTCAATGCGATCCGCATGAATCACAATCTGACCTTGCTTGTAGAGTGCACCAATGGCCTTCTTGAAGTTGCCCTTGCTCACGCCGAACAAGTTGCTGATCACGGCCGGATCACTCTTGTCGCTGACCGGCAAGGTGCCATTGTTTTCACGCAGCTTGGCAAGGATCTTCGAGTTCAAGCTGGACGCCGCTTCCTGGCCGACGGGTTGCAGGCTCAGGCTGATGTTGCCATCGGCGCGGATCTCTTTGATAAAACCTTTCTCTTCCTTGCCCGGGCGCAGGAACTTGAACACTTCGTTCTTGTGAATCAGGCCCCAATGCTTGTTGTTGATGATCGCCTTGAAGCCCATGTCGGTAGCTTCGGCCACCAGCAGGTCGACTTCCTGGCCAACCTGGTAGTTGGCGGGGGTCTTGTCCAGGTAACGATCGAGGCGGGCGGTGGCTGTGATGCGCTTGGTGTGCTTGTCCAGGTAGACATGCACCACACAATATTCACCGGCGGTCATCTGCCGTTTTTCTTCCGAATACGGCAGCAACAGGTCCTTGGGCAAACCCCAGTCGAGGAACACGCCAATACTGTTGACTTCGACGACTTTCAAACTGGCAAACTCGCCCACTTGAACTTTGGGTTTTTCAGTCGTGGCGATAAGTTTGTCATCGCTGTCCAGATAAATGAAAACGTTAAGCCAGTCTTCATCTTCGCTGGGAATATCTTTTGGAATGTACCGATTAGGCAAGAGGATTTCGCCATCTTGCGCACCGTCCAGGTACAAACCGAAGTTAGTGTGTTTTACCACTTGCAAGCTGTTGTAGCGCCCGACTAAAGCCATTTCCAATTACCCTCATTGCGTGGGCGACATTCTACCCGAGTTGCGCTCGCCACGCGCACACGCCTGAAAAATCGCAGGCTTACGTGGCGTTTTACTGGCAGCACCCCGCTCGTCCGATCAACCGGCTGGTTTTCGCCCCCCCAGCCCGCCAGACGGCACGAGTCTTTCGAGTTAAAACAGTAAGTTAGGTGCTTAATTCGAAGATGAACTTTGGGCTTTTTACTGCCGCGCCACTTATTCTCGGAGGATATTTGCCAAGCAATTGTCAAGTATTTCCTGTACGATGCCTGGCCAAGTTAATTTTCTACAGGTTAGTGGCCGCCATGCGCGTAAAAGCATCCAACAGCAAAGCAAAGCCAGCTCCAGCCGTTGAAACCAGCGAATCGATCAACAGCCAGATTGCTGCGTTCCTCAAGTCCGGTGGCGAAATCCAGCAAATTGCCAAGGGCGTGAGCGGCCAGACTTTCGGCCCGTCCAAGCAGATCAGCCTGGGCAAGAAGTAACACCCGCGCAGTAGACCTGGTCCCTAAGCGTCTTGCCTTCAAGGCGCTAGGACTAGAGCCCGAAACACCCTCTTGTTTTATCCCTTGATGCGCTAATCGACGAACGGGCCTCACCTCCCGGCATTCGCCGGTATGCTTGCACACGTCTAGCACGGGCATCTCCCGACTTATTTCGTCACTGCTCCTCGCTTTTCATGGAGTGAAGCATGTTCAAACCCTGCATTTTCCTGGTCGCGGCCCTGGCCGCCAGCCCCCTTGCCGAAGCGCAGATCTTTCAGCGTGAATTAGGCGACTTCGACCTGAAATTGGGCACTACCCCCAGCCGCAGCATGGCCCAGGGGTTGGTCAAACCCACGTCTCCCGGCAGCGACTCGTTCCATGGCGGGCTGGACCTGAGCCACGACAGCGGCCTGTATTTCGGCCAGTTTTCACCGAACATGGGCCTGTCCTCCACCAGCAACCTCGAAGTCGATTCCTACATGGGTTTCAAACACCCCTTCGACCAGACCCTGGGCTATGAAGTGGGCTTGATCCATTACAGCTACCCCAAGCTCAGCCCCCTCGACAGCCAGGAGTTCTACGGCGGCCTGAACCTGCTGGGCAACCGTTTCGGTGCCTCTTTCAGCAATGACCCGGACCGCCAGGACAGCACGCTGTTTGCCGACCTCGGCGGTACACAGCCGTTCGGCATTGGCGTCAGCATGAAATACACCACCCATCAGTTGGGCACCCCGGTCTCGGTGGAGGGCGGTTCCATCAGCACCTTCAGCGACTGGTCGGTGCAATTCTCCCGGCAGTGGATGGGCGTTGACCTGAACCTGATCTACAGCGACTCCAGCCTCAGCGGCGGCGATTGCTCGGCTTACTCCGGACACAATTCGCAATGCGATGGGCTGTTGACGTTGAAGGCTGCGCGGTCGTTTTATTGATGGGCTGAACTGTCGCACCCCGCGCAGGTTCACATGCATTAACCCCTCTCTGCGCAAGGACTCGCCCATGCTGCGTCGGCTCAAATTTCTGCTGGTAGTGCTGAGCCTGAGCCTGGTGCTCGCCGGCTGCAATCGCGTGGGCCTGGCCTACCGCAACCTTGACGTGATCATCCCGTGGACCCTCAATGACTACCTGGACATGAACGCCGGGCAGAAGAGCTGGTTCAACGACAAACTCAAGGAACACCTGGCCTGGCACTGCACCACACAATTGCCCGGCTACCTGGATTGGCTGGACCGCCTGCAACAGATGGTCGACGACAACCAGGTCACCGACGCGGCATTACAAACCCGCACTGCCGAAGCCAAGCAGGCGATTGCCGACATCGCCCGTGAAGTCACCCCTTCGGCGATTGAACTGTTGCAGGGGCTGGACGACCAACAGGTCAAGGAGATGAACGACGCCCTGGCCAAGGACCTGCGCAAACGGCAGGACGAATACCTCAAACCGCCACTTGAACAGCAGATCAAGGAACGCGCCGAGCGCATGAGCAAACGCCTGGATACTTGGATGGGCCCGCTGAGCGCCAGCCAGCAAAACCGGGTCACGGCGTGGTCGATCGCCCTGGGTGAGCAAAATGAGCAGTGGATCGGTAACCGCGCCCACTGGCAGGCACAATTTATCGACGCGGTAAAACAACGCCAAAGTGCCGATTTCCCACAGAAAATACAGCAGTTGCTGGTGAACCGCGAAAGCCTGTGGACCCCGGAATATCGCGTCGCCTATGCTCAGACCGAAGCGGCGGCCCGCAGCCTGCTCGTCGACCTGATGGCGGAAAGTACCGCGCAGCAGCGCCTCAAATTGACACAGAAAATCGACGGCGTGCGCAGCGACTTCAAGGCACTCAAATGCCTGAAGGCCGCCTCAATCTAAACTGTGGAAGCGGGTTTTCCCGCCCCCCACATTTGGTTAGCGTCGAGCCTGCTCAGGCAATCTGCGCTTTCGAAGCCACCTCGGCAAACGTCGCCGGGTCCAGCGCATCCGCCTGCTCGTCCAGGACTTGACGCGGGTGATCGTTACCCGGAATCGAACTGTCGATCAGCGCCAGCAACTGCGCACCCAGCGCGGTCAGGATAAAGTTCTCACCATTGCCGCCCTCTTCTTCCGGCCGCGACTCAATAAAGCCACGCTTGAACAACATCGCCTCGTAATCGGCAGCAGTTTTCTTCAGCGCATCCAGGTTGCCGGTGGACTCGCCCGCCGTGGCCTTTTCAGCGGCTTCCTGTTCAGCGTATTTGCGCGGTGCAAAGCTGCCCTCGCCGTTCTGCACTTCATGCAGCAGACGCTCGATCAAATCCCAGTTGTAAGTCGTCATCCTGATTCCTCCTGCAGGCCCAAGGAAAAGTAGCCCGTCTAGAGGTGTGACACGCCGCGCCACTGGCCGTTCAGCCGACCGGACGGACGCGATTTCTCTGAACTTTCCAGACGTTCGCGCCCTCAACTGGGCATAACCGCCAAGGAGGTCCCACCATGAAAACCCTGATAAACCTGGCCATCGCCGCCACGCTGCTGAGCGCCCTGCCCGCCTGGGCCTGCACCCCGGACGAGGCCACCGCCAAACGCGAGCAGTTGGCCCAGGAAGTGGCCACACTCACCGAGCAGAACCCGACCAAGGCCAAGGAAATGAACGACGAGTTGCAGAAAATGGACCTGGATACCGAGAGTGCCGAGTTTCCTGACAAGTGCCAGTTGATCGACGCCCGTCTCAAAGAGCTGAAAGAAGCGGCGGCCAAAGCCAAAAACTGAAGGCATAAAAAAACCGGACAGCGTCCGGTTTTTTCACATCAGCCCTGATTACTCGGCAGCCGGTGCCTCCGGTTTGCGGCGCTTGAGCGGCGCCATGCCGTCCTTGCTGACCAGCGACAGGTTGTCGGTCTTCGGCCGGTTGGCGATCTTGCGCTTGGTCGGCGACTTGGCGCCGGCCTTTTTCTTGTCGCCCTTGGCGTCGGTCTTTTTCTTCTTCACGCCAACAGCCTTGCCCGACGCCTTGACCTTCTTCGGCCCGGTGTAGGTGCCTTTGACTTCCTTGATGGTACGGCGCTCGAACGACTGCTTGAGGTAGCGCTCGATGCTCGACATCAGGTTCCAGTCGCCGTGGCAGATCAGCGAGATCGCCAGGCCATCGTTGCCGGCACGCCCGGTACGACCGATACGGTGCACGTACTCGTCGCCGCTGCGTGGCATGTCGAAGTTGATGACCATGTCCAGGCCATCCACGTCCAGGCCGCGTGCAGCCACGTCGGTAGCCACCAGAATTTTCACGCCGCCGGCCTTGAGGCGGTCGATCGCCAGCTTGCGGTCCTTCTGGTCTTTTTCACCGTGCAGCACGAACGCCTTGTAATCCTGGGCCACCAGGCGACCGTAGATGCGGTCAGCCGCAGCGCGGGTGTTGGTGAACACGATGGCCTTCTGATAGGTCTCGTTGGCCAGCAGCCAGTTGAGGATCTGTTCTTTGTGCACATTGTGGTCAGCCGTAACGATCTGCTGGCGCGTGGTCGCGTTCAGGTCGCTGACGTTGTTGACCTGCAAGTGCTCAGGGTTGTTCAGGACCTTGGCGACCATGTCGCGCAGGGTCGAACCGCCGGTGGTGGCAGAGAACAGCATCGTCTGCTGGCGGTTAACGCACTCAGCCACAAGACGCTGCACATCGTCGGCAAAGCCCATGTCGAGCATGCGATCAGCTTCGTCCAGCACCAGCACTTCGACTTCCTTGAGGTCGAGGTTGCCGGCGTTGAGTTGCTCGATCATGCGGCCCGGGGTGCCGATCAGGATATCCGGCACCTTGCGCAGCATGGCGGCCTGGACCTTGAAGTCTTCGCCACCGGTGATCAAGCCTGACTTGATGAAGGTGAACTGCGAGAAGCGCTCCACTTCCTTCAAGGTCTGCTGGGCCAGCTCGCGGGTCGGCAGCAGGATCAAGGTCTTGATGCTGACGCGGACTTTGGCTGGGCCGATCAGACGGTTCAGAATCGGCAGGACGAAGGCCGCAGTCTTGCCACTCCCGGTTTGAGCCGTCACCCGCAGGTCACGCCCTTCGAGCGCGAGCGGGATGGCCGCTGCTTGCACAGGCGTAGGCTCGACAAATTTAAGCTCGGCCACGGCTTTGAGCAGGCGTTCGTGCAGGGCGAATTGGGAAAACACGGGTGCTACCTCGAAGAAATACAAAAAATCAGCTGCATAGGTTACCGGTTTCGGGCGTCCAAACCGAGCGTCTTTACGCGAACGGCGCTAATCAGCTGGTTTTTTGTCAGTGTATTTGTCCTTAACCCTAACTTTATTGCACTTAAATGCTCTAATCGCCCCGTCTTGTCTCACAGAAGAATCGGTTACACCCATGGATATCAAACAGCTCTGGCTCAACGCCCAGGACCTCTGGGGCGCCCTCGATCAACACCCGCTGCTGCATGCAAGCCTGGGTCTGCTGGTGTTGCTGGTAGTGGCCCTGCTGCTCGGACGGGTGGCGCGTTACCTCATCCTCCACGCCGTCAAACTGCTCGGCCGGCAACCGGCCCTGCATTGGCTCAATGACCTGCGGCACAACAAAGTCTTTCATCGCCTGGCGCAGATGACCCCGTCACTGGTGATCCAGTTCGGCCTGTACCTGGTGCCGGACCTGAGCAAAACCGCGATCCTGTTTATCGGCAACGTGGCCCTGGCGCTCACCATCCTGTTCATGACGCTGGCCATGAGCGCCCTGCTGAGTGCCCTGCTGGACATCTACGCACGCACCGAACACGCGCGCACCCGCTCGATCAAGGGCTATGTGCAGTTGGCGAAGATGGTGCTGTTCGTGTTTGCCGCGATCATCATCGTCGCCACCCTGATTGACCGATCGCCGTTGTTGCTGCTGTCGGGGCTGGGTGCGATGTCGGCGGTGATTCTGTTGGTGTACAAGGACACCCTGCTGTCATTTGTCGCCAGCGTGCAGCTCACCAGCAACGACATGCTGCGCGTCGGCGACTGGATCGAAATGCCCCAGGTCGGCGCTGACGGTGACGTGGTGGACATCACCTTGCACACGGTCAAGGTGCAGAATTTCGACAAGACCATCGTGTCCATCCCGACCTGGCGCCTGATGTCCGAATCGTTCAAGAACTGGCGCGGCATGCAGGCTTCCGGCGGACGCCGCATCAAGCGCAGCCTGTTTATCGACGCCAGCGGCGTGCGTTTTCTACGCGATGATGAAGAATTGCGCATGACCCAGGTGCACCTGCTCACCGACTATATCGGGCGCAAGCAGGCCGAACTCAAAGCCTGGAACGAAGCCCAGGGGCGCAGCGCGCAACTGTCGGCTAACCGCCGCCGCATGACCAACCTCGGCACCTTCCGCGCCTACGCCCTGGCCTATCTGAAAAGCCACCCGGACATTCAGCCGAACATGACCTGCATGGTGCGCCAGATGCAAACCACCGCCCAAGGCGTGCCGCTGGAGATCTACTGCTTCACCCGCACCACGGCGTGGGCGGATTACGAGCGGATCCAGGGGGATATCTTCGATTATTTGCTGGCGGTGTTGCCGGAGTTTGGTTTGAGCCTTTACCAACAGCCGAGTGGCAATGATTTACGCGCCGGCGTGCTGCCGGCGGTGCTGGGGACCAGCCATTTGCCAGCCCCGCAAAGCAGTGTCACGTAACTAAGGGTTCATGAGGCAACCAAGTCGTTGCCTCACAAAATGCATCAAGGGCATCACAAACGGCTTGGAGATCATCCTTGTAACTCCTGATGAAGTCAGGTGTACAAACCCTGCGTTCAAGTTCCATATAGGCCGCACTTAAAACCGTATTGCGGTGTTGCATCCAATAGGATGTCAAGCCCGGAAGGTCCAGCGACAAAATAACGCTACTGGCCGAAAGCGCAGAATCAAACTCACTGTTCGCGGCGTCAGGCTTTTCAACGCCGGTGGATTCCTGAAGAAAGTTAGCCATGCAAAAATCAACAAAATGCAGCAAATTTCCTTCATTCTTATCGACGTTAAAACACACCTCGAATAAATAGCGACTTATCAGGCTTGATATTTGATGTTTGTCAGCAACGCCTGCCTCATCATAAAATCCACAGCCATGCTCCTTTTTTCTCGACGAAGGCATATGGAGCATATTTTCAACGACAAACAAAAGAAAACTATTTTTCTCTGTAGCTACTTGATCTTCCAAAGACAGCGTTGATTCATCTAAAACTGCCGAGGCGTCAGCAGCACGCACGCCGACCAAAAAGCCTTGAATCGGAACCTGCGCAACCTGCTCAAATAAATTCTTGCCTGGCTCAATAAACTCGCTTTTAAATCGAGCAAAAACATATTGACTAAAAACCCTCAAGCCCTCTGTATCTTCATTTGAACCGTCATGCTGAGCCTGATACTCATACAATGAATCATAAACCTCAGGGTAGCGACTACTTTTCCTCCGAGAGCAATTCAGACGAAGCAATAGGACGTCACGCCATTTGAACACATCACGTTCAGGCTTCAGCATACGCTCGACTATCCCACGCCCCTCATATTTTCCTTCGCCAAAAATGTAATGCGCAACATACAGCGCCGCTTGTGGTTTTTTCTCCCGGCCGATCTCCCATATAATCACCGCCAATAATTTATGAATATCCAAAATTAAACGATGCCGTAAACTGTCACCCGAAACACGAAGCGACATATAACCGGGAAGCATATTAAGTATGGCCTCGATAACGCTGCTCGCCAATTCCATGCGGTCGTTACAGTGACCTACCAGGATATTCCAGAATTGTTGGTGCGCGCGCTCCCCCTTGCAAAGTTCAAACCCCCGTCTACTTAGAATTTCTTCAATAGACCCGCCGTTCAAAGCCTCACTCACCGCATCCTGGTAAAGCTTGAGCGTCTCTGCTGGGTCAGGCACGACGCGTCTAATTATAAGCGTCAGATAGCTCTCCAAATACCGGCCTTCAGACTTATTAGAGAACGCTCTTGTCGTTCTGCCGCCCTTCTCACTCGCCCTCACTTGTGTTGAAAATAAACTATTCAGTAAAAACTGTGCACCCGGCTCCTGATTTTTTATAAACGCCGAAAACCTTGGCATACTTCCTGAATTGGCCCCCTCACTGTCGACGGTTGAGAACATCCCTGAGCGGCCCTCCGTTTCTTCCGCATATACGCTCCGAAAGACACCAGGATAATTCATATGCAGCAAAACAAGGTTAATAATATCTCCCCGATTAAAATCGGTAATGGAAATATCAAGCTTTTCCAACTGCATTGAAATAACCGCATTAATAAATCGCTTGATCTTACGCAGATTACCGACTAGCCGCATATACTCTACAGCCTGCTGGCCCGCCAATAATTCAGCCAGGTCAGCCAACAATTCTTTCAGCACCGGCTCTCTGTCCGAGGTTAACGCCTGGACAAACTTCTCTTCGTTTTGCCAACCCGTTCTGAGGTATTCAATTATCGAGGCGGAGTCCAGCAAGAGACTAAATTTGACATTGATAAACTTCTCAAGAAATTCGCGCGACACTGCGCCATCGTCCTTTCCTGCAATCAGGTTTTCAGTGTCATAACAGAGAACATACGTAGCCTGGGACAGCGCAAAGGTTCTACGAACGGTAAACAGAACGTTACTGACCGCCTTGGGTTCAATGCGGTCCAAATCCTCGACGATCACGATCAGCCTATGATGAGTTCTGCGCAACACCGAATCTACATCAGTCAACAATTGATCAATCGTTTCATTTGTCGGTTCGAACGACATTTTCAGACCAAACAAGGAAAACTCTGCCTTTCCCTTCAACATTTTCGAATAACGCGAAAGTGCCACTTTAAACTCTGGAGCAAAAACCTTGCTCTGGACAACCGTCAGCATCTCCTTGATAAATCGCTCAGTCAGATCCGGCTCACCAGCGTACCGTAGCGGCTCAAAGCGAAAAACAATGATTGATTCCTGCGCCTGCGTCGCCCAATAGTCCTGCGCAATTTTTAAAAAGCTGGTTTTGCCGACTCCCCAAGGTCCTTCAATGCCAAAGACCAGTCCCGATTCGGTATTACTGGCAAGTACTGTTTTGGCAAACGTGCTCGCGTCTTCAGTTTGCGACAGGCAATCGCGCGTCGGACCATCGATTTCCTTATCGGTCATAAAATAAAACTGCGGGTCAGGGCGCCGCCGTTCCAGCTGCAACGCGCTAACCCACGCGGTCACCATGAGCAGCGCGAAGAATAAAAGGAGTGCCGCTGCCCACCCCCACCCAAGCTCTTGACTGTCCAGTTGTTTCAGATAGTTCACGGCTTTCGAATCGATCAAAAACCAGTCGCATGCGGCACCAATGCCTAACGTGATCAGCAGATCAACCCGCTTGCTCGTAAACAATCGTCTCCCGGTGCCACCAATGTCTCTGCTGAAAGCATATGCAAAAACCAAAATAACAAACAGAAGCTGCAGGCAAACTGACCAGGCATCATGAAATGTATGTAACTTATTAGCCAGTGGCTGCCCTATTTGGTAAGCACAGCGCCCTACCTCAGAGGCTACAAACCCTAAAATCAGGGCTTTGAAGTAGACAACCAGTTCGGGCATTGACGTCTTGATTCGTGGGTCCTTCAAACCGTTCATCCTTGTACCGTTCATTTGAAAATCTGCAATTCATGACGCGAATCAGCGCCTGGCGTCAGCTCGGTTCACAACGGGTTGTTCGCGCACGCCCAACCGGCTGATCCACACCGCCCCGATAATCACCAACCCACCTAACGCCAGGCGGCCCAGCGGCTCGTGCTGGTTCCAGATCAGCAAATTCAGCAGCAACCCCACCGGTACATGCAGGTTGTTCATCACCGCCAGGGTGCCGCCCTGTACCAGGCACGCGCCCTTGTTCCACCAGTACATACCGAGTGCCGTGCTGACCAGGCCGAGGAACACCAGCACGCCCCATTGCAGCGGTGCCTCGGGCAGGAAGTCGGCCTTGCCGAACAGCAGGAACGCCGGCAACACCACAATCAAGGCGCCCACATAGAAATAGCCAAAGCGTCGGTAGTGCGGCAGGTCGCTGGGGTAACGCGCCACCAGATGCTTGTACATCACCTGCCCAGCGGCATAGGTAAAGTTGGCCAGTTGCAGCAGCAGGAAGCCCATGAGGAAGTGCGGGGTGATCTGGTCGAAGCGAATCACCGCCGCGCCCGCCACCGCGACCAATGCGGCGACCAGCGCCCAGGGGTTGAAATGGCGGTTGAGGGCGTCCTCGATCAGGGTCACATGCAGCGGCGTAAGGATGGTGAACAGCAGCACCTCCGGCACCGTCAGCACGCGAAAGCTCAGGTACAGGCATACGTAGGTCACGCCAAACTGCAAGGCGCCGATCAGCAGCATGCCGCGCATGAAGGGCGGCGCCACCGAGCGCCAGCGTGTCAGTGGGATAAACACCAAACCAGCCAGCACCACGCGCACCAGCACGGCGAAGTAGCTGTCGACGTGACCGGCGAGGTATTCGCCGATCAAGCTGAAGGAAAATGCCTGAATCAGGGTGACAACCAGTAAGTAGCCCATGCGCGCCTCATTTCGAATGGGCGCGACATTAAAGGTTTTCAGCGTTTCACGAAACTCGGGGCAAAAAAAACCCGACCTCGCTATAGCGGCAGTCGGGTAGGAGCACTCAGGAGCAACAAGTGCAAAGGGAGGTTCGATACGCGTACTTGAAGGGTTTGCGTGGGGCTAGATAAACATTGCGCGATTATCTGGCGATTAAAGGATCAGGCAACCTGTGCCAGCAACGCCTTGGCATGGTTGAGGCCCTTTTCCTGGAAATCCCCACTCAGGTTCACCCCTTCGGCATGAATGAAGGTGACGTCATGAATCCCGATAAAGGCCATCACCTGACGCAAGTACGGTTCCTGGTGATCCGAGCTGGCACCGGTGTGGATGCCGCCGCGAGCGGTGAGCACGATGGCGCGCTTGCCGGTCAGCAGCCCTTGAGGGCCGGTGGCGGTGTACTTGAAGGTCACTCCGGCGCGCAACACGTGGTCCAGCCAGGCTTTGAGGGTGCTGGGGATGGCGAAGTTGTACATCGGCGCGGCCAGCACCAACACATCGGCGGCCAGCAACTCATCAGTCAATTCATTGGAGCGATCCAGCGAGGCCTGTTCGATATCGTTGCGCTGTTCGGTGGCTTTCATCCAGCCGCCGAGCAGGTTGGCGTCCAGGTGCGGAACCGGATTAAGGGCCACGTCGCGCATGGTGATCTGATCCGCCGGATGGGCAGCCTGCCATTGGCTGATGAACTGCCGGGTCAGTTGTCGGGAGATCGAATCCTGCTGGCGGGCGCTGCTTTCGATGATCAGAACATTGGACATGGCTTGGTAGGCTCCATCTGTAAATGCTGTAAGGCGATGGAGAAAAGATTAACCAGGGGCCATTCGATTAAAAAGCGCAAAAAACTGCTATAACCCATCTATAAATTTGTTTATAAGCGGAGTATTCCGGTAGACATGCTCCGCTGCCGCATTATTTTGGAGCGCACGCCAGAGCGATTCGCATCTTGATGATGGCGCGATTGAACTTGATCGTGGTGTCGGTGCTTTCGCCCGCCGGTACGGTGACGGTACGTCGCCGCGGCGCTTCCGGGCCGTTGGTGAAGATTACCGAACACACGGCGTCATGCGTGCCGTAGTTATTCAGTCGGATCGAGCTGATGTCGCCGTCCACGTCGGACGCGGTGTAGTCGATGCTCACGCCGTCGATCTTTTTAGTCACGTCGATGGGGTAGGCAAACGCGCTCATCGGCAGCAGCGCCAGCAACACACAACAGAATTTTCTCATTCGGCAGTCTCCAATAAGGACCGCCAGCTTAGGACAAGAGGAACCCATCTTGAAAGCGCCCCGCGTTACCCTCGATCAATGGCGCACGCTGCAAGCCGTGGTCGACCATGGCGGCTTCGCCCAGGCGGCTGAAGCGCTGCACCGTTCGCAGTCCTCGGTGAGCTACACCGTGGCCCGCATGCAAGACCAGCTCGGCGTGCCGCTGCTGCGCATCGACGGGCGCAAGGCGGTCCTCACCGACGCTGGCGAAGTGCTGTTGCGCCGCTCCCGGCAACTGGTGAAAAACGCCAGCCAGCTGGAAGACCTCGCCCACCACATGGAGCAGGGCTGGGAGGCGGAGGTGCGGCTGGTGGTCGACGCCGCCTACCCCAATGCACGCCTGGTGCGCGCCCTCACTGCCTTTATGCCGCAAAGCCGTGGCTGCCGGGTGCGCTTGCGTGAAGAGGTGCTGTCCGGCGTCGAAGAGCTATTGCTCGACGGCATGGCCGACCTGGCTATCAGCAGCTTCATTATCCCGGGCTATCTGGGCACGGAACTGAGCGATGTGGAATTTATCGCCGTGGCCCACCCCGACCACTCGTTGCATCGCCTGAACCGCGAATTGAGCTTCCAGGACCTGGAAAGCCAGATGCAGGTGGTGATCCGTGACTCCGGCCGCCAGCAGCCACGGGACGTCGGCTGGCTTGGCGCCGAACAGCGCTGGACCGTCGGCAGCCTGGCCACCGCCGCCACTTTCGTCAGCAGCGGCCTGGGCTTTGCCTGGTTGCCGCGCCACCTGATTGAGCGCGAACTCAAGGAGGGCCTGCTCAAGCAGCTACCCTTGGAAGAGGGCGGCAGCCGCAACCCCACCTTCTACCTGTACTCGAACAAGGACAAACCCCTGGGGCCAGCCACGCAGATTCTTGTGGAGTTGCTGCGCACCTTTGATACCGCCCCGCTGGACGCGCCTTTTGCCGCCCCCCAGCAAGCCTGAAATGGAGTTCATGCATGGCCTGGTTCGACCACGAAGGATGCAACCTGCATTACGAGGAATACGGCCACGGCAACCCGCTGATCCTGATCCACGGACTGGGCTCCAGTTGCCAGGACTGGGAGCTGCAGATTCCGGTGCTGGCCAGGCACTACCGCCTGATCGTGGTGGACGTACGCGGCCATGGTCGCTCCGACAAACCGCGTGAGCGCTACAGCATCAAGGGGTTCACCGACGACTTGGTCGCCCTGATCGAACGCCTGGCCCTGCCCCCGGCCCATGTGGTGGGCTTGTCGATGGGCGGCATGATCGCTTTTCAGCTGGCGGTGGACGAACCGTCGCGGGTCAAAAGCCTGTGCATCGTCAACAGCGCGCCCGAGGTCAAGGTGCGCAGCGCCCAGGAGTATTGGTGGTGGGCCAAGCGCTGGACCCTGGGCCGCGTGCTCAGCCTGGCCACCATCGGCAAAGCCCTGGGCGACCGGCTATTCCCCAAACCGGAACAAGCCGACCTGCGTCGCAAGATGGCTGAACGCTGGGCAAAAAATGACAAACGTGCTTATCTCGCCAGCTTCGACGCGATTGTGGGCTGGGGCGTGCAGGAACGACTTTCCAGAATTACCTGTCCAACCTTGGTCATCAGCGCCGAC
Organism: Pseudomonas viridiflava; assembly: GCF_900591205.1. GTDB lineage: Bacteria > Pseudomonadota > Gammaproteobacteria > Pseudomonadales > Pseudomonadaceae > Aquipseudomonas. Next base: position 126,575 of record NZ_UUPU01000027.1, read on the forward strand.
CATGACTACACCCCCGTGGCGCAGAAAGAAATCTATGTAAAACTGCTGCCCGATGCGCGGCTGGTGGTGATCGAGGATTCCCGCCATGCCACGCCCTTGGATCAACCCGAAGTCTTTAATACCACCCTGCTCGATTTTCTAGAGACAGTCGAAACCACTACCCAGGATCACTGACCCATGCTGAAAAAAATCGCCTTCTTTGCCGGCTCCTTTCTGTTCGCTGCCAACCTGATGGCCGCCACGGCAACCGCACCTGCCAAACCTGCTGCAGCGGCCAAGTCCAGCGCGCCACACGTCCTGATCAGCACCACCAACGGCGACATTGAAATCGAACTGGACCCGGTCAAGGCGCCGATCAGCACCAAGAACTTCCTGACCTATGTCGACAAGGGTTTCTACACCAACACGATTTTCCACCGCGTCATCCCGGGTTTCATGGTTCAGGGCGGCGGGTTCACCCAGTCGATGTCACAAAAACCCACCGACGCACCGATCAAGAACGAAGCCAGCAACGGCCTGCATAACGTACGTGGCACCTTGTCGATGGCGCGTACCAATGACCCGAACTCGGCCACCAGCCAGTTCTTCATTAACGTGGCCGACAATGCCTTCCTCGACCCGGGCCGCGATGCCGGTTATGCCGTATTCGCCAAGGTGGTCAAGGGCATGGACGTGGTTGATGTGATCGTCAACTCGCAGACCACCACTAAGCAAGGCATGCAGAACGTGCCAATCGATCCTGTGTACATCAAGTCGGCCAAGCGCATCGACTGAGGTCTGCAGGGCGTTCTTCAGGTAGCTCCGCGCGGTGCCCACAAGGCACCGCGCGCTTTTGAACAGGAGAGCCCGCCAGGCGGGCGTCAACCTAATGCTCTATCGTCGTTTTGAACAACTGATCGATATTTTCCGCGACGCTCCCAGCGCGGCTCCTCCCGATAAAGTCCTGCCCTTCTACCTCTACTATCTGCGCCAGGTGTGGCCGCATTTCGCCGCGTTGCTGGTGGTGGGCCTGATCGGCGCGCTGATCGAAGTTGCGCTGTTCAGCTACTTGAGCCGCATCATCGACCTGGCCCAGGGCACCCCGCCGGCGAACTTCTTCCAACTGCACAGCACCGAGCTGATCTGGATGGCTGTGGTCGCCCTGCTGCTGCGCCCGATCTTCGGCGCCCTGCATGATCTGCTGGTGCACCAGACGATCAGCCCCGGCATGACCAGCCTGATCCGTTGGCAGAACCACAGCTACGTGCTCAAGCAGAGCCTGAATTTCTTCCAGAATGACTTCGCCGGGCGCATCGCCCAGCGCATCATGCAAACCGGCAACTCCCTGCGCGACTCCGCCGTGGCGGCGGTGGATGCGATCTGGCACGTGGCGATTTACGCGATCAGTGCCTTGGTGCTGTTTGCCGAAGCCGACTGGCGCCTGATGATCCCCCTGGTGACCTGGATCATCGCCTACAGCCTGACCCTGCGCTACTTCGTGCCTCGGGTGAAAGAACGCTCGGTAATTTCATCCGAAGCGCGCTCCAAATTGATGGGCCGTATCGTCGACGGCTACACCAATATCGCCACCTTGAAGCTGTTCGCTCACACCCAGTACGAGCAGCAGTACGCCAAGGAAGCGATCATCGAACAAACCGAAAAAACCCAGCTGGCCAGCCGCGTGGTCACCAGCATGGACATCGTGATCACCACCATGAACGGCCTGTTGATCGTCACCACCACCGGCCTTGCCCTGTGGTTGTGGACGCAGTCACTGATCTCGGTGGGCGCCATCGCCCTGGCCACCGGTCTGGTCATCCGCATCGTCAACATGTCCGGCTGGATCATGTGGGTGGTCAACGGCATTTTCGAAAATATCGGCATGGTGCAGGACGGCCTTAAAACCATCGCCCAGCCGCTGGCCGTGATCGACCGCGACAATGCCCCGCGCCTGAGCGTGCCCCAGGGCGAAGTGCGTTTCGAACAGGTGGATTTCCACTACGGCAAGAAGAGCGGGATCATTGGCGGCCTCAACCTGAACATCAAGGCGGGTGAAAAAATCGGCCTGATCGGCCCGTCCGGCGCGGGCAAGTCGACCCTGGTCAACCTGCTGCTGCGCCTGTATGACCTGCAAGGCGGACGTATCCTGATCGACGGTCAGAACATCGCCGAGGTCGTCCAGGAAACCCTGCGCGAACAGATCGGCATGATCACCCAGGACACCTCGCTGCTGCACCGCTCGATCCGCGACAACCTGTTGTACGGCAAGCCGGACGCCACCGACGCAGAACTCTGGGCCGCCGTGCACAAGGCGCGCGCCGATGAGTTCATCCCACTGCTGTCGGACGCCGAAGGCCGCACCGGGCTGGATGCGCATGTGGGCGAACGCGGGGTGAAGCTCTCGGGCGGCCAACGCCAGCGCATCGCCATCGCCCGCGTGCTGCTCAAGGACGCGCCGATTCTGATCATGGACGAAGCCACCTCGGCACTGGACTCGGAAGTGGAAGCGGCGATCCAGGAAAGCCTGGAGACCTTGATGCAGGGCAAGACGGTGATTGCGATCGCACACCGGCTGTCGACCATTGCGCGGATGGACCGCCTGGTGGTGCTGGAGAAAGGCCAGATCGCCGAGAGCGGCAGCCATGCCGAGTTGCTCGCGCACGGTGGGTTGTACTCGCGGTTGTGGCAGCACCAGACCGGAGGGTTCGTCGGCATCGACTGAAGCCCCACCGCTATACCCCTGTGGGAGCTGGCTTGCCTGCGATAGCGGTGGGTCAGTCAATGAAGAGCTGACGGTGAGACCGTCATCGCAGGCAAGCCTGCTCCCACACTTAAATTGCGTCAGGCGTCCAGATTCAAAGGGCCCTGGCGCTTTTTTTTGCCTGGCTTTGTGGCGTAACCCTGCTGTACTCAGTGCAGTGCCCAGACGGGCGCTGAAGTAAATCTGCAGGGAGCATCATTGATTTACTGATCGGTAGAGCGATCTATCAAGGACGTGTTGCATGTCTTTGTTCAAACGTTCAATTACAGAGGGGTTAGGTACGTTTTGGCTGGTGTTGGGCGGTTGCGGGAGTGCGGTGCTGGCCGCAGCGTTCCCTGCAGTCGGGATCGGGTTGTTGGGCGTGTCGCTGGCCTTCGGGCTGACGGTGCTGACCATGGCGGTTGCCATCGGGCACATCAGCGGCTGCCACCTCAACCCGGCAGTATCGGTAGGGCTGGTAGTGGGCGGGAGGTTTCCGGCCAGGGAGTTACCGGCGTATATCGTGGCCCAAGTCATTGGCGGGGTAGTTGCCGCCGCGTTGTTGTACTTCATTGCCAGCGGCAAACCGGGCTTCGAACTGGCCGGCGGCCTGGCATCAAACGGCTATGGCGCACATTCCCCCGGCGGCTACTCGCTGGCAGCGGGGTTTGTGTGTGAGCTGGTGATGACCGCGATGTTCCTGCTGATCATCCTCGGCGCCACCGACCACCGTGCCCCCAAGGGCCTGGCGCCCATCGCCATCGGTCTGGCCCTCACCTTGATCCACCTGATCTCCATTCCCGTGACCAACACCTCGGTCAACCCAGCCCGCAGTACCGGGCCTGCGTTGATTGTGGGCGGGTGGGCGGTCCAGCAGTTGTGGATGTTCTGGCTCGCGCCGATTCTGGGTGCGGTGGTTGCCGGCGTGACCTATCGTTGGCTGGGCAAGGAGCAGCCGGCCTGAGCAAAGCGAGTTCAGCCCTGCCGATAAGGCAGGGCTGCCCTCGCCTCTTCGGCATACGCCAGAATCCCCACCCGCTCGCGCGCCAGGAAGTCCTCTACGGCATTCTTCAACCCCGGATGGCGCAGGTAGTGCCATGACCGCGTGATCACCGGTTCAAACCCTCGAATCAACTTGTGCTCGCCCTGTGCACCGGCGTCGAAGCGTTGCAGGCCGTGGGCGATAGCGTAGTCCATGCCCTGGTAGAAACAGGTTTCGAAATGCAGTCGATCAAACTCGGCCAGGCAGCCCCAGTAACGGCCGTAGAAACTGCCACCAGCGATCAGGCTGAAGGCCATGGCCACCGGGCGTGAACCCTGTTTGGCCAGCACCACGCGAATCGCCTCGGGCATGCGCTCGGCCAGCAGGCTGAAAAAGGTACGGGTCAGGTAGGGGGTTTGCCGGCGTACCGCGTAGGTATTGGCGTAGCAAGCGTAGACAAAATCCCACTGCGCCTCGCTCAGCTCATGGCCTTGCAACCACTCGAAGTCGATGCCCTGCCCCGCCACTTGTTCGCGTTCCTTGCGCATCTGCTTGCGCTTGCGTGAACTCAGGGCGTCGAGGAAGTCCTGAAAATCGCGGTAGCCGCGATTCTGCCAGTGAAACTGGCAGCCCAGGCGCTGCAACCAGCCCGGCTGCGCGGCCAATGCGTCGTCGGCCAGCACGTCAGTGAAGTTGATGTGCGCGCTGGAGAGCCCCTCGATTTCCAGGTAGCCCGGCAGGCTGTTGAGCAGTTCGAAACCGTCCTCGGCACTGCGCGCCAGCAAGCGTGGCCCACTGACCGGACTGAACGGCACCGCCGTCAGCAGCTTGGGGTAATAGTCGATGCCCGCCCGCTCACAGGCATCGGCCCAGCCGTGATCGAACACGTACTCGCCATAGGAATGCCACTTGCGATAACTGGGCAATGCCGCCACCAGTCGCTCGCCCTCCCAGTGCAGCAAATGTTCCGGTTGCCAGCCCGAGTGCGGGCCCAGGCTCGCGCTGTCTTCCAGTGCGCTCAGAAAGGCGTGCCGCACAAAGGGCTGGGCGTCCGGCACCAGTGCATCCCACGTCTGCGGGGCGATTTCGGACAGGCTGTCCAGGCGTTGCAACGGCATCGGCATCCTCACTACTTCATGGCGTGACAGCCTCGCGAGTATCGCTTATCGCCGTCCTCAACACACCCCTGAATCACGCGACAGGGCTCTAAACCAATAGTTCCATTCTTAAATAATTTGTCATGTAGATGACATCACTTAGCCACTGCTGCGTCATAAACGATCGCGATACTGACGCCTGTTTTTAGAGCGCCTGGTTCTAGCAGGTGGTTATTTTTCCGTCCGTCATCGGTCGGTTGTGTCCTGGATGGTTTGCCATCCCTCCTCACTTTCGGAGATTGATATGCGTCTTGCTTCCACTAAAACTGCGGCGGTCCTGTGCGGCGGCCTGTTACTGGCCCTGAGCGTTCCGGCCAGCGCTGCAGTCGACGCTAAATTGCTCGACATGCTCAAGGCCAACGGCCAGATCACTACGGCGCAGTACACCGAACTGCAAGCTGAACTGGCCAAGGATCAGAAAGAAAAGCAGATCGCACAGCAAGCTCAACAAGAGACCAACGAACAGATCGCGGCCACCGCGAAAAAAACCAACGAGCTGAGCAGCTTCGATCAGAAGCTGGCCTGGGCGGCGAAGACTCAGTTCAAGGGTGATGTGCGCATGCGCCACGAGACCATCAAGGTCGAAGGCGAAAATGGCGTCACCCGCGCCGGCGTCACCGGTCGTGACAAGGATCGCGAACGGATCCGCGCACGCCTCGGCGCCTACACCGAAATCAACCCACAGGTGGACACCGGCATTCGTATCGCCACCGGCGGCGGCAGCGATGCGCGCTCAACCAACCAGGACCTGGACGGTTACTTCGATAAAAAGTCGATCTGGCTGGACCTCGGCTACATCGACTACCACCCCGACCAGATCAAAAACCTGCACATCATTGGCGGCAAAATGCTGCAGCCATGGGTCAACATGGGCGATGTGATCTGGGATAGCGACATCAACCCGGAAGGCTTGGCAGTCACCTACAAATACCCACTGGGCGGCAGCGCCGAGCTGTTCGGCAGCCTGGGTAACTACAACCTCAAGGACAACGTGGACGGTGATGGCGTGCAGTACCGCCATGACCTGCGCCTGACCACCGGCCAGTTGGGCACCCGTTTCTCGGTGACCGACAACCTGAAAGTGACCCTGGGCGGCAGCGTCTACGCCTACCAGAACGACGAAGACAGCCGTGCCTCCGGCACCAGCACCCCGAACGTGCTGGCGACCAACGGCAACACACCAAACGGCGAGTTCCGCCTGTACGAAGGCTTCAGCCAAGTCGATATCGGCGGCCTGGCAGTACCTCTGGCGTTCTACGGCCAGTACGTGAAAAACAACGACGCTGTCGACGATGCCGACACTGCCTGGTTGCTGGGTGCCAAATCCAAGGTGTTCGGCTTTAACCTGGACTACAACTATCGCGACGTAGAGAAAAACGCCGTCGTGGGCGCCTTTACCGACTCGGACTTCGGCGGCGGCTTCACCGGCTCCCGTGGTCACAAGTTCAAAGTCGGCTATGACATCGACAAAAACTTCGCCATCGGTGCAACCTACTTCCTGACCAAGACCGACACCTACAGCCGCACGCTCGTGGACCGTAGCGCCAAGGCCAACACCTTCCAGCTGGACGCAGAAGCCAAGTTCTAAGAAGGACAGCGACACGTTTCAAGCTACAAGCTTCAAGGAAGAGCACGTCACTTGCAGCTTCAAGCTCAGCGCTTGAAGCTGCTTCTCTAACAGTCTTGCGTGGGTGGGTCGGTCCCCATCATCCGTCCGAGTCACTCACGCGAGCCTGCTTTATCTCCCGCCGTTATTGATCCTTGAGCCGCTCGGCAGCCAGCCGCTGGGCCAAGGCGTCCACATCCTTCACCGGCTCCTGCGGCATGATTTTCAGCGTCGCCTGCATCAGGCGCATCTGGCGGATAAACCGTCGGCAGTTGGGGCAGAACATCAGGTGATGACGCACCAGCAGACGCTCGCGAAAGGTCAATTGCCCGTCGAGGTAGTCACTGGAACGCGCCACTTGTTCTTTACAGGTCAGCATTCGCCCGTTTCCTCAAAATGCTCCACCGTGGCGAAGACTTTAAGCCGTGCTCGATGCAACAGCACACGGACATTGGAGAGTGAGAGCGTCAGAAGATTACAGATCTCCTCCAGCTCCAGGCCCTGGCGTTCGCGCAGCAGCAACACGCTGCTTTGCAACTCGGACAAACTCAGCAACGTGTGCTCCAGGCAATTGCGCAGTTCATCCTCGGTCAGCAGGGCTTCCGGGGTGTCTTGGTGCCAGGCGTACGGGGCGACCGCCCAGTGACCGTCATCGGGTACAAAACGATCATCGCCGACAGTGCCATGGGGCGAGGGCAAATCATCGAGCAGCACTTCCCGGCGATTCTGCTTGTAGCGGCCTTTGGCAGCGTTGGCGGTAATGGTCAGCAGCCAGGTCTTGAGGCTGGAACGCCCTTCAAATCGGCCCAGGTTACGCACCACCGACAGCCAGGCGTCCTGCACCACTTCGTCGGCATGGCGCTGGCCGACGATGGCATAGGCCACTGCCCGCATTGCGCTTTGATAGGTGGTGACCAATTCCCTGTAGGCCAGTTGCTCGCCCTTGAGCAGGCGTTCAAGCAGGTGCACGTCGTCCGCTGCTGCCATTCAAGACCTCGATTTCAACGTGCAAACCCAATCAGTGTGGGAGCTGGGTCGCCTGCGATAGCGGCGGCTGATTCACCCCCGTCATCGCAGGCAAGCCAGTTCCCACATTAACCGCGAGCCTCAGCAAAATCAGCGTTTGCGCAGGATCACGCTGCCGATCGAATAGCCCGCGCCAAACGAACTGAGTACCGCGACGGCGCCTTTGGGCAAATCGTCCTGGTAGGTGTGGAACGCAATCACCGAACCCGCCGAGCTGGTGTTGGCGTAAGTATCGAGGATCACCGGGGCCTCTTCCACCGTGGCTTCGCGGCCCAGCAGCTTCTTCACAATCAGGTGGTTCATGCTCAGGTTAGCCTGGTGCAACCAGAAGCGCTTCACGTCGGTCACGCTCAACTGGTTTTCTTCCAGGTGCACGCCGATCAGCTCGGCCACCATCGGGCAGACATCGCGGAAGACTTTGCGACCTTCCTGCACGAACAGTTTGTCCGGCGCACCAATGCCCTCTTCCGCAGTACGGTTGAGGAAGCCGAAGTTGTTGCGGATATTATTCGAGAACTTGGTCAGCAGCTTGGTGCTCACCACGTCGAACTGGTGTTTGGAGGTGGCAAGGTCGGCGCGTTCAAGAATCACCGCCGTGGCCGCATCACCGAAGATGAAGTGGCTGTCACGGTCACGAAAATTCAGGTGGCCGGTGCAGACCTCGGGGTTGACCATCAGGATCGCCCGCGCCTGGCCCAACTGGATGCTGTTGGCGGCGTTCTGGATGCCGAAGGTCGCCGACGAGCACGCCACGTTCATGTCGAAACCGAAACCCGCAATGCCCAGGGCTTCCTGGACTTCAATGGCGATCGCCGGATAAGCGCGCTGCAGGTTGGAACAGGCAACGATCACCCCGTCGATATCCGCGGCGGTCTTGCCGGCGCGCTGCAAGGCTTGCTCGGCGGCGCCGATGGCCATCTGGCAGAGCACCGACCATTCGTCGTTGCTGCGCTCCGGCAGGCTTGGCGCCATGCGTTGCGGGTCGAGGATACCGTCCTTGTCCATCACAAAGCGGCTCTTGATGCCGGATGCCTTTTCAATAAAGGCGGCGCTGGACTCGGTCAGCGCCTGCACCTCGCCGCGCTCGATGGCGGCGGCGTTGTCGCTGTTGAACTGCTGCACGTAGGCATTGAAAGACTGCACCAGCTCTTCGTTGGAGATGCTGTTGGCCGGGGTGTACAGGCCAGTGCCGCTGATGACGACGTTATGCACGGTCGATCCTCTAAATCTGTCAGGCAGAAGATATTGGTACAGTCGTACCAAACTGTAAGTAGTTCGATGCCGTCCAGCGGCGTCAAACTGGCAACGCTTTATTCCATCTCGCCGCTGCTACGACGATCCCGGCATTTATAACCGCGAAGTTTGCCACAAACCCTGAGATTTGGCGCCATATCCCGGATAAGCCCGTTTTACTAGCGCACATACAACCTGTGGCGAGCGGGCTTGCCCGCGTTGGGCTGCGAAGCGGCCCCATGCTTTCACCGCGGTGCGTCAGATAAATCCGGTCAGCAGGTTTTAGGGCTGCTGCGCAGCCCAACGCGGGCAAGCCCGCTCGCCACACAAGCTCCATCTGCACACACGCGTGCTCGCCACACAGGATCTGCGCCGTTGTCAGGCTTCGACCAGGCTCCATTGTTTGCTCAAACGCTTGTCGGAAATCGGCACTTTGGTGCCCAACTGCTGGGCAAACAACGACACGCGATATTCCTCCATCCACCAGCGGTAGAGCTCCAGCTGCGGGTCGCGCTTGCCTTCCTGGGCGTGTTTGTTCAGACGGTTCTGGTACTGCGCCCACAAGCCACCCAGCTCGCTGCTCCACACGCGGTCTTTTTGCACCTGGCTGGGCAATTTTTCCAGGCGCAGCTCAATGGCCTTGAGGTAACGCGGCAGCTCTTTGAACCACTGCGCCGGGGTTTCCCGCACAAAGCCTGGGTAAACCAGGTGGCTAAGTTGCTGCTTGATGTCGTTCAAGGCCACGGCCTGGGCCAGGTCAATCTTGCCTTTGAAGCGCTTTTGCAGGCCGTGCCAGAGTTTCAGCACCTCCAGGGTCAGGCGCGCCAGACGCTCGGCGTGCTCGGTCCAACTGCCGCGTTTGCGTTCAGCCAGCGCCGCCAGGCCCGCACCGTCACGCGGCAAGCTGACTTCATCTTCCAGCACGCAGCTGTCGAGGCTGGCCAGCAGAATGTCTTCGACCAACGCGTCGATGCGCCCCAGTTCGCGGTACATCAGGCCCAGTTCGGTCAGACCCGGCAATTTGCCGCGCAGGAACTTTGCCGGTTCCGCCAGTTGCTGCATCAGCAGACGCTGCAAGGCGCGACGATGCTGGAACTCGGCCTCGGCGGCGGTAGAAAAACGCCCTTCCTTGACCGTGCCGTTTTCTTCGACCAGCGCCGGGTACACCGTCATCGACAAGCCGGCGATCTTTTGCTGGGTCTTTTGCGCCACCGCCGCAAACTCCTTGGCTTGCACCGGCTGCTGGCTTTTGGCGGTTTGCGGTACGGCCAGGGCGGCCTGGCTGGCTTGCGCAAAACGCGCGGTCAGCTCGGCCAGGTCGCGACCTTCACCGAGGAACTTGCCCTCGCCGTCGACCACTTCCAGGTTCATCTTTAGGTGGTTTTCCACCTGTTGTGCGGCTTGGGCCCAGGCTTCGTCGCTGACCCGCGCACCGGTCATGCGCAGCAATTCACGGCCCAGTGCCTGGGGCAGCGAGCCCTGGCCGAATTCGATGCGTTGCAGCGCGGCCTTGACGAAATCCGGCACCGGCACAAAATTCTTGCGCAGTGCCTTGGGCAAGTTACGCACCAGGGCGATGCATTTGGCTTCGATCACGCCCGGCACCAGCCACTCCAGGCGCTCCGGTGGCAACGCCGGCAACAGCGGCGCCGGTACGCGCAGGGTTACGCCGTCACGCGGGTGGTTGGGTTCGAAGTGGTAGTTCAAAGCCAATTCCAGATCGCCCAGTTGCAAGGTGTCCGGGTAATGCATGGCGGTGACTTCACTGGCCTCGCGGGCCAGCACGTCTTCTTCGCGCATGATCAGCAGCTGCGGGTCTTTCTGGCTGTTGACCTTGTACCAGCTGTCGAAGGTGGCGCTCTGGTAGATCTCCGCCGGCAGGCGCGCATCGTAGAAGGCGTACAGGGTTTCTTCGTCGGCCAGGATGTCGCGGCGCCGCGCCTTGGCTTCCAGTTCGTCGAGCTGCTCCAGCAGTTGCTGGTTGGCCGTCAGGCACTTGGCACGGGACTGAATCTCGCCACGCACCAGGCCCTCGCGGATAAACAGCTCGCGGGACACCACCGGGTCGATCGGCCCGTAATGCACCGGCCGGCGCCCCACCACAATCAGCCCGAACAGGGTGATCTGCTCAAACGCCACCACTTGGCCGCGCTTCTTCTCCCAATGCGGTTCGAAGTGGTTTTTCTTGATCAGGTGCCCGGCCAGCGGCTCTATCCAGTCGGCGTCGATCTTGGCGACCATGCGCGCATACAGCTTGGTGGTTTCCACCAGCTCGGCGGTCATCAGCCATTGCGGACGCTTTTTGCCGATGCCCGAAGACGGGTGAATCCAGAAGCGCCGCTGACGGGCGCCGAGGTAATCGCCGTCTTCAGTCTTCTGGCCGATCTGGCTGAGCAAGCCGGACAACACGGCCTTGTGCAGCTTGGCAAAGTCCGCCGGTTCTTTATTGACAGTCAGCTGCATGTCGCGGCAAATCAGGCTGAGTTGGCGATGGGAGTCACGCCACTCACGCAGGCGCAGGTAGTTGAGGAAGTTCTTGCGGCACCAGTTACGCAACGGGCTGGCTGTCAATTCCTGGCGCTGCTCTTCAAAACCGCGCCACAGATTGACCAACCCGGCGAAGTCCGAATCCGGGTCTTTCCACTGTGCATGGGCCTGGTCGGCAGCTTGCTGACGCTCCGGCGGACGCTCGCGTGGGTCCTGGATCGACATGGCGCTGGCCACGATCAGCACTTCCTGCAAGCTGCCGAGCTTGGCCGCTTCGAGCAGCATGCGGCCCATGCGCGGGTCCACCGGCAGGCGTGCCAGCTGGCGGCCCAACGGCGTGAGCTGGCTGTTGCGATCAACGGCCGAGAGTTCTTGCAGCAGGTTGAAACCGTCGCTGATGGCCTTGCCATCCGGCGGCTCGATAAACGGGAAATCGGTGATCTCGCCCAGGCGCAGGTGCAGCATCTGCAAAATCACAGCGGCGAGGTTGGTGCGCAGGATTTCCGGGTCGGTAAATTCCGGGCGCCCGACAAAGTCTTCTTCGCTGTACAAGCGGATGCAAATCCCCGGCTCGACCCGGCCGCAGCGGCCTTTACGCTGGTTGGCGCTGGCCTGAGAGATCGCCTCGATCGGCAGACGCTGCACCTTGGCGCGGTAGCTGTAGCGGCTGATGCGCGCAGTACCGCTGTCGATCACATAGCGAATGCCCGGCACGGTCAGCGAGGTTTCGGCGACGTTGGTCGCCAGCACCACACGGCGGCCAGGGTGGGACTGGAAAATCCGCTGCTGTTCGGCCGGTGACAGGCGCGCATACAGCGGCAGAATCTCGGTGTGCTTGAGCTGGGCCTTGCGCAGCATTTCGGCGGCGTCGCGAATCTCGCGCTCGCCCGGCAGGAACACCAACACATCCCCAGGGCTGCGGCGTTCGCTGCGCTCATAGGCGGCGATTTCGTCGAGGGTGGCGAGGATCGCCTGGTCGACGGTCAAGTCATCCTCGACGCGATTGCCCTCCTCATCCTGTTCCAGGGTCAGCGGACGATACCAGGTGTCCACCGGGAAAGTACGACCCGACACCTCGACAATTGGCGCATCGTCGAAGTGCTTGGAAAAGCGCTCCAGGTCGATGGTCGCCGAGGTGATGATGACTTTCAGGTCGGGGCGGCGCGGCAGCAGGGTTTTCAGGTAACCCAGCAGGAAGTCGATGTTCAGGCTGCGTTCGTGGGCTTCGTCGACGATGATCGTGTCGTAGCGCTCGAGGTAGCGGTCGTTCTGGGTTTCGGCCAGCAGGATGCCGTCGGTCATCAGCTTGATCAGGGTGTTGGAATCACTCTGGTCTTCGAAACGCACTTGATAGCCGACCAGCGCGCCCAACGGCGTGGCCAGTTCTTCGGCAACCCGGCTGGCGACGCTGCGCGCAGCAATCCGGCGCGGCTGGGTATGGCCGATCAGGCCGTACTGGCCGCGACCGATCTCGAGGCAGATTTTCGGCAGCTGGGTGGTCTTGCCCGAGCCGGTTTCGCCGGCAATGATCAGCACCTGATGCTTGAGCAGCGCGTCTTTGATTTCGTCGCGCTTGGCCGCGATCGGCAGGCTGTCGTCATAGCGGATCACCGGCAGGCTGGCGCGCCGCGCCGTGACCTGGGCGCAGGACGCCTGCATGCGCGTGACCCACTGCGCCAGCTTGTCCTCGTCGGGCTTTTTACGCAGCTCGAGCAACTGGCGCCGCAAGCGGTGGCGGTCGGCGAGCATGGCGTGATCGAGGTTTTTCAGCAGTTGGTCGATAGTGGGCGCTTGGTCAGTCATCAGGTACTTACGAGGGCGTCTATTTATGCACGGCCGGCAAGTGTGGCAGAAAAGCAGCTATTAGCGTCAAGCTTCAAGCGGCAAGTAAAAGCAAACCCGCTTGAAGCTTGACACTTACAGCTGCCCCTTTCTGCGATACGGGAACACGTCGATGACCTTGCCGGCGCGAATCGCGTCCTGCAGGCCCTTCCAGTAGTCGGCGTTGTACAGCTCGCCATGCAGCTCGTCGAACAGCTTGCGCTGGCCGGCATCGGCGAACAGGAACGGCGGGAATTCTTCGGGGAACACATCCAGCGGGCCGATGGAGTACCAGGGCTCGGAGGCCATTTCATCCTCGGGGGTGCGCGGTGCGGGGATATGGCGGAAGTTGGCCTCGGTGAGAAAGCAGATTTCGTCGTAGTCGTAGAACACCACACGGCCGTGGCGGGTGACGCCGAAGTTTTTCAGCAGCATATCGCCAGGAAAAATATTCGCCGCCGCCAGTTGTTTGATGGCCAGGCCGTAGTCCTCCAGGGCTTCGCGCACCTGGGCGGGGTTGGCGTTGTCGAGGTAGAGGTTGAGCGGGGTCATGCGCCGTTCGGTCCAGCAGTGGCGGATCAGCACCGTGTCGCCCTCAACCTCGACGGTGCCGGCAGCCACTTCCAGCAGCTCGGCCAGGCACTCGGGTTCGAACTTGCTCAGGGGAAAACGGAAATCGGCGAACTCCTGGGTGTCGGCCATGCGCCCCACCCGGTCGACGCTTTTGACCAGGCGGTACTTCTCGATCACCGTGGCGCGGTTGACGTTTTTCGACGGTGAAAACCGGTCCTTGATGATCTTGAACACGGTGTTGAAGCCCGGCAGGGTGAACACGCTCATCACCATGCCACGCACGCCGGGCGCCATGATAAAGCGGTCGTCGGTGGTGGCCAGGTGGTTGATCAGCGCACGGTAGAACTCCGATTTACCATGCTTGTAGAAGCCGATCGAGGTGTACAGCTCAGCGATATGCTTGCCCGGCAGGATGCGCTTGAGAAAGCCGATAAATTCGGCAGGCACCGGCACGTCGACCATGAAGTAGGAACGGGTGAACGAGAAGATGATCGACACGTCGGCTTCGTCGGTGATCAGCGCATCAATCTGAATGCCCTGCCCTTCACGGTGCAGCAGCGGGATCACCAGCGGCCATTGTTCGTCGCGGGTGTAAATGCGCCCGACCAGGTAAGCGCCCTTGTTGCGGTAGAGCACCGAAGAAAACAGCTCGACGTTGAGGTCCGGGTCCTTGCACACCCAGTCCGGCAGGTTTTCGCGCAGTTGCACTTCGAGGCGGCGCAGGTCGGCGTCCAGGTCGGCGTAGGGCTCGCTGAAACGGTAGTCGGCAAACATCTGCGCGAGCATCTCGGCGATCTGGCCGCCCGGTGTGTAGGTGCGCGTCTGCGCCGCCCGTGCCCGGCGCAGGCTGGGCCGGGTGGTGTGGATAAACATGCAGCCGTCGCTGATCAGGTCATGGCTGAACAGCCCGCAGAAGATCGAGTTGTACCAGGTCTCGGACAATTCATCGTCAAAACGCAGGTCGATCAGGCCGATGTAGGCGTTTTTCACCAGCGGCCACACGTCTATATCCAGCAACGTGCCACCCTCGAAGTTGGCCCGCAGGCGTGCGCTCACTTCGCTGACCTTTTCTTCGTACAGGTTGATCCGCGCCGCCGACGCCGCCTGCCCCTGCTGCCACTGAGCCTTCTCAAAACGCTCGCGAGCGCCATCGGTAATCTGGCGAAAGTGTTCGCGGTAATCGTCGAACCCTTCGAGGATCGTGCGGGCTATGGCGAGGGCGGGCGTGGTCTGCGACATGCGGGAAACCTCTACGGGTATCTGGAAGCCCTGAGCTTAGCCAGTGTACGCAACCACGAGAAGGCTCATTTTGCGCGCTCGGCTGTACAACTCCGTTCACTTTGTACATTTATTATCAATTTTTATAAGTCGACCATGCAGTCAATAAACGCACCAGAAAGTTGCACGGCGTTTTAGCTGCAATCCAGCAAACCCGTGGCCTGGCGCTTTGCTGGCGAGACGTGCACGCCCAACCCGCCGGCAGCCTTATGTAACTGTCTTGATACACCCTAAGGGAAACCCTGATTACCACCTTAATGGCACTTTGATATATAGCGCGCCCTTTCCCACCCTAACAAGGTCCAAAGACCGATCCGGGAACAGGTTTTAATCGCCCAAGGAGCATTGAGATGTCATTGAGGAATATGCGGATCGGTCTGCGCGCCAGTCTGAGTTTTGGGGTTTTGGCCAGCATGCTGGTGATTGTCGGGCTGTTTGGCCTGGGACAGATGGCCAAGTTGCGCGAAAGCGCGCTGGTGATCGAGGACTCATGGATGCCAAGCATCGAGAGCGTCCACGATATCGCCGCCTACGTGGCCGCCATTCGCCTGGAGGGCCTGCGCCTGGTGACCACCGACGAATCGCGGATCCGCGACACCAGTAGAAGCCTGATTGCCCGCGACACCCGCGAACTGCAAGCGCTGCTGGACGGTCACGAAGCCCTGTTGAGCAACCAGGAAGAAGGCGAAATGCTCAAGCAGGTCAAAGCCAACGTTGCGACTTACCTGAGCATCATCACCCAGATGGTGACGCTGGTGGACAAGGAGCAGCAACAAGATGCGATTGACCTGCTCACCACCCGCCTGGCGCCCCAGGGTAACGTCCTCACCCAGAACCTCGAAGACATGATCACCTTCAACCAGAAAGGCGTGGAAGCGGCTACCCAATCGGCTGGGCAAGCCTATTCCAACGCGCAGTGGATTGTCGGCCTGATCATCGTCGCCGCACTGATCGCCACCTTGCTGCTGGCCTGGCTGTTGACCCGCAGCATTACCGCGCCGCTGGGCCAGGCGCTGCGTGTGGCACGCACCATCGCCGCTGGCGACTTGAGCCAGCCCATCGCAGTACACGGCAGCGACGAACCGGCGCAACTGCTGACGGCGCTGGCGACCATGCAGGCACAGTTGCAAACCACCATCCGCGGCATCAGTGAGTCGGCGCAACAGCTGGCCTCGGCTGCCGAAGAAATGAGTTCGGTCATGGAGCAAAGCACCCGTGGCCTGCAGGCGCAGAACGATGAAATCGAACAGGCCGCCACCGCCGTCACCGAGATGAGCGCGGCCGTGGACGAGGTGGCGGGCAATGCGGTGTCCAGTGCCGAAGCCTCCAAAGCCTCCGATGAAGACAGCAAGCACGGCCACTACCAGATCAGCGAAACCATCAGCTCGATCCAGAACCTGGTGGATGAAGTACTCGGCGCCTCCAATAAAGCCGAGGGTCTGGCGGTGCAAGCCCAGGACATCAGCAAAGTGCTGGAAGTGATTCGCGGCATTGCCGGGCAAACCAACCTGCTGGCGCTCAACGCCGCCATCGAAGCCGCCCGCGCCGGTGAGGCCGGGCGTGGTTTTGCGGTGGTGGCCGATGAAGTGCGCTCGCTGGCCCAGCGCACGCAAGACTCTACCGAAGAAATCGAGCAGATGATCACCGGCATTCAGCAAGGCACCCAGGACACGGTTGAAGCACTCAACAGCAGCGCCGAACACGCAGGCCAAACCCTGCAACGGGCCAACAGCGCCGGGAACGCCCTGGAAAAAATCACTGCTGCCATTTCGCAGATCAGCGATCGCAACCTGGTGATCGCCAGCGCCGCCGAGCAACAGGCGCTGGTAGCACGTGATGTGGACCGCAGCCTGGTGAATATTCGCGACCTGTCCACCCAGACCGCCGCCGGCGCCACGCAGACCTCGGCCGCAAGCCAGGAGCTGTCACGCCTGGCGGTGGACCTCAATGGCATGGTGACGCGGTTTGTCGTGTAATCAGTGATTGTGTCGGTGCCGACCACTGGTCACACTCGCGGCCTGATTGAGGTAGGAGCCTTGTGTGAGACCTGTCGACACCCTGTACCTGTTGGGGCTCGCCGCCATTTGGGGCGCGAGTTTTCTGTTTATGCGCATTATCGCGCCGGAGCTCGGCACGCTGCCGACCGCGTTTTTCCGCGTGTCGATCGCCGCCGCCGGCTTGCTGGTGATCCTGGCGATAATGCGGGTGAGCTGGGATTTCCAGGGCAAGTTCAAGACGGTCCTGCTGCTGGGGGTGATCAACTCCGGGATCCCGGCGACCATGTACTCGGTGGCGGCCCAGGTGTTGCCGGCAGGTTACTCGGCGATTTTCAATGCCACCACGCCATTGATGGGCGTGTTGATCGGCGGGCTGTTTTTCAGCGAACGCCTCACCCCCTCGAAAGTCGCCGGGGTGTGCCTGGGCCTGCTGGGCGTGGGCGTGCTGACCCGTGCGGGGCCGGTGGCGTTTGACCTGGAATTGTTGATGGGCGCGCTGGCCTGCCTGCTGGCCACCACCTGCTATGGCTTTGCCGGCTTCCTCGCTCGGCGCTGGCTGGACCAGCGCGGCGGGCTGGACAGCCGCCTCGCCGCCCTGGGCAGCATGCTCGGCGCCACCTTGTTCCTGCTGCCGTTTTTTGCCTACAACGCCATCACCCATCCACCCGCCAGTTGGGGCGGTTGGTCGGTGTGGTTATCGCTGCTGGGCCTGGGGCTGATGTGCACGGCGTTTGCCTACATCCTGTACTTTCGCCTGCTGACCGCCATCGGGCCGGTGAAGTCGATGACCGTGACCTTCATGATCCCGCCGTTCGGCGTGCTGTGGGGCGCGTTGCTGCTGGATGAGCCGTTGTCGATGGCGCATCTGTATGGCGGCGTGTTGATTGCAGGGGCGTTGTGGTTGGTGCTGCGGCCGAAAAAAGCGTAGGCGCCGGGCCGGCGCCTACGCCGGTCAATCAACGTTTACGAAACACAAACACCAGCCCAATGATGATCAGCCCCATCCCCAGCAGGCTCAGCAGCGCCAGCCGGTTGCCGAAGATCAGGTAGTCCATCACTGCCGTCACGGCCGGCACCAGGTAGAACAGACTGGTGACATTCACCAGGTTGCCCCGGGCGATCAGGCGGTACAGCAACAGTGTGGCCAACAACGACACCACCAGGCCCATCCACAGCACCGGTAGGTAAAAGCCACTGTTGTGTTCAAAGTGAAACGGCTGGAACGGCACGAATACCGAGCACAACAACAGCCCCGCCAGGTATTGCACCGGCAGGGTGCCCAACGGGTTGTCGGTGATGCGCTTCTGCATGATCGAGCCGAAGGTCATGCTCGCCAGGGCCAGCAGCCCGCACAGCATCCCGGCCAGGGACATGCCCGACAGCCCGATCCCCTGGTAAACCACCATGATCAACCCAACCAAACCCAGACCAAGGCCGAACAGCCGGCTTAACGACCGCCGGCGCTCCATCAGCACCACAGTGAGGATCGGCTGCACGCCCATGATGGTTGCCATCACGCCAGGCGTGACGTTGAGGTCCAGGGCCAGCAGATAGAAAATCTGATACGCCCCCAGCAACACCAACCCCGTCGCCGCCGCATATACCATGGGCTTGCCGGCGCGTGGCAACTGCAAGTTGAGGATCGGCACCAGGATCACCAGCCCCACCAGGGCAATGGCGAAACGGATCAGCAAAAACGCAAACGGCGAAGCATGCGCCAGGCCCAGTTTGGAGAAGATCGCCCCGCTGCTCCACAGCAACACAAACAGGCTCGTCGAGGCCGCCGCGGCCACGGATTGTTTCGAAAGAACAGACATAGTTACCACCTGTCATCAGGCAAAAAAAGCCGATTCAGCAATTGCTGAGATTCAGTAGTTGTTCAGGCGGGCAGACGGCAACAGCAATCAGCTGCTCAGCCCGAAATGCCAACACCCGGCGGTGATACGACTGCGTACACCGGCGTGCTACTGACAGGTGGGGGGTAGTGACTGATCTGCGCAGGCTGCTTGTTCGCGCACGGCACGAGCACAGCGTTGACCGCTGAATCGACTACCGCTATGCGCAGGGAAGCTGGCATGTGCTGATCTTTTTGAAGGGATAAAGACGCGAGGACTATAACCAGCCCAAGACATGTTTTGCAATCACCGGCCCAAGGCGTTTTGCGTGGCGCAGTTTTCACGTTAAGCGCGGCGCGCCCTCGCTATAATGCCGAGCCGTTTTTTCCAAGGACTCCCCATGATTGCACTGCCCTGGCTGTACCTGGCGCTTCTTTCCATCGGCTATGGGCTGGCCCTGGCCTATGGGCAACTCGGCGCGCTGGCGCTGGTGTCGGTTGCCCTGCTGCTGATCGCCGGGTACGCCGTGCGCCAGCAGCGTACCCCTTGGGCGCGCTACCTCGGCCATGGCTTGTTTATCGTGCTGGCCCTGAGCCTGGCGATGCACTGGCTGCCGGGTTTCTACAACGGGCGCGGCATCGGCTCGCAGCGCTTTACCGCCGACGCCGTGCCGTTCTCGATGTACCTGAACCAGGACAAGCCGCTGATCGGCTTCTGGCTGCTGCTGGCCTGCCCGTGGATTGTGGCGCGGCGCAGCCTGCGCCTGTCGATCTGCGTCGCCGCCCTGGCCCTGACCCTCACCGCCATCGCCGCGTTGGGCGGCGCCACCTTGCTGGGCATCATCAGTTGGGCACCGAAATGGCCGGAACAAGCCTGGCTGTGGGTCCTCAATAACCTGCTGCTGGTGACCCTGGTGGAAGAAGCCTTGTTCCGTGGCTATATCCAGGGCGGCCTGCGCCTGCGCTTCAAACACCTGCCCTACGGCGAGAACCTCGCGTTGCTGCTGGCGTCCTTGCTGTTCGGCCTGGTGCATATCGGCGCGGGCTGGCACTGGGTGCTGCTGGCAAGCATCGCCGGGGTCGGTTACGGCCTGGCCTATCGCTTCGGCGGCCTTGGGGCCGCGGTGGCCACGCACTTTGGTTTGAACCTGCTGCATTTCGGATTGTTTACGTACCCGATGCTGGCAGGCTGAACCGCTGGTTTGACCCGACACCAAAGCCACCGGGACGATGAGGCTGATGAGCACCGAGATCTCAAGCATTGCTCATCACCTTAGGGAGCGACTCAGCAACGAAGCGGCCTATCGAACCATGAGCACGGCCCACAATCCCTACGGCGACGCCATTGCGCAAAAAATCGCGCTGGAAATTCTCGAGATTGGAAACTTAAAGAACAATGAGTTAGCCGCTGGCCGGCCGATTGTTGCAAAAATAAGTTAAATAAATGCCCGCCAAGGCCGATAACCCCTGAAAGCCTTGCGGATTGAACAATCATGCGTAATAACCAACCCGTTACCCAGCGCGAACGTACCTTCCCCGCTCAGCAACGGTTGATCTCCACCACGGATGCCAAGGGTGTGATCACCTACTGTAACGACGCATTTGTCGAGATCAGTGGGTTCACCCGTGAAGAACTGCTTCGCGCGCCGCACAACCTGGTGCGTCACCCGGATGTGCCGGCGGCGGTCTTCGGGCATATGTGGACCACGCTCAAACAAGGCTTGCCATGGATGGGCATCGTCAAGAACCGCTGCAAGACCGGCGATCACTACTGGGTTAACGCCTATGTGACGCCGGTTTTCGATGGCAACCAGGTGATCGGCTACGAATCGGTGCGCATCAAGCCCACCTCCGAGCAGATCCGCCGGGCCGAAGCGCTCTACCAACGCATCAACCAGGGCAAGTCGGCCGTTCCCCAGCGGGACAAGTGGCTGCCGGTGTTGCAGGACTGGCTGCCGTTTATCCTGGTGAGCCAGTTGAGCTTCATGATCGGTGCATCGCTCAACTCGCACTGGGGCTTTGCCCTGGCGGCCGGGTTGTCGGTGCCGTTGGGCCTGCTCGGCCTGAGCTGGCAACAGCGCGGCCTCAAGCGCTTGCTGC
The DNA here is from genome assembly GCF_900591205.1 of Pseudomonas viridiflava. Classification (GTDB taxonomy): domain Bacteria; phylum Pseudomonadota; class Gammaproteobacteria; order Pseudomonadales; family Pseudomonadaceae; genus Aquipseudomonas. The sequence goes on from NZ_UUPU01000027.1 coordinate 147,388, forward strand.
GCCTGGCCGAGCAGACCACCTCCGACCCGCTGATCGCGCAGATGTACACCGACAGCCGTGGCGCCCAGGCGCGCCTGGAGATGTCGATCCTCAGCCAGGAAGCGCGCCTGAAGACCTGCCTTACGCGCTTGCAGGACACTGCCGAACACCTCAACGACCAGGCTGCGCAGTCCAACACCCTGGCGCATAACAGCTCCAGCGGCCTGGAACGCCAGCGCGTGGAAACCGAGCAGGTGGCCACTGCGGTCAACCAGATGGCGGCAACCACCCAGGAAGTCGCCAGCCACGTGCAACGCACCGCCGACGCGACCCAGGAAGCCAATCGCCTGACCGGCCGTGGCCGTGATATCGCCGGCGAAACCCGCGAGGCGATTCAGCGGCTGTCGGTAGCCGTTGGCGAGACCGGCGTGACCGTGACCCAGCTGGCCAAGGACAGCGATGAAATCGGCGGCGTGGTCGATGTGATCAAAGGCATCGCCGACCAGACCAACCTGCTGGCGCTGAACGCCGCCATCGAAGCGGCCCGCGCCGGTGAAATGGGCCGTGGCTTTGCCGTAGTGGCTGACGAAGTCCGTCAACTGGCGCAGCGCACTGCCGAATCCACCGGGCAGATCCATGCCCTGATCGCCAAGCTGCAGCACACCGCTGCCGCCGCCGTGCAAACCATGGACGCCGGGCATCGCCAGGCCGAAGAAGGCGTGGCGCGGGTGATGGAAGCGGATCAGGCGTTGGTCGGCATCAGTGAGGCGGTGGCGCATATCACCGACATGACCACCCAGATCGCCGCCGCGACCGAAGAGCAAAGCTCGGTGGCCGAGGAGATCAGCCGCAATATCAGCACCATTGCGCTGCTGGCGGACCAGACCTCGGAACAGGCGTTGAACTCGGCGCAGTTGAGTGAAGAGCTGACCCATACCGCCAATACCCAGTACTCACTGGTGGAGCGGTTTAACCGATAGACCGCTATCGCAGGCAAGCCAGCTCCCACACTGGATCGGGTTCACACATGTGTATTTGTGAATACAGTCAAATGTGGGAGCTGGCTTGCCTGCGATGAGGCCCTAAAGGCCGCCGAGAAACCCAGCCACCCTCACCGCCGCAGCCTCCAGATGCTGCTCATGGCTAAACCCCGACGCCTTCAACGGCTTCAAATCATGATCCCCCGCCACCAGCCACATCACCTTGATGCTCGGCGCCAAGTCATAACCTTCCACCGCCGCCCGATTGCCCAGGGCATCGCGCTCGCCCTGCACAATCAAGGTCGGCGTGTTCAGCCCTGCCAGGTGCTCGACTCTTGGTTTCTCCGGTTTGCCCACCGCATAGAACGGATAACCCAAACACACCAACCCATCCGCACCCAGCTCATCGGCCAACAAACTGGCCATGCGCCCGCCCATCGACTTGCCGCCAATCGCCAATGTCCCAGCGACATGACGTCGCACCTGCGCATACACCTCACGCCAGCATTCCAGCAGTGTGGGCGCCGGGTTCGGCGGACGTTTAACGCCGTCCACGCGGCGCTGGGCCATGTAGGGAAACTCGAAGCGCAACACGTTCACGCCGTGCCCGGCAAGGCGTGCAGCCATGTCGTTCATAAAGGCTGAGTCCATCGGTGCGCCGGCGCCGTGGGCCAGGATCAGCGTCACCGGCGCACGCGCGATAGACCCGATTGCCGCATTCCACAACCAGCCGCATTCGCGCACACACTGCGCCCATTGATCCCCGTCAATACTGGCCTTGTGCTCTTTGCCCATGCTTGCCTCGCTGTTTAGTCTGCCTATAACTCCAGCCCAAGTGCCGCATTTGCTTGGGTTGAACCGTGGATGGGGAACCATGAACACTACTTTAAGTACCGCCTATAACTACAAGGTGGTCCGCCAATTCGCCATTATGACGGTGGTGTGGGGCATCGTCGGCATGGGGCTCGGGGTTTTTCTCGCCGCCCAATTGGTGTGGCCTGCACTCAACTTCGATTTGCCCTGGACCAGCTTCGGCCGCTTGCGCCCGCTGCACACCAACGCAGTGATCTTCGCCTTCGGCGGCTGCGCGCTGTTCGCCAGCTCCTTCTACTCGGTGCAGCGCACCTGCCAGACCCAGCTGTTTGCGCCAAAAATCGCCGCGTTCTGCTTCTGGGGCTGGCAGTTGGTCATCCTCCTGGCCGCGATCACCTTGCCGCTGGGCTACACCAGCTCCAAGGAATACGCCGAGCTGGAATGGCCGATCGACATCCTGATCACCGTCGTCTGGGTGGCCTACGCCATCGTGTTCTTCGGCACCGTGATGAAGCGCAACACCAAACACATCTACGTCGGTAACTGGTTTTTTGGTGCGTTCATCATCACCGTGGCCATCTTGCATATCGTCAACAACCTGGAAATTCCGATCAGCCTGACCAAGTCCTACTCGCTCTACGGCGGTGCGACGGATGCCATGGTGCAGTGGTGGTATGGGCATAACGCGGTAGGCTTTTTCCTCACCGCCGGCTTCCTCGGGATGATGTACTACTTCGTGCCGAAACAGGCCGAGCGTCCGGTGTATTCCTATCGTTTGTCTATCGTGCACTTCTGGGCGTTGATCACCCTGTATATCTGGGCAGGCCCGCACCACTTGCACTACACCGCGCTGCCGGACTGGGCACAGTCACTGGGCATGGTGATGTCCCTGGTGCTGCTGGCACCGAGCTGGGGCGGCATGATCAACGGCATGATGACCCTCTCGGGCGCCTGGCATAAATTGCGCAGCGACCCGATCCTGCGCTTCCTGGTGGTGTCCCTGGCGTTCTACGGGATGTCGACCTTCGAAGGCCCGATGATGGCGATCAAGACCGTCAACGCCCTCTCCCACTACACCGACTGGACCATCGGCCACGTACACGCCGGCGCTCTCGGTTGGGTGGCGATGATCTCCATCGGCGCGCTGTACCACATGCTCCCGAAAATCTTCGGCCGCGAGCAGATGTACAGCCTCGGCCTGATCAACGCGCACTTCTGGCTGGCCACCATCGGCACCGTGCTCTACATCGCTTCGATGTGGGTCAACGGCATCGCCCAGGGCCTGATGTGGCGTGCGGTCAACGAAGACGGCACCTTGACCTACTCCTTCGTCGAAACCCTGGTGGCCAGCCACCCTGGCTTCATCGTGCGACTGGTGGGCGGTGCGATCTTCCTCAGCGGCATGTTCCTGATGGCTTACAACACTTGGCGCACCGTGCGTTCGGCGCAACCTGCCGACGTCACCGCTGCCGCGCAGATGGCCTGAGGAGTCGATGATGAAACACGAAACGATTGAAAAGAACGTCGGCCTGCTGATGCTGCTGATGGTGCTCGCCGTGAGCATCGGCGGCCTTACCCAGATCGTCCCGCTGTTCTTCCAGGACGTGACCAACAAGCCGGTCGAAGGCATGAAGCCCTACACCGCGCTGCAACTCGAAGGCCGCGACATCTATATCCGCGAAGGCTGCGTACAGTGCCACTCGCAGATGATCCGCCCGTTCCGCGCCGAAACCGAACGCTACGGCCACTACTCGGTAGCGGGCGAAAGCGTGTGGGACCACCCGTTCCTGTGGGGCTCCAAGCGCACCGGGCCGGACCTGGCCCGCGTTGGCGCGCGTTACTCGGACGACTGGCACCGCGCGCACTTGTACAACCCGCGCAACGTAGTGCCCGAGTCGAAAATGCCGGCCTACCCGTGGCTGGTTACCGCCGCGGTCGACAGCAGCCACACCGAGACCAAGTTGAAAGTGATGCGCACCCTCGGCGTGCCGTACACCGACGACGACATCAGTGGCGCAGTGGCCAGCCTCAAGGGCAAGACCGAGATGGACGCGCTGGTTTCGTACCTGCAAGTGCTCGGCACTGCCATCAAGAGCAAGAGGTGAGCCATGGGATTTGAATTCGATGCAGGCACCCTCCGCGGCCTCGGCACGCTGGTGGTCGCCATCGCCTTTATCGGCCTGTCGCTGTGGGTGTTCAACAGCCGGCGCAATGCGGAATTCGAGCAGGCGCGCCTGCTGCCGTTCGCCGATGAACCCCTTCCATCCGATGCTCAAGAAGAGCCTGCAACAAGGAGCAACCAGCCATGACCCTATTCTGGAGTACATGGATCTGCGTACTGACCCTCGGCAGCCTGATCGGCCTGACCTGGCTGTTGATCGGCACCCGCAAGGGTGAAACCCGTGGCAGCGTGGACCAGACCATGGGCCACGCCTTCGATGGCATCGAGGAATACGACAACCCCCTGCCCCAATGGTGGTTCATGCTGTTTGCCGGCACCCTGGTGTTTGCGGTCGGCTACCTGATCCTCTACCCGGGCCTGGGCAACTGGAAAGGCGTGTTGCCGGGCTATGAAGACGGCTGGACCTCGGCCAAGGAATGGGACAAGGAAATGGCCAAGGCCGACACCCGATTCGGGCCGATCTTCGCCAAATTCTCGGCCATGCCCGTGGAAGAAGTGGCCAAGGACCCGCAGGCGCTGAAAATGGGCGGTCGCCTGTTCGCTTCCAACTGCGCGGTGTGCCACGGCTCGGATGCCAAGGGTGCGTTCGGCTTCCCGAACCTTTCCGACAACATCTGGCGCTGGGGCGGTTCGGCCGAAGCGATCAAGACCACCATCCTCAACGGTCGCCACGCGGCGATGCCGGCCTGGGGCGAAATACTCGGCGACAACGGTGTGAAAAACGTCGCCGCCTATGTGCGCCACGACCTGGCCAAACTGCCACTGCCGGCCGACAGCACGGCTGACCTGGCGGCCGGCCAGGCCGCGTTCAGCACCACCTGCGTGGCGTGCCACGGCCCACAAGGCCACGGGATGGAAGCCATGGGCGCGCCGAACCTGACCGAGCCCGCCGGCTATATCTACGGCACCAGCCTTGCGCAGTTGCAGCAGACCATCCGCCATGGCCGCCAAGGCCAGATGCCGGCCCAGCAAGTGCTGCAAGGCAATGACAAGGTGCACCTGCTGGCGGCTTACGTGTATAGCCTGTCCCATCAATAGCAGCAGGTGAGCTGCAAGTTTTGAGCTTCAAGCTGCAAGAGAAGAGCCCCCAACTTGAATCTTGCAGCCGTTTTTTCTTGCGGTTTGCAACGTGCCACCCATGGCTGCCGCCCTGCGGCCCTTCGTCACACCCTTCCAAAGCACAACTTTCCCCCCCTGCCATTCGGGTCTACGCTTGCTGCACAGCGGGCGGTTTTGGCGTACGCGACGGCATCCGTTGCGGCCTGGAAAAATTCTTGTCCACTCGATCAGCTTTAGATTTCTGATTTTGTCCTTACGCCAAACATGGAAAGGGCGCAGAATCTGGCGCGGAACGCATTGATACAGGTCAGCCATTGCGTTGCAATGGCCTATCGGTTTGTCCATACTTGCGGCCGATTTCAACTATAAAAAAACCTAAACCGTGGAACCTTAGAATGAGCACAGCAATCAGTCCGACTGCTTATAACTATAAGGTAGTCCGCCAGTTCGCCATCATGACGGTGGTCTGGGGGATCCTTGGCATGGGGCTCGGGGTGTTCATCGCCTCGCAACTGGTTTGGCCGGAATTGAACTTCGGTTTGCCATGGACGACCTTCGGCCGCCTGCGCCCGCTGCACACCAACCTGGTGATTTTCGCCTTCGGCGGATGTGCACTGTTTGCCACCTCCTACTATGTCGTGCAGCGCACCTGCCAGACGCGACTGATCTCCGATGGCCTCGCCGCCTTCACCTTCTGGGGCTGGCAAGCCGTGATCCTCGGCGCCATCATCACCCTGCCGCTGGGCTACACCACCACCAAGGAATACGCCGAGCTGGAATGGCCGATCGCGATTTTGCTGGCCATCGTCTGGGTGACCTACGCCGTGGTGTTCTTCGGCACCATCGTCAAGCGCAAGACCAAGCACATCTATGTGGGCAACTGGTTCTACGGCGCGTTTATCCTGGTGACGGCGATGCTGCACATCGTCAACCACGCCTCGTTGCCGGTGAGCCTGTTCAAGTCCTACTCGGCCTACGCCGGGGCGACGGATGCGATGATCCAGTGGTGGTACGGCCACAACGCCGTAGGTTTCTTCCTGACCACCGGTTTCCTGGGGATGATGTACTACTTCGTGCCGAAACAGGCCGAACGTCCTATTTACTCGTACCGCCTGTCCATCGTGCACTTCTGGGCGCTGATCACCCTGTACATCTGGGCCGGCCCGCACCACTTGCACTACACCGCATTGCCGGACTGGGCACAGTCGCTGGGCATGGCGATGTCGATCATCCTGCTGGCACCGAGCTGGGGCGGCATGATCAACGGCATGATGACCCTCTCGGGCGCCTGGCATAAGTTGCGCACCGACCCGATCCTGCGCTTTCTGGTGGTATCGCTGGCGTTCTACGGCATGTCGACCTTCGAGGGGCCGATGATGGCGATCAAGACCGTCAACTCGCTGTCCCACTACACCGACTGGACCATCGGCCACGTCCACGCTGGCGCCCTCGGTTGGGTGGCGATGATCTCCATCGGCGCGCTGTACCACATGATCCCCAAACTGTTCGGCCGTGCGCAGATGCACAGCGTCGGGCTGATCAACACACACTTCTGGCTGGCCACCATCGGCACCGTGCTCTACATCGCCTCGATGTGGGTCAACGGCATTACCCAGGGCCTGATGTGGCGTGCGATCAACGATGACGGCACCCTCACCTACTCCTTCGTCGAAGCGCTGCAAGCCAGCCACCCGGGCTACATCGTACGGGCCCTGGGCGGTGCGTTCTTTGCCGCCGGCATGCTGTTCATGGCCTACAACGTCTGGCGCACCGTGCGTGCCTCCGACCCTGTAGAAGCCGAAGCCGCCGCCAAGATCGCCGTTGTGGGAGCCCACTGATGAAGCATGAAGTAGTCGAGAAGAATATCGGCCTGCTGGCCTTCTTCATGGTCATCGCCGTGAGCATCGGCGGCCTGACCCAGATCGTTCCGCTGTTTTTCCAGGACGTGACCAACAAGCCGGTCGAAGGCATGAAGCCGCGCACCGCCCTTGAACTGGAAGGCCGCGACGTCTACATCGCCAACGGTTGCGTGGGTTGCCACTCGCAGATGATCCGCCCGTTCCGCGCCGAAACCGAACGCTACGGCCATTACTCGGTCGCCGGTGAAAGCGTGTGGGACCACCCGTTCCTGTGGGGCTCCAAGCGTACCGGCCCGGACCTGGCCCGTGTGGGCGGGCGTTACTCCGATGACTGGCAGCGTGCGCACTTGTACAACCCGCGCAACGTGGTGCCCGAGTCGAAAATGCCGGCGTACCCGTTCCTCGTGGAAAACAAGCTCGACGGCAAGGACACCGCGAAGAAGATGGAAGTCTTGCGCACCCTGGGCGTGCCCTACACCGACGAAGACATCGCCGGTGCAGCCGCAGCCGTGAAGGGCAAGACCGAAATGGACGCATTGGTGGCCTACCTGCAGGGCCTTGGCACCCTCATCAAAAGCAAACGGTGACCTTCATGGATATCGGGATGATTCGAGGTCTGGGCACCGTTGTGGTGATAGTGGCCTTTATCGGCCTGGCGCTGTGGGTGTTCAGCCCCCGGCGCAAGTCGGAGTTTGACGACGCGACCATGTTGCCTTTTGCGGATGATCCCGAAGCCATCAAGCACGTCGAGCAAGCGTCTAGGAGTAACAAAGAATGACTACGTTCTGGAGTCTGTACGTCACAGTCCTCAGTCTGGGTACCATCTTCGCCCTGACCTGGCTGCTGCTGTCGACCCGCAAGGGCCAGCGCGCCGAGCAAACCGACGAAACCGTCGGCCACTCGTTCGACGGCATCGAGGAGTACGACAACCCGCTGCCCAAGTGGTGGTTCATGCTGTTCGTCGGTACCATCATTTTCGCCCTCGGCTACCTGGCACTGTACCCGGGCCTGGGCAATTGGAAGGGCCTGCTGCCGGGCTACAACTACCTCGACAACGACAAGCAAACCCCGTTTGCCAACGGCCAGACCGGCTGGACCGGCGTGCATGAATGGGAAAAGGAAATGGCCAAGTCGGAGGCCAAATTCGGGCCGATCTTCGCCAAATTCGCGGCGATGCCGATTGAAGAAGTGGCCAGGGACCCGCAAGCCCTGAAGATGGGCGGCCGTTTGTTCGCCTCCAACTGCTCGGTATGCCATGGTTCCGACGCCAAGGGCGCCTATGGCTTCCCCAACCTGACCGACGCCGATTGGCGCTGGGGCGGCGAACCGGCGACCATCAAGGAAACCATCATGAAAGGCCGCCACGCGGTGATGCCGGCCTGGGCCGACGTCATTGGCGAGCAAGGCGTGGCCGATGTGGCCGGTTTTGTGGTGACCAACCTCGATGGCCGCAAACTGCCGGAAGGCGCCAAGGCCGACGTGGCCAACGGTGCGAAACTGTTCGCCGCCAACTGCGTCGCCTGCCACGGCCCTGCCGGCAAAGGCACCCCAGCGATGGGCGCGCCGGACCTGACCCACCCGGGTGCATTCATCTACGGTTCGAGCTTTGCCCAACTGCAGCAAACCATCCGTTACGGCCGTCAGGGCCAGATGCCTGCTCAGGAACTGCTGCAAGGCAATGACAAAGTGCACTTGCTGGCGGCGTATGTGTACAGCTTGTCCCATGGCGATAAACCTGCTGACACCGAATAACATCCCCCAGCAGAACAAGCCCCGCAGGTGAGCACCTGCGGGGCTTTTTTATTTGGGCTGCCAGGCCCGATCAAGGTTTAGATCCTGCTGCGATTACCCAGGGTGAGCCATTCGTTCAACACGGTATGGGAGATCATATTTACAAACCCCGACCCACCTAACCCATCCAGAATTTTAGTGGCGAGCGGCGAGCGCAACAGCAGCTCACTTGCAAACAGTCTGTGCTCGTGAGTGTATCGACCCGAACTATTCGAGTTTTTGACCCGCTGCAGGGTTTCGCGTGTCGCCACATTCTCAGTCTCATTGGCATTGCGCCCCACGACGAACGTGTACGGTTTGGAAAAAGTGCTGAAATTATTCAGTAAATGCCACGTGAGACCGAGATCCGACATGCTGCTGAAGTGGCCGTTCTGAGGATGAATAAAGGCCGCGACACTCGCACGATTAATATCGCCACCGCGTGCCAGTTTTTCAATGAGCCCGGGATTATCCAGCAGCGCAAGGGCAAATTTCGAAAAATGAGCTTCGCCGCTCTCCTGCGAGCCCCTGCGCACTACTGCTTTGAGCGATTCGCGGGTGACGATATCTGGCTGTCTTGGGTCAGTAAACTTGGAAAAGTTGGTGTTCAGATAAACCGCCATGCCTCGGTTGCTCAACGCCTTGAATGGATTGTCGGGTACGGGATTTACCGCAGATGTCGCTGCTTCGCGAGTTGCCAGGTCTGGCGATCTAACAATAGAAGTCACACTCATGAACATCTCCTGCGCTAAAAGCAATTATTGAAAAAACACCTACTCAGCTTCATGAAGAAGCAGCCGTACAGCGCAGACCTGACTTCAGGCTCGTTCTCTAGCTGAGCCGCAAGCGCCGCGGCGCGCAGTTGCATCTGAACACTGTATGGGGAAACTGAATAGCGTCAAATACCCATTTAAAAATCTCCTGATGTAATCTCCAAACGTCCATTTAGTTTGATAAAACTGTGTGGCGCCACTAAAAATAAAGTTTTTCCAAATAACCAACATGGGGATAAGCCTGCTGAAGAGCAGCAGGCTTAGTCGTTTGCAACCGCGGACTCAATCAAGACATACGCGGCCCCCAACATCGTTTAACTTACTGAACCGAGTTACGATAAATGCATCGCCCAACTGCCTTGAGCGAAGCGTGTTGGATCAGGTATAAAGTCAAAACGCGCCAGCTCACTCCCATCCTTGTCATATATAACTCGCTGCGTATCACGCACATAAAATGGTCGTGTATCAAAGTGGCTAACGTGCTTCTCCTCGAACACTCTCTGCGCAGTGACGGCGGTCAGTTTTCCACTGCTACCATACTCAAAGGTCTTCAAAAGCGTTTTGCGGTTTAACAGCTCACGTGCAAACTCCGAAGCCTCAGCAGAGAACGTCTTCCCCTCTGGCTTTGCAATTTCCCCCAGGGCTTCATACGAGAGGAACACCCCACCCCGCGGCCCAATGAGCTGATTGAAATCAGTAATGAATTTCACTGTGATTGCGTCATCTGACATGGATCCCAATCTATTACCGTCATCTGCCGCAATGACATTCCGAATATTGACCCGATCAATTTTGTTATCCAACCCCCCCTGACCATCAGCATCAAGACGCTTAAACAATAACCCACGCCGAAGCACCTCGGCTGCCACTAACGAATCCTGAGCGGTAACCCCTTCCTCGCCATGTGCCGCCCGATAAAGCGAAACATTAGTGATGTATTGTTTTTCGTTTAGGTCGGCAAACTTTCCGAAGCCCTCCAGCAGCTGCTTACTAAGGTAAGTATCACTCTTGGAGTCGAGTGCACCATATTCTTTGGCGTTCATCACCAAACGGATATTGCCTATGTCAATTTTGTTATCAAGCTTGCCGTCCTGACCGACATCGAGTCGTTCAAAAAGCGCCGGACGACGCAAAAGCTCTTTAACTATTGACTTTTCGTACTCCGGCAGGCCGCCGGGTTCATTTGAATGCGCTGCCTGATACAGAGAGTCTCGGGTTGCATACTGATAATTCGTATTGGGGTCAGCGAGCTTTTCAAACTGGAAAAACAACATCCCGCTAATATACTGTGCGCTCATAGAACGAAACGCACTGTCGTCGACCGGGGATTTTACACTCGTATTATCGCTGCCTGGATTAATACTATTCTGGTTTACCAAGCCAATGGAGACGCCTTCAACTTTCATAACTTAACCTCTGCTTTATTACTCTCCCCCTCCATGGGGAAGGTACTATTCTGTGGTATCACGAGCCGTTAAGTTCACGCTGAAAAAGCAACATGTTATTTCAGAAAGAGGTGACATCCAGATTGTTTGTTATGGACACGCCAAATCAAAAAATCCTATGCGGCCATTGATCAATTACTTCGTTGATTCGGCTGACAACCGCACAAAACCGTCCATACTTCCCCTGTCAATTGATCCAGATCACGTACACCATCAATTGATTTCTCCCAATGCGACCAAAGGTCGCACCCTTTGATAAGGATCGGGGGCGTATCATTACGCCACTGCAACACCCTTAATTTGACCCCGGTTGGCACGTACTGGCCGAGGCAAATCTCCACCGCCGTGGGATGCAATGATGAGCAACCAGATACCGGTACATGACGTTACCCCGCCTGCCAAAAACGCCAGCAGCACTGTCGACCTCTACGCGCCGCGAGAGAAAATCTACACCCGCGCCTTCACCGGCCTGTTCCGCAATTTGCGCATGCTCGGTGGCGCCGCGTTGTTCCTGCTCTACTTCGGCACGGTGTGGCTGAACTGGGGTGGCCACCAGGCCGTTTGGTGGAACCTGCCGGAGCGTAAATTTTTCATTTTTGGCGCGACCTTCTGGCCCCAGGACTTCATCCTGCTCTCGGGCATTCTTATTGTTGCGGCGTTTGGCCTGTTTTTTATCACGGTGTACGCCGGGCGCGTGTGGTGTGGTTATACCTGCCCGCAAAGCGTGTGGACGTGGATTTTCATGTGGTGCGAAAAGGTCACCGAAGGCGACCGCAACCAGCGCATCAAGCTCGATAAAGCCCCGATGGGCGCCAACAAATTCCTGCGCAAATTCAGCAAGCACACGCTGTGGCTGCTGATTGGCTTTGCCACCGGCATGACCTTCGTCGGCTACTTCTCGCCGATCCGCGAACTGGTGTTCGACTTCTTCACCGGCCAGGCCGACGGTTGGTCTTATTTCTGGGTCGGTTTCTTCACCCTCGCCACGTACGGCAACGCCGGTTGGTTACGCGAGCAGGTGTGCATCTACATGTGCCCGTATGCACGCTTCCAAAGCGTGATGTTCGACAAGGACACCCTGATCGTCTCCTACGACCCGCGCCGTGGCGAAGTACGCGGCCCACGTAAAAAGGGCATCGACTACAAGGCCGAGGGCCTGGGCGATTGCATCGACTGCACAATGTGCGTGCAGGTGTGCCCCACCGGTATCGACATCCGCGACGGCCTGCAAATCGAGTGCATCGGCTGCGCCGCCTGTATCGACGCCTGCGACAACATCATGGACAAGATGGAGTACCCCCGCGGCCTGATCAGCTACACCACCGAGCACAACCTCTCCGGGCAGAAAACCCACACGCTGCGCCCGCGTCTGATTGGCTATGCGCTGGTATTACTGGCGATGATCGGCCTGCTGGCCGGCGCGTTTTTCATGCGCTCTCTGGTGGGCTTCGATGTGAGCAAGGACCGCGTGCTGTTCCGCGAAAACGCCGAGGGACGGATCGAAAACGTTTACAGCCTGAAGATCATGAACAAGGACCAGCGCGACCACACCTACGTGCTCGACGCCTCGGGCCTGCCGGACCTCAAGTTGCAAGGGCGCCGTGAGATCAAAGTCGCCGCCGGGGAAATCTTCAGCATGCCGGTAGAGCTGTCCAGCGCGCCGGAGCAAATGCCGTCGAGCACCAACGCGGTGACCTTCACCCTCAAGGACGCCGATGATGAAAGCGTTCATATTGAAGCCAAGAGCCGATTCATCGGCCCCCAAGTCCGCTAAACAGAGAGCCGAACAATGCCCGCAGCCACTGCCGCAAGCCCCTGGTACAAGCACCTTTGGCCCTGGATCATCATTGGGATCCTGGCCTGCTCGGTGACCTTGACCTTGTCCATGGTCACCATCGCGGTGAACAACCCGGACAACCTGGTCAACGACAATTACTACGAGGCCGGCAAGGGCATCAACCGGTCCCTGGACCGCGAACTGCTGGCCCAGACCCTGCAGTTGCGCGCCAACGTGCACCTGGACGAGCTGACCGGTGAAGTCGAGGTGCACCTGACCGGCAACAGCAACCCGGCGACCCTGGAACTGAACCTGATTTCCCCGACCCAACCGGAGAAGGATCGCAAGATCAACCTGGCCCTCAGCGCCAGCGAACCCGGGCGCTATATCGGCCAGGTCACCGACAAGGTAGAGGGCCGGCGCTTTGTGGAATTGCTCGGCGTGGAAGGCGACAAGACCTGGCGTATGTTCGAAGAAGAACAGGTCAGCCACGACAAGGACTTGCTGCTGGGTGACGAGCCGTTGCAGGGTGCTGAAGACCTGAAAAAGTAAAACCCTTGCGCTTCGCGCATCGCGGGCAAGCCCGCTCCCACATTTGGAATGCATTTCAACTGTGGGAGGGGGCTTGCCCCCCGATGAGGCCCTCCCAGCCCCTATAGATTCCAGATCATGACCACCCCCTGCTACCACTGCGCCCTCCCCGTCCCCTCTGGCAGCCGCTATACCGCGGTGATCCTCGGCGAGCCCCGCGAGCTGTGCTGCCCTGGCTGCCAGGCGGTGGCCGAAGCAATCGTGGCCGGCGGGCTTGAAAGCTATTACCAGCACCGCAGCGAAGCCTCGGCCAACCCCGAGGCGCTGCCGGTGCAACTGGTCGACGAACTGGCGCTGTACGACCGCGCCGATGTGCAAAAGCCCTTTGTGCGCCATGACGGTGACCTCGCCGAAGCCACCCTGTTGATGGAAGGCATCAGCTGCGCCGCGTGTGGCTGGCTGATCGAGAAACACCTGCGCGGTCTGCCCGCCGTGGCCGAGGCACGGCTGAACCTGTCCAACCATCGCCTGCACGTGCGTTGGGCCGATGGGCAATTGCCCTTGAGCCGGTTGCTCAGCGAACTGCGCCATATCGGCTACGCCGCCCACCCTTATCAGGCCGACCGCGCCGCCGAGCAACTGGCCAGTGAAAACCGCCTGGCCTTGCGCCAACTGGGGGTGGCCGGTTTGTTGTGGTTCCAGGCGATGATGGCGACCATGGCCACCTGGCCGCAATTCAATATCGACCTGAGCCCGGAGCTGCACGTGATCCTGCGCTGGGTGGCGATGTTCCTTACCACACCCATCGTGTTCTACAGCTGCGCACCGTTTTTCAAGGGCGCCCTGCGTGACCTGCGCACCCGCCACCTGACCATGGACGTGTCGGTGTCCCTGGCGATTGGCGGCGCGTACCTGGCGGGTATCTGGACCGCGATCACCGGGGTGGGCGAGTTGTATTTCGACGCCGTCGGCATGTTCGCGCTGTTCCTGCTCGCGGGCCGCTACCTGGAGCGCCGCGCACGCGAGCGTACGGCCGCCGCCACCGCGCAGTTGGTCAACCTGTTGCCCGCCTCGTGCCTGCGCCTCAAGGGTGATGGCCAGAGTGAACGCATCCTGCTCAGCGAACTGGCCGTGGGTGACCGCGTACTGGTGCATCCCGGAGCGGTACTGCCGGCGGACGGGGTGATCCTCCATGGCCAATCGAGCATTGATGAGTCGCTGATCACCGGTGAGTACCTGCCGCAACCGCGGCACGTCGGCGAGGCGGTTACAGCCGGCACTCTCAATGTCGAAGGTGCCCTGACGGTCGAAGTACGCGCGTTGGGTCATGACACGCGGCTGTCCGCCATCGTGCGCCTGCTGGAGCGGGCCCAGGCCGAGAAACCGCGCCTGGCGCAAATCGCCGACCGCGCCGCGCAGTGGTTCCTGCTGTGCTCGCTGATGGCCGCCGCCGTGATCGGCCTGGTGTGGTGGGAGCTGGATGCATCGCGGGCATTCTGGATCGTGCTGGCGATGCTGGTCGCGACCTGCCCGTGCGCGCTGTCCCTGGCCACGCCGACAGCCCTCACCGCTGCCACCGGCACCCTGCACACACTCGGGCTGCTGCTGACCCGTGGCCATATGCTGGAGGGCTTGAATCAGATTGATACAGTGATTTTCGACAAGACCGGCACCCTCACCGAAGGCCGCCTGGCCTTGCGAGCGATCCGCCCGCTGGGCAGCGCCAGCAGCGACCTGTGCCTGGCGCTCGCCGCCGCCCTTGAACAGCGCTCTGAACACCCGATTGCACGGGCTTTCGGGCGTGCGCCTCTGGCCGCCGATGAGGTGCTCAGCTTCCCCGGCCTGGGCCTGGAAGGTCGCGTGGGTGAACGCCTGTTGCGCATCGGCCAGCCCGATTTTGTCTGCGAACTCAGTGGCTGCCCGATCCCCGCCTTGCCGAACGAAGCCGGCCAATGGCTGCTGCTGGGCGACCGCGACGGCGCGCTCGCCTGGTTCGTGCTCGATGACCGCCTGCGCAGCGACGCCCCTGCCCTGTTGGCCGCATGCAAGGCGAGGGGTTGGCGCACACTGCTGCTGTCCGGAGACAGTTCGCCGATGGTCGCCAGTGTGGCTGCCGAACTGGGCATCGACGAAGCCCACGGCGGCCTGCGCCCCGACGACAAGCTGCACGTGCTGCAACACTTGCACCAGCAAGGCCGCAAGGTGCTGATGCTCGGCGATGGCGTCAACGATGTGCCGGTGCTCGCCGCCGCCGATATCAGCGTGGCCATGGGCTCGGCCACCGACCTGGCCAAGACCAGCGCCGACGCGGTGCTGCTGTCCAACCGGCTCGACGCGCTGGTGCAAGCCTTTGGCCTGGCGCGGCGCACCCGTCGGGTAATCATTGAAAACCTGCTGTGGGCCGGGCTGTACAATGGCCTTATGCTGCCGTTTGCCGCCCTGGGTTGGATCACCCCGATCTGGGCGGCGATCGGCATGTCCCTCAGTTCGTTGACCGTGGTGCTCAACGCCCTGCGCCTGACTCGCCAGCCGAGCGCGCAGGCCCCAGGCGCCCCCTCAGTAACCCGCCCACTGCCGGCTTGAGCCGTGCGGGCATGGAGTGCAGATGCCAGCTTTATACGTGATGATTCCGGCGGCGCTGCTGTTGGTGGGGGTCGCCATCTACATCTTCTTCTGGGCGGTGGACAGCGGCCAGTACGACGACCTCGACGGCCCGGCCCACAGCGTGCTGTTCGACGACCAGGACCCGAACCACCTGGCCGCCATCGACGAAGCCAACAGGCCGGAGCAACCGCCTGCCCCTAAAGCACCACCCCATGCTTGAATTGGCGCCGCTGCTGGTCTCCGCGTTGATCCTCGGCCTGCTCGGCGGCGGCCACTGCCTGGGCATGTGCGGCGGGCTCATGGGCGCGCTGACCCTGGCCATCCCCAAGGAGCAACGCAGCCGTCGTTTTCGCCTGCTGCTGGCGTATAACCTGGGGCGCATCCTCAGCTATGCCACTGCCGGGCTGCTGATCGGCCTGGCCGGCTGGGCGGTGGCCAACAGCCCGGCGGCGATGTTCATGCGCGCGCTCGCAGGCTTGCTGTTGATCAGCATGGGCCTGTACCTGGCCGGCTGGTGGAGCGGCCTGACCCGCATCGAAAGCCTCGGGCGCGGCCTGTGGCGCTACATACAGCCCGTCGCCAACCGTTTGCTGCCAGTGTCCAGCCTGCCGCGTGCGCTGCTGCTGGGCGCGCTGTGGGGCTGGCTGCCGTGCGGGTTGGTCTACAGCACCCTGCTGTGGGCCGCGAGCCAGGGTAATGCGCTGGACAGCGCGTTGCTGATGCTGGCGTTTGGTTTGGGCACCTGGCCGGTGCTGCTGGCTACCGGGCTGGCAGCTGAACGCGTGACCGCCTGGTTGCGCAAACGCAGTGTGCGCATGGCCGGGGGGCTGCTGGTGATTCTGTTCGGTGTGTGGACACTGCCCGGTCCGCATCAGCATTGGCTAATGGGCCACTGATAAGGTGTGGCATAGCGCCGCTCCCCGTTGATGCAAATCAACATGGCTGGCCGGTCACGCCCCTAGACTCGGCCCACTAGCCTATCCGGGGGAACGCCCGCATGCTCGACGCCATTCGTTGGGACACCAATCTGATTCACCGTTACGACCTGGCGGGACCGCGCTACACGTCCTACCCCACCGCCGTACAATTCGACAGCCAGGTCGGCACTTTCGACCTGCTCCACGCCCTGCGCGACAGCCGCAAGGCCGTACGCCCGTTGTCGCTGTATGTACATGTGCCGTTCTGCGCGAACATTTGCTACTACTGCGCCTGCAACAAGGTGATCACCAAGGACCGTGGCCGCGCCCAGGCGTACCTGCAACGCCTGGAGCAGGAGATCCAGCTGGTGGCCTGCCACCTCGACCCGAAACAGCCGGTGGAACAGCTGCACTTCGGCGGCGGAACGCCGACCTTTCTCAGCCACGATGAACTGCGCCAGGTAATGGGTTGCCTGCGCCAGCACTTCAATTTGCTCGAGGGTGATTCCGGCGACTACGGCATCGAGATCGACCCACGTGAGGCGGACTGGGCCACCATGGGCCTGCTGCGCGAATTGGGCTTCAACCGCGTGAGCATCGGCCTGCAAGACCTCGACCCCGAGGTGCAGCGGGCGGTCAACCGCCTGCAAAGCCTGGAAGAAACCCGTGCGGTCATTGATGCGGCGCGCACCCTGCAGTTTCGTTCGATCAATATCGACCTGATCTACGGCCTGCCCAAGCAGACGCCGATCAACTTCGCCCGCACCGTGGAGGAGGTGATCAGGCTGCAACCGGACCGCTTGTCGGTATTCAATTATGCGCACCTGCCGGAGCGCTTCATGCCTCAACGGCGCATCAACACCGACGACCTGCCATCGCCTGCGTCCAAGCTGCTGATGCTGCAAACCACCATCGAGCAACTGACCCAGGCCGGCTATCGCTATATCGGCATGGACCACTTTGCCCTGCCGGACGACGAACTCGCCATCGCCCAGGAAGAAGGCACCTTGCAGCGCAATTTCCAGGGCTATACCACCCATGGTCATTGCGACCTGATCGGGCTCGGCGTGTCGGCCATCAGCCAGATCGGCGACCTGTATTGCCAGAACACCAGTGACCTCAGCGCCTACCAGAACACCCTGGCCGGCGCGCAGCTGGCCACCAGCCGTGGCCTGCGCTGCACCACAGACGATCGGCTGCGACGCGAAGTGATTCAGCAGTTGATCTGCACGTTCAGCCTGGCGTTCGAGCAGGTTGAACACGCCTTCAATATTGATTTTCGTGGGTATTTCGACGACTTATGGCCCCAACTCGAGGCCATGGCGCAAGACGGCCTGATCGAGCTGGACGCCCAGGGCATTCGCGTGCTGCCGGCCGGGCGGCTGCTGGTGCGTTCGGTGTGCATGGTGTTCGATGCCTATCTGGAGCACCAGAATCGGCAGCGTTTTTCACGGGTGATCTAGTTACATCGCCAGCGAGGCTGCCTTGAGCGCGCCATCAGCGCTCATGCTTTTCATCGCCTTGAGCAAGGAGCCCTGGGAGGTCATCAAGCCCGCCTGCAGCGCACTGATAGCGCCCTGGATGTTGTTGGTCTTCACCCGGGCCTGCTCCGGCGTCAGGCTATTGTCATTCGCGACCGCCTGGAGCTCGGCCATTTTCTCGGCGATCTGTTGCTTGAGCTTGCGGATCATTTTGAGGATCTGTTTAACGCTGTCATCCAAGCCACTGTCGTCGATGTCGGAATTGGCTTTACTGGCCACCGCCACCGCCTTGAACGCCGCGCCGGAAATCGTCACCGTCACGCCTTCCACGCCTTTGGTTTCAGCAGCCGGTGCAGCGGCCTGGGCCTCTACGGCAGTTTCGGCGGATGACTTCGCGTTCGGCACTGCAGGAACTCGGATGGCAGGATTGTAGGCGGCGATGACAGACATGGTCCGAGCTCCGGCGTGTAGGAATGCCCTTGTATCGGCGCAGATACAAAAACCTTTATACGGCTGTCGGTTTTTTGTACAGGCTGGCCTCAGCGCCCCCCAGTACGTTACCCTTACGTCTTATGTGTGTTTTCCCACAAGGATTTAAGAAATGTCCGAGCCAGTTAAACTGCGCGCTCATAGCCAGGCTCATTGCAAGGATTGCAGCCTGGCCCCCCTCTGCCTGCCACTTTCGCTGAATCTGGAAGACATGGATGCGCTGGACGAGATCGTTAAACGCGGTCGCCCGCTGAAAAAAGGCGAGTTTCTGTTTCGCCAGGGCGACAAGTTCGATTCCGTCTACGCAGTACGCTCGGGTGCATTGAAGACCTTCAGCCTGAGCGACAGTGGCGAAGAGCAGATCACCGGGTTCCACCTGCCCAGCGAACTGGTCGGTTTGTCGGGCATGGACACCGAGATTCACCCGGTGTCGGCCCAGGCCCTGGAGACTACGTCGGTGTGCGAAATCCCCTTCGAGCGCCTCGACGAACTGGCCCTGCAATTGCCGCAACTGCGCCGCCAACTGATGCGCGTCATGAGCCGTGAAATTAGGGACGACCAGCAAATGATGTTGCTGTTGTCGAAAAAAACCGCCGACGAGCGCATCGCCACCTTCCTGGTCAACCTGTCGGCGCGGTTCCGGGCCCGTGGTTTCTCGGCCAACCAGTTCCGCCTGAGCATGTCGCGCAATGAAATCGGGAATTACCTGGGCCTCGCGGTGGAAACCGTGTCCCGCGTATTTACCCGCTTCCAGCAGAACCAGCTGATCGCCGCCGAAGGCAAGGAAGTGCATATCCTCGACCCGATCCAGCTGTGCGCGCTGGCCGGTGGTTCCCTGGAAAGTTGACGCAAAGGCTTGCGGCCGCGCCAATCGGCGAGGCCGCAGGTATACTTCGAGTCCGTTTTCCAGCCCAGGACTCTGCGACGATGACCTTCGATTCGTTCGACATCAAATCCCTGATCCGCCCTGTCATCGACTTCCCCAAGCCTGGGGTGATCTTTCGTGACATTACCCCGCTGTTCCAATCGCCCAGGGCCTTGCGCCTGGTGGCCGACACTTTTGCCCAGCGCTATGTCGAAGCCGATTTCACCCACATCGGCGCGATGGATGCGCGCGGCTTCCTGATCGGTTCGATCATCGCCTACCAACTGAACAAACCGCTGATCCTGTTTCGCAAGCAGGGCAAGCTGCCGGCTGACGTGCTGGCCGAGGGTTACCAGACCGAATACGGCGAAGCCTTTCTCGAAGTGCACGCCGACAGCCTGTGCGAAGGCGACTCGGTGCTGATGTTCGATGACCTGATCGCCACCGGCGGCACCTTGATTGCAGCGGCCAACCTGGTGCGGCGCATGGGCGCGAAGATCTTCGAAGCGGCGGCGATTATCGACCTGCCGGAGCTGGGCGGCTCGCAGCGCCTGGAAGACATGGGCATTCCGACGTTTTGCCTGACGCAGTTTGCGTTGACCGAACGGTAGTAGTAGTTGCCTGGGCTGACGCCTTCGCGAGCAAGCCCGCTCCCACAGTTAATTGGGTTCACACATTCATCTCTGTGAATGCGATCACCTGTGGGAGCCGGCCTTGCCCGCGATGAGGCCCGAAAGAACAGCGCAGATCAGAGCCCCATCTGCTTGCTGATGATCTCATTCATCACCTCGCGGGTGCCGCCACCGATGGACAGGATGCGGTTGTCGCGGTACAGCCGCTCCACCAGGCTGCCGCGCATATAGCCCTGGCCGCCGAGGATCTGCACGGCATCATAGGTGACACGGTCGGCGGTGTCGGTGGCGAAGTTCTTGGCCATGGAGATCTCCTTGATCACACTCTTGCCGGCGGCCATCTTCGCCGCCTGGCGGTAGGTGAATTCCCGGGAGACTTCCACCGCGGTAGCCATTTCCGCCAGACGATGCTTGAGCACCTGAAACTTGCCGATCGGCTTGCCGAACGCCTCGCGTTGGCTGGCCCATTTGAGGCTTTCCTCCAAGGCCAGTTGCGCGGTCATATTGGCCATCACGGCCAAGGCCAGGCGTTCGCTCTGGAAGTTGCCCATGATGCAGGCGAAGCCCATGTTCTCGGCGCCAATCAAATTGCCTACAGGCACTGGGCAATCGTCGAAGAATAATTCAGCCGTGTCCGATGCCCACCAGCCCATTTTCTTCAGGGGCTGGCCGACGGTGAACCCTGGGGTGTTTTTCTCGATCAGCAACAGACTGATCCCGGCAAAGCCCGGCCCGCCGGTGCGCACGGCGACGGTGTAGAAGTCAGCGCGAATGCCGCTGGTGATAAACGTCTTGCTGCCGCTCACGCGGTAATGCTCGCCGTCGCGCACGGCGCGGGTCTGCAAGTTGGCCACATCGGAGCCGCCACCCGGTTCGGTAACGGCCAGCGCGATGATCTTCTCACCCGCCAGCACCTGCGGCGCCACCCGCTCACGCACCTCGGGCCGCGCCCATTTGACCAGCGGCGGCAAGCCGATATCCAGCGAGCCCAAACCCGCCACCACACCCGCGGAACCGCAGCGCATCAGTTCTTCGCTGGCCGCGACCTTGGCGAACACATCACCTTCGTGGCTGCCGCCCAAGGCTTCGGGGTAGCCGATACCGAGGAGCCCCGCAGCGCCAGCCTTGAGGTACAGCTCGCGAGGAAAGCTTTCGGCCTCCTCCCATTGCTCGATGCCCGGCAACATCTCGCGCTCGACGAAACGGCGCACGCTGTCGCGCACCAATTGGTGGCTGGGGTCGAAGTAGTCCTGATAGGCAGACATCGGCAAACTCCACGCAGAGGTGGAGCGAAATTACCAAGCGCTTGCTTGGTTTTCAAGATATCACTGCCTTGAGAAGATCAATGTGGGAGGGGGCTTGCCCCCGATAGCAGTGTGTCAGTCGCTCATTGGTTGGCTGGCACTCCCTCATCGGGGGCGAGCCCCCTCCCACATTTGAATTGATGCGGTCCTTAGAGCGCGATCGGCTTGCGCCCTGCAAACGAATGCGCCAGCGTGCCGCCATCCACCAATTCCAGCTCGCCACCCAGCGGCACGCCGTGGGCGATACGTGAGGTGATCAAGCCTTTGTTGGTCAACAGCTGCGCAATGTAATGCGCCGTGGCTTCACCTTCCACCGTCGGGTTGGTCGCCAGAATTACCTCAGTAAAGGTGCCCTGCTCTTCAATCCGCGCCACCAATTGCGGAATACCAATCGCCTCCGGCCCCAGGCCGTCCAGCGGCGACAGATGGCCCTTGAGCACAAAGTAGCGCCCGCGATAACCGGTCTGCTCCACCGCATACACGTCCATCGGCCCTTCCACCACGCACAGCAGCGTGTCGTCGCGGCGCGGGTCGGCGCATTGCGGGCAGAGCTCTTCTTCGGTCAGGGTGCGGCACTGGCGGCAATGGCCGACCCCGGTCATGGCCTGGCTCAGGGCCTGGGCCAACCGCGTGCCGCCGCTGCGATCACGCTCCAGCAGTTGCAGCGCCATGCGTTGGGCGGTTTTCTGGCCGACGCCTGGCAAAGTGCGCAGCGCGTCGATCAGTTGGCGAATCAGGGGGCTGAAGCTCATGGGCGAATGGTCCGACAAAACAACGAGACGCGGTTTATACCCGCGCCCCGGATTAGCGTCAAATCCTCAATCCTGCGCGACGCGTACTACCAACTTGCCGAAGTTGCGCCCTTGCAGCAAACCGATAAAGGCTTCGGGCGCCTGTTCCAGGCCGTCCACCACGTCCTCACGGAACTTGATCTTGCCATCGCGCACCCATGGCGCCATCGCACTGAGGAATTCAGGCTGGCGATCGCCATAGTCATCGAACACGATAAAGCCCTGGATGCGCACACGCTTGGTCAGCAAAGTGCGTTGCAACGCAGGCAATCGGTCAGGCCCGCTTGGCGCCTCATGGGCGTTATAGCCGGCGATCAATCCGCACAGCGGAATGCGTGCCTTGGGGTTGAGCAACGGCAGCACCGCGTCGAAGACTTTGCCGCCGACGTTCTCGAAATAGATGTCCACGCCCTTGAAACACGCCTGCGCCAGTTCGTCGGCGAACTCCGCGCTCTTGTGGTCGATACAGGCATCAAAACCCAATTCGTCCACCACGTAGCTGCACTTGTCGGCGCCGCCCGCAATACCGACCACACGCAGGCCCTTGAGCTTGGCCACCTGCCCCACCACCGAGCCCACGGCGCCGGAGGCTGCCGCGACCACCAGGGTTTCGCCGGCCTTGGGCTGGCCGATGTCCATCAGGCCCATATAGGCGGTCATGCCCGGCATGCCGAGCACACCCAACGCCATGGATGGGTTGGCCAGGCCCTTGGGCACCGGCATCAGGTTGCGGCCATCGGAAATGCTGTGGCTCTGCCAGCCGGTGGAACCGACCACCAGGTCGCCCACTTCAAACTTCGGATTACGCGACTGCTCGATACGGCTGACAGCCCCACCGGTCATCACTTCGTCGATTTCCACTGGCGCGGCGTAGGAAGGCGCGTCGCTCATGCGTCCGCGCATGTAGGGATCGAGGGACAGGTACAGGGTTTTCAACAGGACCTGGCCGTCTGCCAATTCCGGCAGGTTCACACGCTCCAGGCGAAAGTTCTCCGGGGTCGGTGCACCTTGAGGGCGCGAGACCAGCACAATGCGCTGGTTGAGAATCGGTTCTTGAGGCATCTGGGGCTCCTTTAACGAATGCTTCGGTATAGGGTGCAGACCATGGGGGCAGTGCCGGGGTTCAGCTCGGGTAACGTATTGGGGCTGCTTCGCAGCCCAGCGCAGGCAAACCCGCTCGCCACCACCACAAACAAAAATGCCAGGCACTGGGCCTGGCATTTGAGTCTAGCTAAAGCTCGTCGATCAGAACGGCAGCTTCATGCCCGGTGGCAATTGCATGCCGGCGGTCACGCCGCCCATTTTTTCCTGGCTGTTGGCTTCAATCTTGCGCACGGCGTCGTTGACGGCCGCAGCGAACAGCGCCTCGAGCATTTCCAGGTCATCTTCGCCCACGCCTGGCAATACGCTTGGGTCGATGCTCACGCGCTTGATGTCGTGACGACCGGTCATCACCACGCTGACCATATCGCCACCGGCTTTACCGGTGACTTCGGCGTTGGCCAGTTCTTCCTGCATCTTGGCCATTTTTTCCTGCATCTGCTGCGCCTGCTTCATCAGGCCGGCCATGCCACCTTTCATCATGGGAATCACCTCAAAGTACGTGGATCAATAAGTAGCCCGGTGTCAGGACGCCTGGGGCACCGGGGCTTCGACAGGTTCAATAGTATCGTGACGGACGACCGCACCGAACTGTTGCATCATTTGCTGGATAAGCGGGTCGCCATGGATCGCGTCTTCGGCCTCACGCTGGCGGTTGATACGCCGACGGGTAGCGGCCTGGGCCGGGGTTTCCTGCTCAGGCTTGATCAGCTCGATGGCGATGGTCAGCGTGCGCCCATGGTACTGGTTCAGCGCATCGTTGAGGCGTCGCTGCTGGGTCGCGTTGAACAGGGCGCTATGGGCCGGGTCCAGGTGCAACAGCCAGTGGTCACCGTCGACGGCAATCAGGGTGCAGTTGGCGGCGATGCTGCCGGTCATGCCGGAAATTGGCAATTTCGGAAACAATTCCAACCATTGCAGGGCCAGGCCGGTGGCCGGCGCGGCGGCAGGCTCCGCCTCGGGCTCCGGGGCCGGCTCGGCCGTGTGTTCACTGGCCAGGTCGTCCAGGTAGCTGTAGGCCGAATCCATGTCCGGCTCGATGTAGTCTTCGTCCAGCGGCGGTTCGTCATCGAGGTCGATACCCGGCGTAGCGGCTTCGACCTGGGCAACGGTCGGCTCCGGAACGGGTGCTGAAACCCACTCGGGCGCGGCCGGCACCACACTGTCAGGGGTCGGCGCAGGCATCGGGGTCAGCTCGGGCTGCTCGCCGCTGGTTTCGAGCACGGGCTCCACGGCGGGCTGCAGCTCGACTTCCGGCTCGGCCTCCACCGGGTCATTCCAAGGCAGGTCGACCACGGGCTCAGGCTCAGGCTCGGGCACGACCACCGGCTCGGGCGCCGGCGCAACCACGGGCGCAACCACTACGGGCTCAGGCTCGGGCACCGGCGCAGCAACCACTGGCGCAACCACCGCCGCGCCAGCCACTGGTTTGGCGGAATCAACTGTGGCCTGGCTGATCCCCACTGGCTTTAGCGGCTGTCTCGGCGCATCCGCCGAGTCGGCGGGCCGGAACGCCAGCATTCGCAGCAAGACCATTTCGAAGCCACCACGCGGGTCCGGCGCCAGGGGCAGGTCCCGGCGGCCGATCAGGCCCATCTGGTAGTAAAACTGTACATCTTCGGCCGGCAGCGCCTGGGCCAGGGCCAACACGCGGTCGCGGTCGCCATGACCATTGTCGACACCCTCAGGCAGGGCCTGGGCGATGGCAACGCGGTGCAGCACATTGAGGATTTCCGAGAGCACGCCGTTCCAGTCCGGGCCCTGCTCCGACAGATGGCGCACGGCTTCGAGCAACGCCTTGGCATCGCCCTCGATCAGCGCGTGCAGCACGTCGAACACCTGGCCGTGGTCGAGGGTGCCGAGCATGGCACGCACATCGGCGGCCATGACCTTGCCTTCACCGAAGGCGATGGCCTGGTCGGTGAGGCTCATGGCATCACGCATCGAGCCGTCAGCGGCGCGGCCGAGCAGCCACAGCGCGTCGTCCTCGAACGGTACGTTCTCGACGCCCAGCACATGGGTCAAATGCTCGACCACGCGCTCAGGCGTCATGTTTTTCAGGGAGAACTGCAGGCACCGCGACAGAATAGTGGCCGGAAGTTTCTGCGGATCAGTAGTGGCCAGAATGAATTTGACGTAGGGCGGCGGCTCTTCCAGGGTTTTCAACAGCGCGTTGAAAGAATGGCTGGAGAGCATGTGCACTTCGTCGATCAGGTAGACCTTGAAGCGGCCACGGCTTGGCGCGTACTGCACGTTATCCAGCAGCTCGCGGGTGTCTTCGACCTTGGTGCGGCTCGCGGCGTCGATCTCGATCAGGTCGACAAAACGCCCTTCGTCGATCTCCCGGCATACCGAGCAGGTGCCGCAGGGCGTCGAAGTGATACCGGTTTCACAGTTCAGGCATTTGGCGATGATGCGCGCAATGGTGGTCTTGCCCACCCCCCGAGTACCGGTGAACAGGTAGGCGTGGTGCAGCCGCTGGCTGTCCAAGGCATTGATCAGAGCCTTGAGCACATGGGTCTGGCCGACCATTTCGCGGAACGAGCGCGGACGCCATTTACGTGCAAGAACCTGATAACTCATCGAAAACCGTCGCAACTGGGAAGCGGAAGCCGGTAATGCTAGCGGAGCAAGGGGGAAATTGCATCCGGCACGCTCGTCTAATCTGACTAAGCTCTGCTGATTGGCCCCGAAAAGGCCTGAACCCGGAGAGTGTATGCGCGTAGTCCTGGGCGCTTTATGGATGATCACCACGGCCAGCCTGGCAGCGCCCACGCCGCTGCGCTTCTCGGTTTCCGACAGCTGGGCGATGCCCGTGGTGCAACTGGAGGACGGCCGGCCCACCCAGGGTATTTTGTATGACCTGATGTTGAGCCTGGCCACCCAGGTCGGCCGCCCGGCGCAGTTCCACGTACTGGCGCGGGCGCGTATCTCGGCGGCCATGGAGCACGGCGATATCGACGTGCGCTGTTATGTCACCCAGGCATGGTTCGACAATATGTCCGGAGACTACACCTGGAGCATCCCCTTGATGGTGCAGCGCAACCTGTTGGTCAGCACCCAGGTTCCCGCGCAGCCGGTGCAGGTGAGCAAACTGCCACCTCAGTCGATCGGTACGGTGCTCAACTATCGCTACGTCACCCTTGACCCGCTGTTTGCCGCCGGTCAACTGAGCCGCGACGACGCCCGCAGCGAAGAACAGGTGCTGCACAAACTGGTGGCTGGGCGTTTCAAGTATGCGGTGAGCAACGAATGGATACTCGATCGTTTCAACCAGCACATGCCCACCGGCAAAAAATTGCACAAAGTCGCCGTAATCGACGAACAGCGCATCGGCTGCACCGTGCGCAACGACCCGAACGTGCCGGTACAGCGGATCCTGCGCACCCTGCTGCGGATGCAGATGTCAGGCGAGATTGATGAAATCATCCGGCTGTATACCGGTGAATACCCGGAGCCCCTGCACACTCCTGACAAGAACTGACAGTAGCGCCTTATAGACTGGCCCCCCTAAACGCCCGTCCTCAAGGAGCCCACATGAACACCCTCGCCTATTACTTCCTGCTGTACGTCGACAGCCCGGCCACCAGCGCCAACTTCTATAGCCGCCTGCTGGGCAAGCCACCGGTGGAGCTCAACCCGACGTTTGCGCTGTTTATCCTCGACAGCGGCGTGAAGCTGGGGCTGTGGTCGCGGCATACCGTGGAACCGGCCGCCCAGCTCACCGGTGGCGGCGGTGAAGTGGGCTTCTCGCTGCCCGACCAGGCCGCGGTGGATGCCCTGTACGCGCAGTGGGTTGAGCGTGGCGCGACGATCATTCAATCACCGACCACGCTGGATTTCGGCTACACCTTCGTCGCCCAGGACCTGGACGGCCATCGCTTGCGGGCGTTTTGCCTGAGCGACTGACCGCCAGCGCCCTTCCAGGCTGATGGCCGCCACGCTGGTCAGCACGATCACACCGCCGAGCACCACCTGCACGGCAATGTGCTCGCCCAGCAGCGTCGCGGCCATCACCATCGCCACCGGCGGAATCAGGTACATCGCCACCGAGGCGCGGCTGACCTCGAGATGTTTCAACACATAAGCCCAGGCCAGGTACGCCAGGGCGCTGGGGAAAACCCCGAGCACCAGCACCGCCAGGTTTTGCGCCAACGGCGCCTGCGCCACGGCGGCCGGCAGGCCCGGCAGGTTCACGCTGAGCATCAGCGTGCCCGACCACACCATGTAGCACGCCATGGTCAGTGGGCTGTAGCGGTGGGCACAGTGTTTCTGGATGGCGAAATACACGCTCCAGGACAGCGCCGCCAACAGGATCAGCAAGCCACGCGGGTTAATATCCGCCACGCCCTGATCCCCCCAGATCACCACCAGCACGCCGAGCAGCCCCAGCAACACACAGCCCCAGCGCCAGGCGCTGACCCGCTCCTTCAAGCAGAAAAACGCAATCAGCACGCTGAACAGCGGCGCCGATTGTGCCAGCACGCTGGAGGCGGCCGCCGTCACCCATTGCTGCCCGTAATTGAGGCTGGTGTGATGCAGGAACACCCCGAAGAACCCCAGCACCAGCAACCACGGCAGATCCCGCAGGTGCGGCCGGCCGATGCCCAGCACCAGTGCCACCGCGCCCATAAACACCGAGGCGATCAAAAACCGCAGCAACGCCAACTGGCCCGGGCTATAGCTGTGCAGCCCCAGGTGCACGCCAATCGGCGAATACGCCCAACAGAGGATGACGCTGGCGATGACTAGCGTAAGCTTTAAGGGTGAAGGGGGATTCATCAACGGCGTCCGCAAACAGAGAGGGAATGCCGTCAGTCTTGGCCTCGGCAGGGCGCAGGACAATTAACCGTTTCTGACATCTGAAATCACTGGAACTGAGCAATGGAACTGGCCCAACTGAAAATGGTACGAGCCGTGGCGCAAACCGGCAGCGTGGCCCAGGCCGCCCTGCAATTGCACTGCGTACCGTCCAACATCACCACGCGCATCAAGCAGTTGGAGAGCGAGTTGGGCACCCCGCTATTTATCCGCGCCGGGCGTGGGCTGGCGATCAGTGCCGCCGGTGAGATCTTCCTCGATTACTGTGAGCGCATCCTGGCACTGGTGGAGGAGTCCAAACGCGCCGTGGACGCCACCGCCATCCCCCGTGGCACCCTGCGTATCGGTGCGGTGGAGTCCAGCGCCAGCGGCCGCTTGCCGCCGCTGCTGGCGGAATACCATCGGCGCTACCCGGACGTGAACCTGGAACTGGTGACCGGCGCCTGGGGCCAGTTACTCGATGATTTGCAGCACCATCGTCTGGATGTGGCGTTGGTGGCCTCCGGCAACAAACGCGCAAAGCTTGCACACAGTGTGGTCTACAGCGAGCGCCTGGTGCTGATCGCCAGCGCGTCGAGCGCGCCGATCAACAGCGCCGAGGATTTGGCTGGCCGCACCCTGCTGGTGTGGCCGCCCGGTTGCCCGTATCGCGCCGCACTGGAGAACTGGGTCAAGCCCCATGACTTCAAGCCGAGCATCGCCAGCTACGCCAGTTGGGGCACGATCATCGGTTGTGTCAGTGCAGGGATCGGCGTGGCACTGGCGCCGGAAGGCATCCTGGCCCGCTATGAGCAGGCCGATCAGCTGGCTTCGTATAGATTCGAAGAATTACAGGCCGTGGATAACCTGCTGTTTTGGCACAAAGACACCCAGCGCCATCTGGCACGGGATGCGTTTGCCGGGTTGCTGCGCGAGACGTTCGGCTAACCCAAAACAGTTATTTCATATATCCTCCCGCGAAATTAATTCAAAATGTAAGGGACTACCATGAATTACTTCCGCCTGTTTCTGGCGGCGGCTGCTCTGAGCCTGCCTGTCGTGCCCGTGTTTGCCGCCTCCAAGCCC
The DNA here is from genome assembly GCF_900591205.1 of Pseudomonas viridiflava. GTDB lineage: Bacteria > Pseudomonadota > Gammaproteobacteria > Pseudomonadales > Pseudomonadaceae > Aquipseudomonas. The sequence continues at coordinate 176,626 of NZ_UUPU01000027.1, forward strand.
GCGCCTGCGCCCGTTGAAACCAGTGCACCGGCCGAAACCGCCGAACACTTTCTCGCGTCACTCAAGCAAAAGACCGGCACGGTCAGCCTGCCCGGTGGCATTGCGAGCCTCAAGCTCAACGACGAGTTCTACTACCTCGACCCCGCCGACACCGAGCGCCTGCTGACTGACGGCTGGGGCAACCCGCCGGGCTTCAAGACCCTGGGCATGATCGTGCCCAAAGCCGTCAGCCCGTTGTCGGAGCGCGGCTGGGGTGTGATCGTCAGCTACAAGAACGACGGGCACATTTCCGACGAAGACGCGGCGAAAATCGACTACGCCGATCTGCTCAAGCAAATGCAGGAAGAAGACGAAGCACAGAACCAGGAACGCCAGAAACAAGGCTACGCCGGCCTGCACCTGCTGGGCTGGGCCGAGCCGCCGCGTTACGACGACAGCACCCACAAGATGTACTGGGCGCGCGAGTTGAAAGCCGACGATGCCGACCAGACCACCCTTAACTACAGCATCCGCGTGCTGGGCCGCGAAGGCGTTCTGGAACTCAACGCCGTCGCCGGCATGGCCGACCTGGCAACCGTCAAACAGGAAATGCCCAAGGTCCTGGCGTTCACCAACTTTACCGACGGCAACCTGTACACCGACTTCAACCCCAAGACCGACAAGCTGGCCTCTTATGGCCTGGCGGCCCTGGTTGCCGGCGGGATTGCCGCCAAGGCCGGGCTGTTCGCCAAGATCGGCATTTTCCTGCTGGCCGCGAAGAAATTCCTGGTGGTCGGCGTGGTGGCGCTGTTCGCAGTGATCCGCAAGCTGTTCAATCGCAACAAAGACTAAGCCACGCGCACAAAAACGCCGCTGTGTGACGGGCACACAGCGGCGTTTTTTTATCGCTCAGTTTTGCGCAGCGGGCGCAGCCAAGCGGCTGTACTGATCCTGGCTGATCCAACCGGTGAACGTACGGTCCTTGGCGTTGGTGAACTCAACCTGGGCCCAACCCTCCTTGAAGGCCAGCACACCGACCACATCATCCTTGACGATATACGGGCGCTTGGCGGCCTTGTCGCCAGGGTTTTTCAGCAGATAAGCCTTTTCAGCCGACACCGTCACCAGGCCGATCCAGTTGTTGCTGGCGGTCTGGGTCAGGTCCAGGCCGGTAGCAATTTCCGGCATCAACACGCTCATGCAACCCGGATGCTGGCGGCCTTGCTCCACGGTCAGGGTCACGCCGTCGGACGAGGGCTTCACGCTGCCCGGGTAGGCGTCGTCGAGCCAGGTAGTGAGCGCTTCGGGCTTGCCTTGCAGGTAGAACGCACAGCTACGGGTTACGCCCTCACCCAGTTCTTCGGCGTAGAAACCTTCGACTTCATGCTCAGGCGTCACCGCCAGCATCAGCCCTTCGTACTTGCCCGAGTGCAGTGCGGGCGAACCGGCAAAAGCTGGCACTGTGCAACACATCGACAAGACACCCACCGCTAAAAACCGGATCATCTTATTTTTTCCCCTCAAGTGCTTCGTAGGCATTTTTTATACGGCGGTCATAGTCGCCGTAATCCTTGCCGTTATAGTTACGCGCCATGGCGACATAGTCTTTTTCCTTCATCGCCTTGATTAATGATGGGCTTTGGCTGCAAAAACTGACAAAAGCCTTTAGTTGATTGCCGGCATTAATCTTGAGTGCGGCAGTGAATTCAAACACAGACTTGTAACCGCAAGATGCGAAATTGAAGCCCATCATCTGAAACATGCCCCAGGACGCCGACTTCAACGCCGCTTCCTGGTCCAGCCCAAAGGCCGTGGCCATGGTTTCCCAAGCCTTGGTCTGGTCCTTGTTGTTGGCCTGCCATTGTGGCCCGGCTTTTTTTACATAGGGGTAGGACAGCAGCGGGTGGGCCTGGTCGTAAATACTCTTGGTGTATTTGCGAAACCAGTGCCCTTCAAACGCGATCACCGGTAATTTGGCTGGCCCGAAACCGGAACGCCCACCAGATTCGACCGTGGCAAACGCCTTGATGAGGTTCACCGAAATACCATTGCCAAGCTGCGTGGCGGCGTTCTGGAAGTCGGTATCCGTCAGGCTCATACCGCCGTCGCAGGTGGACTGCAACATCAGTTGCCGGTTACGCCGCTCGGCTTCGACCATCGCGCGCATGCGGTCCAGGTAAACGTTGACCGTGGCCTGCACCGCATCGCCCTGGTTATTGCCGAACACATTCAAGAAGCTTGGAATGCGCATCGTCGGGAACGCCTTCACCGGCACTTTCACCGCTTCTTCAATCAGGCTGTTGAAGGTGCGGCCGGTAGGGTCAATCACGCCGTCAGGGTGCGCATATTTAAGATGACGAAACTGGTACTGGCTGATGCACTGCACCAACTGGCCATCGCACTTGCCATTTTCGGCCAGCGGGAACCCCATCTTGGGAATGATCAAGTTGAATAAATACTGGATGCACTGAACATCGGCAGGCAAGTTTCGGGCTTTACCGGGCGCACCTACCGAGGCACTGATAAGACGGGGCAACCCTTGCAGGCTTTTCATCACAGACATCCTTGTTAGTTAAAGAAGTGATAGCACTTCAATATCAACTTCGCACTCTTGTCATATTCTGAAACAAGTAGCGAGCGCAAGCTAACAAGTTGGTTTTGGGTTGTCCAGAGGGCGCATTGATAGCTGTGAAACAGCTATCAATGCGCTGCGCAATAAAACTGCAATGGTTGCGCTGCGGCTATTTTTTCTTCTCCAGAGATTCGTAGGTTCTCTTGATGCGTTTGTCGTAATCGCCGAAGTCCTGACCGTTGTAGTGACGCGCCATGCCGACGTAATCCTTGGTTTTCATGGCTTTGACCAACGCCGGGTTCTTGCTGCAAAACCCCACGAATGCCTTCAATTGCTGACCAGCGTTGAGTTTGATCGCGGTGACAAAATCAAACACGTTCTTGTGCCCGCAGGCCGCGAAATTGAAGCCCATGATTTGAAACATGCCGTAGGACGCTGACATCAATGCAGCCTCCGAGTCCAGGTTGAACGCAGCGAGCAGGGTCTTCCATGCCGTGGCCTGATCCTTGTTGTTGGCGCGCCATTGCGGGCCGGCCTTTTCAAGATACGGGTAGGACAACACAGGGTAGGTCTTGTCGTACTTGCGCTGGGTGTACTTGCGGAAGATATGGCCCTCATAAGCGACCACCGGCATCAATGCCGGCCCGAACCCGGAGCGCCCACCAGACTCCACGATGGCGAATGCCTTGATGATATTCACTGCAATACCGTTGCCCATCTGAGTGGCGGCATTCTGAAAGTCGGCGTCGGTCAAGGTCACGCCACCATCACATGTGGCCTTGGTTAACAACTGTTGTTGGTCCGATGCAGGGGACGGATCAGCCTTGCGCGCATCCTCGAGCAGGCTGTTGAACGTGCGACCTTTAGGGTCGATCACCCCATCGGGTTTAACGACTTTGAGACGATTTACTTGATAATTGCTGATGCGTTCGACCAACAAGGGACCGGCCTTGCCGTCTTCCAACAAACGCAAAGTGTCTTTGGGTGCGATCAGATTAAACAGGCGTTGAATGTAGCGAACATCGGCAGGGTCATTGACGGCCTTGCCAAGCGTACCGACTGAAGCCTTGATGGAAACAGGACTGGTCATGGCAATCATCCTTGTTCAGGAATTGAGTGCTCTCACCTCTTCACTACTCCAGCACTGGGTTCGTTTGCATGATTGACGCTAGCAGGCAGCTTGGCGTTGTCCAGCCGTCATCGACTGCGCAATTGACATCGGCAGATGAGTGAACAGGCGTTTTGATTTGAAACAGGAGGGTCATTCAAGGAAGAGCGTTATGGAGGCAACCCCACCAGCCACACCCCGGCACACAATGTTCCCGCTGTGGCTGCTGCCTTCCGGCTCTGACCAGGTTCACGGGTAATCGTTGCGGGGGGACCGATGGGGTCACCATAACGACGCTGGCCTCTCGGCAAGCGGGGCCATTGTACCGATCTGATCGGAAGTTACAACCGTTGGTTCCGGATTAAAAACATCAGATGCTTCAAGTACTTGCCCGCCACCCCAAGACCTGCATCACACCCTGTGGGCGCCGGGCTGGCCCGCAATAGCCTCACCGCGATACCGCTGGCGCACCGAGTCGCCTGCATCGCCAGGCCCGGCGCGCACATAGAGCCACTTATTGCGCCTGAACAACCTCGTCTGCCCTGCCGCCCTCTTCCTGGATCACCAGGTGAATGAAGTGCAGCTTGGCGATCACCGCCGGCGGCAGCACGAAGGGGTAGAAATCCGGCTGACCCATGCTGCGCGACAGCTCGTTGAGCATGCCGGCCAGCTCGATCCAGGCGTTGACGAACGACAGGAACGCCGTACCGCTCGGGTGTTCGGGGTCGTAGAGGGTGGTGAGGGGGAACGGCTGGTAATCCAGGTCCATCTCGCGGGCACTCATGCCGAAGCCCAGGGCGGTGTCGACGGCGTCCATCATGTGCAGGTAATGCGCCCAGGTTTCGGCCCAATCCTCCCAGGGATGCATGGTGGCGTAGGCGCTGACGCAGGTTTGCTGCCAGTCGGGGCGTGGGCCATTCTGGTAGTGATGCTCGAGTGCTTCGGCGTAACTGGCGCGTTCGTCGCCGAACAGCTGGCGAAAAGGCTCAAGCCAGTGGCTGTTGGCGATCAAGCGATCCCAATAGTAGTGGCCGACCTCATGGCGAAAATGGCCGAGCAGAGTGCGGTAGGGTTCGCGCATCTGCACGCGGACTTTCTCGCGGTGTTCGTCGTCGGCTTCCTTGATGTCCAGAGTGATCAGACCGTTGGCGTGGCCGGTGGTGGGCGCGTTGCCTTCCAGGTCGATGCCGACGAAATCAAAGGCCAGGCCGGTGTCTTCGTCGACGCTTTTAGGCACCACTTGCAGGCCCAGGCTGATCAGTTGAGCCACCAGCCGACGCTTGGCGGTTTCGACTTTGCACCAGCGCTCGGGGTTTTCCGGGATCGACAGGTCGGGAATGGTGCGGTTCAGGCTGCACGCCACACACAATGGCGCGGTGCTGTGGGCGGGAATCAGCCAGTTGCAGGCGGCCGGGGTGTCGAGGTTGGCGCAGCGGCGGAAGGCGCCGGCGTCGAGGTTATCGTCCTGCAGCCAGGTGTCGGCGACAGGCCCGGGTTGCAGGGACGACAACCGGCTCTGTTGCGGCTGATAACCCAGCAGCGCCTGGCAAGCCAGGCACTGGCTGTTGCGAAAGAACAGGGATTGCCCGCAACGGCATTGCCATAGCTTGCTGTTACGGGATGAACCCGCCGTGAACGGTGCAGCGATGCGCGAACTGAGTTGCTCGAAGTAGCGGAACATGGCGATCTCTCCCTGGGTGACTGAGACTAGATCATTTACGCTTCAGAATCGTTCCACTTCGTTGAGGGGCGGCTTCGCCACCCGACGCGGGCAAGCCCGCTCGCCACAGTAAGCCCGCTCTCCAGAGCGGCCGCGTTAGACGGTGATGTTGTGTTTAGCCAGGAAGGCAACGAAGGCTTCTTCGTCCAGCACCTTCAAGCCAAGTTCGGTAGCCTTGGCCAGCTTCGACCCAGCACCCGGCCCTGCCACCACGCAATGGGTTTTTGCCGAGACGGAACCGGCCACCTTGGCGCCGAGGCTTTCGAGCTTGTCCTTGGCCACGTCGCGGCTCATCAGTTCCAGGGAGCCGGTAAGCACCCAGGTACGCCCCGCTTCGGGCAAGCCTTCAACCACCTTCTTCTCGCTCTGCCAGTGCATGCCGAAGTCCTTGAGCTGTTGCTCGATGGCCAGGGCATGCTGGGCGTTTTCCTTAATGTCGAAAAACTCACGAACGGTCTTGGTTTGTTTCTCGGGCAATACTTGGCGGATATCGAACCAAGGAGCCTCGATCAACGTTTCAAGAGACTCGAATTTGTCGGCCAACTTTTGCGCAGCGCCCGGCCCAACGGAAGGAATATGCAATTTGTCGAGAAAACCGCCGAAGGTGGTGCTGGCGGCAAACTCGGCACTCAGCTCGCCCTGATCCTGCAACTGCAGGCCGCATTCGTCCGGCGAGAGTAGCGCGCCGATCACCTCTTGGTTGTGGTTGTCTTCAAAGAAACTATGGATCTCATGCGCCACTTCCAGACCCACGTCCGGCAAGTACGTCAGCACTTCCGGCAGCGCCTTCTGCACACGCTCCAGGGAGGCCAGGGAGCGCGCCAGCACCTTGGCGGTCTCCTCGCCCACGTCGGGAATACCCAGGGCGTAAATAAAGCGCGCCAGGGTCGGGGCCTTGCTGTTTTCGATAGCGCTGATCAACTTTTTACTGGAAATGTCGGCAAAGCCTTCCAAGTCGATTATCTGTTCGTATTTGAGCTTGTAGAGGTCGGCCGGTGAACCGATGAGTTTTTCATCCACCAGTTGCTCGATGGTCTTGTCGCCCAGGCCGTCGATGTCCATGGCGCGGCGCGAAACGAAATGGATGATCGCCTGCTTGAGCTGCGCACCACAGGCCAGGCGCCCGACGCAGCGATACACCGCGCCTTCGCTGACGGTTTCCTTGCCCTTGCTGCGCTTGACCAGTTGCGTGCGCTCCACATGGGAGCCGCACACCGGGCAGCTTTCGGGGATCTGCACGGCACGGGCGTGCTCCGGGCGACGCTCGGTGACCACCGACACCACCTGCGGGATCACGTCCCCGGCGCGGCGGATAATCACGGTGTCGCCGATCATCAGGCCCAGCCGCGCCACTTCATCCATGTTGTGCAACGTCGCATTGGACACGGTCACGCCGGCCACCTTGACCGGCTTCAAGCGTGCCACCGGCGTTACGGCGCCGGTGCGGCCGACCTGAAATTCCACGTCCAGCAGCTCGGTAAGTTCTTCCATGGCCGGGAATTTATGCGCAATGGCCCAGCGCGGCTCACGGGCGCGGAAGCCCAGTTCACGTTGATAGCCGATGCTGTTGACCTTGAACACCACGCCGTCGATTTCATACGGCAGGCTGTTACGCCGCTCGCCGATGTCGCGGTAGTAGTCCAGACAATCCTGAATACCCTTGGCCAGTTTCAGTTCATGGCTAATGGGCATGCCCCACTGCTTGAGTTGCTGCAGGTTGCCGATATGCGTGTCGCTGATATCGGTGGTCACGCCATAGCAGCAGAACTCCAGCGGGCGGCTGGCGGTAATCTTCGAATCCAATTGACGCAGGCTGCCGGCCGCCGCATTGCGCGGGTTGGCGAAAGTCTTGCCGCCGACTTCCAGTTGCGAGGCGTTCAGCCGCTCAAAACCGGCCTTGGACATGAACACTTCGCCACGGACTTCCAGGGTCGCCGGCCAGCCGCTGCCGTGCAGTTTCAGCGGGATATTGCGCACGGTGCGCACGTTGACGCTGATGTCTTCACCGGTGGTGCCGTCGCCACGGGTAGCACCGCGCACCAGCTCGCCGTCCTGGTACAGCAGGCTGACCGCCAGGCCGTCCAGCTTGGGCTCGCAGCTGTATTCCACCGCCGCGCCACCGCCAAACAGATCGCCCACCGGCAGGTCGAGCCCTTCGGTCACTCGCCGGTCGAACTCCAGCAGGGTGGCCTCATCGAAGGCGTTGCCGAGGCTGAGCATCGCAATTTCGTGCCGAACCTGAGTGAAGGCCGACAACGCCGCACTGCCGACCCGCTGCGTCGGTGAATCACGCGTCACCAGCTCCGGGTGCTCGGCCTCCAGGGCCTTGAGCTCATGGAACAACCGGTCGTACTCGGCGTCCGGAATGCTCGGCTCGTCGAGCACGTGGTAACGGTAGTTGTGCTGATCCAGTTCAGCGCGCAGTTCGAGGATGCGGGTAGGGGCGGCGGTCATGGGTGTTCTCTCATAAAGCAAAAGAGCAGCCGAAGCTGCTCAAATGATGGTGCGCTTAATTCTAATGACAACGCCTGAGGCAAATCCTCAGCGTTTCTGCGTCAAGGCGCGACGCTCGAATTCGACGATGCGCTGACGGTAGTGCTCGATGGTCTGGGCGGTCAGGACGCTGCGTTGATCGTCCTTGAGCTCGCCGTTGAGTTCCTGGGACAGCTTGCGGGCTGCCGCCACCATCACGTCGAACGCTTGTTTCGGGTGACGTGGGCCTGGCAGGCCGAGGAAGAAGCTCACCGCCGGGGTGCTGAACAGGTCGATGTCGTCCAGGTCGAAGGTGCCCGGCTTGACCGCGTTGGCCATGGAGAACAGCACTTCGCCGTTGCCCGCCATGCTCTCGTGACGGTGGAAAATATCCATCTCGCCAAAACGCAGGCCGCTTTCCAGGATGTTCTGCAACAGCGCCGGGCCTTTGAAACCAGCGGCGTCGCGGCAGATAACGCTGATCACCAAAACTTCTTCGGCAGCCGGCTGATCGTTGACCGATTGGCGCGGTGCGTTCTTGCCGGCGTTTTCGTCCGGGAAATCATCATCGCGGCTGCTGAAGCTCGGGCCGTCATCCACATCGAGGTTGAGGTCGCCCTGGTGCGGCTCGGCAACGGCAGCGCTGGCACGCTTGCCACGCTTGGAGGACGGCTCGCGGGCTTCACGCAATGGCGCGCTCATCGACGGCAAGTCGTGCTCGTCCAGCTGCGGCTCTTTATGGGTATCGAGCACGCGGGGCGGCCCCAGCAGCTCGGCGCTGCCGTCGTCGTCGGGCAAGTTGGACAGGTTGCGGTCCAGACGGAATTTGAGCTTGCCCTTGCCACCGCGCATGCGGCGCCAGCCATCAAAAAGAATACCGGCAATGACAATAATGCCGATGACGATCAGCCACTCGCGCAGACCGATTTCCATGTAATCCCGTGCCTCTAATAAAAAACGCTGAAAAATAAGGGGTTTAGCACCGTGCAAACCGCTTTAAAACGTGGCGCCAACTCTATGTTCTGACTGACGTTTTGCCCACGCATACGAAAAATTGACATTAAATTAGCACAGTTGGCGAAAGATGTATTGGATTGGCATCTTCGCTTCCCAATAGCATTTTCATACGCTGGCGCCAACTGTGAGCTACAAGCTTCAAGTGACAAGCCTCAAGCTCAAACCCACTCACTTGCAGCTTGCCGCTTACCGCTAAAAGCTACGCCGCTAGGCGTCCACCATCGCCATCGCCTCTTCGACATCCACCGCCACCAATCGCGAACAACCCGGTTCGTGCATCGTGACGCCCATCAGTTGATCGGCCATTTCCATGGCGATCTTGTTGTGGGTGATATAGATGAACTGCACGGTCTGGGACATCTCTTTGACCAACCGAGCGTAGCGTCCAACGTTAGCGTCATCCAGCGGGGCGTCAACTTCATCGAGCATGCAGAACGGCGCCGGGTTCAGCTTGAAGATGGCAAACACCAGGGCCAATGCGGTCAGGGCTTTTTCGCCGCCGGACAACAAATGGATGGTGCTGTTCTTCTTGCCCGGAGGCCGCGCCATGATCGTTACCCCTGTATCGAGTAGATCTTCGCCCGTCAGTTCCAAGTAAGCGCTGCCACCACCGAAAACTTTCGGGAATAACGCCTGCAAACCGCCATTAATCTGATCAAAGGTATCTTTGAAGCGATTACGGGTTTCCTTGTCAATCTTGCGGATCACGTTTTCCAGGGTGTCCAGGGCTTCGACAAGGTCGGCGTTCTGCGCATCCAGATAACGTTTGCGCTCGGACTGCTGCTGGTATTCGTCAATGGCCGCGAGGTTGATCGCACCGAGCCGCTGGATACGCGCAGCAATCCGTTCAAGTTCTTCTTCGGCGTCTTTCTCGTTGGCCTGGGCCGTCAGCGTATTGAGCACGCCGTGCAGGTCGTAGCCGTCTTCCAGCAACTGGTCCTGCAGGGTCTTGCGGCGCACGGTCAGGGCTTGCCATTCCATGCGCTGCTGTTCGAGCTGGCCACGGATCAACTGGGATTGCTGCTCAGCCTGGGTCCGGCGTTTTTCCGCATCGCGCAACTCGCGGTCGGCGTCTTCCAGGGCGATTTGCGCGGTCTTGAGTTCTTCGTCGACGGTCATGCGCTTGTCGAGCAACTCTTCGAGCTTGAGGCGCAGCTCTTCCAGCGGCGCTTCGCCCTCCTCCAGGTTGAGGCTCAGTTGCTCGCGCTTTTCGGTCAGGCGTTCGGACTGCATCTCCAAACGCTCAAGGGCCTGGGCCGTGGACGCGTGCTGGGCCTTGAGCGAACCCAGGCGCACCGCTAACTGGTGGGCGTGGTCCTTGTGCTGCCGCGCCTCCTGACGCACGCGGTCGAGGCGTTCGCGCAGGCTGTCACGCTGGGCCAGCAGCAGTTCGCGCTGCTCGGTGTCCAGCGCCATGCTGTCGAGGGCCTCCTGCAACTGCAGGCGCGCTTCGCCGATCTGTTCATGTTCGAGGGCGCGCTGTTCGCCCATCTCCGCCACTTCGTCGTCGAGACGGGTGCGGCGCAGGGTCAGTTGCTCGGCCTTGGCTTTGCTCGCGGAGAGCTGGGCCTTCAGTTCGCCTTGCTGGCGCGCTTCGTCCTGCAACAGGCGGCGCAGGTGTTCGCGGCCGGTCTCTTGCTGGCGCTGGGTGGCGCGCAGGGTTTGCAGTTCGGTTTCGAGGCTTTCAAGGGTGGCTTCGCGCTCTTCACGCTCGGCGATCAGGTTGACGATTTCCTGGCCACGGGCCAGAACGCCGCTTTGCGCTTCACTGGCACGGCGCACGCGCAAGAAGTGCCGCCCAACCCAGTAGCCGTCACGGCTGATCAGGCTTTCGCCGGCGCCCAGTTGACCGCGCTGGGCCAGGGCCTGCTCAAGTGATTCGACCGGTTTGACCTGGCCCAGCCATGGCGACAGATCAATTGCCGCCTCAACTTTATCCAGCAAACTGCCCGGCACCCGCGTGCCGTCAGCGGCCGGGCTGAGCAAGCGCAGATCGCCCTGGGTAAAACCGGCCAGGTCGAAGCCGCCAAAATCATCCACCAGCACGGCTTGCAGGTCGGCGCCGAGCACGGTTTCTACCGCCAGCTCCCAACCGGCTTCAACCTTCAAACCTTCGGCCAGGCGCGGGCGCTCGGCCAGGTGCTGGTCGCGCAGCCATTCGGCAGTGCCGGTGCCAGGGTCGAGGGCGGCTTGCTGCAAGGCTTCCAGCGATGCCAGCCGGCCATTGAGCCGCTGCAAATCGCCCTGGGCCTGCTGCTGAGCCTGGGTCGCGTGTTGCAGTTGCTGACGCAATTGCTCCAGGCGCTCCACTTGCTGTTCTTCGCTGGCCTCCAGCTCTTCCAGGGTCATTTCGCTTTCGGCCAGTTGCTCGCTCAGCGCCATGATCGCCGCGTCTTCCGGGTCGGCGGCGAGCAATACGCGCTCTTCCTGCAGACGGCGCTGGCGCTCGGCCAGGCGTTCCATGCTGGTTTCCAGCTGTTGGATACGCGACTGCTGCACCTCGGCCTGGCGGCGCGGCTCGGCGGATTGCAGGTTGAAAGCATCCCACTGCTCCTGCCAGCCGTGCATGGTGGTTTCGGACTCTTCCAGAGCGGCGGCAGCCTCTTCGGCGGCGGCGCTGGTGATTTCCTGCTCGGGGGTGAGCATGTCCAGCTCTTCGCCGAGGGTCAGCAGCAAGGTGCGGTCGTGGCCCAGGTGCGATTCGGTTTCCAGGCGCGCACGCTCGGCTTCTTTCAGATCATCCTGCAACTGGCGCAGGCGCTGTTGGCCGTGCTGGATGCTCTGCTCGACCCGGGCGATATCGCCGCCCACCGAATAGAAGCGCCCTTGCACCAAGTTGAAGCGCTCGGACAGGTCATGATGACCGTCGCGCAGGCGTTCGATGCTGGCGTCGGCGTTGCGCTGCTCGGCCACCAGCGCTTCAAAGCTGATTTCCTGGGTGCCGATAATCGCTTCGCGCTGACCCACCTGGTCATTCAGCGCCTGCCAGCGCAGGGCCGAGAGTTGCGCCTTGAGCTGGCGCTCCTCGCCCTTGTATTCCTGATACTTTTCGGCGGCCTGGGCCTGGCGGTGCAGGCGTTCAAGTTGACGCTCCAGCTCTTCACGCAGGTCGGTCAGGCGCGCCAGGTTTTCGTGGGTACGGCGGATGCGGTTTTCGGTCTCGCGACGGCGCTCCTTGTACTTGGAGATACCCGCCGCTTCCTCGATAAAGTTGCGCAGGTCTTCGGGCTTGGCTTCGATCAGCTTGGAGATCATCCCTTGCTCGATGATCGAGTAGCTGCGCGGGCCCAGGCCGGTGCCGAGGAAGATATCGGTGATGTCCCGGCGGCGGCACTTGGTGCCGTTGAGGAAGTAGCTGTTCTGGCTGTCGCGGGTCACTTTGCGGCGGATGGAGATTTCCGCGTAGGCCGCGTACTCACCGATCAAGGTGCCATCGGAGTTGTCGAACACCAGTTCGATGCTGGCCTGACTCACCGGCTTGCGGCTGGTGGAGCCGTTGAAGATGACGTCGGTCATCGACTCGCCACGCAGGTTTTTTGCCGAGCTCTCGCCCATCACCCAGCGTACGGCGTCGATGATGTTCGACTTGCCGCAACCATTGGGCCCGACCACCGCCGCCATGTTACTGGGGAAGTTTACCGTTGTCGGGTCGACGAAGGATTTGAACCCCGCCAGTTTGATGCACTTGAGCCGCACGCTTAGGCGTCCGCCAACGCAGCGATCACCAGCGAAGAACTGCGCTGGCAGTAAGCCGACAGCACCTGGCGAATCTGCGGCAGGTCACGGCCCAGCACGGCGGCGAGCAGTTGCTCGAACAGCGCCAGGTACTCACTCATGGACGCCTTGCGTTGATCCAGCGCCAGGTAGTAGGCACGGTTCATCGCCGGTTGCAGGTTCTCGACGGTTTCCTGCAGATAGGGGTTGTTGGCGAAAGGGTAAGCGGCACGCATCACATTGAAGCACTCTTCAACGAAGGCGCGGATGTCCTGGCGCTCGAAATTGGAAACCAGCCGCTGTTGAATCTGCACAAAGGGCGCCATGTCAGCCTGGGTCTGCCAGCCTTGGGCAACGGCATTGCCCAGCAGGATGTACAACTCGCTCATCAAAGTGCACAGGCTCTGCACTTTGTGCGCGGTCAGTTCGGTGACATGCGCGCCACGCCGCGGCAGGATCGCGATCAAGTGGCGGCGCTCGAGGATCAATAAGGCTTCACGCACGGAGCCACGGCTGACATTGAGTGCCAGCGTGACTTTCTGTTCCTGGATCCGCTCCCCAGGCTTGAGATCGCCGCGAATGATACGTTCGGCGAGGTGGTGAGCGATTTGCTCGGCGAGACTGTCCGGCGCCTTGAACGTCATGTTTTACCTTCAAAATCTTCTATCAATACAAGCGCGGCAGTGTAGCGCATTGGCCCGCTGATGGCGCTACGCCCACCGTGGCGAATTTGGCATGAAATAAGCAGCCCTGAAAAGCCAATAGCCCCGAAAAACGCCGGTTTCAGAAGACTGAACCATAATTGAAAGTGTTGTGATCGCATTTTCTTGACCTTCCGGTCAGATAATCGTTGACCGAAAAGTCAGACATGACTAGATTCGGCGCAAAGCGGTTAACAACAATAATGAGTCTGCGAGGCCTTCCGTGATCCAGTTTTTACTTAACCAGGAACTCCGTAGCGAGCACGCCCTGGACCCCAACCTGACCGTGCTCAACTATCTGCGTGAGCATGTGGGCAAATCCGGCACCAAGGAAGGCTGCGCCAGCGGCGACTGTGGCGCGTGTACCGTGGTGGTCGGCGAGTTGCACACCGACGAGCACGGCGCGGAGCAGATTCGCTATCGCAGCCTCAATTCGTGCCTGACCTTTGTGTCATCGCTGCACGGCAAACAGCTGATCAGCGTCGAAGACCTCAAGCATCAGGGCCAACTGCACAGTGTGCAACAGGCGATGGTCGAGTGCCACGGCTCGCAATGCGGCTTTTGCACCCCGGGCTTTGTGATGTCGTTGTTTGCCCTGCAAAAGAACAGTGACGCACCCGACAGCCAAAAAGCCCACGAAGCCCTGGCCGGCAACCTCTGCCGCTGCACCGGCTACCGCCCGATTCTGGCTGCGGCCGAACAGGCTTGCTGCAACAAACCAGCGGACCAGTTCGACAGCCGTGAAGCCCAGACCATCGCTCGCCTCAAAGCCATCGCCCCCACACAAACCGGTGAACTCAACAGCGGCGACAAACGCTGCCTGGTGCCGCTGACCGTCGCGGACCTGGCCGACCTCTACGACGCCTACCCGCAAGCCCGCCTGCTGGCCGGCGGCACCGACCTGGCGCTGGAAGTCACGCAGTTCCACCGTGTGCTGCCGGTGATGATCTACGTCGGCAACATTGAAGAAATGAAGCGCATCGAACACTTCGACGACCGCCTGGAAATCGGCGCCGCCACCGCCCTCTCCGACTGCTACACCGCGCTGCACCACGAATACCCGGATTTCGGCGAGCTGCTGCACCGCTTCGCCTCGCTGCAAATCCGCAACCAGGGCACCCTGGGCGGCAATATCGGCAACGCCTCGCCGATTGGCGATTCGCCGCCGCTGCTGATCGCCCTCGGCGCGCAGATTGTGCTGTGCAAAGGCAACACACGCCGCACGCTGGCGCTGGAAGACTACTTTATCGACTACCGCGTCACCGCCCGTCAGGACAGCGAGTTTATCGAGAAGATCATCGTGCCCAAGGGCCACACGCTGTTCCGTGCGTACAAGGTGTCCAAGCGCCTGGACGATGATATTTCCGCCGTGTGCGCAGCCTTCAACCTGAAGATTGAAAACGGCGTGATCAGCGAAGCCCGCGTCGCCTTCGGCGGCATGGCCGCCACGCCCAAACGCGCCAAAAGCTGCGAAGCGGTATTGGTCGGCGCCACCTGGAACTCAGCCACCGTGGAGAAAGCCTGCGCCGCCCTCGCCCAGGACTTCACCCCGCTGTCGGACTTCCGCGCCAGCAAGGAATACCGCCTGCTCAGCGCACAGAACCTGCTGCGCAAATACTTCATCGAACTGCAAACGCCGCACATCGAGACTCGGGTGACCGCTTATGTCTAACCATCACGCCGTCGTTAAAACCCAGGCCGAACTCGCCGAGCTGTTCGCCCAGGACCTGACCTCCGGGGTCGGACGCAGCGTCAAGCACGACAGCGCCGCCAAGCACGTCAGCGGCGAGGCGCAGTACATTGATGACCGCCTGGAATTCCCCAACCAGTTGCACCTGTATGCGCGCATGTCCGACCGCGCCCACGCCCGCATCCTCAGCATCGACACCGCGCCCTGCTACGCCTTCGACGGCGTGCGCATTGTCATCACCCACGAGGACGTGCCGGGGCTGAAAGACATCGGCCCGCTGATGCCCGGCGACCCGTTGCTGGCCATCGACACCGTGCAGTTCGTCGGCCAGGTGGTGCTGGCCGTGGCCGCCCGCGACCTGGAAACCGCACGCAAGGCCGCCATGGCTGCGGTGATCGAATACGAAGACCTGGAACCGGTGCTGGATGTGGTCGAGGCGTTTCGCAAAAAACACTTCGTGCTGGACAGCCACACCCACCAACGCGGTGACTCGGCCGGCGCGCTGGCGACGGCGAAAAACCGTCTTCAGGGCACGCTGCATATCGGCGGCCAGGAACACTTCTACCTGGAAACCCAGATTTCCTCGGTGATGCCCACCGAAGACGGCGGGATGATCGTCTACTGCTCCACGCAAAACCCCACCGAAGTGCAGAAACTGGTGGCCGAAGTACTCGACGTGTCGATGAACAAAATCGTCGTGGATATGCGCCGCATGGGCGGTGGTTTCGGCGGCAAGGAAACCCAGGCAGCCAGCCCCGCGTGCTTGTGCGCGGTGGTGGCGCGCCTGACCGGCCAGCCGACCAAGATGCGCCTGCCACGGGTCGAAGACATGCTGATGACCGGCAAGCGCCACCCCTTCTATATCGAATACGACGTGGGCTTTGACGACAACGGCCGACTGCACGGCATCAACCTGGAACTGGCCGGTAACTGTGGTTGTTCACCAGACCTGTCGAACTCGATTGTCGACCGTGCAATGTTCCACGCCGATAACTCGTATTACCTGGGCGATGCCACGGTCAACGGCCATCGCTGCAAGACCAACACCGCGTCCAACACCGCCTATCGCGGCTTCGGTGGCCCGCAAGGCATGGTCGCCATCGAGGAAGTGATGGACGCCATCGCACGCCATCTGGCCCTCGACCCACTGGCGGTGCGCAAGGCCAATTACTACGGCAAGACCGAGCGCAACGTCACCCATTACTACCAGACCGTCGAGCACAACATGCTCGAAGAGATGACCGCCGAGCTTGAGGCCAGCAGCCAATACGCCGAGCGCCGTGAAGCGATCCGCCTGTACAACGCCCACAGCCCGATCCTGAAAAAAGGCTTGGCGCTGACCCCGGTCAAGTTCGGCATTTCGTTCACCGCAAGCTTCCTGAACCAGGCCGGTGCGCTGATTCACATCTACACCGACGGCAGCATCCACCTGAACCACGGCGGCACCGAAATGGGCCAGGGCTTGAACACCAAGGTCGCGCAAGTGGTGGCCGAAGTGTTCCAGGTCGAAATCGACCGCGTGCAGATCACCGCGACCAACACCGACAAGGTGCCCAACACTTCGCCGACCGCAGCCTCCAGCGGCGCCGACCTGAACGGCAAAGCCGCGCAGAACGCCGCTGAAACCATCAAGCAGCGCTTGGTGGAATTTGCTGCACGCAAATACGACGTGAGCGAGGCGGATGTGGAATTCCACAACGGCCATGTGCGCGTGCGTGACCAGATCCTGACCTTCGAGGCCCTGATTCAACAGGCGTATTTCGCCCAGGTCTCGCTGTCGAGCACCGGCTTCTACAAGACCCCGAAAATCTTCTACGACCGCAGCCAGGCACGCGGGCGGCCGTTCTACTACTTCGCGTTCGGCGCGGCGTGCTGCGAAGTGATCGTCGACACCCTCACCGGCGAATACAAGATGCTGCGCACCGACATCCTCCACGACGTGGGCGCTTCGCTGAACCCGGCCATCGACATCGGCCAGGTCGAAGGCGGCTTTATCCAGGGCATGGGCTGGCTGACCATGGAGGAGCTGGTGTGGAACAACAAAGGCAAGCTGATGACCAACGGCCCGGCCAGCTACAAGATCCCGGCGGTGGCGGATATGCCGCTGGACCTGCGCGTGAAGCTGGTGGAAAACCGCAAGAACCCGGAAGACACGGTGTTCCATTCCAAAGCCGTGGGTGAGCCGCCGTTCATGCTCGGCATCGCTTCGTGGTGTGCGATCAAGGATGCCGTGGCGAGTTTGGGCGACTATCGCCATCAGCCGAAGATTGATGCGCCGGCGACGCCGGAGCGGGTGTTGTGGGGGTGTGAGCAGATGCGGCAGTTGCAGGCGGTTACGCCTGTTGAAACCGAAACTGAGTTGGCTTCGCTTTAGACCGAGGTGACTATGAACAACTGGATCAGCGCCCTCGCCGACCTGCAAAACCAGGGTGAACCCTGCGTGCTGGTGACCATCATCGAAGAGCTCGGCTCCACGCCGCGCAATGCCGGTTCGAAGATGGTCATCAGTGCCGCGCAGACCTTCGACACCATTGGTGGCGGGCACCTGGAATACAAGGCGATGCAGATCGCCCGCGACATGCTCGTGCGCGGCCAGCAGAACACCCACCTGGAGCGCTTCAGTCTCGGCGCAAGCCTGGGCCAGTGCTGCGGCGGCGTGACTGTGTTGCTGTTCGAACCGATGGGCCAGGTGCAGGCGCAAATTGCGGTGTTTGGCGCCGGCCATGTCGGCCGTGCGCTGGTGCCGTTGCTGGCGAGCCTGCCGTGCCGGGTGCGCTGGATCGACTCGCGTGACCAGGAGTTTCCGGACCATGTCCCCCAGGGCGTGCGTAAAATCGTCAGCGAAGAGCCGGTCGACGAAATTGCCGACTTGCCGGTGGGCAGTTACTGCATCGTCATGACCCACAATCATGCACTGGATCTGGAGCTGACCGCCGCGCTGCTCAAGCGCAATGACTTTGCCTACTTCGGCCTGATCGGCTCGAAAACCAAGCGCGTCAAGTTCGAACACCGCCTGCGTGATCGCGGCTTCGACACCGCACAACTGCAACGCATGCGCTGCCCCATGGGCCTCACCGAGGTGAAGGGCAAATTACCGGTAGAGATCGCCATCTCCATCGCCGGCGAAATCATCGCCACCTATAACGCCAATTTCGGCCAGCACACTGCGAGCGCCGAACCTATTGCCAAACTGCTTGTGGCTTCACGCCGCAGCCAAGTTTTGACTTCTTTTGCCAAGAATTGAGAAGACCATGCCTTTGACTCGCAAAGCCTACCGTGCCGCCATCCTGCACAGCATCGCCGACCCTGCTGAAGTGGGGATCGAAGCCTCCTACGAGTATTTCGAAGACGGCCTGCTGGTGATTGATAACGGCCGGATCAGTGCCATGGGCCATGCCAGTGACTTACTGCCGACCCTGCCCGCCGACATCGAAGTGACCCATTACCAGGACGCGCTGATCACTCCCGGCCTGATCGACACCCATATCCACCTGCCGCAAACCGGCATGGTCGGCGCCTATGGCGAGCAGTTGCTGGACTGGCTCAACACCTACACCTTCCCTTGCGAAAGCCAGTTCGCCGACAAGGCCCACGCCGAGGAAGTCGCCGATATTTTCATCAAGGAATTGCTGCGCAACGGCACCACCACCGCGCTGGTGTTCGGCAGTGTGCACCCGCAGTCGGTGAATGCGTTCTTTGAAGCAGCCGAAAAACTCGACCTGCGCATGATCGCAGGCAAGGTGATGATGGACCGCAACGCGCCGGATTACCTGACCGATACCGCCGAATCCGGCTACCAGGAAAGCAAGGCGCTGATCGAGCGCTGGCACGGCAAGGGCCGCTTGCACTATGCCGTCACGCCGCGCTTCGCCCCGACCAGCACCCCGGAGCAATTGGCGTTGGCCGGTCAGCTGTTGGGCGAATACCCCGACCTGTACATGCAGACGCACATCAGTGAGAACAAGCAGGAAGTGGAGTGGGTGAAGGAGCTGTTCCCGCAGCGCAACGGTTATCTGGATGTGTATGACCACTACAAATTGCTCGGCGAGCGCTCGGTGTTTGCCCATGGCGTGCACCTGTGTGACGAGGAGTGCGCACGGCTCGCTGAAACCGGTTCGGCCGTCGCGTTCTGCCCGACCTCGAACTTGTTCCTCGGCAGCGGGTTGTTCAACCTGCCGATGGCCGAGAAGCACAAACTGAATGTGGGCCTGGGCACGGACGTGGGCGGCGGCACCAGCTTCTCGCTGCTGCAAACCCTGAACGAAGCCTACAAGGTCATGCAGTTGCAGGGGGCGCGGTTGAGCCCATTCAAGTCGCTGTACCTGGCCACCCTGGGCGGTGCGCGGGCGCTGCGGTTGGAAGACAAGATCGGCACCCTGCAACCGGGTACGGATGCGGACTTCCTGGTGCTGGATTACAACGCTACGCCGCTGCTGAGCTATCGCTTGAAGCAGGCCAATAACATTGCCGAGACGTTGTTTGTGCTGATGACGCTGGGGGATGACCGGACGGTGTTGCAGACGTATGCGGCGGGGCAGTTAGTGCACCAACGCTGATCTCAGAATCACCGCAAAACAAATGTGGGAGCTGGCTTGCCTGCGATGCTGACACCTCGGTCTTTCAGTAAGACTGAGGCGATGCTATCGCAGGCAAGCCAGCTCCCACAGTTTTAGAGCACATTACAACTTTACAGAGGAACGCCCAGGCTTCTTGGTCTGCAACAAATGCGAAAACACCGCATGCAAATCATCCGATGCGCTTTCCTCATCGAGGTTGAGCTTGCTGTCGATGTGATCCATGTGGTGCATCATCAGGTTCACGGCCAACGCCGCGTCACGCGCCTCGATCGCATCAATCAACTGGGTGTGTTCATCGTAGGAACAGTGCGAGCGGTTACCGCTTTCGTACTGGGCGATGATCAACGAGGTCTGCGACACCAGGCTGCGCTGGAAGCTGATCAGCGGCGCGTTCTTCGCCGCCTCGGCCAGCTTGAGGTGGAACTCGCCGGAGAGGCGGATACCCGCACCACGATCGCCGCGAGAGAAGCTGTCGCGCTCCTCGTTGACCATTTGGCGCAGCTCGGCCAATTGCTCGGCGGTGGCGTGCTGCACCGCCAACTCGGTGATCGCCCGCTCTACCAAACGCCGGGCCAGGAATACCTGACGCGCTTCCTCTACACTTGGGCTCGCCACTACCGCGCCACGATTGGGCCGCAGCAGCACCACGCCTTCATGGGCCAGGCGCGAGAGCGCACGGCGAATGATGGTGCGGCTGACGCCGAAGATTTCGCCCAGTGCCTCTTCACTCAATTTGGTTCCGGGCGCCAGGCGTTGCTCGAGGATCGCCTCGAAAATATGCGCATAGACGATATCGTCCTGGGTTCCGCTGCGACCAGCCTTGCCGGCTCGCGGTTGTTTCTTGAGAGGTTGCAACTGTTCGTTCATGGGCACTCGGGTTTGGAGAACGGCGGCGAATTAAGGGTAATACGGCAAGCGCGTGTCGCTGGCAAGTATCACCTAAAAACAGGACACATTGTACACAACCCAATGCGCCAACACACTGTACGGCTGTTTGCGGCATCGGCTGTATTGCAATGAGTGGTTACGTTTGAGTTTAGGCTTGAATCTGCGCCTTCACCGGCAAACACCCAGGTAAAAGGAACACCTCCCCATGAACGACGCCACACAAGCGCCCTTGCGCCCGTTGGCCGACACCTCCGCGTCGGCCGTCGTCGCAGGCTTCATCGCCATGATGACCGGCTATACCAGCTCCCTGGTGCTGATGTTCCAGGCCGGCCAGGCCGCCGGCTTGACCACCGCGCAGATTTCTTCATGGATCTGGGCGATCTCCATCGGCATGGCGGTGTGCAGCATCGGCCTGTCGCTGCGCTACCGCACGCCGATCACCATCGCCTGGTCGACCCCCGGCGCGGCGTTGCTGATCACCAGCCTGGGCGGCGTCAGCTATGGCGAGGCCATCGGCGCCTTCATCACCTGCGCCGTTCTGGTGACGCTCTGCGGGCTGACCGGCAGCTTCGAAAAACTCGTCAAACGTATCCCGGCGTCACTGGCGGCGGCGTTGCTGGCGGGGATTCTGTTCAAGATCGGCAGCGAAATCTTCGTCGCCGCGCAGCACCGTACCGGGTTGGTGCTGGGGATGTTTTTCACCTACCTGATCATCAAGCGCCTGTCGCCGCGTTACGCGGTATTGGCCGCGCTGCTGATCGGCACCGCCCTGTCGGGGCTGATGGGCTTGCTGGATTTCAGTGGCTTTCACCTGGAAGTGGCGACGCCGGTCTGGACCACACCGCACTTCTCATTGGCGGCGACCATCAGCATCGGCATCCCGCTATTCGTGGTGGCGATGACCTCGCAGAACATGCCCGGCGTCGCCGTGCTGCGTGCCGATGGCTACAACGTGCCCGCCTCGCCGCTGATCACTACCACCGGCCTGGCATCGCTGGTACTGGCGCCGTTCGGCTCGCACGGTATCAACCTGGCGGCGATCAGCGCTGCGATCTGCACCGGGCCCCATGCCCATGAAGACCGTAACAAGCGCTACACGGCGGCGGTCTGGTGCGGGGTGTTCTACGGGATTGCCGGGGTGTTCGGCGCAACACTGGCGGCGTTATTCGCAGCCTTGCCTAAAGAACTGGTGCTGTCGATTGCGGCATTGGCGTTGTTTGGCTCGATCATCAATGGCTTGAGCATCGCCATGAATGAGCCGAAAGAGCGGGAAGCGGCGCTGGTCACTTTTATGGTCACAGCGTCGGGGCTGACGTTGTTTTCCATCGGGTCGGCGTTCTGGGGAATTGTGGCGGGGGTATTGACGCTGCTGATTCTGAATTGGCGCAAGGCATAAAAAAACGGCGACCCTCAGGTCGCCGTTTTTTTCAGTATCACTTAGCCGCGTTGATCGGCTTTTCCGGATACCACACGTCCAGCAACGGGCTGACTTCAGCCTTGGTCAGCTCGGAACGGGTTTTCAGCCAGGCTTCAACAGCAGCGCGTTGCTCTTCGGAGACCGAGCCACGCTTCTGCAGGCAAACCAGACCGTAGTCATCGCCGCCAACATAGCCCAGACCGTTGGCTTCCATGGCTTCTTTGATGAATGCTTCGAGGAAAGCGTCGATAGCTTCTTCACTCAGGCCTTCGCTGAAGTCCAGGTTCAGTTCGAAACCCAGCTCTTGAAATTCATCAACGCACAGTTTTTTGCGCAGACGCTGGGAACGGTTAGTCGCCATTGGAACAATCCTCATAAGTAATAACGGGCGGCACTTTAGCAGTTTAAGGCGACGATTGCCCGACTCTCTGGGACAGGCGGCCAAATGCCTGCAAAAAAACCACGATTACCAGCTATCGTTCAGCTACAACTGGACCCACCTTGGGGCATAATGCCGACACTTTCATGACCAATGAGGGATTTTCCTACATACCCCTCGCCCTTTTTCACCCTTCTCAGCAGTAGGGTTTTATTCCTTATGATCAAATCTTTACGTTCAGTGCTTTTTGCCGGTCTTCTTTTGCCACTGGCTATTTCCGCCACCGCCGCCCCTATCAACAACACCCTGCCACCCAACGTTCAGCAGGCGCTCGCCAAAGCCAAGCTGCAAAACACTGCGCTGTCCCTGGTGATGATCCCATTGAACGGCCCAGGCACCCCGACCGTGTTCAACGCCGATGTTTCGGTGAACCCGGCCTCCACCATGAAGCTGGTCACCACCTACGCGGCCCTGGAAATGCTCGGGCCCAACCACCAGTGGAAAACCGAGTTCTACACCGACGGCACCCTCAGCGGTGGCGTGTTGCACGGCAACCTGTACCTCAAGGGCGGCGGCGACCCCAAGCTGAACATGGAAAAACTCTGGCTGCTGATGCGCGACCTGCGCGCCAACGGCGTGCAGCAAGTGACCGGCGACCTGGTGCTGGATCGCAGCTTCTTCAACCAACCGCAGTTGCCGGAATTCAATGACGACGGCAACGACGAGAACAAGCCGTTCCTGGTCAAGCCCGACGCCTTGCTGGTCAACCTCAAGGCCCTGCGCTTTGTGACCCGTAACGACTCGGGCCGGGTGCTGGTCTCCGTCGAGCCGCCGATTGCCAGTATCCGCATCGACAACCAGGTCAAGGTCTCCAACGCCAAGCAGTGCACCGGTGATGTGCGCTACAACCCGGTCACGGCGGCCGATGGCAGTGTGACGGTGACCGTCAGCGGCCAATTGGCCGATGGCTGCAGCTCGCAGACGTATCTGTCGCTGCTCGACCACGCAACCTACACCGCCGGCGCCGTTCGGGCGATCTGGCAGGAACTGGGCGGCACCATCCAGGGCCGTGATATCCAGGCGCCGGTGCCCAAGGACGCCAAGGTACTGGCCCGTGCGTTTTCGCCGGACCTCGCGGAAATCATCCGCGACATCAACAAGTACAGTAACAACACCATGGCCCAGCAGCTGTTCCTGAGCCTGGGCGCGCAGTTCCGCAATGACGCCGATGGCGACGATGCCAAGGCAGCGCAACGCGTGGTGCGCCAGTGGCTGGCGAAGAAAGGCATCACCGCGCCGCACCTGGTGATGGAAAACGGCTCGGGCCTGTCGCGTGCCGAACGCGTCAGCGCCCGCGAGATGGCGGCCATGCTGCAAGCGGCATGGAAAAGCCCTTACGCGGCGGAGTACATCAGCTCGATGCCGATTGCCGGCACCGACGGCACCATGCGCAAACGCCTGAAGACCACCGCCATGCGCGGCGAAGCCCACGTAAAAACCGGCACTTTGAACACCGTGCGGGCCATCGCCGGCTTCAGCCGCGACAACAACGGCAACACCTGGGCGGTCGTGGCGATCCTCAACGATCCGAAGCCATGGGGCGCGTCGTCGGTGCTGGATCAGGTACTGCTGGACCTGTATCGCCAGCCGAAATTGGCTGCAGCAGCACCAGTGCTCTAACAGACCATGCAGTACAACTGTGGGAGCGGGCTTGCCCGCGATGGCAAAATATCAGTCGCTGTAGCCGGTGGCTGACACACCGCTATCGCGGGCAAGCCCGCTCCTGCACGCCTCCACCCGGTCCCTGCCCGCTTGCTTGGCCACGTACACGGCCGAGTCGGCACGCAGCAGCAGCCCATCGACGCCCTCGTCAACGCGCCAACTGGCCACGCCAAAGCTCGCCGTAACAATACCCACCGGTTCCATCGGGGCACCGCGCAATGCTTGCCACAACTCCATCGCCAGGCTGTACGCCTGCTCGCCGGCGGTATTGGGGCACAGCACCATAAATTCCTCACCGCCCAGGCGGCAAAACACGTCGCTGCGGCGCAGGCGCTGGCGGATGCGCGTGCATAGCTCCTGCAGCACCCCGTCGCCGACCGCATGCCCATGCTGGTCGTTGATGCGCTTGAAGTGGTCGATATCCAGCATGATCACCGACAATGCCCCCGAGACGCGGTTGAGCCGCACCATCTCAGCCTTGAGCCGATCCTGGAAGTAACGACGATTGTGAATCCCGGTCAGGGAGTCGGTAATGGAGAGCGCGCGCAGCTCTTCTTCCACCCGTTTTAGATCGGAAATATCCGACACGTAGCCATGCCACAACGTACCGCCGCCCGGTAACTCTTCCGGTGTGGCCTCGCCGCGAATCCAGCGCAGGCCGCGTTGCGGCAACAGCACCCGATACTCCTCGCGCCAATGGCTCAACTGCAATGCCGACAAACGAATCGAGGCGCGCACCCGCTCCACATCCAGCGGGTGGATGCGCTCGATGACCTTCGACGCATCCTGCTGCAATACGCCAAGCTCGATCTCATAGATGTCGCGCATGCCGTCGCTGGCGTAGATAAAGTGCCAGTTATCCTGGGGCTCCCGGGTGAATTGGAAGATCCCGCCAGGCACGTGGGAGCTGAGTTTCTTGAGCAGACGGTCACGAGCCGCCAGGGCCTCGTAGGCGCGTTTCTGCTCGGTAACATCGAGGTAAATGGCCAGGTGCCCGATCCACAAACCATGGTCATCCAGCAACACGGTTGCCAGCATATTCACGGTCAATTGGCTGCAGTCCTGGCGGATCAGGTTCCATTCACGGGCTTCGTGCAGGTTGTCGGGGCTTTCCACCAGCATCGCCTGGCTGGCCGGAATGCGCTTGCCCAACGCCACGCTCAGGCTGGCGGAGCGTGCTTGCAGCTCCGACGCCAGGTGCAGGCTTTCCAGGGTCAACTTGCCCACTACCTGCTCGGCGCTGAACCCCAGCATCCGCTCGGCACCGGCGTTAAAGGTATTGATGACACCGCGCAGGTCAGTCGCAATGATCGCGACGTGGGTGGCGGCATTCAGCACACTGCGCAATTGGCCATGGGCACCGCGCAACTCCTGCTCGCGCTGGCGCAGTTGAAGGGTACGCTGCTCCACCAGCTTCAACGCACGCTGGCGTTGGCTCACCAGCACATAGAGCAAGGCGCTGAGCAGCAGACTGAGCAACCCGCCCATGGTCAGTATGGTGCCCAGCGAGGAATGGTTCGCCTGGTCGAACACCTGGCTCGGGCGCAGGTTCAAGGCGTACACATGGTCTCCCAAGGTGAGGCGGCGCGCGCCTGATAGTTCATCGCCGCCCACAGCGTTGTCGGACTCGTACAGCACGCGTTTTTGCAGGTCGGAGGTATCGACAATCTGCGTCACCAGATTGTCCCGGTCCGCTTTGGGTAAACCCTCAGCCATCAGTTGGCGCATGCTGATCACCGCCATCACATAGCCGTAAGGCTCATGCGCGGACTGCCCGGAGCTGGGCGGGTTACTCACGGGCGCCACCAGTAATACGCCGGTGGCGTAGGCCGGCTCCACACCCACCAGCTGCAGGGGCTGGGACACCGCCAGCTTGCCGCTCTTTTGCGCACGCTCAAGCACCGAGCGCCGCAGGGGCTGGGCCAGCAGATCAAAACCCAGCGGTGAGCCCAGCAGGCTTTGGGTCTGGCTGTAGAGTACCGGCACGTACTCATCGCGCTCGGGCGCAGGGGCCAGCTCACCGGCGGCATTCAATTCACGGATAACAAAGGGCGCACCGCGCAGGCCAGACACTTCGCGCTCAAACTGACTGCGTTGCTCGCGAAACACCCGGGGCGCCCAGGAGTAAGCGCGGGCGCGCAACAACAAGGGTTGCGCGAAACCGTCGAACTCTTCGCGGGACACATCATCGGAATTGGCGAAGAAACGCCGCAAGCTGTTCAGGCGTTGCTCTTGGTCCTCAAAGCGCTCCTGCAGGCGGGTATAACGCTCATTGACCAGCAACTGAAAGCGCTGACGCACCTGTTGCTGATAGAGGTCGGAGGCGGCCCAGGCAACGATCGCCGTCAGGGCACTGCCGGCCAATAACACCACCAATGCCACCAGCCAAGCCGACGCCTGCTCACTGATAAAGCCTAGGATTTTCGGGCGGACGGCTTGCAACGGCATAGGCAACACTCACAACGCCAGTGTGCGGGGGTGTCACTTTGGCTAGGCGTAAGTTATAGCCATGAGGCAGGTGTTTGACCAGCGTAAAAAAGCCGCAAGGCCGGAATAATCCGGGCTTGCGGCTTTTTTGATGCCGCGATCAACGGGCGGTGATTTTCCATGCCCGGTGGATCTTCGCGTTACGCGCAAAATCCGGGTCCAGGGTCTTGTCGCTGATCTCCTCGACCGCATAGCGCTCGCTGAGGTTGTCCTCCAGCACGAACTTGCGGAAGTTGTTCGAGAAGTACAGCACGCCGCCCGGCGCCAAACGCGCCATGGCCAGGTCGAGCAACTGCACGTGGTCGCGCTGCACATCGAAGATGCCTTCCATGCGCTTGGAGTTGGAGAAGGTCGGCGGGTCGATGAAAATCAGGTCGAATTCATCGCGACTGGCTTCCAGCCAGGCCATCACATCACCCTGCTCCAGGCGGTTCTTGTCGGAGAAACCGTTGAGCGAGAAGTTGCGACGGGCCCAGTCCAGGTAGGTCTTGGACAGGTCGACGCTGGTGGTGCTGCGCGCGCCGCCCTTGGCTGCATGCACGCTGGCGGTGGCGGTGTAGCAATACAGGTTGAGGAAGCGCTTGCCGGCCGCTTCTTTCTGGATGCGCATGCGCATCGGGCGATGGTCGAGGAACAGGCCGGTGTCCAGGTAATCAGTGAGGTTGACCAGCAGCTTCACACCGCCTTCGCTGACCTCGGTAAACTTGCCCTGGGCGCTCTGGCGCTCGTACTGCTTGGTGCCGCTCTGACGCTCGCGACGTTTGACCACCACGCGGCTCTTGTCGATGTTCAACGCCTGGGGAATGGCCGCCAGCGCATCGAACATACGGGCGGAGGCTTTCTCCGGATCAATGGATTTAGGCGCCGCATATTCCTGAACGTGGACCCAATCGTGGTACAGGTCGATGGCCATGGAGTATTCCGGCATATCGGCGTCATACACCCGGTAGCAATCCACACCGTCACGCTTGGCCCACTTGCCCAGTTGCTTGAGGTTCTTCTGCAGGCGGTTGGCGAACATCTGCCCGCCCTCGCTCAGGCGCGCCTGCTCCACCACGGGCGCCGGGGCCGGCTTGATCGGGTTGCCGTTCTTGTTGTACTGGCGCTCTTGCGGCTCGGCCGGGGCCTGATCGTAAGCGGCTTGCTCACGCTCGGCCTGGCGCTGCTCGGGGGTGCGACGCTCGCCAGTGACGAACTGGTCCGGGTTGACCTTGATCAGCAGCAATTTGCACGGCAAGGCGCCGTTCCAGAACGAATACTGTTTGTGGCTGCGGATGCCCATGCGCTTGCCCAGGTCCGGCGCGCCGGTGAACACCGCCGCTTCCCAGCCCATGCATGCCTGGCGCAGACGCTCGCCGAGGTTCTGATAGAGGTACAACAGGCTGGCTTCGTCACCCAGGCGCTCGCCGTAGGGTGGGTTGCAGATCACCAGGCCCTTCTGGTTCTGGTCCGGGCGCGGCTCGAAAGTGCCGACTTCGCCCTGGTACACCTTGATCCAGTGGCTCAAGCCTGCACGTTCGATGTTGTTGCGTGCGGGCTGGATCAGGCGCGGGTCAGCCTCGTAGCCACGCACCCACAAGGGCGGCTTGTTCATGCCGATGGCGGCACGTTCGGATGCCTCGGTGTGCAGTTTCTTCCACAGCGCCGGGACGTGGCCGAGCCAGGTGGTGAACCCCCAGAGTTCGCGATTGAGGTTAGGCGCCATGTCGGCGGCGATCATTGCGCCTTCCACCAGGAAGGTGCCCACGCCGCACATCGGGTCCGTCAGCGCGCCGCCTTCGGCCGCAATGCGCGGCCAACCGGAGCGGATCAGGATCGCCGCTGCGAGGTTTTCCTTCAACGGTGCGGCGCCCTGCTGCAGGCGGTAGCCGCGCTGGTGCAGGCTATGACCGGAGAGGTCGAGCGACAGGATCGCTTCGCCGCGGTCCAGGCGCAGGTGAATGCGCAGGTCCGGGTTGATCTTGTCGATGGACGGGCGCTCGCCGGTCGGGGTGCGCAGCTTGTCGACGATCGCATCCTTGACCTTCAGTGCGCCGAAGTGGGTGTTGTCGATGCCCGAACCGTGGCCGCTGAATTCCACCGCAAGGCTGCCATCCGGGACCATGTGGTCGGCCCATTCGATATCCAGCACGCCGTGGTAGAGGTCTTCGGCATCCTTCATCGGGAAGCGCTTGAGCACCAGCAACACGCGGTTGGCGAGCCGTGACCAGAGGCACAAGCGGTAGGCGGTTTCCATGTCGGCCATGCCGCGAACGGCCGAGGTGTGCTCGCGGGCTTCCTCAAGGCCAAGCCCGACGGCTTCCTCGATCAGCAGCCCTTCGAGGCCCTTGGGGCAGGTGAGGAAGAGTTCAAAACGGTCCGACATGGGGCATTCCAGGCTTTTCAGCAATAAATGAACGGGCGACGCATCACCGGTTCGGTTTTCAATCAAGCACTTTTCTTGAAGAGTGCCCGCGTGGCACGAATGTGCCGTTCCACCCCGCCTGCCGGGCCTTTGGGCCTTAATTGACGGGGCAGATCAATAAATTTGATGCAACAAAAAGAAATATTCCGACCCTTCGTCGAATAATAACCGACTGCAACGGGCGGGCATTCTCACTAAAGGATTAAACCCATCCTCTATGCAGGGTGCATCATAGCTGGCTTTGCCCAATAAATGGGGCGAAAAGCCATCCCAGCTTATGGCTATAGCATCGTTATCGTTACGTGCTTATGACAAAACGATCATTGAATCCATGTGACCTATTGGTTAGAACTCAACACAGGTTGGCGCCGTAACGACGTCGACACCTAGGCTCGCCACGCCGGCAGCGAGCCCACCAACGGCAGAAAAACTCTGCCCGGCCTCAGACGAGGCCGAAGGATATCAAGACAGTCAACAAGTGAGGGAAACACCCTATGAGAAGACTTAAGCGTGATCCGTTGGAAAGAGCATTTTTACGCGGATATCAATATGGCGTTCATGGCAAATCCCGTGAGCTTTGCCCATTTACTCTACCGTCGGTACGCCAAGCCTGGATCAACGGCTGGCGAGAAGGACGCGGCGACAACTGGGACGGTATGACTGGCACTGCGGGAATCCACAGACTCAACGAACTTCACGCCGTCGGCTAATCAAGGGCATTTAATTCCGACACCACCACGAATATGTAACGACTTAACCACGCACGCCCTATCCAGGCGGCGGGCTTCGGCCCAGGGGCTCCTTTTAAGGAGCCCTTTTTATTGGCTGAGCGTCAGGCTTTCTTAGGCAGTGCAGCAATGGCATCCACCGACTGGCGAATCAGCGCCGGGCCCTTATAGATAAAGCCGGAGTACAGCTGCACCAGGCTGGCTCCTGCGGCGATCTTCTCGGCGGCATGCTTGCCTTCAGTGATGCCACCCACCGCAATGATCGGCAAACGCCCGGCCAGCTCGGCGGCCAATACCTTGACGATATGGGTGCTCTTGTCGCGCACCGGGGCCCCCGACAGGCCGCCGGCTTCATCACCATGGGCCAAGCCTTCAACACCGACACGGCTGAGGGTGGTGTTGGTCGCGATCACCGCATCCATGCCCGAGTCCACCAGGGCCTGGGCGACCAGCACGGTTTCCTCATCCGTCATGTCCGGGGCAATCTTGATCGCCAACGGCACGCGCTTGCCGTGGCGCACGGCCAGGTCTTCCTGACGCTGGCGCAAGGCTTCGAGCAACTGCTTGAGCGAATCGCCGAACTGCAGGCTGCGCAGGCCCGGGGTGTTGGGCGAGCTGACGTTGACGGTGACATAGCTGGCGTGGGCGTAGACCTTGTCCAGGCAGATCAGGTAATCATCGACAGCGCGCTCTACCGGCGTGTCGAAGTTCTTGCCGATATTGATCCCCAGGATGCCCTTGTACTTCGCCACCTGAACCCGCGACAACAGATGATCGACGCCCAGGTTGTTGAAGCCCATGCGGTTGATGATCGCCTCGGCGTCCGGCAAGCGGAAGATGCGCGGCTTGGGGTTGCCCGGCTGCGGGCGTGGGGTCACGGTGCCGATTTCGACAAACCCGAAACCCAGTTGCGCAAAACCGTCGATGGCCGCGCCGTTCTTGTCCAGGCCGGCTGCCAGCCCGACTGGGTTGGGGAAGTCCAGCCCCATCACCGATACCGGCACTTTCGCCGGTGCCTTGCATACCAGGCCATTGAGCCCCAGACGGCCACCGGCACCGATCAGGTCCAGGGACAGATCGTGGGAGGTTTCCGGGGAAAGTTTGAACAACAGCTGGCGGGCCAGGGTATACATGGGCGGGCTAGACTCGGAGGCGGCGAAAGGTGGCGCCGATTATAGCCGGGGTGACGGCGCGGGT
The DNA here is from genome assembly GCF_900591205.1 of Pseudomonas viridiflava. Classification (GTDB taxonomy): domain Bacteria; phylum Pseudomonadota; class Gammaproteobacteria; order Pseudomonadales; family Pseudomonadaceae; genus Aquipseudomonas. Next base: position 207,398 of record NZ_UUPU01000027.1, read on the forward strand.
GCGAGGCGTGCCGTGCAAACATCAATGACGCTGCAAGACCAGGGCCTCATAACGCGACCAGATTTTCTCCGCGTAGCGCATACGCAACGCCTCGCGCTGCGGCCCATCACCCAGCCCAACGTTGTAGGAACCTACTGCCGTCCAGTTGTAGCCAAAGCGCTGGATGAACTCGGCGAGAATCGAAGCCCCGACCTCTACCGACAAGCAAGGCTCACTCAACAGGCGCTCCTCGGTAATACCCTGCTTGAGCAAGCGGGGTAAGTGGATGCTGTTGATCTGCATCAGGCCGATGTCTCGGGTGCCATTGCTGTTGGCAGGATTGATCGAGTCCGCACGCAAACCCGACTCCACTGCAGCGATTGCCTGCAACAGCTCCGGCTCGATGTCATAGCGGTTGGCGGTCTCCACCCAGCAATTGGCCTGAGCCTGTTGGCAGCTCATCAATAACCCCAGCAACACGCCCTTGCTCCAGAACCTAGCCATGTTCTACCTGTTTTACCGGCGTATGGCTGACCTGGCCGCAGACCGAACACACGTGCTCCCCGTGCCGGACAAAACTTGGCGCATGCCCTTCATCGCTCTTCACCGGGCAGGTAAACCGATAACCCCGCCCGTAGACCGTCTTGATAAACACTTTGTCCGCGCCCAGGTATTTGCGCAGCGAATAAATGCAGCGCGTCAGTGACTCTTCCGAGGCTTCCCCCTGGGGCCACGCCAGCTCCAGCAAGCGATCCTTGGTCATCAACGTACCGCCGCAAGCCAACAGCAGCCGCAACACATGCCACTCCTTGGGCGGCAGTTGAACATCCGAGCCCTCGCCGGTCAGGCGACCATCGCCGTGCAGAGTCCAGCGCGCAAAAACCTGAGCATGCGTCGTCAATTGATTATTTGCGACGACCATACGCACCTCGGTATCCGAAGACTGACATTGAAGTCCCTATTTCCAGTAACGGCTTATGCGCCCATGCCTCCAACTATAAAAACCCACCTTCCCCCTCACGCCAGGAAAAATCCCATACATCCAGCGATTTAACGAACCACTAGGTAGGACTTTTCCTTATTCAACCTCGACAGGCGCCCACGCGTGATAAACCTCAAGCAGTTCAACCCCTAATCGGTCCTCCAACTGCACCAGTTCGCCCAGCGCAAACAACTGCCCGTTAACCCGTACTTCCACGCAGTGAATGGCTTCAGGTGCCAAAGGCAATACCTTGCCTGGCGCAAAAGCCGCGAGGCGCCTGTGGCTGACCAATTGTTCCTGTAGCAGAATTTCCAGATGCATGGGTAACGCCTTTTTCACGGGTAGAGATCACGAGCTGGCCCTGCAAACGCACGCTGCACCCGCTCGTATTGCGCTGCAGTCAACGGCGGAGGCCCGACACCCCCTGCCACAGCCTTGAATTCGTCGCCCACGGCTCGCGCCTGAATGACAAACAAGCGTACCGGCGCCGAGCGACCCGGCGGCGCGCTACGCCTTTGCTCGGCCGCGTCCCGTCGAAACGCGCCAAGCCATAAGCGCTTGCCCTGCGGCACGCGAACAACACTGACGACACCCACTCGCCCGACCGCTGTGGGGCGTGTGCGTACCCCCTCTTCAATGGCCTGGCGACCATCCTCGACATCCAGGCGCATCTCGATCTGGTTAGTCTCGACAAAACGCGGCACTACGCTGACCTGGGAGCCATAACGCACGGGCTTCCAGTCGACGTCATCGCTTCCAGGGGCCGGTAGATAGAAGGTGTGGTTGTCCTGGAATACCGCCGGCACATTTTCCTGAGTGAGAATCACCGGTAACGTCACCATCCTGGCCCGCCGTCGGCGCTCCAGCAGCGCGATCTGCGCCATCAAGCGGTTATCGTCCAGCGGCTCCATGATTCGAGTGGTCGAGGCTTCGGCGTCAGCGCCTCCGCCCAGGCCCAGCGCCTTCAGTTCGTCACGGTCCACGTCCACCAGCCACAACGAGACCTCGATCGCCCGCTTGGGCAGATCCAGCTCCGCTACCAGTTTCTGGATGAGGCTCACCTGCGCAGGTTTGCCCTTGATCAGCAGGCTGTTGGCATCCGGGAAGGCAATCACCCCCAGGCTCCTGTCGGCCAAGGGGCCCTTCTGCTCGTTGGCCAGCAGGGTTTCGATCATCGACGCCATCCCCGGCACCGTAACCGGGTTATCGCTGCTGCCATATTGGCGGTCAGCCACCGGGGTATTGAGCACTTGAACCACCGCGAAAGCCTGCGCGCCCACGCGCAAGTCCGCCCGTTGCCGGTCCATCAGCTGAGTCAGCCGAAGCACCTGGTCTACATAATTCGGTGGACCGGACACATAGAATGTCCGCGCCCCGCTTTCACGCAGGGGGTAGCGCGACTCATCGAGACCCGAACGGCGCATGAGCGCACGCAGCCGGTCGATGGAAATATGCCGCAACGCCACCGCAGAGCTTTTTGCTTCGCCGGCGTTATAAACATGGAGCACCTGCCCATCGCTGTACCAGATCAGGTCCTGTTGCTGTGCAAGTGCCTCCAGGGTCTGTTGCGGCGCAGCCAAATCAAAGACCCCGCTGACGCGTGCGCGCGCGACCTCGCGGCTGACCACAATCGGCACCCCTAACGGCACAGACAGTGCGGTAAACAGGGTATGCAGGCTTTCGTCCTGCGCCTGATAGCTTTCGCCCCAGGCAAGCGCATTACCCGACATCAACACGGCAAACAGCAGCCAGCGACAAAGTCGGAGACGGGGCATCGTTGCGCAAAATTCCGCGTACACCTTGGGTTTTCCTGGATGGCCTGGCATGAGAGGCGGCCATACTGAAAGGCGGAGCATTTTCAATCTTGATGGAAAGTTGACGGTCGGCCGCGCCATCACCCCGTGGCATGTGCCTTGCTATGGACTCTGTAACAAAGCGCGCACCAACGACGGAGCGAACTTACGGACAAAGGCGTCGTTACCCGCAATGGCTGCATCGCCATCTGAGGGAACGACGCTTTTTTTTGAAAGAAAAGGTAGGTCTTGATGAACGATTCGGTTGGCAACAGCCCGGTGAATAATCCGTTGGCCTGGGTCAACGGCAGCGATGCGCCGGAAAAAAGCAGCCTGGACCTGGGGTTCATGGCCTTGAGTGATTGCGCTTCGCTGGTGGTAGCCGCCACCCAGGGCTTCGCTCAACCCTACGGGCTGACCTTGAACCTCAAACGCCAATCTTCATGGGCCAACCTGCGGGACAAGCTGGTCAGCGGCGAGCTGGACGCCGCGCACAGCCTGTATGGACTGATCTATGCCGTGCACTTGGGCATCGGCGGCATCGCGCCCACCGACATGGCCGTGCTGATGGGGCTGAACCAGAATGGCCAGAGCATCAACCTGTCCCATGGGCTCCAGGCGCAAGGAGTGACCACTCCTGAGGCGCTGGACCGGCACGTGCACCAAAGTCGAACAAAATTGACCTTCGCCCAGACCTTTCCTACAGGCACGCATGCCATGTGGCTGTATTACTGGCTGGCAAGCCAAGGCATTCATCCATTGCAGGATGTGGACAGCGTAGTGGTGCCCCCGCCGCAAATGGTCGCGCACCTGCAAGCCGGGCGTATCGACGGGTTTTGCGTAGGCGAGCCCTGGTGTGCCAGTGCGGTAAAGCAAAACCAGGGCTTTACCCTGGCGACCACCCAGGCGATCTGGCCGAATCATCCGGAAAAGGTGCTCGGCTGCACCCAAGCCTTCGTCGACCAGTACCCCAACACCGCACGCGTACTGGTGATGGCTATCCTGGAGGCCAGCCGCTTTATCGAGCAGAACACCGAAAACCGCCGCTCTACCGCGCAATTACTCAGCGGCAGTGACTACCTCGACGCCCCGCTCGACTGCATCGAGCCGCGCTTGCTCGGGGCCTACGAGGATGGCCTGGGCAACCAGTGGCAGGACCCTCACGCCCTGCGTTTCTTTGCCGGCGGTGCAGTCAACCTGCCCTACCTCTGCGATGGCATGTGGTTCATGACCCAGTTCCGGCGCTGGGGCCTGCTGCGCGAAGACCCGGACTACGTGGGCGTCGCCCGCCAGGTACAGCAGTTGGTTCTGTATCGTCAGGCAGCCGATGCGTTGGGCATCACCGACAACGGCCAGGACATGCGCAGCAGCCAGTTGATCGACGGCAAGGTCTGGGACGGCTCCGACCCCGCCGGCTACGCCCGCAGCTTCCGGCTACATGCCATGGTCGACTCGGCCAACCGCCAAGCCTTGCGCTGACAGGAGAACTCTATGCTGCGAATCCTGTTGATCAACGACACCCCGCGCAAGGTCGGCCGGCTGAGGGCGGCGCTGATCGAAGCCGGTTTTGAGGTGATTGATGAGTCCGGGCTGACCATCGACCTGCCCGCACGCGTCGAAACGGTGCGCCCGGATGTGATTCTGATCGATACCGAGTCACCTGGCCGCGATGTGATGGAACAAGTGGTGCTGGTCAGCCGCGACCAGCCACGCCCGATCGTGATGTTTACCGATGAGCACGACCCGAACGTGATGCGTCAGGCGATCAAATCCGGCGTCAGTGCCTACATCGTCGAAGGCATCCAGGCCCAGCGTCTGCAACCGATCCTCGACGTGGCCATGGCCCGCTTCGAAAGCGACCAAGCCTTGCGCGCCCAGCTTCAAGCCCGTGACCAGCAATTGGCCGAGCGCAAGCGCATCGAACTGGCCAAGGGCATGCTGATGAAAATGAAGGACTGCAACGAGGAGGATGCCTACACCCTGATGCGCCGCCAGGCCATGAGCCGACAACAGAAACTGATCCAGGTGGCGGAGCAGATTATTGCCATGAACGAGCTGCTCGGCTGATGTGGCTCAGCTCTTGCTAAAGAATCATCACAGGTAACCAACGGCGGTTGCCCCTCCACGACAAAGACGTCGCACATCCGGTTTGCCCTCGCGAACCCGGTGGCGGCGTTTTTTCGTTTTGGCCCCTTTGTGGGGCCGGTGGGGCGGCCCTAGCTGGCTGTTCCATCACCAGGCCTTCTTACAAGACTCCCTACCGTTGAGGTGCGTGATGAAATCAAGCTTCTGGAAATCCGGGCACACCCCGACCCTGTTTGCCGCGTTCCTGTATTTCGACCTGAGCTTTATGGTCTGGTACCTTCTGGGCCCGCTGGCGGTGCAGATTGCCGCCGACCTGCACCTGACCACCCAGCAGCGCGGCCTGGTGGTCGCGACGCCGATCCTGGCGGGTGCGGTGCTGCGTTTCCTGATGGGCATGCTGGCCGACAAACTGTCGCCCAAGACCGCCGGGCTGATCGGCCAGGTGATTGTGATCGTCGCGCTGTTCGGTGCCTGGAAACTGGGGATCCACAGCTACGAGCAAGCCTTGCTGCTGGGCGTGTTCCTGGGCATGGCCGGTGCTTCCTTTGCGGTTGCCCTGCCCCTGGCCTCCCAGTGGTATCCGGCTGAACACCAGGGCAAAGCCATGGGGATTGCCGGCGCCGGTAACTCTGGCACCGTATTCGCCGCCTTGCTGGCGCCGGTGCTGGCGGCTGCGTTTGGCTGGAGCAATGTATTCGGTTTCGCGCTGATTCCACTGGTGCTTACCCTGATTGTCTTTGCCTGGCTGGCCCGCAATGCCCCTGAACGCCCGAAAGCCAAATCCATGGCCGATTACTTTAAAGCCCTGGGCGACCGCGATAGCTGGTGGTTCATGTTCTTTTACAGCGTGACCTTCGGCGGTTTCATCGGCCTGGCCAGCGCCCTGCCCGGCTATTTCAATGACCAATACGGCTTGAGCCCGGTGACTGCCGGCTACTACACCGCCGCCTGCGTATTCGGGGGCAGCCTGATGCGCCCACTGGGCGGTGCCCTGGCCGACCGTTTTGGCGGGATTCGCACCCTGCTGGGGATGTACAGCGTGGCGGCGATCTGCATCGCGGCAGTCGGTTTCAACCTGCCTAGCTCCTACGCGGCACTGGCCTTGTTCGTCTGCACCATGCTGGGCCTGGGGGCCGGGAATGGCGCAGTGTTTCAACTGGTGCCCCAGCGTTTCCGTCGCGAAATCGGTGTGATGACTGGCCTGATCGGCATGGCCGGCGGCATCGGAGGTTTCGCGCTGGCAGCGGGCATGGGCGCAATCAAACAAAGCACCGGCAGCTATCAGATGGCCCTGTGGTTGTTCGCCAGCCTGGGCGTGTTGGCCTGGTTCGGACTGCACGGCGTCAAACGCCGCTGGAGAACCACTTGGGGTTCGGCCGCCGTGACCGCCGCACGCGTCTGATGAGCCTGCAACTTAGCATCGCCCAGGCCAGCGCCATCGGCCCACGGGCGGAAAACCAGGACGCGGTGCGCGTGGTCACCCCCGTGGCGGAACTGGCGGCGAGCAAAGGCTACCTGTGCGCCATGGCCGACGGCGTGAGCCAATGTGCCGACGGTGGCCTGGCCGCACGCTCGACCTTGCAGGCCCTGGCCCTGGATTACTACGCCACGCCGCAAACCTGGGGCGTGGCCCAGGCGCTGGAGCGCCTGCTGCTGGCGCAGAATCGCTGGCTGCAGGCCAATGGCGGTGGCCAGCCGTTGCTTACGACCCTCAGTGCCCTGGTGTTTCGCGGCCAGCGGTTCACCCTGGCCCATGTCGGCGATTGCCGGGCGTATCGCTGGCTGGACGGTGAGTTACAGCGCATCAGCGAGGATCATGTATGGGAACAGCCGGGCATGCAGCATGTGCTCAAGCGTGCGCTCGGGCTGGATCAACACCTGGTGCTGGACTTTCTGGATGGCCAGTTGCGCGAGGGCGAAAGTTTCCTGCTGCTCAGTGATGGCGTATGGGCGACCCTGGGCGATCACAGCATCAGCGCCATTCTGCGAGAGCAGGTCGACCTGGAACTGGCAGTCAACACTCTGGTGACCGCCGCCCACCTGGCGGGCAGCCAAGACAATGCCAGCGCCTTGCTGGTGCGCGTCGATACACTCGGCGCGGCTACCCTTGGCGATGCGTTGGTGCAGTTGCAGCAATGGCCGCTGCCACCGCCCTTGAAGGCCGGGCAACACTTTGAAGGCTGGCAGGTGGAGACCGTGCTGGCGCAAAGCCGACAGTCATTGCTGTACCGGGTACGCGATGCCCAACAGCAACCCTGGCTGCTGAAAACGCTGCCGTTGAGCCGCGATGACGACAGTGACGCGGGCCAGGCGTTGTTGTCCGAGGAATGGTTTTTGCGGCGCGTGGCCGGGCGTGCGTTTCCTGAAGTGCATGCCGCCAGCGGGCGTCAGCATTTGTACTACGTGATGCGCGAATATCCGGGGAAAACCCTGGCCGAATTATTCCAACAACAAGGCCCATTGCCCCTGGCGCAATGGCAGTCCGTGGCCGAACGCTTGTTGCGGGCGGTGGGTATGCTGCATCGACGGCAGATCCTGCACCGCGACATCAAACCGGAAAACCTGCTGCTGGGGGACGACGCTGAACTGCGCGTGCTGGATTTCGGCCTGGCCTACTGCCCGGGACTCTCGCAGGACCGCGCTCACGTGCTGCCCGGCACGCCGAGCTTTATTGCCCCCGAGGCATTCAGTGGCGAGCGCCCTACGGCCCAGCAGGATTTGTACAGCGTCGGAGTGACCCTCTATTACCTGCTGACCGGGCATTACCCCTACGGTGAAATCGAAGCCTTCCAACGGCCCCGATTTAACCAGCCCATCAGCGCCAGCCGCTATCGCCCCGACCTGCCGGATTGGCTGCCACTCAGCCTGGAACGGGCAGTAGCGGCCCAGCCTGCGCAACGCTTTGAGACCGCCGAGGAGTGGTTGCTGGTGCTGGAGCAGGCTGACCGGCGAGAGCTGAGCATTCGCCCCAGGCCATTGCTGGAGCGCGAGCCGTTGAAGGTCTGGCGAACGCTGGCCCTGCTTTCGATGCTGATCAATATGCTGCTGCTTTATTCACTTTTTCACAGCTGACCTACTTCAACACGAGGGAACCCCCATGAATGCAAAAGTCTGGCTGGTAGGCGCAGGCCCCGGCGACCCGGAATTGTTGACCCTCAAGGCTGTGCGGGCCATGAACGAAGCCGATGTGGTGCTGATTGATGACTTGGTCAACCCGGCGGTGCTGGAGCATTGTCTGAATGCGCGGGTGATCACCGTGGGTAAACGCGGCGGTTGCCGCTCGACACCACAGGATTTCATTCACCGCCTGATGCTGCGTTACGTACGCCAAGGCAAGTGCGTGGTGCGGCTCAAGGGAGGCGATCCGTGCATTTTCGGCCGAGGTGGCGAGGAGGCCCTGTGGCTGCGCGAACGAGGGGTGGCGGTTGAGCTGGTCAACGGGATTACGGCGGGATTGGCTGGTGCGACGAACTGCGACATTCCGCTGACCTTGCGCGGGGTCAGCCGTGGCGTAACCCTGGTCACTGCTCATACCCAGGACGATAGCCACCTTAACTGGCGCGCACTGGCTGAGGGCGGGACAACATTGGTGGTGTACATGGGCGTGGCGAAACTGGAAGAAATTCGTCAGCAATTACTGGAAGGTGGGATGGCTGCGGATATGCCGGTGGCGATGATCGAAAACGCATCGCTGCCCCAGCAGCGCGAATGCCGCAGCGAGCTATCTCGGATGCATCAGGATGCCCAGGCATTCGCGCTGAAAAGCCCGGCGATCCTGGTGATCGGCAGCGTTGCCGCCAGCGGGCAAGCCGCCTCCTTCGCATCGGCGGCCAGCGCCTGATACAAATCGCAGGCAAAAAAAGCCCGGCCTAAGCCGGGCTTTTTTCTACCACTCAGTAATTACTGAGCTGGAGCTTCAACCTGCGCTTCTACGCGACGGTTAACAGCACGACCAGCTTCAGTTGCGTTGTCAGCAACTGGGCGGGATTCGCCGTAACCTACTGCGGTGATGCGGCTTGGAGCAACGCCGTCTTTAACCAGGACTTGCTTAACAGCGTCAGCACGACGCTGGGACAGCTTCTGGTTGTAAGCGTCTGGACCTACAGAGTCAGTGTGACCAGCAACTTCTACGTTGGTAGCTGGGTACTGAGCCATGAAGTCGGCCAGGTTTTTCACGTCGCCGTAGCTGTTAGGCTTAACAACCGACTTGTCGAAGTCGAACTTAACGTCCAGCTCAACACGAACAACCTGAGCAACTGGAGCTTCTGGCTCTGGAGTTGGCTCTGGAGCTGGTGCTGGGGTAGGAGCTGGAGCTACTGCGCCAGCGTTACCGCCGAAGTTCACACCCAGGCCGACCAGTGCGGAGTAGTCCCACTTGCCGTTGTCGATTGCGTAGTCAGCTTCAACACCAGCACGAGCGTACAGGTTGTTGGTGAAGTAGTACTTCACGCCAGCGCCAGCGATAGCCAGGGTCGACTGATCGCGACCGCTGTGGCCGTCAGCCTGAACGTTGGTACGGCTCTGGTGGCCGAAACCGCCTTCAACGTATGGACGCAGGCTGTCAACGCCAGCCTGACCGAAGTGGTACTGAGCAGTCAGGCTGCCAGTGTCACCTTTGATCTTCTGGTTGCCAGTACCGTCGTTCGAACGGGTGTGGTTGGTTTTGTCGTAGGACAGGTTCAGCGACAGGTCGTCGGTCAGGAAGTAACCAATGCGAGCGCCTGGGTTGAAGCCGTCTTCGATGTGCTTGACGCTATCGTTGTACTGCTTCTTGTAGAACAGCTCGCCTTCAACTGCGCCTTGGCCTTGTGCCAGAACGCCGAAAGAAGTAGCGGCAATAAGAGAACCAATGGCCAAGCCCAAGGTGTTTTTCAGTTTCATCCGTTAAATCCCCATCTGGTGATTGTAAAGCAGTCCCACAAACCGGGGGACAACTCGGCGACAAGTCTAACAGAACTTGCCTACACGTAAGAGATATTTGCCACGCACTAAGTTTCAGTCTCGCCCGCAAATTTCTCACGTAATTTATCTAGAGCACGTTTGTAACGCATTTTTGTAGCACTCAAACCCATGTGCATGATGTCAGCGATTTCCTGAAATTCCAGCTCTGCGACAAATCGTAGCACCAGAATTTCTCGGTCAATCGGGTTCACATGCACCAACCAGCGATCAAGTCCGCCCTTCTCCTCGGGTGCCGGCGCCTTTTCTTCAGACGCCTCCTCAAGGGGGTCAAGACTCAAAGCATCCATCAAGCGACGCTTTCGCCGTTCCTTCCGATACTGCGTGATGCACTCGTTGTACGTGATGCTGTAGAGCCAGGTTTTGAACTTCGATTTGCCCTCGAAGTTCTTCAGGCCGTACAACACCTTGAGCATCACTTCCTGACAGACATCATCCGCATCTCTATCGTTCCCTAAATACCTTGAACAAACGTTGAACAAAGTGCGTTGATATCTGCGCATCAATTCTTCGTACGCGCGAGTTACGTGAAACAGCTCCGTGTGCGCGCGCGCGACCAACTCCTCATCAGAGAGCTCACGGGGGTCATAGCGCGTGGACAGCGTTTGGGCTTTATTCAAAACAAGTCGTGCCGACAGTCAGGTCAATGTCCGCTACAGCCCGGTCAGTCGGGTTTGCGGCGGCGTACATTAGCAGGGTTTGCCGGGTTAGCGGCTACTGACCTGCTGCTCGAGAAGAATCCGGTTAGACAACGACACCAGGTCGCCATCATCGGTCAGCACCGTCGTCTTGACTGTGCCGATCTCCTCGATTTGCCCTTCGACCTCGCCGATACGCACCTGTTGCCCTACCTGATACAGCTCACGCACATAGATTCCCGCAAGAATCTGCCCGGCAATTTCCCGGCTTCCCAACCCCATGGCCAGCGCAACGGCCAGACCAACGGTAATCAAAACAATCACAATCACATGGTTGAGCAGGTCGGTTTTGACCTCCAACTGGCTGATCGCGACCGAAATACTGATGATGATCACCAGCCCTTGGGCGATTCGGCCCAAGCCGGCAGCATAGTCCAACCCCACGCCTTCAGCGGCGCCGCGCACCAGCCCATTGGCCAGTTGCGCCAGCAAGACGCCTACCAGCAGTACCAGTGCGCCACCGAAAACCTTCGGCAAATACAGCGCCAGCATGTCGAGCGTAGCTGAAACTCGCTCAAGTCCAAGGGATTGAGCTGCAGAAACCAGAAAAATCAGCAAAACAAACCAATAAACGATCTTGCCGATCAATGTGGAGATCGGCACCTGCAGCCCGGCGCGTCCCAAAAGCTTGGTCAGGCCAGTGCCTGCCATCAGGCGATCGAGACCGAGTTTTGCGAGCAATTTGGACAGCAGGGTGTCGAGCAGCTTGGCCACGACAAAGCCCAGCAACACAAGGACTAGAGCACCAAACAGGTTGGGAATGAAATTCGCCACCTTGGTCCACAATGCGGTCATCGCGGTGACCAGGCTCTGGGTCCAGAGATCAAGTTCCATATTCAATCAGCCTTATCAGCAGTGCGAGCAAGAGGTTTACGACGGGAAACAGGCGATACGTGGGCCGAACCATTGTTCAGGGCCATCATCAACGCCGGCACCCAGCGGCCGAGCAGACCGAACAAGTCACCCGCCCCCACCTGACGGTTGGCGGTTTTCAACACGCGGCCCAGGCAGGCATCGTCATCCCGGTTGGACGGCGAAGCATTGAGCATGTCACGCAAAGACTGTTCGAACGGATCGTGCATATAGACCTCTCGCAAGTGTTTTAAAAGACGAGGGTAAAATTCCTGGGGTCACATAGACCCTACCTGCGTTCAGGTCATATTCAGCTCAAACCCAGCGCAATCGTCGAAACAGCCACCATTGTCCGAGTGCGACCGACACCATCAACAAGCACGCAATCACGAACCCATAAGGGCTTGCAGAGAACGGTATGCCGCCCACATTGATGCCCAGCAAGCCGGTCAGAAAACTCATCGGCAGAAAGATTCCGGTGATGATCCCGAAGCGGTACATGGTGCGGTTCATGCGCACGCTCAAGCGCCGATCTTCGGCCTCAAGCACAAGCCCCACGCGCTCTCGGGTCAATTCGAGCTCTTCCAGGTAGCGGGTCAGGCTGTTGTTCAGTTCGTTCCAATAGTCGGCGTCGTCATCACAGAACCACGGCAATTTTATCCGTGTGAGCTGGGCAAAAATATCCCGTTGTGGTGACAGAAAACGCTTGAGCCCGGCCGCTCGACGACGGATCTGCAAAACGCTGCCATGCTCCGGCGTATACCGTTCGTCGGTATCGAGTTTTTCTTCCTCTGCATCGACGATTTCGGACAGGTCGGTCACCAGATCCTGAACCTTATTGGTCAGGTACTGGGCCATATAAAGGATGAGTTCCGATGCGGTTTTCGGCCCTTTGCCATCCGCCAACTGCACCAACAGCTCATCGGTGGCGCGCAGTGGGCGCAAACGCAGGGAAATAACGCGGCTGGCAGCGGCAAAAATACGCACCGAAACCATGTCTTCAGGCTCGGCACCCGGGTTGAGATTGACCCCGCGCAGAAACAGCAGCAATTCGGCGTCCGGCAATGGCAGCAGCCGCGGGCGGGTGTTCTCCTCCAGCAGCAGATCGCAGGCGAATTCGCTCAAACCACTGGATTTGCGCAACCAGGTCTGGGTTTGCGGATGGCTGCGATCCCAATGCAACCAAAGGCTTTCAGGGGGCTGCAGTTGCAAGTCGTCGAGCTCAGTCCGGGCAATCGAACGCGCACCGCCTTTACCATCCAGCACCAGGGCATGCACCAGCCCCCACTGCGCGTTTTCTTCCTCGAACATCCTTACTCCTGTCGTCGAGTGCGCTTTATTCAGGCATTTTCAGCGGGCTGGGCGACACAATCACCCCATTATTGTCGGCGTAGATGTATTGACCCGGCCGGAACGTCACGCCAGCAAAGGTAACCACCACATTCAGGTCGCCGATGCCGCGCTTGTCGGTCTTCATCGGGTGGCTGGCCAGGGCCTGAACCCCCAGATCGGTCTGGGCGATCACATCGACATCACGGATACAGCCGTAGATCACCAACCCTTCCCAACCGTTTTTCGCGGCTTTCTCGGCGATCATATCGCCCAGCAGGGCGCGCCGCAGGGAACCACCACCGTCGACCACCAACACCTTGCCGGCACCCGGCTGGTCGGCCTGCTCCTTGACCAGGGAGTTATCCTCGAAACATTTGATGGTGACAATCTCACCGCCGAAGGAGTCTCGGCCACCGAAGTTGCTGAACATCGGTTCGAGCACCTGCACCAGGTCCGGATAGGCGTCACACAGGTCGGGGGTCACGTAATGGTTCATTGAAAAATTCCTTTGCGTCAAAGAAGTGTCTTTCGAAAGAAGCGCATGCGATGCAGGTGCGAAACATCCCACCAGCATCGTCGTAACGCAATAGCCACTGCGCGACTGAATATGACCAGAAGCGTTTAACGCGTCATATCTTAGCCGCATCCCCACACAAGCGAAACGCCCCTGGCAGAGCCTCACACCGTGGCCAACACCTCTGGCGCCGCGCCGAACAAAGGTGTCAGCGGATCTTTCAGCCACTGTGCCACCAACGGCCATACTTCGACCTGCGCGGCTTTGCTGACGAGCATTTCCATATGCCCGAAATCCCCGGAAAAACCTTGCCGGCGCCCCAGGCACAGGTATTGGCGATGCTCCGAGCCGACCTGCTCGAACAGCTTGCGGCACGCCCAGTCGGGGTCCTGCTGGTCGCCTGCAGCACTGACGGCCAGCAGCGGTACGTCGACGCCTGCCAGACCTTTCCACCAGTCCTGCTTGCCATCGCCAAAGCGACCGAACAGGCCGTTCCAGCGCATGGCTTCGATCATCACGCCCGCCGGCTCGTCTTCCGGTCCGCGCTTGAGCCGCGAGCCGGAGACTTCCCCGAAACGTTTCAGGAGCAAGCGGCCGGTCCACTCCACCGGTGGAATTTTCAACGGCCAGTGTGTGCGGCTGACCTGACAGCCAAACAGCGCCACCGAGGCCACCGCCGGTGCGCCAAGGTGCTGCCCTCCGAGGGCTGCCGCCAGGGCGGTGCCGCCCAGGGAATGCCCAAGCCAGTGCGGGATTTGCGCACTTTGCTCGCGCACAAACGCGCCAATGACCGGCAAATCGTAGCGCGCGTAGTCGGCGACGCGATTTCGGGCGTAGTCCTGATTACGCTTGGACAGACCATGCCCACGCATTTCCGGGATCCATACATCAAAGCCCTGGCGCGCCAGGTAGGCACCCAGGCCGATGCCTTTGGGCGAGTACCAGAAGCGCCGATTGGAAAAACTGCCGTGCAACAGAATTATCGGGATGCCCCGGTTTTCCGGGACATCGGCCAGGCCCAAACGGGTAACCGCCAACTCGACGGTTCCGTCGGGGCTGTTACCGGGTTTGAGGCGATACACATCTTCACTCAGGTCGCCACGACGTTCAGCGCTGATCAGGGCGACGGGAAACAGGTTGCTGCTGCTTTGCATAATGCTCTTGCACAAAAAAGGGCGGCGTCCGGTGGGAGTTCCGCCCTGCACAGATAAGAATGCCGGCCACCCACAACGGGTGACCGGCACTTTTGACGTATCGACCTTAGACGGACGCTTGGCCTTCCGCCAGGAAGAACCAGGTTTCCAGCACGGAATCGGGGTTCAGCGAGACACTTTCGATACCCTGCTCCATCAGCCATTTGGCCAGGTCAGGGTGATCGGAAGGGCCTTGACCGCAGATGCCGATGTACTTGCCGGCCTTGTTACACGCCTGGATGGCGTTGGCCAGCAGCTTCTTGACCGCAGGGTTACGCTCGTCGAACAGGTGCGCGATGATCCCGGAGTCGCGGTCCAGGCCCAGGGTCAGCTGGGTCAGGTCGTTGGAGCCGATGGAGAAACCGTCGAAGAACTCCAGGAACTCTTCGGCCAGGATCGCGTTGGACGGCAGCTCGCACATCATGATCACGCGCAGGCCGTTTTCGCCGCGCGACAGGCCGTTTTCAGCCAGCAGGTCCACCACCTGGCTCGCCTCGCCCAGGGTGCGCACGAACGGCACCATGATCTCGACGTTGGTCAGGCCCATCTCGTTGCGCACGCGCTTGAGGGCGCGGCACTCGAGTTCGAAGCAGTCACGGAACGCTTCGCTGATGTAACGCGAGGCGCCACGGAAGCCCAGCATAGGGTTTTCTTCTTCCGGCTCGTAAAGCTTGCCGCCGATCAGGTTGGCGTATTCGTTGGACTTGAAGTCCGACAGACGCACGATGACCTTTTTCGGGTAGAACGCCGCCGCCAGGGTGCTGATGCCTTCGACCAGTTTCTCGACGTAGAAGCCCACCGGGTCGTTGTAGCCGGCAATGCGTTTGTCGACGCTTTCCTTGATGTCCAGCGGCAGGCCGTCGTAGTTCAGCAGCGCCTTGGGGTGCACGCCGATCATCCGGTTGATGATGAACTCCAGGCGGGCCAGGCCCACGCCGGCGTTCGGCAGCTGCGCGAAGTCGAAGGCGCGATCCGGATTACCGACGTTCATCATGATCTTGAACGGCAGGTCGGGCATGGCGTCGATGGAGTTCTGCTTGATGTCGAAGCCCAGCTCACCTTCGAAGATGAAACCGGTGTCACCTTCGGCGCAGGACACGGTCACGCCCTGGCCGTCCTTCAACAGTTGAGTGGCGTTGCCGCAACCAACCACTGCCGGAATCCCCAGCTCACGGGCGATGATTGCCGCGTGGCAGGTGCGCCCGCCACGGTTGGTGACGATAGCGCTGGCGCGCTTCATTACCGGTTCCCAGTCCGGGTCAGTCATGTCGGAGACCAACACGTCGCCGGGCTGGACTTTGTCCATTTCGGACACGTCCTTGATGATCCTTACTTTGCCGGCGCCGATGCGCTGGCCGATGGCGCGGCCTTCCACCAGCACGGTGCCGGTTTCTTTGAGCAGGTAACGCTCCATGACGTTGGCCGAGGTGCGGCTTTTCACAGTTTCCGGACGCGCTTGCACGATGTACAGCTTGCCGTCGTCACCGTCCTTGGCCCACTCGATGTCCATCGGGCACTTGTAGTGCTTTTCGATGATCATCGCTTGTTTGGCCAATTCGCTGACTTCAGCGTCGGTCAGGCAGAAACGCGCACGCTCGGCCTTGTCGACGTCAACGGTTTTCACCGAGCGACCGGCCTTGGCCTCGTCGCCGTAGATCATCTTGATCGCCTTGCTGCCCAGGTTGCGGCGCAGGATGGCCGGGCGGCCGGCCTCAAGGGTGTGTTTGTGGACGTAGAATTCGTCCGGGTTGACCGCGCCTTGTACGACGGTTTCGCCCAGGCCGTAGGCGCCGGTGATAAACACCACGTCACGAAAGCCCGATTCGGTATCCAGGGTGAACATCACGCCGGCGGTGCCGGTTTCCGAACGCACCATGCGCTGCACGCCGGCAGACAGGGCCACCAGCTTGTGGTCGAAACCCTGGTGAACACGGTAGGAAATGGCGCGATCGTTGAACAGCGAGGCGAACACTTCCTTGGCCGCGCGGATCACGTTTTCCACGCCGCGGATATTCAGGAAGGTTTCCTGCTGGCCGGCGAAAGAGGCGTCGGGCAAGTCTTCGGCGGTGGCCGAGGAGCGCACGGCGACGGCCATGTCCGGATTGCCAGCCGACAGGGTGGCGAAGGCGGTGCGGATTTCTTCGTTGAGCTTCTCGGGGAACTCGGCGTCCATGATCCATTGGCGGATCTGGCTGCCGGTCTTGGCCAGGGCATTGACGTCATCGACGTCCAGGGCGTCCAGCGCGGCGTGGATCTGAGCATTGAGGCCGCTCAGTTCGAGGAAATCGCGGTAAGCCTGGGCCGTGGTGGCGAAACCACCGGGCACCGACACACCAGCGCCTGCAAGATTACTGATCATCTCGCCGAGGGATGCGTTCTTGCCCCCTACGTGCTCTACATCATGGACGCCGAGCTTATCGAGGGAAACTACGTACTCTACCAAGGTGATCTCTCCACTTTCTGTGTTGGAAAAGCTCAGGACGCCGGCTGCTCAGTAGGAGCGAACGCCTGCGCTTGTGGCCTGGACCTGGAAAATAAGTGAGAATGCGGCCCACTGCGGGACGGCAAAATCGCGCCTATCATATCCAAGATTCGCCATCAGCTTAAGGCCCAGGGCTCAAATGAAACGATCTGCTTTCTTTATCTCCGACGGCACCGGCATTACAGCCGAAACATTGGGCCAAAGCCTGCTCGCGCAGTTCGAAAACATTACCTTCGCCAAATTCACCCGGCCCTATATCGACAGCGTGGATAAAGCGCGGGCCATGGTACAACAAATCAATCTGGCGGCTGAAAAAGACGGCTTCAGGCCGATCATTTTCGACACCATCGTCAATCAAGACATCCGTGAGATCCTCGCAACTTCCAATGGTTTCATGATCGACATCTTCTCGACCTTCCTGGCGCCGCTGGAGCAGGAGTTGAGTGAACACTCCTCTTATTCCGTAGGAAAGTCCCATTCTATTGGCCACAACTCCAACTATATGGAGCGTATCGAAGCGGTCAACTTCGCCCTCGATAACGACGACGGCGCCCGCACCCACTACTACGACAAGGCCGATCTGATCCTGGTGGGCGTGTCGCGCTGCGGCAAAACGCCCACCTGTCTGTACATGGCCATGCAATTCGGTATCCGTGCAGCCAACTATCCGCTGACCGAAGACGACATGGAGCACCTGACGCTGCCGGCCGCCCTGCGTGCGCATTCGCACAAGCTGTTCGGCCTGACCATCGACCCGGACCGCCTGACCGCCATCCGCAACGAACGCAAGCCCAACAGCCGCTACTCCAGCTATGCCCAGTGCGAGTTCGAAGTGCGCGAAGTGGAAAATCTGTTCCGGCGCGAGAATATTGCGCACATCAATTCCACGCATTTTTCGGTGGAAGAAATATCGGCGAAGATTTTGGTGGAGAAAGGCGTGGAGCGGCGATTCAAGTAGTGAGCCGAGTCGCCGATTGATTGTGCAGAGCAGGCTTACTGTGGTGAACAGGCTGTTGTGGCGAGCGGGCTTACTGTGGCGAGCGGGCTTGCCCGCTCGCCACAGTAAGCCCGCTCGGCACAAAAAGCCCCATCACCGGTAAGCTCGAGATTTACAGGTGAAACCGCCCCCCACCCTGCCCCAACGCCGTCGCCAGCGCATCAAACCCCGCACGCAACAACTGATCATCCCCCGAGGTATTGCAGATACTCGCCCGGATAAACTGCGGCACCGCCGTCTGCCCCACGGCAAATGCCTCGGCGGTGGCGATCAGGTAATTGTTCTGCTTGAGTTCCGCCTCGATTTCCGACGCACGCCACGGTTCCGGCACTTCGATCCAGAAGTGCGGGCTGTTCAGATGAGTGCGGTAGGCAAGGCCGGCCAGCAAATCCTGCACCAGCGCCTTGCGCCGGCTGATCTCGTTGATCTGCTGGCGCAACAGGTATTCGGCCGTGCCGTTTTCGATCCATTGGGTAGCCAGCTCAAGGGTAACCGGCGTGGCCATCCAGCAGGTGGAGCGCAGGGCCGCCGAAATCCGGCTGACCAGCGCCGGCGGCGCATGCACATAACCCACCCGTAACCCGGCAGACACGGCCTTGCTCAGGCTGCTGATCAAAATCGTACGTTCGGGGGCGAAATGGCTGAGGGGCGGGGGTCGGTCCTCCACCAATACGCCGTGGGCTTCGTCCTCAAGAATCAGCAGATTGTGTTCCCGGCACACCTTGACCAGCGCCTCGCGGCGCGCCACCGATAACACCGCTGTGGTCGGGTTCTGGATGGTCGGCGTGCAATACAGCGCGGAAACCCGGTGATTACGACAGACTTCATCCAGCGCACTCGGCAGTACACCTTCTTCGTCCATCTCCAGGCCGATCAGCCGCACACCGAGCATGCGTGCGGCGGTGATCAGCCCTGGGTAAGTCAGTTGTTCGGTGACCACTGTATCGCCGGCCCGCAACAACGCCATCATCGCGCAGAGCAGCCCATGCTGGCCGCCATTGACGCAGATGACTTGTTCGGGAATCGGATGAAAATCACGCTGCACCAGCCACTGCGCGCCCGCGTCGCGGTAGCGCGGCAGGCCGGCATCCGGGGTATAGGCGCTGATGTCCTGGAGGAATTTGGCGTTGTTCGACAGGGTTTGAAAACTCTGCGCCAGAAAGGCCGTTTCCTGCCCGGGGATATGCATGTTGCGGCTCATGTCGAAGTACTGGCGCGGCTCTTCGCTGAAATTACGAAAGCCCTCGTCGCGCTGGCGCTCCATCCCACGCTTGCGCACGAACGTGCCGTCACCGACCCGCGCCACTACCAGCCCCAGGCGTTCCAGTTCGCCGTAGGCCCGGCTGATGGTGCCGATGGTCACGCCAAGATTGTCGGAAAGCACCCGATGGGGGGGCAGTTTTCTTCCCGGTTCAATCAAGCCTTCAAGGATGCCCCGCTCCATGACGTCGGACAGGCGCTTGTACTTCACACCCTGCCCGTTGGACAACCCCTCACGCATAATTGACACCATGTCAATATTTGTTTTGACAGCCATCTTTCGCCCTAATAGTGTGCTTTTACGGGTTCAATCGCCGGATTTTACAACTCATTACAAGCTCAATATAGAGTTCAATTTCGGCTCAGGGAAGCAATAAACGATGCCAATGTCCGCCGTTCTCGAAAACACCGCTAAAACAAAAACTCAGAAACAGTGGCTGGCCGGCCTGGTGACCAGCCTCATGTTCCTGATCGTGTGCCTGAGCTGGGGCACCACCTGGCTGGGGATCAAAATTGCCGTGGAGAGCGTGCCGCCGCTGACCTCTGCCGGCCTGCGCTTCCTGATTGCCTTCCCGCTGTTCCTGTGTTTTGCCATGGTGCGCCGCGAGCCCATCCTGTTTCCGCGTGAGAGCCGCTGGTTCTTCGTATTCGTGACCCTGTCCTACTTCAGCGTTCCCTATTACCTGCTCAACTACGGCGAAATGCATGTGTCGTCCGGCCTCACCGCCCTGCTGTTCAGCTGCATGCCGGTGTTCATCCTGATTTTCTCCGCGCTGTTCCTGCGCGAGCGCATCTACTTCTCCCAGGTGGTCGGCATCGGTATCGGCTTCGGCAGCCTGTACATGATCATCAAGAGCCAGGGCCTGCACCTGGACCACGCCGAGTTCTTCGGAGTCTTGGCGATACTGACCGCTGCGATCATGCATGCCTTGTGCTACGTCATTACCAAGCAAAAAGGCAGTGCCATCAGCGTGATCACCTACAACACCCTGCCCATCGGCATTGCCGGGCTGATGCTGTTCATCGCCGGGCTATGGTTTGAAACACCGACCTTCGAAGACATCACCCTGCGTTCCTGGAGCGCGCTGTTCTACCTGGGGCTGGTGGCGTCGGTGGGCGGGTTTATCGTGTATTTCATGCTGCTCAAGCGTTTGAGCCCGATCATCCTGTCGTTCGTGTTCATCATCTTCCCGGTGTTCGCGGTGATCATCGGCGCCTGGTACGAAGGCGTGGCGATTTCTCGTGACCTGATGCTGTACTCGGCCATCCTGCTGGCCGGCTTTGCGATCACCAAATTGCCCGTTGAAAAACTGCTGGCCAAGAAAAATTGAGCCTTTCACACCACTGCGAGAGAAACATGGAAGTCCTCCGCCCCACCGCCCTGGAACAGATTTACGCCCACGCCCGCCGCAGCTACCCCGAGGAATGCTGCGGTTTCGTCTTCGCCGACGGCAGCGTGTACCTGGGCAGCAATATCCAGAATGAACTGCACCGCAAGCACCCCGAGATGTACCCCCGCAGCGCCGCCAATGGCTACACATTCTCGGTGGCCGACACGCTGTTGATGAACAAGGCGTTTCGCAGCAACAACCCGGTGGTGGTGATCTACCACTCCCACCCGGACGTCGGCGCCTATTTCAGCGATGAAGACCAGGACAAGGCATTGTTCATGGGCGAGCCGATCTACCCCGTCAGCTACCTGGTGGTAGACGTTCGCCAGGGCCAGGCCCTGGGCTCAAAGCTGTTTGCCTGGGATGGCAAGCATTTCGCCCTTCAACCCTTCAACGACCTGCACACGGAGTTGTCCATGAACGCTGTCTCTTTCCCTGACATTCTGGTTCGCGTGGCCAAGCTGCCGGAATCGACCCTTGAGGGCACCGGATCGACATTGCGCGAAGTCATTGAAAACCTCTGCAGCAGCCATCCACAGCTGCGCCCGCACCTGTTCCACGAAAAGAACAATCAGCTCAAGGAACACTTCCTGTTTACCGCCCAGGAAGCGTTGATCGACGCCGACGAGCCCCTGCCGGAAAAAGCCAAAATCGAAGTATTGCTCGCCACCTCCGGCGGCATGGATGTCGATGCCCTGAGCAATGAAGAAGTGCAGCGCTATGTGCGCCATATCACCCTGCCTGGCGTGGGCCGCGAAGGCCAACTGAACCTCAAGAAAGCCAAGGTGCTGATCATCGGCACCGGCGGCCTGGGCTCGCCCATCAGCCTGTACCTGGCGGCGGCCGGCATTGGCACCCTGGGGCTGGTGGATTTTGATGTGGTGGAGAGCAGCAACCTGCAGCGCCAGGTCGTCCACGGCAACAGCACGCTGGGCATGCCCAAGGTCGAGTCGGCCAAACAGCGTTTGCAGGATCTGAACAGCCATATCCAGATCAACGCGCACAACGCCGCCCTGAATGCCGACAACGCCCTGGAGCTGGTGGGCGCTTATGACCTGGTGATCGACGGCACCGACAATTTCGACACCCGCTACCGGGTCAACGACGCTTGCGTGCAACTCGGCAAACCCTTGATATACGGCGCCATCTACCGTTTTGACGGGCAGATCAGCGTGCTCAACTATAAAGGCGGGCCGTGCTACCGCTGCCTGTTCCCCAGCGCACCGCCCGCAGAACTGGCGCCCAACTGCAGCGCCGGTGGGGTGATCGGCGTGCTGCCGGGCGTGGTCGGGATGATCCAGGCCACCGAGGCGATCAAACTGTTGATCGGCATCGGCGAACCGCTGTCCGGGCGCTTGATGCGCTTTGATGCGCTGGCGATGAAATTCAGCGAGATCCGCTTCAAGCGCCGCGCCGACTGCCCGTGCTGCTCCGCGTTGCGTCACAGCGAAACCCTCACGCCGACAGCCTGTGCGGATGCAGTGCCGAGCCAGCCGTCCTTGGCCGAAGAACGCTACATCAAGCCCCAAGTGCTCAAGCAGGTACTCGAACACCACAGCAGCGCCGACGTGCTGCTGGATGTGCGCGATGCCAGCGAACTGGAGGTGTGCAAATTGCCGGGCGTGCTGCATATCCCCCTGGCCGAACTGGACGGGCAGCTCGACAGCCTCAGCCGGGATAACACCCACTACCTGATCTGCTACGCCGGCACCCGCGCCGAGCAAGCCGCCAGCACCCTGTTGGCGGCCGGCTTCGCCAACACCAAAGTCCTGCAGGGCGGCATGAAACACTGGGTACGCGACGTCGAACCCGACATGCCTTTGTACTGACCACCGGCCATGGGCTCATACCTGATGCTGCATAACTCAATCCTCGACGCCATCGGCCATACGCCGATCGTGCGCCTGGCACAGTTTTCCAAAGACCTCGGCATCGAGGTCTACGCCAAACTCGAATCCCTGAACCCCGGCGGCAGCCACAAGGCGCGCATCGCCCTGGGCATGATCCTCGACGCCGAACGCCGCGGCGTGCTGATCCGTGATTCCGGGCAAACCATCATCGAACCCAGTGGCGGCAATACCGGCATCGGCCTGGTGATGGCGGGCAACGTACTCGGCTACAAAGTGGTGCTGGTGATCCCCGACAACTACAGCCCCGAGAAGCAAAAGCTGCTGCGCCTGTACGGCGCCAAGGTGGTGCTGTCGGACAGCCGCCTTGGTAACAATTCCCACGGCGAAAAGTGCATGGAACTGCAACTGGAAAACCCCAGCTACGTGATGCTCAACCAGCAGCGTAATGGCGCCAACCCGCAAACCCATCGCGACACCACAGCACGGGAGATCCTGCGCGCGTTTGGTGAGCTGCGCGTGGACTACTTCGTCAGCGGCATCGGCACCGGCGGCCATATCACCGGCATCGGCGAAACCCTCAAAGCCACTTGGCCGGCCATCCGTGTGATGGGCGTGGAGCCGGAAGAATGCGACCTGCTGAAAAACCAGCACGCACCGCACCATATCCAGGGCCTGTCGATCGGCCTGATCCCGAGCATTCTCAACCTGGACGTGATCGACGGCATGCTCAAAGTCTCGCGCCAGGAATGCATCGACATGATGAAACGCATCATGCGCACCGACGCCATCAGCCTGGGCCTGTCTTCCGCCGCCAATATGGTGGCTATCGCCAGGCTCGCCCCCGAATTGCCGCCCGAAACGGTGGTGTTGACCATGGTTTACGACAATGCCGACAGCTACCTGCCCAGTTTCGAATAGGCGGTTTTCCAACCATCCAGAATGCGGGGGTGCCTCCATGGGGGGCTTTATCGACATGCAACAGCTGCACGATGAGTTGCTCACGCACCTCATCAAAACCCTCACGCCCGAGCAAATGAAGCAGCTGGAACCGCATCTGGCCCCGCTGATCCAGAATGCAGCGCAGGCTGTGGCCGAGGACCTGATCGCCTATGCCTATCGCGACCCGGCATCTCGTGGGCGCGGCGAACTGATCCTGGAGTCCTACGCCTCGTTCAAAGCGGTGCTCTATTACCGGCTGGCGCACCTGGTGTGGAATTTCCCTGACCGGACCAACGGCATCTTTTCACGCATCGCGCTCAAACTCAGCAATCAGGGCAAGGTGCTCTCCGGCGCCGAGATTCACCCGGCGGCGCGCATCGGTCGGCGCTTTGTGCTGGACCACGGCTACGGCACCGTCATCGGCGAAACCTGCGAGATCGGCAACGACTGCTACATCCTCTGCGGCGTGACCCTGGGCGCCCGCGGCATCGCGAACAACCCCGATGGCAAGCGCCACCCGCGCCTGGGCAACAATGTCGAAGTGGGTTCCGGCGCACGCGTGCTGGGCTATGTGCTGATTGGTGACAATGTGTTTATCAGCCCCTCCTGTGTGATCACCCAGGACGTACCCGCCGGCACCAAGGTCAAGGTGGTGAACCAGATCCAACTGCAAAAAAACCAGGAATCGGACCACAGCAACTACCTCGGTGCCTTTGCTCTGGATGAGCGTTTACATGTGGTCGGCGAGGTCAACACCAGCCACAAGGTCACGGTGCTGGACGCCGACTTCCACCCCTTGCCGGGGGTGATGCTGGAGCCCACGGTGAAAGAACGGCACCACCTGCAGTTTCGCCTGCACCGCATCGAGTCGGCCAACCACCTGCCGCGCCTGCCGCTGAACCTCAAAGTCTGCGGCCCGGAATTTGAAATCACGCTGCTCTCCCCCCCTGGCTTGAGTGCAATGGTGCGCTCCCTTTTGCAAGCCAGCCCAATCAACGTCGGAGGTTGAACATGTCCGTACACACCATGGAAACCCTGGCGCTGTTCGACAGTGCGCCCTACCAGAACGCGTTCAACGCCCGGGTGATTGCCGTCAGCGAGCACGGCATCGCCCTGGAACACACGCTGTTTTACCCCACGGGCGGCGGGCAGCCGGGCGATACCGGCCACCTTACCCTGGCGGACGGTACGCAGGTTGCGGTGACCGGCACGCTGCGCGACCCGGTGCTGCGCTCGATCATCTGGCACCAGGTGCAACACTGCCCCGAACAGTTGACGGCCGGGGTCGCGGTGGATGCAAAGATTGATTGGGACCGCCGCTACCAGCACATGAAAATGCACACCTGTCTGCACCTGCTGTGCTCGCTCATCGACGCACCGGTGACCGGTTGCAGCATCAGCGCAGATAAAGGACGCCTGGATTTCGACCTGCCGGAAATGACCCTCGACAAAGACAGCATCACCCGCGACCTGAATGCGCTGATCGAACAGGCCCATGCGGTCAAAACCCTGTCGATGCCCGCGTCGGAGTACGCCACCCTGCTGCAGATCACCCGCACCCAGGCGGTTGCACCACCGGTGGTCCAGGGCTCGGTACGCGTGATTGAAATTGGCGGGATTGATATCCAGCCCTGTGGCGGCACCCATGTGATCAACACCGAGGAAATCGGCCGGGTGTTCTGCGAAAAAATCGAAAAGAAGAGCAAGCACAACCGTCGGGTGATTTTGCGCTTTGAGGGAGCGGTTGATACTGACGCGGGCTAATGTGGGCACTACGCGGTCTGACGAAGCGGCGTGCCTTGATGAAAAAAACGTCGCGGCTCAACACGCATTTCGTACAGGAAACTGACAGCAAATTTATGTGCCCGTAACATTCAGATACGTACAATCCCGCAGCAATACCTCGTTGCCCAAGGCTCACGAAAACAGCGCCGGTTCTCCTCGGCAGGTCTTCGTGCAGCAGCTACCCTCACTCCCATCAAGCCCCTGGATCTGAACGCTGCAGGACTGACTGCCTATGAACAAAGTGTTCCGCGATTACCTACCGGCCTCCACACTGCGCCTGCTGCCCAACCGCTGGGACCTGGTCGCCCTGCCGCTGGTGATCGGCTTTCTACTGTTCTTCTCCATCACGGCCCGGGAAACCTGGGCCCCCATCGCCACCTTGCAAAGCGAAGTCATCTCCCTCGATCCGGCCAACCTGCCGGAATACGCAATGCGTACCACCTTGCGCATGCTCGCAGCGATGGTTGCGGCGCTGGTGTTCACCCTGTTGTACGGCACCCTCGCCGCCAAAAGCCGGCGCGCTGAGAAACTGCTGGTGCCGGTGCTCGACATCCTGCAATCGGTGCCGGTGCTGGGCTACATCTCCTTTACGGTGACGTTCTTCCTGTTGCTGTTCCCAGGGCGCGTGCTGGGCGCCGAGTTCGCGGCGATCTTTGCGATCTTCACCAGCCAGGCGTGGAACATGACGTTCAGCTTCTACCAGTCGCTGCGCATGCTGCCCCATGACCTGGTGGAGGTGTCGACCAACCTGCGCCTTTCCGGGTGGCAGAAATTCTGGAAGCTCGACGTGCCGTTCGCCATGCCGGGGCTGGTGTGGAACATGATGATGAGCATGTCCGGCGGCTGGTTTTTTGTGGTCGCCTCCGAAGCTATCACCGTCGGCGACAAGACCATCACCCTGCCAGGCGTAGGCTCGTACCTGGCCCTGGCGATTGCCCAGAAAGACCTGCACGCGGTGGGTTATGTGATCCTGGCAATGGTGGTGGTGATCCTGATCTACGACCAGTTCCTGTTCCGCCCGTTGGTCGCCTGGGCCGACAAGTTCCGTATGGAAACCACCGCCTCCCAGGGCGCTGCGCCGCAATCCTGGCTGCTGAACCTGATCCAGCGCACGCGGATGGTACAGCGCATCCTGCGTCCCATTACCCGAACCATCAGCCGCCTCGGCAACCAGCGCTTCAGCCTGGCGGGCGGTGCGCTCAAGGCGTTGCCGGCCGAAACGCCGGCGGCCTCGAAGGTTATTGATTGGGTCTGGGGCACACTGATTGCGCTGCTGGCCGCTTACGCGCTGTATCACATCGTGCAATACGTCGGCACCGAAGTGACCCTCGCCGAAGTCGGCCATGTATTTGTGCTGGGCCTGATCACGCTGCTACGTGTGGTCGGGCTGATCCTGATCGCCTCGCTGATCTGGGTGCCGGTAGGCGTGATGATCGGCCTGCGCCCCAGCCTTGCGGAAAAAATCCAGCCGCTGGCGCAGTTCCTCGCGGCATTCCCGGCGAACCTGCTGTTTCCGGTGTTCGTGATCGTCATCCTGCACTTCAAGCTCAACCCGGATATCTGGCTGAGCCCGTTGATCGTGCTGGGCACCCAGTGGTACATCCTGTTCAACGTGATTGCCGGCGCCAGCGCCTTTCCCAATGACTTCAAGGAAGCCGCCGCCAACTTCCGCATTCGCGGCTGGCTGTGGTGGCGCAAGGTGATGCTGCCGGGGATCTTCCCGTATTACGTCACCGGCGCCATCACCGCCTCGGGCGGGGCCTGGAACGCCAGCATCGTTTCCGAATATGTGTCCTGGGGCCAGGACAACGTGGTCGCCCACGGGCTGGGCGCCTATATCGCACAAACCACGGCTGCCGGCGACTTCCCGAAGATCGCCCTGGGCGTGGTGGTGATGTCGATCTTCGTGGTGGCATTCAACCGGGCGGTCTGGCGGCCCATGTATGCCATGGCTGAAAACAAACTTCGTCTGAATTGATGGGATTCGCTGTGATGACTACCTATACCGAGCAGGCCGCCGACACCCCGCAAATCTACTCGTTGAAAAACGTGAGCCGGGTGTTCGGCAAAGGTAAAGACGAACTGCAAGTCCTCAGCGGCGTGGACCTGAACCTGCGCGAAGGCGAAATCGTCGGCATGCTCGGCCGCTCCGGCTCGGGCAAGTCCACCCTGCTGCGCATTATTGCCGGGCTGATCCAACCCTCCTCGGGCGAAGTACGCTACAACGGCGCGCCCTTGAACGGCCCGGCCGAAGGCGTGGCCATGGTATTTCAGACCTTTGCGCTGTTCCCCTGGCTGACCGTGCTGGAAAACGTCGAAGCCGGCCTGCAAGCCCTGCAAGTGGAGCGCAAGGAAACCCGCCGGCGCGCCCTGGCGGCCATCGACTTGATCGGCCTCGACGGGTTTGAAAACGCCTACCCCCGCGAACTGTCCGGCGGCATGCGCCAGCGTGTGGGGTTTGCGCGTGGGCTGGTGGTCAACCCGACGTTGTTGCTGATGGACGAACCCTTCTCCGCGCTGGATGTGCTCACCGCCGAAACCCTGCGCACCGACCTGCTGGATTTGTGGAGCGGCAAACAGCTGCCGATCAAGTCGATCCTGATCGTGACCCACAACATCGAAGAAGCGGTGTTGATGTGCGACCGCATCCTGGTGCTGTCCTCCAACCCCGGCCGGGTGGTGGCCGAGATAAAGGTGCCGTTCGCGCACCCGCGCAACCGGCTGGACCCGACCTTTCGGCAAATGGTCGACGACATCTACGCGCTGATGACCGACCGGCGCAGCGCCGATGCCAGCCGCGGCCTGCCCGAGCTGAAAATGGGCAGTCTGTTGCCGGAGGTGTCCACCAACCTGATGGCTGGCCTGATCGAAACCCTGGCCGCCGAGCCCTACAATGGCCACGCCGGCCTGCCCACCGTGGCCGAACGCCGCTTGCTGGAAGTCGACGACCTGTTCCCGGTAGCCGAGATGCTGGAGCATTTGGGTTTCGCCGAACTCAAGGGCGCCGACATCACCCTCACCGACGCCGGCAAGCTGTTCGCCGACTACGGCACCCAGGAACGCAAAACCCTGTTCGCCGAACATTTGATCCGCCACGTGCCCCTGGCTGCGCGGATTCATCAAGTGTTGCTTGAACGCAGCGGGCACCGGGCGCCACGGGTGCGTTTTGAACAAGAGCTGGAAGACTCGATGACCGAAGCGTTTGTGCACAAAACCCTGGAAAGCGTAGTGGCATGGGGGCGCTATGCGGAGATTTTTTCGTATGACGACCACACCGAGACGTTCAGCCTGGAGGATGTGGAAGGCAGTATGTAAGCCCGTCTGAATCACACAGAACACGTGTGGGAGCTGGCTTGCCTGCGATGCAGACAACTCGGTCTTTCAGATACACCGAGGTGATGCTATCGCAGGCAAGCCAGCTGCCACATTGATTGGGTTTACAGGGTGAGTGCTGCAGTGTTGTTCAGATCACAAACAAGTCCACAAACCGATTCACCGGCGTGGCCTCAAGCCGTGCCTGGTCCTTGCACAGCGCAAAAATCTCCCCGCTGCGTTGCGCGGTAAAGCGCGTGGCCAGGTTGGCTTTGAACTTGTCTTCCAGCAACGCAATTCCGTCCACCCGGCGCCGACGATGGCCGATCGGGTATTCCACCGCCACCTGCTCGGTGCTGGAGCCGTCCTTGAAAAACACCTGCACCGCGTTGGCGATGGAGCGCTTGTCGGCCTCCAAGTATTCGCGGCTGTAGCGCGGGTCTTCGACGATGACCATTTTGTCGCGCAGCTCATCAATGATCGGGTGCGCGGCGTGGAATTCATCTTCGTACTGCTCGGCCACCAGGTTGCCGAATGCCAGCGGCACGGCGGTCATGTATTGCAGGCAGTGATCGCGGTCGGCGGCATTGGCCAGTTGGCCGACCTTGGAGATGATGCGAATCGCCGACTCATGGGTGGTGATCACGATGCGCTCGATTTCGTGCAGGCGATTCTTGACCAACGGGTGCAACGTTACCGCCGCTTCGCAGGCGGTTTGCGCGTGGAACTCGGCGGGGAAGCTGATCTTGAACAGCACGTTTTCCATCACATAGGTGCCGTAGGGCTGGGACAGGCTGAATCCACGTTTATCCTCGGGCTTGAGGGCCAGGTCCTTGTTGGTGTGGCTGAACAGCACGTCGTAAAAGCCCCACTGCGGCGCGCTGAGTACCCCCGGAATGCCCATCTCGTCGCGCAGGGCGATATCCGCCAGGCGAACGCCACGGCTCGACGCATCCCCCGCCGCCCAGGATTTGCGCGACCCCGCGTTCGGCGCATGCCGGTAAGTGCGCAACGCCTGGCCATCGACAAACGCGTGGGACAGCGCCGACAGCAGCTGTTCGCGGTTGGCGCCCATCAGCTTGGCGGTGACGGCGGTGGAGGCGACTTTCACCAGCAGCACATGGTCAAGGCCGACGCGGTTGAAGGAGTTTTCCAGGGCAATCACACCCTGGATTTCGTGGGCCATGATCATCGCTTCCAGCACGGCGCGCACGGTCAGCGGCGCGTCGCCATTGGCCACGCGCTTTTGCGACAGGTGATCGGCCACCGCGAGGATGCCGCCGAGGTTATCCGAAGGGTGACCCCATTCGGCCGCCAGCCAGGTGTCGTTGTAGTCGAGCCAGCGCACGATGCAGCCGATATCCCAGGCGGCTTTGACCGGGTCCAGGCGCAACGAAGTGCCCGGCACCCGCGCACCGAACGGCACGACCGTGCCCTCGACGATCGGCCCCAGGTGTTTGGTGCATTCGGGGAAGCGCAGCGCCAGCAGGCCGCAACCCAACGTGTCCATCAGGCAATTGCGGGCGGTGTCCAGCGCGGCCTGGGACTCGATCCGGTAAGTGAGGACATAGTCGGCGATGTCCTGCAGGACCTGGTCGTAGTCGGGGCGGTTGTTCTGGTCGACGTTGGCGCTCATGGCAGTACTCCAAAAGGGTTTGGGTTAATCCTCGGGCTTACGGTTGTTGAAGAGCAGATCTTGGCTGTCTGCCTTGGAATAAAGATCCCCTGTGGGAGCGGGCTTGCTCGCGAAGGCGGTGTGTCAGGTACTGAAATGCCACTGACCCACCGCATTCGCGAGCAAGCCCGCCCCCACATTGGTGCGGTGTTGGGCCTTAGAAAGCATCGCCGGGCACGCGGACGAAACCTTCCATCAGCACGCGCGCGCTGCGGCTCATGATGGCTTTTTTCACCACCCATTCGCCGTTTACCTGGGTGGCTTCGGCGCCGACGCGCAAGGTGCCGGACGGGTGCCCGAAGCGCACCGCATTGCGCTCCACGCCACCGGCTGCGAGGTTGACCAAGGTCCCGGAAATGGCCGCCGCCGTGCCGATCGCCACCGCCGCCGTGCCCATCATCGCGTGGTGCAATTTGCCCATGGACAGTGCGCGCACCAGCAGATCCACATCCGCAGCCTTGATCGCCTTGCCACTGGAAGCCACGTAATCCGCAGGTTTGGCCACAAATGCGAGTTTAGGCGTGTGCTGACGCTGGGCCGCTTCGTCCAGGTGTTTGATCAGGCCCATGCGCAATGCGCCGTAAGCCCGTACGGTCTCAAACATCGCCAGTGCCTTGGGGTCGCTGTTGATCGCGCCTTGCAGTTCGGTGCCGGTGTAGCCGAGGTCTTCGGCGTTGATAAAAATCGTCGGAATGCCGGCGTTGATCAGCGTCGCCTTGAACGTGCCCACGCCGGGCACTTGCAGGTCATCCACCAGGTTACCGGTGGGGAACATCGAACCGCCGCCGCCCTCTTCTTCCGCCGCCGGGTCCATGAACTCCAGCTGCACTTCGGCGGCAGGGAAGGTCACCCCGTCGAGCTCGAAGTCGCCGGTTTCCTGCACCGCGCCGTCGGTGATCGGCACGTGAGCGATGATGGTCTTGCCGATATTGGCCTGCCACACCCGTACCACGGCCACCCCGTTGTGCGGCACGCGGGCCGGGTCAACCAGGCCGGCGCTGATGGCGAACGAACCCACCGCCGCCGACAGGTTGCCGCAGTTGCCGCTCCAGTCGACAAAGGGCTTGTCGATGGAGACCTGGCCAAACAGGTAGTCCACGTCGTGATCGGCACGCGTGCTTTTGGCGAGGATCACGGTTTTGCTGGTGCTGGATGTGGCGCCGCCCATGCCGTCGATTTGCTTGTCGTAGGGATCGGGGCTACCGATCACTCGCAACAGCAGGGCATCGCGGGCCGCACCCGGCACCTGCGCCGCTGCGGGCAGGTCCTGGAGGCTGAAAAATACGCCCTTGCTGGTGCCGCCACGCATATAGGTGGCCGGGATCTTGATTTGCGCTGCGTGTGCCATGGTTATCCTCTTCAGGCGGTCGCCGCCGATTCCAGGAAGTCCTGGGCAAAACGTTGCAACACGCCGCCCGCCTCGTAGATCGACACTTCTTCGGCGGTGTCCAGGCGGCACGTCACCGGCACTTCGACACGTTCGCCATTCTTGCGGTTGATCACCAGGGTCAACTGGGCACGCGGGGTGCGTTCACCGACCACGTCATAGGTTTCGCTGCCGTCGATCTGCAAGGTGTGGCGGTCGGTGCCCGGCAGGAACTCCAGCGGCAATACGCCCATGCCCACCAGGTTGGTACGGTGGATGCGCTCGAAACCTTCGGCGGCAATCGCTTCCACCCCGGCCAGACGCACGCCTTTGGCCGCCCAGTCGCGGGACGAGCCCTGGCCGTAGTCGGCACCGGCGATGATGATCAGCGGCTGCTTGCGCTCCATATAGGTTTCGATGGCTTCCCACATCCGCGTGACCTGGCCTTCCGGCTCTATACGCGCCAGGGAGCCCTGCTTGACCTTGCCGTTTTCCAGCACCATTTCGTTGAACAGTTTGGGGTTGGCAAAAGTGGCGCGTTGCGCCGTCAAATGGTCGCCGCGATGCGTCGCGTAAGAGTTGAAGTCGACCTCCGGCAAGCCCATCTTCGCCAGGTATTCACCGGCGGCGCTATCGAGCATGATCGCGTTGGACGGCGACAGGTGGTCAGTGGTGATGTTGTCCGGCAGCACCGCCAGCGGGCGCATGCCCTTGAGCGGCCGAGCACCGGCCAGTGCGCCCTCCCAGTACGGCGGGCGGCGGATATAAGTACTTTGCGGGCGCCAGTCGTACAGCGGCGCAACTTTGGGGCCGGTGTCTTCGTGGATCGCGAACATCGGGATATACACCGCACGG
Organism: Pseudomonas viridiflava; assembly: GCF_900591205.1. Classification (GTDB taxonomy): domain Bacteria; phylum Pseudomonadota; class Gammaproteobacteria; order Pseudomonadales; family Pseudomonadaceae; genus Aquipseudomonas. The sequence continues at coordinate 239,697 of NZ_UUPU01000027.1, forward strand.
AACTGCTCCGGCTTGACCGAAGCCTTGACCACTGCGTCGATTTCTTCGTCGCTCGGCCAGATGTCCTGCAAGCGGATTTCCTTGCCGCTCGCGTCCAGGCCCAGCACGTCCTTTTCGATGTCGAAGCGGATGGTGCCGGCAATCGCGTAAGCCACCACCAGCGGCGGCGAGGCCAGGAACGCTTGCTTGGCGTACGGGTGAATGCGCCCGTCGAAGTTGCGGTTGCCCGACAACACGGCGGTGGCGTACAGGTCGCGGTCGATGATTTCCTGCTGGATCACCGGGTCGAGCGCACCGGACATGCCGTTGCAGGTGGTGCAGGCGAAAGCCACGACGCCGAAGCCGAGTTTTTCCAGCTCATGGCCCAGGCCCGCTTCTTCGAGGTACATGGCCACGGTTTTCGAACCCGGTGCCAACGACGATTTGACCCACGGCTTGCGGGTCAGCCCGAGCCGGTTGGCATTGCGCGCCAGCAAGCCGGCAGCGATCACGTTGCGCGGGTTGCTGGTGTTGGTGCAACTGGTGATGGCAGCGATGATCACCGCGCCGTCGGGCATTTGCCCCGGCACATCATCCCACTGGCCGCTGATGCCTTTGGCGGCCAGATCGCGGGTGGCAACGCAAGCATGCGGGTTGCTCGGGCCGGCCATGTTACGCACGACGCTGGACAGGTCGAACGTCAGGCCACGCTCGTATTGCGCGCCCTTGAGGTCATCGCCCCACAAGCCGGTATGGCGGGCGTATTGCTCCACCAGGGTGACTTGCTCGTCTTCACGGCCAGTGAGTTTCAGGTAGGCGATGGTCTGCTGGTCGATGTAGAACATCGCCGCCGTGGCGCCGTATTCCGGGGCCATGTTGGAGATGGTCGCACGATCACCGAGGGTCAACTTGGAGGCGCCTTCGCCAAAGAACTCCAGCCACGCACCGACCACTTTCTGTTTACGCAGGAACTCGGTCAGCGCCAGCACCATGTCGGTGGCGGTGATGCCGGGCAGCAGCTTGCCGGTCAACTCGACGCCGATGATTTCCGGCAGGCGCATCCACGAGGCACGGCCGAGCATCACACTCTCGGCTTCCAGACCACCGACGCCGATGGCGATCACGCCCAGGGCATCCACGTGGGGGGTGTGGCTGTCGGTGCCGACGCAGGTATCCGGGAACGCCACCCCGTCGCGCACCTGGATCACCGGGGACATTTTCTCCAGGTTGATCTGATGCATGATGCCGTTGCCCGGCGGGATCACGTCGACGTTTTTAAAGGCTTTTTTGGTCCACTCGATAAAGTGGAAACGGTCTTCGTTGCGACGGTCTTCGATGGCGCGGTTTTTCTCGAACGCGTCCGGGTCGAAACCACCGGCTTCGACGGCCAGGGAGTGGTCGACGATCAGTTGGGTCGGCACCACCGGGTTGACCTGGGCCGGGTCGCCGCCTTGCAGGGCGATGGCATCGCGCAGGCCGGCGAGGTCGACCAGGGCGGTTTGGCCAAGGATGTCATGGCACACCACTCGCGCCGGGAACCAAGGGAAGTCGAGGTCGCGTTTGCGTTCGATCAGTTGGCTCAGGGAAGCGTTGAGGGTCGCCGGGTCGCAACGGCGCACCAGGTTTTCGGCGAGCACGCGGGAGGTGTAGGGCAAGGTGGCGTAGGCACCGGGGGCGATGGCTTCGACAGCCGCGCGGGCGTCGAAGTAATCCAGGCGGCTGCCGGGCAGCGGTTTGCGAAATTCTGTGTTCATCGTCAGGACTCGGTCACGGTAATTGCAAAAAGGAAGACCTGCGCCGATCCGAGGCTGGAGTGGGATCAAAATGTGGGAGGGGGCTTGCCCCCGATGGCGGTGTATCAGTTGATACATGTGTTGAATGACACACTGCTATCGGGGGCAAGCCCCCTCCCACATTTGACCTCATACCCAAACCCGGATCGTCGGCCTCCTCATTCAGCGACGTTCGATTGGCACGAACTTGCGCTGCTCAACGCCGATGTACTCGGCGCTTGGACGGATGATGCGGTTGTTGGCGCGCTGCTCGAACACATGCGCGGCCCAGCCAGTGAGCCTTGAGCACACGAAGATCGGCGTGAACAGCTTGGTCGGGATGCCCATGAAGTGGTACGCCGAGGCATGGTAGAAGTCGGCGTTGGGGAACAGCTTCTTCTGTTCCCACATGGTCTTGTCGATGGCTTCCGAGACCTTGAACAACACCTTGTCGCCCACCTCGTCGGCGAGTTTTTTCGACCAGCCCTTGATCACCTCATTGCGCGGGTCGCTGTCTTTGTAGATCGCGTGGCCGAAGCCCATGATCTTGTCTTTGCGCGCCAGCATGCCGAGGGTGCCTTCGACGGCTTCTTCGGCCGAACCGAAACGCTCGATCATTTCCATCGCCGCTTCGTTGGCGCCGCCATGCAACGGGCCGCGCAGCGAGCCAATGGCGGCGGTGACACATGAATACAGGTCGGACAGGGTCGATGCACACACACGGGCGGTGAAGGTCGACGCGTTGAATTCGTGCTCGGCGTAGAGAATCAGCGAAACGTTCATGACCTTTTCATGCAGCGCGCTCGGCTTCTTGCCATGCAGCAGGTGCAGGAAGTGGCCGCCGATGCTCGGCTCGTCGGTTACGCAGTCGATGCGCTTGCCGTCGTGGCTGAAGCGATACCAGTAGCACATGATCGCCGGGAACGCGGCGAGCAGACGGTCGGTGACATCACGCTGCACGCTGAAGTCTTGTTCCGGCTCGATATTGCCGAGGAACGAGCAACCGGTGCGCATCACATCCATCGGGTGGGCGTCGGCGGGGATGCGTTCCAGTACTTCTTTCAGCGCCTGCGGCAGGTCGCGCAGTTTGCTCAGCTTGGCGCTGTAGGCAGCCAGTTCGGTGTGGGTCGGCAGTTCGCCGTACAGCAGCAGGTAGGCGACTTCTTCAAACTGCGCATCGGCGGCGAGTTCGCGCACGTCGTAGCCGCGATAGGTCAAGCCGGCGCCGGCCTGGCCCACGGTGGACAGTGCGGTCTGCCCGGCCACCTGGCCACGCAGGCCGGCGCCACTCAATACTTTTGCTTCAGCCATGTTCGTTCTCCAATTTTGTAGTTATTCAGGGAGGCCTGTTCGTTACTTCTTCGCGGCGAACAGCGCGTCGAGCTTTTGCTCGAAGGTGTGGTAGTCGATGCGATCGTAAAGCTCCATGCGCGTCTGCATGGTGTCGATCACGTTCTGTTGGGTGCCGTCGCGACGGATCGCGGTGTAGACGTTTTCGGCGGCCTTGTTCATGGCGCGGAAGGCCGAAAGCGGGTACAGCACGATGGAAACATCGGCAGATTTCAACTGTTCGGTGGTGTACAGCGGCGTGGCGCCGAACTCGGTGATATTGGCCAGGATCGGCGCTTTCACGCGGGAGGCGAACAGCTTGTACATGTCCAGCTCAGTAATGGCTTCCGGGAACACCATGTCGGCGCCGGCCTCGATGCAGGCGGCGGCTCGCTCCAGCGCCGACTCCAGACCTTCGACAGCCAGGGCGTCGGTACGCGCCATGATCACGAAGCTGTCATCGGTGCGCGCATCCACGGCGGCCTTGATGCGGTCAACCATTTCCTGCTGCGACACGATTTCTTTGTTAGGGCGATGGCCGCAACGCTTGGCGCCAACCTGGTCTTCGATATGGATGGCGGCGGCGCCGAACTTGATCATCGACTTGACGGTGCGTGCCACGTTGAACGCCGAGGAGCCAAAACCGGTGTCCACATCCACCAGCAGCGGCAGGTCGCATACGTCGGTGATGCGGCGCACGTCGGTCAGCACGTCATCCAGACCGGTGATGCCCAAATCCGGCACGCCGAGGGAGCCTGCCGCCACGCCGCCGCCTGACAGATAAATCGCCTTGAACCCGGCGCGCTTGGCCAGCAAGGCGTGGTTGGCGTTGATTGCGCCGACCACCTGCAAGGGGTGTTCGCTGGCGACCGCGTCACGGAAACGCTGGCCTGGAGTACTTTTATTGTTGGAACTCATGACTCACCTCGTGCTTGGGGAGCGCCGTCCGGGAAGTGACGGGCAATATTGCGTTTGGACGCGCCGATATGGCGGCGCATCAACAGCTCGGCCAGTTCACCGTCGCGATCGGCAATCGCGTCAAGAATGCGGTGATGCTCGGCAAAAGCCTGGCGTGGACGATTGGGGGTCGCGGAAAACTGGATGCGGTACATGCGCACCAACTGGTACAGCTCGCCGCAGAGCATTTGGGTCAGGGTGCGATTACCGGCGCCTTGAATTATCCGGTAATGAAAATCAAAGTCGCCTTCCTGCTGGTAGTAACCGAGGCCGGCCTGGAACGCTTCGTCGCGCTCATGGGTATGCAACACCTGGCGCAGTTCCTCGATCTCCGCATCGGTCATGCGCTCGGCGGCCAGGCGGCAGGCCATGCCTTCCAGTGATTCGCGGATTTCATACAGCTCGATCAGCTCGGCGTGGCTCAAGCTCACCACTCGCGCGCCGACGTGGGGCACGCGCACCAGCAGGCGCTGGCCTTCCAGGCGGTGGATCGCCTCGCGCAGCGGGCCGCGGCTGATGCCATAGGTGCGCGCCAGTTCCGGCTCGGAAATCTTGCTGCCGGGGGCGATTTCGCCCTTGACGATGGCTGCCTGGATACGTCGGAAGACGTTCTCGGACATGGTCTGAGAATCGTCTTGCAACACCACTGGGGTTTCCAGTTGCTCCAGCATATTGTCGACACCTTTAAAAGCAATGCCGCAAAAACTAGCCAATCAACCCCATTTAGTCAAAGAATAAATACACATTGTCGACAATCTTCTAATAACCCTTGAACGCACCCGATCAGGGCATGGCCGCCTGCCAGCGCTGGCGTCAGAAAAGCATCATGTTAGAATGCCCGCCGCATTTGCCTGACATCGCTTGATGAAACGGCGCACTAGAGATTGAGCAGCAATGCCAGTCGCCATGAATGGAACATCGCACTGCACCGCCTCAGGATCTATGAGACTCAAGCCCTCCCCCTTTTTGTTTTGCCTGCTGTTCTTACCGGCACTCTTACCGGGGCTCTGTGCCGCCGCCGAGAAAACCGTGTATGGCCTCAACGAATACGCCAAATTGGCCGGTATCGACCTGGAAGTCGCCGCCAAACTGGACACCGGCGCCAAAACCGCTTCCCTCAGTGCCCGTGATATCAAGCGCTTCAAGCGCAACGGCGAGTCCTGGGTGCGTTTCTACCTGGCCATCGACGCCGCCCATTCCCACCCCATCGAACGCCCCCTGGCCCGTGTCAGCAAGATCAAGCGCCGCGCCGGTGACTACGACCCCGATGAGGACAAGAACTACACCGCCCGTCCGGTGATTGCCCTGGATATCTGCATGGGCACCGCTTTACGCAGCATCGAAGTGAACTTGACTGACCGCAGCGCCTTCCAATACCCGCTGCTGATCGGCTCCGAAGCGTTGAAACGCTTTGATGCGCTGGTCGACCCCAGTCTTAAATACGCAGCAGGCAAACCCGCCTGCGCCACCGACGCTCATACCGCCGAGTAAACCGAATGCGCTCTCTAACCCTGCACCTGAGAATCCTCATCGCCATCCTGGTGGTGCTGGGTATTTCGGTCACCGCCTACCAGATTTTCGTGCTGGGAATTCCCGTCACCGAGGACGCCACCGACGACTTGTGGAACATCGACGCCAAGGTCGAGTTCGTCGCCAACCCCAAAGACCCGGTGAAGATTCAGATGTTCGTGCCGCCGCTGAGCCGCGACTTCGTCAGCCTCAATGAAAGTTTTATCTCGAATAATTACGGTGTGAGCGTCAACCGCACCGACGGCAACCGCAAGGTCACCTGGTCGGCGCGCCGGGCCAAGGGCAACCAGACGCTGTATTACCGCCTGGTGCTGACCAAGCGTTACAGCGGCGAAAAGGTCAAGGTCAAGGGCCCGACCTTCCGTGACAGCATCGCCGTGGAAGGCCCGGAAAAAATCGCCGCCGAAGCCCTGCTGGCGCCGATCCGCCAGCACTCCGCCGACGTCGAGACCTTTATCACCGAAGCCATCAAGCGCACCAACAACCTCAACGACGACAACGTGAAGCTGCTGCTGGCGGGCGACCCTTCGACACCGCACAAGGCCAAGATCGTCGAGTTGCTGCTGTCCATCGCCCACGTGCCGGTGGAAAAAGTCCACACCATCCGCTTGGTGGCCGACCAGCCGCAAGCCCCGGAACTGTGGCTGCGCAGCTTCAATGGCAATGACTGGTTGTACTTCAACCCGGAAACCGGCGAACAGGGCCTGCCTGCCGACCGCCTGCTGTGGTGGACCGGCGATGAAAACCTGATCACCGTCGATGGCGGCAAGAAAGCCATGGTCACCTTCAGCCTGAACAACAGCGAAATGAACGCGATTCGCCTGGCCAAGCTGACCGACGAAAACACCGACGCCAACTTCCTCGAATACTCGCTGTACGGCCTGCCGCTGCAAACCCAGCAGACCTTCATGATCATGGTGATGATCCCGATCGGCGTGCTGGTGATCCTGATCCTGCGCAACCTGATCGGGCTGCAGACCCTGGGAACCTTTACCCCGGTACTGATCGCCCTGGCGTTCCGCGAGACGCAACTGGGCTTCGGGATTGTGCTGTTTACGATTATCACGGCGCTGGGCCTGTCGCTCAGGTCGTACCTGGAACACTTGAAGTTGCAGATGTTGCCGAGGCTTTCGGTGGTGCTGACCTTCGTGGTGGTGTTGATTGCGGCCATCAGCCTGTTCAGCCACAAACTGGGGCTGGAGCGCGGGCTGTCGGTGGCGCTGTTCCCGATGGTGATTCTGACCATGACCATCGAACGCCTGTCGATCACCTGGGAAGAACGCGGCGCCAACCATGCGCTGAAAGTGGCGATCGGCACGCTGTTCGCCGCGTCCCTGGCGCACCTGATCATGAGCGTGCCGGAGCTGGTCTATTTCGTGTTCACCTTCCCGGCGATCCTGCTGATCCTGGTGGGCTTCATGCTGGCAATGGGTCGCTATCGCGGTTACCGCCTGACCGAACTGGTGCGTTTCAAGGCTTTCGTGAAGGCTGATTCGTAATGTTCGGCTTCTGGAAGACCTGGAAGGCCCTGGAAGCGCGGGGGATCATGGGGATCAACCGGCGTAACGCCGACTACGTGCTCAAGTACAACAAGCGTAGCCTCTACCCGATCGTCGACGACAAGATCATCACCAAGGAACGGGCCATGGCGGCCGGCATCCATGTGCCGGAGATGTATGGGGTGATTTCCACCGAGAAGGAAATCGACAAGCTCGACGAGATCCTCAAAGGGCGCAGCGATTTCGTGATCAAACCGGCCCAGGGCGCCGGCGGAGACGGCATCCTGGTGGTGGCCGACCGCTTTGAAGGGCGCTATCGCACGGTGTCGGGCAAGATCATCAGCCATGAAGAAATCGAGCATCAGATTTCCAGCATCCTCACCGGCCTGTATTCCCTGGGCGGCCACCGCGACCGGGCGCTGATCGAGTACCGCGTGGTGCCGGACCAGATCTTCAAGAGCATCAGCTACGAGGGCGTGCCGGACATCCGCATTATCGTACTGATGGGCTACCCGGTAATGGCGATGCTACGCCTGCCGACCCGCCAGTCCGGCGGCAAGGCCAACCTGCACCAGGGCGCCATCGGCGTGGGTGTGGACCTCGCCACCGGCCTGACCCTGCGCGGCACCTGGCTGAACAACATCATCACCAAACACCCCGACACCACCAACGCAGTGGACGGCGTGCAACTGCCTAACTGGGACGGTTTCATGAAGCTCGCGGCCGGCTGCTATGAGCTGTGCGGGCTGGGGTATATCGGCGTGGACATGGTGCTGGACCAGGAAAAAGGCCCGCTGATCCTCGAGCTGAATGCGCGGCCGGGGCTGAATATCCAAATCGCCAACGACTGCGGCCTGACCTTGCGCACCCATGCGGTTGAGGCGCGGCTGGAAGAACTGAAAGCCGCCGGCGTGACGGAAACCCCGGAAGAGCGGGTGAAGTTCGTGCAGGAAATGTTTGGGCATATTCCTGCCGTAGAGGGCTGAAGACCGCGCCGTCTGCATCGCAGGCAAGCCAGCTCCCACAGGTGATCGGGTTCACATAGCCCAATGTGGGAGCTGGCTTGCCGGCGATGGCATTCTATTTGGATGTAACCTCAGTCCAGCTACCCCCTAGGACCAAATCCTAGGGGGGACTACAATCCCCTCCCCCACGCCAACGGCTGATCCACCCCGCATGCCAACCTGTTCCGTACACCCGTTGCCCTACCGCGCCAACCCCGCCGAGTATTTTGCGGCGATCCGCCATGCCCCCGGCGCGGTGCTGCTCGACAGCGGCCGCCCGTCGGCCGAGCGCGGGCGTTATGACCTGCTCAGCGCGTGGCCACAAGCGACGTTGACCGTAAAGCCTGACGAGAGCGGCAGTGATTTCCTGCAGCGTTTACGCAAAAACCTGACGCTGCTGGGTGAAGCGGCAATCCCCCCAGGGTTCGAGCTGCCGTTCGCTGGCGGGCTGATTGGCTACCTGAGCTATGACTTCGGCCGCCATCTGGAGCACATGCCACACTTGGCGGCGGACGATTTGCACCTGCCGGACGCGCGTTTCGGGCTGTATGCCTGGGCGCTGGTCAGCGACCACCAGGCGCAGGCCAGCCAGTTGGTGTTTCACCCCTCGCTCGCCGACAGCGAACGGCAACGGCTGATCGCGCTGTTCAGCCATGGCGGTGTCGACACCTCGGCGACCTTCAAACTTCAGGGCCCGATGGCTCCGGACCTCAGCGCCGAGGCGTATCGCCAGGCCATCGTGCGTATCCAGGACTATATCCAGGCCGGCGACTGCTACCAGGTCAACTTCGCCCAGCGTTTCCGAGCGCCATGCAGTGGCGATCCCTGGGCCGCCTATTGCGCCTTGCGCGAAGCCTGCCCGACGCCATTCTCCGGGTTCCAGAGCCTGCCGGACGACAGCGCGGTGCTGAGCCTGTCGCCGGAGCGTTTTGTGCGCATCAGCGAACGCAAGGTCGAAACCCGCCCGATCAAGGGCACCCGCCCTCGCGGTTTGACGCCTGACGAGGACGCCGCCAACGCCGCCGAACTACTGGCGAGCCCCAAGGATCGTGCCGAAAACCTGATGATCGTCGACTTGCTGCGCAACGATCTCGGCCGTAGCTGCCGCACCGGCTCGGTCAAGGTCCCGGAGCTGTTCAGCCTGGAAAGCTACCCCAATGTGCACCACCTGGTGAGCAGCGTGACCGGCGTGCTGGCCGACGACAAAGACCCCCTCGACCTGATCGCCGGCAGCTTCCCCGGCGGTTCCATCACCGGCGCGCCGAAGATTCGCGCCATGCAGATCATCGACGAGCTGGAGCCGACCCGACGCGGGTTGTACTGCGGCTCGCTGATGTACCTGGACGTGCGCGGCGAGATGGACAGCTCCATCGCGATACGCAGTTTGCTGGTCAAGGATGGCCAGGTGTGCTGCTGGGGCGGCGGCGGGATTGTGGCGGACTCGCAGTGGGAGGCGGAGTATCAAGAGTCGCTGACCAAGGTACGGGTGTTGTTACAAACTTTGGAAGGTCTGTAGCGCCCCGCCATTCCTGGCTCTCGGACGTTGAGCTACAGGGCAGAAAAAGCCTGAATCAGAACGGCGGTGGACGCAGCATGGGCTGGGCGATAGCGTCCGGCAGACCGCCCACCCGCCGTCTGTGAAGGATCACATGAAGCGACTGCCCACTACGCGTCAGAAATTATTTCCGGGATTGCATATCCATCCAACCGCACCTATCATCTCCCAAATTGGGAGGATTCAGCGATGCGGGTAATCGCTCTCTCCACCTTACGAATATTCTGGGAAAGCCATCCCGCTTATACCGATGCCAAAACGCCACTGGTCGAGCTGTATCGCCATTTGGAGAAGACCCCTTAAGCAACGCCGCAGGCACTCAAAGCCGAGCTTCGAACAGCGAGCATTCTCAAAGGCGGCAGGGTTGTTTTCAACGTGGGCGGCAACAAGTATCGAGTGATCATGGCGATCGACTATCTACGACAGCTGGGGTTCATCCGTTTTGTGGGAACCCACGCGCAATACGATCAGATCAACGCGGAGACCGTGTGATGAACATCAAACCTATTCATTCCCAGGAAGATCTTACGGCTGCGCTCGCGCGGGTCGAGCAGATATGGGGAGCAGACATCGGCTCACCTGAAGGTGACGAGCTGGAAATCCTCGCGGTGCTGATTGAGAAGTACGAGGCGCAACACTTTCCAATGCCGGCGTCGGACCCGGTGGAAGCGATCCGATTTCGTATGGAGCAGTTAGGCATGACCGCCCGCGACCTGGAGCCTTTCATTGGGACCAGCGGACGAGTATCCGAAGTGCTGAATCACAAGCGCAAGCTGAGCCTGTCGATGATCAAACGCCTGCATGAAGGGCTGAGCATTCCTTATGAACGGTTGCTGGCAGGGGGTTAACCGGAAAATATGCCGTGGCGGGCCCAGCTCCCACCTGTTGATCTGTGAACCCGATCAAAATGTGGGAGCAGGCTTGCCTGCGAAGAGGCCATGCGCCTCGCCGCAGAACCTACAGGCTCAATGAACGATTCGACGCCTTGATAAACTCTTTCTTCAAATCCTCAAACGTATGCACCGCCGGAAACTGCGGGAACTCGCGGATCACGTTCTCTGGCGCGTGGAATAGAATCCCACGGTCAGCCTCGCCCAGCATGGTGGTGTCATTGTAGGAGTCGCCGGCGGCGATCACGCGGTAGTAAAGGGTTTTGAACGCCAGCACCGACTGGCGCTTGGGGTCTTTCTGGCGCAGTTGGTAGCTCACCACGCGGTCGTTTTCGTCGGTGATCAGGCGGTGGCACAACAGGGTCGGGAAACCCAGTTGGCGCATCAATGGCTGGGAGAACTCGTAGAACGTGTCGGACAGGATCACTACCTGGAAGCGCTCACGCAGCCAGTTGACGAACTCGACAGCACCGTCCAGCGGCTTGAGCGTGGCGATCACTTCCTGGATATCCGCGAGTTTCAGCCCATGCTCGTCGAGGATACGCAGGCGTTGCTTCATCAGCACGTCGTAGTCGGGAATATCCCGGGTCGTCGCCCGCAGGGATTCAATACCGGTTTTTTCAGCGAAGGCGATCCAGATTTCCGGAACCAGTACCCCTTCCAGGTCGAGACAGGCAATTTCCACAAGACGCTCCCATTGGTTTTATTAAGTTGAGCCAGCAAAAAAGGTCTGCCGAACTCTAGCGATTCACGCTCGCCGCCGCAACGCAGGGCGGTTTTTGATACCATCGCTCCCCTATAGAGCGCTCAGCGCCATTGACCTGTAGGAACCGTCCTGATGAACCAAGCCTTCGACGTCGCTGAACTCGCCGCGACTTATGCCAACAAATCCGCCCAGGAAATTCTCAAGCTGGCGTTCAGCCAGTTCGGTGATGACCTGTGGATTTCCTTCAGCGGCGCCGAGGACGTGGTGCTGGTGGACATGGCCTGGAAGCTGAACAAGCACGTCAAGGTGTTCAGCCTCGACACTGGCCGCCTGCACCCGGAGACCTACCGGTTTATCGAGCAGGTGCGCGATCACTACAAGATCAATATCGAACTGATCTCGCCGGACCAGAGCAAGCTGGAACCGTTCGTCAAAGAGAAAGGCTTGTTCAGCTTCTATAAAGATGGCCATGGCGAATGCTGCGGTGTGCGCAAAATCGAACCGCTGCGCCGCAAGCTTTCCGGTGTGAGCGCCTGGGCCACCGGCCAGCGCCGCGACCAGAGCCCTGGCACCCGCAGCCAGGTGGCGGCACTGGAAGTCGACAGTGCTTTCTCCACCCCGGAACGCACCCTGTACAAGTTCAACCCGCTGGCGCAGATGACCAGCGAGGAAGTCTGGGGTTACATCCGCATGCTGGAGCTGCCGTACAACAGCCTGCATGAGCGCGGCTTTATCAGCATCGGCTGCGAGCCCTGCACTCGCCCTGTGCTGCCGAACCAGCATGAGCGCGAAGGCCGCTGGTGGTGGGAAGAAGCCACGCAGAAGGAATGCGGGCTGCACGCCGGGAACATCATCAGCAAGGCGTAAGGGCCAACGCGGTTAAAAATGTGGGAGGGGGCTTGCCCCCGGTAGCGGTGGGTCAGCCAGCTCAATGGTTGCTGACACTCCGCAATCGGGGGCAAGCCCCCTCCCACATTTGTTTTGCGTTTAGCGCTATAGATGTACACATAAATGTAACCATAGGTGCCATTTATGTGTGCAATTACTCTTCGTCCGCACCATAACGTAACACCTCTGCCCTCCCCTGGTTTGACCTGGCGAACCGCACACTGACAACCAAAAAATAAATAGCTGTTTAAGTGGTCAATTTATATTTCTTTAAATTCAGCCAGTTATTTAAACAACTTATAAAAATGAAATTACACAGGACTTTCTCAGATCCAAAACTGGCACGCATGTGGCTTAAAGTGGAATACGCTTTGTATACAATAAATACAAAACCTACATACACTTTGCCATCAGCAGCTTGCTTGCCGATGTGCTGGAGCCTGCCGGAATGCGTACAAGCCTCTCGAATAACATCGCACTGGATCTGCCCTCCTCCTCCCTGAACCCCGAGGCCACAAGCCCCGGCCCGTTGGTGTTGAGCCCGCGCCTGCACAACAAGGACCTGGCGCCCACCAAGGTCGAAGGCCGACGCTGGGGCCGCTACAGTATCTTTGCCCTGTGGACCAACGATGTGCACAACATCGCCAACTACTCGTTCGCCATTGGCTTGTATGCCCTGGGCCTGGGCGGCTGGCAGATCCTGCTGTCCCTGGGGATCGGCGCGGCGCTGGTGTACTTCTTCATGAACCTGTCGGGGTACATGGGGCAGAAAACCGGCGTGCCGTTTCCGGTGATCAGCCGCATCAGCTTCGGTATCCACGGGGCGCAGATTCCGGCGTTGATCCGCGCCGTGATTGCGATTGCCTGGTTTGGGATCCAGACCTACCTGGCTTCGGTGGTTTTTCGCGTATTGCTAACGGCTATTCATCCAGGCTTCGCCGACTACGACCACAACTCGATCCTGGGTTTATCGAGCCTGGGGTGGGCGTGTTTTGTGGCGATCTGGTTCGTGCAACTGGTCATTCTCGCCTACGGCATGGAAATGGTGCGCCGCTATGAGGGCTTCGCCGGCCCGGTGATTTTGCTGACCGTGGCCGCATTGGCCGGTTGGATGTACTTCCAGGCGGGCGGCAACATCGCGTGGTCGATCCGTGAGCCGCTGAGCGGCGGCGAGATGTGGCGCAATATCTTCGCCGGGGGCGCACTGTGGCTGGCGATCTACGGCACGCTGATCCTCAACTTCTGCGATTTCGCCCGTTCCTCACCCTGCCGCAAGACCATTCAAGTAGGCAACTTCTGGGGCTTGCCGGTGAATATTCTGGTGTTTGCCGCGATCACCGTGCTGCTGTGCGGCGGGCAATTCCAGCTCAATGGCCGGGTGATCGAAAGCCCGACCGAAATCATCGCGGCCATCCCCAATACCTTGTTCCTCGTGCTCGGTTGTCTGGCCTTCCTGATCGTCACCGTGGCGGTGAACATCATGGCCAACTTCGTCGCACCGGCCTTTGTGCTGAGCAACCTGGCGCCCAAGTACCTGAACTTTCGCCGCGCCGGGTTGATCAGCGCCACCGTGGCGGTGCTGATCCTGCCGTGGAACCTCTACAACAGCCCACTGGTGATCGTGTATTTCCTCTCCGGCCTGGGCGCGCTGCTGGGGCCGTTGTACGGGGTGATCATGGTCGATTACTGGTTGATCCGTAAAAGCCAGGTGGACGTGCCGCAGCTGTATAGCGAAGACCCGAATGGCGTTTATTACTACAGCCGCGGGGTCAATATGCGTGCGGTGGCGGCGTTTATTCCTGCAGCCGTGATCGCCATCCTGTTGGCGCTGTTGCCGGGGTTCGCCAGCGTCTCGCCGTTTTCCTGGTTGTTTGGCGCCGGTATTGCAGGGTTGCTGTACCTGCTGATCGCCAAGCGCCAACCGTTCTACGCCGATGTCAGCGGCGAGAGCATTGCAGTCGATAACGTCAGTCATTAATCAAGGACATTCCATGCGTATCCTCGTGGTCAACGTCAACACCACCGCCTCCATCACCGACACCATCGGCCAACAAGCGCGAGCCGTGGCCGCACCGGGCACCGAGATTGTCGGGCTTACCCCTTACTTCGGTGCGGAATCGGTTGAAGGCAACTTTGAAAGCTACCTGGCGGCCATCGCCGTGATGGACCGGGTAATGGCCTACGACCAGCCATTTGATGCGGTGATCCAGGCGGGCTACGGCGAACATGGCCGCGAAGGCTTGCAGGAATTATTGAACGTGCCGGTGGTGGACATCACCGAAGCGGCCGCCAGCACCGCGATGTTCCTGGGCCACGCCTACTCGGTGGTCACCACCCTGGACCGCACCGTGCCGCTGATTGAAGACCGTCTGAAACTCGCCGGCCTCTACCAGCGGTGCGCCTCGGTGCGCGCCAGCGGCATGGCGGTACTGGAACTGGAAGAAAACCCGCTGGCCGCCATGGAAGCCATCGTGCGCCAGGCAGAACTGGCCATCAGCGAGGATAAGGCCGAGGTGATTTGCCTGGGCTGCGGCGGCATGGCCGGGCTGGATGAGCAGATTCGCCAGCGCACCGGTGTGCCGGTGGTGGATGGGGTGACGGCGGCGGTGACGATTGCCGAATCCCTGGTGCGGTTGGGGTTGTCGACATCGAAGATCCGGACTTATGCGACGCCAAGGCCCAAGAAAGTCATTGGCTGGCCGGGAAAGTTTGGCCACTGAAGATCAAAAATGTGGGAGGGGGCTTGCCCCCGATAGCGGTGGGTCAGCAATAAATCAGCCAGCTGACACTCCCTCATCGGGGGCAAGCCCCCTCCCACATTTTGAATGTGTGCCTGGCTTTAGATCGCACTGAAACGGCGTCCCAGTTTCTGCTCGGCAAACTGCTCGATGATGAACGCCACAAACGCCCGGGTCTTGCCGGGCAGCAGTTTATGTTCGGCGTAATAGATGGAAATGTTGCCGTCGTCGACGTACCAGTCGGGCAGCACCCGCACCACCGCGCCACTGTCGAGGAACGGCACAGCCATGGGCATGCTCACCAGCGCGATGCCCAGGCCCTGGGCGCTGGCGCAGCAGGCGGCCTCGGAGTCGCTCATGGTCATCGCCGGCTTGAGCACCAGCGGGCGATGTTCGCGTTCCAGGCTGGTCAGTTGCCAGGAGCGTATGCGCCCGGTTTGCGGGGAGCGGATCAGGATGCCGTTGCAGCGCGCCAGATCTTCGGGCGTCAGCACCGGCGGGCGGCGTGCCAGGTAATCGGGCGACGCCACCAGCACGCGATGGGCCGGTGACAGCTTACGAGCGACAACACCTTGGGGCAGCTCAAAACCGCCGCCGATAGCGGCGTCGAAGCCTTGGCCGATCAGGTCGACCTGGCGGTTATCGAAATGCCAGTCGGGGCTGATATCCGGAAAACGCTGCATAAACGTCCCCAGCAGCGGCACCACATACCGATTGCCGAACACCGTGCCCATGCTCACCTTGAGCGTGCCCACCGGCCGCCCTTCAGCGCTGGCCAGGTTGGCGACGGCGTTCTGGATGTTGGTGAGACTGGCGCTGACTTCGTCGAGGAACAGTTTGCCGGCTTCGGTCAGGGTCAAGCGCCGCGTGCTGCGCTGGAACAATCTGACGCCCAGGCGCGCTTCCAGCTTGGCGACGCTTTTGCCGACCGCCGCCGGGGTCAGGCTCAGGTGCCGTGCAGCCTCGGCGAAGCTGCCACCTTCAGCGCTGCGCACAAAGCATTCGATACTGCCAAAGCTTTCCATATCGCACCATTCTAAACTTTTGGTTTACACAGACTATAGCAATCACGGTCTACCGGGCTGCTCGGGTGAGGTCGATACTCGGCTCATCAACTCAATCGGAGATCGACATGACCACACAAAACCTCAGCGGCAAAGTCGCCTTGATTCAAGGCGGTTCCCGCGGCATCGGCGCCGCCATCGTCAAGCGCCTGGCCGCGCAAGGCGCAGCCGTCGCGTTCACCTATGTCAGTTCGGCCGCAAAAGCCGAAGAACTGCAGAACAGCGTGATCAGCGAAGGCGGCAAAGCCCTGGCGATTCAGGCCGACAGCGCCGATGCCACGGCGATTCGCAACGCGGTCAACGCCACCGTCGAAGCCTTTGGCCGCCTGGATATCCTGGTGAACAACGCCGGAGTACTGGCCATCGCACCGCTCGAAGACTTCAAGCTGGAAGATTTTGACCAGACCCTGGCAATCAATGTGCGCAGCGTATTTATCGCCACCCAGGAAGCGGCGAAGCACATGGTTGAAGGCGGCCGGGTGATCAATATCGGCAGCACCAACGCCGAGCGCATGCCGTTTGGCGGCGGCGGGCCATATGCGATGAGCAAGGCGGCGCTGGTGGGCCTGACCAAGGGTTTGGCGCGGGATTTGGGGCCACGCGGCATCACGATCAACAACGTGCAGCCTGGGCCGGTTGATACGGATATGAACCCGGCGAACAGTGAGTTTGCCGAGACGTTGATCGGGTTGATGGCGGTAGGGCGTTACGGGCATGTGGAAGAGATTGCGAGCTTTGTCGCCTATCTGGCCGGGCCGGAAGCGGGTTATATCACCGGTGCCAGCTTGACCATTGATGGTGGCTTCAGCGCCTAGGATTTCTGGAACGCTGCTAAACCAAATGTGCGAGGGAGTTTGCTTCCGATGGCGGTGGGTCAGTCGATAAATCCAGTGACTGAAACCCTGCAATCGGGAGCAAGCCCCCTCGTACTTTTTGATCGTGTTTTATTCAGCGAAAAGTTGGCAGGCCGTAGGCCGCTAAATCGAAATCCGCGAGTTTGCGGATGATCTGGTCGGCATGCTGGTACTTGCTGTCAGCCATGGCCTCATCGGGCACGGCGATGGCGGTCATATGGGCGGCCTTGGCGGCAGTCACACCGAAAGGCGAATCCTCGAACACCAGGCAATCCTCGGGCGCTACGCCCAGGCGGCGGGCGGCAGTGAGGAAGATATCCGGCGCAGGCTTGGCGGCGCCGACCTCCGGGTCGTCCGCCGTGACGATCGTGCCGAACAAGCTGAACCACTCGCGATGCAAGGTGGTTTTGTGGCCAAACGAATTGCGCGACGAACTGGTGCCCACGGCAATCGGTATATTGTGGGCCTTCAAGTGCCGCACCAGTGCTTCGGCACCGGGCATGCCCAGTGCCTTGGGGAAACGCTCGCTCATCAGCGGTTCACGGATTTGCAGAAACTCGGCCGGGGTAATCGGCAGGTCCAACGCCTTGACCACGTAGTCGGCCAGGTCCTGGGCACCGCGCCCGATAATGTGCTGCTTGATCCCCCAGTCGTAGGTACGGCCGTAGCGTTCGGCGATGATCTGTGTGACTTCGGTGTAGATGCCTTCCGTGTCCAGCAATAACCCGTCCATATCAAAAATCACGGCCTTGATCGGACCGACTGCGGTACGCGCTGCATTCATCACAACAAAACCCTGGGGGAGGACTAAAAGGATTCAGCACAATAACGGCCACGCTTGCCCGCAAGCAACCCTTTAGACGATGGCCCTTTCCTTTAGACTATGCCCCCCTCTTTCTCGAAGTGCGCGCAATGCTCTACCGCCTAGCCGCCGACAGCCTGGTGCTGTTTCACCTGTGTTTTATCCTGTTCGTGCTGTTCGGCGGCCTGCTGGCCCTCAAATGGCGGCCGGTTATCTGGCTGCACCTGCCCGCTGCCGCGTGGGGTGTGGCGGTGGAGGTGTTCCACCTGCCCTGCCCGCTGACACGCTGGGAAAACCTGCTACGCCACCTCGCCGGCCAGGACGGCTATGGCGCGGGGTTTATCGAGCATTACATCCTGGCGCTGATCTACCCCGCCGGGCTGACCCCGCAGATCCAGCTGGGGCTGGGTGTCTTGGTGTTGTTGATCAATATCGCGGTGTATGGGCGGCTGATCCGGCGTTACGTACAGGCTTGAGACAGCTTCACTGGTGAAGAATCAAACTCCCTCAGTCCCTTCACAGACGCCCCCATGTCCGAAGCCTTCGAAGTCCCCAGCCCCCACGAAAAACACCTCGAACACACCACCGAACATGCCCACGCTCGCGGGGACACGTTCGCCAGCCGAATCGCCGTAATGACCGCCATTATGGCCACGGTCGGCGCGATGCTCAGCTACCAGGCCGGCTCCAGCGAAAGCGAAGCCGCGATGGACAAGAACAACGCCGCCATCATCAAGACCGAAGCCGCCAACCAGTGGAACTACTACCAGGCCAAGTCCAGCCGCCAAAACCTGGCGGAACTGGCCACGCACATTCCCGGCGTGGACGCCGTGCATTACAAGGACGAGATCGAGCGCTACAAAAGCCAGAAGGAAGACGTGCGCAAACAAGCGGAAAAACTCGAAGCGACGTCGAAGGAGTGGGATGAAAAATCGGAACAGGCCCTGCATCAACATCATCGCTGGGCCCAGGCGATGACCGCGATTCAGATCGCGATTTCGCTGGCGGCGATTACGTTGCTGACGCGCAAGGAATGGCTTAAACGCATGTCGTACACAGCCGGCGGTGTGGCCGTGGTACTCGGCAGCCTGGCCTGGCTGCATTTCTAATGTGGGTGCTGGCTTGCCTGCGATGCGGACGCCTCGGTTTTTCAGTTATTGCGAGCTGATGCCATCGCAGGCAAGCCAGCTCCCACACTGAACCAGCGTTGCTTGGAGGCGTTGCACGATTGCGACTTTCGACAGAAAACGCCGATGCGCATCACCTTTGCGCTTTAGCTCTGCCATCGAGTCGCTATATAGTAAAAGAAATAACGCCATCCAAGGAAAACCCGGTGTCCGCACAACTCAAAGAAGCCGTGGGCGCCGCCTACAGCATTGAATCCATGCGCTACGCCCAGGCCATGACCTGGCAAGCCATCGACCACCTCGCCCAGCGCATCCGTCCCGGCATGCTGGAATCCGAAGCCCGCGAGGTCGGCAAGCAAGTGCTCGCCGACCTCGACATGCAGCGCATCTGGCACCCGCTGCTGGTGCGCTTCGGCGCCAACACCCTCAAGGCGTTCAACCAACGCTCCGAAGGCGACCCGGTGTTGGGTGACAACGATATTTTCTTCATCGACATGGGCGCCGTGTGGCAAGGCCACGAAGGCGACGCCGGCGCGACCTTCGCCACCGGCAACGACCCGCAAATGATCGCGTGCGCCAGCGCCGCCAAAGCACTGTTCGACCGCGTACAAGCCCGCTGGAAAAACCAGCAGGTGGTCGGCCTCGAACTCTATCGCTATGCCGAAGAACAAGCCCAGGCCATGGGCTGGCGACTCAACCTTGATATCAAAGGCCACCGCGTAAGCGACTTCCCCCACGCCATCCATCGCGGCGGCGATCTGGGTGACTTCGAGCACTGCCCGAACGCAGGCTTGTGGATTCTGGAAATCCAGATCGCCCACCCGACCAAGCCCTACGGCGCTTTTTATGAAGACCTGCTCGCCTAAGGAACCCCATGGAACGCTCCACCGAATACCCGGTGCTGTTATTTTCCTACGGCACGTTGCAGGACAAAACCGTGCAACTGGCCAACTTCGGCCGCGAACTCGTTGGCCAGCACGATGCGATGCTCGGGTATTCGCAAAGCTGGATCGAGATTACTGACCCGCAAGTACTGGCAAGCAGTGGCAAAACTCATCATCCGATCGTGAAGCCTTCCACCGACCAGGGCGCCAAGGTTGAAGGGAGGGTGTTTCAGATTACCGATGCGGAGTTGGCTGCGGCGGATGCGTACGAAGTGTCGGACTATAAGCGGGTCTCGGTGGCACTGGCGTCGGGGCTGACGGCGTGGGTGTATGTCCGAGCCTGAGAGGCGAATGTTTTCAATCTGTTACAGGAGCGATTAAAGTGCAGGCCCCCGAGAATTGAATCTCGGGCTTTAGTTCAATGGAGTTACCCCGTGAAGTACGTCAGTAAAGTGGTTGCAGCAGCAGTTCTGGGTTTTGCACTCGCAGGTTGCACCGGCACCGCCATCAAATCCCCGCAATACGACAGCAGCCAATACACCGTGATCGGCCACAGCCAAGCCAGCGCCACCGGTATCATGCTGTTCGGCATCATCCCAATCGGCCAGAACAGCCGTTTCGTGCGTGCCCAGGATGCTGCCATCAAGGCAAAAGGCGGCGACGCGCTGATCAATACCCAGATCCAGGAAAAATGGTTCTGGGCCTGGGTGCTGAGCGGTTACACCACCAGCATTTCGGGTGATGTGATCAAGCTGAAAACCGCGCAGTAAAATCGCCGGGCTTTCGCCAAAGCCTGCGACGTATCATGGGCCAACCTCTTGAGGATGGCCCATGAACCTCAGCATCGTTTACGCCCTCGCAGCCGCCGCCCTGTTCGGCGCCAGCACCCCGCTCGCCAAAAGCCTCGGCCTGGGCATCTCGCCCGTGCTGCTTGCTGGCCTGCTCTACCTGGGCAGCGGCCTCGGCCTCGCCGGCGTACGCCTGATCCGCGATCGCGGCTGGCAACCCACCGGCCTTACCTCCTCCGAATGGCCCTGGCTGATCGGCGCCATCGCCTTCGGCGGCATCCTCGGCCCCGTGGCCCTGATGTTAGGCCTGACCCGCACCGCCGGCGCAACCGCCTCCCTGATGCTCAACCTTGAATCGGTGTTGACCGCGGTCATCGCGTGGCTGGTTTTTAGAGAAAACGCAGACCGACGCATAATCCTCGGGATGATCGCGATAGTTATCGGCGGTTTAGTGTTGTCATGGTCTGACGGCGGCGGCGCCACCCAAGACTGGACCGGCCCGCTTGCAGTGGCCGTGGCGTGCTTGTGCTGGGGGATTGATAACAACCTGACGCGCAAGGTTTCAGCCTCGGACGCGTTGTTTATCGCAGGCGCCAAAGGGTTGATCGCAGGGCTGGTGAATTGCAGCGTGGCGCTGTATCTCGGCGCGCAGATACCAGCTGTTGCGCAATGGGCGCCTATCTTGTTGGTCGGGTTTCTGGGGTATGGCATCAGCCTGGTCATGTTTGTGCTGGCGCTGCGCGGGCTGGGCAGTGCGCGAACCGGCGCCTACTTCTCGACGGCGCCGTTCCTGGGGGCTGCGGTGGCCCTGCTGGCGTTCGGGGAATCGGTGACAGTCGCGTTCTGGATTGCGTCGGCGCTGATGGCCGTTGGGGTATGGCTGCACCTGACGGAGCGGCACGCGCATGAACATCTGCATGAGGCGACGGAGCACGGGCACCGGCATGTGCATGATGAGCATCACCAGCATGAGCATGGGTTTGAGTGGGACCCGGCGCAGCCGCATAGTCATGTGCATGCGCACAGTGTGATGAGGCACAGCCATGCGCATTTTCCGGATGTGCATCACCGGCATAGGCATTGAAGGGGAGAGAGAATCGCCCGTATTGCAGTGAGGGTTAATTTTCCATAAGAAGCCAGCTGATACACATGACGGTAGCGGATGTGAAAGCAATCAGTGTCGGTATGACCATCCAGTACTTGAGATGCCGTGGGATTTTTTCAACGTCCTCAACCCGTACTAAACGCCTCCATTGGAAGACTTTGGGCATAAGAATAATAATCGCCATAGCAACTAGCCGTTGAGGCCTCCCATCAAAGGGTGCACGACGAAAAGTATCCCTTTGCACGGCGATATAAGCGCTGTACTTCACATAGCGCTCTGCTGCGTCGAGTTTTTTGAACATGGCACAAAAAAAGAGCGGGAAGCTTAATATCATGACGAGCCCAGCGCACATGCCGATATATTCAAAGACCATTTAATCCCTCACAGTCCTATAAAGAAATTTCCCTATGCCTTCCCCCAAAACACTTCCGGACTTACCGCCAGCAAGTCCACCTGCGGCACCGCCGACGATGGCACATGCCAACGCTCCGGCACCCGCCGTAGGTATGCCAAAAACAATCATGCAAGCGGCTACACCTATAGGAGCCCCAAATACCCCGCCTGCGGATGCCCCCCCAACCCCCAGCACCAATTTGCCGCCTTCAACATACTTTGCCTGCGCGCACTCTTGCTCACGCCCAGAGGAACACGCCTGCGTTATCTCCAACGCCGTGGCCCCAACGTCCAACGCTATCCCAATATAAGTCCCACTCTTTAAAATCTGCGAAGCCTTGGCGACACGCCCGACCCGCTCCTCATACCCACGAATTTCTCCATGGTGCCAGTAGCTCCTACTGGAAATTCCGAGCATTTTTTTAATCGAACCTTCGTTTTTTAACCCCGTACCAAAGCGCGCCATACCCGAAATTTGGCTATCCAACCTTGCAAACAGCGCCGTACGCTTAACCAGAAACTCCTCCCTAGCCCCCACGGTTCCCTTACTCAAGTACTGCTTATGCAAATCGTCGATGTCCATAAGAGTCTTCTCGACTTGCGCCAAGTGCTTGCTCCAGGCACTGCCGGCGCTTCCGATGCCGAGGGAGGTGTAAGACAAGATGGTTTGTAACTGATCATAGTTTTTGATCAGGAATTGATCCGTTGCGGAATACGCCAACAGGGCAAGTTTTATATTCAGCGCCGAACGCATCAGCCATGCCTCTTCAGCAGTACAAGAGGCGGTTCGGCTATCCCCGATGATCACCAATTGCCCAGGCAATACCAAGGTGTTACGAATGTGCTGGTTGAGGGTGTCGAATTTGGTTTGCGTATGGAGATTAAGAGAAAGGCTGAGTTTGAGCAGTGGATAAGGTTGCGGTCGCTCATTGATAAATGCGTAGGGTCCCTGCATGCGTGCACCTCCAAGTGACTGAGGCGCACGACTATAAGAAGGCGCAACAACGGAGGTAAGACGGGTATAGGGGGGGTTTTAACGTTTCAGAAATGGACTACGTCAATCCAGGTGCGGGCCTACAATTGCGGGGGTCTAGATGATAAAGTGGCCCCCACAACAGGCTTAAGTGTGAGGGCATTTTGAACATAAGCGGTGTTATGAACAATGTATCAGCAACGTACGCCTATCCGAATCCGGACCTAGTACGCTACCTTACTTTCCTCTAAAAAACTGAGCGCTTTTAAATGAACTCCTCAACTCTGCTTCTTTACACTTCAAGCTGCTTAATCGGTGCGCTGATACCTGGGCCGACTTCCCTCCTCGCGATGTCGAATGGATGCACCCGAAACGTTCGCAAAGTTGCTGTTGGCATGGCTGGCGCAGCGCTCTCAGATGTTTTAGTGATTACTGCTGTTGGGCTTGGACTCGGTGCGATGCTAATGGCTTCTCAAGAACTTTTCTTGATACTGAAATGGACAGGCGTCTGTTATTTGGCATGGTTAGGAGTTCAACTGTGGCGCAGTCGCCCAGAGGCACTTGAACTTTCGACTGTTGATAGCAGGGCGGGCACCGGTGATGTGTTCTGGCGCAGCTTTTCCGTGGCCATGACAAATCCTAAAGTTCTGTTGTTTTTTACTGCGTTTCTTCCACAGTTTATTGATCCGAGCGAGCCAACCTTGCCTCAATATGCTGTCCTCGCATTGATTTCTGCTGGCGTCGACGTCGCGGTGATGGCTCTCTATGCAGTAGGAGGCGGGCAAGCGGCAAAGGTGCTTACTCAGAAAGGAATGAGGCGCTTGAATCGATGCTGCGGAGCGGCAATGTTATCGCTGGCGGGATTTCTAGCTCTATACCGCAAGGCCTGAATTACGCCTTCTCTCAGGACGCAAATACAGTAAGGGGCCGGCGATCCAGCATTAAGGGCGATGGTGTCCGCGTACCAATGTAAGTTTCATTGGCCATCGACAATAACCAAATCGAGAATTTGATCCGGCCATGGGCGCTTGGACGGTCTAACTGGCTGTTTGCTGGATCGCTAAGCAGCGACAAGCGGGCTGCGGCGGTCATGAGTCTGATCCAGACGGCTCGCATCAATGGGCATGATCCCTATGCCTATCTCAAGGATGTGCTGAAGCGGCTTCCGACGCAGCGAGCCCGCGAGATCGAGCAACTGCTGCCGCATCAGTGGGTGCTTGCCTGAGCTGGGCAAGTGCTGTTCGCTGGCCGCATATACTTGGTCGTCTGAGCGCATGATATCTTCGACTATCCAAAGCTGGCTTTTCTAGTTTGACCGCAATCTCACTCACATCACCAAGGGCAACACATGCCTGCGATTATCCGCCTTGCTGTACCGGAAGATGCACAACTCCTGCCCGCCATTGAAACCTCCGCCGCTCAAGCATTTCGCATGATTGATGAGTTGAGTTGGCTGGCTGATTCGCCTCCGATGTCCATCGAACGTCATAGCCAACTCATTGCCCTATCGACATGTTGGGTTGCACTTGATGCCGAAAATCGGCCACAAGGATTTCTCAGCGGCGAGCGCCACGGCAGTGATCTTCACATCTATGAATTATCAGTGATGCAAACGATGCAAAGACAAGGTACAGGGCGGAGTCTGATTGAGGCAGCAAAGGATTATGCGCGCTCAAGCAGACTTAGTTTCGTAACGCTTACTACATTCACAAACGTGCCATGGAATGCACCATTTTACTCCCGCACAGGCTTTCAGACTAAGGCCACCACAGACCTAGATCAGAGGTTGGCGGCGATATTGAGCGAGGAGTACAAGCATGGATTCGCTCCGGGAAGTCGGTGTGCCATGACATGGCCAGTGACTTAATTACAAAACTGTCAGACCTACGCGCCTCTAGGAAAGGAAGGTGAGTCTGCCGGACGCTTACCAAATACGTCCGTTGAGGCAGGGCGGGTTATACAGAGCTTCACTTGATGCATTCCTAGAAATAAGTCTGAGATCGTTTGCCAGAACATCAGCGCGACAGCGAAATCAGTCTTGCCCAGATCGAACGAACACATTTTTCCGTGACGCCCCTCCTCCACCGGTAAACGCTTCTAATATCGGACGTTCGCTAGCAGCAGGACTGCCATCAATTCTGAATCGGTCCAATGAACGCTCAACCTTTCAAGCTGAGTGATCGAGCGCATTAAACTCACCAAAAAAGAGCGCCCGTCCCATGGCGGTCCCACGGGCCCATTTTTCAGACGCCAAAAACCACAAACCCCCGACTTTCTCTAGGAAAATCAGGGGTTTGCGTTTTCAGAATGTGGCGGTGAAGGAGAGATTCGAACTCTCGATACAATTTCTTGTATACACACTTTCCAGGCGTGCTCCTTAAGCCACTCGGACACTTCACCGTATCTCGGCAAACCAGTTCAGTCTGTCGAGGCGCGCTAATGTAGTCGAAAGCCTTTCTGATGGCAAAGGTTTTTTTGAGAATTTTCATGCGGTTAGACGGTTATGCCGTTACCCGCCTGGCAGGGGGTGGTGATTCTGCCATTCTTGGGCATTGGCGGCGCAGGTCTGGAACGGCTGTTGCGCCCGGCCATGGGCTATTCAGCGGCCGGCATGCGGGAAAAGTCTGACTGGGTAGTCAGTCACGGCGCTTTACCGGGGCGGGCGTGGTGGGTAACGTTTGTGCATGCACTTCTATAACAAGTCCTACAAGGAACCGCGTCATGAGTGAGTTGATTGCTTACCACTTCGAAGACGGTATCGCGACCCTGACCTTGAGCAACGGCAAGGTGAATGCCATTTCTCCGGATGTGGTCAGTGCGTTTAATACAGCGCTGGACCAGGCCGAGAAGGATCGCGCGGTGGTGATCATCACCGGGACGCCGGGGATTCTGTCGGGGGGTTATGATTTGAAGGTGATGACCGCCGGCCCTAAAGAGGCGATCGGCCTGGTGACGTCGGGCTCGACGTTGGCGCGGCGCCTGTTGTCGCACCCCTTCCCGGTGATTGTGGCGTGCCCTGGGCATGCGGTGGCCAAGGGCGCGTTCCTGCTGTTGTCGGCGGATTATCGGATTGGTGTGGAAGGCCCGTTCAGCATTGGTCTGAATGAAGTGGCAATCGGCATGACCATGCACCACGCCGGTATCGAGCTGGCGCGGGATCGTCTGCGTAAGTCGGCGTTTCATCGCTCGGTGATCAATGCCGAGATGTTCGACCCGCAAGGCGCCCTGGGTGCCGGGTTCCTCGATAAGGTGGTGGCGCCGGAGGAGCTGCAGGCGGCGGCGCTGGAAGCGGCACGCCAGTTGAAGAAGCTCAATATGAATGCCCACAAGCACACCAAGCTGAAGGTGCGTAAGGCACTGCTGGAAGCGCTGGACGATGCAATCATCCAGGACCAGGGTCATATCCTGAGCTAACCCCTACTACTGAAACACCAAAGCCCGACCTTTAGTCGGGCTTTTTCTTACCTCTAAATCCGATTCATCCGTAAACGCTCTAGCCTGCGACTGCCGGCAGATGTTGAAACATGCACTTAAACATCGCCTATCTCCTACCTTCACCGGGGTAATTGCCGAATACAGTGCACAACCGTACACTGCGCCACCTTTTGTCCCGATGGGCCGTGTCGATGCTTTTTCTGTTGCGTATGTTGTTGATGGGCCTGCACTTTATGCTCGCCGGTGTACTGGGCGTGCTGATTGGTGTGTGCCGGCCGTTCAACCCGGACAACAGCCGCTTGTGCGCTCGCCTCTACGCACTGCCGGCGATGTGGCTGTTGCGTTTAAACGTGAAGGCGGATGTGGACTCGCTGCGCAACAAGCCGGGAACATGCGTGATCATCGCCAACCACCAATCCAACTATGACCTGTTTGTGTTCGGCAATGTGGTGCCCCACCGCACGGTATGTATCGCCAAGAAAAGCCTGAAATGGGTGCCGCTGTTCGGCCAGTTGTTCTGGCTGGCGGGCAATGTGCTGATCGACCGGGGCAATGCGCACAAGGCGCGACGTGCGATGCTGACCACTACGCACACCTTGCAGCATGAGGACACGTCGATCTGGGTGTTCCCGGAAGGCACGCGCAATATGGGCAAGGGCCTCCTGCCCTTCAAGAAAGGCGCGTTCCATATGGCGATTGCGGCGGGCGTGCCGATCGTGCTGGTGTGCGCGAGCAATTACGTGACCCATATGCAGCTCAATCGCTGGAACAGCGGTGATGTACTCATACGCTCGTTGCCGCCAATTCCTACAGCTGGGCTGACTTCGGATGACATTCCGGCGTTGATGCAGGCTTGTCAGGCGCAGATGGATGCGTGCATTGCGGGGATGGATGGGGAGTTGCAAGCTGCTTAGGTACTTTTGGGCGCGCTTCGCACGACAACGCGAGCAAGCTCGCTCGCCACAAAAAGCTCGCCTCTAAAACATCTGCCAAAGCTACTACGGAACGCCATTCGAGCTAAGCTGCCCAACACCTGTCCTCCTAATAAGAAGCGATCAGCATCATGGGTAGAGTTGTTGCGGCCGCCGTTTACAGCGCCGGAAAGAAAGTCACTGATATCACCCTCGACGAAGGCGCAGCCTGGGCCGCCAAACCCGATCACTTTGTATGGATCGGCCTGGAAGAGCCCAACGCCCAGGAGCTGGCCAACCTGCAACGCCAGTTCAACCTGCATGAATTGGCCATCGAAGACGCTCTGGAAAAACACAGCCGCCCCAAGCTGGAAACCTTCGGGGATGCGCTGTTTATCGTCACCTACTCACCGGTGCGCGAGAACGGCAAGCTGGAGTTTATCGAAACCCATATCTTTGCCGGCAACGGTTACATCATCACCGCCCGCAACGGCCACTCGGCGTCCTACGGGTTTGTGCGTCAGCGCTGTGAGGCGCGGCCGTTACTGCTGGAGCATGGGGAAGATTTCGTACTGTATGCGCTGCTGGATTTCGTCACCGAAAACTACCAACCGGTGAGCGAAGCGATCCATGCCGAGATTGATGAGCTGGAGCGCAACGTGCTGTGCAGCTCATTGAGCGAGCGCGATATCCAGAACCTCCACGGCCTGCGCCGTGATGTGCTGCGGCTCAAGCGGTATGTGGCGCCGATGGTGGAAATCAGCCAGGAGCTGCAGAAGCTGAGTTTTCCGTTTATCGACAAGAACATGCGCCCGTACTTCCGCGATGTGCAGATCCACGTTACGCGGCAGATGGAAGACCTCACCACCCTGCGCGATATCGCCAGCCAGACCATCGAGATCGGTGTGTTGCTGGAGGCTTCGCGCCAAAGCGTGGTGCAGCGCAAGTTCGCCGCGTGGGCGGCGATCCTGGCATTCCCCACGGCGGTGGCGGGGATTTATGGGATGAATTTCCAGAATATGCCCGAGCTGCAATGGCATTACGGCTATTTTGCGGTGCTCGGGTTTATCGCGCTGGGCTGCACCGGCCTGTGGGCCAGCTTCAAGCGTTCGGGCTGGCTTTAAACCCGGGCCTCGGGCTTGTGCGCCACAAAGCGCATCATCCATTGCGCCACGGTGACGCCGTGGTGGTCACGCTCCAGGCTGGACACACCGTTGGTGTAGACCTCTTCGCCCAAGGTCGTCTGAAGAATCTCCAGCAGTTCGCGAGAATAATCGTGGATAAATTCCGGGTGGCCCTGGAAGCACAGCACCTGGTCGCCGATGTGGTAGGCGGCGAACGGGCAAAAATCGCTGGAGGCGATGACCGTGGCGTTTTCCGGCAGGGTAGTCACCTGGTCCTGGTGGCTGATCAATAGGGTCAGTTCTTCGACTTCGGGGCTCATCCACGGCGCCTTGGCGTCGAGTTTGTAGTCGTGGATGCCCATGCCCCAGCCCTGGCCGGCGCGCTCGGTCTTGCCGCCCAACAGCAGCGCCAGCAGTTGGTGACCAAAGCAGATGCCCAGCAACTTGTCGCCGCGCTCATAACGGTCGAGCAGGTAGGTCTTGAGGGTCTGGATCCACGGGTCGGAGCCGAAGGAATCGGCCTTGCTGCCGGTGATCAGGTACGCGTCAAACACTTCGTTGTCCGAGGGGTATTCCCCCTGCACCACGTTGTACACGACAAACTCGGCGGGTATCGGCTGCTTCGAGAACAGGCGCTTGAACATCTGCCCGTACCCTTGGTATTGGTCGATCAAGCCTGGACGCAGGATATCGGTTTCCAGGATACAGACGCGTAGCGACATAAAAAATACCTGACACGGTGATGGGAATAATGCACACCCCAGAGCCTGCCTTGAAATACCCCTTCAAGGCAAGCCCCGGGTGCTTTGTGTGGGAGGAGGCTTGCCCCCTCCCGCACTTTGTTCACCGAAAGGCTTCGCCCTGCGCAGCTTTTTCCAACAATAGTGCGGGTGGCAAAAAGCGCTCGCCATACTGCTCGGCCAGGTAGCGCGCCCGGGCGATAAAGTCATTCAGCCCGTACTGGTTGATAAACTGCAACGCGCCGCCGCTCCACGCGGCAAAGCCAATCCCGAAGATCGACCCCACGTTGGCGTCCGCCGTGGACATCAACACGCCCTCCTCCACGCAGCGCACGGTTTCGATCGCCTGGATAAACAGCAACCGGTCGCGTACATCCTGTGGCGAAATCTGTTTACCTGGCTGTTCAAAGCGCGCTTTCAGCTCGGGCCACAGGTGTTTCTGCGCGCCTGCAGGGTACTCGTAAAAACCGCCACCCGCCGCCTTGCCCATGCGTTTGTACTCACTCACTAACAGGTCAATCACCACCGTCGCCGGATGCGTCGGCACGGCTTTACCTTCCGCCTGCAGATCCTTCGCCGCTTGCTGTCGGATATGGCTCATCAGGCTGAGAGACACTTCATCGGATACCGCCAACGGCCCGACCGGCATCCCCGCTTTGCGCGCTTCGGTTTCGATCATCGGCGCGGCCACGCCTTCGCCCAGCATGGCGATCCCTTCGTTGGTAAACGTGCCGAACACCCGCGAGGTGAAGAAGCCACGGCTGTCGTTGACCACAATCGGGGTTTTCTTGATTTGCAGTACGAAGTCGAAACCTCGCGCCAGGGTTTCGTCCGAGGTGCGCGCGCCCTTGATGATTTCCACCAGGGGCATCTTGTCCACCGGGCTGAAGAAATGCAGGCCGATGAACTTGCCTTGATCGGGCACTGCCGTGGCCAGGCCGCCGATGGGCAGCGTGGAGGTGTTGGAGGCGATCACAGCGTCGGCGCCGACCACACGTTGCGCGGCGGCCGAGACCTTGGCCTTGAGCTCGCGGTCTTCGAACACGGCCTCGATGATCAGGTCGCAGCCGGCCAGGTCGGCGTCATCCTGCGTAGGATGGATGCGCGCCAAGGTGGTTTCCCGCTGCTCGGCGGTCAACTGCCCACGGCTGAGCTTCTTGTCCAACAGTGCCGCCGAGTGTGCCTTGCCCTTTTCGGCCGCCGCCAGGTTGACGTCCTTGAGCACCACCTCGACGCCCGCGCAGGCACTGACGTAGGCAATGCCCGCGCCCATCATCCCCGCGCCAAGCACGCCGACCTTGCGCGTCACGTAAGGCGCAAAGCCTGGTGGCCGCGAGCTGCCGGCGTTGATCTGATTGAGCTGAAACCAGAAGGTGCCGATCATGTTTTTCGCCACTTGCCCGGTGACAAGTTCGGTGAAATAGCGGGTTTCGATCAGGTGTGCGGTGTCGAAATCCACCTGGGCGCCTTCCACGGCGGCGCAAAGGATTTTTTCCGGGGCCGGGAAGCAGCCTTGGGTCTTGCTGCGCAGAATCGACGGCGCAATCGCCAGCATCTGTCCCACTTTGGGGTTCGACGGGGTGCCGCCTGGGATCTGATAACCCTTAGTGTCCCACGGCTGCCGCGCCTGCGGGTTAGCCAGAATCCAGGCGCGGGATTTGGCCAGCAACTCTTCGCGATTCGCCGCCAGCTCATTGATCAAGCCCGCCTGCAGCGCCTGCTGCGGCCGGACCTTTTTACCTTCCAGCAAGTACAGCAGGGCCTTTTCAAGACCGAGCATGCGCACCATGCGCACCACCCCGCCGCCGCCCGGCAGCAGGCCCAGGGTGACCTCGGGCAAGCCGAGTTGCACGGCTTTGTCATCCAGCGCGACGCGGTAATGGCACGCCAGGCAGATCTCCCAGCCGCCGCCCAGGGCCGCGCCATTGATCGCAGCGACCACCGGCCTGCCCAGGGTTTCCAGACGGCGCAGTTGCGCCTTCAGCACCCTCACGCTGTCGTAGAATTCCTTGGCGTGGGCCTGGTCGACTTTGATCAGCTCATTGAGGTCGCCGCCGGCAAAAAACGTCTTCTTCGCCGAGGTGATAACCACCCCGGCAATGTCGTCCTTTTCCGCTTCAAGGCGTGCGACGGTGGCCGCCATGGCCTCGCGGTACTTACCGTTCATGGTGTTGGCGCTTTGGCCGGGCATGTCGAGGGTCAGCACCACGATCTGGTCCTGGCCTTTTTCGTAACGAATGGCTTCCGTCATCACAAATTCCTTGGGCTCAGAGGCGTTCGATAATGGTGGCGATACCCATGCCACCGCCGACACACAGGGTGGCCAGGCCATAGCGCTGTTGGCGCGCCTCCAGCTCGTCGAGCAGGGTGCCGAGGATCGCGCAACCGGTGGCGCCCAACGGGTGGCCCATAGCGATGGAGCCACCGTTGACGTTG
This sequence comes from Pseudomonas viridiflava, assembly GCF_900591205.1. Lineage (GTDB taxonomy): Bacteria > Pseudomonadota > Gammaproteobacteria > Pseudomonadales > Pseudomonadaceae > Aquipseudomonas. Next base: position 271,180 of record NZ_UUPU01000027.1, read on the forward strand.
ACGCGCGCGGCGTCGATGCGCATGTCCTTGATGAACTTGAGCACGACCGAGGCAAAGGCTTCGTTGACCTCGAACAGGTCGATGTCCTCCACGCGCAAACCGGCCTTGGCCAGCGCCTTGCGAGTAGCCGGTGCGGGGCCGGTGAGCATGATGGTCGGGTCGGTGCTGGTGACGGCCGTGGCGACGATGCGCGCCCGTGGTTGCAGGCCCAGTTCGCGGCCCTTGGCCTCGGAGCCGATCAACATCAGCGCCGCGCCATCCACGATGCCGGAACTGTTTCCGGGTGTGTGTACGTGGTTGATACGCTCCACATGGCTGTAGACCCTCAGCGCGGTGGCGTCGAAGCCCATCTGGCCGATCATCTCGAAGCTGGGCTTGAGCTTACCCAGGCCCTCGAGGGTGGAGTCGCCGCGGATAAATTCGTCATGGTCCAGCAGCACGATAGCGTTCTGGTCCTGCACCGCGATCAGCGATTTGTTGAAGGAGCCGTCTGCGCGGGCCCTGGCCGCTTTCTGCTGGGACTGTAGGGCAAAGGTGTCAACGTCCTCGCGAGTGAAACCTTCCAGGGTGGCGATCAGGTCCGCGCCAATGCCTTGGGGCGTGAAGTGGCTGTGCAGGTTGGTTTGCGGGTCGAGCACCCAGGCGCCGCCATCGCTGCCCATGGGTACGCGAGACATGGACTCGACACCGCCGACCACCACCAGGTCTTCAAAACCGGAGCGCACTTTCATCGCGCCGAGGTTGACCGCCTCCAGGCCCGAGGCGCAGAAACGGTTGACCTGCACACCCGCGACGCTCACGGCCCAGTCCGCCACCAGCGCAGCGGTCTTGGCGATGTCGGCGCCCTGCTCGCCCACCGGGGTCACGCAGCCGAGCACGATGTCATCGACCTGATGGGTGTCGAGGTCGCTGCGTTGCGCCAGCGCGGTGAGCAAACCGGCCACCAGGTTTACCGGCTTGACGCTGTGCAAGGCGCCGTCGGCCTTGCCTTTGCCCCGGGGCGTGCGTATGGCATCAAAGATCAAAGCTTGGGTCATGACGTCCTCGAACCGCTGTGCATGTGTGCCCTTACCTTAGGCTCGATTGACACGGTTTCAATGACGGATGCGCTCATTGCTTTTGACCTCCACGCTCGGACGAACGGTATGCACCCTGGCGTATTGCCTGATTAATCGTTTTAGCTGTCTAGCCAAGGCATTGGCGCCAAGATGGCGATATGCCTCATGCGGTTTTAAGCTGAAATACTGATTAGTTGATATGAAATGGATCTAAGCCGCGCAGAACGAGGGCTCTAAGGTTCAATCAGTAAGAAGTTGCTGCCGGGTTTTGCTGGAGCAACTGTAAGAAAAGCGACACGTCAACACTGCATAGTGGTTTTACCGGCACGCATTTGACGCTCAGGAATAACAACAAAAGGCAGTCAGCCATGTTCAAGCATTCGAAAGTACGTCAGGCGGGACTCATTCTCTTCGCCACTACACTGATTCTGATCTTGCCCAATTTAACCAAGGTTATTGGGTGACCCCCTACCCCACACATTCTGTGCACTCACAGCATCAGGACTGCAGTTTTTGGCAGCACCTGCCGGGACATTGCGTATAGCGGTCCTGTTGCAGGGGCTGCCGTTTTGCGTGGGATTTTCCGGTATCGTGAGCCCCATCGTCACTTTGCATCGGGCCCCCCTCTTGAAATTTATCCTTGCCCTGCTCGCTCTGCTCATCAGCCTACCTGCTGCGGCTGCACAACTGAGCATCGAACTCGATCACGCCATCAAGACCTGGCAGACCGCCGACTTGCTCAAGCATCCGGATGCGCAAACGGTGCAGATCACTGATGACGTGTCCTACAAGCGCAACATGACCTATCGCGCGGTGCCGTTGGCGGTTCTCCTACCGGGCCTCAAGCCGCAAAACCATGTGCAAGCCATCGCCCTGGACGGGTTCGCCGCCGAACTGACCGCCGCGCCTTTATTGGAAAAGTACGGCGCCCGCGCCTGGCTGGCCGTGGAAGATCCGGCTCACCCGTGGCCCGCCTTGGCAGACGGTAAACCGAGTGCCGGGCCGTTCTACCTGGTGTGGACCAACCCGCAGGCGGGGCATATCGGCCCTGAGCAGTGGCCGTTTCAGATCTCCGGGATCAAGCAATTGAAGACGGTTGCGGAGCGTTTCCCAGCCTTGTTGCCCGACCCAAAGCTGGCGGCGAATGACCCGGTCAATCAGGGCTTCGCGTTGTTCCAAAAGAATTGCCTGGCGTGCCATCGCCTCAATCGCGCCGGTGATGCTCAGGTGGGGCCGGACCTGAATATCCCCTATAACCCCACCGAATATTTCAGCGGGGATTTCCTCAAACGCTATATCCGTGACCCGCAAAGCCTGCGCCACTGGCCGCAGGCGAAGATGCCGGCGTTCGCCACCAGTGTGTTGCCGGACAGCGAGCTGGATTTATTGGTGGGGTATTTGAAGCACATGGCGGGGCGTAAGCAGCAACCCTGAATATCGAACACAGCCCCCCCTGTGGCGAGCGGGCTTGCCCGCGTTGGGCGGCGCAGCAGCCCCAATGAAGCAGCATGCGGTGTGTCAGGTATTTCCTCAGCGGCCGGTTTTGGGGCCGCTTCGCAGCCCAACGCGGGCAAGCCCGCTCGCCACAGTAAGTGCGCTCGCCACAAAAGGCTGGCTCCTCACAAGGTCACACTATTGCTGCTGCACTGAAATTACCGGGGTCGGCGCCACAAACACCTTGGCGTGCATCTGCTCATGCCCGCCGCCACGGCGCATGCCGCGTACCGGGCAGGCGTCGAGGTAATCCAGGCCCACGGCGAGTTTCAGATGCCGCTCCGGCCGGGCCAGTTGGTTGGTCACGTCAAAGCTGTACCAGGCGTCATCCAGCCAGGCTTCAGCCCAGGCATGGCTGGCCAGGTGCGTGCTGTCTTCGGTGTACAAATACCCCGACACATACCGCGCAGGGATCCCCAGGCTGCGTGCACAGGCCAGAAACGCATGGGTATGGTCCTGGCAAACGCCAGCGCGCCCTGCGAAAGCCTGGGCCGCGCAGGTGTCGACTTCAGTGGCGCCGGGGGTGTAGACCATCGACTGATGGAGCGCGTGCATCAGGTCGATCAACGCCGTGCGATCACGCCGTTGATGGCAATGCTGTTGCGCAAAACTGCGCAGGGCCTCGTCGGGCTCGGTCAGGCGCGTGCAGCGCAGAAACGGGAAGGCCGACTGGCTCTCGTGCTCGGCCTCGCGCAATTCGTCGATATCCACTTGGCCACGGGCGCCGATGATGATGGCGTCGTGGGGTTCGTCCAGGGTCAGCACATGCAGGATGTTGCCGAACGGGTCCACCTGCGCACGCACCGGGCGCGGCAAGTCCAATTGCCAGCTGAGTACATGCTGGCGCTCGCTGTCGTGGGGCGTGAGGCGCAGGTACTGGATGCTGGCGCGCACCTGGTCTTCGTAGTGGTAGGTGGTTTCGTGGCTGATGGAGAGTCTCATGCCGCCTCCAGGTAGGAACTGTAGATGGCGTCGCCCAACTGGCGGACCAAGGGGATAAAGTCGGTCAGCCAGGTGTGCAAGCCTTCCTCGAGGATTTCATCAATGGCGGTAAAGCGTAGGCGCGCATCCATCTCGGCGGCCAGGCGCTGCGCCGGGCGACCGTTGAGGCCAGGCAGGCTGGCGAGGATCTGGTCGATCTCTTCGCTGCACGCCCGCAGGGAACGCGGCACATCGGCGCGCAACAGCAATAGCTCGGCAACTTGCCGGGCGCCGGGCGCGTCGCGGTAAATTTCGGTGTAGGCCTCGAACGAGGACAATGCCCGCAACAAGGCGCTCCACTGATAGTAGGCGTGGGCCGTGCCATCGGTGACGGCTTCGGCGCGATCGCCCGCCATCTCATAGCGCGCATCCAGCAGGCGCAGGGTGTTGTCGGCGCGCTCGATAAAGGTGCCCAGGCGAATAAAGCGGAAGGCGTCGTTACGCATGATGGTGCCGTAGGTGGCGCCCCGGAACAGGTGGGAGCGCTCCTTTACCCACTCACAGAACCGACTCATGCCGTAACGGCTCAAGCCCTGTTGGGCGATGTCGCGAATATCCAGCCAGGTGGCGTTGATGTTTTCCCACATGTCGGCGGTAATTCGCCCACGCACGGCATGCGCACTGGCCCGTGCGGCGCCCAGGCAGCTGTAGATACTGGCCGGGTTGGCCGCATCCAGGGCGAAAAAGTGCAGCAGGTGCTCGGCGTGCAATTCGCCGTGGCGCTCGCGGTAGTCATCGAGGGTGCCAGTGATCAACAGCGGCATGGCCAGCTCATGCAGGCCATCGCCGCGCCCATCCTGGGGCATCAGCGACAGCGAATAGCTGACATCGAGCATACGTGCGAGGTTTTCCGCACGCTCCAGGTAGCGCGACATCCAGTACAAATCCGAGGCAGTTCTACTCAACATACTTCAATCCTCGACCACCCAGGTGTCTTTGGTGCCACCGCCCTGGGATGAGTTGACCACCAGCGAACCTTCACGCAGCGCCACGCGGGTCAGGCCGCCGGGCACCACGCGGGTTTCCTTGCCGGACAACACAAACGGGCGCAGGTCGATATGACGCGGCGCGATGCCATTTTCGACAAAGGTCGGGCAGGTGGATAAACACAGGGTGGGTTGCGCGATATACGCGTGGGGCTTGGCCTTGATGCGTGCGCGAAAGGCTTCGATTTCCGCCGCCGTGGAGGCCGGGCCGACCAGCATGCCGTAGCCACCAGAGCCTTGGGTTTCCTTGACCACCAGGTCCGGCAGGTTGGCCAGCACGTGGGATAATTCGTCGGGTTTACGGCACTGAAACGTAGGAACGTTCTGCAGGATCGGCTCTTCATCCAGGTAAAAACGGATCATCTCGGTGACGAAGGGGTACACCGATTTGTCATCCGCCACCCCGGTGCCGATTGCGTTGGCCAGTACCACATTGCCCGAGCGATACGCGGCCAGCAGGCCAGGCACGCCGAGCATGGAGTCCGGGTTGAAGGCCAGCGGGTCGAGGAACGCATCGTCGAGGCGACGGTAGATCACGTCCACGGCTTTGGGGCCGTCGGTGGTGCGCATGAACACGCGGTCATCGCGCACGAACAGGTCGGCGCCTTCCACCAGTTCCACACCCATTTCTCGCGCCAAAAAGGCGTGTTCAAAGAAGGCGCTGTTGAACCGCCCCGGGGTCAGCACCACCACGCTGGGGTTATCCAGGGGGCTGGAGCTTTTCAGGGTATCGAGCAGCAGGTTGGGGTAATGGTCGATAGGCGCAATGCGCTGGGCGGCGAACAGTTCGGGGAACAGGCGCATCATCATCTTGCGGTCTTCGAGCATGTAGCTGACGCCGCTCGGGGTACGCAAGTTGTCTTCGAGCACGTACCAGGTGCCGTCGCCGTCGCGTACGAGGTCGACCCCGGAGATGTGGGAATACAGATCGCGGTGCAGGTTCAGGCCCTGCATCGCCAACTGGTACTGCTCGTTGGCCAGCACCTGTTCGGCGGGGATGACTCCGGCTTTGATGATGCGTTGTTCGTGGTACAGGTCGGCGAGAAACATGTTCAACGCCTTGACCCGCTGGATGCAGCCACGCTCGACGGTCCGCCATTCGCTGGCGGGAATACTGCGGGGGATAGTGTCGAAGGGAATCAGGCGCTCTGTGCCTTGCTCGTCGCCGTAGAGAGTGAAAGTGATCCCGGCGCGGTGAAACAGCAAATCGGCTTCACGCCGGCGCTGGGCCAGCAGTTCTGCTGGGGTTTCAGCCAACCAGCGGGCGAACTCGCGGTAATGGGGGCGAACCTGCCCTGCCCCGTCGTACATTTCGTCGTAATAAGTGCGGATCATGCCGAACTCCTTGTCACCCGGACGCAAGAACCATCGCAAGGCCCGTGCCAGCGGCATAAACACTTAAAAATCAGTGAGTTGAATTAGCAAAGGGATCTAACTGCACCGTCCTGGTGCGCAGAATGCCCGGTGTACCACCAAACGCCTCTTCGCAATGCGGGCTTTGGCTATCAACAGCATAGTCAGAGTTGATTTCACTGCCCGCACGCGCCTGTGGATAATCGCAACCATCTGCTGAACAGGATGCGTCCTAATGTTTCAGCTCACCGCTCTTCCCTTTAGGCCACCCTCTTTGGGTGGCTTTTTTTTGGTGCTGAAAAACCTCGCGCAAGTTCCGTTAAGTTTTCCTGGCGTACAAACAAAATCGGCCGACCCAAGGGTCAGCCGATACGCTGTGTTGCTCATACTGCTAAACGCCTTGAACTACATGGGTAAGCCACGCACCTCCTGTTTGACCCCCCATCCTTCGATGATGCCGCCTAAAGGCTCGACCACCGCCTCAAAGTCTTGCTCGAAGTCTCCTATGCCGTCGTAGGTTGCGAACATGATTTTGCTCAGTTCCAGATACCAGGCGCCATCATCGCGCGCACTGACCTGGGCATTCAGGGACTCCCCGCGAAACTCACCCGCAGCCCTGCGCGCCCGTTCCTCATCCGGGAAAATGGCGTAGAACTCGATGGGGTGGAAACGCGAAAAATCGAAGCCGCCTTCTTTCATGCGGCGCAGAACGTTGGTGCTGATGTCTTCTTGATAGGCTGTGCTCATGAAAAGTGCTCCTCAAATTGATGGATAGACTTTCCGTGCTTCCCGAAGCCCGCGCCGTACTGGCGCGGGAACTACGGCTGTAACATCACCTGGGGCAATGAAACCGCTGGAAAACAAGCATGTAGCTGACAAGACCAGACCTTAGCGATTCATTCGCTGATCTCACTTGCAGAGTAGCGCGAAGCTATCACCTCCACCAGAGGCGCTTGAATCGCATACAGGGATTGTTCAGGCGGCGGGAGAGATGTCGAGGATCTGGATACTGTTCTGGTCTTTCAGGATCTTGACCGTAGGCTCGGGTTTGCGGCCCTCCAGGTCATTGAGGTCCAGCTCGGCGGCGACGGGCACCAGTTTGTTGCGAATCATGTGTGCCGCATCTTCGAGGCTGGGCTTCTGGTCGCAGGTAAACTGCTCCACGGACTGCACGCCGTGATCATCAACGAAGGTAATCTGCCACTTTTGCATCGGTGCCTCCTCGATAGAACCCGTGTGTGGGCTCACATCTATCTGGACCTTGAGGGTTCACCAAACGTTCCACCCAAGGCCGGAGGCACCTGATCAACCGCGCTTATTTTTCAGCGTGTTCTTTCAAGGCTTTCAAGGTGTTGAACGGCGCGTCCACCACGAACTTGTTGGCCAGCCACGAAGGCACGCTGCCGCCTGGCTCGGTGTGCACCTGGTAGGTGACTTCGGTCTGGTTGTCGCCTTTTGGCACCAGTTTCCAGAAGCCATCGACTTGGGCAACCCGCACGTAGCCTTTTTCCTCAGGCTTGTAGGTTGGCACCCCTTCCAGCTTACGGGTCAACGTACCGTCGGCGGCCTTGGTGGTGGTGATATGCAGGTAGGAATCACGGTCCGTTACCGGGAACGGGGCTTTGAATTGGGTATAGGTCCAACTCTCGTCACCTTTCTTGTCGACCAGCTTCTGGGATTTGCACTCGTGAATCCAGGAACAGGCACCGGCGACGTCCTCCTGGAGCGCGACGATTTTTGCCACAGGCGCCTTGATCACTGTGACACCGCGATACGCCTTGTATTTGGAGCCGGCGATTTCGCTGAGGGACACTTTGATACCGTCTTCGTCCTTGGCGACCTGCCAATCCTCAGCCTGGGCAGTGGCAGCAAACAACACCGTAAAACCGCACAACACAGCCATTCGTTTCAGCGAACCCATTGTTATATTCCTTATTGTCGACGTTCTGAAAAAAGTCCCGATAGTAAAGCCCATCAAGCCGCCGTCATCTGCTCCCACCAGCCGATCAAGCGGATCGCATCGGTCTGGTCGGTGCCGCAAACCTCGATATCCGCCTTGAAATCACTGCACACCGCAGGGCGTTCCGGTTGGCCGAACAGCTGGCATAGCTGTTCGACCGACAGGTGCAGGCAGCGTTCGCCCGCCGGTTTGCCGTTGGGCATTCCGGGTAGCGGCGAACTGATGGAGGGGGCGATGCAGCAAGCGCCACAGCCTTCACGGCATTTCATGACCAGCAGGTCCTCGACGACTCAATGTGGATGGCCGGGCTAGAGTACGCCCTTAAACAGCCGTTTTAAAATGGTCTAACAGGGGTTTTTCGCACAAAACAAGGGTGACCGACCAGTCTGCGACAGATGGTCAAGGGGCAACGTCACGTTCGCGGGAAACGTTACTGCTTGAACTCGAATTCCAACGCGGCGCCTTCCACCTCTCGCCGCTCTTCGTTGCGCAGTTGCAGCTTCATCTCATTGCTGAGCAAGCGGCCGTTGATCTGGAAAGCGCTATTGTCGGTGGGTTTCTCGCCGAACATCGGCGGCAGCAGCGGCACACTCTTGGGTTTGGGTGCAGTGCCCAGTGGCTGCAAGTGCCGGACCATGTCCGAAGGCAGGGACAGATCCAACTGTGCCGGTGGCAATTGGGTTTGCGCCACCTCTTGAGCCGACTTGGAGGCTTTACGTTTTTTCGCGGTGGCGGCTTTTTTCTTGGCTACCGCCGCTTTCTGGGCCGTAGCCGATTTTTTCGCCGGGGTCTTCTGCTGGGTACTGGCAGCGGGCTTGGCGTCATTCACAGGCGTTGCCGCCAGCACCGGGCTGACGTTACACAGGCTTAACAGGCCAATCACCAAAACAGCACGAACAATTGAGGTCATATCGCCAACAGCATTAACGGCAGAGGGCCATATGCTCGCTTGTTGTGCACGGCATGACAAGCGCGGTGATCAGCCAGCTATCGGAACTGTCCCCCTTGCGAGCCTCAAAAACCGGCTGCGGTCTCCTGGCATAACTGGCTGGCCAGCATCCCCAGAGTCATCAGCGCCCGCTCTGCCTCGCGGTTCCACGGTGTGCCGCAGTTAAGGCGGATGCAGTGGTTGAACTGCTCGGTATTACTGAAGATCAACCCCGGCGCAATGCTGATACCCTGTTGCAGGGCACGCACGTGCAGTTCCTGGGTATTGACCCGCCCGGGCAAACTGACCCACAGGATAAAGCCGCCGGTCGGACGGCTCATCTGCGTGCCTTCCGGAAAATATTGCTGCACCGCCAGTTGGAACGCGCTGAGGTTCTTGCGGTATTCCTGACGAATGTAGCGCAAGTGCCGGTCGTAGCCGCCGTTCTCCAGGTACGCCGCAACGCCCATTTGCGTCACGCTGCACGCCGAATGGGTGCTGAACATCTGCAGGCGCTGGATTTCCTGCTGGTACTTGCCGGCGATCATCCAGCCGATGCGCACGCCAGGGGACAAGGTCTTGGAAAAGCTGGAGCAATAGATGACCCGGTCCAGGCGGTCGTAGGCTTTAAGCGCCTTGGTGCGCCCCAACTCGAACATCAGCTCGCCGTAGATATCGTCCTCGACAATCTGGATGTCGAAATCCGAGGCCAGGCGCAACAATTGTTTCTGGCGTTCCTCGGGCATGGTTCCGCCCAGGGGGTTGCTCAGGCGCGTGGTCAACACCAGGGCCTTGATTGACCACTGGTTGGCCGCCAGTTGCAGGGCTTCCAGACTCATGCCGGTGGAGGGGTCGCTGGGGATCTCGATGACCTTGAGGCCCAGCAGATCGGCCAACTGCAGCAAGCCGTAATACGTCGGTGATTCCGCCGCAATCAAATCGCCCGGGCGCGTCAGCACCCGCAACGACATTTGCAGCGCATCCACGCAACCGTGGGTGATGACCACTTCGGAGGGGTCCACCACCACGCCTGCATCGCGCATGCGAATCGCCACTTGGCGGCGCAGGGGCTCGAAACCGGGGCTGAACATGTAACTGAACGCACGTGGGCTTTGAAATCGCGTGACCTTGGCCAGTTGCTGGTGCAGGGCACGCACCGGCAAGTAGTCGACACTCGGCACGGCGGCGCCCAACGGGAATACACCTTCACGGCGCGACTCGCCCAATACCTGCTGAATAATGCTGCTGCGGGTGACCAACCCCGGGCGCTCGACCCGGGCGATGTCCGGCGTCGGCGCGGTAAGTGCCGGCGTCTGGTGCACGTAGTAGCCGGACTGCGGCCGCGCCCGGATCAGCCCCTGGTCTTCCAGGTTGGCGTAAGCCTGTAACACCGTGGCGTGGCTGACGTTGAGCTGCGAGCTCATCTTGCGCACCGAAGGCACGCGCTCACCCGGTTGATAGACACCGCGCCGGATGTCCTCAGCCAGTTGCTGGGCAATACGTTGGTAAAGCAACAGATTGGTCATGACGCAGCACTCGATTTCACGGGTATTTTATTTTTGTGTGAAACATACCGGCACAGTTTAAAAGTGTACGGGGACAGTTGCCACAATAGTCGAGCACGGACGGGAGTGACAGTAAAAACTGTAGGCGTGACCAACTGAATATCCAGCTGTGAACAGAAACATTTTGATCTATGCCAGGCTGCTAGCGAGCGGCGCCCAGTTGGCCCTTCGCGTCGGAGAACACGATTTCCACACGACGGTTCTGCGCCCTGCCCCGCTCGGAGGCGTTGGCTTCCACCGGGTACTGGTCGCCATACCCTTCGACCTGGATGCGTTTTTCGTCGATGCCCAGGTCCACCAGCACATCGGCCACCGATTGCGCACGGTCACGGGACAGTTTGAGGTTTTCCTGCTCGCCGCCGGTATTGTCGGCATAGCCCTCGATGCGCACCACGCGCTTGGGGTTCAGTTGCAGGAACTGCACGATTTTCAGCACCGTGCGATTGGCCGAGTTTTTCAGCTCCGCGTCACCGGTGTCGAACAGCACATCGCCCAGGGTCATCACCAGGCCGCGATCGGTCTGGGTGGTGGCCAGGCTGGCGATCTGTTCTTCGAGCCACTTGCCCTGCTGCTGCACGCTGATCAGCTTGCTTTCACGCAGGGCCAACTGCAGGCGCTGGCGTTCCAGTTCGAGCTTGGCGCCGCGCTCCTGGTTGAGCGCCTGTTCGGTGTGTTCGCGGGCGATGGCACTGTAGCGCTGGCTCAGGTAGGCGTAGTGCACCACGTCCGCGCCGCTGCCCGAGTAACTGGACAAGCGATCGGCGCGGGCCAGGGACTCACCGGCGCGGATCACGTCCTTGGGCGCGATACGCAACACGTTGGCGTCTTCCTTGACCTTCTGGAAGTCGCTGCCGGCCTGTTGCAGGGCTTGCTCGCTGTTGGGATGGCTGGCACAACCACCCAGCGCCGCACTGCCCAGCAGCAATGCACAGCTCACACTACGCAGCATCGGGCTCATTGGGCTTCTCCCAACTGCAATTGCTTGCGCAGACGGGTAATGCGGGTGTTAAGCACGTTCAACTGTTCCTGGCTCTTGCGGGTCAGCACTTGGGCTTCGGCCAGGCGCGCATCCAGCTCGGCCTGTTCGGCCTGCATGCGTGCGTCTTTGTAGGATTGGTCAGCCATGTCGGCCCTGGCTTGGGCGAATTTATCTTCGGCCAGTTTCAGTTCAGGCGATTCATCGGTGTTGGCACCCACCGCGCTGGCTTGCTCCAAGGCTTGCTGGGTGAGGCGAATTTGTTCATTCGGCGCAGGATCGGCTGCACATCCCGCCAGAGCGACAACGGCGAGGGCCGCGAAAAGAGGTCGAAGAGTCACTGAAAATCCCTACTTTGTTGGGGTGCCGACGGGTTGTTGCAATTGTGCTTTCCAACGCTCGAGATTGCGCTGCAGCGCGGCTTCCGTCACACCAGACCCGGGCAATTCTGTCATCTTTTTGGCGAGCTGTCCGCGCAACCACGGATCATTGCAGGCCGAGTTGTGGGAAATCGCCAGGTACAGGCCGGGCTGATCAATGGGCAATTCGCGGGCGACCAGGTCGTTGCTCATGCCCAGGGTCTGGGCCATGGCCATGCCGGAATAGCGCCCGGCCAGCACGTAATCCACTTCGCCCAGCAGCAGTTTCTGGAACGCCGGCGTCAGGCTGGGCAGGCGTTGCAGGGTGAGTTGCTGGCCGGCGAAGGTTTCGAACTCACGGCTCAAGCGCGCACGCTCAGAGACCGCGCCCTTGTGGCCCTGCAGGTCGGCCGCCGTGGTATAGGCCAGCGCCGAGTCCTTGCGCGTCCACACCAGGTAGTCGGTCTGCACCAGCGCCGGGTGGATGTAGTCGAGGGTTTCCAGCTCGCCCAGGTTCAGCGGCGCGTCGGCGAGGAGGTCCATGCGCCCGCTGCGCACTTCGTCCAGGGCCAGGGAGCGTTTGCCGCCGTAGAGCAGGTCAATTTTAAGCCCCAGGTCCTTGGCCACTTGCTGCAACACATCCGCGCTGGCGCCGATCAGGTGCGTGGGGTCCTGGGGGTCACGCCAGAGCAACGGCGGGGCGTCCGGGCTGCCGGTGATCACCAGGCGATCACATTTGCCGGCGGCGAGTGCCAGGCTCGGCATCAACGTAATGCCCAGCAGTAGGGTCCAGGAACGCAATTGCATGGCAAAGCTCTCCAGCAAGTCAAAAAAAAGCCCGGTCACAAGACCGGGCTCTTTATAAGTGAAGCGACTGGATTAGACCAGCTTCTCCAACTCGGGTACGGCTTCGAACAAGTCCGCCACCAGGCCGTAATCAGCCACCTGGAAGATCGGTGCTTCTTCGTCCTTGTTGATCGCGACGATCACTTTGGAGTCTTTCATACCGGCCAAGTGCTGGATCGCGCCGGAGATACCGACCGCGATGTACAGCTGTGGCGCGACGATCTTGCCGGTCTGGCCGACCTGCATGTCGTTGGGTACAAAGCCTGCGTCGACGGCCGCGCGGGAAGCGCCGACCGCAGCGCCGAGCTTGTCGGCCAGGGCGTACAGGTGCTTGAAGTTGTCACCGTTCTGCATGCCGCGACCGCCGGAAACGACGATTTTGGCAGCGGTCAGCTCAGGACGATCCGACTTGGCCAGCTCTTCGCCAACAAAGCTGGAAGTGCCAGCGTCGTGGGCAGCAGCGACAGCTTCAACGACAGCCGAACCACCTTCAGCAGCAACCGGGTCGAAACCGGTGGCACGCACGGTGATCACTTTGATCGCGGCGGTCGATTGCACGGTGGCAATCGCGTTACCGGCGTAGATCGGGCGCTTGAAGGTGTCGGCGCTTTCTACCGAAACGATCTCGGAGATCTGGTCAACGTCCAGCTGCGCAGCAACGCGTGGCAGGATATTTTTGCCGTTGGAAGTGGCGGCAGCCAGGATATGGCTGTAGCCAGCGCCCAGCTCTGCGACCAGAGGGGCAACGTTTTCCGGCAACTGGTGAGCGTACGCGGCGTTGTCGGCCAGCAGTACTTTGCTCACGCCAGCGACTTTGGCGGCGGCTTCAGCCACGGCGCCAGCGCCAAGACCTGCAACCAGCACGTGAATGTCGCCACCGATTTTAGCGGCAGCGGCCACGGTATTCAGGGTGGCCGGGGCCAGTACCTTGTTGTCGTGTTCGGCGATTACGAGGATAGCCATGATCAGATCACCTTCGCTTCGTTTTTCAGTTTCTCAACCAGTTCAGCCACCGACTTGACCTTGATGCCCGCGCTGCGTGCAGCCGGCGCTTCGACTTTGATGGTCTTGTTGGTGGAGGCTGTGGAAACGCCAAGGGCTTCTGGAGTCAACGACTCAAGCGGCTTCTTCTTGGCTTTCATGATGTTTGGCAGGGACGCGTAGCGCGGCTCGTTCAAACGCAGGTCGGTGGTAACGATGGCCGGCAGTTTCAACGAAACGGTTTGCGCGCCGCCGTCGATTTCACGGGTCACAGCAACGCTGTCGCCGCTCACTTCGACTTTCGAGGCGAAGGTGCCCTGGCCATAACCGGTCAGTGCAGCCAGCATCTGGCCAGTTTGGTTGTTGTCGCTGTCGATGGCCTGTTTGCCGAGGATCACCAGCTGTGGCTGTTCCTTGTCGACAACGGCTTTGAGCAACTTGGCCACGGCCAGGGAGGTCAGCTCTTCAGCCGACTCAACCAGGATGGCGCGGTCGGCACCCAGTGCCAGGGCGGTACGCAGCTGCTCTTGAGCAGTGGTAGGGCCGATGGAAACCACAACGATTTCAGTCGCCACGCCTTTTTCTTTCAGGCGTACGGCTTCTTCCACAGCGATTTCACAGAAAGGGTTCATCGACATCTTGACGTTAGCAAGATCGACGCCGGAATTGTCCGCCTTGACGCGAACTTTCACGTTGTAATCGACAACGCGTTTGACAGCTACAAGAACCTTCATGGATTCCTCGTTACTCTCCGGTGAAAAGAAAGTCGCCTAGGCGAACCTGGCGGTTGATGCTCATCGGCACACAAGGGCACCTCCAAAAACGGCGGCGAATGACCTTGCTCACGGGAAATGATGACCGTTCGTCAGTGGTGACTGAGAGGTCATTCTTTATCGCGGCGTGTAAACTGCGCGCCATTGTTGTGGCACGCGTCACCCGTCTAGCTTTTGGACGTGCTCTTGAAACCTTCAGTCTGCCTACGGTAAGCGCAAAACCGACCGTATCTTGACCGGAACGCCTATTCTGGTCAATACGGCAAAATGGTCAGTCATAAGCCGCGTTGCTTTGATTTACCTAGCCTGCGGGCAATTCAAACAAACGTTTGTATTGGACGCTGCCAGTGGTCTATATATAATGCGCCACCTAGAGAGAAAGGTGGGTCATCCGCTGCCTCAGATGCAGTGATGACGGATACGACACCGAACCTCCACCCATTAGAAAAAAAGCCTGTTGAGCCTTGAGTAGGAGATAGCCTGTGGAACGCGAATACATGGAATTCGACGTGGTCATCGTCGGCGCTGGCCCGGCTGGCCTGTCCGCCGCCTGCCGACTGAAGCAGAAGGCCGCCGAAGCCGGTAAGGAAATCAGCGTCTGCGTGGTCGAGAAAGGCTCCGAAGTCGGCGCTCACATCCTTTCCGGTGCCGTGTTTGAACCACGCGCCCTGAACGAACTGTTCCCGGACTGGAAGGAACTCGGCGCCCCGCTCAACACCCCGGTCGTGCGCGATGACATCTATGTACTGCGCAGCCCCGAGGCATCCACCAAGGTGCCTGACTTCTTTGTGCCCAAGACCATGCACAACGAAGGCAACTACATCATCTCCCTGGGCAACCTGTGCCGCTGGCTGGCCCAGCAGGCCGAGAACCTGGGCGTGGAAGTCTACCCAGGCTTCGCCGCCCAGGAAGCGTTGTTCGACGAGAACGGCGTGGTCCGCGGGATCATCACCGGCGACCTCGGCGTCGACCGCGAAGGCAATCCGAAAGAGGGCGTCTACACCCCAGGCATGGAGCTGCGTGGCAAGTACACGTTGTTCGCCGAAGGCTGCCGTGGCCATATCGGCAAGCAGCTGATCCAGCGCTTTAACCTGGACAGCGACGCCGACGCCCAGCACTACGGCATCGGCCTGAAGGAGATCTGGGAAATCGACCCAGCCAAACATCAGCCTGGCCTGGTGGTACACACCGCGGGTTGGCCGCTGGACATCATCAGCAATGAGAACACCGGCGGCTCGTTCCTCTACCACCTGGAAAACAACCAGGTGGTCGTGGGCCTGATCGTCGACCTGTCCTACAGCAACACGTTCCTGTCGCCGTTCGATGAGTTCCAGCGCCTCAAGCATCACCCGGTGCTGGCCCAGTACCTGGAAGGCGGCAAGCGCATCAGCTACGGCGCACGCGCGCTGGCCAAGGGCGGTATTAACTCGTTGCCGAAGATGGTATTCAAGGGCGGCGCATTGATCGGCTGCGACCTGGGCACCATGAACGTGGCCAAGATCAAGGGCAGCCACACCGCGATGAAGTCCGGCATGCTCGCCGCTGACGCCGTGGCCGAGCGCCTGCTCGCAGAATCCGAAGGCGGCGACGAACTGACCAACTACGTCGACAGCTTCAAAAAGAGCTGGCTCTACGAAGAACTGTTCGCCAGCCGCAACTTCGGCCCGGCGATGCACAAGTTCGGCCCGATCATCGGTGCCGGCTTCAACTGGTTCGACCAGAACATCCTCGGCGGCAAAATGCCGTTCACCTTGCACGACACCAAGCCGGACTACGCCTGCCTGAAGCTCGCCAAGGACAGCAAGAAGATCAACTACCCAAAACCCGACGGCAAGCTGAGCTTCGACAAGCTGAGCTCGGTGTTCATCTCCGGCACCAACCACGAAGAAGAGCAGCCGTGCCACCTGAAGCTCAAAGACGCGAGCATCCCGATCGGCACCAACCTGCCGCTCTACGATGAACCGGCGCAGCGCTACTGCCCGGCCGGCGTGTATGAAGTGGTGACCAAGGAAGACGGCGAGAAGCGCTTCCAGATCAACGCCCAGAACTGCGTGCACTGCAAGACCTGTGACATCAAGGACCCTTCGCAGAACATCACCTGGGTAACGCCGGAAGGCGCGGGTGGGCCGACTTACCCGAATATGTAAATTATCCAGGGGTAAATGTGGGAGGGGGCTTGCTCCCGATGGCAGTGTGTCAGTCAGCCTATCTGTAACTGACCCACCGCCATCGGGAGCAAGCCCCCTCCCACATGTTCAACCTCATTGCCTAGAAGAGTCAGGCAGCCCGCTCTTCGCCCGGGTTACGCAAAAAGTAGCGTTTGTACTCCCGACTGAATTGCGACGTACTTTGATACCCCACGCTGTGCGCTGCCTGCGCCACGCCCATGCCGTCCACCAACAGCAACTGCTGCGCCTTCAATAACCGCAGACGTTTCAGATACTGCACCGGCGACAACAAGGTGCAGCGCTTGAAATGCTCATGAAAGGTCGACGCACTCATGTGCGCATACCCGGCCAGGGTCTCGATATTCAGCGGTTCGGCGTAATGGGCATGCAGGTGATTCAATGAGGTGGCGATCCGCGAAAACTGCCCCTGTTGCTCCACCAAGGCGCGCAGCACATCGGCCTGTGGGCCGCGCAACGCGGTGAACAATAATTCGCGCACCCGCGCCGGGCCCATGATCCGGCTTTCCAGTGGATCGTGCAGGCACTGCAACAGCCGCTCGACGCAGCCGCGCATCGCATCATCCAGCACCACCGAACTCATCGACTCCAGGGTCTGCGCCGCCGGCGGCGGGCCCGCCTGGATCCCCATGGCCATCACCAACTCGCCCAGCACCACGCGGTCAATGCCGACGGTCACGCCATACAGCGGCGCATTCGGCAGGGCAAAGGTCTCGCATTCGAAGGGCACCGGCATCGCCTGGATCAGGTAATGCCCGGCGCCATATTCCAGCGTACGCGGGCCCAGATACGCGACTTTGCTGCCCTGGGCGACGATCATCAGGCTCGGTTCGTAAATCTGCGGCCCACGCGCCACATCGCAACTGGCGCGCAATACCTTCACGCCGGGCAAGTTCGTCGGGGAAAAACCGTCACGGGGCGTAAGCCCCTTTATCAAGGCAACCAGCGTGGCGTTGGCGTCGAGATGGCGGGTCAACAACATAAAAAGCAGTTCTCAGAAGTATTCAGACCGGGGCATCTGCAAGCTTCAAACCTCAAGCTGCAAGAGAGCGCGCAGTTTACAGCTTGCAGCTTAAGGCTTGACGCTTTTAGCGGCTCCACCGGAGTTTTAGGCATGAGGTTCGGAGCAATCACCATGGCCGCATCCGGAGGTGACGGGGAGAATGGCCCGCCTCACTTGTCACTGCTTTTTGCGAGGTTTCCCCATGTACACCGCCATCGGTTATGCGGCCCAGTCGGCCACCACTCCCCTCGCCCCCATGTCGTTTGAACGCCGCAGCCCGCGCGCCGATGACGTGGCGATCGAGATCCTCTACTGCGGCGTGTGCCACTCCGATATCCACCAGGCACGCAACGAATGGGGCATCGCCGTGTACCCGCTGATGCCGGGCCACGAGATCGTCGGCAAAGTCACTGCCGTCGGCGCCAGCGTCACCGCGCACAAAGTCGGCGACCTGGTCGGCGTGGGCTGCATGGTCGACTCGTGCCGTCACTGCGAAGCCTGCAAATCGGACCTGGAGCAATACTGCCTCGAAGGCCCGACCATGACCTACGCCACCCCGGACCGGGTTGATGGCAGCAACACCATGGGCGGCTACTCCGACAGCATCGTGGTCAGCGAACACTTTGTGGTGAAGATCCCGGCCAAGCTCGACCTGGCCAGCGCCGCGCCGATTCTGTGCGCAGGCATCACCACCTACTCGCCGCTCAAGCACTACGGCGTCAAAGCTGGCGACAAAGTCGGCATTCTGGGCATGGGCGGCCTGGGCCATATGGGCATCAAGTTCGCCAAGGCCATGGGCGCAGAAGTGACCCTGTTCACCCGCTCCGCGAGCAAGGCTGAGGAAGGCCGTCGCCAAGGCGCCGATCACGTGATCGTGTCCACCGATGCCGAACAGATGAAAGCCGCCGCCGGCAGCTTCGACTTCCTGCTGGACACCATCCCGGTGCAGCACGATCTGAACCCCTACCTCGACGTGCTGCGCTTTGACGGCGTGCATATCCTGGTCGGCCTGATCGAGCCGGTAGACCCACCGGTACACGCCGGCAAGCTGGTGATGAGCCGCCGTGTACTGGCCGGCTCGCTGATCGGCGGCATTGCCGAAACCCAGGAAGTCCTGGATTTCTGCGCCGAGCATGGCATCACCTGCGACATCGAAATGCTCGACATCCGCCAGATCAACGAGGCTTACACCCGCATGATCGCCGGTGATGTGAAGTACCGCTTTGTGATCGACATGGCGACCTTGAAGGTCTGATCAGCCCTTCGCGCCCAACTCCGCTGACAGCCGCGCTGCGACCTGTTTGATTACAGGGATCAGTTCGGCCATCTTCTCCAGCGGCATGTAGGGCACGGTACTGGCGATGCTGATGCCGGCAACGATTCGCCGACTGGCATCGCGCACCGGTGCCGCCACGCAACGGATCGACGGTTCGTTGTCTTCCAGATCGAACGCATAACCGCCCACCACATACTCACGCATGCGCTGCTCGAACTGCGCCCAGGATTGCTCCGGGTGCTGCGGCCATTGCAGGTTTTTCCCACCCACCGGCTGGCTGACTTCGTACAAGCGTTGCCACTCCTCCACCGTGTCATCCAGCAGCAACGCCTTGCCGATACCGGTGCGTGCCAGCGGCATGCGATGGCCGACCCGCGAGCGCATTTCCGGGCCGTTACGGCCGGGGTTCTTGTGCAGGTAGAGCACGTCATCGTATTCGCGAATGGCCAGGTGGATGGTGTCGCCGGTCAGCGCCGACAGTTCATCCAGATACGGTATGGCCAGGGTCACCAACGGCAGCTCTTCGCGGGCCTGAAACCCCAGCTCGATCAGCTTGGGGCCCAATAGGTAGCCGACTTGCGGCACTACGCGCAGGTAACGCTCCTCCACCAGGCAACTCGCCAGGCGATGGGTGGTGCTGCGGGTGGTGCCGATGCGTCGGGCGATCTCTTTCAAGTCGCGCGCACCAGCCGCCACCGCCTGCACCACGCCCAGGCCGCGCAGCAGGGTCTGGGTGCCGGTGGGCGCGGCGTCTTTGACGGGGGTGTGGGCGTTTTCCTGCATGTAGGGCCTATGTGGTGGTACGAAAACGGCGCCATTATGGCAAAAGCTGAACTTCAATACTGTGGAGATCCAATGTGGGAGGGGGCTTGCCCCCGATAGCGGTGGGTCAGCTATAGATGTGCTAACTGACAGACTGCTATCGGGGGCAAGCCCCCTCCCACATTTGGATCTCTACATGGCATGGCTTCAGCGCTGCTTCATACGGTCGATAATTACCGCCAGCAACAGGATCGAACCCCGGATCACATACTGGTAGAAGGTGTCGATGTTCTTCAGGTTCATCGCATTCTCGATGATCGCCAGAATCAGCACCCCGGCGATCACATGGCGGATCATGCCGATGCCGCCGCTCAGCGACACCCCGCCCAGCACGCAGGCGGAAATCACCGTCAGCTCGAAGCCCTGGCCAATCATCGGCTGGCCCGAGGTCATGCGCGACGCGAGGATCACCCCCGCCAGCGCGCCAATCAGACCGTGCACGGCAAAGATGATGATCTTGGTTCGATCAACGTTCACCCCGGCGAGCAGCGCCGCCTCTTGGTTACCGCCGATGGCCATGGTGTTGCGCCCGTAGGTGGTGTAGTTGAGCAACCAGCCAAAGAACACAAAGCACAGCACGGTGATGATGATCGGCACCGGCACGCCCAACAGTTGGCCATTGCCGAACACGAAGAAACGCTCGTCCATCACCCCCACGGCCTTGCCGTTGGAGAAGATATAGGCCAGGCCGCGCACGATCTGCATGGTCGCCAAGGTCGCGATCAACGCATTGATGCGCAATTTGGCGATGACGATACCGTTGATCAGCCCCACCACCAGGCCCATGGCCAAGGCCGCCGATACGCCGAGCACCACGCTGTCGGTGTCGCGAATCACAATCCCCGCCACCACCCCGGCACAGGCGATCACCGAGCCCACCGACAAGTCGAAGTGCCCCGACGCCAGGCAGAACAACATGGTGCACGCGGCGATGCCGACCGTGGAAATCGCCAGGCCCAGCCCGCGCATGTTCAGCGGCGAGAGGAAGTTGTCGATAAACACGGCGCTGAGCACAAAGATGCTCAATGCTGCCAGCAGCATCACCCAGTCATCGAGGAACTTGCGCTGGTTGAAACCCGGCCAGAAGCCCTTTGCAGTTTTTACCTGTGACATACCCAAATCCTCTTGTTCTTCAAGCCCGCGAACGCGGGAGCGCCAGTTGCAGCAGCCGTGCTTCATCCGCTTGATCGCGGGCCAGTTCGCCGGTCAGGGCACCCTCGCTCATCACCAGAATGCGGTCGGAAATGCCCATCACTTCCATCAGGTCGCTGGACACCACGATCACCGCAATGCCGCTGGCCGCCAGGTTATGGATGATCTGGTAGATCTCCGACTTGGCGCCGATATCAATGCCCCGGGTCGGTTCGTCCAGCAGCAGTACCTTCATCGGCATCGACAGCCAGCGGCCCAGAATCGCCTTCTGCTGGTTGCCGCCCGACAGGTACATGATTTTCTGTTCGGCATTCGGCGTTTTGACTTTCATCGCCTTGATCTGCTGGTCGGCGTTGCCCTTCTCCCAGCCATCGCGCAGCAGCCAGCCAAACCCGGAATGCGCGCCACGCGCACTGATATTGATGTTCTCAGCCACGCTGGACAGCGGGATGATCCCTTCTTTCTTGCGGTCTTCCGGGCACAGCAGCACGCCGGCGGCGATGGCATCGCGGGGCGAGCGCAGTTGCAGGGTTTGCCCACACAATTGCAGGCTTCCGGCGCTGGCGCGCTCCAGGCCGCTGAGCAAACGAAACAGCTCGGTGCGCCCGGCGCCGACCAGGCCGAACAGCCCGAGAATCTCGCCCTTGTGTACCTTCAGGCTGACCGGTTCACGCAGGCCAGGGCCGAGCAAACCCTCGACCTTCAACGCCACTTCGCCGTGCTCACGCGGGCGGTAATCGTAGATGTCCTGGATATCGCGACCCACCATGCAGGTCACC
This sequence comes from Pseudomonas viridiflava, assembly GCF_900591205.1. Lineage (GTDB taxonomy): Bacteria > Pseudomonadota > Gammaproteobacteria > Pseudomonadales > Pseudomonadaceae > Aquipseudomonas. The sequence continues at coordinate 292,658 of NZ_UUPU01000027.1, forward strand.
AATTGGTCGTGGGTCAGCGTGCTCATGTCGTCGAAGGTGCGCACGTAGCGGCCGTCCTTGAACACCGTGACCGCATTGCAGATACGGAACACCTCTTCCATGCGATGCGACACGTACAACACCACTTTGCCCTCGTCGCGCAGACGCGTGATGATCGCCATCAGCCGGTCGATCTCCCGCGCAGACAAGCTGCTGGTGGGTTCATCGAAGGCAATCACATGCGCGCCACGCGACAGTGCCTTGGCGATTTCCACCAATTGGCGCTGGCCCAGGGACAGGCGCCCGAGCTTCTCGTCCGGGTCGATTTCATCGGCCAGCCCCTTGAGGCACGCCAGCGCCTGCTTGCGCAGCAGGCCACGATTGACCACGCCGAAGCGTGACGGCAAATGCCCGAGAAACAGGTTCTCGGCCACGCTCATTTCCGGCACCAGGTGCAGCTCCTGGTGGATCACTGCAACGCCGCTGGCAATGCTGTCGGCGGCGGATTTGAAATCCATGGTCTGCGCGCCGATCTGCAGCGTGCCGCTGCTGGGGATATACGCACCGCCAAGAATTTTCAACAGCGTCGACTTGCCCGCGCCGTTTTCACCCATCAAGGCGTGCACCTGCCCAGGCAGGGCGGTAAAGCTGATGCCGTCCAGCGCCTTGACCCCGGGGAAGGTTTTACCGATGCCGTTGAAACTCAACTGGGCAGCGGTGTCGTGTGTCTGTAATTGCGCGTGCATAACCACCTCGTAACAGGGATCAGGCAGCCCCGTTGCCGGGGCCGCCAAGGGAAACCATCAGTTCCACAAACCGATTTTTTCCAGTTCCTGCTTGAAGTTGTCGCGGGTAATCAGCGTCACCTCGTCCATGGCGGTGTACTTGGGCGGTTCTTTGCCAGTGGTGACCCAGTCGAACATCATCTTCGCGGTGTTGTAGCCCTCGATATGCGGGCTGGGCAGCATCGAGCCGAAGAAGCCGCTGTTAGGCTTCTTCAGTTCGCCGATGGCGTCGGTGCCATTGATGCCGATGCCGATCACGTTGGCAGCTTTGAAGCCGGCGCTTTCGGTGGCGCGTACGCCGCCCAGCACGGTGTTGTCGTTCATGCCGCCGATAATCAGGTTTTTCGCGCCGCTGGGCAGTTTGACCAGGGCCGAGTTGGTGGCGTCCATGCTGCCCGGAACGTCGAGGGTTTTAGCCGCGGTGAACAGGATATGGTCCTTGGGGAAACCCGCGTCTTCCAGGGATTTGACCGAGCCGTCGGTGCGCTTCTTGCCGGTGTCGAGTTCATTGAAGGTGTTGATCACCGCGTAGGTGTCCTTCCAGTCCCAGCCGCGTTTTTTTGCCTCGGCCGCCATGGCCGCGCCCTGCTTCTGGCCGACTTCGAAGGCGGCCATGCCCAGGTACGGCACGTCCTCCATGAAGTTGCCTTTGGCGTCGACAAACCGGTCATCCACGGCAATCACTTTCAAGCCATTGGCCTTGGCTTTGGCGACGATGGCCGGGCCCAGGGACACGTCCGGCGGGCAGATCACAAAGCCCTTGGCGCCGTTGGCGGCCAGGCTGTCGATGGCCGAGAGGGTTTTCTCGCCATCAGGCACGGCGATCTTGATCACCGTAAAGCCATGTTCCTTGCCGGCTTTTTCGGCAAAGGCCCACTCGGTCTGGAACCAGGGCTCCTCAGCCTGCTTGACCAGAAAACCGATTTTCACTTCTTCAGCGGCCAGCAACAGCCCGCTCAAGCTCATGGCCGAGACCGCTACAGCGGCGCAGCACAGGGAACGGATACCACGACGACGATTCATACGGTGACTCCTTGTTGTTGTTTTTAGGGGTTAGCCGGCGAAGCGATTACAGGGTTTACCAGGCACATCCATTTCAATCGCCAACACCGCGCCGTCCAAGGGATGATCCAATGGGCTGGCGGCACTGGTGATATACAGCGTGGTGAGGTTCGGGCCACCGAAAACACAACTGGTGGGGCGGCTGACGGGCAGTTCGAGGATGCGGTCCACCTGCCCTTGCGGCGTCAGCCGCAGCAGGCAACTGCCATCCCAGCGGGCGTTCCAGATATAGCCTTCAACGTCCATCGCCGAGCCGTCCGGCCCGCCGCGTGCGTGCGGGCCGAACCAGACCTGGCCCGGGTGCAGTTGGCCGTCGGCCTGAATCGCGTGGCGGTACAACGTGCCGTCCATGCTGTCGCCGAAATGCACGTGGTCGCCGTCCTCGCTCCATAACAAGGTGTTGGGAATGCCCAGGCCGGCCAGCAACGGCGTGACTTGCCCGTCGGCATCGACGCGAAACAGCCCGCCGGAGCGCCGGGTGATCGGCAGGTCTTCGCCGTGCTCACCGAGGTTGTTCTGCATGGTGCCCAGCCACAGGCGGCCTTGGGCATCGCAGCGCGCTTCATTGCCACGGTTGCCCGGTTGCGGGTCGGCCACGCACAGCAGGCTCAAGGCTTCGGTGCTGAGGTCGAGCCGGTAGACGCCGCTGCTCAGGGTCACCAGCGCGTCGCCGCTTTCACACGGGATAAAGGCCGAGACGTGCTCGGGCAGCTGCCAGGTCTGCAACTGCCCGCCCATCAGGCGCAGTGCCTGTTTGCCGGCGATATTGACCCAGTACAGTGCCTGGGTCGGCGCGTCCCAGAACGGCGCTTCACCCAACTGTGCACGGTGTGCGGTCACTGCGCTCAACGACATGAAACCTCCTGGATTATTGTTGTTTTTTACAGCGCGTCGCGCGATGGCGTGCCATCCACCAGCCGCTGGATACGCAACGGGTTGGCATTTTTCAACGCATCGGGCAGCAGGCTATCAGGGTAGTTCTGGAAGCACACGGGGCGCAGGAACCGGTCGATGGCCAGGGTGCCGACCGAGGTGCCACGGGCATCGGACGTCGCCGGGTACGGGCCGCCGTGCACCATCGAGTCGCACACCTCGACGCCGGTCGGGTAGCCGTTGAGCAGGATGCGCCCGACCTTCTGCTCCAGCAGCGGCGTGAGTTCGGCGAACTGCTGAAAATCCGCCGGCTCGCCAATGATCGTGGCGGTCAGCTGGCCGTGCAGGCCGTGCAAGGCGGCGCTGAGTTGAGCTGGGTCAGCGACTTCGACAAACACCGTGGTGGGGCCGAAGACTTCTTCCTGAAGCACGTCATCGCCGTCGATCAACAGGCTCACATCGGCCTTGAACAACTGTGGCTGTGCCTGATTGCCGGCCTGCGCGCTGCCGGCCAAATGTTGAATGCCGGGGTGCGCCAGCAGTTTTTCGAGGCCCTTGCCGTAGCTGCTCAAAGTGCTGGCGTTCAGCATGGTTTGCGCCGGCTGATCGCCGATCAGTCGGGCCACTTGCTGGGTGAACGCGGTGAATTCAGGCGAGGCGATACCGATCACCAGACCGGGGTTGGTGCAGAACTGGCCACAGCCTTGCACCACTGAGGCGGTCAGGTCGCGGGCCACGCTGTCGGCACGCGTCGACAACGCCTGAGGCAACACAAGCACCGGGTTGATGCTCGACATCTCGGCAAACACCGGGATCGGCTGCGGGCGCGCCGCCGCCATATCGCACAAGGCGCGGCCGCCCTTGAGCGAGCCGGTAAAACCGACGGCCTGGATCGCCGGGTGTTTGACCAGCGCCTCACCGACGCCACCACCGAAGATCATATTGAAGACCCCCTTCGGCATCTCGGTGGCCTCGGCCGCACGGATGATCGCATCGGCGACCTGCTCGGCCGTCGCCATATGCCCACTGTGGGCCTTGAACACCACCGGGCAACCGGCCGCCAATGCCGCAGCGGTGTCGCCACCCGCCGTGGAAAACGCCAGGGGAAAGTTGCTGGCACCAAACACCGCCACCGGGCCCAGGCCGATGCGGTATTGGCGCAGGTCCGGGCGCGGCAGCGGTTGGCGCTCCGGCAGCGCCTTGTCGATACGTGCACCATAGAAATCACCGCGCCGCAGCACGGTGGCGAACAAACGCATCTGGCCGCTGGTACGCCCGCGCTCGCCTTTGATGCGGGCGGCGGGCAGCGCGGTTTCGCGGCAGACCAAGTCGATGAAGTTATCGCTCAGCGCATCCAGCTCATCGGCTATCGCATCCAGGAACTGCGCACGGCGCGCAGCGGTCAATGCGCGGTAAGCCGGATACGCTGCGGCGGCGGCCTTGGCGGCGGCGTCGACTTCCTCGGGGGTGGCTTGGTAGAAATCCTGAGGCAAGGCTTCGCCCGTGCCGGCATCGACGCTTTGCAGCTTGACGCTGCCGTTGGCGCTGCGTTGGCCGCCGATGTAGTTGTGGCCGAAAAACTGGGTCATGAAGCTCTCCTTAAAGGGGTGTGGCTTTAAAGGGGGGTAACTTGGCCGGGCTCGAATACCGCATCGGCCTGGCCGACCGTGTTGATCAGCGGCGCGCCGAACTCGGCCTGGCTGATCTCGAACACATCGCCCGGTTGGGTACGTATACCGTCGGCGAATGACAATGTAGCAGTGCCGAAAAAATGCACATGCACATCGCCCGGCTTGAGGAACTGGCTGTATTTGAAGTGGTGGTACTCGAGGTTTTCCAGGCTGTGGCACATATTGGCCTCGCCGCTGAGGAATTCGTTCCGCCAGATTTCCTCGCCGTTACGCAGGATGCGGCTGGTGCCCGCCAGGTGCTGAGGCAATTCACCTACGCGCAGCTCCGGGCCATAGCTGCAACTGCGCAGCTTGGAATGGGCCAGGTACAGGTAGTTCTTGCGCTCCATCACGTGGTCGGAGAACTCGTTGCCCACCGCAAAACCCAGGCGATAGGGCTTGCTGTCAGGGCCGATGACGTACAGGCCGGCGATCTCCGGTTCTTCACCGGCATCGTCGGCAAACGGCGGCACCGCAAAGGCTGCGCCCGGGCGCACCACGGTGCTGCCGTCGCCCTTGTAGAACCACTCGGGTTGCACGCCCGCCTGGCCGGCCGCCGGCTTGCCGCCCTCCACGCCCCATTTGAAGATGCGCATGGTGTCGGTCAGTGCGGTTTCATCACTGCCCTGGTGCATCTTGTCCCGCGCCGAGGCACTGCCCAGGTGGGTCAGGCCGGTGCCGCTGATCAGCATATGCGCCGGGTCGGGGTGGTCCAGCGGTGGCAGGATTTTCAGGTCGGCCAGCAGCGCGGCGTAGTCATGGCTGTCGCCCAGGCCCAGGCTGTCCACCTGCTGCTGCAACTTGACACCCGCTTCGATGGCGGCCAGTGCCAGTTCGCGCACGCTATGGGCGCTGCGCACTTCACGCAGTTGCTTGCCTTCCACGACGCCAACGCGGCGCTCGCCATTATTGAGTTCGAACTGCACTAAACGCATGAAGGTTCTCCTAGATTAAGTACGTGTGGCGCCACGGGCGCTGGCGGCGAATTGGTCGTGCGGCAGCACATGCTTGCGCTCCAGGACACGGTAGACCACGAAGGTCAGCACCAGCCCGAACACCATCACCCCGCACAGGAAGTACAAGCCCGAGGCCAGGTTGCCGGTGTACTCCTTGAGCGCGCCGATCACGAACGGGCCGATATAGCCCCCAAGGTTGCCCACCGAATTGATCAGCGCAATGCCCGCCGCCGCACTGGCGCCGGCAAAAAACCGCCCCGGCAAGGTCCAGAACACGGCGGTGCAGGAAAACATCGCGAACGCCGCCAGGCACAACGCGGCCATTTGCAGCACCGGCACACTCAGCCAGGCGCTTAAGAACAGGCCGATGGCGCCCAGCACATAGAGCACGGCGAGATGGCCGTAGCGGTCGTTCAAACGGTCGGAGCTGCGCGGGATGATCAGCAGGCCGATGATCCCGAAAATGTAGGGCACTGCGGAGATGAAACCGGTGACCAGGTCGGTGCCGCCGAACTGTTTGATCAGGGTCGGCAGCCACAGGCCCAGGCCGTAGATGCTCAGGGTCACCGGCAGGTAAAACAGCGCCAGCAGCAATACGCGTTTGTCTTTGAGGGCATGCAGCGGGTTGCCATGACGGGTCTGGCCATAGGCTTGCAGGTCCTTGGCCAGTTCGCCGGTGAGCCAGGCTTTTTCATCCTCGCTCATCCATTTGACGTGCTTGGGGCCGTCCGGCAGGTAGCGCAGCACCGGCCAGGTCAGCAGGATCGCCGGGGTGCCGATCACGATGAACAGCCATTGCCAGCCGTGCAGGCCAAGGATGCCGTCCATGCCCAGGAGGCCGCCGGAGACCGGGCCGGTGATCATCATTGCAATCGGTTGCGACAGGATGAACAGCCCGAGAATCTTGCCGCGATGGCGCACCGGGAACCATTGGGTGATGTAGTAGAGCACGCCCGGAAAGAACCCCGCCTCCGCCGCGCCGAGCAGAAAGCGCATCACATAGAAGCTGTGGGGCCCCTGCACGAAGGCCATGCCGATGGTGATGGCGCCCCAGGTGATCATGATCCGCGCAAACCAGCGTCGGGCGCCGAAGCGGTCGAGCATCAGGTTGCTGGGGATCTCGAACAGGAAATAGCCAATGAAGAACAACCCCGCGCCCAAGCCATAGGCTGCGTCGCCGATGCCCACGTCGGCGCCCATGTGCAATTTGGCGAAGCCCACGGCGGAGCGGTCCACGTAGGCAATCAGGTACAGCAGGATCAGGAAGGGAATCAATTTCAGCGTGATACGCCGAATAAGCCGCAGTTCCTGGCTCATGGGGGTCGATCTCCGATTGTTGTTTTTATAGAAGCTCGGGGGACGCCTCTCGCGAAAATCCGCCAGGGTCATACCTCAGTTAAGACTGACTATATAGTAGGACTATTTGCAAAACAACTCTTCCAAAGCTGCGATTTTGCGCTTATGTTTAAGCACGCATAGAACATATAGTCATACAATAAGAGAAACGATCATGCCTGACAAAAAGCCCGGCCTACGCTCCGCCCAGTGGTTTGGCACCGCCGACAAGAACGGCTTCATGTACCGCAGCTGGATGAAGAATCAGGGCATTGCCGACCATCAGTTCCATGGCAAGCCGATCATCGGTATCTGCAACACCTGGTCGGAACTGACCCCGTGCAACGCGCATTTCCGCCAGATCGCCGAGCACGTCAAACGCGGCGTGATCGAGGCCGGTGGCTTCCCGGTGGAGTTCCCGGTGTTCTCCAACGGCGAATCCAACCTGCGCCCCACCGCCATGCTCACCCGCAACCTGGCGAGCATGGATGTAGAGGAAGCCATTCGCGGCAACCCCATCGACGGCGTGGTGCTGCTGACCGGTTGCGACAAGACCACCCCGGCGCTGCTGATGGGCGCCGCCAGTTGCGACGTACCGGCGATCGTGGTCACCGGCGGGCCGATGCTCAACGGCAAGCACAAGGGCCAGGACATCGGCTCGGGCACGGTGGTGTGGCAGCTCAGCGAACAGGTCAAGGCCGGCACGATTACCCTGGACGACTTCCTCGCAGCCGAGGGCGGCATGTCACGCTCGGCGGGCACCTGCAACACCATGGGCACCGCGTCGACCATGGCCTGCATGGCCGAGGCGCTGGGCACATCCCTGCCGCACAACGCGGCGATCCCGGCGGTGGATGCGCGGCGTTATGTGCTGGCGCATATGTCCGGCATGCGCGCCGTGGAAATGGTGCGCGAAGACTTGAAGCTGTCGAAGATCCTGACCAAGGAGGCGTTTGAAAACGCGATCCGCGTAAACGCGGCCATCGGCGGCTCGACCAATGCGGTGATTCACTTGAAAGCCATCGCCGGGCGCATCGGCGTCGAGTTGGATCTGGATGACTGGACCCGCATGGGCCGTGGCATGCCGACCATCGTCGACCTGCAGCCGTCGGGGCGCTTCCTGATGGAAGAGTTCTACTATGCCGGTGGCCTGCCCGCCGTGTTGCGCCGCCTCGGTGAGGCCAACCTGATTCCGCACCCGAACGCCCTGACCGTCAATGGCAAGTCGTTGGGCGAAAACACCAAGGACTCGCCGATCTACGGCCAGGACGAAGTGATCCGCACCCTCGACAACCCGATCCGCGCCGACGGCGGTATCTGCGTGCTGCGCGGCAATCTGGCGCCGTTGGGCGCGGTGCTCAAGCCATCGGCGGCCAGCCCCGAACTGATGCAGCACCGGGGCCGCGCCGTGGTGTTCGAGAACTTCGACATGTACAAGGCACGTATCAACGACCCGGAGCTGGAGGTGGACGCCAACTCGATCCTGGTCATGAAAAACTGCGGGCCCAAGGGTTACCCGGGCATGGCCGAAGTCGGCAACATGGGCCTGCCGGCCAAGCTGCTGGCCCAGGGCGTGACGGATATGGTGCGCATATCCGATGCGCGCATGAGCGGCACCGCCTACGGCACCGTGGTGTTGCACGTGGCGCCGGAAGCCGCCGCCGGTGGGCCGTTGGCCACGGTAAAGGAAGGTGACTGGATCGAACTCGACTGCGCCAACGGCCGCTTGCACCTGGACATCCCCGACGCAGAGCTGGCGGCGCGCATGGCCGACCTGAAACCGCCGCAGAACCTGATCGTCGGCGGCTATCGCCAGCTGTACATCGACCACGTGCTGCAGGCCGACCAGGGTTGCGATTTTGACTTCCTGGTGGGTTGCCGAGGGGCGGAAGTCCCCCGGCATTCCCACTAATTGGGATGCTATGATGCCGCGTCTTTAAGCCAGAGCATCCCCGCCGTTATGGATCACCAGCCGCCCAAGCCGCGCAAGAGCATGCATGCCCAGATCGTTCAGGACTTGGGCATGCATATTGTTTCCGGCCGCTTCAAGCCCGAAGAACGCCTGCCCATGGAGGCCACGCTGTGCGAGGAGTACAAGGTCAGCCGCTCGGTGTTGCGCGAGGCGACCCGGGTGCTCAGCGCCAAGGGCCTGGTGTATTCCAAGCCGCGGGTGGGCGCAGTGGTGCGGCCACGCTTGAAATGGCACCTGCTCGACCCGGATGTGCTGTCTTGGTTGATGCAGTCCACGCCCCACAGTGAGTTTTTCAACACCCTGGCCGGTGTGCGGCGCATTCTCGAACCGGAAATCGCCGCCATGGCCGCGACCACCGCCACCGCTGAAGACATCGCCACCATCGAACAAGCCTACCTGGGCATGGAAACCGCGCAAACCCACGAACAGCTGCTGCAAGCCGACCTGGATTTCCACCGTGCCATCGCCGATGCCACCCGCAACGACCTGCTCGCCTACATGTGCAACATGCTTTCGCTGCCGTTGCGCGAGTCGATCAACATCACCAACCGCCGCCCGGATATCCAGGGCCTGAGCCTGCCCCGGCACAAGGCGATCCTTACCGCGATCCAGAACCGCGACGCGCTTGGGGCGCGGCATGCGTCGCTGGTGCAGTTGGATGACACGCGGGTGGCGTTGGATACGGTGATGAATGTGCTGACGCCGCTCTAAAGCGGGAGCTGGCAACCGGGCTTTATCGGGTGTAACTCGATCCAAATGTGGGAGCGGGCTTGCTCGCGAATGCGGTGGATCAGTCACTGAATCTGTTGACTGACATACCGCATTCGCGAGCAAGCCCGCTCCCACAAGGGTTATGCGGTGTGCCCGCACATCCTGCTCTTTGTTTACAGGGTGTAGGCAATGCCTACCTGCACCGTGCGCGGCGCGCCTGGGTAGGCGTAGATGTTGCCGAACGCACCCTCTTCATACTCGCGGTTGAACAGGTTCTTCACATCCAGGTTCAGCCGCACCTTGTCATTGACCTTGTAGTAGCTGAGCAGGTCGACCACGGTGTAGGCGTCCATCGAAAACGCGGTATTGGAGGTCTGGCCAGCACGCTGGTCCACGTACTTGCCGCCCGCCCCCAGACCCAGTCCTTTGAGGGCGCCGTCCTGGAATTCGTAGACATTGAGCAGGCTGAAGCTGTTGCGCGGGATGTTCAGCAAGCGGGTGCCGGTGCGCAAGGTGTTGTCCTTGGTGACTTCGGCATCCACATAGGCATAGCCGCCGATCACGCGCCATTCAGGCGTGATATTGCCCGCCACGTTCAGGTCGAACCCACGGCTGCGCACCTGGCCGGCGGCGACGCTGAAGGCTGAGTCCACGGGGTCGGTGGTGAGGACGTTTTTCTTCTCGATCTGGTAGATCGCCGCGTCGACGCTCAGTTGACGATCCAGCGCCTCCCACTTGATACCCATCTCGTAGGACTTGCCTTTTTCCGGCTCAAAACCACCGCCCTGACGGCTGGCACCGGTGTTGGGCTTGAACGAGCGTGCGGCGTCGGCGTAGACCGCGACGGTGTCGGTGAGGTCGTAGATCACGCCCACACGTGGGGTGACCGCATTGTCCGCCGCTTGCCAGTTTTTGGTGCCCGGCACGTAGGATTCGTATTCATGTTCAAAGCGTTCAAAACGCGCACCGGCCAACACTTTCAAACGCTCGGTCAACGCCACCTGGTCCTGGACGAAGGCCGCGTAGGTCTTGAGGTTTTCCTTGTCGTGGGTCGGCGTGCGCGTCAGCGGTGGGCGCGTCTGGCCGTAGACCGGATCGAAGATGTCGATCGGGTAAGTACCTACCGCGGCGCTGGAGCGCTGGATGATCGACTTGTAGTCGTAGTCTTCGTACTCGATACCGGTCAGCAACGTGTGATCGAAGCCGCCCGTTGAGAAATGGCCCGTCAGGTTGAGCTGGTAGTCCTTGTCGGTCCACTCCAGCTTGCGGTAGTTGAAATTGCGTTGCAGCGTACGGCCGTCGGCGCCCAGGCTGGTCGTGCCGTTGGCCTCGATGGCGTTGCCCGCCAAGGTGCCATCCAGCCATTGGAACCCACCACCCAATGTCCAGTTGTCGTTGAGCAGATGCTCGAAACGCAATTGCGCCATGTTGTTGTCGTTGTGCAGCTTGCCAACGTCCTTGTCACCCCAGAAGGTGTCGCGCGAAGGCGTGCCACGCTGGTTGGGGAAACGCGTGAGGCCGCGATCCAGCGGGTGGTTGTTGCGCATGAAATCGCCTTCGAAGATCACTTTGGTGTCGTCGCTGGCCTGCCAGGTGATCACCGGGGTCACGCCGTAGCGCTCGGTTTCGACATGGTCACGGAAGGTGTCGCCGCCCTCGCCCACCACGTTCAGGCGATACGCCAGACGACCTTGCTCGTCCAGCGGGCCGGAGGCGTCGAGGGTGGCGCGCTGCATGCCCTGGTCATTCAGCTGGCTGCCGAGGGTTACGGTCGGCTCGGCCAGCGGTTGCTTGGAAACCACGTTGAATGTGCCGCCTGGGTCGCCACGGCCGTACAGCATGGTGGCTGGCCCGCGCAGCACTTCGAGACGCTCGATGGTGTTGGCGTCCGGCATGTTCGGGTAGCCACGGTTGATCGGGAAACCGTTGCGGTAGAACTCGCCGGTGGTAAAGCCGCGCACGGTGAAGGTGGTGAGCCCCTGCCCGCCGAAGTTGTTGGCCCGGCCCACGCCGCCGGCGTAGTCCAGCGCATCCTGCAAGCGCGTGGCGCCGATGTCTTCGACTACCGCTTTGGACACGACGCTGATCGACTGCGGCGTTTCATGAATGGAGGTGTCAGTTCGCGTCGCACTGGCCGAACGTGTGGCGTGGTATCCCTGCACCGGCCCCTGGGCCGTTTCATAGTCGGCTGTGCCGGTGATGCTGGTGGCTTGCAACTCAATGCCGGTTTTTTCAACCGGCTCGAGGTCGGCCCAACTGAAAGGTGAAAACGCCTGAAGCACACAAATGGAAACCAGGGTACGACGCATGAGTGATGAACCTAGTGAAAGAGCCAGACGGGGCGGCATATCTGCCAATTATTTTGCGGCGCATGCTATACCAATGCGCCAGCAATTGATATGTATTCTCATTCACTATTTTTTGAGTATCCAACTGCTAACAATCAAGTCAGTCGACAAATACGGACCAAAAAAAAGCCACTCAATGGAGTGGCTCATAGACAGCGTGGTTTGCCTCAGCGATAGCGTTCCAGCCAATGCGCGTAAGGCGCCGGCAAGGTCCAGGACGACTTCTCAACCCCCAGTTCCTTGGCCGCAAAATACGCCCAGTGCGGATCGGCCAAGTGCGCACGACCGACCGATACCAGGTCCAAATGGCCGGACTGCAACGCGCCTTCCGCCAGTTGCGGCGTGCCAAAGCCCCATGCCGAAGTCACCGGGATACCCGCTTCGCGGCGTACGCGCTCGGCGACCGGGCCCATAAAGGCCGGGCCCCACGGGATGTTGGTGTCGGGGATGGTAAAACCGACGCTGACGCTCAGCAGGTCCAGGCCACCGGCTTTGAAGCGGCGGGCCAGTTCGATGGACTCGGTGAGGGTCTGTTCGTCGCGACCGTCGTACTCGATCACGCCGAAACGCGCGGTCAGCGGCAGGTTTTCCGGCCACACCTCACGCACGGCGGCCAGGGTTTCCAGAAGGAAGCGGCTGCGGTTGTCGAAGCTGCCACCGTAGGCGTCGGTACGCTGGTTGGAATGCTCGGAGAAAAAGCTCTGGCCCAGGTAGCCGTGGGCGAAGTGCAACTCGATCCACTCAAAGCCGGCGTCACGGGCACGGCGAGCGGCGTCGACGAAGTTCTGTTTGACCCGATTGATATCGTCCAGGGTCATTGCACGCGGCACTTGCGGCAGGTTGGCGCCGAACGCAATGGCCGACGGCGCGATGGTTTCCCAGCTGCGCGGATCGGATGCGGGCATATGGTCATCGCCTTCCCAGGGGCGATTCGCGCTGGCTTTACGGCCGGCATGCGCAATCTGAATGCCCGGCACCGAGCCTGCTGCCTTGATGGCCTTGACCATTGGCACAAACGCCTCGGCGTGGGCATCACTCCAGATGCCGGCACAGCCCGGCGTGATGCGGCCTTCGGGGGCCACGGCGGTGGCTTCGACCACTACCAGGCCGGCGCCGCCTCGGGCCATGCTGGCCAGGTGCACTTGGTGCCAGTCATTGACGATGCCGTCATCGGCCATGTATTGGCACATCGGCGGGATGGCGATGCGATTGCGCAGGGTCACGTCTTTGAGTTTAAAGGGTTCGAACAAGGCGGCCATCGGGGACTCCAGGAGCAAGTGAGTGATTCGATAGTTCGATGGTAATCGAACTATGGTGCTCAACGATACCCCCCTGTTATGATTCGCCGCATGCGAGCCTTCAAACACCCCACCCTTCAAGACCTGACCCTCGAGCGTCTGCTGTACGCCTTGAGTGATCCGGTGCGCCTGGAAATCGTGCGCTGCCTGGCCGGTGTGCCCGAGGCCACTTGCGGCGAACTGGACGGCGGGCGACCCAAGTCCAGCATGTCCCATCACTTTCGCGTATTGCGCGATGCCGGCCTGGTGCAAACCCGCAGCGTGGGCACCACCCATATGAACTCACTGCGCGGCGAACTGCTTGAAAGCCGCTTTCCCGGCCTGCTTGAGTGCATTCTGGCCCAGCGGTAAACCGCATCAGTCCAGCAGCGCGATCAACCGCGTCTCTATCGACGCCTGCCCCACCTCCAGCACCGCCAATGTCACCGGCAACTTGAAGCGCCGCCGCCCTGCAGCGCCGGGGTTCACATAGAGCGTTGTACCGCGCCATTCGATCAGCGGCTTGTGCGAATGGCCGGTGATCACCAGGCGGGTATGCGAACCGAGCAAGGCCGGCACGTCGGCGATGTCATGCACCACCAACGTCTGCCAACCCTTTAAATCAATACTCAGATGGTCGGGCACCTGCCGCGCCCACGCTGAATCCTGGTCATTATTGCCGCGCACGGCATGCAGGGGCGCGATCTGCGCCAACTGCTCAAGAATCTCGGGGCTGCCGATATCGCCGGCATGGATAAGATGTTCGCAGCCCTGCAAGGCCATTACGGCTTCAGGGCGCAACAAGCCGTGGGTATCGGAAATTACGCCGATTTTCATGCTGCCTCCGGGGCGTCGGGTTCAGGCCGGCGGCTCACTGCGAGCATCCGCAGGCCGCTCAAAAGTCAGTGCACCAATCCGCCCTTGCAGCCGATCGACAAATTGCTGGGCCTCCAACCGAGTGGCGAACATCAAGTTAAGTTCACCCAGGTGTAACAGACAGCCTTTGGGTGAATCAACGTCTTCAAGCTCGATCCTCATATACATGCCTTACTGTGGGTTTGACTGAACCGTGAGCAACCAGTGCGCCGTCCAGATACACACGGTCTTTGCCGTTGCCTTTGGATGCGTAAAGGTTGCGATCTGCGCATTTGAGCACCGCCGACAGCTCGGCCCCGGTCGTAAACCGCGCCATGCCGGCGCTGCAGGTGTAGTCATGGGGCGGCGCGACACTGCAGCGAATCGTTTGCAGCAGGCGCAGCGCAAAGTCGCACGCCACGGCCGGATCATCCCCCACCAGCAGCACGCCAAACTCCTCGCCCCCGATACGGCCGACACTGTGACTGCCCTGGGTGGATTTGAGGCAATCGGCCATGGCGCACAGGATCTTGTCGCCGACGTCGTGGCCGAACTGGTCATTCTTCAACTTGAAACTGTCGATATCCAACATCATGAAGTAGCCGCTTTCGCCCGCAGCAATCAGCTTGGCGAAGCTCTCCATGAACGCCCGTCGGTTCAACAAGGATGTCAGGTAATCGGTTTGCGCCATTACTCTGAACTCACTCTCTACCAGCAGCACCGAACGCAGGTTTTTCACGTAGGTAAAATTCAGGATAAAGCCAATCGACACTGAGGCCGCGCAAAAGGTAAACAGGTAAATCTCAGCACCTTCGTAAAGGCCCACCTGGACATTCGGCCACGTCACTACCCAGACCAATGTGGCGGCTATCAGGAAATCCTGAGCGGCGATAAACAGCAGTGCGCTGCTGACCACCAGGGTCACGGCAAGAGGCAAGGCAAACACCTGCAGTTGCGGATGTATGCGAATCACGTAGGCGAACCCGACGCAGAGCAGCGCCATATAGACGATACCCAGCGCCCGCCACACAAAATAGTTGGTTGCCGCACGGTGAAATTGATACACCGCAAACAGGCAACCGGTGATGACCACCAGATACAGGCCAAAGGTGTTTTCGCGGTCAGCCAGCAATACGCCCAACCACGCGATGATCCCGATCAACTCAGCCTGGGCAACCGCAGGAGACAGCAACCGTTGCATTCGCTGTCTGATTCTCAAGTTAGCCGGCATCTCCACACTCCCTGCGCATTAGTTGCTCACCGACACTCGTCTTGGCCCAATTTAATACTGTGCAGGCTGATCGCGAACCAATAAGCCATGAAACGCCTGACCAAACCCACAAACGAGGGAAGCACTTCAAGCAAGGTTCTTGAATGCACTTTGAAATAGCCCCGATCAGCCCCCTCCTGAACCAGCCTGATGACGTGCGTCTTGGACACGGAAAGTTGTTTCGCCAGTGACAAATAAGAAGACACCTTGAAACTTTCGCCGTGATTATTCGGCACGCACGTATCAATATAAATGGCCAGCATCAACAGATGCCCTGCATCTCGCTTCACCAGCCAATGACACTCCGGCGCTACTACATCAATGGTCAGTTGACGGCGAAGAACAATCGAGAAGCCCTTGAAGTAAAGTTCCAGAAAGGCTCGATCATCCCACTCACGCACCTGCTGGAAAATCGCGTCCTCGGTACACATCACGGCCAGCGGTTCCACGACAGAGTTGAGCATCAACCGCACTTCCTGACACGCTAGAGGCGAGGGGCTGAACACTCGGAAACGGCTGTCATCCGGGTGGCCCTTCACGCTCATGAATCCCAAGGCCCTGAACACCAGGAATATTGATTCCAGGCTGTTCTTCGAACAAAAGCCGCGCGCTGTACAAAACGCCTTTACCTCGGACAGCAAGGGCGCCGGCTTGGAAAAGTAATCACTGAGTAATGTGAACGACACCATCAAACGGTTGAGGTGCAACGCGCTTTTATAAAAAAACGGTCGTTTTGAATAAGGCCCCAGCAGCATTGCGTAGTGCGAACGTATGCATGCGTCAAAATCCGTGTGGCGCTCAAACGTCTGCGCCGAACTATCTATAGCCAATTGCACCGCATTGACGCGCATGAGAAAGAGCCCTGATCACCCAACTTGAATCCACTGATCTCAGCCGCAGAACTTCTGCAGCCGGGCCTCATCACAACTCGCGTCGAAGACACCGCCACTGATGGCGTTTTGCCTAGAAGCCAATGTAACGCGATTACTTGAGGTGACCGCATCGCTACCAAAATTGTTCCAAACGCCCGCCGATTATTAAGCGCACTATTGCAAAGTCATGTCTTGTGACATTTTTTTACATTTGAACCGACAACTAACTCGCCGACACGAGGCTAGAAGCGGGCGGCGACTTAAACGTTTCAGGTGCCAGGGCGAACCTTTCACCGGCAAACGGCGTCCGAGCTAGGGCATTGCTCCTTTTCGTCCGCCGCGAGGGCCTCGTTTGAAAGCCGCTATCACCAAGAAATACCGCCTGGTCATCAAGACCATGGGCTACGTGGGCTGGTCGCTGTTCTGGCTGTTGCTGTGGGACGTGGCCGTTACCGTGGACTTCATGCTGTTTCTTACCGCCAAGATCAATCTGCCGTTGATGCCACTTACCCTGCTGGGTTCGGCGCTGGTGGTGTTGATCAGTTTTCGCAACAGCAGCGCCTATAACCGCTGGTGGGAGGCCCGCACGCTGTGGGGCGCGATGGTCAACAATTCCCGCAGCTTCGCCCGCCAGGTGCTGACCCTGCTGGATGACCCAGGCTGCGACGTGAACCCGGTCAAGGCCACCCTGCTACGACGCCATGTGGCTTATGTGAACTGCCTGGCCGCGCACCTCAAGGGCCAGCCGTGCCCCGACGAGGTGCGCGCGTTTATTCCGGCCGAAGAATTTGCGCGCAATGGCGCCACCAATAACTTCGCGAATGACATCCTCACCGGCTCGGCGGCGCTGCTCGCCAAAGAGTACAAGGCCGGGCGCCTGGACAGCATTCGTCTGGCGCGGCTGGAGTCGACCCTGGTGGACTTGTCCAACGCGCAAGGCGGCATGGAGCGTATCGCCAACACACCACTGCCCTACCCTTACGTGTATTTCCCACGGCTGTTTATCTCGCTGTTCTGCCTGATCGTGCCGGTGGGCCTGGTGGAGTCCCTGGGCTGGTTCACCCCGCTCGCCTCCACGGTGGTGGGCTTTATGCTGCTGGCCATCGAGCGTATCGGCACCGACCTGCAAAGCCCGTTTCGCTCCAGCGAACACCAGATCCAGATGGAAACCATCTGCGAAACCATCGAGAAAAACCTGCAGTCGATGCAGCGTGATGCACTGGGTGGCGAACGCATCGGTTAAACACCCTTTGCGGCCTAAAGTGCGTGCCCCCGCAGTCGATATACAGGGGGTACGCATGGACTGCACCCCCTCATAACAACTCATGCGACGCCCACCGCTACCGTTTCTGCCTTGCCAAAACTATAAATACCCGCGGGAGAAATCATGAACATCAAGCAAAAGCTTACCTGGGCGTTTGCGGCCATCGCGTGCCTGCCGGTCATCCTGGTGGCTGTGTTGGTCGTACTGAACCTGCGCGAGGGGGCCCTGGCCAATTTCCTCGACAGCAGCGGCCGCGAAATCCGCCAGATCGACAATGGCATGAAGCAATTCTTCGATGGCATCAGCCAGAACGTCGAGTACGTGGCCAAGGACCCGCGCGTTGTCGCGGCCAAGGACCTCAAGAGCTACGCCGGCGCCGATGCCGCACAAATCCCGCTGACCCCGACCAACACCGAGCTGCTGGCGATTTTCGACCAGTTCGCCAAGAGTCACCCCAGCACTGCCTATTTGTCCCTGGGCTTGAAGGACGGCGGCTACGCCAGCTGGCCGGACGACACCAAACTGAATAACTACGACCCACGCGTGCGCCCCTGGTATCAGGCTGCCACTGCCGCACCGGGCAAAACCGTGCGCACCGGCGCCTACTACTGGGCGCCGGACGATGTGACGCTGATCGGCACCGTGCACACCGTGGCCGACGCCACCGGCAATATTCTGGGCGTGGTGGGTCTGGACGTCTCGCTCAAGCAACTCACCGAGCTGGTGCGCAATATCAAGCTGGGCGACAGCGGCTACCTGATGCTGGTGGAAGGCAATGGCAACGTGCTGGTAGACCCCAGCGATGCCAAGCACAACTTCAAACCCCTGGTCGACCTGGGCCCCAACTACGCCGAACTGGCCAAGCGCGGCGATGGCGTGACTCAGATCGACATCGACGGCGTGCCCTACATGGCCAACGTGGTCAGTTCCAAAGACCTGGGCTGGCGTTTTATCGGCTTGATCAAGCGCGATGAAGTGATGGCCGGCGCCACCCGCCTGACCTGGCTGATCGCCGCCATCGCAGCCGCACTGGCCGTGGTGTTCGCGATTGTCGGTGCCAGCTTTGCCAGTGTGATCGTGCGCCCGATTCGTGGCGTGGCCGACGGCCTGCAGGAGATTGCCGAAGGCGAAGGCGACCTCACCCGCCAGCTCAAAGTGCAAGGCAGGGACGAAACCGCCAGCTTGGCGGGCTGGTTCAACCAGTTCCTGAGCATGATCGCCCAACTGGTGCAGCGCATCGGCAACGCCTCCTCCGACCTGCAAAGCGCCGCCGCCGACACCAGCGAAGTCGCCAACAACATGAACCAGGCCGCCGGCCGTCAGCGCGAAGCCGTGGAGCTGGTGAGCACCGCGTTCAACGAAATGGTGGCCACCGCCAACGAAGTCGCGCGCTCCTGCAGCGCCGCCGCGACCAGCGCCGACGAAGGCTACCGCGACGTGCACGATGGCCAGCAGCATATCGGCGAAGCCACCGGCAGCGTGCTCAAGCTGAGCGAAGACCTGCAAAAGTCGACCCAGACCATGCAGTTGCTTGAGCAGGACAGCAAAAACATCAACACCATCCTCGACACCATCCGTTCGATTGCCGAGCAGACCAACCTGTTGGCGCTCAACGCCGCGATCGAGGCCGCACGCGCCGGTGACCAGGGCCGAGGGTTCGCCGTGGTGGCTGACGAGGTACGGGCCCTGGCACGGCGCACCGCCGACTCCACCGGCGAGATCGACAGCTTGCTGGGCAACCTCGCCCGCCGCACGCAGGAGGTGACCCAGCAGATGCAGGGCAGCCTGCAGGTGTCCCACACCAGCGTGGAACGCATCCAGCAAGCCCGCGACAGCTTCGACAAAATCCGTGGTTCGGTTGACTCGATCCGTGACCAGAACACCCAGATCGCCACGGCCGCCGAAGAGCAGCACCAGGTCGCCGAAGAGATCAACCGGCACATCGCGCAGATCCACGCCGACGCGCAGTTGGTGGAAGGCTTTGCTCATTCGGCGCAGACCGGCTCGGGCCGCTTGACCGATATTTCCGGTCAGCTCAACGGTTTGGTGGGGCGCTTCAAGTTCTAGGTATTGTCAGCCCGGGGTCGCCTGCGGGGGCGTGTATTGGCTACTATAGCCAGGCGCCCCCGCCCTTTGCCCAACGACTCCGGAGCCTTAATGCCCAACCCCAAGGACACTGCCCCCGACAGCAGCGGCCCGATGATTCCCGAGCAGCGGCGTGAGCTGATCCTGCGCCAGTTGCGCAAGCATCAGGTGCTCAGCGTGCATCAGTTGATGGAAATGTTCGACTGTTCGCACATGACCGTGCGCCGCGACATTGCACTGCTGGAGCAGGATGGCCGGGCCTATTCGGTCACAGGCGGGGTGCGGATCGCCAGCCAATTGCACAGCGAGCCCAGCCATCAGTCCAAGGCGGTTGTCGAGTTGCCGCAAAAGCAGGCCATGGCCCGCCTGGCCGCCCGGCTGCTGCACGCGGACATGACGGTATACCTTGACGCCGGCACCAGCACCCTGGAGATCGTGCCGTACATCAAGGCACTGACGGGCATGACCGTGGTGACCAACGATTTCGGGATTGTGCAAGCCTTGATGGATGCGCCGCAGGTGACCGTGATCCATACCGGCGGGCAACTGGACCATGACAACCACTCGTCCGTCGGCGGGCTGGCGGTGGCGACGCTGCGCCAGGTAGTCACGGATATCGCCTTTGTATCGACCAGTTCCTGGGACCTGCACCGGGGCATTACCACCCCCTCGGCGCTGAAAGTCGAGGTCAAACAAGTGGCGATGCAATCGGCGTCGCAGGTGGTACTGGTGGCCAGCAGCTCGAAATACGGCACTTTCAGCATGTACCGCATCGCTGGACTGGAGCCGTTTGACGTGATCATCAGCGACGACGCCCTCGCCCCCGCCGCCGCGGATGGTATCCGCAAACGCGGGATTGAACTGATGCTGCCGGGCGAACCAGCGTTGGTTTGAGCATGGTTTTTTGTGGCGAACGGGCTTGCCCGCGTTGGGGCGCGAAGCGGCCCTAACCCAGGCGATGCGGTGTAGCCTGACACACCGCAGAGTCAGCTTTTAGGGCTGCTGCGCAACCCAACGCGGGCAAGCCCGCTCGCCACAACAAGCCCGCTCGCCACAACAGCCCGTTAGTCACAGAGCCACCCAGTCCCGCAGCCACTGATGCATCCGCAAACGCGGGATTGAACTGATGCTGCCGGGCGAACCAGCGTTGGTTTGAGCATGGTTTTTGTGGCGAGCAGGCTGTTGTGGCGAGCGGGCTTGCCCGCGTTGGGGCGCGAAGCGGCCCTAACCCCTGAAGTAGAGGATAGCCTGGCACCCCAGAGAGTCCG
>NZ_UUPU01000067.1 GCF_900591205.1 Pseudomonas viridiflava
ACGCAGGCTTGAATCCGTGGGCAACCCGGCAGGACGCCGGGTTAGCCGCGCTGGGCCAAGGATGGCCCATCGCGGCGGCCCACGGATTCAAGCCTGCGTGAGGGCACACCGAGCCGGAGGCGAGGTGCCGAGTGATGGGGCAAAGCGTTTTTGGTTACTTTTTGCGCTCTTCAAAAAGTGACCCGCTGTAAGAGCGGAACCCATATCAGCCATTACCCAAATAACGGATATACACCCAACCCAACCCAACCCAACCCAACCCTCACCGCCCCCCCGCCACCCACCAAACCCGCGCAATATCCACCGCCCGCTCACACAACAACCGCGGCGCCTCCCTGCACGCCTGCTCCAAACTCATCGGCCCGCAAGGCAAAGCAAACGCAGCATCCACCCCATGCGCATACATCTGCTCATAACCCTCACCCAAAGTCCCGGCGATAACAATCACCGGCACACCATGCCGCTGGGCAACACGCGCCACACCAAACGGCGTTTTACCACGCAAGGTCTGAGCATCAAAACGCCCCTCCCCAGTCACCACCAGATCAGCCCCCCGTACCGCCTGGTCCAGCCCAACCAGCTCCGCAACCACCTCCACCCCGGCGCGAAATTGCGCCCCCAGGAACGCCTTGGCAGCGAAACCCAAGCCACCAGCGGCGCCACTGCCTGGCTCATCGCGCACATCCCTGGGCAGGACCTCGGCGCACAGGTCGGCGAAATGTCCGAGGGCGGCGTCCAGCTGTTGGACTTGCTCAGGGTTAGCGCCTTTTTGCGGCCCGAAAATCGCCGAGGCGCCATGCGGACCACACAAAGGATTATTCACATCCGCAGCAATCTCAAACCGCACCTCGGTCAAACGCGGGTCCAGATTTGCCAGGTTGATACGCGCCAGGCGGGCCAACGCCAGACCGCCAGGCGCCAGCGCTTGCTGGTCAGCGTCGAACAACTGCACACCCAGTGCCTGCATCGCACCCGCACCGCCATCGTTGGTCGCACTGCCGCCAATCGCCAGAATGATGCGCTGCGCCCCCAGATCCAGCGCAGCACGAATCAGTTCACCGGTGCCATACGTGCTGCTGGAGCAAGCATCGCGCTGACCCGGCGGCACCAGTTGCAGGCCGCTGGCTTCGGCCATTTCGATAATCGCGGTGTGGCTGTCGGCCAACCAGCCCCAACGGGCCTCCACCGTGCCGCCCAGCGGCCCACGCACGGCCTGGCGTCGCAACTCACCGTTGCAGGCCGCAAGCACCGCATCCACCGTGCCTTCACCGCCGTCCGCCATCGGGCACTGGATCAACTGTGCATCCGGCCAGACTTGCGCCAGCCCTTTGGCAATGGCCTTGGCCACGCCTTCGGCACTCAGGCTGTCCTTGAAAGAGTCGGGGGCGATGATGATTTTCATGGGCTTTCTCCAGTTTTTATAATGCCCATGCTGCCAGCTGGCACCGGCAATAACGCCGGTCCGATGCACAAGTGCGGGTGGGGTTTGTTGTTCATTCCGACAAAGCCTGGGGCAATAACTGCACACCCAGGTACAAGGCGAGCATGCCATCCAGGGTCAGCGGGTCGACGCCGCTGAGTTCGGCGATACGCTCCATGCGGTATCGCAAGCTGTTGCGATGGATACCCAGAGCATCGGCACATGCCTGACTTTGCCCGTCGTGTTCGCACCAGCTGCGCAGCGTGGCCATGAACTGGCCGTTGCTGTCCTTGGCCAGCACCTTGCGCAACGGGTTAAGCAGCTCGTCCAGCGCATCATCGTTACGATGGCGCCAGAGCATCACCGGCAGGCGGTAGCGGTTCAGGGTCAACAGCCGCGACTGGGGCAACACACCGCGACCGTAGGCCAGCAAGTCGCCCACCCGACGGTAACAACGGCGCAGCCCCGCCAGGCCATCGGCCTGCCCGCCCACCGCCACGCGCAGGATGTTCCAACCCAGGCCCTCGAGCTTTTCCAGCAGGCGCAAATTGTCGACAGGCACTGCCGCAGGCCGGCACCACAGCAACGAAAACTGCGCCGAACTCACGCACCAGCTGTCCGGATAACGCGACGTCAGCCAGGCACTCAACGCTTCGGCCGATTGCCCCACGCCCAGCTCGAACAGGTACGGCGTGCGCGCCAGCTGCGGCTTGAGGCCCAGTTGCTGCGCCTCATCCACCAGGCGCGGAGAGTCGCCGCTGTCGGCCAGCAGCAAGGCCAGCAAGTCGTCGCAGCGCTGGCGTCGCCATTGTTGTTCGACTTGTTGGTGGCGATGGCTGACCAGCATCTCGGCGGTCATGCGTACCAGCTCGGCGTAGGTACGCAACCCTTGCGGCTCACCGGTGATGCCCAGTACACCGATCAGGCGTTGATCGTGCATCAATGGCAGGTTGATCCCAGGCTGCACGCCCTTGAGGTGCTTGGCGGTCTGCCCGTCGATTTCCACCACGCGTCCGTTGGCCAGCACCAGTTGCGCGCCTTCGTGGCGGGTATTGATGCGCTCCGGCTCGCCGCTGCCGAGGATCAGGCCCTGGCTGTCCATGACATTGACGTTATAAGGCAGGATCGCCATGGTGCGATTGACGATATCCTGCGCCAGGTCATGATCCAGCTCGAACATGGGTCTAATTTCCTTGAAACGACGGGTTGGTCATAGGCACAGCGCAACTGATGCTTCACTGTGCGCAAGCACAAAGACAGCACCCTGCAAGGTGGCCGAGACTCTGTGGGCGATCAACGTTACCTGCGCATCGCCAAAAATCATAATAAAGAGAGATTCCCATGTCACAGAGCGCCGCTGCCACACTGGCCACCGATGACGATAAAAACGCCATCTACAAGCGCATTACCCTGCGCCTGATCCCCTTCATTTTCATCTGTTATCTGTTCAACTACCTCGACCGGGTAAACGTTGGCTTTGCCAAGTTGCAGATGCTCGATGCGCTGAAATTCAGCGAAACCGTGTACGGCCTGGGTGCTGGGATCTTCTTTATCGGTTACGTGCTGTGCGGCGTACCGAGCAACCTGGCGCTGACCAGGTTTGGTCCACGGCGCTGGATTGCGTTGATGATGATCGTGTGGGGCACCTTGTCCACCTGCTTGCTGTTCGTCACCACGCCGACGCATTTCTACACCTTGCGCCTGTTTACCGGTGCGGCCGAAGCCGGCTTCTTCCCCGGTGTGGTGCTGTACCTCTCGCAGTGGTTCCCGACGTTCCGCCGTGGGCGGATCATGGCGCTGTTCATGTCGGCGATCCCGGTGTCCGGGTTGCTCGGCAGCCCGTTTTCCGGTTGGATCCTCAACCATTTCGCCGCCGGCCAAGGCGGCTTGGCAGGCTGGCAGTGGATGTTCCTGCTGCAGGGCATTCCGACCGTGATCCTCGGCGCCCTCGCCTACTTCCTGCTCAGCGACAGTTTTGCCCACGCCAAGTGGCTCAAGCCGCATGAGCGTGCTGTGCTGGAAGCCGACCAGGCCACCGACCTTGCGAACAAGCCGAAAACCAGCACCGACTCGCTGGCAGAAGTGTTCAAGAACCCGGCGATCTGGGCGTTCGGCCTGATTTACTTCTGTATCCAGAGCGGCGTGTACGCGATCAACTTCTGGCTGCCGTCGATCATCAAGAACCTGGGTTTCAGCGATAATCTGGTGATTGGCTGGCTCAGTGCGATTCCGTATCTGCTGGCGGCGGTGTTCATGCTGCTGGTGGGCCGCTCGGCGGACTTGCGCAAAGAGCGCCGCTGGCACTTGGTGGTGCCGATGTTGATGGGCGCCATCGGCCTGGTGATCGCCGTGAATTTCGCGACGACCCCCGCCATCGCCATTCTCGGCCTGACCATCGCCACCATGGGCGCCCTCACCGGCCTGCCAATGTTCTGGCCGGTGCCCACCGCCATGCTCAGTGCGGGCGCAGCGGCTGGCGGTTTGGCATTGATCAACTCGATGGGCCAGATGGCAGGCTTCCTCAGCCCGTATATCGTCGGCTTTGTGAAGGATGCCACCGGGTCCACGGATGTGGCCTTGTACCTGCTGGCAGCGGTGATTGTCGCAGGGAGCGTACTGGCGCTGCGCATGACGAGGACTTTGAAAGCCTGATTCGGTCAGTGTGGGAGCGGGCTTGCTCGCGAATGCGCAGTGTCAGTCAATCCATCAGACGACTGAACCAACGCATTCGCGAGCAAGCCCGCTCCCACAATTAGCCCTGTGTTTACAGCAAACCGCCGCCGTCGATATCAATCACCGCGCCGGTCATAAAGCCATTCTCCATGGCCAGTACATACCCCGCCGCCACCTCCTCAGCCTGCCCTACCCGGCCGACCGGCAACGCTGCGCCGGCTTTGGCAAACATCGCCAAGCGCTGATCCTCGGCCAACCCCGCATAGGCCGGCGTATCAATCACCCCCGGGCTGATCACATTGACCCGGCGCGGCGCCAATTCCTTGGCCAGTTGCTTGCCCAATGCTTCGGTCGCGGCGTTGATGCCGGTCTTGATGAACTGACCCGGTGCCAATTTGCGCCCCAATTGCCCGGAGGTCAGGCTGATGCTGCCACGCTCGTCGAGAAACGGCAGCGCCAGCTGAATCGCGCGCAGCGAGCCCCAGAGTTTTACATTGAAGTTCTCCTGGGCCTCATCCAGATCGGTCTCGGCCAGCGGCTTGGCGCGCACTGAAGGGCCAGAGGTATACACCAGATGGTCAAAGCGCCCGACGGCCTCAAACAGGCGCTTCAGGGAGGCGGCGTCGGTGACATCCACCGGTTCGCTACGCAGGCCGTTGTCCACACCCGACGTCAAGCGGCGCCCGGCCAGCACCACCTGGGCACCACGGGCCACGGCGGCCTTGGCCACGGCGGCGCCGATACCGCTGCTGCCGCCGATTACGATGACGGTTTTACCGTTGAGGGAAGAAGTCATGGGAAAGGTCCTGGTTCAGAAAGTGAGCGTTCATCTTCCCAGCTTGGCAATCGGCGAAAAATCCCGGTAAAACGACAAGATCTTTAAAGGATTTTTACAAATGAGCTCAATCCTCGACCTTGAGGTCTTCGTGCGCACCGCCGATACGGGCAGCCTGTCGGCGGCCGCACGTAGCCTCAGCCTGACACCGGCGGCGGCGAGTATCGCCCTCAAACGCCTGGAAACCCGGCTGGGCATGCGCTTGCTGGCGCGCTCGACCCGCAGCATGCGCCTCACTGAGGAAGGTCGGCGTTATCTGGACAGCGTGCGCGTGGCGCTGGAAGCGCTGTCCGAAGGCGAGCAAGCGATCAAGCAGCAAGGCCAGAGCCTCAGTGGCTTGTTGCAATTGGCGGCGCCCTCGGATTTCGGGCGCAATGTGCTGCTGGGCTGGCTGGACGAGTTCAAGCTCGAGCACCCGAACATCCGCCTGCAGTTGTTGCTCAACGACAGCAATGCCGATTTGTTCCGCGACACTGTCGACATCGCCCTGCGGTTTGGCGTGCCCCAGGATTCCAGCCTGGTGGCGCTGCCGGTGGTGCCTGGCCACCATCGCATTCCCTGCGCCAGCCCGGACTACCTGGCCCGCCACGGTACGCCGCGTACGCCTGCCGATCTGGCCCGGCACAGTACGCTGCGCTATATGCGCCGGGGGCGGGCCAACAGCACCTGGTATTTTCGCCAGGGCGCTGTGCTGCAGGAGGTCGAAGTCACAGGCGATTACCTCAGCGATGACGGTGAAATCGTGCGGCGCTGGGCCCTGGCCGGCCACGGCATCGCCTACAAGGCCAACCTTGATATTGCCCGTGATATCAAGGCAGGACGGCTGGTGCCGTTGTTGCCTGAATGGCAAGGTGAACCCACGCCCTTCAACCTGATGTGCCCTCACCGCCTGCAAGTGTCGGAACGAGTGAAAGTGCTGCATCGTTTTCTACAGCAGCGCTGTCAGACCTTGCTGGCAGAATGAAGAATCACGCCCAGGGCTTGTTCCAGAGCCCTTGACTCTGGTATTGCATAGCTCACGTTTCACAGCCGCAAGGAGCATTGCATGATTTACCGCACATTGGGCCAGTCCGGTTTGAAGGTCAGCGCGTTGACCCTGGGCACCATGATGTTTGGCGAACAGACCAGTACCGAAGACTCGCTGCGCATCATCGACAAGGCATGGGACCAGGGCATCAATTTTATCGACACCGCCGACGTCTACACCGGCGGGCGCTCCGAGGAAATCGTCGGCGAGGCCATCGCCCGTCATCGTGAGGACTGGGTGGTGGCGTCCAAAGTCGCAATTGGCCCCACCGATGGCCTGCCCAACCGCAGCGGCCTGAGCCGCAAGCGCATTTTCAACGCGCTGGACGCTAGCCTGACTCGCCTGGATACCGACTACCTCGACATCTATTACCTGCACCGCGAAGACCACAACACCCCATTGGAGGTGACGGTATCGGCGATTGGCGACCTGATCCGCCAGGGCAAGATCCGCCACTGGGGCCTGTCCAACTACCGCGGCTGGCGTATCGCCGAGGTGATTCGCGTGGCCGAGCAACTGGGTGTGGACAAGCCGGTGATCAGCCAGCCGCTGTACAACATCGTCAACCGTCAGGCCGAGGTCGAGCAGATTACCGCCGCGGCCGCCTACGGCCTGGGCGTGGTGCCTTACAGCCCGTTGGCACGCGGTGTACTCAGCGGCAAATATGCGCCGGATATGACGCCCGAAGCCGGCAGCCGTGCGGCGCGTCAGGACAAACGCATCCTTGAGACGGAATGGCGGATGGAGTCGCTGCGCATCGCCCAGCAGATTCAGCAATACACACAAGGCCGGGGTGTAGGGATTGTGGAGTTTGCGATTGCCTGGGTGCTGAACAACTCGGCCGTCAGTTCGGCGATTGTCGGGCCGCGCACCGAGGCGCAGTGGGATGCCTATACGGGTGCGCTGGAGGTGAAAATCACGGCTGAGGATGAGGCGTTTATCGACTCGCTGGTGACACCGGGGCATTCGTCCACGCCGGGGTTCAATGATGTGGGCCACTTTGTCTCGGGCCGGCTCCCACGCGCATAAAATCCGAATCACTGCCTCTTCCCCAGGGGCAGTGAGAAAAATTCCCGCAGATCGCCCCAAAACAGCGCAGCCGTTTCACGCAACAGGCACCATAATCCACTGCTGAAATCCCCCCTCTTTTTGTAGCAATCGGTTTTCGCGAGGACAGTGTGTCTAAAGGTGTTGTGTTATCGGTATCGGCCTCGGCGTTGTTTGCCGTGATGTATTACTTCACATCGTTACTGACGCCGTTGAGCGGCCTGGAAATTTTCGGCTGGCGCATGTTGCTCACCGTGCCGTGCATGACGGTGTTCATGATGGTTAGTGGCGAATGGCGTCGGGTGTGGGAGCTGATGCGCATGCTCGCAGGCGACCCTCGCCTGATCGCCGGCGTGGTGCTGTCTTCTGCCCTGCTGGGCGTGCAGTTGTGGCTATTTATGTGGGCGCCGCTGAATGGGCGCAGCCTGGATGTGTCCGTGGGTTATTTCCTGCTGCCATTAACCATGGTCCTGACCGGGCGGCTGGTGTGGGGTGAACAGCTGTCCTACCTGCAAAAGATTGCCGTGTTTTTTGCAGCCCTGGGGGTGCTCAACGAGCTGTACCAGTCCGGTGGTTTTTCCTGGGCGACATTGGTGGTGATCATCGGCTACCCGCTCTACTTCATCGTGCGCAAGTACCTCAAAACCGATCATCTGGGTGGCCTGTGGCTGGACATGACGCTGATGCTGCCGGTGGCCTGGTGGTTTGTGCACAGTGGCGAACAGGGGGTTGCCGTGTTCGATGCCCATCCCGGACTGTATGCATTGATTCCGATACTGGGGCTGATCAGTGCTTCGGCGCTGGTGAGCTATATCATTGCCAGCCGCTTGCTGGCGTTCAGCCTGTTCGGCTTGCTCAGCTACGTCGAGCCAGTGCTGTTGCTGGGGGTGGCGTTGCTGCTGGGGGAAGGGATTCAAGGCGCGCAATGGCTGACCTATATTCCCATCTGGCTGGCGGTGATGGTGCTGGTGTACGAAGGCTTCAAGCATCTGGTGCGTCAGCGTCGGGCCTGAGTGGCGGTCGGGGTATCCATCCCCCTGGGGTGGATCAGCCGGCAGTGGCGGCGGGTTCACTGCGGGTGAGTTCGAGAGTATCGGCCAGGCTGTCCAACCCGACTCTTATGCGGCCGTAACCTGGGATGGCGTTCTGAACATGAGTGCCAATCTGTTCCAGGTGGCTGTCCATGGTTGCCTTATCGACGCCAAATAGCCTGCCAAGACGATTGTGTTGGTTCAATTCACGCAACGCTCCGCTGACCGGGTTTTTGGCGATGGTTTCGATGGAGTTAGCCACGTCTTCAGGCACGCCGAATACCACCAGTGCGACGCCCAATCCATGGCCCGGGCTCCTGAGCTGTCTGAGAAACTCGTCGAAAAGCCCGCGCAAGTCATTGGCGCCGACGTTGTCCAAGGACTCGCGGACGACCTTGCGTGCATATTCTTTTTGGGTAATGCGTTCGAGCGACTGATCGGTGTTCAGGCCGTTTTTAACGAAGTAAAAACCATCTTTGCTGCCACCGTGCAGGTTCCCGTAAGCGTCGAAGGTGAACAACACCTTTTCTCCATCCGATCGGGTTCCGATGTAGGTCGCCCGCCCATCGGGCGTGAGGCTATGCAGATGGGTCTTGATCAGGCCGTTGACGGGCGGCGGCTGGGTGACGTCTTGGTCCAGGCGCGCGAATATATCGCCCTTCTCGAAAGCGAAACTGCCGACCACTGCATCGATATCCCCAGCGGCGAACGCGGTCATTTTCTGTTTCACCCGATTCACCTGCATGGGCGCCAGATGATCAGAGAAATGCCTGGCGAACTTGTCCAGCCTGGCCGGATCATTGGCCAGGTCTTTGAGCCAGGCAGTCATTTGCCCACGGGTGCTGAAGGCGTGAAACGAGGATTCTCCATCCTCTGGTATGTACAGCTGAAAATTCGGACCGTCCGCCGTTTCGGGCACACGCTTGATCATCACAATGTCGTTGGCTTGAGCGCCATCCACGGCAAAGGTGGAAACCTGCACACCCGGCGCACCGGCCTTGGGAGGTGACACGGCGGCAGTGGCCAGCGCACGCTCCTCGGCCGTCAGCGTGCCGTCGCGAAAGGCTGACCGTATGTGACTCATGTAGGCCAGATAGGCGATGTCGGCGTGATCGTCCTCACTGGCTAAGCGGATACCGCTCGCCGACGTGGGCTGTTGGTTCAAGGGAAGGGACATATTCTGCGGCGGGAGTGAGCTGAGTGCACTGAGCATCGGAAAACCTCTTGAGGTGAGTAGTAAACTGCCTACCTCTGTGATCCAGGACCGTTGCTACGTTCCATGCCTGACCTGATGAGGGCCTTTTCGGATTGTCCAAACAAAACACCCTGCGAAAGCATAGCGCTCGCAGGGTGTGGGGGTGGACCGGCAGAGGATTTGCTCATGCCTTCAAACAATCACTCGGTGGTCAATACACCCCGACGCACCTGGTCACGCTCGATTGATTCAAACAACGCCTTGAAGTTGCCCTCGCCAAAGCCGTCATCGCCCTTGCGCTGGATAAACTCGAAAAACACCGGGCCCATCAGGGTTTCCGAGAAGATCTGCAGCAGCAGGCGCTTGTCACCTGCAACCGAGGAGCCGTCCAGCAGAATGCCACGCGCTTGCAGTTGATCAACCGGCTCGCCGTGGTTCGGCAGGCGCCCTTCAAGCATTTCATAGTAGGTATCCGGCGGCGCGGTCATGAAGCGCATGCCGATTTTCTTCAACGCGTCCCAGGTCTTGACCAGGTCATCGGTGAGGAAGGCCACATGCTGGATGCCCTCACCGTTGAACTGCATCAGGAACTCTTCGATCTGGCCGGCGCCCTTGGACGACTCCTCGTTGAGCGGGATGCGGATCATGCCATCCGGGGCGCTCATGGCCTTGGACGTCAGGCCGGTGTATTCGCCCTTGATATCGAAGTAGCGCGCTTCACGGAAGTTGAATAGCTTCTCGTAGAAGTTGGCCCAGTAGACCATGCGGCCGCGGTACACGTTGTGGGTCAGATGGTCGATAACCTTGAGGCCCGCGCCGAGCGGGTTGCGCTCCACGCCTTCGAGGTACACGAAGTCGATATCATAGATCGAGCTGCCTTCACCGAAACGGTCGATCAGGTACAACGGCGCACCGCCGATACCCTTGATGGCCGGCAGATTCAGTTCCATTGGGCCGGTCTCGATGTGGATCGGCTGGGCGCCCAGTTCCAGGGCGCGGTTGTAGGCTTTTTGCGAGTCCTTGACCCGGAACGCCATGCCGCACACCGACGGGCCGTGTTCAGCCGCGAAGTAGGAGGCGATGCTGTTGGGCTCGTTGTTGAGGATCAGGTTGATCTCGCCCTGGCGGTACAGGTGCACGTTCTTGGAGCGGTGGGTCGCGACTTTGGTGAAGCCCATGATCTCGAAGATCGGCTCCAGGGTGCCCGGGGTCGGCGAGGCGAACTCGATAAATTCAAAGCCCATCAGGCCCATTGGGTTTTCGTATTGGTCGGCCATTTCGGCACCTCATCATTCTTGTAGTGAGCAATCAATCAGTTGCGAGCAAGGATGAGGTTGCACGGTGGCGCGCAGGAAAGGCCCCGCACGCTGCGGGCGAGGAAGTCACCAAAAATGAGGGGGGAGCCGAGTAGCTTCATGATTACATCAGTCTCTGGCGGCCGAGGCTTGCGTGAGCGCAAGTCCATATTCTTGTATGCGTAAACCGATTCTACACAGCGTAACCGTATTTGTCCGTACTCTTATCAAATCCCCATTGCCTTGGTCGGTGCAAGGGGTTTGTTGCACCAGTAGATGCCCAGCAAGATAACGGCCCCGCCCACCAGCATCGGCACGCTCAGTTGTTCGCCGAGCAGCAGGGCACCGCTGATCACTGCAGTCAGCGGGTTGAGGGCGATAAACACGCCAGCGCGCGTCGCGCCGATGCGCCGGATGCCGTCGTAGTAGCCGATATACGCCAGGGCCGACCCCAGCACGCCCAGGTACGCCAGGCTCAGCCACTGTGCCCGGTGAAGGTTACCAAGCCCTTCTGCGCTAAGGTTTCCCGTGGCAAGCGTGGTGATGCTCAGCATCAGTGTGCCCAGCAATACCGACCAGGTAACGGTCTGCAAGGGCCCCAGGCTTTGGTTGAGCCCACGGGAACACAGGGAATAGACGCCCCACCCCGCCACACAGCCGAGGATCAGCAAGTCTCCGACCCAGGCATTCGCCGTTTCCTGCAATAACTGGGGGTTACGGCTGACAATCACTGTGGCCGCGCCAACCAGGCACAGGCCAATCCCCATCAGTTTGATGCGGCCCAGGCGCTCTTTGAACAGCAGCCAGCTCGCCAAGCCGATCACCGCCGGGTTCAACGCGACAATCAACGAGGCCCGGGACGCGTTGATGTACTGCAACCCATAGAAAAAACACAGGTTGTAGAAAAAAATCCCGAAAAACCCCAATACCGTCAGTTGCGCCAGCTGCCGCGGCGTCGGGCTGACCAGTCGAATGCGCGCCAGGGCCATGAACAGCAGCAGCGCGACGCTGGCCAGGATAAACCGCAGGCTGGCGGCCAGCAGTGGGTTGATCTGATCCATCAGCAAACGCCCGGCGACAAAAGTGCCGCCCCAGATCATGGTGACGGCGGCGAGTTTGCAATAAGTCAGGCGATCGCTCATGCGAGTGGGCTCAAGGCAGCGGAGAATTCGCGTATCCTGCGACTAATGATTGATCATCGTAAAATGAGTGTTTACTCATGACCCTGACCCAACTGGAAATCTTCTCCCTGGTGGCCGAGCTTCAAGGCTTCACCCCTGCCGCTCACCGCCTGGGCATCAGCCAATCGGCAGTGTCCCATGCCATCAAGGCACTCGAGCAGGAACTCGGCGTAGCGCTGTTTCGGCGCCATCAGACGCTGGTAGAACCGAGCGACATTGGCCAGCAACTGCTGGGGCGAGCCCGTGCGATGCTGGGGCTGGCCAATACCCTGCAACAGGAAGCCGCCGATGCCCGCGGCATGAAGCGCGGCACCTTGCGCATTGGTTCATTCGGGCCGACCGCGTCGGTTCACCTGCTACCCGGTATTCTCAGCCGGTTTCGCGCCGCCTACCCGGGGATTGAGGTGCACGTAGACGAAGGCCCCGACCGGCAAGTGCTGCAGTGGCTGGATGAGCGGCGGATTGATGTGGGCTTTGTGGTGCTGGAGCAGGAACGCTTCGACACCTGCATGCTGTTCGAGGACCAGATGGTGGCCCTGCTGCCCGCCGACCATCCACTGGCCGCACGCGAGACGCTCGCCCTGCGGGACCTGTGTGACGACCCGTTTATCCTCACCGAGGCCGGCTCCTCTGAACTGGTCACGCGCTTGTTCAACGCCCACCAATTGCGACCCAAGGTCCGCTACCGTTGCGCCCAGCTCCTCAGCACCCTCGAAGCCGTCAGCCGTGGGGATGGCTTGAGCATTGTCGCAGAAGCTTCATTGCCGCAGGCCCACGACCCGCGCTATGTAAAACGGCCACTGTCGCCCGCGGTCTCGCGCAGGATCGGCCTGGCGGTGCTCGATCGCCGCCAGTCTTCACCCGCCACCCTGGCCTTTATCGAAATTGCGCAAAGCCTTGGTGCGGCGAGCATATTTCAACCGAGCCGTCTATCATCCGGGCATCCCGGGCCCGCCCTCCGGTAAAACCCTCTGCGCAACAGGCCCAAAAACCCTATGCCCCTCACTGTCAAAGGCCCTCGAAAGCCCCTCACCCGCCATTCGATCAGTGTGCTGTGCGGGCTGCTGCCGGTCTTGCTGGGTGTAGTCATCCTGCATTGGCAGGCCGAGCGCAGCCTCGAACTGAGCACCGCGCAAACCGCAGAAGAGGCCGTGCGCCAATTCGACCTGATGCTCGACAACACCGCCCTCGCCGCCCGGACTTTGCTGCCGTTGGCCGGTCAGCCTTGCGACAACGGTGCCCAGTTGGCGCTGCGTGAGCAGGTCACACGCCGGCCGTTTGTGCGGGCCACGACCCTGTCCTGGCAAAAGAATATCTATTGCAGCTCATTGTTCGGCAGCAATTACGCGTCGCCGGTCAATCCGGACGACTACGTGGATGGGCGGTTGTGGTTGATGAATGGCAACCCGGTGACACCCGACACCGCGCTGCTGGTGTACCGGTTGGTCGACGGCGACAAAGCCGCGTTTGCCTCGATTGATGGCTACCACCTGACCAATGCCCTGCGCCTGATCAGCCGTTATGCGCAGCTGGTTCTGCAGGTGGGCCCTCACTGGCTCGGCGCCGATGGCAAAGTGCGCAACACTGCGCTGCCGGAGTTTGCCGTAGCCCACCAGCACCTGGTGTCCGGGCGTTATCACTACAGCGTCGACGCCGGGATGCCGGCCGGGGAAGTGTGGCGCTATATGCAGGCGCGGTATCCGGCGCTGTTCAGTCTGGTGCTGTTCTTTGGTGTGCTGGCGGGCCTGATTGCGCATTGGTTGCAAAAGCGCGTTTCAGCGCCCACCCATGAGCTGCAACGGGCGTTGGGTGCCAATGAATTTATCCCGTACTTTCAGCCGGTAGTGCGTGGCGACACCCGCGAATGGGCGGGCTGCGAAGTGCTGATGCGCTGGAAGCATCCGAAGGAAGGTCTGGTACGCCCGGACCTGTTTATTCCGCTGGCCGAGGATTGCGGCCTGATCGTCCCCATGACCCGCGCCCTGCTCCGACAAACCGCTGCGCAACTGGCACCTCATGCATCGCGATTCAGCCCGGGCTTTCATATCGGGGTCAATATCACCGCCCGCCACTGCGAGGATCTGGCGCTGGTGGACGATTGCCGAGAGTTTCTCGCCGCGTTCGCGGCTGGCCAGGTCACGCTGGTGCTGGAGCTGACGGAGCGCGAGCTGATCGTACCCACCGATATCACCCGTCGCCTGTTCGAAGCCCTGCACCTACTGGGCGTGATGATTGCCATTGATGACTTCGGCACCGGCCATTCCAGCCTGAGTTACTTGCGCAACTTCAACGTGGACTACTTGAAAATCGACCAGAGTTTTGTCGCCATGATCGGTGCGGATGCACTCTCCGGGCATATTCTCGACAGCATCATAGAATTGTCCGGCAAGCTCGACCTGGGCATCGTTGCAGAAGGCGTGGAAACAGCGCAACAGTGCGAATATCTGGCGGCGCGAGGCGTGGAATTCCTACAGGGCTACCTGTTCGGCAGACCTTTACCTTGCGACGAGTTGATTAAATCCTTGTCCAGCCATTGAATAGCCATGCACTAGGCGCGATGAAATAATGTTAGTAGGACAAAAGACATGATTTACTCGTAGCGAATTAACTACTACAATTTTTTCCTGCCTGTGTTGCACTCGCAGGAAGGCGTCTTTTCTGAGTTGCCTTAAAGCTCTTGGCTTATAGCTTTGTTTACAGTTGATATCAGCCATACACTATTTGGAGTACCTATTTTGTCCAGACTCGCCGAATTTCGCGCAGCAGAAAAAGCCCTTCAAGAGCAGCTTGCCCAGCTGGAATCCCTGAAGAACGACGCCGGCCTGAAGAAGGAAATCGAATTCGAAGAAAAGCTTCAAGGGTTGATGAAGACTTACGGCAAAAGCCTGCGTGACATTATCGCCATCCTTGATCCCAACCTGGGCAAGGCCGGCGCTTCTGCCGCCCCGGCTCCCAAGCAGCGCCGTGCACGCGTGGTCAAGGTTTACCAGAACCCACACACTGGCGAACTGATCGAGACCAAAGGCGGCAACCACCGCGGCCTCAAAGCCTGGAAAGAACAGCACGGTGCAGAGACCGTAGAGTCCTGGTTGCGCAAGTGATCAAGCGGCACTAATAAAGAGCCCCGCCGATGCGGGGCGTTTTTTATTCAAGGGTTCGAAACCGAACTTAAATAACATTTCATTTTGTTCAAATTCGCCCGCCCACGCCTTTAAAGTTTCAGGCTGTCGCGTACCGAAGTGACTTCATCCTTACTGGCTTCGTAGGCTTGCGCCTGGCCTGCGTATGAAAAAACATAGGCTTTATCGGTATCAACAGCGCCCACCAATGTTTGTGACAGCACGTGTCGGCCGTTTTCGGTAATCACGCAAGTAGTTTCCAGCGCCTCAAGGCCACTCAATGTTGTAGGGCGCATTTTGGTGCACACACTTTGATAACCGCCTTGGGCGAAATCCTTCTGGATAGATTTACGCATTTCCAGCAACACGCCTTGAAGATTAACTTTGTGCCCCGCCTCAATCGGCGTACCGGTCAACTCCATGACCATCAAGGTCGTACCATTTTCATCGTTCTTGATTGCGCGTTGGCGCGACACATTCGAAGGCTTCACCGGCGCTTGATCATCGGGCACCACTTCCTCCACTTGCCAGCCACTGGGCCAGTGAATCTGCGGGTCGGCCGCCAGCACAAAGGGGCTGCCCAACAGTAGGCACACAGCGCTCAACAGCGATTTACGAGATTCGATCATTGCACATAACGCCCAAGGTCCAAGCGACAAAGTTTGAGGCTCGCCACCCTCGCTCGCAAGGTCTGCGCGACCTTTTTCATTTGGCGCAGCCGGTGGGCCTTGCGTATCATGGCCCGGCTACGGATGCTTGCCGCAAGCCCATTTTTTTCTGGAGGGCCCATGAGCCTGCACGAATTGAACACTTTCCCGGGCGTCACCGCCCAGCCTGACACCGCCACCTCGAACTTCGTGTTCAACCACACCATGCTGCGGGTCAAGGACATCACCAAGTCGCTGGACTTCTACACCCGTGTTCTGGGGTTTTCGCTGGTTGAAAAACGCGACTTCCCGGAAGCCGAATTCAGCCTGTATTTCCTGGCCCTGGTAGACAAATCCCAGATCCCGGCCGACGCCGCCGAAC
This sequence comes from Pseudomonas viridiflava, assembly GCF_900591205.1. GTDB lineage: Bacteria > Pseudomonadota > Gammaproteobacteria > Pseudomonadales > Pseudomonadaceae > Aquipseudomonas. The sequence goes on from NZ_UUPU01000067.1 coordinate 15,853, forward strand.
GCACCCAGTGGATGAAGTCGATCCCGGGCATCCTGGAACTGACTCACAACCACGGCACCGAAAACGATGCCGACTTCGCCTACCACAACGGCAACACTGACCCGCGTGGCTTTGGCCATATCTGCATTTCGGTGCCGGACATCGTCGCCGCATGCGAACGTTTTGAAGCCCTGGGTTGTGACTTCCAGAAACGCCTGACCGATGGCCGCATGAAGAGCCTGGCATTCATCAAGGATCCGGATGCGTACTGGGTTGAGATCATCCAGCCAGCACCGCTGTAAAGGTTTCATGCAATAAAAAACCCCATGATCACTCATGGGGTTTTTCATTTCCGGGCCAGGATTTACGCAGGTGCTGAAGTGCGGATCAGGTGATCGAAAGCACTCAGGGAAGCCTTGGCGCCCTCGCCTACTGCAATCACGATCTGCTTGTACGGCACGGTGGTTACGTCACCGGCAGCAAACACACCCGGCAGTGACGTCTCACCACGTGCGTCGACGATGATCTCACCACGCGGAGTCAACTCCACGGTGCCTTTGAGCCAGTCGGTGTTGGGCAGCAAACCGATCTGCACAAAGATGCCTTCCAGCTCGATGGTCTTGAACTCACCGCTGTCGCGATCCTTGTAGGCCAGGCCGGTAACTTTCTGGCCATCGCCTTTGACTTCACTGGTCAGCGCACTGGTGATCACGTCAACGTTCGGCAGGCTATAGAGCTTGCGCTGCAGCACGGCGTCGGCGCGCAGCTTGCTGTCAAACTCAAGCAAGGTCACGTGGCTGACGATACCGGCCAGGTCGATGGCTGCTTCAACGCCGGAGTTACCGCCGCCGATCACCGCCACACGCTTGCCCTTGAACAGCGGGCCATCGCAGTGCGGGCAGAAGCACACACCCTTGGCTTTGTATTCCTGCTCGCCCGGCACACCCATTTCACGCCAGCGGGCGCCGGTGGCCAGGATCACGGTTTTGGACTTGAGGGTCGCACCGCTTTCAAAGCGGATCTCATGCAGATCGCCGTGGTTTTTAGCCGGGATCAGGCTGCTGGCGCGCTGCAAGTTCATGATGTCTACGTCGTACTGCCGCACGTGGGCCTCCAGCGCGCTGGCCAATTTCGGCCCTTCGGTTTCCTGTACCGAGATAAAGTTCTCGATCGACATGGTGTCCAGCACCTGCCCGCCGAAGCGCTCAGCCGCAACACCGGTGCGGATACCTTTACGCGCAGCGTAGATAGCGGCCGCCGAACCGGCTGGGCCACCGCCGACGACGAGCACGTCGAATGCATCTTTGGCACTGATTTTCTCGGCGGCTCTTTCGATACCGCTCGTGTCGAGCTTGGCGAGGATTTCTTCCAGACCCATGCGGCCCTGGCCGAAGTTCACACCGTTGAGGTAGACACTTGGCACCGCCATGATCTGGCGCTCGTCGACTTCGGCCTGAAACAGCGCACCGTCGATGGCCACGTGGCGGACATTCGGGTTAAGCACGGCCATCAGGTTCAGCGCCTGGACCACGTCCGGGCAGTTCTGGCAAGACAGCGAGAAGTACGTCTCGAAGCTGAACTCGCCTTTGAGGGCGCGGATCTGTTCGATCACTTCGACACTCGCCTTCGACGGGTGGCCACCGACTTGCAGCAGGGCCAGCACCAGCGAAGTGAATTCATGGCCCATGGGGATGCCGGCAAAACGCAGGCTGATATCGGCACCCGGGCGGTTGATGGAGAACGATGGCTTGCGCGCATCATCGCCATCGGTTTTCAGGGTAATCAGCGTACTGAGGCTGGTTACGTCCTGCAAAAGGGCTAGCATTTCCTGGGATTTCGCGCCGTCGTCGAGGGAGGCGACGATCTCGATCGGCTGGGTGACCCGTTCCAGGTATGACTTCAACTGAGCTTTAAGATTGGCGTCCAACATACGGGCGATTTCCTATTAATTCGGTTTATTGCAGACAAAAAAACGCCCGAGCGAATCTCGCCCGGGCGTTTTAGGGGCGGATGCAGCTTACTTAAGTGCGGATTCCCGCCCTTGATACTTCACAGACTTAGATCTTGCCGACCAGGTCCAGGGACGGAGCCAGGGTGGCCTCGCCTTCTTTCCACTTGGCTGGGCACACTTCGCCTGGGTGGGCAGCGACGTACTGAGCAGCCTTGATTTTGCGCAGCAGCTCGGAAGCGTCACGGCCAACACCGCCGTCGTTCAGTTCAACGATCTTGATCTGACCTTCCGGGTTGATCACGAAAGTACCGCGGTCTGCCAGACCAGCTTCTTCGATCAGTACGTCGAAGTTACGGGAGATGGTCAGGGTTGGGTCGCCGATCATGGTGTACTGGATTTTGCCGATGGCTGGCGAAGTGTTGTGCCAGGCAGCGTGGGCAAAGTGGGTGTCGGTGGAAACGCTGTAGATTTCGACGCCCAGTTTCTGGAATTCGGCGTAGTTGTCAGCCAGGTCTTCCAGCTCGGTTGGGCATACGAAGGTGAAGTCAGCTGGGTAGAAGAAGACTACGGACCATTTGCCTTTCAGGTCAGCGTCCGACACGTCTACGAAGTTGCCGTTTTTGTATGCGGTAGCTTTGAACGGTTTTACTTGGCTGTTGATGATAGGCATCGTTGACTCTCCGTCAGGGGTTAAGAAGTTGATGAGGTGAATCCTACCCACTCTCTTGGACGATGGCTCATTGGCAAACCTGATGCTGACGATTGGTTTTCCCTATCAGGTAACTGTATTAATAGAAGAAATCTCAAAGCAGCGGTTGAGTGGCCAGGGTCATGCCAAGAAAGGGCGTCGCTTCAACATAGCGCATGGCGGATTTCATGTCGCTCCAGCCGACGTAACTCATCAATGACTTCAAATCCCAGCCACTGCTATGAGCCCAAGTGGCAAAGCCCCGGCGCAGCGAGTGGCTGGTGTATTGCTCGGCGGGGATGCCGGCACGCTCCAGGGCCTGGCGCAATAACGGAATCACACTGTTGGGGTGCAAGCCCTCCTCGCCCAGGTTGCCCCAGCGATCGACGCCGCGAAACACCGGCCCGCGCACCAACGCCGAGGCGCTGAGCCAATCGCTATAAGCCTGCACCGGACACAGCCGCAGCAACGCCGGGGTCTGGTAAGTCTTGCCGAGGTTGTCGCGGTCACTTTTGCTGCGCGGCAGGTACAGTCTGATCCCGGCGCCGGGCGTGGCGTGTACATGCTCGATAGCCAGGCGGCACAGCTCATCGCTGCGAAACCCGCGCCAGAAGCCCAGCAGGATCAACGCCGTGTCGCGCTTGGCGCGCAGCAGCCGAGGATGGTCCTGGATGGCGCTCGCCTCTTTCGCATCCGTTTCCAGAAAGGCCACGACCTGCTCCAAGTGCTTGAGCTGCAACGGCTCGGCTTGCTTCTCCCGCGCCGGATGCACCGCGCGAATCCCCTTGAGCACCTTGCGCACCACCGGCGCCTTGGTGGGGTCGGGGAAACCCTGGCTGGTGTGCCACTGCGCCAACGCCGAGAGCCGCAGCTTCAAAGTGTTCACCGCCAGCACCCCGGCGTGCGCCACCAGATAGCGCGCCACGCTATCGCTGGTTGCCGGCAGGAACCCGCCCCAACTCACCTCGAAGTGCTCAATGGCAGCGCGATAACTGCGGCGCGTGTTGTCGCGAGTCGCGGCGTCGAGGTAACGATCCAGATCGCTCATGAAAGACCTATTCGTACTGCTACAGGCTGCTTTGAGGATTAAAACAGCTATGACACGGGATAATACGCCAATATCCCATCTGTTAAATCATGAATTTAAACGCGTTTTTATTCGTGTTACAGTATGTACATACATACTACATACCACATTACTAAATCGACGGAGACTCCATGGCTCGCGGCGGCATCAACAAAGCAGTAGTTCAAACGGCACGCCTGGCGATCCTCGCCCGCGGCGAGAACCCAAGCATCGACGCCGTACGCATCGAAATGGGCAATACCGGCTCTAAAACCACGATTCACCGCTATTTGAAGGAGTTGGACGAGAGCGAAAGCCGCCTCGCGATCACCGAAGCGCCTATCGACGACGAGCTGGGCGAGCTGGTTGCGCGGCTGGCGCAGCGCTTGAAAGACAAGGCCCAGGAGCCGATCGACCTGGCTCTCGCGCAGTTCGAGCAACAAAAAGCCGCCCTGCTCGCCCAGGTGCAAGCCCTTGAAGAGGCTCACAGCCAACTCAAGCAGCAATTCGAGATCCAGGCGGCAGCCCTCGCGCAAGAAAGCGCCGCCCTGCAAACCGCCAGCACCAGCCTGCAAACCGAGCAAACCCGTAACGCCGGGCTCAGCCAGGCGTGCAGCGATTACGAACTGCGGATCAATGACAAGGACGAACAGATTCGTTCACTGGAAGAGAAGCACCTGCACGCCCGCGACGCCCTGGAGCACTACCGCAATGCGATCAAGGAACAGCGCGAGCAAGAGCAGCGCCGGCATGAGGGTCAATTGCAACAGCTACAGGCCGAATTGCGTCAGGCCCAGCAGAGCGCCATGGTGCGCCAGGATGAAATCACCCAACTGCACCGCGACAATGAGCGGCTGCTGATCGAGCATCGAGTAACAGCGAAGGAATTGACGGCCCTGCAGGAGCAATCCCGCAAGGATCAGGCGCAGCAGCTCAAACTCAGCCAGCAAGTAAGCTTGATTGAGAGCGAGCGCACCCTGCTGCAAGAGCGCCTGCGGGTGGCTACGCTGGAAAGCCAGTCACGCCAGGACGCACTGGCCGAACAGCAACACACCCAAAAAAACCTGGAGCTGGACCTCATAAAGGCTCAGGCCCAGGTCGAGGCATTGCGCCTGGCCGCCACCGTTGCAGCGGCGCCAGAGGCAACACCCCAGCCGTGATCAGTTGGCCACAGGCGTGCGCAGGGTGACGAACTCTTCCGCCGCTGTCGGGTGTACGCCGATCGTTTCATCGAAATGCTGCTTGGTCGCGCCCGCCTTGAGCGCGATCGCCAGGCCCTGCACGATTTCACCGGCGTCCGGGCCGACCATGTGGCAGCCCAAGACCTTGTCGGTGTCGGCATCGACCACCAACTTCATCAGAGTTTTTTCCTGGCAGTCGGTCAGGGTCAGTTTCATCGGCCGGAAACGGCTTTCAAAAATCTGCACCTCGTGGCCCTGGTCTTTGGCTTCTTCTTCAGTCAGGCCGACTGTGCCGATGTTCGGCAGGCTGAACACCGCCGTCGGGATCATCGCGTAGTCCACCGGGCGATAGAGCTCGGGTTTGAACAGACGACGCGCCACGGCCATGCCTTCGGCCAGGGCAACCGGCGTCAGCTGCACACGGCCGATAACGTCACCGATCGCCAGGATCGACGATTCGGCAGTCTGGTACAGGTCGTCGACCTCGACGAAGCCACGCTTGTCGAGTTTCACGCCGGTGTTCTCCAGCCCCAGGTTGTCGAGCATCGGACGGCGACCGGTGGCGTAGAACACACAGTCGGCTTCCAGCACACGGCCGTCTTTCAAGGTGGCCTTGAGGCTGCCATCCGCCTGTTTGTCGATTCGCTCGATATCAGCGTTGAACTGCAGGTCCAGACCGCGCTTGGTCAGCTCTTCCTTCAAGTGCGTGCGCACCGAGCCATCAAAGCCGCGCAGGAACAGATCACCGCGATACAGCAGCGTGGTGTGCGCGCCCAGACCATGGAAAATCCCGGCGAACTCGACGGCAATATAGCCGCCGCCCACCACCAGTACGCGCTTGGGCAGTTCTTTGAGGAAAAACGCTTCGTTGGAGCCGATGGCGTGCTCATGCCCGGGAATCTGCGGAATCTGTGGCCAGCCACCGGTCGCGATCAGGATGTGCTTGGCCGTGAAGCGCTCGCCATTGATCTCGACCTGGTGCGGATCAACCAGGCGCGCATGCCCCTCATGCAGGGTCACGCCGCTGTTGACCAGCAGGTTGCGATAGATACCGTTGAGGCGATTGATCTCGCGGTCTTTATTGGCGATCAGGGTGGCCCAGTCAAAGTTGGCCTCGCCCAGGGACCAGCCAAACCCGCTGGCCTGCTGAAAATCTTCGGCAAAATGCGCGCCGTAGACCAACAGTTTTTTCGGCACACAGCCAACGTTTACGCAGGTGCCACCCAGGTAGCGGCTTTCCGCCACGGCCACCTTGGCGCCAAAGCCTGCGGCAAAGCGCGCCGCACGAACACCGCCGGAACCGGCGCCAATTACATACAGGTCAAAATCGTAGGCCATTTCACTCTCCTCGGCAGGACATCAGCATACCGACTTAGATGGGGCTGAAAAACGAAAAAGCCACCCGAAGGTGGCTTTTTTAGAGCGGTCAGGCAAACGTGACTCAGTAAGCCTTGCCAGTCTTGTAGAAGTGCTCGTAGCAGAAGTTGGTCGCTTCGATGTAGCCTTCAGCGCCGCCGCAGTCGAAACGCTGGCCCTTGAATTTGTAGGCAATCACGCAACCGTCTTTGGCTTGCTTGAGCAGGGCGTCGGTGATCTGGATCTCGCCGCCTTTGCCTGGCTCGGTTTCTTCGATCAGCTTGAAGATGTCCGGGGTGAGGATGTAACGACCAATGATCGCCAGGTTCGAAGGCGCGTCTTCCGGCGCAGGCTTCTCGACCATGTCACGTACGCGGATCAGGCCATCACCAATGTCGTCACCGGCAATAACCCCGTATTTGTTGGTTTCGGTCGGGTTCACTTCCATGACCGCGACGATGGTGCAACGGTATTTCTGGTAGAGCTTGACCATCTGGGTCAGCACACCGTCGCCTTCCAGGTTCACGCACAGGTCATCTGCCAGCACCACAGCGAACGGTTCGTCACCAATCAGCGGGCGGCCAGTGAGGATGGCGTGGCCGAGACCTTTCATCTGGGTCTGACGGGTGTAGGAGAACGAGCACTCGTCCAGCAGCTTGCGGATACCAACCAGGTATTTTTCCTTGTCGGTGCCCTTGATCTGGTTTTCCAGCTCGTAGCTGATGTCGAAGTGGTCTTCCAGCGCGCGCTTACCACGACCGGTCACGATGGAAATTTCGTTCAGACCGGCATCCAGTGCCTCTTCGACGCCGTACTGAATCAGTGGCTTGTTCACCACCGGCAGCATCTCTTTGGGCATGGCCTTGGTCGCTGGCAAGAAGCGAGTGCCGTAACCGGCTGCTGGGAACAAGCATTTCTTGATCATATGGGTCCTTACAAAGGGCTGTGCGTACGAAATTCGGCGCAGTCTAATCAGGCCGCAGTCACCTTACAATGGGTCCTGCTGGCGTTGCGATGTCATCATAGAGAAAAAATGTCCGCGTAAGTTCCGCTGATCTTACGAAGAGCATCTCCCCCGGCATGGCCAAAACTCCCGCACCTCGCCGTTTCCATGGGCCGAGCCCTTTTTAGCATGCTTTTGAACCCAGAACACTGACCTGGAATAACTTGCGCGGGTCTGCAGCATTTGGCGCTATGATTAGGCCCTTGAACCAGACCACGAGATTGTTAATAGATGTCAGAACCAAAAGGCGTGAACGGCTACCTGATCACACAGCGAGCGGACGGTTGGCACTTGATCAACTTCCACGGCGACAGCGTTGCCGGGGCATTCGCCACCGAACAACAAGCTATTGCGGTAGCCGAAGTGTTTGTGGATGAAGCAGGCCATGCGTCGAGCAAGCGGCCCAAGGGCAAATAAACCGCGCCGCTGTGTTGAAAAAGCCTCGTTGAACGGGGCTTTTTTGTGATTGTCTGTACCTGGGTGGCAGATCGCTATAATCTTCCGCAAACGCCCCACCACAGTGTCTGTACTCCCCTCCAACACCCTTGACGACGAACTCACATGAACAAGATTCTGGCACTGACTGCGGTACTGGCGCTCACCGGCTGCACGACCACCTCTGACGTTTACCTGAAAAACGGCGAACAGGGCCTGACCATCGACTGTTCGGGCGAAGCCAATTCCTGGGCCAGCTGCTACGAAAAGGCCGATGCGTCCTGCGCCGGCACCGGTTATCGCATCGTCGGCACCGAGGGCACGCCCGCGCTGAGCGAGGACGACAAAACCCTGGGCAAGGACGTGGGCAACTTCAAGAGCCGCAGTGTCGTAGTGGTTTGCAAGTAGGCGCGAGCGCCCTACAGGTGAATCTCGGCAAATTTGATCCCCAGGCCGCGAAGGGTCTCGATCAGGTCATCCAGGCGCGCGAATGACTCCACTTCGTCCTGCTCATCCACCAGAAAAAAACTGCGTCCGCCGCTTTTCTTGAAAAATACAATCCATTCAGCCAGGTCGGCAGGGTTCTGGATGACATGGGTGGCCGAAATATGGCCTTCGCCATGGTGGGCTCTAACGTGTTCACGTTTCATGAGGGGTTTCCAGGCAAAGACAAATGCCGCGCAAACCCAGGGTTTGAGCGGCATCGCAGGGTCAGGTTTTTATCGGATTGAGCCTCAGCCGGAAATACACTCTTCACCGGCCTTCTTCACGTCAGCCGGACGGATAGGCACATTCGACATGCTCTCGTAGAGCTTGATGCTGCTGCCACTCGAGCGCTCTTCAATCTCGAAAATCGCCGAGGGGTCGGCCGAGAACTTCTGCGGCACGATCACCTGTATGCCGTCCTTGTGGGGCTCGATCTGCGGCGGTCGGCGTGTCGCCGACAATTTACGCACGACGCAGGCGGCATATTCCTGCGGTTTTTTCCCTGAGATGACTGCCAGCGTAGGCGGTGTCTGCTTGATATCTGCAACCGAAGCACATCCACCTATCGCCAAGGCCAGAACCAACACACTCCACTTCATACAAAACCTCCGATAAAGACCCTACGACAGCGGGGATGGTAATTTTCTCCCGCCCACGTAGGATTTATCCCTGATAACTCGGTAAATAACTGTTTTAAATTGTCGACGCCGTTGAACACGGTCCGATAATAAACACGCTGGGGCTGATAAACTCTATCTTAACCTACGTATCGTTCTGATTTTTCAGAAAAAGCCCTTCTGGAGACACCCTCATGAAATTCATCCACCAGCGCGAGCACCTCAACGAGGGAGACATTGTCGTTATCGAATGCTCGCAGACTTGCAATATTCGCCTGATGAGCGATGCGAACTTTCGCAGCTTCAAGAACGGCGGCCGCCACACTTATCACGGTGGAGCCTTCGACACATTCCCCGCCAAGATCACCGCACCCAGCACCGGGTTCTGGAACATCACCCTGGACGTGGTGACGCGCCGCGCCATCAGCGTGACCAAAAAACCCACGCTGTCCCACAAAATCCGCATCGTGCGTCGCACCAGCTCCAAGCTGAGCTGATCCGCACATTTCACAGGAAATAGCCGTGACCGCTACCACTAAATACGTAATCAAGTACAAGCTCAATGGCGAACGTCGCTTTGAGTTCGCTCAGTTGCAGACCAACAGCGTGGAAGAAGCCAGGCAAGCGCTGGCAAAAATCCACGATGCCAGTGATGAAATCACCGACATCAACGTGAGCAAGGCGCTCTAAGCCATGCCCGGCCCCACTGCCGACCTGTTCGCCGATGACGCCCTGCAGCAACCCGCAGGGCGTGAGCAAATCGGCGAGCAGTCCTACGTGTTAAGGGGCTACGCCCTACCCTGGGTCGAGCGTCTTCTGCCGGAGCTGCGCCAGGTGCTGGCACAATCACCGTTTCGGCAAATGGTCACGCCCGGCGGTTTTACCATGTCGGCGGCCTTGAGCAGTTGCGGCGATCTGGGCTGGACCAGCGACACCTCCGGCTACCGCTACACGCCTATGGACCCTCGCAGTCAACAGCCCTGGCCCGCGCTGCCCGATGGCTTGCGTCAGTTGGCCGTACACGCGGCGGCAGAGGCCGGGTTTATCGACTTTGCCCCTGACGCCTGCCTGATCAACCGCTATGTACCGGGCGCCAAAATGGCCCTGCACCAGGACAAAAACGAACGTCGCTACAGCGAGCCGGTGGTTTCGGTATCCCTTGGGCTGCCGGCGGTATTCCTGTTTGGCGGCCACGAGCGCGGTGACAAGCCCCTCAAGGTTTCACTGTTTCATGGCGACGTGGTGATCTGGGGCGGGGTTGATCGCCTGCGGTTTCATGGGGTGCTGCCGATCAAGGAAGGCGTGCATAGCCTCATGGGCCCGCAACGGATTAATCTGACCTTTCGCACTGCCGGCTGATTTGACCGCAAGCTTCGGAGTGCCTGCCGAGTGCGGCACGACTAATCTGGCCAGAATTCGTCAAGAGTGCCGACCATGACCACCGAACAAGACCCGCGCTGGGCGGCGATTCTCGCCCGCGACTCCAAGGCCGACACGCTGTTCGTCTACGGGGTAAAAACCACCGGGGTGTACTGTCGCCCCAGCAGCGCCTCACGCTTGCCACGCCCGGAAAATATCGAATTCTTCGACACCCCGGCGCAAGCCGAAGCGGCGGGTTATCGCGCCAGCAAACGCGCCGCCGGCGACCAGACTCAATTGGCCGCACACCATGCGCAATTGGTGGCCGAGGCATGCAGGCAGATCGAACAGGCCGACACCTCTCCCAGCCTCAGTACACTGGCGGCCCAAGCCGGGCTGAGCCCCTTCCATTTCCACCGCGTATTCAAAAGCGTGACCGGCCTGACGCCCAAGGGCTACGCCAGCGCGCATCGCTCACGCAAGGTGCGCGATGGGCTCATGGGTCGGCACTCGGTGACCGAGGCGCTGTACGACGCAGGCTATAACTCCAACAGCCGCTTTTATGAATCGGCCAATCAAGTACTTGGCATGAAGCCCAGCGACTACAAAGCGGGCGGCCTCAATAACCAGATCCTGTTCGCCGTCGGGCAGTGCTCGCTCGGCGCGATTCTGGTGGCCCAAAGTAGCCGTGGCGTGTGCGCGATTTTGCTGGGGGATGACCCGGACAAACTGGTGCGCGATCTGCAGGATCAATTCCCCAAAGCCAGCCTGGTGGGCGCCGACCGCCGCTTCGAACAGCTGATCGCCCAGGTGGTCGGCTTTATCGAGGCGCCCGCGCTGGGCCTGGACTTGCCGCTGGACCTACGCGGCACAGCGTTTCAGGAGCGCGTGTGGCAAGCGCTGCGCGAGATTCCACCGGGCAGCACGGCCAGCTATGCGCAAATCGCTCAACGCATCGGCGCGCCCAAATCGTTTCGCGCCGTGGCCCAGGCGTGCGGTGCCAACAGCCTGGCGGTGGCGATCCCCTGCCACCGTGTGGTCCGCAGCAACGGTGACTTATCGGGCTACCGCTGGGGCGTAGAGCGTAAACGCCAACTGCTGGAGCGTGAAAGCGAGTCTTAAAGCAGCTGGCGCTTGCGAAACTGCGCAACCTTATGCCGGTTGCCACACAGCGCCATGCTGCACCAGCGGCGTTTATGCGCCTTGGTCCGGTCGTAAAACCACAACACACATTCAGGATGCTCGCAGGTGCGGATCAGGTTGAAATCCCCGTCTACCAGCAAGCTCGCAGCGGCTTCAGCAATCGTCGAGAGGAATTGCTCCGGGGTTTGCAGTTTGCGCTGACGCTCCAGCCGCAGCTCGCCAGGTGCCGGCCAGGCCAATTGCGGATGACTGACCGCCTTGCGCAAAAAGCCATTCAGCGCCGCCGGGTCGCCTTGTTCTCCGGCCTTGCGTTGCTCGAGCAGGGCGCGCACCACTTCCCGCAGCTCCACGGCTGCTGCCAGCAACGCACCTGGCTCAAAGGCCGGCACCCCGCCCTCCTCGGCCCACCCCAAACGCACCAGCCAACGCGCGACATCCGCGTCGCTTTGCCAGAAGTCAAAGGGTTCTGCGTCGACATTGGCACGGGTGTTGAGCATGTCCAGCACCGGGTCATCGGCCAGTACGTAGGGTTCCAGAGATGGGGTAAGCATGGTCAATCCTCTTTGATAGCCTCGGCATCGTAACCGCTATTTTGCACCATTGGTAGTTACTAAAACCTAATTACTAACCAGATAAATTAATTTGACAGGTTACACAATTGAGCGCAGATTTTTACGAAGGTAACCCGTATATCAACTTTAAACAGTTACAGAGGCACGCTCACCATGACCACTCAAGCTCCCGTTGTTCACTACCGTCACGTCGATGTCGATGGCAGCCGCCTGTTCTACCGTGAGGCCGGCGACCCTGCCGCCCCGGTGATGTTGCTGTTGCACGGCTTTCCCAGCTCATCCCATATGTACCGCGACCTGATCCCGCTGCTGGCCACGCGTTTTCGGATCATCGCCCCCGACCTGCCGGGTTTCGGCTTCACCGAAGTGCCGGCCGAGCGCAATTACGTCTACACCTTCGACAACCTGGCGATCACCATCGGGCACTTTGTCGAGGCGTTGGAACTGAGCCGCTACGCGCTTTACGTGTTCGACTACGGCGCACCGGTTGGCCTGCGCCTGGCGGTTGCGCACCCGGAGCGGGTCAGCGCACTGGTCTCGCAAAATGGCAATGCTTACCTTGAGGGCCTGGGTGATGCCTGGGCGCCGATCCGGGCCTACTGGGCCGAACCGAGCCAGGCCAATCGCGAGGTGATCCGCAACGCCGTCATCAGCCTGGAAGGTACGCGCTACCAATACCTGCACGGCGTGAACCAGCCGGAATTGGTCGCGCCGGAGTCTTATATGCTCGACGTGTTGTTGATGCAGCGCCCCGGCAATGACGAGATCCAGCTGGACTTATTCCTCGACTACCGCAACAACCTGACGCTGTACCCGGCGTTCCAGGCGTTTTTCAAAGCCACTCAAGTGCCGGCGCTGGTGATCTGGGGCCAGAACGATCCGTTCTTCATCCCGCCCGGCGCCCACGCCTACACGACCGATAACGCCAATGCCGTGGTGGAACTGCTGGACACCGGCCACTTCGCCCTGGAAACCCACGCCGCGCATATCGCCGGGCGTATCCATGCGGTCCTGGGGCACGCTATCAACTGATAGCTGCACCACGAAAAGCCGCCCTCGTCCAGTGAATAAAACAGACTGGCCGGGTGCCAAGGGCCCTGTTAAAACAGCGAAAAGCCTCACTGACGCTGGAGACGCACCCCATGAGCACCTGGCCAGACACCCGCCTTCTCGACCTGCTGGGCATTGAAGTACCGATCATTCAAGCGCCCATGGCCGTAGGGACTACCACGGCCATGGTCATCGCCGCCAATAAAGCAGGCGCTCTGGGGTCACTGCCGGCTGCGGCGCTGAGTCTCGAGCAACTGCGCGAAGCACTCGCGACTATTCGCCAGGCGAGCTCGCGGCCGATCAATGTCAACTTCTTCTGCCACCAGCCGCCTGCGCCCGACGCTGCTCGCGACAAGCGCTGGAAAGACCTGCTGGAACCCTACTACCGCGAGTTGGGCGCCGATTTTGATGCGCCGACGCCGGTGTCCAATCGCGAACCGTTCAACGAAGCTGCATGCCAGGTGGTGGAAGAATTTCGCCCCGAAGTGGTCAGCTTCCACTTCGGCCTGCCGGAACAAGCCTTGCTCGACCGGGTAAAAGCCACCGGCGCCAAAGTGCTGTCCTCGGCCACTACGGTAGAAGAGGCAATCTGGCTGGAGCAACACGGCTGCGATGCAATCATCGCCATGGGCAGCGAAGCGGGCGGGCACCGCGGCTTGTTTCTCAGCGACGACCTCAATACCCAGATCGGTTTGTTCGCGCTGCTGCCGCAAGTGGTGGATGCGGTCAGCGTGCCGGTGATCGCCGCCGGCGGTATTGGGGATGCGCGTGGGATTGTCGCGGCATTCGCCCTGGGCGCCTCGGCGGTGCAGATCGGCACTGCTTACCTGTTTACCCCCGAAGCTAACGTCACCGCCTCCCACCACCATGCATTGCGCCACGCTCAAGCCAGCGAAACCGCGCTGACCAACCTGTTTACCGGGCGCCCGGCACGGGGCATCGTCAACCGGGTGATGCGCGAGTTGGGCGCGATCAACCCGGCGGCGCCGGCATTTCCGACCTCAGGAGGCGCCCTTATACCGCTCAAGGCCAAGGATGAAGCAGGCTTCAGCAACCTGTGGTCGGGGCAGGCGCTGCGCCTGGGTAAAGACACCAGCACCTATGACCTGACCCGCGAACTGGCCGAACAGGCGCTGGCAAAATTCAAGTAAAAGCAGGCAACTTTGCACTGTACCGGCAATGGCCAACCGCTATATATTCCCATACATAGCGGTTAAGCCCTCTACCTATAACAAGCCGTACATTACTCAAGGAGCTGCTTCATGAAGATTCACGCCTCACGCCTGGCCATCCTGGTCGCCGCCCTCGCCTTCGGTTCAGCCCATGCCGATGAAGTCCAGGTGGCCGTCGCAGCCAACTTTACCGCACCGATCCAGGCCATCGCCGCCGACTTCGAAAAAGACACCGGGCACAAACTGGTCGCCGCCTACGGCGCCACCGGGCAGTTCTACACCCAGATCAAGAACGGCGCGCCGTTTGAGGTGTTCCTGAGCGCCGACGACACCACCCCGCAAAAACTTGAAACCGAGGGCGATACCGTCAAAGGCTCGCGCTTCACCTACGCCGTGGGTACGCTGGCGCTGTGGTCGGCCAAAGAAGGGTATGTGGACGCCAAGGGCGAGGTCCTGAAGAAGAACGCCTTCCAGCACCTCTCCATCGCTAACCCTAAAACCGCGCCTTATGGCCTGGCCGCTACCCAGGTGCTGGCCAAAGAAGGCTTGACCGAGAAGGTCAAGGACAAGCTCGTCGAAGGCCAGAACATCACCCAGGCTTATCAGTTTGTCTCCACCGGTAACGCCGAACTGGGTTTTGTCGCCCTGTCGCAGATCTATAAAGACGGCAAGGTCACCAGCGGTTCGGCGTGGATCGTTCCGGCCTCCCTGCATGACCCGATCAAACAGGACGCGGTCATCCTCAACAAGGGCAAGGACAGCGCCGCCGCCAAGGCACTGGTCGAGTACCTCAAAGGCCCGAAAGCCGCTGCGGTGATCAAGTCCTACGGCTACGAGCTGGCCCAGTAAATGCCGCTGTCGAGTGCCGATTTTTCGGCTATCTGGCTGACCATCAAACTGGCGTCACTGACCACCGTGATCCTGCTGGTCATCGGCACTCCGATTGCCCTGTGGCTGTCGCGCACCCGTTCCTGGTGGCGTGGCCCGATCGGGGCAATCGTCGCCTTGCCGTTGGTGCTGCCGCCCACGGTGATCGGTTTCTACTTGCTGTTGACCATGGGCCCCAACGGCTACTTCGGCCAGTTCACTCAATGGCTCGGCCTGGGCACCCTCACCTTCAGTTTCGCCGGGTTGGTGATTGGCTCGGTGATCTATTCCATGCCGTTTGTGGTGCAGCCGTTGCAAAACGCCTTCTCCGCCATCGGCACTCGCCCGCTGGAAGTGGCCGCAACCTTGCGTGCCAACCCGTGGGACACGTTTTTCACAGTGATCCTGCCCCTGGCACGCCCAGGGTTTATCACTGCATCCATTCTGGGGTTTGCGCATACCGTCGGTGAATTCGGCGTGGTGCTGATGATCGGCGGCAATATTCCCGACAAAACCCGCGTGGTCTCGGTGCAGATCTACGACCATGTCGAAGCCATGGAGTATGCGCAGGCCCATTGGCTGGCGGGCTCGATGGTGGTGTTCGCGTTCCTTGTGTTGCTGGCGCTCTATTCCAGCCGTAAAACCAAGATGGGCTGGAGCTGATGTCGATGATTGATGTACGCCTGCAACTGAAATATGCAGACTTTGCCCTGGATGTCGACCTGCATCTGCCCGGGCGCGGCGTGACCGCACTGTACGGGCACTCCGGCTCCGGCAAGACCACCTGCCTGCGCTGCATCGCCGGGCTGGAGCGCGCCGAGGACGGGTTTATCCAGATCAACGATGAAGTCTGGCAAGACAGCCGCAACGGGCTGTTCGTGCCGCCGCACAAGCGGGCGCTGGGTTATGTGTTTCAGGAGGCCAGCCTGTTTGCACATTTGTCGGTGCGCGCCAACCTCGAGTTCGGCCTCAAGCGCATCCCGCGCCAGCAGCGGCGTGTCGATATGGCCCAGGCCACCGAGCTGCTGGGCATCGGCCACCTGCTTGAGCGTCATCCACAGCACCTGTCCGGCGGCGAGCGCCAGCGTATCGGTATCGCCCGGGCGTTGCTCACCAGCCCCAACCTGTTGTTGATGGATGAACCGCTGGCCGCCCTCGACAGCAAGCGCAAAGGCGAAATCCTGCCGTACCTGGAACGCCTGCATGACGAGCTGGACATTCCGGTGCTGTACGTCAGCCACGCACAGGATGAAGTGGCGCGCCTGGCCGATCACATCGTCCTGCTCAGCGACGGCAAAGCCCTGGCCAGCGGCCCTATCGGTGAAACCCTGGCCCGGCTCGACTTGCCGATGGCGCTGGGGGACGACGCCGGCGTGGTAATCAACGGCAGCGTCAGTGCCTACGACGCACACTATCAACTGCTCACCCTGCAGCTTCCCGACAGCGCCCAGCACCTGCGCGTGGCCCATGCGCCGCTGGCCGTCGGCAAAACCCTGCGGGTCAAGGTGCAGGCGCGGGACGTGAGCCTCAGCCTGCAAGCCGAGGAACACAGCAGCATCCTCAACCGCCTGCCGGTGACGGTCACCCAGGAAATATCGGCAGATAACAGTGCCCACGTGCTGGTGCGCCTGGACGCCGATGGCACGCCGTTGCTGGCGCGGATCACGCGTTTCTCCCGCGACCAGCTGCAACTGCACCCTGGGCAGACGCTGTGGGCGCAGATCAAGGCGGTCGCGGTGCTGGCGTAACAAAGCTTTTGGCACGACCGCAGAGCGCTGCGGTCAATCAGAAATACCGGCCTGATCCGTTGCCAAGGAACCTGCACCATGCCCGACTCTGCATTGCCCGCCGACCTGCCTCGCGACCTGCATTACGTTGACGACACCCAGCCCGGTATCCGTCGTAAAAAACTGCGCGACAAGTTCCAGTATTTCAATGCCAAGGGCGAACGCATCCAGGAGGCCGATGAGATCAAGCGCCTGAATGCCCTCGCGGTCCCCCCGGCCTATACCGATGTGTGGATCTGCGCCGACCCGCGTGGCCATCTGCAAGCCACCGGCCGCGACGCCCGGGGGCGCAAGCAGTACCGCTACCATGCACGCTGGCGCGAGGTGCGCGACAGCGACAAGTACTCGCGGCTGCAGGAGTTTGGCAACGCCTTGCCGAAACTGCGCAAACAGCTGGAAGCGCAAATCGCCGAGCCGGGGTTTACCCGTGAAAAGGTGCTGGCCACGGTGGTGATGCTGCTGGACGCCACGTTGATCCGCGTCGGCAATACCCAATATGCGCGGGACAATAAATCCTACGGGCTGACCACCCTGCGCACCCGCCATGTGGATGTGAAAGGCAGCGAGATCCAGTTCCAGTTTCGCGGCAAGAGCGGCGTGGAGCACCAGGTCAGCGTCAAGGACCGGCGCCTGGCCACAGTGGTCAAGCGCTGCCTGGAACTGCCGGGCCAGAATCTGTTTCAGTACCTGGACGCCGACGGCGAGCGCCATACCGTCAGCTCGCATGACGTGAATGCCTACCTGCACGACCTCACCGGCGCCGACTTCACCGCCAAGGATTACCGCACCTGGGCCGGCACCGCCATGGCGCTGGCCGTGCTGCGCGAGTTGCAGTGGCAGCCTGAGTCCGACGCAAAACGGCACGTGGTGGCGATGGTCAAGGATGTCGCCAAGCAGTTGGGTAACACGCCGGCCGTGTGCCGCAAGTGTTATATCCACCCGGCGGTGCTCGAGCATTTCAGCCTCGGCGAACTCTCCAAGTTACCCAAGCCTCGGCTGCGCAAAGGGCTCAAGGCCGAGGAAGTCGCGCTGGCCATGTTCCTTGAACGACTGGCAGCAGACTTGCCGAAAAAAGCCAAGGCGGGTTAGGCTTCGCCTTCCTTCTGACACTCAGGATGATTGCCGACGTGAACATCTAAGCCTTCCAAAATGTATCTGCAACAAGCCGCCTGGCGCGCTTGTTGGCCTGTTCGACATTTTTTTGGAGGTGCTGATGACTGACGTCAACCGGCTGCCCGTTCTGGTTTCCTTGCAACACGTTTGCGTCCAGTTCGCCAATGGCGAAACCTTGCTGCAAGACCTGACGCTGTGTATTGATCACACGCCTACCGGCATCGTGGGGCGCAATGGCCGGGGTAAAAGTATCCTGGCCCAATTGATCGCCGGGGTGCGCACGCCCTCCTCGGGTGCCCTCAAGCGCAGGGCCAGTGTGGTTTACGTGCCGCAAAGCATGGGGGTTACCGCAGGGCAAACCGTCGCCGATATCACAGGCACCGCTCAGGCGCTGGCAGCACTGGCGCGTATGGCGGCGGGTGTGGCGCGAGTGACTGATCTTGAGGTGATCGACGATCGCTGGGACCTCGCCGATCGCTTGCGCGCCGCCCTGAATGACGCGGGCCTTGCGCAGCTTGCTGTGCATGCGCCGGCTGAACACCTCAGCGGTGGTCAACGGGCGCGGCTGGCGGTGATCGGCGCATTACTGGCCGCACCGCAGTTGCTGGTGCTCGACGAGCCGACCAACCACCTCGACAGCGCTGGCCGTGCGTGGCTGCTACGCGTGCTGAAGGCATGGCGCGGCGGCCTGGTGGTGGTCAGCCATGATCGGCAATTGCTCAATAGCCTGGAGCGTATCGTCGAGCTGTCCCTCCTCGGGCCTCGGGTGTATGGCGGCAACTACGCCGCCTATTGCCTGCAACGTGATGCCGAACAGCACGCCGCCGTCGCTGCGCTGGAACGTGCGCGCCTGGCGCGCAGCCGCGAACGCCGGCGCCTGCAAAAGGATCACGACAGCCTGCAACACAACGCGGCCCGTTCACGCAAACACGCCGAGACGGCGAACGTCGACCGGTTCACCAAGGCCCGCTGGAAAGGCGCTGCCAGCGAAATCGTCAGCAGCGTGCGCAGTGCCCATCACGCGCACAAACATGAACTGGATGATCAGGTACGCCAGGCTTACGCGCGCGTGGCGGACGAGACCCCGACCCTGCTGGCCTTGCCAAGTTCTGCGGTGCCCAATGGTCGACACGTCGTGGCGCTGATGGATGCGCGGTTACCCTGGCTGGAACATCCGGCACTCACACTGCACCTCGCGGGCCCGGTACGCGTTGCCGTGCAAGGCCCGAACGGCTGCGGCAAATCCACCTTGCTCAAGGTGCTTGCAGGGCAATGGCAGCCGGTGAGTGGCGAGTGTTCGGTGCCGGTGCCCAGCGCGTATATCGACCAGCATTTGGCGTTGCTGGACGATCACCGCTCGCTGGTCGAGCAACTGAACAGCCCGTTGGACCCAGCCGAACTGCGCACGCGCCTGGCCATGCTGCAACTGGACGCGTTGCGAGTAACCCTACCGGCCGGACAGCTCAGCGGCGGTGAGCGTTTAAAAGCCGCGATGGCGATTGCACTGTGGCGAGAAACACCTGCGCAACTGCTATTGCTCGACGAACCCACCAACCATCTCGACCTGGAATCGGTGCTGGCCTTTGAACAGGCGCTGCAAGGGTTCACCGGGGCGATGCTGGTGGTGTCCCATGACGCGGCGTTTGTGCAAGCGATCCAGCCGACCCATCGCCTGAGCTGGCAGCCTGAAGGTTGGTGTCTGGAGTGTGTCTGAGGCCATTGCGCGTATTTGCAAAGCGTCCTACGGTAGTGGCCGGATAATCTCACCGAGGAACCCGGCCCCATGCTGCCCACGCCCCGCAAGCCTTACGCCAACCCCGCACTCGCCCATCGACAGCGCTGGCGTGGCCGCGTCGGGATGATGCTGGTGGCCAGCCTGTCAGTGCTGGCAGGCATGACCGATGCCATTGGCTTTATGGCGAGCGGCGACTTTGTGTCATTTATGAGCGGCAACACCACGCGCCTGGCAGTCGCCATCAGTGCCGGTGATCTCGGGCTGACCGGGCGCCTGCTGCTGCTGGTAGCGACCTTCGTGGGGGGCAACGCACTCGGGGTGATCGTCAGTCGCCTTAGCCGACGGCACGCCCTGCCACTGCTGCTGTGTATTGCGGCATTACTCTGTGGCGGCGCCTTCTTGCCGTTTGCCAACGCCTTGCCCGCGCTGCTGGCGGCGATCATTGCGATGGGCATGCTCAATGCGGCCGTGGAAGAGGTCAACGGGTTGCCGGTAGGTCTCACATACGTCACCGGGGCGCTTTCGCGTTTTGGCCGCGGGTTGGGGCGCTGGATGCTGGGGGAACGCCGCAATGGCTGGCGGGTGCAGCTGATTCCGTGGGCGGGGATGTTTGTGGGCGCGGTGATTGGCGCGCTGCTGGAGCAGCAGATGGGCCTGAAGGCGTTGTTGGCAAGCGGTGTGTTGGCGGGGGTGCTGGGGCTGGTGTCACTGAAAATTCCCCGGCGCTGGCATCTGGGATTCATGCCGCGATAAGCAAAAAAGGTGCTCGCCCGACGTTTAAGCCTCGACGTCCGTGTACTGGTAAAGAGCCATCATGTCGGGCGAGCGGGTGAATCATAAGCGAATGCCCGGCGACTGTCCCGCCAGGCATTTCCTAAAAGCACTAAGGCAACGGATTACAGGCAGGTCGCGAGCGCGGCCAAGCGCCGTTTGGCAGGCATAGTGTCTTCGCCTGCGTAGTAGTTGACGGTGGAGCCTGCGCCCACGCTCAGCACATCGACAAAGTAGTCGCCACCAGTGGTGTAGACGGTAAAACCGCCCGCACCGGTCGGTTCCTTGAAGCCGCCGGCATCCACGCCAAAGACACTTTCGTCCTGCCAGCCGAACTGGATGCATTCAGCAACCACCAAGGTGGCCTTGTCCGACGCCATGGTCTTGTAGGGAGTGCCCGCGCGCGCCTCTTTCATCTTCGAACCCGCGCAACCGGCCAGTGCAGCCAGCGCCGCCAGTACCATTGCGCCCATTACGACCTTCCGCATGCCATCGCCTCCTTGGAAAAAAAGCGACTTTACCATTAGCCGGCGTGCTTTAACCCGGATAACCGGTGCTACCCCGTGCCGTCGGGTGCCGCATAAATTTAGTTTCACTGTGCTGGGCGACTTCGCCGCCTATAGTCGACAGGCTCATTTTTAGAAGTCTCCCTTCTGCCCGCTCTCCCGCGGGCTTTTTTTCGCCTGTGCGGGTCAGAACCACCAGCGAAACAGATAGAACAACCCCATGCTCAGCAGCACGGTGATCAACACATTGCGTGTCCAGAACATCAACCCCACCGCACAAATGCCCGCCAGCAAGTAAGGGTTGGCCGGGCTCAGGTTGAGCTTATGGTCAGCCAGAAAGATGATCGGCCCGCAAATCGCCGTGAGCATGCCCGGCACTGCAAACCCAAGAAATTCTCGGGCTCCACGGTTAAGGCGCACCGGTAAACGCGGCTCGATAAACAGGTAACGGTTGAGAAACACCACCAGGCCCATGGCCACAATCATCAGGTAAATCATCGCTGCCCGACTCCCAGTCGCTTGCACACAAACCCTGCGCTCATGCCCAGTACGCCGGATACCACCACCGCCGATTCCCACTGCAAAAAGCTCAACCACACCGAAAACAGCAGCGACACGGCCACGCAGACCACGGTCGGCACATCGCGCACGACCGGGGTGATCAGCGCGATAAAGGTCGCGGCAATCGAGAATTCCAGGCCCAGTTGATCAAGACCGGGAATGCTTTTGCCGAGCACGATGCCGGCCAGCGTAAAGAGGTTCCAGGCGATATAGAACGTCAGCCCGACACCCAGGGCATACCAGCGGTTAAAGGTTTCGCGGTCGTAGTGGCTCACCAGTGCAAAGAACTCGTCGGTCAGCAGAAACCCCAGGCTCATGCGCCAGCGGGTTTTGAGCGGGGAGAGAATCGGGCGTAAGTGCATGCCGTACAGCAAATGCTGCGAGGTCAGCAGCAAGGTGGTCAACACGATGGAAATCAGGCTGGCGCCGCTTTTGACCATGCCGATGGCGACCAGTTGAGCAGCGCCGGCGAAGACGATGGCGGACAACCCCTGCGCTTGCAACGGGGTGAATTGCGCATCAATGGCCATCGAACCGGCCAGCAGGCCCCAGGGCGCACAGGCCAGGGACAGGGGGATGACGGCGATCGCGCCGCGAGCGAAGGCGTAATGAGGTAAGGCAGTAGGCATGGAGACGGCTCATCGACAGACAGTCGACAAGCATGCCAGCGTAACAAGGGGCTTGTCTTGAACGATCTTGCTCAGGCCAGGCGTACCGACACCTGCTCCACCGAATCGCGGGCTTCGCGCAGTTCGTGGGCGTCCTGGTTGAGCCGGTGAATGGTATTGAGCAAGCGCTGACGCAGCACTTCATCGCCAAGTTTTTCGACGGCGCGCATCAGGTCGAACGCCGCGGTTTCGTTATTTTCCGCGACGGAATCCAGGGTCTTGCGCAGATTGCGAGTGGCACGGGTCACGCGGGGGTCTTCCTTCATCAGCAATGGGGAGGCACTTTAGGACATTCGTGTTTCATTTTAATTTCAGACACTTGTGGCTGATTTGCAGGTATTTGATCCATGTCAGTCGAATTCAGGATTTGACCTACATATATGGATATTCGTATATTCGAATAACCCTATATACAAAGACCTTGATCATGTCGGACCTCCTCTCCCCGCCCACCTTGTTCAAATGCCTGGCCGATGCCACCCGGGCTCGTTTGACGTTACTGATCCTGCGTGAAGGCGAACTTTGCGTCTGCGAACTGATCCATGCCTTGGATGACAGCCAGCCGAAAATCTCCCGCCACCTCGCGCAACTGCGCAGTGGCGGGCTGCTGGTGGATCGTCGTCAAGGGCAATGGATCTACTACCGCATCAACCCGGCACTGCCCAAGTGGGTGACCGACGTGCTGGAAACCACCCTGCAAGCCAACCAGCCATGGTTGCACAGCGACGCGCAGCGTCTGGGTGCAATGGGCGACAGACCACAACGGGCCAGCACCTGCTGCTGAGCCATCGGAGCGTTTACTCATGCTTGTCGCAATTGCGATTTTTATCTTCACCATCGTGCTGGTCATCTGGCAACCCAAGGGCCTGGGGGTGGGCTGGAGCGCAACCATGGGCGCGATCCTGGCCCTGGCCTGCGGCGTGATCAGCCTGGCTGACATCCCGGTGGTGTGGCACATCATCTGGAATGCCACCGGCACGTTTGTCGCGTTGATCATCATCAGCCTGTTGCTGGACGAGGCCGGATTTTTTGCCTGGACCGCGCTTCATGTGGCGCGTTGGGGGCGTGGGCGCGGCCGACGCTTGTTTGCCTATATGGTGCTGCTCGGCGCGTTGGTCTCGGCATTGTTCGCCAATGACGGCGCGGCGTTGATTCTTACGCCAATCGTGATGTCGATGCTGCTGGCCCTGCGCTTTTCCCCGGCGGCGACCCTGGCATTTGTGATGGGCGCGGGGTTTATCGCCGACACGGCGAGCCTGCCGCTGGTGGTGTCGAACCTGGTGAATATCGTCTCGGCGGATTACTTCAAGATCGGCTTTAACGAATATGCCGCAGTGATGGTGCCGGTGAACTTCGTGAGTGTCGCGGCCACGCTGGCGGTGCTGCTGTGGTTTTTCCGCCGCGATATTCCGCAGACCTACGACCCCGCCGACCTGGAAGACCCTGCCAGCGCCATCCACGACCGCGCTACCTTTCGCGCCGGCTGGTGGGTGCTGGGTATCCTGCTGGTCGGCTGTTTCGCCCTGGAACCGCTGGGCATTCCCATCAGCGCGATTTCCGCAGTGTGTGCCGTGTTGCTGTTGGTCATCGCCGCCAAGGGCCATACGATTTCCACGCGCAAGGTACTGAAGGAAGCGCCGTGGCAGATCGTGATCTTTTCCCTGGGCATGTACCTGGTGGTCTACGGCTTGCGTAACGCCGGCCTCACCACCTACCTCGCGACCTGGCTCGATACGTTCGCCCACTACGGCGTTTGGGGTGCGGCCATGGGCACCGGGGTGCTGACGGCCTTGCTGTCATCGGCGATGAACAACCTGCCCACCGTGTTGATCGGCGCCCTGTCCATCGAGTCCAGCCACGCCGTGGGCGTGGTCAAGGACGCGATGATCTACGCGAATGTGATCGGCAGCGACCTGGGCCCCAAAATCACCCCTATTGGCAGCCTGGCCACGTTGCTGTGGTTGCATATCCTGGCACGCAAAGGCATCACCATCACCTGGGGCTACTACTTCAAGGTCGGGATCGTACTGACCTTGCCGGTGCTGTTGATCACCCTCGCCGCCCTCGCATTGCGCCTGAGTCTCTAACGATGAAAGTCCTGTTTATGTGCACCGCCAACAGCTGCCGCAGCATCTTGTCCGAAGCGCTGTTCAATCACTTGGCGCCGCCGGGGTTCGCGGCGGTCAGCTCCGGCAGTTGCCCCAAGGGCCAGGTGCTGCCCCGTAGCCTCAGCACATTGCAGGCCGCGGGCATCAGCACCGAGGGCTTGTACAGCAAGGGCAACGCGGCGTTTGAAGGCAGCCCGCCGGACCTGGTGATTACCGTGTGCGACAAGGCTGCCGGGGAAGCCTGCCCGGTGTATTTCGGACCGGCGCTGAAGGCGCATTGGGGCTTGGAAGACCCGTCGGATATTCAGGGTGATCAAGCACAGGTGCAAGCCGCCTTCGACGCCACGCTGGATACGATTGCCACGCGCTGCCGGGGGTTTTTCGCCCTGCCTTTTGCGCACCTGAGCCCAGCCGAACTCAAGGCTGAACTCGAGCGCATTGCGACGCTCTAGACTGTCCGTCACCTGGGCTATCCACGTATGCTGAGCACCCTCCCACTCGATGAGTCGACTCGATGAGCGCCATGCAACACGCCTGGCTGGGCAACTACGAAATCAGCAGCACCACCTGCACCGGCCTGACCTTTGCGCGTCACAGCCATGACGAATGCGTGATTGGCGTGAACCTGCTGGGCGAGGAAAAAGTCTGGCTGGACCGCCGCGAGTTCGAGGCCGGGCCGGGGTCGATCACCTTGTACAACCCCGGCCAGATCCAGGGCGGCGGCGCGGCGGACGGAGCGCCCTGGCAGTTTGTGAGCCTGTACGTGACGGCGGACCAGTTGGCCACAGACCTGGGGCTGGCGCATGTGGAGTTCGACCGTTCGCTGTGTTTTCAGCCGGATCTGGCCCGGCGCCTGGCGGATACGGTGCGCGGCGCGTTAAGCGGCGATGCGCGGGTCCGCGAATTGAGCGAAGACGCCTTGGTCCTGTTGCTCGGTGAACTGGTCAGCCTGAGTGGCGTGCGCCTGCCCGGCAGTGCGGCAACCGGCAAAAGCCTGATCGGCCGCGCCCAGGAATTGCTGGCCGAGCAGTTGCATCAGTCGCTGGCGCTGGAACACCTCGGCGATGAGCTGGGGTTGTCCAAATTCCACCTGCTACGCACCTTCCAGAAAGAAACCGGGCTGAGCCCCCGCCAGTGGGCCATGCAGTTACGTACCCGACGCGCCAAGGGCATGTTGCGCAAGGGCATGGCGGCCTCCGAAGTTGCCCATGACTTGGGTTTTGCCGACCAAAGCCACCTCAACCGACATTTCCGCGCCGCTTACGGCATCACACCGGGCCGCTATCAAAGCGTGTTGAAACGCTGAGCAGCGCAATCTGGTTCAAGACACACCGCTGACGCACCTGCATGCTGCCCGCCATCATTCAAAGGAACGCGGGCATGCTGACGATCTTCTTCTACGCGCTGGTATTTGGTTTTGTGTTTTGCCTCTCCCCCGGTGCGGTGCTGGCGGAGACGCTACGGCGTGGCTTGCTCCAGGGTTTTACCAAGGCGTTGCTGGTGCAGTTCGGTTCGCTGGTGGGTGACGCCGTATGGGCGGTGATTGGCCTGACCGGTATCGCGCTGCTGATGCAACATGACGCGGTGCGCGTACCGCTGACCGTGGTGTGCGCGCTGTACCTGGCCTGGCTGGGCGTGCGCAGCCTGCTTGACGCCTGGCACTTGCCCGAAGCGGACAGCGCCACGGCCGGCTCTGGGCAAAATGCGCTGGCGGTCGGCGCGGCGATCTCCCTGGCCAACCCCAAGAACATTGTGTATTGGGGCGCGCTGGGCAGTGCCTTGTCCGGCATCGTCGGCACCACGCCCAGCCATGGGCAAACCCTGATGTTTTTTGCAGGCTTCATGCTGGCGTCGGTGCTGTCGTGCTTTCTGATTGCGGGGTTGGTCTACCTGCTGCGCAAGAACGCCTCGCCGCTGTGGCAACGCATCAGTTATGGCAGCTGCGGTGTGATATTGATTTATCTGGCAGTACTGGCCGCCTACGGTATATGAAGTTATCGGTCGCGTAACTTGCGGCTTATCTGAATCAACTCTGAACCGACTCTGAACATCGGGCAATTTAATTATTCATGCGTTGACATTTTGTAACCGTCTGAGTAGATTGCCCGTGCCCGCAACTGGGGCCTTTTTTAAACCTCACAAAAGAAGCCAATGGACACAGTATCTAGTCGCTGTCCGAGCACCGCCTATGCGGGCATCGGGCGCCAAACCCAGAATATGACAGGACTCGCCTCCACGGTCCGGTAAGCTGCGCTAGAGCTTGATGCTCCACCGTAACTGCCTCACCGGATGCGCGTCCGGTCCCGAGGTGTGTTATGACCTTCCAAACCCTTGTTTTGCCTGATGTACGTACACTGGCCGCAGCCCTGCGGGCCAAGCTGTGCCGCGAGCCTGCAGGCTTTTCGCCGACCCGCTCGGCGTTTGCCGCACCCTCCCCTCAAGTGCGCCCGGCCCACCCGCTGGCACACTGGCGTGCCTGCCCAGCCACTGGCCAACTGCAGCAGCACTGGGATCACGCCGACCCTCAAGACCCACAGAGACCGACCGTTTACAGCCTGGCGCAAGCCCGCCTGATGCTCGGTCTTTACCTGAGCGCTCGCGCCGCTTAAACCTGCTGCAAACAGCAACTTCCTTATTGA
This sequence comes from Pseudomonas viridiflava, assembly GCF_900591205.1. Classification (GTDB taxonomy): domain Bacteria; phylum Pseudomonadota; class Gammaproteobacteria; order Pseudomonadales; family Pseudomonadaceae; genus Aquipseudomonas. The sequence goes on from NZ_UUPU01000067.1 coordinate 42,666, forward strand.
ATAACCTGGAGTTCTTTATGAACACTTCCAGTGGTACTCGGCTGGCCGCTAGTTAACTAACGCCACCACAGAAGTTATACGAACACCTAATTTGAACCGATCGCGAAGTCCGCGGCTCGGCATGCTTTCGCTCGCCTGTATTCAGGTAAGTACCGGGTATGTTTTGTCGAGAATTGGCGACAGGAGTACACACAATGAGCGCCGTAAAAAACCCGCCACTGCACAACAAAAAAGGCACCGACAGCAAACTGTCGATGCGTGCCGCCCGCGAAGCCCACAACGGCCTGTCTGCCACCCTGGCCAACGTGCGCGCCACCCAGGATGGCCTGACCGAACTGGACGCCGCAGCGCGCCTGCAACGCGAAGGCTACAACGAAGTCGCGCATGACAAGCCGCCTCACGCCATCGTCCAGTTCCTGCAGGCCCTGAACAACCCCTTCATCTATGTGCTGCTGACCCTGGGCGGTATCAGCTTCTTCACCGATTGCTGGCTGCCGATGCAGGACGGCGAAGAGGCCGACCCGACCAAAGTCGTGATCATCATGACCATGGTGTTGCTCAGCAGCCTGCTGCGTTTCTGGCAGGAACACCGCTCGGCCAAATCCGCCGAAGCCTTGAAAGCCATGGTGCGCACTACCGCGACCGTGCTGCGCCGCCAACAGGTGGGCACCCAGCCGACCCTGCACGAAGTGCCGATGCGTGAATTGGTGGCCGGCGATATCGTGCAACTGTCGGCCGGCGACATGATCCCCGCCGATATCCGTCTGATCGAGTCGCGTGACCTGTTTATCAGCCAAGCCGTGCTCACCGGTGAAGCCTTGCCGGTCGAGAAATACGACACCCTGGGGGATGTGACGCAAAAATCCGCCAGTTCCCCGGCGGCCGACCAGGGCAACCTGCTGGACCTGGCGAACATCTGCTTCATGGGCACCAACGTGGTCAGCGGCCGGGCCAAAGCCGTGGTGGTAGCGACCGGGCCGCGCACCTACTTTGGCTCGCTGGCCAAGGCGATCGTCGGCTCGCGGGGGCAAACCGCCTTCGACCGAGGGGTGAACAGCGTCAGCTGGTTGCTGATCCGCTTCATGCTGGTGATGGTGCCGATCGTGTTCCTGCTCAATGGCTTCTCCAAAGGCGACTGGGGCGATGCCTTCCTGTTTGCCCTGGCGGTGGCCGTGGGCCTGACCCCGGAAATGCTGCCGATGATCGTCAGCGCCAACCTGGCCAAGGGCGCCACGGCCATGGCCAAGCGCAAAGTGGTGGTCAAGCGCCTTAACGCGATCCAGAACTTCGGCTCGATGGACGTGCTGTGCACCGACAAAACCGGCACCCTGACCCAGGACAAAATCATCCTCGAACACCACGTCAATGCCTTTGGCCAGCGTGATGATGCGGTGCTGTCCCTGGCCTGGCTCAACAGCTACCACCAGAGCGGCATGAAAAACCTGATGGACCAGGCCGTGGTGCAGTTCTCGGAGCAGAATCCGAAGTTCCAGGTGCCGTTTGCCTACAGCAAGGTCGATGAATTGCCCTTTGACTTTGTACGCCGTCGTCTGTCGATCGTGGTCAAGGACGCCGCCGCCGACCACTTGCTGGTGTGCAAGGGCGCCGTGGAAGAAATGCTCGGCATCTCCACACATGTGCTGGAGGCCGGCACCGCCGTACCGCTGGATGAGCGTCGCCGCGACGAATTGCTGGCGATTGCCAACGACTACAACGAAGACGGTTTCCGTGTACTGGTGGTGGCAACCCGTAACATCCCCAAAGCCCTGACCCGCCAGCAGTACACCACTGCCGATGAGCGCAATCTGGTGATCCAGGGCTTCCTGACCTTCCTCGATCCGCCGAAGGAAACCGCCGGGCCGGCGATTGCCGCACTGCAACAAATCGGCGTGGCGGTGAAAGTGCTGACCGGCGACAACGCCGTGGTCACCAGCAAGATCTGCCGCCAGGTCGGCCTCGAACCAGGCCAGCCGCTGCTGGGTGTGGAAATCGAAGCCATGGACGACGCGACCCTGCTGCGCCGCGTGGAAGAACGCACGGTGTTCGCCAAGCTGACCCCGCTGCAGAAATCCCGGGTGCTCAAGGCGCTGCAAGCCAACGGCCACACCGTCGGCTTCCTGGGCGACGGGATCAACGATGCGCCGGCCCTGCGCGATGCCGACGTGGGCATCTCGGTGGACAGCGCTACGGACATCGCCAAGGAATCGGCGGATATCATCCTGCTCGAAAAGAGCCTGATGGTGCTCGAAGAAGGCGTGCTCAAGGGTCGCGAAACCTTCGGCAATATCATGAAGTACCTGAACATGACCGCCAGCTCCAACTTCGGCAACGTGTTCTCGGTGCTGGTGGCCAGTGCGTTCATCCCGTTCCTGCCGATGCTGTCGATCCACCTGCTGCTGCAAAACCTCATGTACGACATCTCCCAGTTGGCCCTGCCGTGGGACAAGATGGACAAGGAATACCTGGCCAAACCGCGCAAGTGGGATGCGAAAAACATCGGTCGCTTCATGATCTGGATCGGGCCGACCTCGTCGATCTTCGACATCACCACCTTTGCCCTGATGTGGTACGTGTTCGCCGCCAACAGTGTGGAAATGCAGACCCTGTTCCAGTCCGGCTGGTTTATCGAGGGGCTGCTCTCGCAAACCCTGGTGGTGCATATGTTGCGCACGCGCAAGATCCCGTTCTTCCAGAGCACGGCGGCCTGGCCAGTGCTGATGATGACCTGCATCGTGATCGCGCTGGGGATCTACGTGCCGTTTTCGCCGCTGGGCACCCTGGTGGGCCTGCAACCGCTGCCGATGGCCTACTTCCCATGGCTGGTGGGCACGTTGCTCAGCTACTGCTGCGTGGCGCAACTGATGAAAACGATCTACATCCGCCGCTTCAAGCAGTGGTACTGATCCCCCCGCCGTTTAAACGGTGGCGGCCGCCCGGCCGTCACCGTGCATCACAAGGACTCTGACTATGCGCGTGTTGATCTGTGCAGGTCGTCATTACGCCGACACCAAAAAGTCCCGCCAAGTGCTGGACGCTTACCACCGCCTGCGCCCCGTGCAGGTATTGATCCACGGCGGCAACCAATTCCTCGGCAGCGACGTCGAGGAATGGGCGCGGGAACTGGGCATCGACGTGGTGCGCTACCCGCCCAACTGGCAACGCCACGGCAAGCAGGCGGAACGCCAGCGCAACCATTTCATGCTGGCCGACAGCCGGCCCGACGTGGTCATCGCCCTGCCGGGTGGTGATGACACATCCGAGCTGGTCTGCCAGGCCAAAGCCAGCGGCATTTCGGTGCTGACCGTAGAAAGCTGAATTCAAGCGAGGTGCATCATGCACAAAAAACACAACCCAGCGCGTCACGACGGGTTTGCCAAATACCGTGCGCGCCAATATCGCGGTGCGCGTCACACCCTGCTGTTGCTGCCAGCGGCTAAACGGCGTGCGCTGCAACGCAACCTGATCTTTATCGGCGTGACCCTGGGCCTGATTTTACTGATCGCCGTATGTTCCAAAGCCCAGGCCGCCGGGGGGGCGTACACCGTGGATGACGGCGCGGTGAATGATCCGGGCACCTGCAATGTCGACGCCTGGTACACCGCCAATCGTCACGCAGGCCGCCTCCACAACGAAACCCTGAACCCCGCCTGTACGCTCAGCGCACTGCCGGGTGTGCAATGGAGCGCAGCACTGTCCCGCGCCAGTGGCAGTGGCGACGCCGAGACTCAGGTCAGCCCACAAGTCAAAGCACAGGTACTGTCGCGGGAGGACTTGGGCCTGCAACTGGCAGTTTCGGCAACCAGCCATTTTGCGCTGGACCGTGGGCATGCGTTCGACGGCGCGGATTTCAATCTGCCCTTGACCTGGCAACCCGTGGAGGCGCTGCGCCTGAACCTCAACGGCGGCTGGACACATGCCGATAACGGCGGCGAACAGAACCACCGCCTGACCTGGGGCACTGGTTTGGAGTACCAGGTGGCAGGCGCGTTAACCCTGATCGGCGAGCGCTACGGCCAGGAAGGCGGCGACCAGGCATGGCAAGCCGGCCCGCGATTTCATCTGGGCCACGCGGTTGACGTGGACCTGGTGGTCGGGCAAAGCCTGAGCGGGGATCACAACCAGTGGCTGACCACCGGTGCAACGCTGCGGTTCTAGGCTGCCGGAACACCATGACCGCCGGGCGGCCACGCCTTATGATGAGGCCACTGCGCCAATAAGAGATAAAGCCTGTGAACCGTATCGAACAGATCGCGCTGATGGCGACCTATAACCAGTGGATGAATCGCAAGGTCTACGACGCGGCCGCCAGCCTGAGCCCTGCCGCGTTGGTGCAGGGCCGGCAGGCGTTTTTCGGTTCGATCCTCGGCACCCTCAACCACCTGGTCCTGGGCGATACGGTGTGGCTCAAACGCTTTGCGCTGCACCCCGCCGGTTACTCGGCACTGGCCCCGTTGAGCACCATCGCCACGCCGCCCGACCTCAAGCACCTGGCCTTCACCGACCTGCACCAACTCGCGGCCCGGCGCGCCTGGCTCGATCAATTGATCATCGACTGGGCCCGTAGCCTCAGCGACAGCGACCTCGAGCACCGCCTGCAGTACCACACCATGCGCGGCGTCGCGACGCACAAGCCGTTCTTCAGCCTGTTGGTGCATTTTTTCAACCACCAGACCCACCACCGGGGCCAAGTCACAACGCTATTGACCCAGGCGGGCGTGGATGTGGGTGATACGGACCTGCTGGCACTGATCGACTAGTAATAGGCGCGACATCTATTCGTTTGAAGGTAATAAGCGAACGTCACAGGGTGTGTGGGGTCGTAACTTCAGGTGTCGGGATTTTTCACCACCCGCCCTCCCCGCGCGCATTGTGGGTTTACCGATGCGCGTACCCCATAAGAAGGAGACGCTTACATGGTCATTCACTTCAAAGTCGCCGGGCATCTGGCCTGCGGCCATCACGGTAACAACCTCCCGTCCAGCACCGAGCTGAACCGCGTCAAGTGCCGTACCTGCCGCAACACCGACGCCTACAAGGAAGCCCGTCGCACCCAGCGTAACGCAGCCCGCCGCGCCAACCGTAAAGCCAAGACCCACGCCGCCGGTGACTGGCGCAGCGCGTGGACGCAACGCCTGACCGCTCTGCCCGGCTTGCAGCGCCTGCCACGGGGCTTTATCGGCCAACCTTTCGTATAGTTGCGCGATACCCTGTGGCGAGCCTGCTCACCACAGGGCTTACGGTAAACCCCAGTATTGCGGCTCAAAGACTTCAAGACTGGGCAAGCGCCGGTCGGCGTGCTGGGATTTCTCGCCCGGCACTGCTGAGTCGTGCGTGGTGACTGCATACCTGCCCGCGACCTTCGCCGCCATGCCTACCAGAGGACAGCCGCTCCCCTGTAGGAACCCTCCGAGCCTCATCTAAAAGCTCCTGTAGATCACTGATCTACCGAGCTTTTTCATTCGTTAAACGGTGCAAGAAAGCTGGCCTCTGACCTTGCGCCCAGACGCCTGGATCTATATATTCTCAACCCTGCTGCACCGCGCTACCGCCCGAATGGCGAAACTGGTAGACGCATGGGACTTAAAATCCCCCGCTCGTAAGGGCGTCCCGGTTCGATTCCGGGTTCGGGCACCAAAGATATCAAGGGCTTGCATGATGAACTTCATGCAGGCCCTTATCTTTTGCGCTTCGCAATTTACAAGCTTGCTCCGCAATTCCCCTCTCTGACGTTCTGCCGACTCAATTCAAATCCCCCGTTTCGCCGACTGCTACGCTGTTCACTCCACCCGAGGAACGCCGATGCCAAACTCAGACTTACTCCCCTCCCTTCTGTCCAAGCTCTACGAAAACCAACTGGCCCTTGAGGCTTCCATCATGGAGCTATCGAATTGGGTCGAGCAGCGTGGCTCCGCCGAGGTCGCAGAAAATATCCGGAGTGCGCTGCACACCATCGACGAAAATGAGGAGTTTATTAAGCTGACCCTGGCAGTGCTCATGGCGCCTGAGTGATCGTTATTTGCAGGCCAGCGACCAGAGCTGGTCGAGCTTGGTGGTTAAGAACGTTCGGGCTTTGCAGCAACGTACCCAGGGACCTCGTTAAGGCAATCAACCATCAGATCATTCAGAAAAGGGCATCCCGCGTGGATGGAACAAGCGTCTTCGAGGTAGGAGGCGAGACGCTGGAGGTACTTAACGCACCAGTAACAGCACACCTGCCCCAGCCGAAACCAAGCCGACAATACGAACAAGCACTGCGCCACCGAGTGGCGCCCAGCGCGCCACGCCATAGCCGGTTGCGTGCAGCGACGATGTCGCTGCAACAAACCCGACGGCATACCACGCAGGGCTGGCCATCTGCGGTAACTCAATGCCATGGGCAATGCCGTGCGCCAGCCCGGCCAGCCCGGTGATTACGATACTGACAGCCATCGGCGGACTCGCCGCTACGGCAACCAGCAAACCCAACGCAAGTACCGAGGCAGCAATACCGCTCTCCAGATACGGCACCGAAAACCCGTCAAAACCCAACAAACCTCCCAATAACATGCAGCTCACAAAGGCCACCGGCAACGTCCACCTGGCACTGCCCTTCTGTTGCGCAGCCCACAGCCCACTGCAAACATCGCCAACAGGTGGTCGATACCGGTCAACGGGTGCGTCACACCCGCCATCAGACCTGACTCATCATGGCCGGGATGGGCAAATGCCAACGCTGGCAGTACACATAGCACCGTACAAATAATCACACGCGCAGATTGAATGTTCAGCATGAAAGACTCCTTGGGTCAGTCACCAAACCCAGTCGCCAGCAACCTTGTTCGCCGGCGCATGGGCAGACAATAGGTTTACAGCACCGGGGGTTTAGGGAATGCGCCACGCGCTTGTTCGTAGGCATGGGCAACGCGTAATGCGAGGGCGTCCTGGAAACGCGGAGCAACGATCATCATGGCTACCGGCAAACCGTCCGCAAGCCCCGCCGGGATCGACGTCGCGGGGTGCCCCGTGAGGTCAAACGGCGCGGTATTGGCGAGCATGTCCAGTGCACTGTGTACGTACTCCTCGACGGGCGCATCCGCGGCGGTCAACGGCGTGGCTACGAACGGCATGGTGGGCATTACCAATACATCAAAATCCTTGAATGCCTCGTCGTACTGGCGGGTCAGCTCCGGCACCAGCATCCGTGCCTTGGCGTAGTAGGCGCCATGCAGGTTTTTCAGGCTGTAGTGACCAGTCAACGCCACCGCTCGCACGCTGCTGGACAACGCGTCAGCGTGTTCACGGCGTTTTTCGCCGAAGTAACGCATGATGTCCGGGTCGTAATAACCGTCGACGTTCATGCCATAACCATTGCCCTGCAGCATCTGATACGCCGCGCCGTCAGTGGCAATCACGTTCCACAGATCCAACGCCACGCCCGTATGCCACGGCGCACTGGCTTCGCCGACGCTGGCGCCCAGGCTTTCAAGCTGGGCGACCGCCGCCTTGACCAGTGCATCCACCTGCGGCTCGGACATTCCCGGGATCGCAAAACCCTCTCGCAGCACGCCGATTTTCAAGCCGCTGACGCCCTGGTCCAGCGTCGCGAGGCAGTTGACCGCCGGCGGATTTTTCTGCCGCGAATCAAGCCCGTCGGCCCCCGCAATAACGTCGAGCATCACTGCCACATCGCGCACGTTATTGGCCATCGGGCCCACATGGTCGATGGTTCGCTCAATCGGGAACGCCCCGGTGTAAGGCACCAGGCCGTAAGTTGGTTTGTGCCCTACGATGCCGCTCCAGGCTGACGGCATCCGGATCGAACCGCCCTGATCGCCGCCGATGGCCATGTCAACTTGGCCAAGCGCCACCAGCACCGCGCTTCCGCTGGACGAGCCGCCTGCATTGCGCGTCAAGTCCCACGGGTTTTTAACCGGGCCGCTGGCGGAGGTAAAACTTGCCCCGGAAAAACACAAGTCTTCACAGACCGACTTGCCCACCACCGTAGCCCCGGCCGCCAGCAAGCGTTTGACCACCGTGGCGTCTTCGGATGGGACATAACCGTCCAGGCTCAATGAGCCGTTAGCCATGGGGACGCCAGCCACCGATACGTTGTCCTTGATGACCACGGTCTTGCCGGCCAACGGCCCTTGCGCCGCTCCGACGATTCGGGTTTTCACGTACCACGCGCCGTGCAGGTTGTCTGCCTCGGCGGCTTTGTTGTATTCGCGTTCAGGCGGTTGCTGCGCGACGTTGGCGGCGTACAGCGCATCAATAGCTTCGTAGGCGTTCAACGTTTCGTCGGCCAGGTTGAGGAATGCCTCCATCTGGCTATCTGTCAGGTGATAACCATGGTCTTCGGCGGCAATCAGAAAATCGGCTTTGCTGGGACGTTTTACGGACATGGTGTTCTCCAAATGACGTTAAGAACCACCCGATATCGGGCGCTCATTGACGCGAACCGCCCATACCCAATGCACAGGTTACGGCTCGCTCCGGAGGACTCCATTGTCCACGCCGGTCGCCACGCGGTGATCCATACCTGCCAAGTGAGGCGTATGGCAAACGTCCACGCAGAAGAGGATCAAGCCCTCACTGGCTTGATGCTCAAAGGCTGTTCAGGAACAGGCTTGTCGGAACAACTCGTGGGCCTTGACCAGCGCTTCGGCGATTTTTTCCACCGGTTCGCGCTTGGCCATGGCTTGATCCCGCAAGGCGTTATAGGCATCGGTCTCCGACATGCCCTTGGTTTCGATGAGGATTATTTTGGCCTGCTGCACAGTGCGCATTACCGCCATGCGCCCTTCCAGGCGCTTGACGTGCCTTTCCCGTTCGCGAGCCTTGCGTGACTGACTGAGCGTGATTGCCAAAGCGGTCAGCAAGCCGAACGACTTGACTGGCGAAGGAATGACAGAGCAAGCGTTCAGTTGCACCAATGCCTCGACGATGATCGGGTTCTCATAGGCAATTACCGGAATGATCGGCGGTGTGCTGGCGTGCAGCAGCCAAGGCGTATTGGTCGACAGGCTTTCCGGCGACACCGCCAACACGATCACGTCAGCCTCGGCAGTCAAGCGCTCCGGAATCGGCCATTGCACACGCACCTGGCAACCGATGCGCTGCAACTGCTCGATCAGGTTGCGTCCATCCTCGTCATCGGGGTGCATCACCAATACGCTGACATCGCGCAGGTCCTTGATGCCCCCGGCACCGTCGTTGCGCAGGCGTTTCTTGGCGGCGCGCAAGGTCATGGACGTCTCCCCACCGAACCGGACCATTCATTGAAATTGGGTGCAATGGCATAAGGGTCAGGCTTGAGTGCACCCTGGCTCTCGTAAAGGATGTCGAACTGGCCCTCGACATTGGCCCGGCCGATCCGCGAAAACAGGTACGTATGGTGATTGTTGGCATCAACCCGGATGCGGCCTTGTGGCGCTTCGAATTCCAGCCCGCGCATGGCCTGCAGCACATCCTCCACTTCAGTGCTGCCCGCTCGAACGATCGCCTTGGCCAGCAAGTGCACCTGAAAATACGCAGCCTCCCAGCAGCGGTCAGTGACCTGATGTTGACCAAACAACTCGCGGTATTGGGCGATGCATTGGCGGTTGGTCGGCGTGTCCACCGACTGAAAATACGTGGCCGCCGAAATATGCCCTGCGCCCAGATGAACCCCCATTTGCTTGATGTCGGTTTCGCTGGTCGTCAGGCTGGCAATCGGCATCACTGCCGGGTCAAAGCCGGCATCGGCGTAAGCCTGGTACAGATGCCCCATGGTTTCGCCGACCACCGTCGAGAAAATAAACGAGGGCTTGAGTTCCTTGGCCTTGACCATCAGCTTGGCAAAATCTTCGGGACGTGCGTTTTTCAGCGGCAGGTAATACTCGCCCAGCTTGGTGCCGCCACGCTCGTACAACAGGTCGCTCATCAAGCGATTGGTTTCGTAGGGGTAGACGTATTCGGAACCGATCATCAACACGCGGTTGCCGAAGTTGTCGAGCATGTAATTACCCAGCGGCAAGGCATTGTGATTCGGTGTGGCGCCGGTGTAGATGATGTTGCGCGAATACTCGAAACCTTCGTAATACACCGGGTACAGCAACAGGGCGTCGTAGCGCTCGACAATCGGCAGTGCCGCCTTGCGTGCCGCCGAGGTGTAGCAACCAAAGAAAAACCGCAGGTGTTCTTCGCGGATCAGCGATTCGATGTGCATGGCGTAGAGCGCAGGCGTTGAATCGGGGTTGCGGGTGATCAACTGCAGCGGGCGACCCTCGACTCCGCCTGCCGCATTGATCTGCGCAATTGCGAACTGCGCGCCGCGCATCGTCGAGCCCTCGGCAGCCGCCGTGACACCGGTATCGGAAAACAGACCGCCTATGCGGATCGACTGGTCAACCATGCCTATAAACCTTGTTCAACGTGAGAAAAGACACCCGCTCGTGGATGGGGGTCTGCAGGTCTGTGCAAAAAAATGATTGAGCGAAACGCCGTATAACGCAACGGCTGCTCTCAGGCGGGTTGTGCCTGGGGCTGGCGCGACAACACTGTCAGGGCCAGTCATGCGAGGGGCCTTTCACACCTGCCGAGGATGGGCGTGTGACAAGGAACCCTGCGAGGGTGATGCCTGTCGCTCATGCAGATAGTGGGCCACACGCAATGGGCGACCCGCACGCGTAGCGCCGGCCGGGTTCAATCCTTGCCTTGGAGCCAACTGATGCCGCCCACACGCTCACGGTATTGGTGCATTTAATCTGCAGCCGCGCCAAAGCAGCGCAGGCCAGTGACACACGGCAATAGATGCAGGAGTGGCTCGCACACCCCTTCAACTGCCCGAAAAACGCCCTGCTCGTAATTGGCACTGCCCTTGCTATAACTCTTCTGAGACATCGCGCCAGCTGTTTGCCCTACGCCCCCTTGGCAAGTAGGGAAGCACCTCGCGTACGACTGGATCGGACACAGCTGTCCCGCCAGATTCGGCACAAGAAGCCTGATTTCCCGACTATGGATTTAGCCGGGATGTCGGGCTTTTTTTATTCCTGGAGAGAAGTGAATGCACAACGACAAACGCCGTTTGATCAAGCATGCCCTGCTGCTGGGCGCCTTCAGCCTGTTGCCGTTTTCCCTGGTCAGTCAGGTGCAGGCAGCCGACACCGTGAAGGTCGGCATCATCCACTCGCTCACCGGCACCATGGCCATGAGTGAGGCTTCGGTGGTGGATGCGGAAAAACTCGCCATCGACGAAATCAATGCCAGTGGTGGCGTGCTCGGCAAGACCATCGAGCCGATTGTCGAGGATGGCGCCAGCGATTGGCCGACCTTCGCCGAGAAGGCGCGCAAGCTGTTGGAAAACGATCACGTTGTCGCCACGTTCGGCGCCTACACCTCGGCGTCGCGTAAAGCGGTGTTGCCGGTGTTCGAGCGCAACAAGGCGTTGCTGTATTACCCGACGTTCTATGAGGGCCTGGAAAAGTCCCCAGCCATTATTTACACCGGCGCCGAAGCGTCGCAGCAAACCCTGGCAGCCGTCAGCTGGTTGATGGCCAACAAAGGCAAGTCTGTCTACCTCGTGGGCTCGGACTACATCTGGCCGCGCACCACCAACAAGCTGGCGCGGGCGTCGGTGACCAAACAGGGCGGATCCATCGTCGGTGAGGATTACTTGCCCCTGGGCAACATCGAGTTCTCCTCGGTGATCAACAAAATCAAGGCCGCCAAGCCCGACATCGTGCTGTCGACCATCGTCGGTGGTTCAAACGTGGCGTTCTACAAACAGCTCAAGGCCGCGGGCATCGACAGCAGCAACCAGACGCTGATGGCGCTGGCCGTCACCGAGGAAGAAGTCACCGGTATCGGCGCCGAAAACCTCACTGGTTTTCTCACGTGCATGAGCTACTTCCAGAGCCTGAAAAACCCGGTCAACGAGAAATTCGTCGCTGCCTTCAAGGCTCGCTATGGCGAAAAACGCGTGGTTGGCGACCCGATGGCTGCTGCCTACACCGCCGTGTACCTGTGGAAGAAAGCCGTGGAAAAAGCCGGCAGTTTCGACGTCCCTGCGGTGATCGCCGCGTCCTCGGAGCTGACGCTCGACGCGCCTGAAGGCGAGGTCAAAGTCCACAAGGACAACCACCACCTGTGGAAGCGCGCGCGTATCGGCACCATCAACGCCCAGGGTCAGGTTGACGTGATCTACGAGTCCGCGCCCATCGAGCCCAACCCATTCCCGAAACTGTGATGCAGGGACGGGCGCGATCTGACTCGCGCCCTCTCCCGCCCACGCGGTCCGCCAATGTGCAGCGACAGGTAGCGACGCAATGACTTTCGATATTTTGGTGATGCAGGTCTTCAGCGGGTTCTCGCTGTTCTCGGTGTTGGTGCTGATGGCCCTGGGGCTGACCATCGTGTTTGGCCTGATGGGCGTGATCAACATGGCCCACGGTGAGTTGATGGCGATGGGGTCGTACATGACCTACGTCACGTCCGTGGTGTTTGCGCGCTACTTTCCCGATTACATGGGCTGGTATTTCGTGATCGGCATCGGCGTGGCCTTCGTCGTGACCTTCGCGTTTGGGTTCTTGCTCGAACGCTGCTTTATTCGCTTCATGTACAACCGCCCGCTCGACACGCTCCTGGCGACCTGGGGCCTGTCGATCGTGCTGCAGCAGGTGTTCCGCCAGGTCTTCGGGCCCAAGGAAGTCAGCGTGCCCACCGTGCAATGGCTGCAAGGCGCGTGGAAGATCAGCGAAGGGCTGGAACTGCCGCTCAACCGGATTTTCATCATCGGCCTGACACTGGTTATCGCCGGCGCCGTGTTTGTGTTTTTGTACCGCAGCCGCTGGGGGTTGCGCATTCGCGCAGTGACCCAGAACCGCGCCATGGCCGGGGCGGCCGGCATCAACACCGCCCGCGTCGATGCCGTCACATTTGCCCTGGGCTGTGGGCTGGCCGGAATCGCCGGCAGCTCGTTCACCATGCTGGCTTCGACCGGCCCGGTGAGCGGCCAGCAGTACCTGGTCGACACCTTCATCGTCGTGGTGTTTGGCGGGGTGGAGAGTTTGCTGGGCACCTTCCTGTCGGCCTTCGCCATCGGCCAAACGCAGATTTCGCTGGAATACCTCACCACCGGTTCCATGGCCAAAGCCATCACGCTGCTGGTGGTGATCGTGCTGCTGTTCTTTCGCCCCAACGGCTTGTTCGCCGCGAAAGTGAGACGCTGAGATGAACGACATGACTGAGACGCCCCTCACCCGCTCCAGCACCTCGACGCCGACCCCGCGTCGGCTGCGCAGCGCTTTGCTGCCATTGCTCGAGCGCCACAGCCTGATCTGGCTGTCGCTCCTGTTGCTGGTGATATTGCCCCTGAGCCTGGGCGACTTTCGCCTGGGCCTGGCCGGCAAATACCTGAGCCTGGCGTTCTGCGCCGTGGGCATGGTGATGATCTGGGGGTATGGCGGGATACTCAGCCTGGGCCAGGGCATCTTCTTCGGCCTTGGCAGCTACATGATGGCGATGTATCTGAAACTGGAAGCCACGGCCACCGACGAAGCGGCGAGCGCGCTCGCCGCCTTCTACGGTTCGGCGTTGCCGGACTTCATGATCTGGAACAGCGTCGACGCGCTGCCCTGGTGGTGGAAGCCTTTCGAGTCAGCGACATTCACCTTTGCGGCGATCCTCATCCTCCCGGCATTGCTCGCATTTGTGTTCAGCTACGCGTATTTCAAGAAGCGCGTGGGCGGCGTGTACTTCTCGATTATCACCCTGTCGTTGGCAGCGATCATGTCAATCATGATCATCGGCCAGCAAGGCTACACCGGCGGCGTCAATGGCCTGACCGACTTCAAGACCGCGTTTGGCCTGAGCCTGCAAACGCCTCAGACGCCCTGGATTCTGTACCTGATCACCGCCCTGTTGCTGCTGGGCTGCGTGGCGTTGTGCGGGTTCATCCTGCGCAGCCGGCTGGGCAAGGTGGTGGTGGCGATCCGTGACCGTGAGGACCGCGTACGGTTTTCCGGCTACAACACGGCGCTGTTCAAAGCGTTCATCTTTGCCGTGGCGGCACTGATCTCGGCGCTCGGCGGGGTGATGTTCACCCTGCAGGTGGGCCTGGCGTCGCCGTCGCTGGTGGGCATCATCCCCTCGACCGAAATCGTCATTTACGCAGCCCTTGGCGGGCGTCTGTCGCTGGTCGGTGCGGTATACGGCACGCTGTTGATTGGCGTGGCCAAAACCTACCTGTCGGAAAATTTCGTCAACTTCTGGCAGTACTTCATCGGGTTTCTGTTCATGGGTGTGGTGCTGTTTTTGCCGACCGGGCTGGCCGGTTTGCTGCAACGCCTTGGCCACAACAAAAATGAGGTGCAGTCATGAGCGGCCTGTTGCTGAGTGTCGAAGACCTCACGGTGTCGTTCGACGGGTTCAAGGCAGTCGACAGCCTTAATTTCTATGTCGAAGAAAACCAGGTGCACGTGGTAATCGGCCCTAACGGCGCGGGCAAGACCACCCTGCTTGACATGATCTGCGGCAAAACCCGCCCGAGTGCCGGCAGCATCCGTTTCAAGGACCTGCAACTGGCCAACATGATCGAGTACCAGATCACCCGCGCAGGCGTTGGGCGCAAGTTCCAGAACCCTTCGGTGTATGAAGACCTCACCGTGCGCGAGAACCTCGACATCTCATCGCCGGGCAAACGCGGTATTTTCAACTGCCTGTTCGCCCGCAAAGACCCGGCCCTGCAAGCAGAGATCGAGCAGACCGCCGAGATGATTTTCCTGCAGGACCAACTGGGGCGCAAAGCCGGGCTGTTGTCCCACGGGCAAAAGCAGTGGCTGGAGATCGGCATGCTGCTGATGCAGCGTCCAGAGCTGTTATTGCTCGACGAACCGGTGGCTGGCATGAGCGCTGGCGAGCGCGAGAAAACCGCTGGCCTGCTCAAGCGCATCGCCAAGGGTCGCGCCATGGTGATCATTGAGCACGACATGGAATTCGTGAAATCGGTGGCCGACAAGGTCACCGTCCTGCACCAGGGCAAGACCCTGGCCTACGGCTCGATGGATCAGGTGCAAAACGATCCTCGCGTCATCGACGTCTACCTGGGGCATTGAGCATGCTGACCGTCAATAACCTGAACGTGTACTACGGCGACAGCCATGTGCTGCGCAACCTCGACCTGACCCTCGCACCTGCCGAATCCCTGGCGATCATGGGTCGCAACGGCATGGGCAAGACCACCCTGCTCAGAAGCCTGGTGGGCATGCTGCCGGCACGTAGCGGCAGCATCACGCTGGCGGGCCAGGAACTCAGCGCCAGCAAGAGCTATGAGCGAGTCGCCGCCGGGGTGGGCTTCGTGCCGCAGGGGCGGATGATTTTTCCGTACCTGACGGTGGATGAAAACATCCTCACGGGCATGCAGGGCGCCCCAGCCGCACCGATTCCCGACTACATCTACGAGTACTTCCCGGTGCTGTTCGAGATGCGCCGACGCAAGGGCGGCAACCTTTCCGGCGGCCAGCAACAACAGCTCGCCATCGCCCGTGCGCTGGTCTCCAACCCAAAGGTGCTGATCCTTGATGAACCTACCGAAGGCATCCAACCGTCGATCATCAAAGACATCGCCAAAGCCCTGAACCTGCTGAAAAAAGAACGCGGGTTTTCGCTGATCGTCTCCGAGCAGGTGCTGTCGTTTGCGATGGCGGTGGCCGACCGTTACCTGATCATCGAGAAAGGCGAGTTCGTCCACAGCGAAGTCCGGGAAACCGTCGACCGCGAGCGCATCCTGCGCTACCTGACCATCTGAAACCGTATCCGGGAGCGCACACCATGTTGATCCTTGACCGCATTCTGGGCCAGGCCAGCGACCCTGCCCTCGCCGACCGTTTGCATGACCTCGGCCACGCGGGCCAGGTCGAAACCCTCAGCCTGTCGGCCAGCGACATCCAGCGTCATCGCCTGCGCCTGACCAGTGATCACGGCACCGACTGTGCGATCCGACTGGAGCGCCATCAGCAATTGCGTAACGGCTCGGTGCTGATGCTCGACGGTCAGCGCGCCATCGTCGTGAAAATGCAGGACGTGCACTTTCTCGACCTGCAACCGAGGGACGCTGCCGCCGCGCTGGAGCTGGGGTATTTCGCCGGCAACATGCACTGGGCCGTGCGCTTTGCAGGCACTACGTTGCAGATCCCGCTGAATGGCCCGCTGGCCGACTACCTCGAGCGTCTGGCGCCGATGCTCGCAGATGGCCGGGTGCTGCGCCTATGAGCGCCGCATTGGCCGAGTTGCGCAGCAGCCTGTTGGCGCTGCAACAGGCAGACAGTTTTTTCCCCGGTGGCGCGGTTGCCTGGTCATGGGGGCTGGAAACGCTGGTGGCCGATGCCCGCCTGGGGCAGCACGCCGCGATGACCGGCCCCGTCCCTGTCAGGCGCCGTCAGCGCGGCGTGCAGAATGATCGCAGCGTTCAGGTGCGGGCCTTTGTCGAAGGTCAATTGCGCCATCGCTGGAACAGTTTTGACCGGGTGTTTTTGTGCGCCGCCTGGCACGCGGCGGCGGACCTCACCACCCTGATGGAGCTGGACCGGCACATCGAGGCCCTGACCCTGGCAGAGGAGTTGCGCCAAGGCTCACGTCGCGTTGGCCAATCGTTGCTCGGCGTGCATGTCGCGCTCGGTACACCCGGCGCTGGCGCTTACCAGCAACACGTGCTCGACCGAGCAACACCGGGGCATTTGCCGGTGCTGCAAGGGCTGCTGTGGAAACGACTCGGCATGCAACTCGATCACTGCCAACTCGCTGCCGCCCATGGGTTATGCACCGCACTGGTCAGCGCCGCCGTGCGCCTGGGCGTAATGGGGCATGTGGATGCGCAGCGGGTGCTCACTGACATCCAGCCCTTGCTGCTGCAACTGCTGGCTCAGGAGCCGCTCGCCCTCGACGACGCCAGCGGCTTCACACCCATGGCCGAGATCGCCGTGATGCGTCACGAAATCCAGGACCTCCGTCTTTTCGCCAATTGAGGTGACGGGCACGAAAATGCCTGCTGCCGACACAGGAGCTTGAACATGCTGCTGACGCCCACCGAACTTGAGCGACTGACGCTATACACCGCCGCCGAACTCTCGCGCAAACGCCGCGCCAAAGGGCTGCGCCTGAACTTTCCGGAAGCCTCGGCACTGATTGCCGATGAGATACTGGAAGGCGCCCGTGAGGGTCGCAGCGTGGCCGAGCTGATCGGTTTCGGCTCGACGCTGCTCAATACTGACGATGTCATGCCTGGCGTGGCCGATCTGCTGCCGGTGCTGCAGGTGGAAGGCACGTTCCCCGATGGCACCAAACTGGTCACCGTGCATCAGCCGATTCGACCCGGCCAGTTGCCGTTGGCTGCCATGCCGACGCCAGGCGAAATCATCTCGCCAACGTGCGATATACAGCTCAACAGCGGTCGCCCTACGACCACCGTACGGGCCATCAATACCGGCGACCGGCCGGTGCAAATCGGCAGTCACTACCACTTTTTCGAAGTCAACAAAGCGCTGGATTTCCCGCGTGCCGCCGCCTTCGGCATGCACCTGGACATTCCTGCCGGCACCGCCGTGCGTTTTGAGCCGGGGGAGTTGCGCGAAGTGCAGCTGGTGCAATTCGGCGGCACGGGCGACATCCACGGCTTCAGCGGTTTGACCAATGGCAACCTGCACGATCCGGCCTGCAAAGCCATCGCGCTCGAACGGGCACGCGCCCAACAGTTCAAGGGGGCATGACCCATGGCAACGATGACCCGCAAGGAATACGCCGCGATGTACGGCCCCACCACTGGCGACGCCGTGCGCCTGGGGGACACCTCGCTGCTGGCCGAGGTGGAATTGGACTACGCGGTGCCCGGCGATGAATGCCTGCACGGCGGCGGCAAGACCCTGCGCGACGGCATGGGCCTGATGCCGGGGCATGACAGCGCAGACGGCGCGCTGGACCTGCTGATCTGCAACGCGCTGATCATCGACCCGGTGATCGGCATCGTCAAAGGCGACATCGGCATCAAGGACGGCAAGATCGTGGCCATCGGCAAGGCCGGCAACCCGCAGGTCATGGACGGTGTTCATCCGCAGTTGATCTGCGGCGTCGCCACCACCGTACGCGACGCAGAAGGCTTGATCGTCACGCCCGGCGGGATCGACGTACACGTGCATTTCGACTCCGCGCAACTCTGCGATCACGCGCTGGCGTCGGGCCTGACCACGCTGATCGGCGGCTCGCTTGGGCCAATTACCGTGGGGATCGACTGCGGCGGCGAATGGAATGTCGGCAAGATGCTGCAAGCCTCTGAAGCCTGGCCAATCAATTTCGGATTTCTCGGCAGGGGCAATTCCAGCAAGCCGGAATCGCTGCTCGGCCAACTGCGGGGTGGCTGCCTGGGGTTGAAGATCCATGAGGACTGGGGCGCGATGCCTGCAGTGATTGATACCTGCCTCAAGGTGGCCGATGAGTACGACTTCCAGGTGCAATTACACACCGACACCCTGAATGAATCCGGCTTTCTTGAAGACACGCTGGCCGCCATCGGCGACCGCACGATCCACATGTACCACACCGAAGGTGCAGGCGGCGGCCACGCCCCGGACATCATCAGCGTGGCAGGAAAGTCCAACTGCATCCCCTCCTCGACCAACCCGACCAATCCGTACACGGTCAACACCTTCGACGAGCACCTGGACATGATCATGGTCTGCCATCACCTCAATCCGGACGTGCCGGAAGACGTGGCGTTCGCGGAATCCAGGGTGCGGCCCCAGACCATCGCCGCCGAAGACATCCTGCACGACACCGGGGCGATTTCGATCCTCGGCTCCGACAGCCAGGGCATGGGGCGCATCAACGAGGTGATCTGCCGCACCTGGCAACTGGCCTCGAAAATGAAAGAGCAACGCGGCCGTTTGCCGGAAGAAAAAACTGCATTGGGCGACAACGAACGCATCAAGCGTTACATCGCCAAGTACACGATCAACGCTGCGCGAGTGTTCGGAATCGACAGTTACATCGGCTCGCTGGAGCCGGGCAAGATCGCTGACTTGGTGCTGTGGCGCCCGGCGTTTTTTGGCATCAAGCCGGAGCTGGTGGTCAAAGGCGGTTTTATCGTGCACGGCGTGATGGGCGACTCGGCAGCCTCCTTGTACACCTGCGAGCCCCTGATCATGCGCCCGCAATGGGGGGCCTTCGGTGAAGCCAAACAGGCGGTGTCGGTGAATTTCGTCAACCGCCTCGCCGTGGAGGCTAATACCGGCGAAAAGCTAGGTTTGAAAAAAGCCATGTTGCCGGCCTTCGGCACCCGCACGCTGCGCAAGTCCGACATGCTGCACAACGACGCCTGCCCGGACATTCGCGTCGACCCGCAGACCTTCGATGTGTACGCCGACGGAGAGCGCCTGACCTGCGAGCCGGTCAGCGAAGTGCCCTTGGCCCAGCGCTACATGCTGCGCTGATCACAGCCAATAAAAGGAACCTGATAATGAGCACTGCATTCAATGCCGTTACGCAGCCGCAAGCCCATCCCGGTGCCGCGCGCGTCGGGATCGGCGGCCCGGTCGGTTCGGGCAAGACACGCCTGCTGGAGCAACTGATTCCGCGCTTCATCGCACGCGGCACCGAGCTGGCCATCATCACCAACGACTTGGCGACCCGCGAGGACGCCGAACGGGTGCAGCGCAGCGGCCTGATCGACCCACAACGGGTGCTCGCAGTGGAGACCGGCGCCTGCCCGCATACGGCGATCCGTGAAGACCCGACGCTGAACCTGCAAATGGCCGACGAACTGGAAGCGCGATTCCAGAACCTCGACCTGATCCTGATTGAGTCCGGCGGCGACAACCTGGCCTCGACATTCTCGTTGGATCTGGTGGATTACTGGATCTTTGTGATTGATGTTGCAGGCGGCGATGACATCCCGCGCAAACGAGGGCCTGGCGTCTTGAGCTGTGATCTGCTGGTGGTCAACAAATATGATCTGGCGCCCTATGTGGGTGTTGATCTGCCACGCATGCGTCGCGAATCAGCCGAAGCCCGCAATGGCCGGCCCGTGCTGTTCACCAATTGCGCTACGGGTGAGGGGGTCGACGCGGTAGTCGAAGCCATCAGCCGCGCCGTGCTGTTTGACCGACCATGAACGCGCCGCAGGAGCTGTTTCGCCCGTTGATTGACCCGCCCCAGGCATCGTCGCAGGTGCAAGCCCGGATTGCCTTCAGCAAAGCGCCGTCCGGTGCCAGTTACATCAGCGAGCAGCAAGTGGGCTATCCCTTTCATCTGGGCCGTACTCTCACGCTGCCGGACGACCCGAAAGGCATGGCCGCCGTGTATCTGCAGTCGTGCTCGGGCGGGATTTTCGCAGGGCAGGATTTGCAGATGCACCTGCATGCCGGGCCGGACAGTCAAGTCCATGTCAGCACTGGCGCGGCGACGGTGGCGCACAGCATGCTCGAACAATCGGCACGCCAGGCCGTCAGCCTCACCGCCGAATGCGGGGCATTGCTTGAGTACCTGCCAATGGCAACGATCCTGTTCCCCCAGGCAAAACTGCACAGCCAGGTGAGGGTGAGTCTGCATCCGGGCGCCAGGGTGATGCTGTGTGACGCGTTTTGCCTGCACACCCCTCAAGGCAGTGCCGGCATCTTCGATGTGTACCGTGCCGACCTCGAAGTGCGATGCCCAGCAGGCCGGTTGCTGGCCGGAGATCGCCTGGCGCTGAGCGGGCAAGACCTGCTGCGGCAATTACCGGGCGTCAGTAATGCCTTCCAGACACTGGCGACATTTATGCTCGTGGGTCAGGGCTTGCCTGTTGAGGCGCTGAAAACCGCCTTGCGCAACGTTCTTCCCGCCGATCCCGACAGCTATGTGGGTGTCAGCGCATTGCCCAACGACTGCGGGGTTTCATTACGTATCATGACCCTTGATGCGGTGTCACTGCGTAACAGCCTTCACAAAGCCTGGGCATGTATGCGTGAGCACCTGACCGGTGTAGCACCACGTATGCGTCGCAAATGAGTGCTGATGACGCTTTCCTCGCAATGCACCCATTACGTACCTCAGGCTTGAAACGTAAGGCGTTAAGCACGGTCACGGCGACCGCGCTTCGCCTTCGCCAGCTCAGCGATCAAAAAATCCCTGAATGCGCAAACCGCCGTGCACCGGCTTGCCTCAGGCGCGTCGAACGGCTCAAGCAAGTCGGCCTGATCAAAGGCATCGTTGCACTGCTGGACAATGTAGCGCTGGATGCCGGTATGGTGGTGTTGATCGGCGTGGTGCTGGACCGCTCCACACCGGAGTCCTTCGCCGCATTCGAAGCAGCCGCCCAAAAAGTGTCCGGCTGTATGGAGTGCCATGTGGTGACCGGGGAGTTCGACTACTTCATGCTGCTGCGCACCAAGGACAGCAACAGTTTCAACCGGCTCCACGCGGAGCAACTGCTTTACCTGCCTGGGGTTCGCCAGATTCGATCATTCATGGGACTGCGTCAGGTCTTGTCGACAACCCACATTCCCATTTAAAGCGCCAATTAACGCGATATCAGATTATATCGAACGCGGCCCGAGCAACCCTGGGAAACGCCACTAGTGGAGCATTCCACCCTGCTCCCGTAAGTGCTTGACGACTCTCGAGGAAGGGGTGCCAGCGGTAATGGGACACTTGAACTTGACGGCCGTCACGATGGAGTTGACCCCTTTACCGATATATTGATATGGATTACAAGATGGGAGCCCGCAGCAATGAGTTTTGACATTATTATTTTGAAGCCTACAGACCTCAGTGAAAACGATCTGTCCAACGTTGAGGATGTGCTAGATATTGGATGCCCTGAAACCGTAATCTCATTTCTGGAGTTGGTGTTTCCTGGATGTGCCCAAGGCGCATTTTCGGACGGTGAACGCTATTCGCTCGAGTCTGCTCAGAATGGAGACCCAGTGACCACCATACACCTTACTCTCAGATACGGCCGAGACTGGTCTGAGGCAACCAATGCTGAGTTCCTGACGCGGCTCTTGAGGCTCTGCCAATTGCTCCAGTCAGTAGCTTTTGCGGTCTCCGATAACTCAAGGATCACCCCTAGCGGCTAAAGCCGGCTCACCTGGCGAATGGGTGCGTGTACTTGATCACATTGTCAGGGAACAACTCTTCATAAAAAGCAGTGGGAATGCCGAGGATACTTATCTCGATGCAATCGGGCAGAAGCTCTTCAGCGTAATCCAGAATGGCGACTCCCATAGATGGAATAACCAAGCCTGCTTCGGTTTTTACTGAAAGGGCCAAACCGGACTGGTCGAAGTGATTTGTGCAGCACTCTTTTTGAAACCCAGCGGCAAATCAACGCTCTATCGGTAGGCGCGTAAGCAAAGACGGGGGAACTCTATAAACAGGAGTCACCCCCCTTCCCTCTGCCGGCTATAGCTTGAAACGCGAAACAATAGTACGCAGTTCACCTGCCAGCAGCGTGAGTTCCTCCGCCGTCACAGCGTTGTCCTCTATGCCCTCCATCAGCGCTACGCTACCGTTACGAATCTCGGTCACATTGCGATTGATATCCTCCGAGACGGCGTGCTGCTGAACCGCCGCGCTGGCTATCTGGGTGTTCATGCCGACGATTTGTTCAACGCCATCATTGATTGCGTCCAGGCTGGTCGAGGCGTGATCAGCGGACTCGATACATTCCTGCGCACGCAGTTTGCCCGCTTTCATTTGCTCGACGGCGTCGTCTGTCGCCAGTTGCAGTTCTTGGATAATCCGGCGGATCTCTTCGGTAGAGTTTTGTGTGCGCGAGGCCAGCGTTCTGACCTCGTCGGCAACCACCGCGAATCCTCGACCCTGCTCACCGGCGCGGGCCGCCTCAATGGCCGCGTTCAACGCCAGCAGGTTCGTTTGATCAGCAATGTTGCGGATCACCTCAATAACGCCGCCGATCTGCTGGCTGTGTTGCGCAAGCGCCGAAACCTTTTGCGCACTGCGCTCTACCTCATCGGCCAATGCTTCAATAGTCACGCGGGTTTCCTGCATCTTCGCCAGGCCGGTGTTGGACGACTGGCTGGCGTTCTCAGCGGCGTGGGCGGCACCCTCGGTGTTTTGCGCCACGTCCGCAACGCTGGTGGTCATCTCGTTGATAGCCGTAGCGACTTGTTCGGTTTCGCTTTGCTGTGCGCTCATTGCGCGTTTAGCCCGGTCAATCGACACGCCAATGCGCTGCGCCGCATCGGAGACCGATTGTGAACTACGCTCGACCTGAGCCAGCGAGGAGCTAAAGGCTTGCACCATATGGTTGAGGCCGTTGCCCACGTCGGCCATTTCATCTTTGCCGCGCACGTGAATGCGCGCGCTCAGGTCGCCCTGAGCAATCAGTTGGGTGGCAATCAAAACATCGTTGATCGTGCGACGCATGGCGCTGTAGATGCCGCTGAACACATACACCAGTAACAGGCCAAGAACGACAAACATGCCTAGAATGAATAGCCGTTCCGACGTTTTTTCCTGAACTCGGCGTTCAAGCGCATTCAAAAGTGCGTCTTGCAGCGTGTCTTGCGCTTTGTACAACTCAGCCACCACCGCATTGCCCTTGGCCGGCAAGTTCTGCACGCCATTGATGGTGTCGCTTGGCGCGCCAATCAATACTTCGAGGTCGGCGCGGAAGCTGTCCAGGCTCGTAAAAGCACTGGTGATCGGCGCCTGAATACTATCGGCGAGGGCGGGTTCTCTGCGACGTAAAAGTGCCAGGCTTTGCTGAAGTTCTTTATGGATGAGCAACTCATTTTTAAGCATCGACTTGATCACGCTGCGCGCACCCGCACTCAACGTTTGCCCGTCATGTAGCCCGCTGGCCAGCCCGCGCAATTGCCCGACGATATTGATTTGGCGTGGCAGCCTCAAGGTGCTCTGGTCAATCATGAACAGCGATGCGTAATCTTCATCCAGCACCATGCCCGACGTGGCCGATACGTAGTACACGAAGTTCAATGTCTCGGTGAGCTGGTCGTTCCAGTCGTCGAAGATGGCACTCTGGTTGGCATCCGCTTTCGCCAGCTCAATCAAACGCTGCGCACCAGAATGCAGACGCTGCACTCGATCACCGGTTTCCAGCGGTGTGTTGAATTGCCGGTCGGTGGCGGCCAGTTTCGAAAATGCGTCCTCCAACTTCAACTGGTTGGCCGATAGATCGGCCTGAGCGGTTCTATCACCGCTGAGCAAGCGGTTGGTGAGTGCGCGTTGCAACATGGATAAACGTAGTACAGGCGTTACGTCCAATAGATAGCGCTGGCCTACTTGTTCCGAGCGAATGACCTCAAGGCTTTCGTTGATCTGATGGATGACGCGTGTACCGAGCAGAAACAGAGGGATTAGGACGATGATTGCAAGCACACCGAATTTCGTGGAGAAGCGTAATCGGTCAGCCAGGTGTACGGCAGGAGCAAGGATGTTCATGGAGTTCTCACAGCCCGGAATGGGACGGTTTGTAGTTGATGTGTAGTTGAGAACACTCCATTTTCTCGAACGCCTGGCTCTGTCTGGCTCATTCGGCTAATCACGTTTTATGTAATTAAACGTTTCAGACATCCTGTCGGCATTGAGATTGAGAACTTTATGAAAAGTTGTACAGATATTTATTTTTGTACAGCTATTGAACGCTGCAAGCGCAATGATGTCGCCATGACATCATTGCTGCGGGACAGCTCGTCACGAGGATGTTGGGGTCGCAGCTCGTATTGAACTGACGCGTTCGGTCGTTTGTGCGCGGTCATTACGCCAACAGCCACGACAGGTATTTGAGGATGGCTGCTTGCATGGGAGTTGAATGACGTCAGGCCAGTCACACCCCCTGTGACCATCCGTGCGGCACGGGGTATCTACGGGATAGATTCCTATTCCTATATAGACGCTGAACCTTGAGCAAGATGGGTTGGACAGACGTTTACACCGTTTTCTTCCAGCCCACCGATTTTCGACGACGTGCTTAAAGTTTCCAACAGGGGGTCGATAGCCTGTGAAACATGTCAACTAAAATTGGAAAGCAGGAATCTAGCATGCGCCTTAGAAATCTCAATTTGGCTCCACGAGCCGCCCTGTTTTTCACTTCAATTATCATTCTGGTTTTTGTGCTTGGTGTATTCGCAGTCCTGCAAATGGGCAAGCTAAGGGATGCCGAAAAAGACGTCGAACTCAATTGGATGGCCAGCATCCGACAAACGGCGTTGATGGACAAAGCGACACTTCGCCTGAGGCTCGAAACCCAGCGCGGTCTTGCTGACCCTCAATCCATTCAAAAGAACATTGAAAGCTTCGCTGGCTATCGCAAGACCTTCACCGATGCGGTGGCGAACTATGAACCTCTGATAGCGAGTGATAAAGAGCGCTCGTTTTACACACCCGTAAAAAACAGCGCCGATGCCTATTCCAAACAACTGGATCGTCTCGAACCGTTGATGAGGCAAGGTGACATAGCCGCAGCCGTCAATCTGGTGAGTACAGACATCCGCCCGCTCACGAATACGATGGAGCAGCAGATTAAAGACTTGACCAATTTTAACAACGAGGGCGCAGAGCAGGCTGGGCAAACCGCAACCGATCTCTATAACAACGGCCTCTGGCTTGTCGTTGGCCTCATCACGGGTGTAGTCATTTTGACGATTGGCTTGGCATTACTGCTGACCAAAAGTATTACCTCTCCGATTAACGATGCCTTGTCCGTCGCGGAGCGTATCGCGGCCAGTGACCTCTCCAAGGAGGTATTGGTCAGCGGGACTGATGAAGCAGGGCGATTGTTGAAAGCGCTTGCGCAGATGCAGACAAACCTGCGCAACACGATTATGCAGATATCCGATTCGTCCACCCAACTGGCCTCTGCGTCAGAAGAGATGACAGCGGTCACTGAGGAGTCGAGTCGCGGTCTTGTCGCCCAAAATGACGAGGTCAATCAAGCAGCCACAGCGGTCACAGAAATGAGCGCCGCAGTTGACGAGGTGGCTCGTAACGCCGAGTCAGCTTCTGAAGAGTCAAAGCGTACCCAGGGGTATACTGAGGTCGGTTTGGCGCGCGTAGCTGAGACGTTAAAGTCAATTCAAAAGCTTAACGGTAACGTTGAAAACACCAGCCAGCAGATTCAAGGGTTGTCAGATCGTGCCCAGAGCATCACTAAAGTGGTCGAGGTGATTCGGGCAATTGCGGAACAAACCAACCTGTTGGCTTTGAACGCTGCTATCGAGGCAGCACGCGCAGGCGAGCAAGGTCGTGGGTTTGCGGTGGTAGCTGACGAAGTAAGAGCGTTGGCCCATCGCACTCAGGTCTCGACCCAGGAAATCGAGCAGATGATCGCAGCCATTCAGAACGATTCTGACCTGGCTGTG
The DNA here is from genome assembly GCF_900591205.1 of Pseudomonas viridiflava. Lineage (GTDB taxonomy): Bacteria > Pseudomonadota > Gammaproteobacteria > Pseudomonadales > Pseudomonadaceae > Aquipseudomonas. Next base: position 68,996 of record NZ_UUPU01000067.1, read on the forward strand.
AAGGCGATGAACACGAGCCGAGACCTGGCGACCGAATCGCTTGGCGTCGCTCAGGAGGCCAGTACCTCGCTGGATCAAATAGCCAGCGCGATTGTTCAGATCAATGAGCGTAACCTCATGATTGCCACGGCCTCTGAGGAACAGTCGCATGTTGCACGCGAGGTTGACCGCAATCTGATCAGTATTCGCGAGCTGGCAACTCAGAGCTCTGCGGGTGCCAGCCAGACAGCAAGTGCATGCGGTGAAATGTCAAAACTGGCGGTTAACCTGAATCAGTTGGTCAACCGATTTGTTGTATGACAAAGGCTTTAGGGAAGCTGAGGGCTAGCCTCGGGCTAGCCAGTCACTGACAAGCCACCTGCCAAAATGCTCAAATTTTGGCATTGCACAGACATTGCACAGAACGTTACGCGCATATTCGTCGGCACGAGAAGGAGCGATTCCATGCTACGCCATTGGAATCTACCCACAGCCAATCGGAAGGAGCAAACGGCGCTCAACAAACGGCTTAATTGTATCCCTCGTACTCTCCTGACAGACAACTTAAGAGAGTACGAGGGGCAGTAACGGCAGAGCGCTAGAGGCCGCCCTTGGTGACTCAGCGGCGCAGGAGACGGTTTAGCACCAGCAGGGCCACTGCACCAATTGCAAGTGCGGCAACCGGTTTCTCTTTAACGAACGTAGATACGCTGTCCAGTGCGTCGCCGTAGCGTTGGGTAAGTTCACCAGCCGCTTGGCGCGCAGTACCTTCAGCTTCCAGCTTCGAATCACCAAACAGTTTCCCAGCGGCGCCCTGCGCTTTGCCGGCGAGCTTTTCTACAACACCTTCAACTTGTTCACTCTTCATGATTTACCAGGACCTTTGCGTGTAATTAGGTAGCTCAGGGTCGACCTGAGCCAGGGGCTAGCCGCATAGCGTTAGGGGGATGGACATTATGATTAGTTCAAAGTTGATGAGCTTCAGAAGCTGTCCGCAAACCGCCACTTGTCATCAACACCTCGCCGACCTGGCGGCTTACCCGCGTGACGAACTCAATTGCCCCGAATTCTCTAGACACCCGCAAGCTCACGGCCACGGCATTGTTATGACAGCTGCCCCGGTTTAGGGGGACAAATTGGTCACACGTGCAAATTGGCCGATATACATGCGTCATGAAAGCTCAATGCCCATTCTCCGGCCAGGCTTCGCTGTGGGCGGTAAACAGTGGGCGCACGTCGGGTTTTTTGATCAAAAACAGACCACTCGATTTGCGCAATAACTGCACATCACCGCGCAATCAGTTGTACGACAACAAAACGACGCATGATAGTATTTCTCATGCAGCGGACGTTCGATTCGCTGCACCGATGACACGGACGTCCGCTCGAGAAACGCGCCACCCCTGCGCGCGTTTAAACACTCAAGTTAATCAAGGATCTGATTATTCATGACAAAACCATCCACCTTCACCGCGTGCAAACTGGCGACTGCCATCCTCGGCTCCCTCGTGCTTGGCAGCCTGCCGGCCCACGCTGCGGACATCTGGCTGGATTCGGCCACGACCGGTTGGGCCACCCAGAACGGCGGCACCAAGGGCGGCTCCAAGGCTGCTGCGGCTAACATCTACACGGTAAAAAACGCTGCCGAGTTAAAAACCGCACTGAGCGCTTCGGTGGGAACCAACGGACGCATCATCAAGATCACAGGAGTGATCGACGTCAGTGAAGGCAAGGCTTATACGACGACCGCTGATATGAAAAAGCGTGGCCGCCTGGATATTCCTGGCAAAACCACCATCGTCGGCACCAGCAGCACTGCCGAAATCCGCGAAGGTTTCTTCTACGCCAAAGAAAACGACGTGATCATTCGCAACCTCACCATTGAGAACCCTTGGGACCCAGAGCCGATCTGGGATGCCGATGATGGCAAGGAAGGTAACTGGAACTCCGAATACGATGGTTTGACCATCGAAGGCGCCAACAACGTGTGGGTTGACCATGTCACCTTCACCGACGGCCGCCGCACCGATGCGCAGAACGGCACCGCCAACGGTCGCCCGAAACAGCACCACGACGGCGCGCTGGACGTGAAAAACGGCGCCAACTACGTGACCATTTCGTACACCGCGTTCAAGTCCCACGAAAAGAACAACCTGATCGGTTCGAGCGACAGCCGCACCACCGATGATGGCAAGCTCAAGGTGACGATCCACAACTCCCTGTTCGAGAACATTTCGGCCCGCGCCCCGCGCGTGCGCTTCGGCCAGGTGCATCTGTACAACAACTATCACGTGGGCAGCACCAGCGATAAGGTCTACCCGTTCTCGTACGCGCATGGCGTCGGCAAGGGCTCGAAAATCCTCTCCGAGAAAAACGCGTTCGAGATCAGTGGCATCAGCGGCTGCGACAAAATTGCCGGCGACTACGGTGGCAGCGTATACCGCGACAGCGGCTCGACCCTCAATGGCAGCGCGTTGACCTGTTCCTGGAGCTCGAGCATCGGCTGGACCCCGCCTTACAGCTACACGCCGCTGGCGGCAGACAAGGTCGCTGCAGACGTCAAGGCCAAGGCCGGCGCCGGCAAGCTCTGACTGAACGGTTGCACCGCGTAATGAAAAGCCCTCGGTGACGAGGGCTTTTTTGTGCACGCCTGCGGCTACTGCACCAACTGGTTGATCTCGATGATCGGCAACAGCACGGCCATCACAATCACCAGCACCACCGCGCCCATCACCACAATCATCAGTGGCTCGAGCAGCGCCGTCATGCCCATGGCCCGACGTTCGATATCACGCGATAAGGTCTGCGCCGCCCGCTCCAGCATTGGCGGCAGCGAGCCGGTTTTCTCGCCACTGGCGATCAGGTGGATCAGCACCGGGGGGAACACATTTTCCACGCGCAACGCAGCCGCGAGGTTCACGCCCTCGCGCACCTTCGCCGTGGCATCACTCACGCTGAGGCTCAAGCGGTCATTGGACAGGGTTTGCCGCGCCGCTTCCAGGGCACGCAACAACGGCACCCCGGCGGCGCCCAGAATGGCCAGGGTCGAGGCAAACCGCGCCGTGTTCAGTCCCAGCACAAAGCGCCCGATCAGGGGCAAGCGCAGCACCCGGCTGTGCCAATTCAGGCGCGCCACCGGGTTACGCAAATACAGGCGCCACCCCCAGAAGCCGGCGGCCATGAAACCGAAACACAACCCTCCCCAACCACGAATAAAATCACTCGCATTGAGCATCGCCAGGGTCAGCCCCGGCAAGTCCTGGCGAGCCTGGGAAAACGCACTGACCACCTGCGGCACCACATAACTGAGCAGGAAGATCACGATCGCAATCGACACCAGCCCGACCACGCCTGGGTAGATAAAGGCGGTCAGGATCTTGCTGCGCAGGTTGTTGCGTTCTTCGATGTAATCGGCCAAACGCTCCATGACTTGCGCGAGGTCGCCAGACTCTTCACCGGCGGCAATCAATGCGCGATAGATCGCCGGAAAATCCCGTGGCCGTGTCGCCAGGGCCTCCGCCAGGCGCATCCCACCGCGAACATCAGCGCGCACCGCGCTCAAGGTCTGGGCGATGTGCTTTTTTTCCGCCTGTTCCACCGTGGCGCTCAACGCGGCCTCCAACGGCAGGCTGGCGCCCAGCAGGCTCGCCAGTTGGCGTGTCGCCCAGGCGAGGTCGTTGTCGGAGAACCTGGCACTGAACAAACCGCCACCCCCGGCCGGCACGGGGTTTTCAAGCTGCACCGAGAGCGCAGTGAGGCCACGGCTGCGCAACAAGCCGAACGCTGCGCGCTGGCTATCGGCTTCAATGTGCCCGGACTCAAGCTTGCCGGTGGCGTCGGCGGCTTCAAAACGGTAGCGATTCATCAGGCGTCCCGTGTCACACGCAGGATTTCTTCCGGCGCCGTGGCCCCTGCGCGCACCCAACGCTCGCCGTCTTCGCGCAGGCTGAACATGCCCGCCTCGCGAGCCGCGGCACGCAGGGCCTGTTCACCCGCCCCCTGGTGGATCAACGTGCGAATCTCATCGTCGATACAGAACAATTCATGGATGCCGGTGCGACCGCTGTAACCGGTGTGGTTACAGGCGGCGCAACCAAGCGGCCGCCACGTGCCGGGGTGTGCCGGGTCTTCCTGCTTGCAGTGGCTGCACAGGCGCCGCACCAGCCTTTGCGCCAACACGCCGAGCATCGAAGACGCCAGCAGGAACGGCTCGACGCCCATGTCAATCAGCCGGTTGACCGCCGATACCGCATCATTGGTGTGCAGCGTCGCCAGTACCAGGTGCCCGGTGAGCGAAGCCTGCACCGCGATTTGTGCGGTTTCGAGGTCGCGGATCTCGCCGATCATGATGATGTCCGGGTCCTGGCGCAGGATCGCCCGCAGGGCCAGGGCAAAGGTCATGTCGATCTTGGCATTCACCTGAATCTGGCTGATGCCCGGCAGGTCGTATTCCACCGGGTCTTCGACGGTCAGGATGTTGCTGGTGCTGGCGTCCAGCCGTGCGAGGGCGGCGTAGAGGCTGGTGGTCTTGCCACTGCCGGTGGGGCCGGTGACCAGGACGATACCGTGGGGCTGGCGGATCAGGTTGTCCAGCTTGGCCAGCACCTGCACGTCCATGCCGAGGGTTTCCAGTTGCAGGCGCCCGGCCTGTTTGTCGAGCAAACGCATCACCACCCGCTCACCGTGGCCGGTGGGCACCGTGGAGACGCGGATGTCGATCGGCCGACCCGCCACGCGCAACGCGATGCGCCCGTCCTGGGGCAGGCGTTTTTCGGCGATATCCAGTTGCGCCATGATCTTGATCCGCGACACCAGCGCTGCGTGCAATGCCTTGCGCGGCGAGACCACGTCACGCAGGGTGCCGTCGACCCGGTAGCGCACCACCGAATGGCTTTCGTAAGGCTCGATGTGAATGTCACTGGCTTCGTCACGCGCCGCCTGGGTGAGCAACGCGTTGATCATACGGATCACCGGGGCACCGTCCTGGGTGTCCAGCAGGTCGGTGATTTGCGGGATGTCTTGCATCAAGCGGTCAAGGTCGACTTCGCTTTCCGCCGCCCCCACCACAGCTGCGGCGCTGCCGGTGTCGGCGTAGGCTGCGGCGAGCAAGGCGTCAAGTTCGTCGTCGCGCACCTGCTCGAGTCGCGCCGTGCCGAACTGGCGGCGCACTTCGCTGATCGACCAGCCGGGTGTCGACGGGCAAACCGTCAGTACCGCGCCCTCCTCGCTATTGCGCAGAAGGATGCGTTGGGCCTTGGCCCAGGCGTAGGGCAACGCGTTCATTGGAGTGGCACTGCGCGAATCGTCGCACGGGGTTGCCCGCTTCCCGGTGTCGCCGGCACACCCACGGCCGCTGCAGGTAATTGCGGCGCCTGCATGTCCGGCATCGCCCAACTGCGCTCCGGTTGCAGCGCGCCCTGGGCGCGGCGGATGAAGTCGTAGCGGTTCAGGGTAATCGCCCGTCCACCAGCGCTGTCACGGATGATATAGGGCCGCAGGAACACCATCAGGTTGGTCTTGGTGGTGGCCCGGCGTTCATTGCGAAACAATGCCCCGAGCCCGGGAATGCTTGACAGCCAGGGCACCGCCTCGTTGCTCTGGCTGTAGCCGTCTTGCAGCAGGCCGCCGAGCACCATGATCTGCCCGTCATCGAGCAGGATGCTGGTGTCGATTGCGCGCTTGTTAGTCACCACGCCCGCCGAGTTCGCACTGCTGGAGGCACGCTCGTCGATGCTGCTGACTTCCTGGTAGATGTCGAGCTTGACCGTGCCGCCTTCGGAGATCTGAGGCCGTACATTGAGCTTGAGCCCAACCTCTTCACGCGTCACCGTTTGGAACGGGTTATTACTGGTGCCGCCGCCACCGGTCACGTAGCTGCCGCTGACGAACGGAATGGTCTGGCCGACGAAAATACTCGCGGCTTCGTTATCCAGGGTCAGCAGGTTCGGCGTTGACAGCACGTTGCTGCCGCCCTTGCTCTTGAGTGCGCGGGCCAGCACTTTGAGGTCCATGACATTGCCGATACCAGGGATGTTTACCGTGCCGTTGAGGTATCCCACGCTCAGGCCACCGGGCAGCGCGTCGATGCTGGTCCGGCCGCCGGTCTGCAGCCCGCTGCCGCCCAGGTTGGTGCCGCCGATCACACCCTTGCCCGCCAGGTCGCCGCTTTGCCATTGCACGCCAAATTCGTTGGCATCGTCCTCGCCGACCTCGACGATCAGGCTTTCGATCACCACCTGTGCGCGGCGCTGGTCCAGCATGTCGATGACTTCCCGCAGGTTGCGGTACAGCGGCTCGGGCGCAGAAATCAGCAAAGTGTTGGTGGTGGCGTCCGCCTGGATCGTGACACCGCCGGCGCTGAAGGCGACACTTTGGTCTGCCGCCTGGGCCCCGGCCTGGCTGCTCGAATTGCCGCCGTTCTGTCCGTAGCCGGTGCCGCTGCCGTTGCTGGTACTGCTGCCGCTACTCGACGTCTGGCGGGTGCTGCTTTGGCCGCTCTGCGCGCCACTGGTGTTGCCCCCCATCGCGCTCAGCACCGAACGCCCGGTATCGCCGGTGCCGCTGTCGCTTTCACCGGTGAGCAAGCCGCGCAGTGCCTGGGCCAGCTTCGCCGCCTGGGCGTTACGCAGGTAAACCACGTGCAGATTGCTCGGATTGCTCTGGGCGTTGTCGAGCTTGTACACCAGATTACGCGCCAGCTCGGTGCGCTCCGGGCTGCCGGCACGAATGATGATTGCGTTGGAACGCGGGTCGCCCACCACTGAAATTTTCTGGGTCGCGTCGCTGCCCGGCTGTTCCAGCAACTGCGAGACCATACCGGCGATGTCCACCGCGATGCCGTTCTGGACCTGCACTACATCGGTGTCGATCGCGCTGGGGCTGTCGATGCTGTCGATCAACTGCGCTACGCGTGTCAGGTTGTCAGCGTAGTCGGTGATGACCAGGGTGTTGTTGCCGGGGTAGGCGTTGATTGGATTGTTCGGCGAGACGATCGGGCGCAACACCGGGATCAGGTTCACCGCGTTTTCATAATGCAGGCGAAACGTGCGCGTGAGCATGCCATTCGCCGCCGGCCGGTCGGCACTGTAGATCGGCCCGCCGAGCAACTTCGCATCGGCCTCCGGCACCACCTGTGCCACGCCGCCGACGTCGACCACGCTGAAACCTTGCATGCGCAATGCCGCCAGCAACATGTCGTAGGCTTGATGGGCCGGTACTTCGCCTTCGGACACCAGGGTCAGGGAACCGGTAACGCGTGGGTCGACCAGAAACTGCCGGCCGGTGGCGCGGGACAGCCCACGCACGACGGCTTGAATATCGGCATCGACAAAATTCAAACTCACCGGCTGGTTGCCCAGCGGGTTGCTCAGCGCTGTGCTGGCAGTGCTTGCGCCGCCCCGGCGCTGTGGATTGACGAGGGTGCGCTGCGGCCGCGCTTGCCGCTCGATCTGCGTCTGGGCGCGCTGGCGTTCCAGCAGTACGTCGCCGCTGCGCTGGGTATTGGCCAGGGGCTGGCCGAGTTCACTGTCGACCAGCAGCGGTGGCGGGTTGGACGCCGTTTGCGTGCTGCACGCGCTCAGTGCCACTAACAGGAACGGCGCGGCGTTGCGTACATAATTGGAACCTGACCACTTCATGAAGCTTCCTTAGCGCCAAGCGCCTGATCCATGCGGACGGTTCCCGACAGAGTGCCTGCCGTATCATCGGCCCTGGCTTCGCCTGCACGCTGCAAACGAGCCTCGACCACTTCCAGAGAAAATTGCCTTGGGTTGCTCACCAGCCAGCCGATGACTGCATCGGCCGGTGCAGCTTCGAACGTCAATTGCCAGCCGCTATCCACTGGCGTCAATTGGTAATATCCGGCCATGCCGCGTGCATCCAGGCTTTGGCGCAGGGCCGGTTCGAGCGGCTGGCCGGCGCTCGGCGTCGGCACCTCGCGCAGCAACAGTTCGAGTGCCTGGGTTTGCGCACGCAGTTTTGGGGTTTCAGCCTGCCAGTACTCGATTTTCTTCAAGGGCGGCTGGATCAGGACCAACCAGCTCAACAGCCCGCCGAGCAGCAACGCGGTGCCCGCAACCATGCGTTTTTCACGCAACGACAGGCCGCGCCAAAACACCCGCGAACGCGCGTTGAAGTGCTGCCATTGGCCACGCCAAAGAGTCAGGGAATGCTTAATCATTGTCGCTTGCGGCACCGGAGTCGGGTTCAGAGGATTGGGCATCGGCGAGGCGCAGGCGCCAGCCCGTCGGCGTGGCCTCTGCCGTGACACCGGCCTGGGCCAGGGTGGCTTGCCAGGCGTTATCAGAGGTATTTCGCCGCGCCTCGGGGGGCAAGCTCACGTGCAGCTCCCCGTGTTCAAATACCAGGCCCTGCACGCTGCCCACCATGAACGGCATCGCATTGGCGGCTTGCAGCACCAGGCTGGCAAAGCGCTGTGATGCGTCGCTACTGGCCGGGTTCTGCCGCACGCTCAATTGCTGACGGGCTTGTTGCAGTGGATTAAGGATCACCGGCAACTCGGGAAACGCCTGTTTCACCCGCTGACTCATGTGCAATTTGAGTTGCTGGCCTTCGCTGGCCTCACGCGCGGCGTACAGGTTAAGGCCCAGCAGCCACACGCCGATTGCCAGCGCGCAACAGGCCAGCGCCCTGCCCCAACCCGCTTGCGGCTCCGGTGCTTTGCCGACGCCGCCGTGCAACCCCCACGCGGGTAAAGCAGCCGACCATCGTTGCTGCGCAGGTTGTGGCTCAAGCACTGCAGCGGGGGCATCGTCACCAAACCAGGCCAAGCGGCTGCCACTGGCCGCCAGCGCGTCCAGGCTCACCTGAACCTGCGGTTCAACCACGCCTTGCTCAGGGCTGTGGCGCAGCAGCAAATACCCCTCCAGCACACAGGCACTGATCTGCCCGGCCGATGGCACCGGCAGGCCATAAGGCGCGGGGTAGAGCCCCCGCAGCTTTAACCGGTGCCGGCTCAACATCTCACCGAAACGCTCCAGCACCGTCGTCGGCAACCAACTGAGGAACACTTGCCCTTCAGCATCGCGAGGGCTATGAGCGACATGCATCTGTTCGCTGCGGCCGAGGATCAGCGCCTGCGCGGCACACGTCACCGCCGCCTGGGTCTTCGCAGCCGACAGCGGCGGCAATTGCAAATGCGTGAGGACGCTGTCCGTAGGGTGAAGAAAGCACGCCACAGCCTGCGATTGAGCCGCCTGCCCCAGCAACGCCAGCGTGCTGACGCCGGTGTGGCTGACGCGACCGCTGCGGTCCAGGCGTGCAAATGCAAGCTCGGTGTCAGGCGTGAGGCTGTCCAGCGGCGGCAAGGCAATACGCACACTCATACGCCCAGCCTCGACCAGATCACCTTGGGCATGTCGCTCTCCGAGCGATACAGCAATGCGTCCAGGCTGACCCGGCGCTTGTCACGACGGGCAAAACCGTGGAGCAAAAACCATTCGCTGGTGATGCCGACGTCAATATCGTCGACGGTCAAATCCGGCGCACGCAAGCGGTTGAGAAAGTCGCCGCGATTGATAAACCACTGGCCCCGATCACGCTCTGCGACCAACGCCTGCGCCTGGGTCAGCGATAACCCAGGCACCACCGCGGCCAGCACCTCGGCGCTCGCGGTATTGCTGTTGACCCAGGTACTGACCGGGATAACGCTGACGTACGGCGCCAGGCGCGCCAGCACGCGCTCGTTCACGCCCTGGACACCGCGCAGGTCGTCGAGGCTGCGCAGCATCGGCCGGGTGGCAGGAACAGGCTTGGCGTCGGCGTCGGGTGAGGTCGCACGGCCGCTGTTGAAGCGGGTTTGCGCCGCGTTTTGCGGCTGTTCCTGGCGCGGATAAGCGGCAATCACGCGCTGACTGATGCGTTGCGCAACGCCGGCATCAATGCCGAGCATGCCGCACAGTTGCTCAAAACTGCGTAATTGCCTGGCGCTGACGCGCTCGCCAGCGATCAAGTTACGCAGGTTGAATTTGCCTTGCTGATCTTCCAGGCGCCCATCAAAACCTGCACTCGCAAGGTCACTTTTGATCGGTTGCGCCCATGCCTGGTCGAGCCGCGTCGGCGCTTCCTTGCGACGCGCATCCCACAGCAGTTGCCGGCTGGTTTCAAGGCCGCCGAGCAGCACCGCACTGCCTTGCAGGCGTGACTGCTGCGCTTCCAGCGAGCGGGTAAACACGCTCTGGCGGGTGAGCATGCCGGCGGCGATAACCGCCACCACGGCAGCGATCAGCAAGGCGCTGATGATCGCCATGCCGCGCTGTTTCGCGCTTTTGAGCACAGGGTCTTTCATGGCAGCGCTTAGAGCTGCCAGGAGCCGATATCGGCGTTCACGCCGTCGCCGTCAGGTTGCCCGTCTGCGCCGAGGGAGAAGATGTCGACTTCGCCGTTCGCGCCAGGGTTCAGGTAATGGTAAGGACGCCCCCACGGGTCGTTGGGCAAACGCTCCAGGTAGGAACGCCAGTTGCTGTTCTTGGCGTCCGCCGGGCGCTCCACCAACACTTTGAGCCCCTGGTTCATGCTCGGGTAAGTGCCGTGGTCGAGGCGATAGAGCTTGAGTGCCTGCATCAGGCCGGCGACATCCTGCCTGGCCGCCGTGGCCCTGGCTTGATCCGGACGGTCGAGCACCTTGGGCACGACCATGGCCGCGAGGATCCCGAGGATCACCACCACCACCATGATCTCGATCAGGGTGAACCCCTGCTGACCACGGCCACCTGCAGATTGAAATTTGACGCGAGCGACATCCATATCGACCATCCTTGGCTTGTTTGCGATTCGGCGCGCAGTGTAACAAATGAACTAAATGGTGTATTGAAAAAACTCAGCAGCACGCTGGGTCTTTTGCGTGTTTTCGAGTGTTATCCTGCACGCCGATTTCGGCTAAAGAGTCACCCATGGAGCTGTCGCGCAAGGAGCAAGGTTTTACATTGATCGAGGTGCTGGTGGCGTTGGCGATTATCGCCGTGGCCATGTCGGCAGCCGTGCGCGTTGCGGGCCTGATGACCCAGAGCAACGGGCTGCTGCGTGACCGATCGCTGGCACTGCTGGCGGCGCAGGGCCGACTGGCCGAACTGCGCCTGACAGGCCGACTGGCACCAGGGCACAAAGCCTTCGAATGTGATCAGGGGCGCCTGCAACTGCGCTGTGAGCAAGTGATCGCATCAAGCGCAGAGCCACGGCTGATGCGCGTCACGCTGCAGGTCTGGGACCGCGAACGCGAGGCGCCGCCGTTGGCACGGCTCGAGACGCTGCTCGCCCAGCCCCTGGAAAAGCGCGAATGAGCGGGCTCAGGGCCAGGTCAATCGTGGCATCGACGGGGCGTCGGGCAGCGTGCTGACCTTGAATCGAGTCCGCTCGGTGCCGCGCTCAATCACCACGGTGTCCCGCTCAATCGCCACCAGGCGCACACCCTGGGTCAGGCGCTCACCCACCAGAAAACCGCGGGCTGGCGTGCCGTTGAGACTAAGGATCGCGACCGCGCCATGCGCACCGGTCATCACCCCCGACACCTTGATATCGAGCACTGCAAGCCTGTTGGAAAACCACTGCAATGCAGGGCTGTCGAGCGCTACCGTGGCGCTTTCGCGCTCCGCCGGCGGTGCGCTGGATTGGGCCGGGGTCAGCAGCAGTGCTGACCAGACCAACACGCCCGCCAGCGTCGCGAGCAACGCCGCAGACTGCACATATTGCGCGGGCGATAACCGAAAAGTGTATGCCAAGACCAAACCTCCTTGTTGTCCCGTTACGCAGTCTACAGGACAACACTCGGTTTTTTCTCCACGACGACGGAGCGTTGCGTGATGACACAGGCCAGGCAACAAGGCTTTACCCTGATCGAACTGATGGTGGTGCTCATCATCATCGGTATTGCCAGTGCAGCGGTCGGCCTGAGTATCAAGCCCGACCCGTTGCACCTGCTGCGCCAGGACGCCAATCGCCTGGTCCAACTGCTGCAGGTCGCCCAGGCCGAAGCCTTGGCCGACGGGCGCCCGATCACCTGGCTGGCGGATACCCAAGGTTTTCGCTTCAGCCGCCGCAATGAACAAGGTACGGGCTTCGATCAGTTCAACAACGACCCGCAACTGCGTCCGCGTGCGTGGGACACCCCGGCGATTCAACTACGCGTGATCCCCAAGCAACGGGTAGTACTCAACGCCGAGTGGTTCGATGCGCCGTTGCAGCTGCAACTTTCGGACGGTCAGAACAGCCTTTCGGTACTGCGCACCGCGGCCGGACAATTTCGCGTGGAGGCCATGCCATGAATACTCGGCAGCACGGCTTTACGCTGATTGAAGTGATGGTGGCGATCATGCTCATGGCGATTGTCAGCCTGATTGCCTGGCGCGGCCTCGACAGCGTGAGCCGCACCGACCAGCATCTGCAGGCGAGCACCGAACACACCGAAGCCATACTGCGCGCCCTGAACCAGCTGGAACGCGACCTGGCCCTGCGCGCCAGTACCGAATTGCGCGTGCCGCACCTTACCGAGCACCAGAGCGAACCTGCGCAAGCGCCGCCGGCGATCAGCGTACGCAGCGCGGACAATCAGCGCTTTCGCCTCGATGTGATCCGCAGCGCAGCCGCGTCGGCAGACGGTTTGCAACGAGTACGCTGGTGGCTGCAGGGCCAAACCCTCTATCGTGCCGCAGCACCCGCGAGTAGCCGCTACCCGCTTCCCGCGCCGGGCGAAGGCGTGGCCGTATTGGACAAGGTGAGTGACCTGCAGGTGCGGGTCTGGGAGCCCGGCCAGGGCTGGCGTCAATTGAGCGGCAATCGCAAGGACGAACCCATGGGCCTGGAGATCAAACTGACTCGCCAGACGGTGCAGGGAGCAGAAAATTATCGGCAGGTCGTGGGCCCATTGGATTAGGTACGCCGCTGTCAGCTTACGAGGGGCAGAAGGGGCGCTAGCCTTCGGACGCGTCGGCAGGCCCATTCCCTTGAGCGTGCTAAGTCCGGCAACTTCAGCTGCGGCGTAACAGCGTATTCGGCGCTACACCAAACGCTTTGCGAAACGCATGGCTGAAATGGGAGAAGTCAGAAAACCCGAAGTCCAGCGCCGCCTCGGACACGCTGCGTACCTGCCCGCGCTCGATCGCTTCTCGACTGGCATTCAGGCGCTCTTTCCAAATCTCCGCGACGGGGGTTTTCTGATACCGTGCGAAGGCCCGCGTAACGGTGCGGGTGGACACATTGTGAGCCTTGGCAATGGCTTCAATCGACAGGTCCGGCTCGGTCAAGTGGCGCTGGATGTACTGCATGATGCGGCCGTAGAGGTCCATTTCCTGGTGGCTTGTTTTCAGGTCCTGGAGTTCCAGGCTGATCACCAGCAGATCCAGCAAAGCACTTGAGTAACGATTCGAGATGCGCTCATCCTGCAGCGATGCAGGCGTGCTCGCGGCCTGATGTAGCATTTCGCGTAACGGAACGACACCAGGGCGCCGGTCGTCGAGGACCATCGCGGTGTACTCGGCAATACGCGGCAAACGCTCGGTGAGCAACGCTCGCGGAATACGCACCAAGTGGTTTTCGGTACCACCCAGGCTGAAGCGAAACGCCTGAGTTGCGTCATAAAGAAACAAACTGCCAGTTGCCAGGCTGGCTTTTCTTGACCCTTGTTCTATTTGTCCATGACCATTTCGAGCGAAACCCAACCATAAGTCCTCGGCCGGACCGCTGCGCAGATGCTGCTCGGAACGCTCCCAGTAATGCAGCGGCGAAGACAGCGAACAGATGTCCAGCTGGCCGACCGCATTGATCGCGAGCGAGCCGTCAAAGCTGCTCTGGGACAAGGGTTTGCTATCGGCCGCCAGGCAATGGCGGCACACCACTTCCTTCCAATAATCAAACCGACGTGGTGCAGTAACGGCAAGGGTCGAATACTGGGTGCTTGGGTTCATGACACTGACCTCGACAATGATGCAAGAGGCGCTCGAGAAATTGTTACGTGCGGCCAATTTTCAGCGATAAAAAGCAATTAACAGGCCAAGCACCGTGGCGGGCCTGCTTGAGTGCGCTGCCATGTGATTCCCACGCCAACTTTCGGCAACCTTCGCAGGCTCTCGCCCGTCGCCGCCATCACCATTTAAGGGCACAGCACATTACCCGGTTGGCTCACGCGCACCAGCGCGGACCACGGGTGAACGTCTGCTTCAGCCTTGTCTTTTCCAACCAAACGGTTGTCTCGCCGAACAAAGCGCACCCTCCTCGCCCAGCCTAATTTCCACCTCACAGCAGCTCATTCCCCGCTGATGAGGCACGCCATGCATCGACACTATTCACAACGATTGGCTGATTCCTCCTGGCTTCTGCACAGGCGCGACCTTGCGCCTGAAGAGTCGGCTTATTGGTTGATTGAATGGGGGGCCATGCAGCTGCTGCACCGACGGCAGATCGCCAAGCGCGACCTGCCGCCGATGCGCTGAAGCCCACCCGTAGGCATGAACGAAAATAACGAGGAGCTCAAGATGGAATCTGCAATCGACACACATCTCAAATGCCCGCGCACCCTGTCCCGCCGTGTGCCCGATGAGTATCAACCGCCGTTCCCGATGTGGGTCGCGCGCGCTGACGAGCAACTGGAACAAGTAGTGATGGCTTATCTCGGCGTGCAGTATCGCGGCGACGCCCAGCGTGAGCCAGCCTTGCAGGCAATGCGTCACATCGTCGGCAGTCTCAGCCTGGCCGATGGCCCGCAGACCTATGATTTGACCCACCACACCGACAGCAGCGGCTTTGATAATTTGATTGTGGTCGGGTACTGGAAAGACCCGGCCGCCCACTGTCGCTGGTTGCGCTGCGCCCAGGTGAATGACTGGTGGAGCTCGCCGGATCGGCTCGGTGAAAGCCTGGGTTATTTCCGCGAAATCACCGCCCCGCGTACCGAGCAGTTCGAGACGCTGTATGCCTTTCAGGAGAACCTGCCCGGTGTCGGCGCGGTGATGGATACGACCAGTGGAGAGATCGAAGAGCACGGTTACTGGGGTTCGATGCGCGACCGCTTCCCGATCTCCCAGACTGACTGGATGAAGCCCACAAGCGAGCTACGAGTGATCGCGGGTGACCCGACCCAGGGCGGACGGGTGGTGGTCCTGGGGCATGACAACCTCGCACTGATTCGTTCGGGCCAGGACTGGGCGGATGCCGAGGCAGAGGAGCGCTCGCTCTACCTCGACGAAATTTTGCCGACGTTGCAGGCCGGCATGGACTTCCTGCGTGACAACGGCCAGCCGTTGGGCTGCTACAGCAACCGGTTCGTGCGCAATATCGACCTGGACGGCAACTTTCTCGACCTGAGCTACAACATCGGTCACTGGCGTTCGGTGGAGAAACTCGAGCGCTGGGCTGAATCCCACCCGACTCACCTGCGTATTTTCGTGACGTTTTTCCGCGTGGCTGCGGGCTTGAAGAAGTTAAGGCTGTACCACGAAGTGTCCGTGTCGGACGCCAAGAGCCAGGTCTTCGAGTACATCAACTGTCACCCGCAGACCGGCATGTTGCGCGACGCGCTGCCGCCAACGACCTGAGCGCCATCGGCGTTTAGCTTCCCCATTTCTGCCGCCTTGCCACCCTCCTCGGGTGGCCGGTTTCCCTGTGCGAGGAATAAATGATGAATAAGATCCGCCTGCTGACGCTTTCTACGCTGTTGCCCGCGCTTCACGCCAACGCCGGTGAAGTAGCGCCCGGCGATTATGAGCAATATCCGGTCGGCGCAACCATCGGGGTGATTTATTACCAGCACGCCACCACGGACTCGGCTTATGCCAACGGACACAAGGTCAGCTCTGACTTCAAGGTGAGCTCTGACATCGGCATCCTGCGTCTACTGCATGTCTACGCACTCTCTGACACCGTCACCATCGACCCGCAATTTCTTTTGCCGTTCGGACACGTCTCCAGCGCAGGTGACGCCTCAGCGCTGGGCAGTGCTCGCGGCGTTGGCGACTTGATCCTCACCACGCCGGTCAAATGGCGGTTCAACGAAGCCCGCGACACCCTCAGTATCGCCCCCTACCTGTATGTGCCTACCGGGACGTATGACAAGGACGATGCGCTCAATCTCGGAGAGAACCGCTGGAAATTCGAGCTGCAGAGTGCGTACGTCAAACACTTCACAGAAAAATGGGCGATGGACCTGGTCGGCGGTGCTACGTGGTATGGCGACAATACTGATGTCGGTGCAAATGCCGACCGCATGAAGCAGGACGTTTCCTACGCAGCACAGATCATGGGGCGTTACATGCCAGACGCCAGCACCGCGTTTGGTATCGGCTTCGGGCGCACCTGGGGCGGTGAGACGAACATTGAGCACGTCAATCAGGATAACGAGTTGGGCACCACCAACTTCCGTCTCAGCGCCACCCAATTCGTCACCCCCCAAGACCAGATCCAACTGCAATTGGGCAAGGACCTCTCGGTGGAAAACGGCACCAAGGAAGACTTGCGCATAAACCTGCGTTATGCGCGCATTTTTTAACGCAAGCGTCTGCGACCCTGGGCCCTTTGCGCCTTTGCACAGCGGTGTCCGGCTCAGCCAAGTCGATGTCTTTCTCAACCAAGCCTGCGGCTTGCTGCGCGGACTATCTTGAGCGCCAGGCCCACTTATATTGATGAGCAGCAGTGCTCTTCGGCCAATTACGATAAGGACAGCCCAACCATGCCAATTGTTCGCCCCACCCTTGAACAGCTATTGGATGTATCGAGCAGCCTGCACATGCAGCTCAGTGCAGAGCAAGCCCATGAATACCTGGCTCTTATGCAATCGAGCCTCGACGCTTATGACCTGATTGACGAGCTGCCTGACTTCATTCCGCCGGTGCGTTACGAACGCAGCTCGGGCTATCGACCCTCGACTGCACACAACCCGCTCAACGCGTGGTACTTCCGAACGGAAGTCAGCGGTGCCCGCGAAGGCAAGTTGGCGGGTAAAACGGTCGCGCTCAAGGACAATATTTCACTGGCCGGTGTACCCATGATGAACGGTGCCAAGCCACTTGAGGGCTTCGTTCCCGCATTCGATGCCACCGTCGTCACCCGCTTGCTGGATGCCGGCGCAACCATCCTTGGCAAGGCAACATGCGAACATTACTGCCTGTCCGGTGGTAGCCACACCTCCGATCCGGCGCCGGTGCACAACCCCTATCGCCACGGATTTGCCTCGGGAGGGTCGTCTTCCGGCAGTGCAGCACTGGTTGCCGCGGGCGAGGTTGACCTGGCAGTCGGCGGTGACCAAGGAGGATCAATCCGGATTCCTTCCGCATTCTGCGGCACTTACGGGATGAAGCCGACCCACGGACTGGTGCCTTACACCGGCATCATGGCTATTGAGGCGACTATCGATCATGCCGGCCCCATCACGGCAAACGTACGCGACAACGCCTTGATGCTGGAGGTCATGGCGGGAGCGGATGGGCTGGATCCGCGACAAGCCGCGCCCCAGGTCGACGCTTACAGTGATTACCTGGAGCGCGGTGTAAGCGGGCTGAGGATCGGCATCCTGCGCGAAGGTTTTCAACTGGCCAACCAGGACCCGCGTGTTGCCTCGTCTGTACGCAATGCCATCGCCGTATTTGCGCGGCTGGGCGCGCACGTCGAAGAGGTGTCCGTGCCTGAGCACAAGATTGCCGGCGCGCTGTGGCACCCCATCGGCTGTGAGGGCCTGACGATGCAGATGATGCACGGCAATGGAGCCGGCTTTAACTGGCAAGGGCTGTATGACCTCGGGTTGCTGGACAAGCAAGCCGGATGGCGCGATCAGGCGAATGAGCTGTCCGCCTCTCTCAAGCTGTGCATGTTCGTCGGGCAATACGGTCTGGAGCGCTACAAAGGTCGTTTCTACGCCAAGGCACAAAACCTCAGGCGCCTGGCACGCTCCGCGTATGACGCCGCATTGGCGCGCTATGACCTGCTGGTGATGCCGACCGTGCCGATTATTGCCCAGCCCCACCCGCAGCCCGGTTGCTCGATCACCGAGTACGTGGCGCGAGCGCTGGAAATGATCGGCAATGCCTCCGCCCAGGACATCACCGGCCATCCGGCCATGTCGATTCCCTGCGGTCTGGTAGACGGTTTGCCTGTGGGGCTGATGCTGGTGGGCAAGCACTATGCCGAAGGCACGATTTACCAGGCTGCCGCGGCATTCGAGGCCTCGGTCGACTGGAAAAACTGTTAGCCGGTGTCCCCCGCAGCGCAAGAAGAATAAGCCGCCAGGCGCTGCCTTGAAGCTCAACGATGAGGAGTTGACTGATGACCACACCTGAGAAAACCACATCTACACCGGGCGAGCGAGCCCAGGCGTTACTGCAAGTGCTCAAACAAAAGGACCTGATCCCCGACGGTTACATCGAGCACATGACACAGCTGATGGCACACCAATGGAGCCCGGAAAACGGTGCTCGGGTGGTGGCCAAGGCATGGGTGGACCCGCATTTTCGCGAACTGCTGCTCAAGGACGGTACCGCTGCGTGCGCCCAATTTGGCTATACCGGCCCGCAAGGTGAATACATTGTTGCGCTGGAAGACACGCCCAGTGTGAAAAACGTGATTGTGTGCAGCCTGTGCTCCTGCACCAATTGGCCCGTCCTGGGCTTGCCGCCGGAGTGGTACAAGGGCTTCGAGTTCCGCGCCCGACTGGTTCGCGAAGGGCGCACCGTGCTGCGGGAGCTGGGCACGGAGCTGCCGGACGGGGTCACCATCAAAGTGTGGGACACCAGCGCCGAAAGCCGCTATCTGGTGCTGCCTGTACGACCTCAGGGGAGCGAGGCCATGGATGAAGAGGCACTTCGAAAACTGATCACCAAGGATGTCCTTATTGGCGTGGCGCTACCGTACGTGGCGTAGCCGGGGCGCTTTGGTTCTTTGACTTTTGATTGTCTATAAGAGGTATTCACGATGGATGGCTTTCACGATCTCGGCGGTTTCCAGGGCTTTGGCAAAGTCCCTCACACCATCAACAGCCTGAGCTACCAACCCGTGTTCAAGCAGGACTGGGAGCACCTGGCCTACAGCTTGATGTTTATCGGTGCCGATCATTTGAAGAAGTTCAGCGTGGACGAAGTGCGCCATGCCGTCGAACGCCTGGACGTGCGCCAGCATGTCGGCACCCAGTACTACGAACGCTATGTCATCGCTACCGCCACCCTGCTGGTCGAAACCGGCGTCATCACCCAGGCAGAGCTAGATCAGGCCCTGGGTTCTCACTTCAAGCTGGCAAACCCCGCGCATGCTGAAGGTCGCCCGGCGATCACTGGCCGAGCGCCTTTTGAAGTCGGCGACCGGGTGGTCGTGCGCGACGAATATGTGGCCGGGCATATCCGCATGCCGGCCTATGTACGCGGCAAGGAAGGTGTGGTGCTGCACCGCACTTCAGAAAAATGGCCGTTTCCGGACGCGATTGGCCATGGCGACTTGAGCGCGGCGCATCAGCCAACCTACCACGTCGAGTTTCGCGTGAAAGACCTGTGGGGGGATGCAGCCGACGACGGTTTCGTGGTGGTCGACCTGTTTGAAAGCTACCTGGACAAGGCCGCCAGCTCGCAAGCGGTGAATCTATGATTGACGGCGTCCAGGCGGGCCGACTGCCGGTGACCGTTCTTAGCGGCTTCCTTGGCGCCGGCAAAACCACCCTGCTCAATCATATCTTGCGCAATCGCGACGGCCTGAGAGTGGCAGTCATCGTCAATGATATGAGCGACGTCAACATTGATGCCGAAGAGGTGCAGCGCGACGTGGCGCTGCACCGTGGTCGCGATGAGTTGATCGAGATGAGCAATGGTTGTATCTGCTGCACGCTGCGCGCCGACTTGCTCGAGCAGATCAGCGCCCTGGCACGCCAGCAACGTTTCGACTACTTGCTGATTGAGTCCACCGGGATCTCCGAGCCGATGCCGGTTGCCGAGACCTTCGCATTCCTTGACGCAAAAGGCTTCAGCCTCAGCGAACTGGCGCGGCTCGACACCTTGGTCACGGTGGTCGATGGCAGTCGTTTTCAGGCGTTGCTCGAGTCGCTGGCCATCGTGGCCCGCGACGACGCACAAGCGGACACACTCAAACGCCACCTGGCAGATCTGCTGATTGAGCAGGTGGAGTACGCCAACGTCATTCTCGTCAACAAACTGGACCTGATCGACGAGGCTGGTTACCAGGCTGTGCACGCGATCCTCAGTGGCCTTAACCCGACCGCACGGATCGTGCCGATGGCCCACGGTAACGTTGAGTTATCCAGCATCCTCGAAACCCACCTGTTTGATTTACCGAGCCTCGCAGCATCGCCCGGCTGGATGCAAAAAATGCAGGCCGACGACACACCGGCTTCCGAGTCGGACACCTACGGCGTGACGTCCTGGGTGTACCGCGAGCGTGCCCCCTTTCACCCACAACGATTACTCGATTTTTTGCAGCGGCCCTGGCGCAATGGGCGCCTGTTGCGCAGCAAGGGCTACTTCTGGCTCGCCAGTCGGCACCTGGAAACCGGCCTGCTGGTGCACAGCGGCAAACAGTTCCAGTGGGACTATGTGGGGCGCTGGTGGAACTTCATCGAGCAGTCGCAATGGCCACGGGATGAATATCGGTTGCAGAGCATCATGACCAAGTGGGACAGCATCGTCGGCGATTGCCGGCAGGAGCTGGTTTTTATCGGCCAGGAGCTGGATACCCACGCGTTACAGCGCGAGCTCGACGACTGCCTGCTGAATGCTCAGGAAATAGCCGCCGGCCCATCGGCCTGGCAAACCCTGCCGGGGGCCACAGCCTTCGACGCCCAGGCGTTATCAGCCCCGACGCCATCCTTGCAGGCTGATCCCATTTGACCGAGGTAGAGGTGCCCATGCTCTTTTCCCGCCGTACCACTCGCTGGGTCTTGGCGCCGCTCGCCGACCGACTGGAGCAGCCTGACCAGACGAGCACGCCACTGTCGTCGAACAACCGCTTATTGCGCCGCATCCTGGCAAGCGTCGATCAACTGCTGCAAGAGCGGCGAGCCCTTAAGGAACAGGTCTGCGCACTGACGCTGGACGTCAGCCAACTGGACGAGCGCCTGGCCTGCCGTGACAAGCTGTTGCGGCAATGGGAGGCGCGCTGGGCACTGATCACACAAGGCGCAGGTGAGCTGTTCTGGGAGCTGGAGCTGGATGGAACCGCTGCACCTGGGCCGGAATGTGCGATGACGTGGACCGGGCCTGCGCCCAACATGGCCCAGGCTATGGATCAGCTTGGCGGTTGGAGCGAGCAGTTGCACCCGGATGACCGGCAAACACATCAGGTAGCGCTTACCAGGCACCTTGCCGATCGTAGCGGGCGGACGGCCTTTGCGCTTGAGGGGCGGATGAGGTCTGCACCTGGCGATGGCTATCGCTGGTGCAGCATAAGCGGTGCCTCGCGGCGCGATGCGCAAGGCGCAGCGCTCTGCATCGCGGGTACTGTTCGTGACATTCATGAACAGTACCTGCACAACGAGGCGCTCGAACTGGCGGCCACACGCTTCGACATTTCCCGGGAAATGCTGCATGACGGGCTCTGGGATATCGAGGTGGTGGCAGGCGACCCGGCGAACCCGAAAAATACAATTTGGTGGTCTTCGCAAATGCGCCGACTGCTGGGGTGCAACACGGTTGAGGAGTTCCCCAACACCCTGGAGAGCTGGACTTCGCGGCTGCATCCCGACGATAGCGCACGGGCCATCGGCGCATTCGTCGCCCATGTGGACGACCGCAGCGGCAAGACGCCGTTCGATGTGGATTATCGACTCAAACACCAAAACGGCACTTACCGCTGGTTTCGCGGCCGCGGGCAAACGCGCCGTGCGCAGGACGGATCCCCGCAAAGGGTGGTGGGTGCCATCACCGACATCCATGCCCGCCATGAAGAAAGCACGATGCGCGAGGCGCAGGCGCAACAACATCGGGTGATGCAGGAAACCCTCACCAAGCTGACGCAGATTGTCGCCACCATCCAGGGCATTGCCAGCCAGACCAACCTGCTGGCGTTGAATGCCGCCATTGAAGCGGCCCGAGCTGGCGAAGCCGGACGCGGGTTTGCGGTGGTCGCCGATGAAGTGCGCAAGCTGGCCACACGAACCAGCCAGGCGACCCAGCAAGCGGCCGAGATGATGGACAACTAGCTACAACCCTGCGCCTGCGAGGCTTGCGTAGGCACAGGGCAAATTCCAACAATAATAATCAGGTACGTTATGCGCGATTACGACTCAGCACTGTCAACCTTCGACTCTCTACAACTGGCTGCCCAGGACTTGCACGGCGAACCGGGAGCCTTGAACGCCTGCATCGAGTGCTGCGACCGGCACGCCGATGGCAATGCCGTGGCGTTGTACTGCGAAACGCGCGATGGCCGCGCCACGCGCTACACCTTCAGCGAGCTGCAGGCGCACGCTGCGCGCTTCGGCAATTTTCTGCGGGCGCAAGGGGTCCAGCCGGGAGATCGTGTCGCCGGCCTGATGCCACGCACGGTTGAACTGGTGATTACTATCCTGGGGACCTGGCGCATCGGTGCGGTCTACCAACCGCTCTTTACCGCATTCGGGCCCAAGGCGATCGAGCAGCGGTTGGACTGCTCCAGGGCACGCTGGATCGTGACCGATGCACTCAATCGTCCCAAGCTGGACGACATCCCCGACTGCCCCAACGTCATCGTGACCGACGCACCCCCAGAGCACCCGAGCGATTACGCTTTCTGGGACGCCCTGGGCCGTCAACAGGCCGACTGCACAGCTGAGCTGCTGGACGCCGGCGCGCCTTTCCTGCTGATGTGTACCTCTGGCACCACCGGGCCAGCCAAGCCGCTTGAGGTGCCTTTGAGCGCCATTCTGGCCTTCAAAAGTTATATGCGCGATTCAATCGACTTGCGCGAAGACGACCATTTCTGGAACCTCGCCGACCCCGGCTGGGCATACGGCCTGTATTACGCAGTGACCGGGCCATTGGCGTGCGGCCGGGCCACGCTGTTCCATGACGGCCCTTTCAGCGTGGAAAGCACCTGCCGGATTATCACCCAGTATGCGATCAGCAACCTCGCCGGCTCGCCTACGGCCTATCGCCTGCTGATTGCTGCGGGGGCAGAGTTCGCCGACGCGGTGCGCGGCCAGCTGCGTATTGTCAGCAGCGCCGGCGAACCGCTTAACCCGCAAGTCATTCGCTGGTTCGCCGAACAGCTCGACGTGGTGATTCACGACCATTACGGCCAAACCGAAATCGGCATGGTGCTGTGCAATCACCACGGGCTACGCCATCCCGTACGTGAGGGCTCTGCCGGTTATGCGGTGCCGGGATACCGGATTGTCGTGTTGGATGAAGCGTATCGGGAATTACCGGCGGGTCAGCCGGGCGTACTGGCGGTGGATCGCGAGCGCTCGCCCCTGTGCTGGTTCAATGGCTACCTTCACATGCCCACCAAGGCATTTGTTGACCGTTACTACTTGAGCGGCGATACCGTGGAGCTTAATGAGGACGGCAGTATCAGCTTTGTAGGGCGTAACGACGATGTGATCACCACGTCCGGCTACCGCGTGGGGCCTTTCGATGTCGAGAGTGCGCTGATCGAACATCCGGCAGTCGTCGAAGCCGCGGTGATCGGCAAGCCCGACCCGCAACGCACTGAGTTGATCAAGGCGTTTGTCGTGCTGAACCGTCAGTACCTGCCCAGCGCCGAGTTAGCGGAAACCCTGCGCCTGCATGTCCGCCAGCGCCTGGCTGCGCATGCATACCCACGGGAAATCGAGTTCGTCGAACAACTGCCCAAGACCCCCAGTGGCAAGGTGCAGCGGTTCATTCTGCGCAACCAGGAAATTGCCAGACAGCAGGCACTCGACACATGACCCGCCAACGGAGGGTTCCCATGCTGAGCCGCTCGGAGTTTCAGCGCAGAGCCCTGGAGCTGTTCAAGCAGCGTAGTTTCAGCCAGGTCAGCATGCGCGAATTGGCGGCGCATGTTGGAATCAGCCCGGGGGCGATTTATCACCATGTGGAGAGCAAGGAAGCAATGCTGTTTGAATGGCTGATAGAGCTGTATCAGGCGTTGTTGTCGCACGTTGAGCGGATCAAAACCCGAAGATTGACGCCCGCGCAACGCCTGACAAAACTGATCGAAGGCCATCTTCAATTGCATGAACAGATGACCGCGCACTTCAAGTTAGCGGTCATGGATGCCAATTGCCTGGGCGCCCCGATGCAGGCAAGCGTTGAGCGATTGAGGCTGGCCTATGAGTCAGAACTCATGCAACTGGTCGGCCCGCTGGGTCATCAGCCCGGCGGGCCGTTGCGCGAGGGTGCGCTCACAGCGATTTTGCCCATGCTGAACAGCCTGCCCATATGGCTGAGCCCGAAGATTGATAACGGTCAGCGTCGGGTTATTACAAAGACCATCGCCGGTGCGGTAATACACGCCATAAGCGCCCTGCCTTGAGTGCCCCAGCCAGGCTCAGAAATTCGAAGCGGACTCAGGCCCGGGGCCCGCTGCCAGCACTCACAGCTGAACATCAGCTGAAGAAAAACCCTATCGCACTCAAATCGTTTGATAAATCTCGGCATGTATTCAGATCATGGCTGGCCTGTTCGGCAAGGCTTGGCCGCCTGTATTGACGCATTCAGGAAAACCCCGTTGAGGCTCGTAATCCCCCTTTCCCGATGCCTGTCCGCATCCGTGTTATCTGCCTCACTGCTGCTACCGCAGCCCTCTCTGGCAGCAAATCATCCCGACGGTTTTGCCAAGGCCGTAACCGGTGGTGGCGAGGCTGCGGCCGTGCATCCGGCCACGGCGTCCGAGCTGAAGAGTTCGCTGTGTGCGAGCTTCGACACGCGCGGCAATTGCACCGATGACACACCTCGGGTTATCGCCCTGGACCATATCGTCGATTTCCGCGGCTCGGTTGTTTCCGACGGCAGCGCCCAGGTGACCGAGGCTGGCTGCATGGCCAACGCCTGTCCCCATGGCGGTGGGCAATGGGCGATCGACGGTGCCAACCATTTCTGCCAGTCGAAATCGCCCGCCACGGTGACCTATGACAAAGCAGGCTTGCAGCGCCTGAAAATCGGTTCCAACAAGACCCTATTGGGCGTTGGGCCCCATGCCGGTATCCAGGGCATGGGGTTGTTCATCGGGAGCGGCACGCACAATGTCATCGTGCGCAACCTGACCCTCTCGGACATCAACCCACGCGTGGTCTGGGGCGGCGACGCGCTCACCCTGGACGATGCCGACGGCGTGTGGATCGACCACAACACCTTTGCGCGTATTGGCCGGCAGATGCTCGTGACTGGCTGGGGCAGCGCGACCCATGTGACGATTTCCAACAACGAGTTCGATGGCCGCACGCCCTACTCGGCGACCTGCGATGGGCACCATTACTGGGTATGGCTGTTTCTGGGCCATCACGACACCCTGACGCTGCTCAGAAACTATGTGCATGACACCTCGGGTCGGGCGCCCCACTCGGGGGAATGGGCAATGCCGAGGTACGCGCGCAACTGGTCAATAACGTGTTTGCCCATCTGACGTATCAGGGCGCGATCATGTCGCGTACTGCCAGCTCCCATTTGCTGGTGGAGGGCAATGATTTCGAAGACGTGTCGCACCCGCTGTTCAACGATACCCGGCAACCGGGCACGGCGTACGCCCTCTTCGCCTCAGCTGCGCAGTCAACCAATGATGCCTGCCAGGCGGCACTCGGCAGACCCTGTGTGGCTAACCAGCAGCACCTGAGTGGCGATGACTATCGCCCCCAGGATGCATCCGTGCTGGAGGCGTTCAAGCAATACCGTGAATACCTTATTGCACCGCAGCCTGCCGGGATTGCGCGAATTGAAGTCCCACGCGACGCGGGTGCGGGCCATGCCAATACGGGTAGCCACTGATGCGACGGCTCCTGCCGCTGATGGCTACGTGCGAACGCAGGTGGGCGCGGCCGGTTTTATACGCCAGCGTTGATACTGCTCCACTGACTGCGCGTTACGTCAGTGGAGCCCCATCACGTACAGCGGCTAAATGCCAAGCGCAAGGCCGCCCCCATTTCAGCAGGGCTGCTTGCGAAGGGAACAGTCACATACAGACTGTCACCGATGCCCTTGCCGCTCCAGAACTCGAGTTTTTCATGGTGACTGGGGCGAATGGTTATCTGCCCTTCCTTACTCTCGATACTGCACTTTTTCATGTCTTTGAATAATGCACGCCGGGTCTTGTAGCCACAGCGCTCCAACAGACTGCCCACCCATTGTTCATAGCGCTGAGTGGTCAGCGTAGGGTCGTACAGGTCCCGGTCAAACGTAGCTTCGGGGTGAATCCACACATCCTCACGCGGCTGGGCAAGCACAAACCGGCTATGCGCCAATGCATCCAATACGGCCTCACCCAGCGCCTGATCACTGACATCCGCGCCGGCGTGATGCTCGACCCCCAGCGGGTCGGCTCGGCTGCTTCGATAGCCGGAGTAAGTCCTGACATACACAAGCTCGTTGTTAATGCCTGCATCCGCCCAGGCTGTTTTCACAACATCATTCATCTTAATGCACCTCGGTGATTTTTACGGTAACGCCCTTGCTGCGCCCATATTCAATCGCTTTATTAATCTGTTCCCACTGAGCGCCGGTCGTAGCTTTGGGAATTGCAACTTGCAATTCACGAGCAGTGATTTGACTGGCATGTAAGGTTTCGCCCTTCAAACCGGCCTCAACAAAGTTGGCGGCCGCATCAATATTCCCCTTGAGCGACGAATAGACCTGACGCGGATTGGCCAGTTTGGCAGCCGTTGTCGTATCAAGGGTTTTGGCACTTGTTGCAACACCGGTGACTTCGTCGAAGAAATCAAACGTCTTGAAGTTCGGCGGCAGTCGTGAGTCTGCGGGCAGTTGCGTGTCCAGGTAATCTTCCCACGGCATGCCTTGTAATTTATTCCCCTTGCCCCACTCGATGCCTGTGGTAGCGCGGTCTACCGAACCGCCCGGGCCTTTTGTACCACCTGCACCTTTTGTACCGCCACCACCTTTTGCCGCGTTGATCGCCGCAACGGTCAACACCACGCCAGCGACAAACGCTGCTGCACGCTCCGGCGTGATGCCGAATTTCTGCACCAGAACATCAGCAACCGCTTCTGCCGAGTGCCCTGCGGTGACACCGGCCAAGTCATTCTGAAAGCCGTAGTTTTCCGCTATCAGCAGATTAAGCACTTTTGCCACGGCAGGCGAGGCACTGTCAGCCATGCTCTTGAATCGAGCGGTATCCGCCTCGGCTTTCGCGACGAGCATCGACACGTTGGCGCAGGTCTTCGGGTCGTTGCCGCATTCAATCAGGGCCCGGGCGGTTTGCTCCATGCTCAGGTTGTGATATTTCGCGTAACCATCTTCCGCACACGTTGTGTCGTTACCGCAACCCAGCAGCTCCTTGGATGCCCGCTCCAGATCCGAATGGCTCAGGTAGTTGTACTGAGTGGCGTTGGCCGCGATGTTGGCCGCGATTTCCGGGTCGCCTCCGGTGACCACGGCAGCCAGCACACCCATCAGCTGCGACATCGCCATCAAGTTGACCTGCGCCTGCTGGTTGCCAGGCCGATTCGGGTCATAGTTGTCCGGCAGCACCAACTCTGCGAGGTATTGCACCAGTGCTTCGTTGGCACCGCCTGCCAGGGCGCCGGTCTGGAAGTCGCCGCCCATGGCCATCGACTTCAAGCCACCCAGCAGCGCATGCGCTGCGATCTTGGTGGGGCTACCGTCAACCAGAGTGGTGTTGCCGATCTGATTGGCCGCCACGGCCCCGGCAATGTTGATCACCGAACCCAGCAGGTTGTTGGCGAAGTTATCGCCCAGGCTGCCGCCATTGAACGCGGTCTGGACGATCGTTTCGGCACCGGTCTTGAGAACGACCTGGCCTACGCTGTTCCAGTCAAAACCCAAGGTGGTCGGGTCATAGCCCATTGCGCCACCGATGCCGCCCATCATCCCAGAGACGACATAGCCTTTCATTGCGTCTTTGCTGGTGATGTCTTTGAACGTGGCGCCAAGGTTGCCTTTGTTGCTGATCACGCTATTGGCCGCGTTATTCATGACGGCGGCCAGCACCGCATCGGCAAACCCGCCGGCAAACGTCCCGGCGCCTGCGCCCACCATGCCGGCACCCAGGCCCGCACCGCCGGTCACCACCGCCAGCGCGATCGCCAGTACCACCTGCGCGGCCGGGCCAAGGCCCGAATGGGAATACTTGAAACTGGTGTGAATTTCCTCGACGCGGCGCCAATCCACATCACCGCGTTTTTCCGCCTCTGCCAGCCACGCCAATTGCGGGTCAGCGGCAACCATGCTGTTGATCACCTGGTGCACGGTTTGTTGGTCGACGTGCTTGATGTCGATTTTCAAGCCATCAACGGCCTTGATGACCAACTCGCCTTGCGCCTTCATCTGGGTCTGACGCAGGGTCTCGTCGGTTTTGCCTTTGCCGGACATGGAGGTCCAGGCCATGCTGTCCTTGCTCTTCTGGTGACTCTCCTGATGCAGGTCTTTTACCGCCTCGAACGTCACCGCACCGTCGCTGATGATCGCCAGGTCCTGGCCACTCTCAAGCTTGGCCGCCTGATAGCGCTGATCGCCGCCACTTTCCAGCGTCAGGT
This sequence comes from Pseudomonas viridiflava, assembly GCF_900591205.1. Lineage (GTDB taxonomy): Bacteria > Pseudomonadota > Gammaproteobacteria > Pseudomonadales > Pseudomonadaceae > Aquipseudomonas. The sequence goes on from NZ_UUPU01000067.1 coordinate 97,593, forward strand.
TGGCGCCGGCTTTGATCTCGGTGCCTACATGGGTCACATCCGTGACTTCATCGCGCTGGGTTTTGCTGCTGCCCCAACCGCCTTTTTTGCTCATGTCGTACAGCGAATAACTGCTGTTCTGCGCAGCGAGCACATTCAGCGCGTTACCGGCGTTGATGTAAGCGTCATTGCCCGCACTGATCTTGCTGGCGATCAGCGTCACATCAGTACCTGCCACCGCAATCAGGTCCCCACCCGCACTCAGTTCTGCGCCTTGCTGGGTCACCTCATCCGACTGGGTGGTGGTTTTGGTCTTGCCCTTTTTGCCCTTGGAATATTCATGTTCCTCATTGGCCGCAGCTGCCACGGTCAGGTTTTCACCGGCCTCGACACTCAGGTCTTTCGCCGCGCTGACCCGGCTTGCGACAACCGAAACATCGCGCCGCGCATCAATGGTCAGGTCTGCGCCCGACTCCACCGCCGAGGCATGTTGCACAATGGTTTGCTCGGTGCCACTGACCCGACGGCGCTGGTAGGCGTAATCGTCTTGCTCGACCTGGCTGGCGATGACCACATCACGCCCCGCCGCGATGGACGCATTGCCACCAGCCTTCAAGGTGCTCCCGATATTCGCCACGTCACGCATGGCGCTGAGCGTCAAGGTGTCGGTCGCCTCAAAGCGCGAGCCCTCGCTGACTACGTCGTCGCGCAATTGGTAACCGTCGCCCTCACGCTTGAAGGTGGTGACGGTGCGTTCGTTGATAATGTCGCCGGTCAATGCGGTGGCGTTGATATCGCGCCCTGTCACGATCCCGCCCCGGGTGTTGCGGATCGAGTCGGAGGCCAGCATCTCCAGGCGATTACCGGCTTGGATCAGCCCACTGTTATCAATGTTGTTGGCAGTCAGGCTCAGGTTGTTGGTTGCGCGCAGGGTCCCGCTGTTGTGCAGGTCGCCACCGCTGATCAAGTTCACATCCTGACCCTGGATCAACGCTCCGTTGGGCGCCAGGCGGTTGTTGGCGTTGGCGAGGTACAGCACGGGGGTCAGGACCTTCTGGCCGTTGACCTCGGCCTCCTCCATCCAGACGATATCGTGGGTCAGCGCGGCAACCTGTTCTGCGGTCAACGACACACCCAGCTGCAGGTTCAAGGAGTCCTTATAGGCAATGGCGTTGTCCATCAGGTATCGGTACAACGCGTCGTCGCTGGTGATGCCATCGATATAGCGCTGGCCGGTGCGCGCCACCACGGCTTCGCGAATCAGGCGTTGCTCGTACAGGCCATCGCCCAGGCGACGGTTGGATTGATCAGGGGTTACACCGAGCTTGTCGAGCAGGTAATCGGAACTCATGAACTGCTTGAGATCGGTGAGCGCCGGGTTGGTCTCGATCATGTACTTATGCTGGTTATCGACCGCCGCAATCTCAGGCAGGCCCTGCACACGCGGGATCGAAACGCCGCGGGTGTCCAGGGCGGAAGGCCCTTGACCGCTGACCGAACCGGCGAGCGGTTGACCGTCCACGCTGAAACCACGTTCTTTCACGGCACTGTAATCAAGCGCCTGTTCACGGTCGCGTGACGTGATCTGGCGCCCGTCGACACTCAATCCAGCGTTCCCCGTCACGCCGTTGCCGGCGACACCGGCCTTGCCCTGCTGGCCGCTCAGACGAAACAGGCCGTTCTGCCCGGTAGGTAAGGTGAAGCCCGGCAATGTCACCGGGTTGACCTGGCGCTGAGCCAAGTCAGGCGGCAGTTGCGTGGTAATCGCCGGTTTTACCGTGGAGGCAAACGCATCGGAGTTGGTGTTGCGGTTCTGCGCCGGTGTGTTGATATCGGTGGCGTTGGGGCGAATGACACTGTTGTCGATTTTCGTGGTGGCGTTGACGGTCACCTGCCCCGCCGCCTGGATCACCGCTTGCGCGATCACACTGCCGGTGGTGGGCACCACATAGGTACTGGTTTCATAGAAGTTGCCGACACCCGCCATGACCTGGGCCATGTTTATTTCACCCGGGCGATAAGCCCCCGAGTTCGGGTTATTCACCGTATTGAACTGGCTCTGGCGGTTCATGAAGGTGCTGTAGATGCCCCGATCACGGGTGTACAAGCCCGAGTTCAGATGGCGCTCCTCGCCTCCGGCAGCACCGCGGTTGGTCAGCACATCGGTATTGATCAGGATGTTTTTGGCGGCCGACATCGAGCTGTAGAGGTTATCGACGGTGTGGCTGCCCACGGTCAGCCCGCCACCGGCATTGATAAATGCCGACGCCGAACTGCCGCTGATGACATCTTCATACTTCTCTACCGAGGTGAAATACAGCTCGCAGCCTTTGCCTTTGCAACCGTCGTTCGAGTAGATGTTGATGTTGCCCGACACCAGTTTCTTTTCCGTACTGAACTGGTCGCGACGGTTACTCAGGGCGTCCGTCAGCAAGCGCATGTCGCCGGCGCTTTCCAGGCTGCCAGAGACGTTTTCAACCAGACTGCTGCGCCCGCTCGCGTCATCCCTGGCAATGTCCAGGCCACCCAGGCTGTAGACGTCGCCGTAGCGGTTGCTGAAGTCATTGACCCGCAGGGTCATATCACTGCCGCTGAAAATCAGCCCCTTGTCATTGAGTAAATGGGTGGCGTTCAACCGGACTTTTTCGGCGCCGCCCAGGGTGCCGTAGTTGTTCAGCGTGGTGGCATTGACCGTGAGGTCACCGAGGGCTGTCACCCGGCCACGGTTGTTCAGAGTGCTGCTGTTGATCTGGGTCAGCCCGCCACCCGCGATGCTGGCGCTATCGCCCAGGTCCATGCGTGCGTTGGTGAGGGTCATAGCGCCGACGCTGGTGACGCGCCCATTGCCGCTGTAGCCGCCGCTAAGCGTGAGGTTCAGCGTGCCGTCGCTGGCCAGCAAGCCCTCGTTGGTCCAGGTATCCCCGGTGCCGGTCAGGCTTTGTGAGCCCAGCAACTGCCCGCTGGCGGTCTGGGTGAACTGGCCTATATCAAGGTTCAGGCGCCCGGCCTGGATCACGCTGCTGTTGGTCCAGCTCGCAGCCTTGATATCCAGCTGGCCGTTGGTGACAAAGCTGCCGCCGGCGCGGGTGACCTGATCGGACGTCAGGTCGAATTTACCGTTGCCGGTATGGACGAAACGCCCACCATTATTGTCCAGGGCGCCGGCTTGCAGGGTCAGCTGTTCATTGGCGCTTTCCAGCGCGCCGAAGCGGTTATCGAACAGCCCCGAGGTGCTGATGTCGGTGGTGCCCGCACGGCCCATGGCCCGCAGGGTCCCGCCGACGTTGTTGATGGCCTGCGCGCCAATGTGCAGCGTTTCATCACTCTCTACCAGGCCGAAGCGATTGCTCAGGGTGCCCGTCAGCCCGAAATCGACGACCCGCGCTCCGACCTTGCCGCCGTTACCGGCCGCTGAGCCCTGGTTATCGAAATCCTGGGCCGTGACCTTGAGCAACGTGTCGGCATACACACCGCCGCCCTGGTTATTCAACACGCTGGTGACAATGCGGTTTTCACCGCCGAGGGCCGACAGGTGGCCCATCTGGTTGAGCAACCCGCCCTTGGCCTCGATGTTCAGCGACTGCGCCTGGGTGATGCCGCCGGCGTTGTCAAACAACCCCGTGACCAGCTTGGTCCAGCCCTTGGCGCTGTTAAGCACACCGCCGCTGCCGTTGGCGACACTCGCCGTTTGCAGGTCCAGGTTGCCGCCACTGCTGTCGACCCGCCCGCCCTGATTGTTCAACGCGCCAGTCAGGCGCAACAGGTTGTCGGCCTGGCTTTGCAGCGAGCCCTGCTGGTTATTCAGATGGCGGGCAGCCAGGTCGAGTCGCCCCTTCTGGCTGAAGATCAACCCGTCCTGTTGGTTATGAATGTCGCCGGCCAACAGCTTGAGGACCAGGTCTTTCTGGCTGGCTATCGTGCCTTTTTCGCGATTATCCAGGCCGCCATTGGCCAGGGTCAGATCGAGCCCGTCCTGACTCACCAGTTGCCCACTGCGGTTATCCAGGCTGGCGGCGTTCAGCACCAGTGCCCCTGCGCTGGCCAGGCGGGCGTTGTTGGCGTTGATCAGCGCGCCGCTGAGTGTGCCTTGCAGGCTGCCGGCACTGGTCAATTGCCCGGCGGTGTTATCCAGGCGCTGCCCGATCAACGTGATGTTGTTGGCGTTTACCTGACCGCCACGGTTAAGGATTTCGCTCTGAGCGTTATTGAAATCCAACAGTCCGCCAGCCGAGATCAACCCGCCGTTGCTATTGTCCAGCAGGCCGTCCACCGTGAGGGTTACATCGCCCTGGCCGGACACCACCCCGTGATCATTGTTCAGGCTGGCCGCACGGATGCTCTGGTTGCCCTCGCTCACCACGGCGCCCGCGCCATGGTTATCCAGCGCGCCGGTAAGGCGGGTTTGCAAGGTGCCACTCTTGCTCGACAAGGTGCCCTGGCTGCTGTTGTCCAGGCTGCCCCCGGCAACCACCAACCCGTTCCAGCCCGACAGCAAACCCTGGTCTGCGTTGACGATCGACTGGGCGTCGAGCTGCAATTGGTCGGTACTGAGAATGACCCCTCGATCGCCGTTATCAATGCGCTGGGCCTTCACGCTGAAGGCCGTCTGGCTGGAGATTTCGCCCTGACTGCGGTTGGTCAGTTGGTTCAGACCAGCCAAGGTCAGCGGCCCCTTGGCGCTGATCAGCCCGCCCGTGTTGTCCAGGTTGCCGCCTTGCAGATCTACCGCCACCGCACGCTCACCGATCAAACGGCCCTGACGCTGGATCAGTTGCCGCACGGTCAGTTTCAAATCGCCCTTGGCGGACACCTCGCCGTCCTGGCTGGAGTCAAGCGTCTGTCCGGACAGGCTGAGGTCACCCAGGCTGCTGATCAAACCGCCGCGGTTATCGACGTTGTCAGCGCTGAGGATCAGCTCGCCGTCACTGGCCAGCTGGCCGCCCTGGTGGTTATCCAGCGCGCCGGTGGTGAGGGTCTGCTGGTTGGCGGCCCAGAGGCTGCCTTTATCACTGTTGTTCAGCGCACCGGCGGTGGTGTTCAGCACGGTCGCCGCCGTGATTTGGCCCTGGTTGCTGTTGTTCAGCAGGCCGGTGACCTTCAAGTCCAGCGTCCCGCGACTGGCCAGCGTGCCACCGGCCTGGTTGTCGAGGCTATCGGCGTCCACCTGCAAAGCGCTGTGTGCCGACACCACGCCTTGCACACTGTTATCCAGGGCCTTGGCAATGCGCACCTGCAGGCTATCGCCACTGATGATTCTGCCGCTGCGGTTGTTCAGCGAATCAGCCTCTACCAGGAACGACTGCTGGCTGGAAATTTCCCCGCCCAGGCTGTTGTCGATACTACCCAGGTTGCGCAGCAACAACTGGCCGGGGGTGGCAATCAACCCATGGTCGCGGTTGACCAGCGCGCCCTGGCTCAGGTCCAGGTCAATGTTGCTGTGGCTGATCAGTTCGCCACGATCGTGCTGATCCAACCCGGTCAGGGTCGCCTTGAGCGTGGACTTGGCAAAGATCGAGCCTTGCTGGCTGTTGTCCAGTTGACCGGCGTTGAGGGCGATACCCGCGTCGCTGCTGATGCTGCCTTGCTGGCTGTTATCGAGTGTGGTGCTGCGCAGGTCAATCTGCTGCTTGGCGCTGATTACACCGGCCTGGCTGTTGTTCAGAGCCGCACTGGTGAGATTGATGGTGCCGTCGGCCAATACCTTGCCGGCCTGATTGTTCAGCGCCCCTTGGGTCGTCACCGCCAACGCGTTCGCGGCAGACAGAATGCCGCCTTGGCTGTTGTCCAGCGCCTGCGCCTTGACGGTCAGCTGGCCTTCACTGACCAACGTGCCCTGCCCCTGGTTGAGCAAGTCGCCCGACAGGCTCACCGCCAGGTCTTTTTGGCTGGTAAGACGCCCGCCCTGGCTGTTATCCAGACTGCCGCCGTTGAGTGTCAGCCCTTCGCGCCCGGCCAACAGGCCCTTGCTCTGGTTGAGCAGGCGCTGCACCGTCAGGTTCAGGCCGGCGTCGCCAATCACCCTGCCGGCGCTGTTATTCAGTTGATCGGCCACCAGCAGCACACTGGCCTGGCTGGAGATTTCGCCTTGCTGGTTGAAGATGCGTTGACTGTTAAGGTTCACCCCGCCCGTGGCGGCTACCAGCCCGCCGTTGCGGTTATCCAGTTGCGTGCCGGTGAGGGTCAGGCCGCCCTCGCTGATCAACTCGCCCGCTTGCTGATCAAGCACGCCGACCGTCGCGTGTATATCGCCCTTGGCGCTGATGCGCCCGGCGCCGTTGTCGACCTGATCGGCGCTCAGGTTCAACTGGCCATCGCTGCTCAACCGGCCGCCATTGCGATTATCCAGGCTGGCCAATGCCACACGGGCATCCGCCTTGCCACTGATAACGCCCTTCTGGCTGTTGTCAAAACTGCCGCCGGTCAAGGTCAGCGCCCCGTCGGCAATCACCAGCCCGCCCTGGTTTGTCAGGGTATCGCCGTGCACTGTCAGCGCGGCCTTGCTGGATAGCATCCCGGCCTGGTTGTTGTTCAGTTGGCCAACCACCAGGTGCTGGCTGCCCTCACTGATCAGGTTGCCCTCGTTGTGGTTGTCCAGCAGCCCGATCACGCTAGCGGTCAAGTCGCCCTGACTGGTGACATTGCCCTTGTCGCTGTTGTCCAGGCTGCCGGCGTGCAAGGTCAGCAGGCTGGTCGCGGAAAAAATCCCCAGCCGATTATCGATGGCTCCGCTGGCGGTCACGTTGAGGTTACTGCCGAGCAATTTGCCTGAACGATTGTCCAGGGTCGTGGCAACAATCGTGGTCTGGCTGGCCGAGATTTCCCCCACGCGGTTGCTCAGTGCGCCGGCGGTTACCTGGGCCTGCTGCTGGCTGGCAATCAGGCCGTTGTCGTTGGTCAATTGGCCCGCGTTGAGGGTTAAATCGTTGAGTCCGATGACCCGGCCACTCTGGTTCTGCAGTGCGCCGGTAACGTCGATGTTGGCGCGTTTATCGCTGTGCAACAGGCCCTTGGCACGGTTGTCCAGGTCGGTGGCATTCACCTTCAGCGCGTCCGTGCCCAGCACACGACCACCGCGGTTATCCAGCTGACCAGCGTTGACGACGGTTTGCACACCACTGAGTGTGCCGCCCTGGTTGTCCAGGGCCTTTTCGGCGGTGACCGTCAACGCACGGCTGGCAACCACGCTGCCGGTATTCGTCAAATCGCGAGCGGTCAGCGCCACGGCGCCCTGGGCATTGCGGCTGTTATCGGCGTTCACGCCGGCTTCGATAATCCCGTTGTTGGTCAACCGGCCACCGGCGTCCAGCGCGATGCTGTCCCTGGCCGCCAGGGTCTGTTGGCTGGTCAATGCGCCTTGGGTTTTGATCGACAAATTGGAGCCTGCATACACCGTACCTTTGGCCTCCACACTGGCCGCCTTGACGGTCACTGCACTGCCGGCGGACGCCTGGCCCATCACCACGTTACCGCCGGCATCAATCTGGATATCACCGCCGGCCACCATGTCACCGGACAGCCGTACGCCGACCCCGGCCTCAGTGCCCACCAGCTTGACCGCGCCCACGTACATGCCGCCCAGCGCCGACGAGTCAATCGCCAAGTCAGGCGCCGTGCTGCCGTCCGGCGCCCGTGCGGTGGCGGTCAACGTGCGTGCATCCACATCGTTGCGACCGGCGACGACAGTGAGTTTTTTCGCCTGGATCTGCGCGTTGATGGTGGTGGCGCGGGTGATGATTTCGAACTGATCGACGTTATTCGCGTTCAGGCCGGCGCCTTCGATGGCGACGCTGCCTCCGTCGACCTGATAACGGTTGACCTGACCGTTTTCGATCACCGCTTTACCAGTGGTCAGCGTGGCCTGCGGGGTATTGATAAAACCGCAGCCGTTGCAGGTGATGCCGTACGGGTTGGCCACAATCACATGCGCCGACTGCCCCGCCACTTCGGTGTAGCCGCGCAGCTGGCTGGGGCTGCCGCCGTTGACCTCGTTGAGGATCACACTCGCGGCGGTGCCTTTGAGGTTCTGGTTGCCGAGGATGATTCCGCCCAATTGCGTCGACTGGGTGCGGCTGGTGGCGTTGTTGAGGATGACCCCATTCGCGCCGACGTTGTAATCCTGGAACTGGTTATGCGACAGCCCACTGCCGTTGGGCGCAGCGATATTGACGATGGGCACACCGTTCGCCGCCTGGCCCAGGCTGGTGCTCGGCGCACTGACCACAATCCCGTCCGCCTGCGCCAGCAATGGCTGCCAGAACATGGCGTTGGCCAATACCAATGCCAACCCGCGCTTGGGCAACCCCAGAAAGGTCGAGCGGTTTTTCAGGGTTGCAGAAGGTTGGCGCGCAAGGAAGGCGAGTTGGCGAACGTCCATGTCATGTCTCGATGCCCGAGGGCGGTAAAAATTTAAAGAAAGAAATCCAGACGCAAATACACCGGCGCTTCACGTTCAGTGATCGGCCCTGGTCGCTCCAACGAATGTGCGAAGGTCACTGTGGCGGCGACGTTCTGGCTACGCGCAAACAGCTCCACGGCGTTGCTGGTCATGCGCCCGTGCAGCTCGCCGCTGGGTTGCAGGGCAAGCGGTTGAGCTGCGACACGCCGAGGCACTGGCCGATATAAGGCTTGAGCAAGTCGGCGCGCTCGCCTTCGGACAACGCGTCGGCGCCGGCGAGTTCGATGGTTTTGATCGGGAAGCAATGGGTCTCGACCGGCGCTGTTGGCTTGGCCAATGCAGCGGCTTTACCGGGCAGGTCCTTGAGTTCTTCGAGGCGACGTTGCTGCTCTTCGAGCAGGCGATCCTGGCGATCGCGGATCAGGTCGGTGACGCCTGGTGTGTTCTGCGCGGGCGCGCCTTGGGCCACAAGGGTTGTGCCCAGGCAAAAAAAAGCGGACAGCAGGCAAAGCCTGGGCCGACGTACCAAACGCCACATTTATAGATCCCTCTATGTGGCCCGATGCCACTATTCGGCGGCGATGGTATGGTGGCGTTTTAGTGGCGTCAATAAATTATAGAGATTTGTATCAGAATTGACACGCTAGAATCTTGGCGAGAAGAATTAAGTCTTTTACATCATGCACTTGCCAGAAAGGTCCAGGTGTCTGCGCTATAACGCAGACACTGTGCCGGAGCACGCTTGATTGCGAACGTGGCCAACGATTGCGCGATTCAGTGACTCACCACACCCGTCCCAAACTTGCGAATCGCCAGGCAATACCCCACCAACGCCACCGCCGCCAGTAACCCGCCCGCCGCGCCGATCCAGGCGAAGCCGAAGTGGCTGCCGACCCAGCTGCCCATCAGGGCGCCGCCGCCGATGCCGATGTTGTAGATGCCGGAGAACATCGCCATGGCCACGTCAGTGGCGTCCGGTGCGAGTACCAGCACTTTGGATTGCATGGCCAGGCCGAAGCCCATGATCGCGATGCCCCAGAAAATGCTCAGTATTACCAGGTAGGATTCGGCTCCACTCAGCGGCAGCAGCAGGGTCAGGCATGCTGCCAGCAGGAACACCGCGCCCACCACAAACAGGTGCGGGTTGAAGCGGTGCACCAGGCTGAACAGCAGCGAGCCGCCGATGCCTGCGCCGCCGAACACCAGCAGGATCAGGGTGACTGCGCTGCCGCTCATGCCGGCCACGCCTTCGACGAAGGGTTCGATATAGCTGTAGGCGGTGAATTGTGCTGTCACGGTCATGGCCGTGAGCACATACAGCGCCACCAGCGCCGGGCGTTTGAACAGCAACGGCAGGCTGCGCAGCGATCCGGAGTTCTGGCTCGGCAGTGGCGGCAAGGTGCGCGCCAGCCAGAACACCAGGGCTGCGGCGAAGGCACCGATCACCAGGAACGTGGTGCGCCAGCCCATGGCTTCGCCAAGCAGGCGGCCCAGCGGAATCCCCAACACCATCGCCAGCGACGTGCCGGTGGCCAGCAGGCCGAGGGCTTGTACCTGTTTGCCTTCGGGGGCCAGGCGCACGGCCAGGGACGCAGTAATCGACCAGAACAAGGCATGGGACAAGGCAATGCCGACCCGGCTGAGCATCAGGATGCCGAAACTGGTGGCAACGCTGGAGAGGATATGGCTGGCGATAAACAGGCCGAACAGCACGATCAGCAACTTGCGCCGCTCGACGTTGCGCGTCAACAGCATCACCGGCAGCGAGGTCAGGGACACGATCCACGCATAAATGGTGAGCATCAGGCCGACGCTGGCGATGGGCATGTCAAAGCTCGCACCGATGGCGCTGAGCAAGCCCACGGGCACGAATTCGGTGGTATTGAACACAAACGCGGCCAACGCCAGGGCGATGACCGGTTGCCAGTTGGCTTGGGGGGTTGCGGCTGAAATGCTCATTGAAGGGCGAGGTACTCTGGCGGTGATCAAGCGGCGACACAGAACACGCGCCGCCGCCATGCATTCTATAGGTTTCTCGACCGGGTGTTGGCGCTGATCCCCCTCAAAATACCCTCAGTTCGCTCAGGGTGCGGTCATGGTCACCACGTAGCTGCCCGACTGAATCGGCTTGCCGGCGCCGTCTACCAGCACATACCGCTGGTCGTAGTAGCGACCGTTGCGAGTGTCTGCCACCAGCCTCACATGGGCGGCGTCGACGCTGGCGGCCGAGGCCATATTGCGCACATCAAAGTGGCTGCCACGGCTGGCACTGGCACATCCGGTCACTTCCATCACCGCACCACTGCGCGCATTTGTCGCACACCCTGACTCGACGATGCTGCCCGTGAACCGAATCACACCCTGGCCCGCCGTCTGCGCCGCTGCGCAGCTGCCAGCCCAAAGACCCAGGAAGCCTGCAATGATTGAAATACCTTTAACGCCCATGCCGATACTCCTTATTGGGTTCCCAATAAGTAGATCGTCTGCTCAGGCGTTAACTTGAGGTGATGGGATCAGGGGTCAACCTGCCCCATCAGTTCCGGAATGCTTTCCGGCCGTTTGGCATAGCGCTGCGCCAACGCCGCGCAGACCATCAACTGGATCTGGTGAAACAGCATCAGCGGCAGGATCAGCACACCCATGGTTGCGCCGGCAAACAGCACCTGGGCCATCGGCACGCCGGTGGCCAGGCTCTTCTTGGAGCCACAGAACAAAATGGTGATGCGGTCTTCCTGATTAAAGCCGAACGCCTTGCCCAGCAAGGTCGAAGCCACCAGCACCAGGCCCAGCAACACACAGCAGGCGACGACCAGGCCGCCCAGTTCCCACAGCGGAATCTGGTGCCAGATGCCCTCGTTGACCGCTTCGCTGAACGCGCCGTACACCACCAACAGGATCGAGCCCTGGTCGACGAACTTCAGCCACGACTTATTGCGCCCTACCCAATCGCCGATCCAGCGGCGGGCAATCTGCCCGGCGATAAACGGCAGCAGCAATTGCACGCTGATTTTCAGGATGGCGTCGACGGTTGAGCCGCCCTCACCGTGCACATTGAGCAGCAGGGTCACCAGCAACGGCGTGAGGAAGATCCCGAACAGGCTGGACGCCGCCGCGCTGCAGATCGCCGCCGGGATATTGCCGCGTGCCAGGGAGGTGAAGGCAATCGCCGACTGCACCGTGGCCGGCAAGGCGCAGAGGTAGAGCATGCCCATGTACAGGTCTTTGCCGATCAGCGGCGACAACAGCGGTTTGAGCGCCAGGCCCAGCAACGGGAACAGCACAAAGGTCAGGCTGAACACCAACAGGTGCAGGCGCCAGTGCCCGGCACCGGCGACGATGGCCTGGCGCGACAGCTTGGCGCCGTGCAGGAAAAACAGCAGCGCAATCGCCAGGTTGGTGACCCAGCCGAAGGCCACGGCGGTCTGGCCGCTGGCGGGCAGCAGGGAGGCGAGGATCACCGTGGCAATCAGCGTCAGGGTGAAGTTGTCGGGCAGAAAACGGGGGCGAGTCATAAGCGGATCTTCCGGGGGTTGCCAAGAGCGTCATCGCGACTCTAACGTAACGGCTTGTTACCGACTAACGCCAATGAGCCAGTAAATGCCGCCTAAAGGACATGCCAATACCGTGCGCCGCAGCGTGCCTGGGCTTTCCAGCCTGCCACGGCCGGTGTATGGGCGCACCGAATCGCTGCCCAACCGCGCCCTCACCCGCCGGCACAGCCACCCGTGGGTGCAATTGTCCTACGCGATTTCCGGGGTGCTGGAGATCCAGACCAGCGTCGGCCGCTTCGTCGCGCCGCCGCAGCGTGCGGTATGGATTCCGGCAGGCATGCCGCATCGGGTGTACAGCTCGCCGCATACCGAAATGCGCAGCCTATACCTTGATTGCAGCGTCACCGCCTGGGCGGCCGAGCGCTGCCAGGTGCTGGAAGTCAGCAGTTTGCTGCGCGAGCTGATCCGCAGCTTCAGCGAGCTGCCGGTGGAATACGTGGAGGACGGCCCCGACGGGCGTCTGGCCCAGGTGGTACTGGACCAACTCGCCGCCGCGCCCCAGGTCGACCTGATGCTGCCCTTGCCCCACGACCCCCGCCTACGGCAGATCTACCGCAGCCTGAACCTGCACCCGGAACAGCAGACCACCCTGAGCGATTGGAGCCACACGCTGGGCGTCAGCGAAAAAACCCTCAGCCGCTTGTTCCTGAGTGACACCGGGCTGACCTTTCGCGCTTGGCGCCAGCGTTTAAGGTTATTGACCGCCCTGCCCGCCCTGGAACAAGGCGAGCGGGTGACGGATGTGGCGTTGGGCTGTGGGTATGAATCCACGTCGGCGTTTATCAATGCGTTTCGCCAGCAGTTCGATGCCACGCCGGGTGAGTTTTTCCGCTGACCCCGAAGACCATGAGCATCCAATGTGGGCTTGCCCGCCCACATTTTTAAATCGGTTTACCCTTGAGGTCAGCTGCCATTGCCGCCGTGGGCTTCTTCGAAGAAGTAGTCCTTCCAGCTCGCGGCCTTGTTTTTCAGCACACCAAGTTCCTGCAATTTTTCGGCGTAGATGAACGTACGCTGCGGCACGATGGTGAAGTCGATTTCCGGGTCCTGGACGATTTTCTCAACCAGGTCCAACGGCAATTTCGACTGTTCTACACGGATATACGCCTTGGCCGCCGCAGGCTTGTCGGCCTTGATGATTTTCTCGGCTTCGGCCAGCGCGTCGTAGAACGCCTTGTAGGTCTTGGGGTTTTCGTCGTGGAATTTCTGCGTGGTGTAGAGCACGTTGAACGTGGCCTGCCCGCCCAGAATGTCGTAGGAACTGAGCACCTTGTGCACGTTAGGATTCAACAGTTCCTGATACTGGAACGGCGGGCTGGAGAAGTGCGAGTTGATCTCCGAACCACCGGCAATCAATGCGGCCGTGGCGTCGGGGTGAGCCAGGCTGATGGAGATGTCATCGAACTTCTTGTAGTTGGCATCGCCGAACTGCTTGGCGGTTTCGATCTGCAACGTGCGCGACTGGAAGCCCACACCCGCCGCCGGCACGGCAATCCGGTCTTTCTCGGTGAAGTCCTTGAGGGTCTTCACGTTGGGGTTGTTGGTCAGCAGGTAGTTGGGCATCGAGCCGAGGGAGGCGATGGCCTTGACGTTCTGCTTGCCCTTGGTGCGGTCCCACAGGGTGAGCATCGGTGGCACACCCGCCGAGACCACATCCAGGGCGCCGGCCAACAACGATTCGTTCATGGCGGTGGCGCCGGAAATGCTGTTCCATTCCACCTTGATGTCCAGGCCCTGTTCCTTGCCGTGTTTTTCGATCAGGTTCTGGTCGCGCACCACATCCAGAATCAGGTAACCGATGCCAAATTGTTGAGCGATGCTGATCTTGCCTTCGGCCTGGGCGCCGGGGCTGAGCAAGGCACTGGCGGCGGCGAGGGACGCGGCCAGAAGGGTCAGGGAGGAACGCTTGAAAGTCATCGGGGATCTGCCGCGTTTTCGGGAAGGTGATGGAGCGTAGCGGCGGTTTTTAAGACAGCAAAAGAATATCGGGGTCTATTGTTATGCAAATAATCCCCAAATCGGCGTGCGGCTGGTATTGTGCCGCGCTTTGTAAAACTGCAGCACACAGCGAGGAAATGGACGTTGAACACTGACGATAAAATGACCGGGGACCTGTTCGAGGTGGATAAGCGCCTGTCACTCAAACCCGTGGTGGACTTCAACGCCTACCTGCGCAGTGCGTTCGGCGACGGCGCTTGCACCTGCGTGCGGTGCACGGCCGGCGGCGGTGATGAAAGCGGCTATGCGTTTCAGCACACGTTCACCTTCGAGACCCAGCCGAGCCACCGCCGCTTCGCCTCTACGGCGGGCAGCGATGTGCTGCAAATCCTCAAGAAGGCATGGCTGTCATACACCAAGGCCGAACTGGCGCTGAGTGGTGTGCTGGCGCAGGACACGGTCAAGGAGTTTGTCGAGCCGCAGTTGCACAAACGCCTGGCGCCGCTGTTTCTGGCCAGTGGGTTGGTGAAGGATGTAGACGGCGAATTGCAGATCCAGCCACAAGCCATGGCCTGATTGCCCCAAGTGCTGCAGCGGCGCGAGTAGCGCTGACGCCGAATTTGCCGAGGGACTCAGCCAGGTTATGGCGCACGGTCGCCACGGAACGCCGAGTGTGCAAGTGCGTGATGAACTACTTCACTTCAATACCGAAAGTGAGCATGAGCGTCAGCGCAAACGGCTGACGGTCAGCGCGACCACGGCAATCCGCTCCACACGCTCATAGCCGGGTTTTTCCAGCTCTTCGCCGAACACATCCGGGTCCAGCTCGCGGTAGGTCCAGCCGTAGGCGTCGCTGCCCAGCAAGGGCTTGACCGCCGCCAGGAACGGGTCTTCCCCAGCCACAATCGCCACACCGGTGTAGAGCAGCAGGCTGCCGCCCGGAGCCAGGCGGCCGAGGGATTCGTTGACGATACGCACCGACAGTTGCTCGCCATGGGCGCCGCCGCCATGCCGGTAGGCACGCTGGCGGTCGTCGTTCATATACGGCGGGTTGGCGACGATCAGGTCGAACTCGCCTTCGACACCGCCCAGCACATCGCTGTGGTACACGCTGACATTGGCCAGCCCCGCCAACTCCGCATTCACCGCCGTGAGGCGCAAGGCGCGCGGGTTGATATCCACCGCCAGCACCTGCGCGTGATGCCGCGCCCGGGCCACCACCAGCGCGCCCACACCCGCACCGCAGCCAATATCCACGGCGCGCTGAAGCGGCTCGAAACGCTGTTGCAGATGCGCGTCGATCAGTTGCGCGAAGCGATAGCTGTCAGGCCCGAAAAACACCGCATCCGGTTGCGTGGTGGGGTACGCCGAGTGGGCAAACAACAGGTCGTCCAGGTTCGACCAACGCACGGTACTGCGCCATAACGCGTCCTGTTGCTCGAGCACATCGGCCTGCTGCAACTCCTCACGGAACGCCTCGGGCAACAGTTCATGATCAAACGGCATCGACCAGCCGAACACATCGCGCAGGTTCTTCGCCAGCGGCGCCGACACGCGTTGATAAACCCGCTCATGGGTCAACGGCGTCGGTGTGATAAACCGGTAGCCGTTCTCCTTCAGCCCCCGGCCCAGGTTCAGCAGAGCGCGGTCGGCGATTTGTTGTGCAGACATGGACGAGTTCCTTAGCGCAGGCGCGCACGCAGCTGGATAAAGCGGCGGGTGGCGTACAACCCGGCCGGCGTGCTGTGGCGGCGTGCCGAGAGCCACGGGATCAGCGCGCTGAGTTGCTGCTGATCGGGCAAGTTCCACAACGAGTCCACCAGCGCCTGGGTGTCCGGATCGGCTGGGCGATGCTGCTCACGAGAAAAGCGGCTGGCGCGCCCGGGCCGCACGGGGGGCACACGTTGGTGGCTGATCCAGTCACCGGCGATCCAGTCGTGCAGCACCTGTTTTTCATAGCCGCTGAACACACCGAACATCGCCGCGCCGGCGCCCTCGATCAACTGCCAGAAACGGCTTTCAGCCGGGTCCTGATTGCGTTTGATCCAGCCCTTGTCTTCCAGCGCCTGAAGAAAGGCACCGACCTGCCCCGGCTGCGCCAGCCATTGGTTGACGGTCTTGCCTTCGAAGCGGCAGTAGTCCGAGTGCATGTGCTGGCCGAAGGTGCGCTTGCGTTCGAGCATACCAATCACGGCCTCTTGCATGTTGAAGCTCTCGATCACCGCCGCAGTGCCCGGGCCGAGGTCATTGAGGCGATAACCCAGGGCCACGCGGCGGTAGAAGTCCGCCCTGCCCTCGCCCAGCGGCAACAGGTTCAGCACCGACTGCGCCGCCTTGCAGGCATGGCCGCTGCTGGCATTGTCGATGGTCACGTGGAGGGTGAAATAATAGGGGTCGATGCCCAGCTCGCTCAGCTCATAAGCGGTGATCAACAGGTGCAGCGGCAACTGCTCGTAACCCAGGTTGTAGCCGATGATTTCCGGCAGGAATTCTTCGCCGCACAGGCCCAGCGCCAGTTGCAATGCGCCTTGCAGATAATGGTCATCCTCCAGGCCCGCCTCGCTGTCGGCATCCTGCTCGCTGAGCAATTTGCGGTAGATCACCACATGGTTTTGCGCCGCTTCGCCGTCGCCCAACTCTTCGAGGTAGGTGGTGAGCAAGCCATCGAAGCGCTGGTCCTGCCAGTAGCGCAACAAGCCGTACAGCCAGGCGCCGTCGACCTGCTTGGTCGGGGCCACACGTTGCAGCATGTACAGCGCGTGAGCCTTGTTCTGAAAGTAGCGGCGCGGGCGGCCTTGCTGGCGTTGCTCCAAGTATTCGGCATAGGCTTGAGCCACTTCGGCGCAACCCTGCTCGACCCAGGCCGGCAGGTGTTCGGGCAGCTCGGGCAACTCGCTGGGCGCCTCCTGCACTTGCGCCAATTGCTCCAGCAAAAACTCGCGAGCCGCCGTTTCAGCGCCGCCGCCTTCGCGGTACAGCTCGCCGTATAACCGTTGATGGCGGCCGCTGGCCGAGTCAGTCAAGCAGGCCGGTTGGCCCGACAGCGCTGTGAGAAGGGTCATGATGGCAGTTTCCGCAAAGTCCGATACAACCAGCCCCCCAACAAGGAGGCCGCGCAAGCGCGCTCAAAACCACACGCGTCTACAGTGCAGAGCATCGGGCCATGGGGAAAATTCAATCAGGCTTGTAAAGGTACGGATCGGCGGTCGTCAGTACCCCACACCTGCTCGGCAAACGGTTTTAAAAATCAATGATGCGCGTGCCGGCAATCGTCTCGGCAAAGCCCACGCCGAACAGATGTGCGGGGCTTTCAAAGCCGCCTTGGCGTTCGCCGCCGAGTACACGGCGCGCAGCTTCCACGGCAGCCAGCGGCGTGTAGGTGTAGCCGTTGACGGTCTCGATCACCGAGCGTGCAACGCTGCCATCCGCACCAGTGACTTCAGCCACGGCGCGCGCACGATGGGCGTCGCGTTGCGCGAGGGTTGGGCCATCCGGCAGGAGCGCCAGATCACCCTCGGGGAACGCCTCGCCGCTGATATGCACGAACATGGCGATATTCGCGATACCGGTGCTATGCCACGCGGTAACCAGATCACCGAACGACAATGGCACGCACAGCAGCGGGCCGTCGCCAAAATCCAGGTGTTGCGGTGCCGCGTCCGGGGTAACGAGCAACTCGCCGTCGATGCGCGCCAATATGCCTGCGCCGAGGATCTCCCCGACACTCATCGCCGAGCCCCGCGACATGGCGCCAGGCACCTGCAAGGCGATTTTCAGCGAGTGCGGCTGTTGCACACGCGCCGCAACGTGCATCGCCAGGCTATCGCTGGGCACCACGTCCCAGCCCACGCCAGGCAGCAGCATCACACCTGCATCGCGGGCGGCACTGCCAAGCTTTTCCGCCATGCGATACACATTGATTTCTGCCGTGATGTCCAGATAGTCAGTGCCGCAAGCGAGACAGGCGTGCATCAACGCCTCAGCCGTATGCACAAAAGGCCCGGCAACGTTTAGCAGCACGTCGATGCCCTGCAGGTGGTCGGCGGCGTGCTCATCGGCAGTAAACACACGGTAAGTCACGCCCAACTGCGCAGCGAGTGCAGCCAGGCGGCTGGGGTTGCGGCCAGCGATCACCAGGTTCAGCCCGACGGCTTTGGCGTGCTCGGCCGCCATCCGTCCGGTGTAGCCGGTGGCGCCGTAGATCATCAGGGTTTTCATGAGGTGTGCTGCCAGTTTTTGTAGACGAACTCGAGGCTGTAGCCGTCCGGGTCGAGGACATTGGCCGCGTAGTAGTCAGGGTCGTAATGCAGGCGCGCACCTGGGGCGCCATTGTCGGTGGCACCGTTTTCCAGCGCCGCGGCGTAGGCCGTTTCGACCTCGATGCGGCTGTTGGCGACAAAACCTACATGCACCGCTCGCGCCTCCACCACGCCTGCGCGCAGCCAGAAGAATATGCGCCCGTTGGCACCAAACCCCTTG
Source organism: Pseudomonas viridiflava (assembly GCF_900591205.1). Lineage (GTDB taxonomy): Bacteria > Pseudomonadota > Gammaproteobacteria > Pseudomonadales > Pseudomonadaceae > Aquipseudomonas. The sequence continues at coordinate 115,935 of NZ_UUPU01000067.1, forward strand.
AGGTCCGGATGGCCGGGTGGGCCATCCTTACCCGCGTAATCGTGGCGGGCGGTAATGCCCAGCGGCGTCAGCGTGGCTTCATAAAAGCGCACGGAACGCGGGATATCGCTCACGGAAAGAAAAATATGATCAAGCATGCTGTTACCTCGCGGTTCAGATGATGTAACCGCCCGCGACTTCAATCGTCTGGGCATTGATCCAACGGCCTTGGTCCGACAACAGCATGGCGATGACCTGCGCCACATCGTCCGGTTCGCCTACACGACCCAGCGCGGTTTGCCCGGCCAGCAAGGCTTCGAATTCATCGTTCAGGCCACCGCCCAATTCGGTACGAATCGCGCCGGGGGAAACCGCATTGGCGCGTATGTTGCGCTCGCCGAACTCCTTGGCCATGTAGCGGGTGAGGATGTCGAGGCCGCCCTTGAACGCGGCATAAGGTGCAACCCCGGCCGTGGCGACACGGGTGGTGGCGCTGGTGAGGTTGACGATGCTGGCGTGCGCTTGCAGCAACGGCAGCAGGGTCTGAGTGAGGAAAAACGGCCCCTTGAGGTGCACGTTGAAGAGGCCGTCGAATTGCGCTTCGGTCACCGATTCCAACGGGTTGAACAGGCCGTACCCGGCGTTGTTGACCAGCCCGCCCAGGGTGTCTACACCCCAAAAGGTCTGCAGGCTTTGTACCACCTTCTCACGGAATGTCGCGAACTGACTGACATCCGCAACATCCAATGGCAGAGCGACCGCTGTGCCACCTGCGGACTCAATGCGTTGCACAACCGCCTGCGCCGCGTCGGGGTTGCGGTTGTACGTGAGGATCACGCCGTGACCCTGGCGAGCACACAGCTCGGCGGTACTGGCACCGATCCCGCGGCTGCCTCCGGTAATCACGATAACGCTCATGGGCTGCTCCACTGTCGCAAAGTTGAGTGACCACAGTAGCCATCGCCCTGCCCCGCTACGCAGCTGTTCCTACCTCTATCCTGCCTGTTTCTGCTTTTCGCTTGCGCAAGCTTCGTAGGAAGGAACAGCATGACCGGCATGAATACTCAACTGATCGAACTGCGCGCCTTGGCCGCCAAGGCCGAAAACCGCCGCACCGAGACCGGTATCCCACGCGTGGCGATGGTCCAGGGCGCAATTGCCGAGCATATGCTCGCGGCCGTGTATGACCCGATGATCAACCTGATCCTGCAAGGCAGTAAGTGCATGACCGTGGGCGACCGCACCTTGCATTACGATCCTGCGACGTATTTTGTAATGTCGATTGAGCTGCCCGCAGTGGGCGTGGTCAATCCGGCCGCTACCGGTGAGCCGTACCTGGCGGTGAGCCTGACGCTGGACCCGACAGTGCTGACCACGCTGCTCAGTGACCTGCCGCCGCCCACTGGGCGCGGTGACCAGCACGCCGGTTTTTCGGTGGCGGCGGTCACGCCGCAATTGATGGATGCCTGGGTACGCCTGCTGCGGCTGATGGGCGATCCGGTGGCGATTGCCGCCCTGGCGCCGGTGTATGAGCGAGAGATCCTCTACCACGTACTGCAAGGCCCGCACGGCTGGATGCTGCGCGAAATCGCCGCGCCGGACACTGCCATGGCCCGGGTCAGCCAGGCGATCCAATGGATTCGCCGCGACTTTGCCGAGCCGATCCGGGTGGAGACGCTGGCACAGCAGGCGGCGATGAGTGTCTCGGCGTTTCACCGGCACTTCAAGGCGGTGACGAACCTGAGCCCGTTGCAGTATCAGAAACGCGTGCGCTTGCTACAGGCGCGCACGCTGATGCTGGCCAGTGCCAGCAGCGTGACCAGTGCGGCGTTTGAGGTGGGGTATGAAAGCGCGACCCAGTTCAGCCGGGATTATGCGCGGGTGTTCGGAATGCCACCGGCGAAGGATACGGCGCGGATTTTGCTGGATAACAAGGGTCGCTGATGTGACCCAGGTGCAGACCTGATATGACCGAATGCACAGCACCAGAATTGGCCCACTTCACACTACCCGAATTGGACTGATGCACAGCACTTATGTGGCGAGCGGGCTTGCCCGCGTTGGGCTGTGCAGCAGCGCCAGTAAAGGCGCCGAGATTTTCCTGAAAGACCGCAGCGCTTGGTTTTGGGGCTGCTCCGCAGCCCAACGCGGGCAAGCCCGCTCGCCACACAAGCCTGCTTGCCACACTGGCCCGTCTGCCACACAAGCCTGCTTGCCACACTAGCCCGTTTGCCACACTAGCCCGTTTGCCACAAAAGCCCGTTTGCCACACAAGCGAGCGGGTCACAAAAAGCAAAACGGCACGCTAGCGTGCCGTTCTGTCCTTCTATAACCCCCGCTGTTACTTACGCGCCGCCTCCCACTGCTTGAGCAGGTCGTTGTAGTTCACGGTTTCGCCTTTCGGTTTCTCGTTGGCCAGTTTCGGCTTAGGCGCGCCCGGCTGGTCGAACCAGTATTGCGCGTCACGCTCGGGGTTCATTTTCGGGCCGCAGACCGGTTGCACCTTGGAGCGCTCCAGGCGCGTCATGATCGCGTCCTGCTCCTTGGCGAGGTTGTCGAGTGCCTGTTGCGGGGTTTTCTCGCCGCTGGCCGCTGCGGCGATGTTGCTCCACCACAGTTGCGCCAAACGCGGGTAGTCCGGCACGTTGGTGCCGGTCGGCGACCACTCGGTGCGCGCCGGGCTGCGATAGAACTCCACCAGGCCACCCAGTTTCGGGGCCATGTCGGTCATGGCCTGGGAATTGATGTCGGACTCACGAATCGGCGTCAGGCCGACGATGGTTTTCTTCAGCGACACGGTTTTCGAGGTCACGAACTGCGCGTAGAGCCAGGCCGCGAGTTTTTGTTTCTCGGGGGTGGACTTGAGGAAGGTCCAGGAACCCACGTCCTGATAGCCCTTCTTCATGCCCTTTTCCCAGTAAGGCCCGACCGGCGACGGCGCCATCCGCCATTTCGGCGTACCGTCGGCATTCACCACCGGCAGGCCCGGTTTGACCATGTCGGCGGTAAACGCGGTGTACCAGAAGATCTGCTGGGCGATGTTGCCCTGGGACGGCACCGGGCCGGATTCGGAGAAGGTCATGCCCGCCGCTTCGGGTGGCGCGTAGGCTTTCATCCAGTCCACGTATTTTTGGGTGGCAAACACCGCCGCCGGGCCGTTGGTGTCGCCGCCACGGGTGACGCTGGAACCCACCGGGTGGCAGTCCTCCACGCGAATGCCCCACTCGTCCACCGGCAAGCCGTTGGGCAAGCCTTTGTCGCCGCCACCGGCCATGGAGAACCAGGCATCGGTGAAACGCCAGCCCAGGGACGGGTCTTTCTTGCCGTAGTCCATGTGCCCATAGATGCGCTTGCCGTCGATTTCCTTGACGTCTTCGCTGAAGAATTTGGCGATGTCTTCGTAGGCCGACCAGTTCACCGGCACGCCGAGTTCATAGCCGTACTTTTCCTTGAACTTGGCTTTCAGTTCCGGGCGCTCGAACCAGTCGGCGCGGAACCAGTAGAGGTTGGCGAACTGCTGGTCCGGCAGTTGGTAGATCTTGCCGTCCGGCGCGGTGGTGAAGGAGATACCGATAAAGTCTTTGATATCCAGGGTCGGCGAGGTGAAGTTCTTGCCCTCGTTGGCCATCAGGTCGGTGATGGATTCGGTCTTGCCATAGCGAAAGTGCGTACCGATCAAGTCGGAATCGTTGACCCAGCCGTCATAGATATTCTTGTCGGACTGCATCTGGGTTTGCAGCTTTTCCACCACGTCGCCTTCTTGCAGCAGGTCGTGGGTCAGCTTGATCCCGGTGATTTCACTGAACGCCTTGGCCAGTACCTTGGACTCGTATTCGTGGGTGGTGAGGGTTTCCGACACCACGTTGATCTTCATCCCACGGAACGGTTCGGACGCCTTGATAAACCACTTGAGTTCCTCGAGCTGCTGGTCGGCCGTGAGGGTAGACGGTTTGAATTCGCTGCCGATCCATTTTTTTGCCGCATCTTCATACGCATCGGCCCAGGCCGTGGCGCTCAAACCGCTGAGGGCCAATACGGCGGCCAATGAAATGCTATGTCGCAGCTTATTGTTTTTATTCAACATAGAGACCTCCTGGTTGTTTATTCACAAGGGCATTAGCCCCAACGCATCACACTCAACAGCCATACCAGGGAGAGCGCGGACGCCACCCAGATGCTCCAGTCGGTAACGCCGATTACCAGCAAATGCAGGTAGGCGCTGCCGAGAAGACCGATAAACAAACGATCACCACGGGTGGTGCTGATCGGCAAAAAGCCACGCCGAGGGATGCTCGGCGAGCGCAGCTCCCAGGTGGTCATGCCCGCCAGAATCAGGGCTATGCCGCCAAAGAACAGGGCGGTGGGGGTGGTCCAGGCCATCCATTCCATCATCGACTCCTCTAGACCCGGCCCAGGGCAAAGCCCTTGGCCACGTGGTTGCGAACAAACCAGATCACCAGCATGCCGGGCAGGATGGTCAACACCCCCGCCGCCGCCAGCACCCCCCAGTCAATACCCGACGCCGAGACCGTGCGCGTCATTACCGCCGCAATCGGCTTGGCGTTGACCGAGGTCAGGGTGCGCGCCAGCAACAGCTCGACCCAGGAAAACATGAAGCAGAAAAACGCCGTTACGCCGATGCCGGAGCCGATCAACGGGATAAAAATCTTCACGAAAAACTTCGGAAAACTATAGCCGTCGATGTAGGCGGTTTCGTCAATTTCCTTGGGCACGCCGGACATGAACCCCTCCAGGATCCACACCGCCAGCGGCACGTTGAACAGGCAATGCGCCAGGGCCACGGCGATGTGTGTGTCGAACAGGCCGATGGACGAGTACAGCTGGAAAAACGGCAGCAAAAACACCGCTGGTGGCGCCATGCGGTTGGTCAGCAGCCAGAAGAACAGGTGCTTGTCACCCAGGAAACGGTAGCGCGAAAACGCATAGGCTGCCGGCAGCGCCACGCTCAGCGAGATCACCGTGTTCAGGCTCACGTAATAGAGCGAGTTGAGGTAACCGGTGTACCAGCTCGGGTCGGTGAAGATCACCTTGTAGTTGGCCAGGGTGAAATCCTGCGGAAACAGCGTCAACCCGCCGAGGATTTCAGTGTTGCTCTTGAAGGACATGTTCAGCAGCCAGTAGATCGGCACCAGCAGGAACAGGATGTAGATCAGCAGCGGTATCAGCTTTCTCTTGCTCATGTTGGCGGCCTCAGCGGTTGGCGTCGGAGTGGGTCATGGCGGTGTAAAACAGCCAGGACACCAACAGGATGATCAGGAAATACACCAGGGAAAACGCCGCTGCCGGGCCCAGGTCGAATTGGCCTACGGCCATCTGGGTCAACGTCTGACTCAGGAACGTGGTGGCGTTACCCGGCCCGCCGCCCGTCAGTACGAAGGGCTCGGTGTAGATCATGAAGCTGTCCATGAAGCGCAACATCACCGCGATCAGCAGCACGCTTTTCATCTTGGGCAACTGGATATGCCGGAAAACCGCCCAGGCCGATGCACGATCAATCCGCGCTGCCTGGTAGTACACATCCGGTATGGCCCGCAGGCCCGAGTAGCACAGCAGCGCAACCAGCGAGGTCCAGTGCCACACGTCCATCACCAGCACGGTGACCCAGGCGTCCATGGTGTTGGCCGCATAGTTGTAGCTGATGCCCAGCGCGTTGAGGCTGTAGCCCAGCAGGCCGATATCGGCACGGCCGAAAATCTGCCAGATGGTGCCCACCACGTTCCACGGAATCAGCAGCGGAATCGCCAGGATGATCAGCACCAACGACGACCAGCGGCCTTTGGTCGGCATGGTCAGCGCGATGGCGATACCCAGCGGGATTTCGATCAGCAGCACACACGCCGAATAGATGAACTGGCGCAGCAGCGAATCGTGCAGGCGTGGGTCGAGCAGCACTTGTTTGTACCAGTCGGCGCCGACGAAGTAGCGGCTGGACTGGTCGAAGATGTCCTGCACCGAGTAGTTGACCACGGTCATCATCGGGATCACCGCACTGAACGCCACCAGCAGGAACACCGGCAGCACCAGCCACCAGGCTTTGTTGTTCTGGACCTTGTTCATGGCTGCACCTCCAGCAGGTAATCGTCGGCGTAGACCATCAGCCATTGCGCGGGGAAGCTGATACAGGCACGGCCCTCGGGCACCGGCTTGTTTTCGGCCAGGCGCACTTTCAGCGAGGCGCCGTCCAGGTTCAGGGTCATGATCTTGTAGGTGCCAAGGTCTTCCACATGGATGACATCAGCCTGCAGGGCGTCAGGGTTGTACTCGTCCCATACATGGATGAATTCCGGGCGGATACCGACCTGCAGTTTCTTGTAGTCCGTTTCGCTGATGCGTTGCTGCAAGGCGTCAGGCAATGCCAGATGAGTCCCGGCAAAAGCCACTCCGCCCGCCTCGGCCTGCACCTCGATCAGATTCATCCCAGGGCTGCCGATGAAATAGCCGACAAAGGTATGGCTCGGCCGCTCGAACAGGTCACGCGGCGTGCCGAACTGCACGATCTGCCCGCCATACATCACCGCGATCTTGTCGGCGAAGGTCGACGCCTCCAGCTGATCGTGGGTGACGTAGACCATGGTGATATTGAACTGCTCATGGATCTGCTTGAGCTTGCGCCGCAGTTTCCATTTGAGGTGCGGGTCGATCACCGTCAGCGGCTCATCGAACAGAATCGCCGAGACGTCATCACGCACCAGCCCACGGCCCATGGAGACCTTTTGCTTTTCATCGGCGGTGAGGTTGCGCGCCTTTTTGCTCAGCAGGTTTTGCAGGTCGAGGACTTCGGCAATTTCCTGCACCTTGCTGTGAATTTTCGCTTCGGCCATGCCCTGGTTACGCAACGGGAAGGCCAGGTTGTCGAACACCGTCATGGTGTCGTACACCACCGGGAACTGGAACACCTGGGCGATGTTGCGTTTTTCGGGTGTAAGGTCATTCACCACTGTGCTGTCAAACAGCACCTGGCCTTCAGACGGGCTGAGCAGGCCGGAGATGATATTGAGCAAAGTCGACTTGCCGCAGCCCGATGGCCCGAGCAAGGCGTAGGCCCCGCCCTGCTCCCACACGTGGTTCATTTCCCGAATCGCGTAGTCCTCAGGGCCAGTCGGCGTAGGGTTGTAGCTGTGCGCCAGGTTCTGCAAATGGATCTCGGCCATCAGGCAACCCTCGCGACACGGCGCCCGGGGGCCTGGACCAAACGGCCCTGGCCATCGAACACAAACAGTTTATGGGTGGGGATGTACACGCGGATCGGCGCATCCACGTCGTATTCGTGCACGCCCGGCAGGTGCAGCACCAGCAGGAAGTGTTCGCTGCGCACATGCAGGAAGGTTTCCGAGCCGCTGATTTCAGCGACTTCCACGGTCACCGCCAGTTCCAGATCATCGTCGTTGCTTGGCACCAGGCTGATATGGCTGGGGCGCACACCAAAGCGGAATTCGCCTTCCCCGATCGGGCGCAGGTCGACGTTCAGCGGGAAGTGCACAAAATTGGCGAAGCTCACTTCATTGCCGCTGATGCGCCCTGGCATCAGGTTGATCGGCGGCTCGGAAAACAGTTCGGCGGCCAGCACCGTCTGCGGCTGGTGATAGACCTCGGCGGCTTTGCCGCTCTGGATCACTCGACCTTCGTGGAGGATGGTGGTGGTGCCGCCCAGCGCCAGCGCCTCGTTGGGCTCGGTGGTGGCGTAGATCGCAATGGTATGGCGAGCCTTGAACAGCTCGCGCATTTCCTGACGCAGCTCTTCGCGCAGTTTGTAGTCCAGGTTCACCAGCGGCTCATCGAACAGGATCAGTTCGGCGTCCTTGACCAGGGCGCGGGCCATGGCCGTGCGTTGCTGCTGGCCACCGGACAGCTCCAGCGGGTGGCGCTGCAGGAACTTCTCGATGCGCAGCATCTTCGCGGTTTCCAGCACTTTGCTCTGGATCAGCTCGTTGGATACACCGGCCTGGCGCAACGGCGAGGCGATGTTCTCGAACACGGTCATGGTCGGGTAGTTGATGAACTGCTGATACACCATCGAGACGTTGCGCAGGCGCACCGGCTTTTGCGTGACATCCACGCCATTCATCAGGATGCGGCCGCTGTCGGGCTTGTCCAGGCCGGCCATCAGGCGCATCAGGCTGGTCTTGCCGGACAGGGTGCGCCCGAGCAACACGTTGAAGGAACCGGCTTCGAAACGCAGGTTGGCATCGTCGATCCAGGTTTGGCCTTCGACGACGCGGGAGACATGTTCCAGGGTCAATGACATGACACGACCTTTTTATTATTGGAATGAATCTGGCCAGTCGACAGAGCGAGTTTCGTGCCAAAACGGCAAGTGGTTGATGTGCAAGGAAATGGCGTAAAACTGATGTTCGGGAGTGAACAATCGGACTGAACAACTGAACAGGTCAGGGGTTGACAATGAACAGTTCTGAACAACACTCTCATGCTCAACACAGAACAAATGTGGGAGCGGGCTTGCTCGCGAATGCGGTGTATCAGCGTGCTCATGCAGTGACTGACCCACCGCTATCGCAGGCCAGCCAGCTCCCACATGGGTCCGTGCAAGGCTCAATAAAAATAACAATAAAAACGAAGGTCGCCCCCCATGGCCGAACCCTTGGCTCACGACACCCTTATCCAGGAATCCTGGCGCCGTTGCCGCGCCTTTGGCCTGGACCACCAGAGCACCCCCAGCTTTGACCAACTGCCCGCCGAGGGCATCAGCCAATTGCTGGAAAGCCAGCATTCGCTGGTGCAGACCACTCATCAGGAAGTGCTGCCCTACTACGAAAACATCCTGAGCAACTCCAACTGCCTGATCATGCTGGCCGACAACCAGGGCCAAGTGCTGACCAGTTGGGGCACTCAGCGTTTTATCGAGCCCAAGCTGGCCCGGGGGTTCAGCGCCGGCGCCAGCTGGATGGAGCGCGCCAGCGGCACCAATGCCATCGGCACCGCATTGGCGTGTGCCCAGGCGGTGCATATCGAACATGACGAACACTTTCTCAAGGCCAACCGCTTCATGACCGGCTCGGCGGCGCCGATCTTCGATGCCCAGCGCGAAATCATCGCGGTGCTGGACGTGTCCAGCGACAGCTACCTGCCGCCCTCCCACACCCTGGGCATGGTCAAGATGATGAGTCAGACCGTGGAAAACCGGCTGATCCTCAACCTGTTTCGCGGCGAGCATTTCCAGCTGACCTTCAACACCGGCCTGAGCAACCTCGACAGCCAATGGGCGGGCCTGCTGATCTTTGATGACAGCGGCCAGGTGCTGTCGGCCAACCGGCGCGCCGACAACCTGCTGGGCATCAGTTTGTCGCGGGTGATGATCGACAGTTTGTTTAAGGTCTCGCTGCTGGAGTTGCTCAACCAACCCGAGGGTCTGCCCTTTTCACTGCAGGCGGCGGGACGCAATCGGTTCCAGTGCTTGCTGAAACGGCCCAAGCAGATGCCCGTGCAGGCACGTGTCTTCAGCGAACCAACACATGCAAAACCGGCTGCGATCAACTTGAAAACCCTGCACTTTGGCGATGTACGCGTGGAAAAAGCCGTGCGCCAGGCCGAACGCTTGCTGGAAAAGGACATCCCCCTGTTGATTCATGGCGAAACCGGCGTGGGCAAAGAGGTGTTCGTCAAAGCCTTGCACAGCGCGAGTTCCCGCAGTCGGCAGGCATTTATCGCAGTCAACTGTGCGGCGATTCCCGCTGAGTTAGTGGAATCGGAGCTGTTCGGCTACGAAAAAGGCGCGTTCACCGGCGCCAACCAGAAAGGCAGCATCGGCCTGATCCGCAAGGCCGACAAGGGTACGCTGTTTCTGGATGAAATCGGTGATATGCCGTTACCCACCCAGGCCCGCCTGTTGCGAGTGTTGCAGGAGCGCTGCGTACAGCCAGTGGGCAGCAGCGAGTTATTCCCGGTGGACTTGCGGATTATTTCTGCCACCAATCGGGCACTGCGCGAGCAGGTTCAAGCCGGGCGTTTTCGTGAAGATTTGTACTACCGGATCGGTGGCCTGACCCTCGAATTGCCGCCGCTGCGCGAGCGTACCGACAAGCAGGCGTTGTTCCAGCAACTGTGGCAGCAACACCGCGAGCCCACGCAATGGGCCGGGCTGAGCGCCGAGGTGCTGGCATTGTTCGAACAGCACCCATGGCCCGGCAATTTACGCCAGGTCAGCAGTGTATTGCAGGTGGCACTGGCGATGGCCGAGGAGCAACCGATCCGCCCGGAGCATCTGCCGGACGATTTCTTTGTGGATTTGAACCTGGCGCCGCCGGTGCCCGCCAGCGAGTATCTGGATGACAGCATCGACTTGACCCAGCGCCTGAAGGCAGCCGGCGGGAATATTTCGCACTTGGCGCGAGAGCTGGGGGTGAGCCGCAACACTCTGTACAAACGCCTGCGCCGGCACGACGCCTAACGCGGCTTGACCACCACCAGCAGGTCGGTGAAGTACTCCACCTGGATCGGCAGGTTATCCGCCAGCGCCGCCAGCGCCGCCGCCGTGTCGTCGAGCTTGAACACACCGGACACCCGCAGGCTTTTCAGGGCCTGGGGGTCGAAGCGCACCAGGCCGTGGCGGTAGCCGGCCAGGGTTTGCAGCACCTCGCTCAGGGGTTGGTCATCGACCTTGAGCAGGCCGCGTGTCCAGGCGTCCGGGTCGGAGTTGCCAGTGGCCTGTGCCGGTGTGGCGTGGCCATGGTCGAGGATCGAACGCTGGCCTGCCATGACCTTGACCCCGGCCTCGGCGTCGCCTTTGACGGCCACCGTGGACTCGATCACTGTCACCAGCGTGGTGCCGTCCGCCACACGTTTGACCATATAGCGCGTGCCCAAGGCAGTCGCGGTGCCTTGATCCGTGCGCACCACGAACGGCCGCTGCGCATCCTTGGCCACCTCCACCCACAGCTCGCCTTGCAGCAGCTCGATCACACGCTGGTGGCCGTCGAATTTCACGTCCACCGCCGAGTTGCTGTTGAGCTGCAATTGGCTGCCGTCTTCGAGGGCGACCTGGCGGCGTTCACCGACGCCGGTGCGCTGATCGGCCATCCACAGCGGCAACTGCGACAGCCCCAGCCAGCCACACAGCAACACGCCGAGTACCCCCACCACCGGCGCGGTGCGCGAGCGTTGCGGAGCAAACGCGCGGTTCAGGGCGACGCGTGCCGGTTGCGCGGGCAAGGTGTCGAGGCTGCCCCATAGCGAACGCATGCGCTCGATGGCCACGGCGTGGCGCGGGTCGGCCTGGCACCAGGTGTTGAAGGCACGGCGCTCGGCGTCGCTGACGTCTTCGTCGTGCAGGCGTGTCAGCCAATTCGCCGCTTGCTGAATGATTTGTTCGGAGTTCATGCCAGCGGGTCTGCCACGTGCAGGCTGTGGTAGCAATGCACCAGCGCGCTGGAGATATAGTTTTTGACGGTGCTTGGGGACACGTCCAGGCGGGTGGCGATTTCGCTGTAGGTCAGCCCATCGAGGCGACTCAGCAGGAAGGCTTCACGGGCCTTGGCAGGCAGGCCGGCGAGCATTTCGGCGATGCGCTCCAAGGCTTGCAAGGCCACATGGATCGCCGCCGGATCGGGCATCCCGGCGTCTTCATACTGGATTGCCAGCGCTTGCATGTAGGCTTTTTCAATGTGACGCCGCCGGGCACCGTCGATCAACAGCCTTCCTGCCGTGGTGGCGAGGAACGCCCGAGGTTCTTTGATATGTTGCGGCTCTGCCAGCATCAGTACGCGGATGAAAGCGTCGTGGGCCAGGTCGGCGGCATGCTGGGAACACCCGAGTTTTTTGCGCAACCAGCCGTGCAACCAGCCGTGGTGCTCGCTGTACATCGCCGTAAGGGTCTGCTGCCGGGCGGAGTCGCCCAGCGCTGCCGGAATGTCATGCATGCGCAAAAGTATCTCAAATGGGAAGTATTACCAATTGCGCGAACAATGCCAGTAAAACGATTTGGGGGCAAGGGGCTACAACGATTGCCCTTGTGGCGAGCGGGCTTGTTGTGGCGAGCGGGCTTGCCCGCGTTGGGCTGCGAAGCGGCCCCAGTAAGGCTAAATGCGGTGTGTCAGGCTCCCTTCAGCGGCTGGTTTTGGGGCTGCTGCGCAGCCCAGCGCGGGCAAGCCCGCTCGCCACAATAAACCTGCTCGGCACAACAAGCGCGCTCGCCATAGGGAGAGAACGTGTCCCTAGCGCCAGCTCCAGGACACGCCGGTGTAGATGCCGCGACCGTCCGCCGGGGTGGAGCGCGCCACATCCAGGTCTTTGTCGTCGTAGCCGAAGGTGGAGCCAAGCCGTGTAAATGGGCTTGCCCTTGTGGCGAGCGGGTTTGTTGTGGCGAGCGGGCAAGCCCGCTCGCCACAACAGGCCCGCTCGGCACAACAAGTGGGCTCGCCATAGGGAGAGAACGTGTCCTTAGCGCCAGCTCCAGGACACGCCGGTGTAGATGCCGCGACCGTCCGCCGGGGTGGAGCGCGCCACGTCCAGGCCCTTGTCGTCGTAGCCCGGAGTGACGGTGTTGGCGTAGCGCCGGTTGGTGAGGTTGCGCAGGTCGACCCAGGCTTGCCAGTCCTGCTTTGGCGCGTCGTAGCCGAAGGTGGCGCCGAGCAGCGTATAGGACGCAGCGTAGTAGGAGTTGGCATAGTCCACCGCCACCCGTGACGAATACTCGGTGTTGAGGCTGGTGTAGAACCCCGTCGGGTGGCTGTAGCGCAGTTGCGCCTGGTAGTAGTGCTTGGGGATGCCCGGCAACGTGTTGTCGCCGAATCGGTCATCGTCGCGGTAATGGAAGTCGCTGAAGGTATAGGCTTGGCGCAAGGCGAGTTGACCGCTGCGACCGCCGTCCCATAACGGGCTCAGCAGCCCCAGCTCCACGCCTTGGTGCACGGTGGGGCTGGCGTTGGATTCGGCGATGATCGCATTGCTGGTGGAAGTTTGGGCCTGGGTTTCCACGCTGAGCAATTCGTGACGCACTTCGGAGCGGTACAGCGCCAGATCCCACTGGCCGAACGATGCTTCTCCCCGTCCGCCGATTTCCAGGGTGGTGGCGGTCTGATTCTTCAGGCTCACGCCTTCACGCGCCAAGCCTTTGGCCGCGCCGCTGGTGAAGTACTTGTTGGAACCCCAGATCATCGACCACGCGTGCGGCGGCTCGACCGAGCGGCTCAGGTTGCCGTACACCTGCAATTGCGGGTTGAAGTCGTAACGCAGGCCGACACGCGGGGCGTAATCCCAATCATGCTGGCTGAGCGGCGCCTGGCCTTCGGGGTAGGTGACTTGGGTTTCGCGGCGCGTGTAGATCGCAGCCAGGCCGGTGGTCAGCCACAAGTCCTGGGCCAGTTCCAGGTCGTTACCGATATGCAGCACGGTGTCCGAACCCAGGTAGCTGTAGTCGCGGGTCTTGGTGCCGGGGGCGTAGCCTGCGGTGTTGCCGGCCGGCGTGCGTACGTATTCCGAGGCGCCATTGTTGGGCATCGCCTGGGTGGTGCGCAGGCCAAGAGTGGTTTTGCTGTCGTGGCCGAACAACGTGTCCTGGCGGATATAGTTCAGGGTACTGCTGATATCGGTGTAGGCCACCTTGAGGCGGTTGGTGCCTTCGCGCAGGTCCATCGGGTAATCGTGGTAGGCCAGCCCGGCTTCGAGGCGCGAGTTGTCGTCCAGCTGCAAAGTGGTCTTGTTGGCGATCCAGGTGGAGCCGGGTTGCAGGCGCTTGGAATCGCGGGCAGCGTTGAGGCTGTTGGCGGCACGCGGGTCGTGGCTGATCTGCGCGCGGGTGAGTTTGCCCGGGGTGTCGTTGGTGGTTTCGCGGTAGCGCAAGTAGAAGCGGGTTTCGAGTGCCGGGCTGAAACGGTAACCGAAGTTGGCCGCAACGCCCTTGCCGGTGGCGGCGCTCTGGTGCTGATAGCCGTCGGATTCGGAGTCGGTAAGGCTGATGTAGTAGTCGGCATCCCCCAGCACCTGGCCCGAGCTGATCTCGCGCTGGGCATAACCCCGACTGCCCGCTTCATAGCGCACCTGCAGCTTGGGCGCGTCATAGCCGGTGCGGGTCACGTAGTTGACCGAACCGCCGAGGGCCAGCGCGCCCTGATCAAAACCGTTGGCGCCGCGCAGCACTTCGACGCGGCTTTGCCACAACGGGTCCTTGAGTTCGTACGGCGTGCCGCCGGGGCCGGTCAGCGGCAAGCCGTCGAACATTTCATACAGCCCGGAGGCATGGGAGCCCGGGCTGCGATTGAGGCCCGAACCGCGAATGGACAGCTTCACCCCTTCATTATTTGCCGCCTTGGCGTACACCCCAGGCTGGTACTTGAACACGTCTTCGTTGGTGCTCACCCGCCCCTGCTGCACGCTGTTCATGTCGATGTAATTGGTAGCGCCAGGCACGCTCGCCAGCTGCGCCTGGGCCACTTCGCCGGCGCTGGCTTCGCTGCTGGTGACGTCGACCGGGGCCAATTGCAGCGCTTCGGCCTGCACCAGTGAGCTTAAGGTCAGGGCAGCAAAAAATAGCGGAGGTTGACGCAGCAGCATGGGGTGGGTCCTTGGAATTCGGGGGCGTGGCAGGCCAGCCGGCCACGCGAACAGTGATGGGAAGACAGGGACGCCCGCCAGGTCACGCCTTATTAACGGACCAGACCCTTCCCACAACAGTGTCGGACCGATTTATTTGCTAAGTCCGAAATCGAATTACCACATGCAAACTCAGTATTTAAAGAAATAACCAGCAAGGATTACTGTGGGCCCACTGAACCACCCATGAGACTGCCTCCATGCAAGCAACCGCCACCGTCATCGACTTCACGCTTCACCGCAAACGCCGCCAGGCACGTACAGCGGCCGAGCTGCTGTGGGCGATGTACGCGGCGCGTGCCGGGCTCGCGGTGTTTACCGCACAGGCCGCCCCGTCCAGCGATACACGCCGGGCGTAAGGCCAGTGAATTTCCTGCAGGTGCTGCCCGAACCGCCCGCCCCCCTGCCCAAACCGAATACTGACGACGACGTGATCAGCCTGTGTGTCGCGCACAACCTGCAACGCCTGCGCAGCAAGCGCCACCTGTCACTGGACGGCCTGGCACGCGCCTGCGGCGTAAGCCGGGCGATGCTCGCGCAGATCGAGTCCGGACGCAGCGTGCCGTCGATCAAGGTGCTGTGCAAAATCGCCAAGGGTTTGAAGGTGTCGGTGGCGGCGTTCCTGGAGGACCGCGCAGTTGAAGGGGTGGAGGTGTTGCCAGCGCAACAGAGCAAACGCCTGGTGAGCGCCGATGGTGCGTTTACCAGCCGTGCGTTATTCCCCTACGATACGGCGCGCCAGTCCGAATTCTATGAGATCCGCCTGCGGGCGCTGGGCGAGGAAGTCTCCGAAGGCCACGGCCCCGGCATCCAGGAGAACCTGGTGGTGGCCCAGGGTGTGCTGGAGGTCAGCGTCAACGATGAGCGCTATCTGCTCTCCACCGGTGATTCGATCCTGTTCTACGCCGACCAGCCCCACCGCTACCGCAACCCGGCGGACAGGGAGGCGGTGGCGTTTTTGGTGATCACTTACCCCGAACGCCTGGACTGAAATGCAAAACGCCCCGAATCGTCGGGGCGTTTTTTATTGCACGGAACCTGTCAGCAGGTGCAGCACATCATCGGCATGCCGTTGCAGCTCATCATCATCGGCATGGCGCAGTCGTTCATCAGTTTGCTCATCAGCATGCAGCAGTTGGTCATCATGGCCATGCTCATGCCTGGCATCGGCATCATTTTGCACTGCATGCCGTCAGCCTGCATCGTGCACTCCATCACGCACTTCATCATCGGCATTTGCATGCCCATCATCGGCATCATCTGCATGCTCATGCCCGACATCATGGCCATGGCGTCAGCCGACATGCACATCATCGACATATTGGCGCACTGCATCATCATCGGCATGCCGCAGTTCATCATCATCGCCATCATTTCAGCGTTGGTCTTGAACTGTGCCATGTCCATGCCGGCGGCCGGCTTCATGGTGCACATCATGGCGTCCCCAGCCATTTCGCATTGCATGGTCGCCATCATCATCGGCATGCCCATCATCGGCATCATGGGCATGGAAGTGTTCATCGGCATCTGCATTGCGTTCATCATGTTCGAAACTCCGTAATCGACAGGAAATGGCTAAGTTCTGGCGCCGATTCTAGAGATGCCAGGCGACGGCGCAAGACGCCGGCAGAGCAGCACTATCGGATGTTCGCAGGGGGGCTTAGTCGATTAAAACAGCTGCAACGGATGTGATGTCGTCGATTGCGAAGCTATTACGCGACGAGCGACCGCTATCTGGCTTTAAACGACGCTTTGGATATTCGATCAAGGAATGTCATCCAACCAGAAGGAAATAAACGATCTAACAACTGCGCCTTATCTGCCGGGCGCCTCCAACGTGCGCATCAATTCTTCCGCTTCGGACCCCGGAGTAAATCTGAACCCGTACATTTCATCTGTGGCAAGGATCTGACCCAGCGTCTCAAGCAACTGCGCCTCTGTCGGTGAGTCACGCAGCAATTTATGGGCGGGAAGTAACAACTCGGCGCCAACGCCTTGAACACTCGCAGCATCAATCACGGCGAAGAGGATAAAGCGCAGGCGTATTTCGCGGTCTGTCGGCCAAACCGTTTTTCGCTTTCCCAAGGTGGGCCTCATTTTTCCGGAAAAATCCGAGGCTATTGCGCACCGGGGGGTGTTTCAAGCGCTGGACGGCAAGATAGGCCGCTTCCTACATCCAAAAAGGAAATAGCGCACCTCCTGCCCCTTCTCGAAGCGCTGAGAAGCATCAAGCGCTGTTGCGTTGCAACTCCAGCGTCGTACCGATAAGTCGGGTGAAGATGGTGAGGATTTCGATCATTTGCGTGTTCTCAAGCTGCCTGGGCAACGCATCGAGGGCGCACAAGGTGCCGAAAACGCTGCCGTCCGAGAACACGATGGGCAACGATATATAACTTTCGAAGCCGTGTTGCTTAGGCAGCGGATGCTCCCAGAACACCGGGTCAAGACTGGCATGCTCGATGATGATCGACGTGCGATTACCGCGCAGTTGGTTGCATAACGTGGCCTCAACCAGCAATTCGTCGCCCGCCTCCATGCCGAATTGCAGCTCATCATGTACCGCGCACGCCACCCAATGCGTGTCAGTCATCTTCGAAATGGCTGAAAATCGCAACCCGGTCAAACGCGAGGTAAGGCGCAGAATATTGGAGGTCGTTTCGATCTCCGTAATCGCATCCAATTCTTCAACTGTTAGATGTTTGATAACACTCTCCCAAGCTCACAGGTGTCGCCACTGCATCGGCCGCCCGTGATGCGGCTTAAATCTCGGCCGACGAAATGCATCACTGCACCGGCAGGAAATTCATCAGCAGCAAGCTTTGCGCGTAATTGAGCCCGATCCGCCGGTAGCGCTCATCGAGCATCTGGGTCAGCAGGTCGAGGCGCGCCACGATTTTGCCGAACTCCACGGCAAAACTGAGGTTGCTGCCCTCCTCCGATATTTCATTCGAAAACAATAGCAGCACGCCATTGGCATCCTGGCGTTTGCTGAGCAACCAAGTGGCCTTTTCGATATTACGCGCGGCATTGCTGACGAATTGCGGGTTGATCGAGTCGGTCATGTAGAACTCGGTACGCCCGCCGTGGGCGGTCACGAGCATGCTGCCGATCGCGTAGATAAAGGCCCCTACGCGGTCACCTTTGAACTCCGGGCTCAGGGAGTAGCTCAGGGCCGCCAGGTCGCGACGCTCGCCAAGGGCCGGCAGCGACCGCTGTTGTTCAATGGCCTGGCGAATCTCCCGCGCAGCCGTCACCGCATCCGGGTAACCGGACTGCCGCCATTGGTTGGGGTTGCGCAGGTAGAGCTTGTTCATCAGCAGATACAGGCTTTGCAGGTTGTCGCGCATGCCCAGGGTCGCCATGCGATCGACGCTGGTCTGGAAGAACTCATCGGGTTTGCCATTGCTGAACTGCTTGGCGATATCCCGCCCTTGTTGCTGGGTGCAACCGCTGGCGCAGAGCATCAACACCGTAACCAGCCACAACGGCCGGCGCATCCAGCGAATTTTGAATAAACGTGACGTGCGATCCATCGGCACCCGATCTGGTTCTTTTGCCCTCGCGGGGGATCGGCGGGGCTGCGACAAAGATAGATTGGATAAATGAAAAAAAGTGCAATGGGGCTGGGTAGATAGTTGTCATTAGCGCCTGCCGGGCGTTTGGCTCGATTGAACCGTCAAGAATCCGTTTCACGACCTATACTCAAAACTACCAACAGTTGTTGGGGAGGTCAGGACCATGAAACATCCCATTCGAGCGCAAATGATTGTCCAGATGATTTGCCTGCTTTCGGTGGCTCAGCTTTTCTGCTGAGCGGTAAACGAGGGCGTTGGAAGTCAGCTGCGGGTGCGGCGAAACAACACTGTGCCCGTCAAAATGAGCACGCCGCAAGCGTCGGAAAACGCCTTACAGTGGCGCCACAAGCGGCGCCGCAAACGCACGCCACCGCTCTTACGCAATGCAATGGCATCCCTTACCCGCACGCCGCAAATTTCAATCTGCCCGTAGCGTTGGAACCCTTTCAAGACATTACGCCACTGACTGCCGCACTGCGGATGACCGCATGTTTCGGAGGGAGTGGATTTGTCGCGTTTTCTTTCAACATTTCGATCACGTTGGTGCTCAGCACTCTGTATCGGCTTCATTGTTGCCGGTTTGGCGCTTGCATTTGCCTGGCTGGCCGGGTGGATCGGCCAAGGCCGGCTCACCTCCGAGCAGGTGCTGGCGGTGCTCGTCAAAGATGCTCCGCATCCGTTCCCTGCGGGTTTCAGGCGCGCACATGGCAAAGGCATGTGCTTTACCGGGCAGTTCGAACCCACTCGGCAAGCGGCCGAGCTCTCGTCTGCAAACGTCTTCCGTGGAGTCTCAACCCCGGTGGTGGGGCGTTTTTCCCTTGGGTCCGACAACCCGCACGCAGCGGATAACACCAGCCGCGACCTGAGCATAGCGCTGCAACTCAAGGATCTCGAAGGCGGTGAATGGCGCATTGCAATGGTGAACAGCCCCTTCTCCGCCACTGCGACCGTTGAGGAGCTGGTAGCAATGATCAGCGCATTTGAGCCTGATGCCACTGCCCAGGCTCCAGTGCCGGCCAGGGTTGAGGCGTTCTACCACGCCCACCCGCAAGCGAGAAACCTTGCCCTGTGGTCTGAAAACGCCCCCTGGGCCAGCAGTTTCGCCGTCACCCAATTCAACAGCATCAACACGTTCGTGTTTATTTCCGCGCAGCAGCACAAACGCTTCGTGCGCTGGGCGTTACAGCCACGCCTGCCGTTCAGCGCCTGGCCGGCAGACGCGCGCGAAAAAGCCCAATCGCAGGATTTATTCGACGAGCTTCAAACCCGGCTTGCTGCCGGGCCGCTTGTATGGGACTTGGTGATAACCGTTGCGGAGGCGACCGACCCCGTTCTTGACCCTTCACAGCCGTGGCCTGAGAGCCGGCAGCGGATCAATGCAGGAACGCTGACCGTGAACGCAGTGAGCCAACAGGCGACAGGCGCGTGTCGCGACATCAACTTTGACCCGACCATTGTCCCGAACGGGATCGAGATTTCGGATGACCCGATCCTGCACGCACGATCAGGGGTTTATGCAAAATCGTTCAACCTGCGACAACGCGAGAACGGCGACAACGCGCTTGGCAAAGAGGTGACGCCATGAAGAACCCCAACCCTCAGCCCAAGCGCTACAACCTCACCGGCCGCATGCTCCACTGGTTAATGGCCGTTCTGCTGCTGTCCTCCCTGTTCATCGGCGTTGCAATGAGCAGTGCGCTGCAGTGGCGAGCGCAGCTGCTGAGCGCCCACTTATGGCTGGGCGTAGGCATTTTCATCCTCGCCGTCATGCGCATCTGCAATCGGTGGCTCAACCCCTCACCCGCGTCGCCGGAGGGGCTGACGCTATGGCACAGGTACGGATTGGCGGCGGTGCACCTTGCGTTTTATGGCCTGATGACGATGCTCCCCCTGATTGGCTGGGCGATGCTTTCAGCAGGGGGTTATCCAACACCCAACGTTCTTGGCAAGGCGCTTGCGGTGCTGGTACAGCCTGATCCGCGATTGTACGCAGCGCTGCAGCAAACCCACGCACTGCTGGCCTATGCGTTCTTTGCATTGATCCTGCTGCATTTGGCGGCAGCGCTATTTCATGCGTGGATCAAACGCGATGGTGTTTTCAGTCGAATGGGGTTTGGCCCGAACAAGTGATTCGCCACGGCCTCTGCGGGCATCCGCCTGCCGTTCCTTTTTTGGGTGAGCATAGGGCTGAAGTGGCATCTTTGAGCGCGCCAGATGCAAAAAGCCCAGCACTGGGCTGGGCTGGGTCTGTTTCAACGTAACTACTCTGCGGGGGACTGAGCGGATGGCGCCTCTTTCTTCACTGCGGGCGTTGGCTCGGGCACTTCCACCCAACCCTTTTTCAAATACTCGTCAGCTACAATTTTGCGTATCAAGAAACAGTAGATGATTGGCAACCCCCCAATAGGTATGGCCGCCCACGGCGGGCCTGCGAGAAATCCCAGCCCTATCGCGACACCCCAGATCAACAAGTGCCGCCAAAGGCCGGCAAAAAGAAGATAGATCGCACCAAGAAACAATATCGCCAGAACCTGAAATGCATCGACCTCTTCAACCTGGTCACTGTCTGGGCTTTTGAAATAGCGGGTCATTTCACTGTCCGTGTGGGGAATAATCACGGGGATGTTAGCACTGAAGGTCAGATGCTTGTCTCGGTGCCGCGATTCATCCGGGTCGAAGGTTGACACTACAGCGTCCGGCCTGACTGATAGACTGGCCAAGTTAAAAACAATCAGTTTTTCGAGAAACAGTATGAATTCAAAATTGACGGAAGAAGAGATGCGTCGGGCTCTGTTCGGTGAACCTGAGCCTCATGCGCCAACAGTTATTGCTCCAGTACCGGAGATCGTCGCGGAAAAAGTACCTGCGCAGCCGCTAAAAGCCGTGAAGAAAAAACCAGTCTCAAAAGGCTTTACACCCAGATTGAAAGTCACACTGCGGGTGGGGAATGAATTTGAAGGCAAGATGCACGAGATTGTGCACGAGGCTGACACGCTGAGTTCCCTGGTTGCCGAGCAAGAAGCAACCAGGGCTGCGAGAAAGAAATTCAGGTTCGTGGAAGTAGTGTCTGTCAAAACAATGTGAGTGAAGCCTGTCGACCTGGGCCAAGACGCGCGCACGTAGTGGCTTCACCCCTCGGGAAACTCCACATACGCAATCACTTTACCGAACGGCGCGCTGGCCATACCGACCGGAACTGTCATGCCGGTGTACCCCGGCACGGGTGCATTCATGGTGAACACCGTCTGGCCCAGCGTCTGATTATCCGCAGCGACAATCAGAAAATACTTGCCGTCGGCTGGCGCAATACCGGACCACTCAACCGTCAAAGGATTCTGCCCCGCCAGATGGTCCGCTACGACGTTACCCTGCGCATCGACCACTGCCAGACGGGGTTTCAATACAGTTTTCGAAAAGCCGAAGCACAGGTTATTGCACATGGAATTGACGTTGATAACGTAGGTTTGCCCCTTGCGCAGCTGGAAGTCGAACACCCGGTAATTACCCGGTATCTGCCCAACTTCGAGGCGTGGACTCGTTAGTCCGATCTCCCACCGCTCTGGAAATAAACCCCGGTTAATCGGCAATGGGGTCGAAGGCGCCAGCTGGAGGGCTTGCTCGAATGAGTGTGCAACAGGCGTGGTGGACGAGTTCAGTTGTTGTTGATTGAT
This sequence comes from Pseudomonas viridiflava, assembly GCF_900591205.1. GTDB lineage: Bacteria > Pseudomonadota > Gammaproteobacteria > Pseudomonadales > Pseudomonadaceae > Aquipseudomonas. The sequence continues at coordinate 137,725 of NZ_UUPU01000067.1, forward strand.
AACTGAGGTGTTTGTGCAGCCCGTCAGCAATGAAAACACAATGGCAGGCAAAAAGTATTTGAACATGGGTACGCCTTGGACAGAATTATAGGTGTAGATAAACAGGCTATCACCACGCCAGCAGCCCAGCGCAGGGCCGGGCTCTAAACCTGTATGGATGACTTGAAATAGCCCGTTCGGCGCATCTGCACGCTGTATACCCAAACTGCAACCAGCAGGGCTGCTTGCAGGGTGGACGGCAGCACGTACCAGGCAACCTGCACGTATTGGCTGCTCGATACCAGAAAGATTTCAGGCAGCATCAGCGGGATCAGCGCCAGCCCGAAAAGCAATGCGCCCAATAGAAACCAAGAGGATTTCGCACTGCGTCGCCACAGCAACAGACCACTGACGGCCAACAGAATGCAGGTCAGTAGCGCGGGGAGCAGCATGATTATCGAAACATCACCCATCCTGGCCATCCCCCAGCCTTCGCCGACCAGCCAGTAGCCGATTTTTATTGTGAGAAGCAAGCAATAGAGCGCGGATAACGTGACCAGCGCCGGGCGTGAAGGGTGTCGTACCTGAGATGTACTTCTGTCCATAAATTCCAGATCTAACGATAGGCCGGACAATCCAGCCAACCACCGCAGTTTACCGAAGGTTCAGCGGATCACGCAGCTAAGGCTTTTCCTCTGGCTGGGTATCGTGCAAGAAGCGAAGGCATTTGCTGACGACACGCTTGGTGAACTGTTCACCCACCGCCATTCTCTTCTCACGAGTGCTTTCTACCGGAATGGCTTGCGCCTCAAGAATCATATTCGCACGCACCTGCTTTTGTATCTCAAGCGGAGGAGCATCCGCATCCCCCGGATAATCAAGCGGGTAACCCTCCTGCCTGTTGAGAATAATCACAGCAGCGTCACGTTCAAAGAGACGGCATATCCCCAACTCTGTGTCAGAAAACTTCACCTTATCCCCGTCCTTCGTCCACGCCCAAGCGTTCGAGCAGGCGATCAGCCCAGTACTCGCGAATACGATTGACGCGATCTTGCCCTTCATCATGGTCCCTCATGCAAAGGCACAGAGGTTATCACTGGTCTGTGCGGCCATCCAATGTGGCTGGAAGTGGCAAAGCTGAACGCGGCGGTGGTAGCGGTTCGCGCCCTCTACTGAGCAATGGATTATGGAGTCGAATTATAGGAATGCCGATTTGCAAGGACATGGCAACACCCGTAATACTCGCGAAATGGAATTCAACGGCCGTTTAAAAACAGAGCTCAGAGTAAGCAAATGACTGCATGGCGAGAACAGAGCTTCTGGAGCAAGGTTGGCGTCTTGGCCTGCCTGGCGTTCCTGATGCTGATCCCTGACTATGGCATCGACTCCGGGCTCGGCGGCGGCTCATCCGGTCGCAAGCGGGTGTTCAGTCCCGGCTTTGTCCTGCTCTGCGTGTTCGTGGCGGTGATTGAACTGATAGCGCTGAACCACTTCTATGGACGACACGCGTAAATGGCAGATCTGATGGAAAATCTCGCTGGCCCCAGGACACCCCAGCAGGAACTGTTTTACGACCTTGAAGATGCGACGGCAGTTATTGCCTGGTCGGTCGCCGAGCTGACCACTATCGCGGGGCTCGCTCAATCACCCGAGATGGCAATTGCCCTGATGAAAGTGGGGAAATTGCTCACCGCTCAGCAGGAAAAGCTCAGCGGGTATGCGGATGAGGTGAAATCGGCGAGGATTGTGCGGGGGAAGGCTGAATAGCGGGGTTCGGTAGGGCTTTTTATACGCCGACCCGCTGATCGCAATTTTCAACGAGTTGCGGCACCCGCCTGAAATAATGCGCAAACGATCCGCCTTTACGCTGCCGGCTTTGCCGAACGCCAAAAACACAAAAGCCCCGCTAGTGCGGGGCTTTTGTTTGAATCTTGGCGGGAAACCAGGCCGACAAAGGCTTTTCATTCGAACATTTCATGCTGAATCAGGTTGCGCCAAGAGGATTCAATGGCCCGAGGTAGATAGGGCTGAAGCCGATATTCGGTTGCGAACACAGTTTCATATTCAGTCATGGCATCCGAGCAAATCGCGTCAGAAACGGGGGTACAGACTGGGGTATGCAGCAGCATTTGTCGCTTGGCGGAGGAAAATTCGAACCTGTCATATTGTCGAAGGTGGCAGCTCGTCTTCACGCAATAACTAAACACTCGTCAAAGCCTGGTGCTGCAGTCCCCTGCTCTGCCCTCTGACCCCCCCACAACCAACGCTGGCTACTTTGTCTTATTGCTACCCAAAAAATTGATGGCAAACGAATCACGCTCCTGATGGTGACACATGGCGAAATGCTTGCTGCCTGCGTTATTCTGACAAAACAAGGGGCCTTTGCGCCCATGATTTCAGCGGCAACCGAGAGCTGCAATTAAAGTCGAGAAGACCATTCCCGCGCTTGTATTCCCGCCACTGCTGTGACGCATCGACGGGGCAGATAGGTGCCTGCCGGAAGATATTGGCGAAGTATCTGAGTATAAGAATTTTATGGTAGCTCTGGCTGAGTAGCGCAGCGCGTCGGACTCTTTGATTCAACCTTGTCAAAATGGCTATGCACAAACTCGGGAAAGCCGTAAGCCCTTAAAAGGAATTGAGATGTTCAAAAGGATCAAAGCGTTTTTCATCAGCGAAAAAGTATCTGTCGACGTGCCGCCGCCCGAGCCCGCCACTCCGGGACATCAATACGCCTCGGACCAACCGATTGTCACCCGCGCCGACGACCGTTTCAATCGTGCCCCTTTTGCCACACGCATGGCCGATACAATTGCAACACGAGTAGATCCTGCGAGCATCGTCATTGGACTCTATGGACCGTGGGGAGACGGCAAAACATCCGTACTGGAAATGATGGAGGAGGCGCTGAAAGCCTACCCAGATGTAATCTGCGTGAAATTTAATCCCTGGCACTTTCAGTCTGAAGACCAACTACTCCGTGGCTTTTTCGCAACACTCGCAGGGGCTTTAAATCAGTCGCTTCCCAATTTTAAAGAGCGTGCAGGCGACGCACTACAGCAATACGGCTCTTTGCTGTCGCTCGGCTCACTAACAGTTGCCGGAGTGCTTCAAATCAACCCTGGAGATGCTGCAAAGGGGCTAGGGGAATCGCTATCAGCGGTCAAATTGGAAGAGCTGAAGCAGAGGATAGAATCGATTCTTGAGAAATGTGGCAAACGCGTGGTCACATTTATTGATGACATAGACCGTCTAGATCGCAACGAAACCCATGCAATATTCAAGCTGGTGAAATTGTCAGCAAGCTTTCGTCATACCTCTTACGTACTGGCCTTCGATGATGCCGTCGTATCCGCGGCATTGGGCGAACGCTATGGCCAAGGCGGCGAGCGCGCGGGCCGTGCATTTCTTGAGAAAATCATTCAAGTTCCGCTCCACCTTCCCCCAGCTGATGAGAAAAGCCTGCGCAACCTGACGTTTGAAGGGGTACAGGCAGCTTTGGATCAGGCTGAAATTCCACTCACCCAATCAATGGCCGATACGTTTGGACGGCATTTTGTTGATGGCCTCGAACCGCGCCTCACTACACCGCGCCTTGGGAAATTGTATGCCAACGCGTTGACCTTTGCGCTTCCATTGCTCAAGGGTGAAGTCGACATTGTGGATCTCATGTTAATTGAGGGTATACGTATCTTTTACCCTAACTTGTATGCCGAAATCCGCAGCAATCCTGATTTGCTCTTGAAGCAAGCTCAAGCTCAGAACCAAAACGCATTCGCGCAAGCACCTCAAGAAAGCCCCCTCGACACCTTACTTATCCGTAGTTTGCCTGAGGCCACTCAGCAAGAACGCCTGCGTGTCAGAAGAGGGCTGCTTGAGCCGCTCTTCCCCCGCATAGGCCGCATGGGTTACGGCAGCGAATGGGATCAAACATGGGCGCGAAAGCAAAAAGCCTGCTCAAGCGAATATTTCGCACGCTACTTCACGTACGGTATTCCTCACGGGGACGTGGGGGATGCTGCGATTCATTCGCTGCTGGAAAGTCTCACACGGGCCAATGACGCTGAGCGAATTGAACTCCTCACGGACTTTTCGTCGCGCGGAGCCTTTCCAAAACTTGTTCAAAAACTTCGTGCACACGCTGAAGAAATATCAGAAGAGCAGGCATACGCACTGATGGTCACGCTTTCTGCCAATGCAACACTGATGCCCCGAGAGCGCGGGCCAATGGTGATAGGCGGTACCATCATGCAGGGGGGCATGCTGGTATCTGAATTACTGAGGCGGATACCTGATCCTGACGCCCGACAACGTGCCGCAGAAGAAGTAATCGAGGCAGCTAATCCGCTAGGATTTGGAATGGAATGCTGTCGATGGATTCATCACCATGAAGGACGCCATGAAGACGAGCGCGTTTTTTCTGATGCCATTGAGGAGATCTTAAACCAACGTCTGGCTCACAAAATTTGCAGTGCAGACAGCGAACGCCCACTCTTTGTTTCTGACCCCAAAGACATGCCGAGTCTGTACTGGCTTTGGAATAAGCATCTTGGAAATACGTCTGTACGAAAAGCACTCACTGCTCACTTCGAAGCGGAGCCAATTGGTGTCGACACTTTTCTGGAGTGCTTTGTTGGTGAGGGTTGGTTTGTAGAGTCAGGGCTGCCTGTCAGGTCTGACTTTGAAAGGCGCAGCTACGATTCTGTCGCGGACCTAATAACGCCAGAGTTGATCGCAGAGAACCTGCGAACCCGTTACGGTAACGCATTGCGCGATCCGGTGTATCACCCGGAAGAACATTTACCGCCTGCTTTGAAAACAGCCCATCAATTTATGTACATCCACCAGCAGGTATTGAATGACCCAAAGCAAAACGATCCCACTCCCTCATCCAGCGCAAAGTAAGTGCCGAATCTTGACGCGCTGACTTAGGCAACTGGAGGCCAAAGGGATCTATGGATTGGACGTTAGAAAAATGCACGCGATATCTCTACGTGCTTGAGCTCGCGAACGATAAATTCTATGTGGGACAATCTAAAGATCCAGACAAGCGCATCCGCAAACATTTCAATGGGAGCGGTTCAGCGTGGACACGCCTACATCCGCCGGTGAAAGAACTGATGCGAAGTCGCCTTGAGTACGTGGATTACCGAATGGGTGAACTGGCAGAAAACGAATTAGTACTGCAGTTAATGCACCAGCATGGCTATCAAAATGTTCGCGGGGGATTCTTTTCCAACACCAACGTTGAGCACGTTGAAAAAGGGCTCATTAGCCATGGCTACGGTTTAGTACTTTCGGCTACTACATCTTCAGAATGCCTCGCAAACGCGGACGGTAACCTCGCCCCCAGACTGTCACGCAACACAAGTGTGCTTGAAACCGTGACCCAAACATCGAGTCCGACAAGGCAAAATACCGAGTATTTCCTGTTTGTTCTGACGCTGGAGGATGACTGCTACTACGTTGGCTACAGCAGCAAGCCCGATGTGCGAATCAAGCGCTACTTTTCCGGAAAAGGTGCAACCTGGACAGCGCTTCACAAGCCTGTCGGAGTATTGACCACTCGTTCACTAGGCCTCCTGTGCGAGTCTGACGCCGCTACCAAGGCTGCCGATGCGACGTTATCCATGATGAAGCTGTTCGGTTGGCGCAACGTGCGTGGTGCAGCCTGGAAGTCGGTGGATCCTGATATAACTTTTAAACAGCTTCGAACCTACGGTTACGTGCCTTCGAACTAGGCTGGCAGGATAATAAATGCCAACATCTGGCACTCCGTAGCCAGAGGCAAGAATGTCACCAGCTTCGAACAGAGCGGCAACTTCGACGAGGTCAACCACGGGAAAATTGGTAGGAGGTTCCCAGATCGTGAACTGCGCGCCACCCTTATATTTATTCATGCTCAAGGTGTTTGCCAGTTCTGAACATAGCCAAGAAATTCGCCATGTGACCTACGCTGGGTACGCCAACTATCGATGTCAGCGAGCTTATCCCTAGTCTGAGCGGTCGTGACCACCAGGCGCCTCTTGGCACGCGAGATCCCCACGAAGAACGTACAGCGGACTTCATGGGTGTCCTTGCCCCAATAGGCCTCCTCCTCCACACCGAGCAAAATCACCGAATCAAACTCCAGGCCCTTGCTCTTGTGGACTGTCAGAATCCGGATCGACTGATCATCAGACAGTTGGGCAAGCGCCTTGAGCAAGTCAGGCTCTTGGCCGAGTGCTGCATCGATGTGCTTCTTGATATCGCGGATGATCTCCTTCAAACGGTCACGCGACTCGTAATCATGGGAGAGGCTCGTCAGCAGGCTCACGCCCACCATGGACAGAAACTCTTTGAGCAACGTCCACCTCTGAGCATAGTTTTTTGCGGCAAGGTCCTCGGCAGCAGTCTTGCGTGCCTCCTTGATGAACCTGTTCCAATCGTTTCGAACGGAACCGCCATGTTCGTCATCATCTGCGGGAATGATCCGCCGCAATAACCTCGTCCAGGCTTTCGGCTCGCGCGAACCATAGAGGCACAGCAGAAAGTCCACGACGACCAAGGCAATGGGCTCGGTGGTGATGTCCTGCATCTGATTTTCGTTACGGTAGGCGATCCCAAGCCCATCAAGCGCAGAGGTCAAACGGACGGTATAAGCCTCAGGATAACTTCTGACCAACACCGCAATTTCGGAGGGCGCCACGCCCTCGATGTTGATCCAGGTGTTGATCTGATCGGCAAGGCTGAAGGCCTCGCTGGAACAGTTATTGAAAGACTGAAGCAAGATCTCGCCGCCCTCGCCGCCCAAGAGTTCTACGGGCATCTCGGAGCCGGGATCGAGGACTTTTATGAGGTCGTTCTGCAGCCTGAGAAGCTGAGGTTGTGAGCGAAAATTGCGGTAGATGTTGAGATGGATGGCCGAAAAGTCTGCCTCAAACTTTCCGAATACGCCTTCGAGCGCGCCTGCCCAGCCCATGATTTTCTGTTTAACGTCGCCGACCGCAGTGACCCGGCGCTCAGTACCACCAAAAATCTTGCTGACCAGCGAGTACTGCTCGTACGTGCAGTCCTGAAACTCATCGAGAAACACGTCACTGTAAGTTTGCCTGACGGCGTTCACCGCCATGGGATAGGCGTCGAGGATCTTTAGGGCCAGCGGGATCAGAAGCCCGAACTCGGTCTGGGCAGGGTGTGCCTTCCCTTTGGGTACCACTCGAAAACCCGCGTCTAGCGCATCGTCGCCGGTGAGAACAGGGCGAAATCGCTCGATAATCCGCTTCGCGAAGCCATGGAACGTGTAGCTGTCGAACCGGCTGGCGTAGTCAGGCCCGCATCGCCGCCACACCCGCTCTTTCAGGTTATTGCTCGCATCCACCTTGAAGGCAATGGCCAATATCCTCTTCGGGTAACGGCATGCACCCGTGGTCAGCAGGAAGTCAGCGCGCTGGGCAAGCAGTTCAGACTTACCGGCACCCGGGCCAGCAGTCAGCGCTACGCACCGTTTGACCTCCCTGACAGCTGCCTCCGCATTTGGCTCCAAAACAATGCCCTCGGATGACTTCCAATCCTCCGAGGAAATCATTCAGACAGACCTTCAATCTTGTTGATCACGAAATCTGCCAGACGATTTAGAGACGCCGGCATTTTGGCTATCAACTGAGCATTCGTCAGGTTGGAAAGCGCTTCGATATGCGACTTGGGCTTGCTGTCGAGCTTGAAGCGTTTGTGGTAGGCGACAAAGTGCTTTCGTTCGATCAACGAGTATTGGAAACGATCGTGATGACTATCACCCAGCACGGACTTGGTTTGCCCCTGTTTCGGAACGACCAGGTCTTCCGGGGCCAATCCGTACGCAAGCGGATAGGCCCTGAGCATCGAAAAGTCCAGATCCATCGGCGCGGAAAAAAATACTCCAAACTGCTCCAAATTCGCTATGCAGGATTTGTATTTCGGATCCCTCTCAACCTGCAGAATTTTATGGGTCAGATCATTCCATGCAGGTAGATTCTTGAGTTCATCGTCTGTCAGGTACAGATCGCCCTGGCGATGCTTTTTCATCTCAGTCGCGACGTATTTGATACGACCCCATCCCCCACCGAAACGCGCCACGTCCAGATCCAGCAGCGTGACGTAAGGGATCTTGAGGCCACTGAGCAGCCTCCAGAAGTGATTGATATGGCGACCACCTAGTGGAGCGATGGTGATGGCTGCTTCATCGACTTGCAGATTCTTCGCTGCGAGCAGCCGAGGCAGGACTATCTCCTCACTGTCGCCCTCCCCTAGGATGACCAGCCGAGAAAAATAAACCTCAGGATAGGCCTGAACGGCCTCTCTCACGAACTTATAGGCCTCACCCTTCTCATTGGGTGGCATTTGAATCTTCGTCACCACGGTGCATCGCGACTCGTTCAACCTCAGGTACCTGATGGCCGATGGATCTACGCGTCGAAGCATAGAAGGCGCATGAGTAGCAATCAGAGCCTGGGAGTCGGCAAATTGGGAATCCCCAACCAACCCTTTGAGGGACGACACGATTCGCCCCAAGTAATGCGGCGACAGGCTGTTCTCTGGTTCTTCCAAAGCGACGATGGTGAACACCGCAGGCCTTAGCTTTTCAGCATCAAAGGAATCGTCATTACCATGCAGCACCGCTCGCCCGACGGCCTGAGAAGACAAAACCAGCGAGAGGTAGAGCATCGATTTTTGGCCATCACTCAACCGCGAGAAATCGACTAGTTGCTCCCCATGACCTGGGGAGAACGACACCGAAAGATGGCGCAGCAGCGACTCGATTTCATTGGCCATGAACGTTACGCTCGGCTGCGTGAAAAACTGGCCCTTGTGAAGTTCTTTCCAAGTCTTGGTCAGGCCGGCGCTGAGGCTGAGCACGGATTCATTCTGGGTCAGGCTTTGGGAAATGTCCGAGGTGAGCTGCTGGATCGTCTCGCGCTGCTCCGTCCAGTTCACAGCTCGCAGTAAACGTCCCAGCAAGGCGTTCGCACCATAGGCGATATGGTCAGCCGGATCCCGGCGAGCTGGAAGGTAGTGAACCTGAATGAAGTTTCGCTCGTCTCTGGGCACTGGGGCGGTGTCGACCGGAGCATCATCTTCATCCACGTCCAGGACGTACACGAGGCTCTGTTCGATTTCATCATCAATGCCGATGGTGGCATTCAGACGATACCTCACTCGGGGCACACCATCTGGAGTATCTAGGCGCATGTGCCCAAAGTGAGCAGGAATCGTCGGGTGTTCGTTCTCGACGTCACTGAGTTCGGGAAAGGTGAATTCAGCCTCGATCCACAGCGCTCGCTGATCGGGAGCCTGAGTCTCATCGTGCGGGACGAAGAAATCCGATTTGCGGAGTCGCCGCTGATTCGGGTCAAACGAAAAGAGGCGGCAAAGCGCCTGTAGAGTCGCAGTCTTCCCTGAGCCATTCGGCCCGATCAGGAATGTAAGGTCAGACAGATCAACAATTTCTGGTTCTGCACCAAACGATTGAAAACCACAGATGCGAACGAACTGAAGCTTCAAAGTAGAATCCTTTCCAAGTGAGGTCAGCGGTGCTTGAGGATAAAAGGTTCAATCGCAACCAGACGCCCAGCTAATCCAACCGCGAGCATTGCGATCCGATTCGACGACTACGTCGGCCTCTGGCTAAGAGGCAGTCACTACGCCCACTATGCGTAAGCGAGCATTTCACGAATCTTACGTCCCCAGGCTTTATCGTGGATCAGACGTTTATGGTTGTGATCGCCGTTGATGATCTCGTCCTTGGTCAGGGTCGACAGGACTTCCCAATCCTCGCCAAATTTATAGGTGGCGTTATCCAAATGTGAGCTCTCAAGAAGATAAATCCCACGTTTGACAAAGCCGAAGACGAAGTAGCCTTGGTAGCCACCTCGGCCCGTGGCAAAGAAATCAGGCTCGAATCGAGTAATCTCCCTGATACGGTGCTCGATCACTCCCTGCTCTGAAGGTCGCAGACCGGCCAGATATGGTTTGACGATGGCCTCTGCGCTCTTCCAAGGGTACTTCCCAGGAGGAAGAAAATCCCACTGCAGCTGGCGTGCCTGCACCTTCGCAATTCGCTTGCGCTCAACGTCGAAGATCTCAAATTCCTGGAAGAACTCGAGCATGAGGTTCGCCACGTGAATAAGCGTGGTGGACGGTTCATCGATTTTCACCCGGCGCGTCACGATGTACTCCTTTCCATCAATGACACTCAGAGAAAGGTGCTCCATGGGCGGACGAACAAAGTCGATGGGATACACATCCATGGTTCGGATTTGCACACCGCTGTGATCGTTGCCATGCCAGTCTTTCCAGCTCCGGTACTGAGGGACTGATTTTTTGATGAGCGGGAGATCTCGCCGTTTGATCTCCTTGCCACGCGCATTGAATTCGCTGATTTTTCCGATCGCCGCAGGAAGGATCGAGTCACCGTCTTTTTCAAGGTGAGCGATTGACAGCCGCGCCTGCAGGTTCTGATCGACCCTTTCTCGCTCAATCACGAACAGCATTTCGCGGGCGCCATGCGAGTGCGCGATGATTCGATTAACGCTGTTGATTGACTTACCTGTGACCATCGCTGTCGTCCCTGCTTTTCGTGATAGAAGTCCAAGGTAGCACACTGCCAGCAGATCTGAAGCGACTGGGCGCTTGGCCAGCATTTATCTATCGAATCCTCAGCCGTGAGTTGCTATGGCGGGAGGTTGCTCAGGCGGTGAACGCTCAATGGCCGGTAGTCAGGTTTGATCCACTTGGAGTTATACCTGGAAGGGTCAAAGCAAGGTTGGGGCCCCCAGAAACTCCTCAATGGATTTTTGAAGGATGCGTGGCGACTTCATTGACGAAATCCTCATGCGCGAGTAATACCACTCTCGCGAGATCAAGGGAGTGCCCCCATCTGCACCTATGATAGTGATTATCCCCGACATCGTCGCGTCGAAGGTGTCCAACGTTTGCCATCTTCGCACTGCGGTAATTCAGATAGCCCAGCCTCACTTACGCTTCCTATTTACATCAATCATTCCCTTATTAACGTCGTAGGTACTTACAGTCCTTTCCCGTTGAAGACGTTTCAAGAGCTCACGATCAGCAAGCGTATCCGGCACCCGCAATCTACTGCGGCCCAACTCAGTGAGACTAGGATAATCACCGTCAAGTGCTTGCAGGATAGTGAAGAGCTGATCACGACTCATCACACCTAGGTGCGGCTTTAATAGCAGTAAGATCTGCTGGGCTGAGACATTTTCTTGTGCCATCTTCTGTACAACATCCAGCGCTAGTTCGCGTCCGCATCGGATGGCGTATCGTGCTAGTTCATTCAGCCCTCGACGGCCCGCGACCTCGGCATACTTTGTTGCTTGCTCAATAACCACATCCTTGATTGACGAATCGATCTCATCGCTATTCAGAAGCTCTGCCAGATCCGTCCCCACCAACGTAGGGGTCATATAGCTGGAAAACTTCCGCGACTCTCGAATAAACCCTTTGCGCGTCGACCAATCAGTGCCTGTAAGGTGCTCATAGGATGCTGCGTCATCCGCAATGATGTCGTGCTTGAGCAACTTCGCGAAGAGATCGCCAACTTCCACCGCAATTCCGCCAACCTCGAAGTAGTAGCGTAAGCTCAAGCTTGTTACAAGCTTCGTACGGAGCACTGCCGATGGGAGCTGATCCGTTGCAGCCAGAATTGCTGCCGCCAACGTAGTCTTCGACTCCTCGCTAGCGGTGTTGGCGTCAGTGATCTCAGCAGCGGCCGTCAGGATTTTTGCCAGCTGCGCATCAACCGCCCCCTGAACCCCGACGTAGCGGCTAACGTTGCTGAACGTTGCTGGGGCACGCCTATGTTCGGCCACTGCTGGCCACGCGCCCTCAGACACGTCTGCGAAATCTTCAACCACACAAGCTGGAGCAGCAAGTTCGATGACATCACCGAGACGAGATGCTTCTAGCGAAAGTACATCTTCGATCACTGCGAGGAAGTGCTCGTTCGAATCTATCGTCGTGGAGGTACCATCGATAGCCTCCAAGTAGTCGCTCAAATGCCTGAGCACATAGTCGTATACCGTCTCGTTCCGATCCCGGATGACGTCGAGCGCCACGGTTGTTACATTGTCGATGGCGATCGCGAGGTTCTGGTATGTGATCTCATACAAATTCCGTGACACGAACGACGTCCGAGTCTGGCGACCCAACAGTTCGAGACAAGGTACCGTAATACCGGCATCCTCGAAGAGTATGCTGATACGTTCGGCCTGGGCAGGCGCGGTCGCATCAGACGTTAGCGCCGTGAACTCAGCGTAGTGCACCGACAGGTACGACGACACCGCAGAGTCTATCCGCTGCTTTGAAGGCGCCAGGTGTGCTAGCGCTACATTCACAAGCGCTAGTCGTGAAGCGTCATCTAGGTCCGCCTGACTTACGAGATAGGTGAGCACTTGCGTGGACGCGACCGTGAACCGTTCAATGAGCCGTGGGCACTCGTTACCTGCGGTAAGGTAAGCCTGCAGAAAACTAGCCTGGCGCTCCCCGAAACCTACGAGGGAGTGAATCATGATGTCGGCCGCGTCTATGTGTTTGGCCAGAAGGTGGTCCAGGATAGCGATGTTGTAAAGCGAAGGCTCCTTCAGCGCGCTCTTACCCCGCTCGCGGACAACAGCGTCCACGTCGTCCGGTCCGAGCTCGAAGTGCTGGTCCATCAGGTCTCGCTCGACGTGATGGATAATGAAATTCGTGGCAGCTGACCCAACGCGATCCCCGTGGAAGGTTGACGTGTAGAGTGTGAAGTTGCGGTTGATATACCCAGCACGGACGATCTGATACGCCAAGCCTGGCGTTAGGATGATCTTGGCGATTGCGTCGAAGGACTGCTTGCTCTCCTTATACAGGACGAGAAATTCCGTCCGTTTGACGAGATCACCAAGATCAGCGCTCCGCAGGAACCTGACGCCCTCCATCTTCTCATCGGTCTGCTCAGCGAGCGCCTCCCGATCAGCTTCATTCCAGCTTTCGGCGTCCAGAGGATCACCAAGTGCCGCCACAAGACTGTCGCGAGTAAACGACAGTGTACGACCTTGGTAAGGGTCGTAATATTCAAGTACCAAGTCCTCGCCTGGGGAGACGAAGGCTGTCCAGAACTGCGCTCCCTTGAGTTCTTTCGTAGACTTCGCAGCACCCATGAGCGAGTAGGTTGCATTCTGGGTCCGCAAGCCAGAAGCTTCAGCTGTCCGCTGCACGTGCGCAAGCAGGCGTTCGCCCAATTGATTACTGCGGGTAGCAGCCCAATTGATCCGCGTGATCTTCTGGCGAAGCACGCGCAGCTCGCCCTCGATTCGCTTGATGTTCTCAGTCACCAGTTCTCGGCTAAGCCTGTAGAGCATGTCCAACTTGCTATGGCCGAGCCGGATGGTCTCGAAGTCTGCTAGGTGCGTGCTCTTGTAGAGCATCATCGCAAACAGTTCAGTCTCACTCAGGTTGAGCTGCTTACCGTCGCCGGAGAAAATTCGATCGCGGAATACGATGAATTCGTTACGGACGTTCTTGAGCAGCCGCATATCCGGTACGTACTGCGTCGCTAAGTCGAGTAGCTCCGGTGCTACCTGGTGCTCGACTTGACCAATAAGCTTTAACGCCAAGTTGCGAGCACTTCGGTGCGTAATAAAGGGAACCACCGGGATGACAAGATCGAAAAATTTCGTGCGGTTGGCGCGTATAGCCTCGGCCTGCGCCGGATCGTCAGTCGTAAGCACTTCTGTATTATGCCGGCGACCTTCTATCTCCAGGCCGATGCGATCGAAAATGCTGTCTTTGATGGCATAGATGAATCGGATCGGCTTCTTGATCTGTGGCGAGGCGTTGAGCAAAGTGTTCAACGCCCGAAGCGTCTCGAAGATATGAGAGTCGTTGAACCGGTCGATGTCCTCGAAAAGAACAACATCGCGGCCTGAAACCTCGAAGAAGTAGACGATCTCGTCGAGGTATTGGTCAAAGTACGAAACGGAGCTTTCGTTGAGCGTGACGGTTGCAGACCCTGCGGAGAATTGCTGGATATGTAGTTTCCCATAGAACAACCAGCTCACCAGCAGCGAAATCAGCGCCGCAGTGCTCCAAATTACCGAGTGGGCCCAAACACCAATATCCACATGTGGCGTGAAAACAGAAGCAATCTTTTCCGTCCATCCAGTCAGCAGGAAAATTACAGCTGCGACAAACCCCAGCAGTACCGACGTTCCAATCGCCCGCCACCATCGGAAGCGCTCAATACGCCGAAACCGTGAGCCAGGGGTTCTGCTCGGATATTCTCGATAGAGCAGCTGTTTGACAATTTCCTGCTGGATGCGGTTGGTCGGAGTCGTGGCCTGGATAGGCACTGAATTATCAAGTTGGGAGGCTTCGATAGGCGCGAGCGTCGAAAGCGATAGCTCTACGATACGATTATCCTGCCGACGGGCGACTTCCCGCATGATACTGCTCTTACCGACCCCATAGTTGCCGGACAGCGCTATGTTGCGGATCTGATCCTTCGCGAGGGCAGCTTCGAGAGCGGCGACATAGCCGCCGTGCTCTTCCGCCAGGTACTCAGGAGTAAGCGGGACCAACTGCCACGATTCCTTGGCAGGTTCCTGTTCAGAACAGAAGATGCTCCGAACACGATTTCCGATGCCGCGCAAAAAAATACCGACCACATGCCCTCCTGACGAAATATCCTAGATTGCAGCACTACCACACATTTTGCCAAAAGCCGAACAAATGTACTGGCTCTGATGTGCACACTGATGCTAAACCTCCATCCCTTGCATGCAGGAGCACGTTGTAGCGTCCATGCTGAAGTGGCGATTAAACTGGATTCTTACAACGAATTGGCTTGAACTCGAGTACGGCAGACGGATGCCACTGTTTGCTACCAGCCGATGACTCCCCTACGACAGGCAGAAATCGGCCGATTACGTTGAAAAACGTCGGTCCGTCCAGGCAGCGCACGTGTTGACCGCTGAAAATGCCTTTTTCGCGCGCAGCTACGCGCGATCTGATCCCGAACCGTCTGTTCAAAGTAAAGACTTCAATCTCGAGCGCGTACTTTTCTGCAGTGGAAACCAAGGCCGACTTTTTCAACAGAGTCGACCGATAGGAACCTTTGGCAACCAACCGCTCTCGCACAGCAGTACAAACCTCTCCGTCGGTATGACTCTTATCAGCGAGAAACGGCCAATGGCCCCCCCTCAACAGCAATGTCAGCTCTGCGCCACAACTCGCTCCGCTTGCAGAATTTCAGACTTGGGCAACGCCATCCGAAGGCTTTCGCGATACTGTTCGGCCGGTGCTTCGTGGGCAACCTCTACAGCAGCATCATAGTTTTCTCGAATCACCGACTCGATTTCGGCAATGTCCGCACGGAAGAACTCCTTGCGACCGTTCACCTTATTAAGGCGACCTGCCGCAAAGCGTTCGTGCAGTTTCGCTTCCAAGGCTGGCGCGTTGTTCGAGAAGACCATCGCGTGGACGTCAAACCAAAACGGTACCGAGGCATCACCCAGTTCGTCGACGCGGTCCATGGGTTCCAGGCGGCGTGTCATACCGATTTTGAACACCCCTTCGCCAAACGCACCCACGTTGGAGATCACGTACACATAGCCGGCTTTGGCATTTTGTTCGCGATAGTCGATCAGCTTTTCTGCGCTTTCCAGCTCGGCACGGCTGGCTTCAACCTCCGCCAGTTTGGTTAAAAGGGTCGCCCGCTCCTCCTCTGATTGGGTTTTGTCCAAGCGCGCCTGCAGGTCACGCATGGCTGCGGTGAAGTGTTTGCGCTCCTTGGCGATCTTCTCCCGCGCTGCGCGAATTTCCTGCTCAAGCTTCTGCTGTTCTCGCAGTTCTTCTCGGGCGCGCTTGGCCTCTTCCTTCTCCTCCTGCTTCTTGATCTGAAACTCGTGGGCAAGGTGCAACTCATCAAGTTTGAGGTTCAGGTACCGGCGCGATATCTCCACACTCATGATTTTGCCGAGGCGGTTGCAGGCTTCAAAGGATTTTAGAATTCGTTTCTCGCCCAATTCGACGTTGTCGAACTTTACGTTGTCGACGCAGCTGTCCGCTTCGTTATTGAACGAGCGAATCACCAGCTTGATCATGTCGTTGACCAGCTTGCGCCCTTGCGCCTGACTGTCGTTGACCGTCCAGCCCATGTTCCCAGTTGCGGCCTCTGCGCTTTTGATCATTGCCTTCTGGCGGTCGCGAACACTGTCCAGTCGAGATTTGTATTCCTGGCTGGAGGTCAGCTTGAACTTGGGCTGATAAAGCGCAAAACTTTCCAGAAGCAACACTTCTTCCCAGACGAGTATTTCTCCCTTCAATTCAGCGGAACGTTGCGCAAGCGCCACCACTTCCCGCTCAGCACTGTGGGTTTGCTGGCGGACAGCTGCAAGCTTCCCTTTCTCTTGTTCAATCAGCCCTCGAACTTCCGCGACTTCCATGGCGCCGACCGCTTTTGAGAGCGCTTCCAGCTCCGCGTAGCGCACCTGAAAGTCTACAAGCTGGCGTGCCAGATCATCCGCCCGCTGTCGATGCGCCGGGCCATTCCAATAGTCACTTAGAGGCATAGATTCCTTCCATATTCCCGAGTTGAGGGTTGCTGAGTGGCAACCAACTTGGGTGCCTTTATAGCGTAATCCGGCGCAATGGGGATGGTTGATTGTGCCGGTGCTGCAACCGCGAGGTTGAGCACGAGGCCTGTCGATGGTCACATGGGTATCACCCGGGTAAGGGGTCGTGCGAGCCGGCACGGCGGTATGGGATTTGGGTGGACCTGACCCCCTCCAATATCAGGGTATGTCCTCTCAGTCTCGCACTTGGCCGCATCTGACACTGCGGGATGCGACGGGGCGCTGCCCGACTCCTGCTGTTGCCAACGCCCAAGCAGTGCTTGAGCATCAGCTAACGCATGGTGTTGCACCTTATCCAACGTCATCTCTGGGCGGCTCAGGCCCCATGGGCGCGCAATCACATTGGCGGGCCACCGCCGCCCTGCTAACGCCAATCGGCAGAAGAACGGCCAATCCCATTCGGGTGCATCGGTACAGATGACCAAGGGCTGCGCAAAACTCTTTAGAAACCGCGCCACTTCACTCTGCGCCTCCTCCCATTCGAGCCCCCATTGCTCAGGCTTCAACTGAGGCAGTACACGTTCCTGCACAAACGGACTGCACTGGCGCACCTCATAGTTACCGGGCAATTCGACATACAGCACTTCGCCGGTCACGGCGACCAATGCGAGGGAAATCAGCCGGGCCTGAGCGCTGATGTCAGTGAACTCACAATCGAGCATCACCTTTAGGCATCCCTTCTCGGGGAATGGAACACAGTAGGCCGGCCACAACAGCGCAGCGCGCTCATCGCCGCAAAATAGTTCGACCGCCTCGGCATACACACGTGTCAGACGCACCGCCCGCTCGGATTCGGCCTCGCTGAACCGTGCATTGCTGCTCAGGCGGCGTCGGATGGCGCTCTCGAGCGCCACCAGGGACGTCGACAGCCCGCAGGTTTGGCGCTGATAGACTCGTCGAAGTGCCAGCCCTACTGCACAGGCCTATTCCGCTCCGGTGCTGCCGGCCTGGCACTTTTGCTCACATACCCTGCGTCATACCGGCCCACACGGGCCCTGCAAATCCCGTCACAAACGGGGGTACAGACGGGGGTAGAAACGCAAACCGCAGGCAAAAAAAATCCCGCAAAGCCTCTGGCTCGCGGGATTTCTTTATGTGTTTGGCGGGAAACCAGGGATTCGAACCCTGGAGACGCTATTAACGTCCGCCGGTTTTCAAGACCGGTGCATTCAACCACTCTGCCAATTTCCCTTATGCATCACAGGATTAAAGTAGCCTATCCGGTCTCAGCGGGCGCCATAATACCCGAATGAAACACACTGTCAAACTCTCGCCATCGCTTGTTACAGAGCGTCTGTTATGATCCTTGCGACTGAATGTTTCAAAACTGAAGGAGTGTCGCCATGCGCGAACAGAATTACGCAGTGAATGGTAACGCGCAGGCTGAGCAGCTTGAAGTCAGCCGCGTGTTACGCAACACCTATGGCTTGCTCGCCCTTACCCTCGCGTTCAGCGGCGTGATGGCGTTCGTGGCGCAGCAGATGCGCGTCGGCTACCCAAATATTTTCGTGGTGCTGATCGGCTTCTATGGTCTGTTCTTCCTGACCAACAAGCTGCGTGATTCGGCCTGGGGCCTGCTGTCGGCGTTTGCCTTGACCGGTTTCATGGGCTTTATCCTCGGCCCGATCCTCAACCGCTACCTCGGCATGGCCGGCGGTGCGGAAGTGGTCAGCTCGGCATTTGCCATGACCGCGTTGGTGTTTGGTGGTCTGTCGGCTTACGTGCTGATTACCCGCAAGGACATGAGCTTCCTGGGTGGTTTCATCACCGCAGGCTTCTTTGTGTTGCTGGCCGCTGTGGTCGCAGGCATGTTCTTCCAGATCAGCGGTCTGCAACTGGCGATCAGCGCAGGCTTTGTGCTGTTCTCCTCGGTGTGCATCCTGTTCCAGACCAGCGCAATCATCCACGGCGGTGAGCGTAACTACATCATGGCGACCGTCAGCCTGTATGTATCTATCTACAACCTGTTTATCAGCCTGTTGCAGATCTTCGGCATCATGAGCCGCGACGACTGATCAATAGCTGCAACAAAAGCAGCGCAATAAAAAAATGCCCCGTATCGAAAGATACGGGGCATTTTTGTTTTCGCTCAATACTGGTTGGGTTCCATTTCGAGGTGGACCTTGAATCGCTCGGCGATATCGCGCTGGATACGCTGGGCCAGGTTGGCAATGTCGTGCCCTGAAGCACCACCATAGTTGACCAGCACTAACGCCTGCAGCTTGTGCACGCCGGCATCGCCTTCGCGAAAGCCCTTCCAGCCGGCTTTGTCGATCAGCCAGCCGGCAGCAAGTTTCATCTGCCCATCGTCCTGGGGATAGGCCACCAGGTCCGGATACTCGCCCTGTAGCTCTGCGGCCAGCGCCTGGGACACCAGCGGGTTCTTGAAGAAGCTTCCGGCATTACCCAGTTGCGCCGGGTCCGGCAGTTTTTCGCGGCGAATGCTGCAGATAGCCCGGCTCACATCGCTCGGCGTTGCCTCGGTGATCCCCTGCCCCGCCAGGCGTTGTTGCACCGGGCCGTAGTCGAGTTTGAGGTGGCTGGCGCGGCTCAGGGCAAAGCGCACTCGCAGGATCAGCCAGCGCCCGATTTCGTGCTTGAACAGGCTGTCGCGGTAGGCGAAATTGCATTCCTCCAGGCTGAAATCCCGCAGCTCGCCGGTGTGACGATCCAGGGCGGTCAGGCCGGCGAATACGTCCTTGATCTCCACACCATAAGCGCCGATGTTCTGCATCGGCGCGGCGCCGACGGTGCCGGGGATCAGGCTGAGATTTTCCAGGCCGCAAAAGCCCTGCTCCAAAGTCCACAGCACAAACGGGTGCCAGGCTTCGCCTGCTTCGGCTTCAACCACCACCTGCTCGCCGTCATCGTGCAGCACACGAATGCCCTGGGTGGCCATACGCAACACCAATGCAGGGATGTCCTGGGTCAGCAGCAGGTTGCTGCCGCCACCGATCACCAGCAGAGGCACGGCATTTGCGGCGGTGTAGGCCAACGCCTCGCGCACATCGTCGTCGCTGCGGGCTTCGGCGAACAGTTGGGCGCGCACATCAATGCCAAAACTGTTGAATGGCTTGAGCGAAACCTGCGTAAGCACCTGCAAGCTCATAACCGCCCCTTCAATTCAATTACCAATAAATCACAGGCCCGCTCGATCAGGTCCAGGACCCGTTCGAAACCTTGCTCGCCCTCGTAATAAGGGTCGGGTACTTCGTCCACTTCAGCCTCGAAGCGGCGCAGGAACAGGTCGAGTTCCGCCTTACCCTGGCTCGGCTGCATGGCCTTGAGGTTGCGCAGGTTGCTGTGGTCCATCGCCAGGATCAGGTCATAGCGCGCAAAGTCGGCACGGCTGACCTGCTGCGCACGCTGGGCCGACAGATCGTAGCC
Organism: Pseudomonas viridiflava; assembly: GCF_900591205.1. Taxonomy (GTDB): domain Bacteria; phylum Pseudomonadota; class Gammaproteobacteria; order Pseudomonadales; family Pseudomonadaceae; genus Aquipseudomonas. The sequence goes on from NZ_UUPU01000067.1 coordinate 157,737, forward strand.
GCGCACCAGCGCTGCACGTTGGCTGCGCTGGTCTGGGGGGTTGCCGACATGCCATTCGCCAGTACCGGCGGATGCCACCTCTACCTGCCCCGCCAACCCCGCTTCGCGCAACTTATGACGCAGTACGCCTTCTGCGGTGGGCGAGCGGCAGATATTGCCCAGGCAGACGAACAACACTTCCATCACGCCCCCAACAGGCGACGGACGCGCTCAAGGTCTTCCTGGGTATCAACACCGGCCGGCGGCGCTTCCAGGGCATCGCCCACGTGGATGCGCACGCCGTGCCACAGGGCACGCAGTTGCTCCAGGGATTCGGTGTTTTCCAGCCAGCACGGGCCCCAGCTGACGAAGTCATGCAGGAAACCGGCGCGGTAAGCGTAGATACCGATATGGCGACGATAGGGCACGCCTTGCGGCAGCACATCGGGGTGCCTGGCGAAGGCATCACGCGCCCAGGGCAAGGTCGAGCGGCTGAAGGTCAGCGCCAGGCCGTTGATATCGCTGACCACCTTGACTACGTTCGGGTTGAGCAGCGTCTCGATAGTTTCAATCGGCTCGGCCAGGGTCGCCATGCGCGCTTCAGCATGGGCCGCGAGGTTGGCAGCCACCTGGTCGATCACGCTCGGCGGGATCAACGGCTCGTCGCCCTGCACGTTAACCACGATGGCATCTGGCGCCAGGCCAAGCTGCGTGGCGACTTCGGCCAGGCGGTCGGTGCCGGAATTATGGTCTTCGCGGGTCAGCACCGCTTCGGCGCCAAACGCCTTGCAGGCTTCGATGATACGCGGGTCATCGGTCGCCACCACCACGCGCTCGGCGCTGCTTTTGCAGGCTTGTTCCCACACCAGCTGAATCATCGGCTTGTTACCGATCAGTTGCAGCGGTTTGCCCGGCAGGCGGGTCGAGGCGTAACGGGAAGGAATGACCACGGTAAAGGCTGTAGTCATTTATCCAGGCGCTCGTCGGTGGTCAGGGTGCGGGCTTCGCTTTCGAGCATCACCGGGATGCCATCACGGATCGGGTAAGCCAGGCCGGCGCCTTTGCTGATCAGCTCGGTTTTGTCGGCGCTGAGCTTGAGCGGGCCTTTGCAGATCGGGCAAGCGAGAATGTCGAGCAGTTTGGTGTCCATGAGTGTTTCCTGGATAGCAGCGTTTAAGGCAAAAGACGGGCGGGAAGCAGGCGCATCAACTGCGTGTCGAACCAGGCGACGAACGCGGGCGACGGCACGGCGTCCACCGCAAGATACCACCAGTCGGGCCGGGCAAAGGCGCGGCACTTCACCGCGTCCTTTTCGGTCATGACCAGCGGCAGTGACGGCGTAAAATTCAAGACCTCGGCGCTGTACGGCGCGTGGTCGGCGAAAGCATGCGGTATTGGCTGCCAGTGTAGCGTTTCAAGGGTAGTGAAGAAACGTTGCGGGTTGCCGATGCCGGCGACCGCATGCATCTGCTGGCCCGCCGGGAAGTGACTCACCGGCCGGCGCTCGCCGGTCTGCAGGTTGACCAGTGCGCTGGGTTGCAGGCGAAAGGCAAAGCCGTCGTCACGATCAGCATTTGCGCCGTTATACAGCAGCGCGTCGACACTCTGCAGGCGCTCCACCGGTTCGCGCAATGGCCCGGCAGGCAGGCAACGGCGATTGCCCAGACCGCGGGCGGCGTCGATCAGTACCAATTCCAGGTCGCGGGCCAGGCGGTAATGCTGCAGGCCGTCGTCGGAGAGGATCAGGTCCAGGGTTTCGCTGGCCAGCAACGCTTTGACGGCGCGGCTGCGGTCGGGGTCGATCATCAACGGCACGCCGCAGCGCTGCACGATCAATAACGGCTCGTCACCGGCCACCTCGGCGCTGTGGCTGGCCTCGACCCGCCACGGCAATTGCGGCGGCTTGGCGCCATAACCACGGCTGACCACCCCGACGCGCAAACCGCTGCGCCGGCAGTGCTCGATCAACCACAGGATCAAGGGTGTCTTCCCGGTGCCACCCACCGTGATATTACCGACCACCACCACTGGCACCGGCGCCTGATAGATCGTGCCCTCACCCGCCAGGAAGCGCGCACGCTTGCCCTGCACAACCCGGCGATACAGAGACTCCAGCGGCCGCAACAGCGTGAGGGCCGGGTGCCCCTCGTACCAGGCTTTAAGCAAACGATCGGACATGGCCATCAGGGTTGGCTCGCCGCCTCGACGGTGCTCATGCGCAGATGGCTGAAACCGAGCTTGCCGGCGGCGTCCATCGCGGTGATCACGGCTTGGTGCTGGGTCTTGCCATCGGCACTGATCGACAGGGGCATCTTGGTATCCCCGCCGGACTCTTTCTGCAGGGCTTCCATCAGGCTGTTGAGGTCGTTTTTCTCCAGCAACTGGTTATTCACCGAAAACACCCCATCGGCGCTGATGGCGATATCCAGTTGCTTGACTTCCTGGTCTTCGGCCGGGGAGCCGCTCACGGCTTCCGGCAAGTCGACGCGCAGCTCGGTTTGCCGAGTAAACGTGGTGGTAACGACGAAAAACAGCAGCAGGATAAACACCACGTCGATCAGCGACGCGAGGTTGATATCGACATTTTCCCGTTGCTTGCGGCGAAATTTCACGCTTTGCCCTCGACCAGATCCACATCGCGGTCGCCCTGCACCACCTCAACCAGCTTGATGGCTTCCTGCTCCATGCCGACCACCAGTTCATCAATGCGCCGTTGCAGGAAGCGGTGGAAGAACACCGACGGAATACCCACCATCAGGCCCGCCGCCGTGGTGATCAGTGCTTTGGAAATACCACCGGCCAACACCGCAGCGTTGGTGGTCATGCCCGAGCCCATGAACGAGCTGAAAATGTCGATCATGCCCAGCACCGTGCCCAACAAGCCCAGTAACGGCGCCATGGCGGCAATGGTGCCGAGCGCATTGATATAGCGCTCCAGTTCATGGATGACCCGGGCGGCGGCCTCTTCGATGCACTCTTTCATGATCTCGCGACCATGCTTGGAGTTCGCCAGGCCCGCAGCGAGGATCTCACCCAATGGCGAGTCGGCGCGCAGTTCCTTGAGCTTTTGCTTGTCGAGCTGCTTGTTCTTGATCCAGCCCCAGACCTGCCCCAGCAAGTGCTCGGGGGTGACGCGGCTGGCGCGCAGGGTCCACAGGCGTTCGGCAACGATGCCGAGTGCGGCGATGGAGCTCATGATGATCGGCAACATCATCCAGCCGCCGGATTTGACCAATTCCCACACAGTGAATGTCCCCTCGAAAAAGTGCGCCACTTTACCATATAGGTTAGCCAGCGGGGTTCGCCGGCCATACCCGCCGCTACGGTAACGGTTGGCGCCAGAACCGGCGTTGACTGCGCGCAACAACCGGTGGCGCAAAGGCCCCCAGTTGCAGGCGCACCGCCCCCTGCTCCGCACTGTCGTAAACCCGGCTGCCCAGGGCCTGGTAGCGCGCCATCACCTGCGGATGCGGATGGCCGAACGCATTGCCACGCCCCCGCGATATCAACACCGAGCGGGGCGCGAGCCGCTGCAGAAACGGCCCTGAAGACGAACTGCGGCTGCCATGATGGGGGGCTTGCAGCCAATCGGTGGGCACCGCCAGCGGCGAGGCGAGCAAGGCCCGCTCGGCGGCGCGGTCGATATCACCGGTCAGCAACAAACGCTCACCATTGGCCTGCACCTGCAATACACAGGATTTGGCGTTGCCATTAGTCGCATCAGGCCATTGCCACAGTTGAAATGACACCCCATCCCATGTCCATTGTTCACCGCTGACGCAGGCTTGTGTGCCCAGGTAGGCCGCCAGCCCTTCGGTTTCGCCGCCAATCACACGCCTGATCGGCAGCCCGTTGGCAACAGCCGCGGCGCCACCGGCGTGATCGGCATCGGCGTGGCTGAGCAACAGCAGGTCCAACGCGTCGACCCCAAGCTTTCGCAGTGACGGCAGCACCACCCGCTCGCCCAGGTCGAACGCCCCCGAGCGCGGCCCGGCATCGTAGAGCAGCGTGTGATGGCGCGTGCGCAGAATCACCGACTGCCCCTGCCCAACATCCAGCTGCACCACGTCCACCTGCCCATGGGGTATCGGCTCACGAGGCGGAAACACCGCCAGCAGCAACATTGGCCAGCCGAACACGCGAAACGGCACACCCCTGGGCAGCAACAGCAGCACCGCGCCCACCAGGCTCACCGACCAATACCCCAACGCCACCTCGGCCGGAACCCAGGCGGGTACATGCCCAGCGAGCCAGGCCAGGGCTTTGAACAACCCGTCCAGCGCGCCACCGGCCAGCCACAACAACCCCTCGCCCACCAACGGCAGCGACGCCGTGCCCAACAGCGCCAGCGGTAACACCACCAGACTGATCCAGGGTACGGCGACCAGGTTGGCCAGCGGCGCACTCAGGCTGATAGGCAGCCCGAGCACCAGCAAGACCGGAAACAGGCCAATTGCAATCAACCATTGGGGCCGCGTCCATACCTGCCACAGGCGCCACGGGCCGAGCCGCCCGGCGAACGCCAGGACCAGCACCGCCACCGCCGCAAAGGACAACCAAAAGCCCGGCTGCAGGCTGGCCAACGGCTCAAATAACAACACAGCATCAAGCGCCAGCAGCAACGGCCACCAGACACCCAGATGGCGAAAGCGCAAACGCCACAGCAACACCAACCCGACCATCACACAGGCGCGCTGCACCGGCACGCCGAACCCCGCCAGCAGGCCATAACCCAGCGCTGCGGCAAACGCCAGGCCGCACGCCCAGGGCAGCCATGGCCAGGTTCGTGGCCAGCAACCGTAGCGCGCCAGCCACGCGACCAGCCCGTAGATCAGGCCCGCCAACAAACCAATATGCTGGCCCGAAATCACCAACAGATGCACGGTGCCGGTGGTCTGCAAGACCTGCCAATCCTCGGCGGCCAAACCGGAGCCGTCACCCAATACGAGTGCAGCCAGGCCGGCTTCGCGCCCCTGGCCATCCACCGCCATCAGGCGTTGGCGCACGCCGTCACGCCAGGCGGCGCGAGCCGGCGCCAGGCGCTGGCCGTCCTTCACCGACCCGGTCGCACCGATACGATTGGCCAACAGCCAGGCTTCCTGATCAAACCCATGAAAATTCAGCAAGCCGGACGGTCGTTTGAGGGTGATCGCCAGGCGCCAGCGTTCACCGCTGTGCACGTCGGGCCCGCCGCGCCAGGAAACGCGAATGCGTTGGGGCAGCCGCGCCGTGCGCGACCGACTGTCGGCCAGTTCAAAGCGCACCCCGTCGCCGGTGCGTTGCGGCAACCCGGTTACCCGCCCCTCTACCCAGCGTGTCTGGCCATCCAGCGCCGGCCTCAGGCGATCATTCAGCGCCGATTGCGCGCTGATGCACGCCCAGCTCAGCCCCAGCAGGAAAAACGCCAGCGGATAGGTGCGAAAGGGCAACAGCATCAAGGCCGCGACCAACATTGCCAGCAGCCATAGGCCACCCGGCAGTGCCGGTAGAAACCGCAGCGAAAGTAACCCGAGTCCGAGCGCGAACATCCCTGTTTTCATGAATCGTCCTTTACCAGTGATCCACTCAGTCTTAGTCGAGTATCCAGCACGGCCTATGATGTTTTGTCACAAAGTCTGAATTTTCTGTTTATAGAATGCGGGCATACTTGCCCCTCGAACTGACCTGGACCCCTTATGCCCCGGCGCTTATTCAAACGGTACATGCCCGATCCCAGCAGTATCAGGGAACACAAGTCATTACAGTTTCTCGGCACGCTGCTGCATGACCCCAACCTCTGGCACCTGAATCGGCACTCCGTGGCGCGGGCCATGGCGGTGGGTTTGTTCGCGGCATTTATCCCGATCCCCTTGCAGATGTTGCTGGCGGCAGTCCTCGCGATTACCGTGCGCGGCAATATGCCCATCGCCATCAGCCTGGTGTGGCTGACCAACCCGATCACCATGCCGGTGGTGTTTATCTGTACCTACATGACGGGCGCCTGGCTGATGAATGTGCCGGCCCGTCACCTGCCTGATGACCTGACCTGGGAATGGATCAGCGACCAACTGAGCACGCTGTGGCAGCCGTTCCTGCTGGGCTCGGTGGTATTAGGGTTGGTGTTGGGCGCACTCGCCTATTGCCTGACCATGGGTTACTGGCGCTGGTGGGTGGCGCACCAGTGGAAGAAGCGCAAACAGCGTCGCGCCTGACGCTCAGCAAGCCCGCAGGCGCAGATGCACCCGCAGGCCAACGCCGGTATTTTCCGCCCACAGGCTGCCCTGCTGACGCTGCACGGCATTGCGGGCGATGCTCAAACCCAGGCCGAAGCCGCCATTGCCAGGGCGTGAACCGTCCAGGCGAGTAAACGGCGCAAAGATCCGTTCCAGATCCTGCTCATCAATCCCCCCGCCCTCATCCTCCAGCCACAGGTGCCAGTACTCGCCATCACGCCTGCCGTCCAGGCAGACAACACCGTGTGCGGGGGAATGCCGGATGGCGTTGCGCAGGATATTTTCCAACGCCTGAGCCAGGGTATTCAGGTTGCCACGCACCCAACACTCGGCGCCCAACAGGCATGGCAGGCGCGACGCAGGCCAATCGCTTTCAAAACACGCGTTTTCGCGCAACATGTCCCACAGCGCCTGAAGCTGGATGGCTTCCTCGGGCAACGGCGCCCGTTCGGTGTCCAGCCAGGCCAGTTGCAGGCTGTCTTCAACCAGGCGCTGCATGGCGTCGATCTCACGCCCAAGGCGCTCACGCAGTTGCGTCAGGTCCTGCTCACTGTCGCAGGCCACCCGCAACCGGCTCAATGGCGTGCGCAGTTCATGGGACATATCCCGCAGCAATTGCTGTTGCAACACCACCGTACCCTGCAAACGCTCGGACATATGGTCGAACGCCCGGCCCAGTTCGCCCAGCTCATCCTGGCGGCTGGTGGCAGCAACGGACAACCGCGTATTCAACTGATCGGCGCGCCAGGCATTGGCCTGCTCGCGCAGCTGATTGAGGGGCATGATCAACAGCCGATACAGGCCGATGCACAGCAGCAGGGTAAACAGGCCGGGGATCACGCCATTGGTCACCACCCGCCAGAACACCTGATAGCGCCCCGGCAAAAAGCGCTGTGGCAGTTCGATCACCAGCGAGCCGGCACCTGGCTCGACGGGAAACGCGATTTTCAGCCACGGCAAGCCTTTCACATGCCGGCTGACCGGCCAGTCCAGGCCGCGCAAAAAGGTCAGGCGCTGGCTCTCCTTATTGGTCAGCGGCGTGCTGCTGAGGGATTGCAGGTCACTGCCGATCACGCCGACCCACGTCGGCTCATGCTGGGCCATCACCTGCAACCACGCGTCCACCCCGGCACGCCCCTGAGTCGTCCAGGCCAGTTCGGCGCCTGCCGCGTAGCCTTTGAGCACCTCGCGAGACTCCTCGGCCAGGTACGCGTTTTGTTCTTCCATGTAGCGGCCCCAGGACCAACTGAGCCAGATCATCAGCAAACAGAAGGCGATCAACAGGCAGGCGAGTTTCCAGAACAACGAATGCCTGCCCGGCAATTGTTTCAAGGGTTTTTCAAACACCCTCATCGTGACCGCTCAGCACATAGCCCTTGCCCCACACCGTGCGCACTTCACGCTCGCTGTAGCCGATAGCCTTGAGCTTGCGGCGAATCTGGCTGATATGCATATCAAGGCTGCGGTCATGCGGGGCATATCCGCGTTGCAGCACATGCTGATAAAGGAAGGCTTTGCTGAGGACTTCTTCGCTGTTGCGGTGCAGGGTTTCCAGCAGGCGGTATTCGCTGCGGGTCAGGCCGGCCCAGTGGTCCTGATGGAATACATCACACAGTTCATCGTCGAAACGCAGCGTGCGGGCATCATCGCGCACCGACGCCAGGGCGGACAACGGACGCCGATCCAGGGCCACACGGCGCAGGATGGCTTCGATACGCACCCGCAGCTCGATCATGCTGAACGGCTTGGGCAGGTAGTCGTCGGCGCCCAGGCGAAAACCGCTGACGCGATCGGCTTCAGCGCCCAGGGCCGACATCAGGATCACCGGGATCGCATGGCTCTGGCGCAGTTGGGTGAGGATCGACAAGCCATCCAGCCCCGGCAACAGGATGTCCATCAACACCACGTCGAACGCCTGGTCGCGTGCCATCTGCAAGCCCTGTTGGCCGTTCTGGCACCAGGTGACCTGGAAGCCGCAACGCCCCAGGTGCTCGCGGACATAAGCGCCCAGCACGGGGTCATCTTCGATGGTCAGGATACTGGGTAGGCCAACTGCTGCGGGATTCATTAGCGTCTGCAAGTCATTCTCAATCACTGATTATTCAAGATTACCCCGCCCCAAGCAATCGCCAGCCGGCAGCCAAGGTGCCCGAAGATTGCCGCCTGTCACTAATTTGCAAGATTCCATGCCGCGCAAATGGCTACACTGCGCAGGTGGTTCGGGCCGGATGCCCGCCTCAATCATCGACAACACTGTGGTAGCAGGAGAGTGGCGTGCTTAGAAGAATGGGGATAAAAGGCCGCGTACTGTTGCTGACCTTATTACCGACCAGCCTGATGGCCCTGTTGTTGGGGGGCTATTTCACCTGGATGCAGCTCTCGGAGCTGCAGACCCAATTGCTGCAACGCGGTGAAATGATCGCCGAGCAGTTGGCGCCGTTGGTGGCGCCTGCGCTGAGCGCGCGCAACACCGACCTGCTGGAACGCATCGCCACCCAATCCCTTGAGCAACAAGATGTGCGCGCCGTGTCCTTCCTCGGCCCCGACCGCACGTCCCTCGCGCATGCCGGCCCGACCATGCTCAACCAGCCGCCCATCGGCAACAGCTCGCACTTGTTGCAACGCACCGGCAATGACGCCACGCGCTACCTGCTGCCCGTGTTCGGCCGCCATCGCAACCTTGCCGGCGACCTGATTCCCGATGAAGCCGACCGCCTGCTGGGCTGGGTCGAAGTGGAACTGTCCCACAACGGCATGTTGCTGCGCGGCTACCGCAGCCTGTTCGCCAGCCTGCTGCTGATTGCCATCGGCCTGATCTGCACCGCCGCCATCGCCCTGCGCATCAGCCGCACCATCAATTCACCGATCGGCCTGATCAAGCAAGCCGTAGCCCAACTCAAGGACGGCAACCTCGAAACCCGCCTGCCCGCGCTGGGCAGCCAGGAGCTGGATCAGCTCGCCTCGGGCATCAACCGCATGGCCGAAACCCTGCAAAACGCCCAGGAAGAACTGCAACACAGCATCGAGCAGGCCACCGAAGATGTGCGCCAGAACCTGGAAACCATCGAGATCCAGAACATCGAGCTGGACCTGGCGCGCAAGGAAGCCCTGGAGGCCAGCCGTATCAAGTCGGAGTTCCTGGCCAACATGAGCCATGAAATCCGCACGCCGCTCAATGGCATCCTCGGATTTACTCACTTATTGCAAAAAAGCGAGCTGACCCCGCGCCAGCTGGACTACCTGGGCACCATCGAAAAATCCGCCGACAACCTGCTGGGCATCATCAACGAGATCCTGGATTTCTCGAAGATCGAAGCCGGCAAGCTGGTCCTCGACAGCATCCCCTTCAACCTGCGGGACTTGCTGCAAGACACCCTGACCATCCTGGCCCCCGCCGCCCATGCCAAGCAGCTGGAACTGGTGAGCCTGGTGTACCGCGACACGCCGCTGGCGCTGGTGGGTGACCCGTTGCGGCTCAAGCAGATCCTGACCAACCTGATCAGCAACGCGATCAAGTTCACCCGCGAAGGCACCATTGTTGCCCGCGCGATGATCGAGGACGAGCAGGAAGACAGCGTGCAACTGCGCATCAGCGTGCAGGACACCGGCATCGGCCTGTCCAGCCAGGATGTGCGCGCCCTGTTCCAAGCCTTCAGCCAGGCGGATAACTCGCTGTCGCGCCAACCCGGCGGCACCGGGCTGGGCCTGGTGATTTCCAAGCGCCTGATCGAGCAGATGGGCGGTGAAATCGGGGTCGACAGCACGCCGGGCGAAGGTTCGGAGTTCTGGATCAGCCTGAACCTGCCCAAGACCCGCGACGATGTCGAAGACCTGCCCTGCGCGCCGCTGCTGGGCCACCGCGTGGCCGTACTGGAAAACCACGAACTGGCGCGCCAGGCCCTGCAACATCAGTTGGAAGATTGCGGCCTGGAAGTGACGCCGTTCAACACCCTCGAAAGCCTGACCAATGGCATTACCAGCGCCCATCAAACCGAGCTGGCCATCGACCTGGCGGTACTCGGCGTCACCGCCAACGACATCCCGCCCGAGCGCCTCAACCAGCATCTGTGGGACCTCGAGCACCTGGGTTGCAAGGTGCTGGTGCTGTGCCCCACCACCGAACAGATGCTGTTCAACCAGTCGGTGCCCAACCCCAACAGCCAGTTGCAGGCCAAACCGGCCTGCACCCGCAAGCTGCGTCGGGCGCTGTCCGACCTGATCAGCCCGCGCCCCTTGCGCAGCGAGCCGGGCGAACCGTTGTCCAGCCGTGCACCGCGGGTGCTGTGTGTGGATGACAACCCGGCGAACCTGCTGCTGGTGCAGACCCTGCTGGAAGACATGGGCGCACGCGTGCGGGCGGTCGAAAGCGGGTACGCGGCGGTCGATGCGGTCAAACAGGACACCTTCGACCTGGTGCTGATGGACGTGCAGATGCCCGGCATGGACGGCCGTCAGAGCACCGAGGCGATCCGCCAGTGGGAGAGCGAGCGCCACGGCACGCCATTACCGGTGGTCGCCCTCACCGCCCACGCCATGGCCAATGAAAAACGCGCTTTGCTGCAAAGCGGCATGGACGACTACCTGACCAAACCCATCAGCGAGCGGCAACTGGCCCAGGTGGTGTTGAAATGGACCGGTCTCGCCTTGCGCAACCAAGGGCCGGACACCAGCACTGAAGGCACCGGCCCTGGCGTGCAACTGCCGGTGCTGGACCACAAAGAGGGCCTGCGCCTGGCCGCCGGCAAGGCTGACCTTGCCGCCGACATGCTTGCCATGCTGCTGGCGTCGCTGGATGCCGACCGACTGGCCATCAACCTCGCCCGTGACGCGAATGACAACAACGCTTTGATCGAGCGCGTCCACCGCCTGCATGGCGCCACCCGCTACTGCGGCGTGCCGCAACTGCGCGCCGCCTGCCAACGTGCCGAAACCCTGCTCAAGCAGGACGACGCCAAAGCCATGCACGCGCTGGACGAACTGGAGATGGCGATTGCCCGGTTGGCCAGTGAGGCACGCGTCAGCGCCTGACCGCTAGTCAATAAGGGCTGCTTTATGTGGGAGGGGGCTTGCCCCCGATTACGGTCTGTCAGTTACAGAGCGTTCGACTGATACACGGCTATCGGGGGCAAGCCCCCTCCCACAGTTGATCAGCGTCGCCAACGGATACTTTGCAGGGAGCGTTTTTATGCGCGTGATTCTTTTCAGCAGCCAAACCTACGACCGTGACAGCTTCCTCGGCGAACCACTGCCGAGTGGCCTGGAATTGCAATTCCAGCCCGCCCGACTCAACCTCGACACCGTGGCCTTGGCCGAACATCACGAAGTGGTCTGCGCCTTTATTAACGACGACCTCAGCGCGCCGGTGCTGGAACACCTGGCCCAGGGCGGCACGCGGCTGATCGCCCTGCGCTCGGCAGGCTACAACCATGTCGACCTGCCGGCCGCCAAGCGCCTGGGCCTGACTATCGTGCGCGTGCCCGCCTATTCGCCCCACGCGGTGGCCGAACACGCGGTGGCGCTGATTCTCGCCCTCAACCGCCGCTTGCACCGCGCCTACAACCGCACCCGTGATGGCGATTTCAGCTTGCATGGCCTTACCGGTTTTGACCTGGTGGGCAAGACCGTCGGCGTGGTCGGCACCGGGCAGATCGGCGCCACGTTCGCCAAGATCATGGCCGGGTTCGGCTGCCAACTGCTGGCCTACGACCCCTTCCCCAACCCGCAGGTGCAGGCCCTCGGCGCGCGCTACGTGAGCTTGCCCGAGCTGCTGGCCGAGGCGCAGATCATCAGCCTGCACTGCCCGCTGACCGCCGACAGCAAACACCTGATCAACGCCCGCTCCCTGGCCCAGATGCAGCCCGGCGCGATGCTGATCAACACCGGTCGCGGCGGCCTGGTCGACACGCCGGCATTGATCGAAGCCCTCAAGGACGGCCAGCTCGGCTACCTGGGGCTGGATGTGTATGAGGAAGAAGCCCAGCTGTTCTTCGAAGACCGCTCCGACCTGCCCTTGCAGGATGACGTGCTCGCCCGCCTGCTGACCTTCCCCAACGTGATCATCACCGCGCACCAGGCGTTCCTCACCCGCGAGGCTCTGGCGGCGATCGCCGGCACCACCCTGGCCAACATTGCCGCCTGGGCCGAGGGTCGGGCGCAGAACCTCGTCGAAGGATGATCAGCGGTCACATACCACGCTCATGATGAGCAGGCACCCGTGATAGGATGCCGCGCCTATTTGGAGGATCCATGGCCGAACACGATTTCCGCTTCAGCTTGCTGAGCCCGCAACACACCCTGATCGAATGCCGCGCCCTGGTGCCGGGCCGTTACCAGGTCACCGGCAACGGTGGCTCGATCAAGCACGGCGACGTGCTGATCGTTACCCTGCGTGGCAGCAAAACCCTGTCGATGCGCCTGACCGTCGAAGGTGACGCACGCTATTCCATCCGCCCGGCGGGCCAATGGGTCGCCATGGCCCAGGGGCCGAAATTCGGCGAATTGGAGATTCACACCTGGAAGGTCAACTGCGACAGCTGCGACAGCGTGCTGGAGTTTGAATTCTCGGTGGAAACCAAGCTGACCAAAGAGCCGCTGCAACCGGCCGCCAACGCACGTATCAAAGAGTTGGGCTGGGCCAGCGAAGGTGACAAACACCGCTGCCCGAAATGTCAGCAGGCCGCGCAATGAAACGCCTGCTTCTGCTCGCCGCCTGCGGTGCGGCCCTGACAGGCTGCGCCGGTGACGCGGTCAAGCTCAAGCAGGATCACAGCTACGTGGTGGAATGGATTGGTGAACGGCCGCTGATGGATTATGCGCACCTGACCGTCACCCTTGGTGCCGATGGTCGCGCCTACGGCAATGGCGGCTGCAACCACTGGTTTGCGCCGTACACGCTGGAGGGTAAAACGCTCAGCTTCGGCAAGGTCGGCAGCACCCGCAAGCTCTGCGCCGAGGCCCTGATGGAGCAGGAACACCGCTTCTTCCAGGCCCTGCAAGGCGTGCAGCGCTGGGACATCTCGCCGATCGAGCAAACCCGCTTCTGGCCGGCCGAGGGCATGCCGATTCGGTTGTGGCTGGAAGAAGGCTGATCGACTTCACTGCACACTTGCTTTCTGGGGGAGCTGGCTTGCCTGCGACAGCACCGACTCGGTATTACAGACGTACCGGGTCGCCCGCATCGCAGGCAAGCCAGCTCCCACACAGTTAACCGCGTAAGGCTTTAAGTTTGGCCAACACCCCTTCCGCCGTCTGCTCACCCATCAACTGCTCGCGCACCTTGCCCTTGTCATCAATGATGTAGGTCACCGGCAACGCCTCGCTGCGCGGAATATCGAAGATGCCCTCCGGGTTCTGCGCCAACACCGTGAACTTGATCCCGAGCTTGTCACTGGCTTCCTTCAGCTCCGCGCCCTGCACGTTGTCGAAGTTAACCCCGAACACCCCCACGCCCTGCCCTTTCAACTGCTCTGCCAAGGCATTCAGTTCGGGGATTTCCGTGCGGCACGGGCCGCACCATTCGGCCCAGTAGTTGACTACCAGCCACTGTTTGTCCAGGCGTTCGGCCGCCACTTTCTGGCCGCTCTGGTCAACGCCGTAGTCATTACCGCAGCCGCTGAGCAGCAGGGTTGTGATGATCGCCAATGCACCGATCAGTCGCCTTGTCATGGGGTAATCCTTCGCAAAAATGAACGTTGGCTGCGACCTATCGCCTCTAACGGTTTAAGGACAGGTTGCTGCGCGGGTAGAATACCCGCCACCTTACGCAAGATGCGACCCGCACATGACCGATCTGACGCTTTATCACAACCCGCGCTGCTCGAAATCCCGCGGTGCGCTCGAACTGCTGGAAGCACGCGGCCTGGCCCCAACCGTGGTGCGTTACCTCGAAACCCCGCTGAACGCCGCGCAATTAAAGGCGCTGCTGAGCAAGCTGGGCATCAGCGCACGCCAACTGCTGCGCACCGGCGAAGACGAATACAAAGCTCTCAACCTCGCCGATGCCGGCCTCAGTGAAACGCAACTGATTGTTGCCATCGCCGAGCACCCGAAGCTGATGGAACGCCCGATCCTGGAAACCGCCGATAAAGCCATCATTGGCCGTCCGCCAGAGAACGTGCTGGAGATTCTGCCGTGACTGCGCCGTATGTGCTGGTGTTGTATTACAGCCGCAATGGCTCGGTCAGCGAAATGGCCCGGCAGATTGCCCGGGGCATCGAGCAAGGTGGGATGGAGGCGCGTTTGCGCACCGTGCCGGCAATTTCCACCGAGTGCGAAGCCGTGGCGCCGAGCATCCCGGATGAAGGCGCACTGTATGCAAGCCTCGACGACTTGAAGAACTGTTCGGGCCTGGCCCTGGGCAGCCCGACGCGCTTCGGCAATATGGCCGCGCCGCTCAAGTACTTCCTTGATGGCACCAGCAACCTGTGGCTCACCGGCGCGCTCGTCGGCAAGCCTGCCGGCGTGTTCACCTCCACCGCCAGCCTGCACGGCGGCCAGGAAACCACGCTGATGTCGATGTTGCTGCCCTTGCTGCACCACGGCATGCTGATCACCGGCCTGCCGTACAGCGAACAGGCGCTGCTCGACACCCAGGGCGGCGGCACGCCATACGGCGCCAGCCACCACTCAGGGCCTGACGGCAAGCGCCTGCTCGATCAGCATGAAATCACCCTGTGCCGCGCCCTGGGCCTGCGCCTGGCCAGCACCGCCACGCTGCTGGAGAACGGCCGTGGCCAGAAAGCCTAAGGTCCTGCCACCCCAGGCGTGGCTGGAGCCACGGGTCAAGGTGGCGCGGGCATTGAGCCTGCTGGCGTTTTTTGCGCTGGTGGGGTTGCTGTGCGGGTATTACCTGTTTATCGCCGACCTGCACGGTGCGCGCCCTTGGGTGATCCTGCTGATCGAGCTGGTGCCGCTGCTGATACTCGCGCCGGGGATGCTGCTGGGCAGCGCCCGCGGGCATTCGTGGCTGTGCTTTGTGGTGAACCTGTATTTCATCAAGGGTGCGCTGGCGGCGTATGACCCGAATCGCCAGTGGTTCGGGGTGCTGGAGATGCTCGCGAGTCTGGCGGTGTTTTGTAGCGCGCTGTTCTATGTGCGCTGGCGGCATCAGCTCAATCGGCGGTTGGCAGAATAACCCTGTGGCGAGCGGGCTTGCCCGCGTTGGAGTGCGCAGCGCTCCCAAAGATCTTGGGGCCGCTGCGCAGCCCAACGCGGGCAAGCCCGCTCGCCACACACGCTATGTCACCCATAAACACTAATCAGTGGTTGACGGTGTAAGCCAGCATCATCGACAGCTGGCACATCGGCCGCCCACTCTCGGCGTGCCACTGGTTGAACGCGCCCTGCACGGTCGCCAGGTCACGCAGGCTGGTCGGCGCCTTGTCGACGATCTTCTGCGCGTTCAACGCCGCGACCACGTCATAGCTCGGCACAAAAGTATCCTTGCCCACCATGCGCAGAAAGCGCGGCGCCGACAACCCGCCCAACTGGTGGCCGTGCTTGCTCAGGTACTTCCAGAGCCCGACGATATCGGTTACCTGCCAGTCGGCGATAAATGCACCAAAGCTGCCCTTCTCTTGCTCAATATCCAGAATCATCTGCGCATTGCGCGGCACGCTCTTGAGCTTGCCCAGGTGCCGGATAATCCGCGTGTCCTGCATCAAGCGCTCCAGGTGCTCGGCGCCCATCAGCACGACTTTTTCCGGGTCAAAACCGAAGAATACCTGCTCGAACGCAGGCCATTTCGAATCCACCACACTGTGCTTCAAGCCTGCGCGAAATACCCGCAGCGCCAGGGTCGACAGGTAGCGATCGTCACTGATCCTGCGCAATTGCGCCGGGGTCTTGGGTACAGGCAGGTGGGCTTCCAGCTCGGCCGCTGAACCAAAGCGGTTCAGACAATATTCGTGCAGCCACTTGTAATCGCGCATGCCCTCTCCTGGGATTTGAATTGAAAACGGCGCCCGTGAGCGCCGTCTTTCAGAGCGTTGAAAAGCGTCAGAGGTTCACCACATTGACGAAGCGCGAGGCAGCAGTCTCGTCGATTTTCAGGCTGGTGAAGTCAAACAGGTTGCGGTCGGCCAACTGCGAGGGGATCACGTTCTGCAGGCTGCGGAAGATGCTTTCCGTGCGGCCCGGGGTCTTGCGCTCCCAGTCCACCAGCATCTCCTTGACCACCTGGCGCTGCAGGTTTTCCTGGGAGCCGCACAGGTTGCACGGGATGATCGGGAATTGCTTGAAGTCGGAGTAAGCCTGGATGTCCTTCTCGTTGCAATACGCCAGCGGGCGGATCACTACGTTGCGCCCGTCATCGGCCCGCAGCTTGGGCGGCATGGCCTTGAGCGAGCCGTTGAAGAACATGTTCAGGAAGAAGGTTTCAACGATGTCATCGCGGTGATGACCCAGGGCCATCTTGGTCGCGCCGATTTCATCGGCAAAGGTGTACAACGTGCCACGGCGCAGGCGCGAGCACAGCGAGCACGTGGTCTTGCCCTCCGGGATCAGCTCCTTGACCACCGAATAGGTGTCTTTTTCGACAATGTGATACTCGACGCCCAGCGCTTTGAGGTAGGCCGGCAGTACGTGTTCCGGGAAACCCGGTTGTTTCTGGTCCATATTCACGGCCACGATCTCGAACTTGATCGGTGCGACCTTTTGCAGGTGCAGCAGCACGTCGAGCAGGGTGTAGCTGTCTTTGCCACCGGAGAGGCAGACCATGACCTTGTCGCCGTCCTCGATCATGTTGAAATCGGCGACCGCTTCACCGGCCAGGCGACGCAGGCGTTTTTGCAGTTTGTTCTGGTTGACCGTAAGAGTGCCCATGGCGCTTGGATCCGCTGGAGGTGTGTGACGAAAAGCCGGGCATTTTACCGCTAAGACTGGCCGAGATCCAATGTGGGAGCGGGCTTGCTCGCGAAGGCGCTGCACCTGTGATGAATGTATCAACTGACAAGACGCTTTCGCGAGCAAGCACGCTCCCACATTTCCAATTGCACCTTGCCTGACAGACCTCACCGCGATTAGCACCAATGTTTACAGCGCAATTTGCTCTAAAGCCCTACAGTTTTTCCGGTCATCCCTTTCTATACTGCGACGTGAGGTCGCACAACTATCCAGGACCTTATGCGGCCATTTGGCCCGTGGGCGCTCCGATGGGGGGCGATGGCAATAACGACAGGAGTGACTGGCATGATCCATCACGTCGTGGGGCTTTTTACCCATCCCGACCAGGAATGGCGGGAAATTCGTGGCGATAAGGAAGAAAGCATCAGCCACATGTACCTCACTCATACCCTGATTCTTGCGGCGATCCCCGCCGTATCCGCGTTTATCGGCACCACCCGGGTCGGCTGGGTCATCGGCAACCGTTCGCCGGTCATGCTGACTCAGGAAAGCGCGTTATGGATGACCATCATGTCGTACGCGGCCATGCTCGGCGGCGTGGCGGTGATGGGCGCGTTCATTCACTGGATGGCCCGTACCTACGACGCCAACCCCAGCATGTCGCGCTGCGTGGCCTTTGCCACCTACACTGCAACACCGCTGTTTATCGGCGGGCTGGCGGCGCTCTACCCGCATATGTGGCTGGGCATGGTGGTGGGCACGGCGGCAATTTGCTACACGGTGTACCTGCTGTATGTGGGCGTGCCGACCTTCATGAACATCGACCCGGATGAAGGCTTCCTGTTTTCCAGCTCGATATTGGCCGTAGGGCTGGTGGTGCTGGTGGCGATCATGGCGTTTACCGTGATCGTCTGGGGCCTGGGCGTCGGCCCGATCTATACCAACTGAGCGAATTAACCCGCAGGCAGGGCCACCGCAAGGTGGCTTTGTGCGTTATGCATGACCATTCGGCGCCTGACAGATTCGGAAACACTCAGCTTTGCGGCATACTGGGCCTCTCTGGAGATATGTACAGCATGCCCGAGCAACTCAATACCCGCGTCGAAGATTGTTTCCTGCAAGCCGAATCCTTTTTCAAACGAAGCTTCAAACGCCCCCAGGTCAGCCTCAAGCTGCGGGGCCAGAAGGCCGGTGTCGCGCATTTGCACGAGAACCTGCTGCGCTTCAACCCACAGTTGTACCGCGAAAACAGCCAACATTTCCTGAAACAGACCGTGGCCCATGAAGTCGCGCACCTGATTGCCCATCAGTTGTTTGGTGAACGCATCCAGCCCCACGGCGAGGAATGGCAACTGATCATGCGCGGGGTTTACGAACTGCCGCCGGACCGCTGCCACACTTACGCAGTGAAGCGCCGCCAGGTGACCCGCTACATCTACCGCTGCCCGTGTGCGGACAGCGACTTTCCGTTTTCCTCGCAACGCCACGGGATGGTGGCTCAGGGACGCCGGTATTTGTGCAGACGGTGCCGGCAGACCTTGGTGTTTACCGGCGAAACCCGGGTGGAGTGAGGCCCCCTTCGCAGGCACGCCAGCTGCCACATTTTGACCGCGCCGCCTATCAAATGTGAGAGGTGGCTTGCCCCCGATAGCGCCCGGTCATTCACCCAACCACCTTGGCCTGCCGCAACTCCGCTATCCGCTGAGCACTAAACCCCAATTCCCCCAGCACTTCATCACTGTGCGCCCCCACCGCCGCGCCAATATGCCGAGGCTCTGGCAACCCTTCGGAAAATTTCAACGGACAGGCAATTTGCGCCTGGCTCGAGCCATCCGCCCTGGGCACCTGGCTCACCAGCTGCCGCGCCTTCAATTGCGGATGCACCACCGCCTCGCTCAGCGTCAACACCGGCTCCACACACGCATCCAGCCCGGCAAACAACTCACACAACTCATCAAAGCTGCGTTTTTCAAACTCGACCTGCAGTGCCACCTTGAGGGCTTTTTGCACGTCGGGCTTGGGTGACAAGCCTTGCGCCGCCAATTCCGGACGCCCCAGCGCGGCACACAGCTGCTGCATAAACGCCGGTTCCAGACTGCCGACCGACATCCAGCGCCCATCACGCGAGCGGTAATAGTCGTAAAAACTGCCGCCATTGAGCACGTGGTTTTCCCACTCCGGCTCGACCCCACAGGCCAGGTAACCGGCGCCGGCCATGGCGTTCAGGCTGAACGAGCAATCGGTCATGCTCACATCCAGCAATTGACCGACGCCACTGTGATGCCGAGCAATCACCGCTGCAAGCAAACCCGCCACCGCGTGCAGCGACCCTCCCGCCACATCCGCCAACTGCACGCCCAGCGGCAACGGCCCGCTGCCCTGGCGCCCGGTATAGCTGGCCACCCCGGCCAGCGCCAGGTAGTTGATGTCGTGCCCGGCGCGATCCTTGTAAGGGCCGGTCTGGCCGTAACCGGTGATCGACACATAAATCAGCCGGGGGTTGATCGCCTTCAACGCCTCATACCCCAGGCCGAGACGCGCCATCACCCCGGGGCGAAATTGCTCAAGGACGATGTCGTATTCCTTGACCAACTCGTACAAGATCTCCAGCGCTTCGGCCTGCTTGAGGTCGAGTGCCAGGCTACGCTTGTTGCGGTTGAGGTAGGCATGGCTCGCGGAGGTGCCCTGATCATGCGGCGGCAGCACCCGCAGCAGGTCGATGCGCGTGGGCGACTCGATACGCAGCACCTCGGCGCCCATGTCCGCCAACATCAGGGAGGCAAACGGGCCAGGCAGCAGCGTGGAAAAATCCAGCACTTTAAGGGACGCCAAGGGACCTGACATGGAAACTCCATTTGGGTTTTGAGTCCCCACAGACTAGGCAGCCTGGCGCCCGTCGGCAATCGTCAGAACGCTCAGCAACGGTGACCGTTTTGATCACGGCGGGCTTTTTCGCGCAGGCGGCTTTATCATTGGCCCACGTTTGCTTGCAGAGTGCTCCATGAAGTTTGCAATTGCTGTGTTTTGCGCCGCCCACACGCCCTCTTCGCGCCGCGCCTTGCTGTTCGCCCAGGCGGCGTTGGCGGGCGGGCACCAAATAGTGCGGCTGTTTTTCTATCAGGACGGCGTCTACAGCGCCTCCAATAACATCGTTGCGCCCCAGGATGAGCAGGACATTGCCCGCCAATGGCGAGAGTTTGTCAGCCTGCACCAACTCGACGCCGTGGTGTGCATCGCCGCCGCTTTGCGCCGTGGCGTGCTGAACACCGAGGAAGCCACGCGTTATCAACGCAGCGCGGTCAACCTGGATGCGCCGTGGGCGCTGTCGGGCCTTGGGCAACTGCATGACGCCGCCCAGGCCGCCGACCGCCTGATCTGTTTTGGAGGGCCGTGATATGTCCAAGTCCTTATTAGTCATCAGCCGCCAGGCTCCGTGGGCCGGGCCGAGTGCACGCGAAGCGCTGGATATCGTGCTGGCCGGCGGCGCATTTGATCTGCCGATCGGCTTACTGTTCATGGATGACGGCGTGTTTCAACTGGCGCCGCACCAGAGCGCCAAGGCCGTGCAGCAAAAGGATCTCAGCGCCAACCTGCAGGCATTGGGCCTGTTCGGCATTGAGGAGGTGTTCGCCTGCAGCCACAGCTTGGGCGAACGCGGGCTGACACCGCCCGCCACTGCACAGGCGCTGGACAGTAGCGCTATTTCCAGGTTGATTGACCGTTACGACCAGGTGATTACCCTCTGATGTCGACTCTACATGTGGTTTCCCACTCCCCCTTTACCGACAGCCGCCTGGCCAGTTGCCTGCGCGTGTGTGGCACCCAGGACGCGATCCTGCTGTGCGGCGATGGTGCCTACGGGTTGCACAACCCGGCCTTGCACACCCAGGGCGTGAAGGTCTTTGTGCTGGCCGAAGACATGCAGGCACGCAATCTGCCCCTGCCGGACTGGGCCGACAGCGTGGACTACGCAGGTTTCGTGCAGCTGTCGATCGACTACGACAAGGTCAATACCTGGCTATGAACACCCTGACCGTAGGCGCACGCACACTGGAACTGGACAAGGATGGTTACCTTGTAGACCTGAATGACTGGTCCGCAGACGTGGCCAACGCCCTCGCCGCCGCTGAAACACTGGAGCTGACCGCCGACCACTGGGAAATCCTCGAGCTGCTGCGCGGCTTCTACGCCGAGTTCCAGCTATCCCCTGCCACGCGCCCGTTGATCAAGTACACCGCCTTGAAACTGGGCCCGGAAAAGGGCAACAGCCTGCACCTCAACAAACTGTTCAACGGCACTCCCGCCAAACTTGCCGCCAAGTTGGCGGGCCTGCCCAGGCCGACGAATTGCTTATGACCGACTTTGCCCCGCTGACCCTTGAAACCCCTGCCGAGCACCCTTTTGCGCAGTTCGTGCGCATTCTGGGCAAAGGCAAGCGCGGTGCGCGCAACCTCACGCGCCTCGAGGCCCGTGAAGCCATGGGCATGTTGCTCGACGAAAAAGTCGAAGACACCCAGCTCGGCGCTTTTCTGATGTTGCTGCGTCACAAGGAGGAAAGCCCGGAAGAACTCGCAGGCTTCACCGAGGCTGTACGCGAGCGCCTGGACGCGCCGGCGCTGAACGTGGATATCGACTGGCCAACCTACGCCGGTAAAAAACGCCACCTGCCGTGGTATTTGCTGGCAGCCAAGTGCCTGGCGCAAAACGGCGTGCGCATCCTGCTGCACGGCGGCGGTGCACATACGGCGGGCCGGATGTACACCGAGCAATTGCTGGAGGGCTTGCAGATACCGCTGTGCCGCAACTGGCAGCAGGTCGAGACCGCCTTCGAGCAAGGCAACCTGGCATTTATCCCGTTGGGCGACTGGGCGCCGCAATTGCAGCGCATGATCGACCTGCGCAACACCCTGGGCCTGCGCTCGCCGATCCACTCCCTGGCGCGCTTGCTCAACCCGCTGAATGCGCGCTGCGGCCTGCAAAGTATTTTCCACCCCGGTTACCAGGGCGTGCACCGCGATGCCAGCGGCCTGCTGGGTGACAACGTGATTGTGGTCAAGGGCGATGGCGGCGAAGTCGAGATCAACCCCGACACGATCAGCCATCTGTATGGCACTACCGGCGGCGAAAGCTGGGACGAAGAGTGGCCCGCCCTCTCCGCCCAACGCCATGTAAAACCGGCCACCCTGGAGCCTGAGCAGTTGAAAGCGCTGTGGCGTGGCGATATCCAGGACAGCTACCCGCAACTGGCGTTGATCGCCACGATGGCGTTGGCCTTGCGCGGCCTGGGCCATCCCCGGGAACAGGCGTTCGAAATGGCCGAGCACTACTGGGCTGCGCGGGACAAATCGGCTTAGTCGATCATTCCCCCCCGATCTTTGCGCTTTTAGTTCGAACTCATCCCTTTAGACTGGGCTCCAACGCTTATTAGCCAAGGAGCCAATCATGGGTTTGCTGATTGAAGGACACTGGAAAGACCAGTGGTACGAAAGTAGCGCAGATGGCGCTTTCCAGCGCGAACAAGCGCAACGCCGCCACTGGGTCACCGCCGATGGCCAACCCGGGCCCAGCGGCGAAGGTGGCTTCAAGGCCGAAGCCGGTCGCTATCACCTGTATGTGTCCCTCGCCTGCCCATGGGCTCATCGCACGCTGATCATGCGCAAGCTCAAGGGCCTGGAAAACCTGATCGACGTGTCCGTGGTCAGCTGGCTGATGCTGGAAAACGGCTGGACCTTCGACAAAGCGCACGGCTCAACCGGCGACACGCTGGATAATTTCGACTTCATGCACCAGCGCTATACCGCCGACACCGCCGACTACACCGGGCGCGTCACGGTGCCGGTGCTGTGGGACAAAAAGCTCAAGCGCATCGTGAGCAATGAATCGGCGGAAATCATCCGCATGTTCAACAGCGCGTTCAACGAGCTGACCGGCAACCCCCTGGATTTCTACCCCGAGCCGCTGCGCCCGAGCATCGACGCGCTGAACGACCGGATCTATCCGGCCGTGAACAATGGCGTGTATCGCGCAGGCTTCGCCACTTCGCAGAAGGCTTACGAAAGCGCATTTGATGATGTGTTTGCCGAACTGGATCACCTGGAACAGCATTTGGGCGACCATCGCTACCTGGCCGGTGAATACCTGACCGAGGCCGATGTGCGGCTGTTTACCACGCTGATCCGCTTTGATGCGGTGTATTACAGCCACTTCAAATGCAATCTGCGGCGGATTGCTGACTATCCCAATTTGTCGAATTGGCTACGGGAGATGTACCAATGGCCTGGCGTGGCCGAGACGGTGGATTTTGCGCATATCAAGGGGCATTACTATGCCAGCCATCGCACGATCAACCCGACAGGGATTGTGCCGAAGGGACCGTTGCAGTGGTTTGATGCAGAGCATGACCGCGAAAAACTGAGCGGCAAAGCGGTACTCAGTACCCGCTAAGCCCCGTGGCGAGCGGGCTTGCCCGCGTTGGGCCGCGCAGCGGCCCCAGCAAGAACACCGCGCTATACCCAAGTAAACAGGGTGTCAGTTTTTAGGGCTGCTTTGCAGCCCAACGCGGGCAAGCCCGCTCGCCACAGAAGTACTCTTGCACGGTCAGACTTGGGATTGAGCGCCTTCAAACCACTTCAACTTCTCGCGCAACACCACCACCTCACCGACGATCACCAACGTGGGCGCGTGCACTTCATGCTCCGCCACCATGCGCGGCAAGTCCGCCAGGGTGCCGGTAAACACACGCTGGTTGGACGTGGTGCCCTGCTGGATCAACGCTGCCGGGGTATCCGCCGCACGACCGTGCTTGATCAGTTGCTCACAGATGATCGGCAAACCAATCAACCCCATGTAGAACACCAGGGTCTGCGACGGTCCCACCAGGTCATGCCACGGCAGGTCCGACGTCCCGTCCTTCAAGTGCCCGGTGATAAAGCGTACAGACTGCGCATAGTCGCGATGGGTCAGCGGGATCCCGGCATACGCCGCGCAACCGCTCGCCGCAGTGATCCCCGGCACCACCTGAAACGGGATGCCATGGGCCGCCAATTCTTCGATCTCTTCGCCACCGCGACCAAAGATGAACGGGTCGCCACCCTTTAGACGCAACACGCGCTTGCCTTGCTTGGCCAGGTCCACCAGTTGCTGGTTGATCTGGTCTTGCGGCACCGCATGATCGGCGCGGCGCTTGCCGACATAAATACGCTCGGCGTCGCGGCGGCACAGCTCCAGAATCGCCGGAGCCACCAGGCGGTCATACAGCACCACGTCGGCTTGCTGCATCAGCCGCAGGGCGCGGAACGTCAGCAGGTCCGGATCGCCCGGGCCTGCGCCCACCAGGTAGACCTCGCCCGGCGCATACGGCGGCGCGCCGTTGACCTTTTCGATCAACAGCCGCTCGGCTTCATCGCCCTGCCCGGCCAATTGGCGATCGGCAATCGGGCCCTGGAACACCTCTTCCCAGAAGGCACGGCGTTGCTGCACATCCGGGTACAAGCCTTTGACCTGGGCACGAAAACGCGCCGCCAGCCCGGCCAGCTGGCCATAGGTGGACGGAATCCAGGTTTCCAGCTTGGCGCGGATCAAGCGCGCCAGCACTGGTGCATCGCCACCGCTGGACACCGCGATCACCAAGGGTGAACGGTCGACAATCGCCGGGAAGATCACGCTGCACAAGGCCGGCGCGTCCACCACATTGACCGGTACGCAACGGCGCTTGGCATCACTGGACACTTGCGCGTTCAGGGGTTCGTCATCGGTCGCGGCGATAATCAGGGTGCAGGCGTCAAGGTCGGCCTCCTGATAACCGCGCAAAATCAGTTCCCCGCCACTGCCCTGCACCAGTTCGCGCAACTGGTCTTCGATCTGGGGAGCGACCACCCGCAGCACTGCACCGGCGTCGGCCAGCAGCCGGGATTTGCGCAAGGCAATCTCCCCGCCACCGACGACCAACACGCGACTGCCGCGCAGGTTATGAAACAGCGGCAGAAATTCCATTTAGCCGATGACCTCAACGCCCGCCATGTACGGCTTGAGCACCTCAGGTACGCGGATCGAACCGTCAGCCTGCTGGTAGTTTTCGAGCACCGCCACCAGGGTACGGCCTACCGCCAGGCCCGAACCGTTGAGGGTGTGCACCAGTTCCGGCTTGCCGGTTTCCGGGTTACGGAAACGCGCCTGCATGCGACGGGCCTGGAAATCGCCACAGTTGGAGCACGACGAAATCTCTCGGTATTTGTCCTGGCTCGGCACCCACACTTCCAGATCGTAGGTCTTGACGGCGCTGAACCCCATGTCGCCGGTGCACAGCGCCAGCACGCGGTACGGCAGCTCAAGCAGTTGCAGGACACGCTCGGCGTTGGCAGTCAGGCCCTCCAGAGCTTCCATGGAGGTCGACGGCTCGACCACTTGCACCATCTCGACCTTGTCGAACTGGTGCTGGCGGATCATGCCGCGCGTGTCACGCCCCGACGCACCGGCTTCACTGCGAAAGCACGGGCTATGCGCCACAAACTTCAGCGGCAGCTGCTTGGCGTCGAGGATCTCGCCGGCCACGATATTGGTCAGCGACACTTCGGCGGTCGGGATCAGGTACAGGTCGGCTTCGCCGTCGCGGCTGATCTTGAACAGGTCTTCTTCGAACTTCGGCAACTGGCTGGTGCCCATCAGCGCCGGTGCCTGCACCAGATACGGGGTGTAAGCCTCTTCGTAACCGTGTTCGGCGGTGTGCAGGTTGATCATGAACTGCGCCAGGGCACGGTGCATGCGCGCAATCGGGCCGCGTAACAGAGCAAAGCGGGCGCCGGACATCTTGGCTGCGGTTTCGAAATCCAGGCCGCCGGTCAACTCGCCCAGGGCTACATGGTCCTTGATCTCGAAATCAAAGGCTTTCGGCGTACCCCAGCGGCGCACTTCGACGTTGCCGTCTTCGTCTTCGCCAACCGGCACCGATTCGTGCGGGATGTTGGGGATGCCCAACAGGATCGAATCCAGCTCAGTCTGGATCTTGTCCAGCTCGACCTTGCCGTCGGACAGCTCGGTGCCCATGCGCTCAACATCCGCCATCAGCGGCGCGATGTCTTCACCGCGCTGCTTGGCCTGACCGATGGATTTGGAACGCGCATTACGCTCAGCCTGCAGTGCCTCGGTGCGGGTCTGGACGGTCTTGCGCTGTTCTTCCAGCGCTTCGATGCGCGCAACATCCAAGGCGAAGCCACGGGATGCCAAGCGGTCCGCTACGTCCTGAAGGTTGCTACGTAACAGTTTGGAATCGAGCATGTCGGTCTCTCGTTTATCAAAGTTTGGTCAAGGACAGGCCAGCCCAGGTGGCGAGCAGCCCGCCGAACACGCTGATGCCCAGATACCCGAAGGCGACCAGGGCCTGCCCGCTTTCCAGCAGCCGCAGCGTATCCAGTGAAAAGGATGAAAAGGTCGTCAGACCGCCTACAAAGCCGACAATCAAGCCGGCGCGAATTTCAATCGGGACTTCCGGGCGCAACAGAAACCAGCCATACAACAGCCCGATGATCAAGCAACCCACCAGGTTGACCGCCAGGGTCGCCGCATAAAAATGCTTCGGCCAGTTGGCGCTCACCCAAGTACCAGTGGCGAAACGCAATAATGTACCAGCGATGCCGGCTGCGGACACGGCAAGAATCGTCTTGAGCATTACTTTCTCCGCTGCTTGGGGCTGAGGCGGTCGAGTTGGGCAAGGTGGTTGAGCTTTTCGCCGATCTTCAGCTCCAGGCCACGGGGCACTGGCTGATAGAGGGGCAGCGGCTCAAGCTCATCGGGAAAGTAGTCTTCGCCGGCGGCATACGCGTCCGGCTCATCGTGGGCATAGCGATACTCATCACCATAACCCAGCTGTTTCATCAGCTTGGTCGGCGCGTTGCGCAGGTGCAGCGGCACTTCCAGCGAGCCGTACTCGGCGGCGGCGCGCAAGGCGGACTTGAAGCCCATGTACACCGCATTGCTTTTCGGCGCACACGCCAGGTAGGTGATGGCCTGGGCCACCGCCAACTCGCCTTCCGGGCTGCCGAGGCGCTCCTGCACGTCCCAGGCGGCGAGGCACAGACTCAAGGCGCGTGGGTCGGCATTGCCGATGTCTTCGCTGGCCATGCGCACCACGCGGCGCGCCAGGTACAGCGGGTCGCAGCCGCCGTCGATCATGCGCGCAAACCAGTACAACGCGCCGTCCGGGTTGGAGCCGCGCACGGATTTGTGCAACGCGGAAATCTGGTCGTAGAAGGCTTCGCCGCCTTTGTCGAAACGCCGGCGCGTATCGCCGAGCAGGCTTTGCAGCAGGTCGACGCCAATCTCGCTACCGTCTTCGGCCAGGTCGGAGGCGTTCTCCAGCAAGTTGAGAAAGCGCCGGCCGTCGCCATCGGCGGCAGTCAGCAAGATCTTGAAGCCTTCCTCGCTGACGCTCAGCTGGCGCTTGCCCAGGCCCTTGTCTTCACTCAGGGCGCGGTGCAGCAGCTTTTGCATCGCCGCCTCGTCCAGGCTCTTGAGCACATAGACCCGCGCCCGCGAGAGCAAGGCGTTATTGAGTTCGAACGAGGGGTTTTCGGTGGTCGCGCCGATAAAAATCAGCGTGCCGTCTTCGACATACGGCAAAAACGCATCTTGTTGCGACTTGTTGAAGCGATGCACTTCGTCGACAAACAGAATCGTGCGCTTGCCGTACTGCCCGGCCTGCTGCTTGGCGACTTCCACCGCCTGGCGGATCTCCTTGACCCCAGCCAGCACCGCCGAGACCGTTTCAAAGTGTGCATCCGAGACTTTCGCCAGCAGCCGCGCCAGGGTGGTTTTACCCACCCCCGGCGGCCCCCAGAAAATCATCGAGTGCAGCGCACCCTGCTCCAGGGCTTCGCGCAAAGGCTTGCCGCGAGCGAGCAGGTGTTCTTGCCCGACGTACTCGTCCAGGTTGGTCGAGCGCAGGCGCGCCGCCAGTGGCTGAGCAATCGGGTCACTTCGAAACAGATCCATGGGCAGCGTTTAAAACCTCTGGGCAGTTTATTCCTGGATCACGTCGGCACCCTTGGGGATGTCGAACTTGAACTTGGACGCCGGCACCGGCTGGTTGGCCTTGACCCCGGAGAACAGAATATCGGTGCGCTGGCCGACGCTGTCGATCAGGCGCATGTTGTTGATCACACCGTTACCGAACGACAGTTGCAGGCTGTCGAACAGCGTGTCCTTGGACTTCGGCTTGAGGGTGAATTCGATAACGTTGCTGGTTTGCTTGGAGGTGATATCGAAACTGTCGTTGATTTTCGATACATCACCCGACAGCAGCAACGCTGGGGTCTGGTTCAGGCGCGGGTCCAGCTTCTTGATGGTCGCCTGCTCCAGGTCCGGGTCCCACAGCGTGACCTTCTGGCCATCGGAAACGATGGTCTGCTCGGCCTTGCCTTCGGTATGCCAGTAGAACAGCCCAGGGCGCTGCACGGCCATCTCGCCTTCGGTTTGCTGCAACTGGGTGCCACCGGCATCCAGGGTCAGCTGGGAGAAGCGCGCGGTCAGGGTCTGGGATTTGTCCAGCAGGTTTTTCAGGCTGGCCACGGAGGCCGGGTCAGCGTGGGCCGAAACAGCGGTCAGGGCCAGGGCCGGCAACAACAGCATGCGGATAAGACGCATGGGAATCCTCATTGAGTCGTTAGGGCGCGCCGCGTGCTGCCACGCGGCGCGTAATCAGTCGCGCATCTGCCCGGGGGCGATGATTTCACGCGAGCCGTTGGTGTTCATTGCGGTGACCACGCCGGCGTTTTCCATGGCTTCGATCATGCGGGCGGCGCGGTTGTAGCCGATTTTCAGCTTGCGCTGCACCGCCGAGATGGAGGCGCGGCGGCTTTCCAGCACGAAGGCGACCGCTTCGTCGTACAGCGCGTCGGTCTCGGCATCATCGTCACCGCCACCGCTGCCGCCATCGAAGCCGCTGCCGGCTTCTTCGACACCCGCGAGGATATCGTCGTTGTATTCCGGCGCGCCACGCAGCTTCCAGGCTTCCACCACGCGATGCACTTCGTCATCGGAAACAAAGGCGCCGTGCACCCGGATCGGCAGGCTGGTGCCGGGTGGCATGTAAAGCATGTCACCGTGGCCCAGCAGTTGCTCGGCGCCGCCCTGGTCGATGATGGTCCGCGAGTCGATCTTGCTCGACACCTGGAACGCCATCCGCGTAGGAATGTTGGCCTTGATCAGGCCGGTGATCACATCCACCGACGGCCGCTGGGTCGCCAGGATCAGGTGAATCCCCGCCGCCCGTGCCTTCTGGGCGATACGTGCGATCAGCTCTTCGACCTTCTTGCCGACGATCATCATCATGTCGGCGAATTCGTCGACCACCACCACGATGGTCGGCAGTTTGGTCAGCAACGGTGCTTCGTCGTGAATGCTTTCGCGCTTGTACAGCGGGTCGGTCAGCGGCGTACCGGCGTCCTGGGCTTCCTTGACCTTGGCGTTGAAACCCGACAGGTTACGCACGCCCATCTTCGCCATCAGCTTGTAGCGGCGCTCCATCTCGGCGACGCTCCAGCGCAGGGCGTTGGCGGCGTCCTTCATGTCGGTGACCACCGGGCACAGCAGGTGCGGAATGCCTTCGTAGATCGACAGTTCCAACATTTTCGGGTCGATCATGATCAGCTTGGCGTCGTCCGGGCCGGACTTGAACAGGATCGACAGAATCATCGCGTTCACACCCACCGACTTACCGGAGCCGGTGGTGCCGGCCACCAGCAAGTGAGGCATCTTCGCCAGGTCGGTGATCACCGGCTTACCCCCGATGTCGTGGCCCAGGGCCAGGGTGACCGGCGATTTGAAGTTGTCGTATTCCGGCGTCGAGAGTACTTCGGAGAAACGCACGATCTGGCGGTCTTCGTTGGGAATCTCGATACCCACGGTGGTCTTGCCGGGGATCACTTCCACCACACGCACGCTGGTCACGGCCAGGGAGCGCGCCAAGTCTTTTGCCAGGTTGGAAATACGGCTGACCTTGACGCCCGCGGCCGGCTGGATTTCGTAACGGGTAATTACCGGGCCGGGGTGGATCGAGTCCACCGAGACTTCGACCCCGAACTCCTTGAGTTTGATTTCCAGCAGATGGCCGACGGCCGCCAGGGACTCCGGCGAATAATTGAGTTGTTTCTTTTCAGCCGGGTCGAGGATCGAGATCGGTGGCAAGGTGCCTTCGACGGCGCTGTCGACAAACAACGGCGCCTGTTTCTCTTTCTGCACGCGATGGCTTGGCTCGGGCGCCTTGGGCGGTGCAGGCGCGATCACCGGCGGCACCTGCTTCTCGCGGTCCGACATGTGCTTGCTCAGCGCCTGCTCGCGCTCGATCAGGCGTTCCTTGACCTTGGCCTGCTCGCGCCGGTCGGGTGTGCTCGGGGCCACCACCTCGTTGACGCGGGTGTCCACCTCGCGCAGTTGGGCCACCATGCGCTTGCGATCAACGCGCGCCTGCCACCAACGGTTGGCGGCGCCCTGGAACAGCTCCAGCAGGTCGAGGGTGATCTTGCCGGTCACGTCCATCACCTTGAACCACGACAGGTCGGTGAACACGGTGAGGCCGAACAGGAACAGTGCGATAAACATCAGCGTGCTGCCCTGGATATTCAGGGTCTTGCGCGCCAGGTCGCCCAGACTTTCGCCCAGCGCCCCGCCCGCGCCCGCCGGCAGGCCGGTGGGTGCATGGAAATGGATATGTGCCAGCGCCGCGCCGGACAGCACCAGGAACACCAGGCCGATCAGGCGCCACGAAAACAGCCAGCCGCTCCACTGCCACGGCTCATGGCGCTGGCGAAAGATCTGCCAGGTCTTGATTGCCAGCAGCAAGGGGAAGATGTAGGCAAAGTAACCCAGCACCATAAACAGGATATCGGCGCTGTAGGAACCGGCAGGCCCGCCGAAGTTCTGCACGTCTTCGATCTTGCTGTTGTGGCTCCAGCCCGGATCGTCCTTGCCGTACGTGAGCAAGGCCATCATCAGGAACAGGCACAGAGCGCCGATCGCGATCAGCGCACCTTCCTTGAGTCGGTAGTGCAGGTGCTGGCGCCAGGCCGGCACGACTGCTGCTTTAGGTGTTGCGGCGGATTTCTTCAAAACGGGTCTTTTCCTGCGCCTTTAGCGCGTCCATCTGTTGAATAACTGCAAATACTGCCCAATCCGAGCAGCTGAAAAATGAACGAACGTCGTTGAATCTACTTTTAACACTGGGCGTTTGCTGGATGAAATGGCGATAACGCCACAATGGCCGCATTGTACGGGTTTGTGTGCCTGATGCCACGCCACTTGGCGCTCATCCAGCAGCATAGCGAATTGTGTGTCACAACATGTTCAATTTGAGCATGCATTGTCTTTGCTGACAAAGGCTTATGAGCTGTTTTTACCAATCCAGGCAAGCTTGGCTAATGGCCTGCATCGGCCAGACCCGATTACGACCACACCTTATGCATAGAGTTGCAGAAACACCCGCTCACGCTAATCCACACCAATAGCCGATTCGGGCTGGCCCCCTAGCGCTGCGTCGACAATAATCACCACTTGGGGCAGGCGACATACCTGCCACTCCCCTCCCCTTCCGCAAGCCTGGATACCATGCTGACCTGGTTACAACGCAACTCCCTGACCTTCCCGTCGCTGGCCAAAGCCATGCGCGAACCCAATGGCCTGCTCGCCGCCGGTGGCGATCTGTCGGCCGAACGCCTGATCCGGGCCTATCGCCACGGCTGCTTTCCATGGTTCTCGGACGGCCAGCCGATCCTCTGGTGGTCGCCCGACCCGCGCACCGTGATATTTCCGGACGAACTGCACGTGTCTCGCAGCCTGGGCAAATTGTTACGCCAGCAGCGCTACACCGTAACCTTCGACCAGGACTTCGCCGCGGTCATCCAGGCGTGCGCCGCGCCTCGCGCTTATGCCGACGGCACGTGGATCACCGAAGGCATACAAAGCGCCTACATGGAGCTGCACAAACGCGGGTACGCCCATTCGGTGGAGGTATGGGACAAGGACGAGCTGGTGGGCGGCCTGTATGGCCTGGCGATGGGGCAGCTGTTTTTTGGCGAATCCATGTTCAGCCGCGCCGACAACGCATCCAAGTTCGGCTTTGCTACCCTGACCCGGCAATTGCAGGCTTGGGGCTTTGTACTGATCGACTGCCAGATGCCCAACGATCACCTGCACAGCCTCGGCGCCCGCGCCATCCCCCGCAGCGAATTTGCGAACTTCCTGCGCGACCATCTGGACCAACCCAACAGCGGACCGTGGGTTTCCTAGGCGACTTGCGCGTGCGTGGCTTACACTTATTTCAAAGCTTATCCGAGGGTTGATCATGACCGAGTTGGCGCGCTTGAAGTTTTATGCCACTCAACCCCACTCTTGCAGCTATCTGCCCGACGAGCAGGCCACCACGCTGTTCCTCGACCCCAGCCAGCCAATGGACGTGCATGTGTATGCCGATCTCTCGGAAATGGGTTTTCGGCGCAGCGGCGATCATCTGTACCGGCCTCATTGCCAAAACTGCAATGCCTGCGTTCCGGCACGTATCCCTGTGGCGCAGTTTGCAGCGGATCGCAACCAGAAGCGCATCCTCAAACGCAACGCCGACCTGACGGTAACGCCGGCCAAACCCAGGTTCAGCGAAGAATACTTCGACCTTTACCAACGTTACATCGAACAACGCCATGCCGACGGCGATATGTTCCCGCCCAGTCGCGACCAATTTTCCACCTTCCTGGTACGCGACCTGCCTTTTTCGCGCTTCTACGAGTTCCGCCTTGAGGGGCGCCTGGTGGCCGTTGCCGTGACCGATTTGCTGCCTAATGGCCTGTCGGCGGTCTACACCTTCTACGAACCCGCCGAAGAACGCCGCAGTCTGGGGCGCTTTGCTATCCTCTGGCAAATTGGCGAAGCCATACGCCTGGAACTGGAGGCGGTGTACCTCGGGTACTGGATCAAAAACTGCAAAAAGATGAACTACAAGACCCAATATCGGCCCATTGAACTGCTGATTAATCAAAGATGGGTCACGCTGAACTAGAACCCCTTGGCTTAAACACCCTTTTTCGGGCACAATGCACGCCGCTTTTGCCTGGCGCAGTTGCACCGGGCCATTCACTGGATACCGAGGGCTTTACTGCATGTCGAAAGAAGACAGCTTCGAAATGGAAGGCACTGTCGTCGACACCCTGCCCAACACCATGTTTCGTGTGGAGTTGGAAAATGGGCACGTCGTAACCGCGCATATCTCCGGCAAGATGCGCAAGAACTACATTCGTATTCTTACCGGTGACAAAGTGCGCGTCGAGCTGACGCCCTATGACTTGAGCAAAGGGCGCATCACTTACCGCGCTCGTTAAGCAAGTCAATACAAAACGCCCGGTTATGCCGGGCGTTTTTGTGTGCGCGCTATTTATGCATGCAACACCGCAACTCAAATGTCGGAGGGGGCTTGCTCCCTCCCACATTTGAGTTGTGGTGTTTGGTATGGATAACAAAAAGGCGCCTTGCGGCGCCTTTGTGTGTTTTACAGCTATCAATCAGGCCATTTCGGCAGTGGTCTCGAAATCGAAGGTCAGCTCGCCATCCTTCAGATCAATATGCACCACACCACCATGGTCGGACAGCTCGCCGAACAGGATCTCTTCGGCCAATGGCCGCTTGATCTTGTCCTGGATCAGACGTGCCATTGGGCGTGCGCCCATTGCCGCGTCGTAGCCACCTTCGGCCAGCCAGCTGCGTGCCGCGTCCGTCACTTCCAGCTGCACGCGCTTGTCTTCCAACTGCGCTTGAAGCTCGGTAAGGAACTTGTCCACCACGCTTTTGATGACCTCATGGCTGAGGCGACCAAACTGGATAATGGTGTCCAAACGGTTGCGGAACTCCGGCGTAAAGCTCTTCTTGATCACTTCCATCGCATCGGAAGAGTGATCCTGATGGCTGAAGCCGATCGAAGCCCGCGCGGCCGTTTCGGCACCCGCGTTGGTGGTCATGATCACGATCACGTTGCGGAAGTCCGCCTTGCGCCCATTGTTGTCGGTCAGGGTCCCGTGATCCATCACCTGCAGCAGCAAGTTGAAGACTTCCGGGTGAGCCTTCTCGATTTCATCGAGCAGCAACACGCAATGCGGTTGCTTGGTGATCGCTTCGGTCAGCAGGCCACCCTGGTCGAAACCGACATAGCCCGGAGGCGCACCGATCAGGCGCGACACAGTGTGGCGCTCCATGTATTCGGACATGTCGAAGCGCACCAGCTCAATGCCCATGGCCTTGGCCAGTTGACGCGCCGCCTCGGTCTTGCCGACGCCGGTCGGGCCTGCGAACAGGAACGAACCAACCGGCTTGTCCGGCGACTTGAGGCCCGCACGTGACAACTTGATCGCGGTGGACAGCGAGTCAATGGCCGCATCCTGGCCGAACACGGTGAGCTTGAGGTCGCGCTCCAGGTTACGCAGCAGCTCTTTGTCGGAGCTGGTGACGTGTTTTGGCGGAATCCGCGCAATCTTCGCCACGATGTCCTCGACCTGAGGCACGTCGATGCGCTTCACACGCTTCTCGACCGGCTGCAAGCGCTGGTAGGCGCCTGCCTCGTCGATCACGTCGATCGCCTTGTCCGGCATGTGCCGGTCATTGATGTAGCGCGACGCCAGCTCGGCAGCGGCCCGCAGGGCTTCATCGGTGTACTCGATGCCGTGGTGCGCCTCGAAGCGCCCCTTGAGCCCGCGCAGAATGCCGATGGTGTCTTCAACCGAAGGCTCGGACACGTCGACTTTCTGGAAACGGCGCGCCAGGGCACGGTCTTTTTCAAAGATGCCGCGAAACTCCTGGAACGTGGTCGAACCGATGCAACGGATATCACCCGACGACAGCAGTGGCTTGAGCAGGTTGGAGGCGTCCATCACCCCACCGGATGCCGCACCGGCACCAATGATGGTGTGGATCTCGTCAATAAACAGAATCGCCTGCGGACGCTTTTTCAGCTCGCCGAGCAACGCCTTGAAGCGCTTCTCGAAATCGCCACGGTACTTGGTCCCGGCGAGCAAGGCGCCCAGGTCAAGGGAGTAGACGACGCTGTTGGCCAGCAGGTCAGGCACCTGGTTGTCGACGATGCGCTTGGCCAGACCTTCGGCAATCGCGGTCTTACCCACGCCCGCCTCACCCACCAGCAGCGGGTTGTTCTTGCGACGGCGTGCGAGTATCTGCGCTACACGTTCAACCTCAAGCTCACGCCCCACCAGCGGATCAATCCGCCCCTGGCGCGCCAGTTCATTGAGGTTGCTGGCATAGGCATCCAGTGGATTGCCCGAAGAAGAAGACTCACCGCCCTCGTCGTCCTGCATATCCTGCTCACCCTCGGAATGATCGCCGTGCCCAGGCACTTTGGAGATACCGTGGGCGATGTAGTTGACGACATCAATACGGGCAACGCTCTGCTGCTTGAGCAGGAACACTGCCTGACTTTCCTGTTCGCTGAAAATCGCCACAAGCACATTGGCGCCTGTGACTTCACGCTTACCGGAGCTCTGAACGTGGAAAACAGCACGCTGCAATACCCGCTGGAAGCCCAGGGTTGGCTGAGTCTCGCGGTCCTCGTCATGCACGGGGATCAGCGGCGTGGTGGAGTCGATAAACTCCTGCAGGTCATGCTTGAGTTTGTCGAGGTTGGCGCCGCACGCACGTAGAACGGTGGCGGCAGCTTCGTTATCCAAAAGTGCCAGCAGCAGGTGTTCGACGGTCATGAATTCATGACGCTTCGAACGAGCCTCCTTGAAGGCAAGATTGAGGGTGACTTCGAGCTCGCGGTTTAACATAGCTTCACCTCATACCCAAGTGGTCGGCGTTAACCGTCCTTCTCGATTTCACAGAGTAGCGGATGCTGGCTTTCCCTGGCGTACTGGTTGACCTGCATGGCCTTTGTCTCGGCGATGTCGCGGGTAAACACTCCACATACTGCCCGTCCTTCTGTGTGAACGGCCAGCATTACCTTGGTCGCCAACTCGCGGTTCAGGTTAAAAAACACCTCGAGTACTTCGACCACGAAATCCATCGGTGTGTAGTCATCATTGAACAAAACCACCTTGTACATCGGCGGCGCCTGTAAAGCAGGCTTGGCCTCCTGAACAGCAATGCCTGCAGAACCGTCGTCATCGTGTTCGTGATCCGGTCGATCCTGATTGAATGTTAGTCGAATCTGGCTGATTGCATGCATGGAAAGAAAGGTTCGTCAGTGGTTCAAATACAGTGGTGGGGGCGACCTGTCAGAAATTCAACTCTGACCGTCTGGTCGCCTTGACTATCGGCAAATCGGTGTTACAACCAATAGAACCCACAGTGGGTAAAAAAGGTCCGCGCAGTCAACCTTATTTATTCGGGTTAGGACGGATAAACTGGATGATACTCCAGTGATGGAGTCTGGTGCAGAGGGATATGGGTATGTCTGGCGTCAAGATCAAAGGCAAGGTCAAATGGTTCAACAATGCCAAGGGTTACGGCTTCATTGTAGAGGACGGTAAATCCGAGGACCTTTTTGCGCATTTTTCAGCCATCCAGATGGAAGGATACAAGACACTTAAAGCGGGCCAGCCGGTGTTATTTGAGATTATTCAAGGACCCAAAGGCTTGCACGCAACAGGTATCTGTAACGCCAGCAACGCTGAAGACCACGACCACGCACAGCACGAAGCAACCCAAGACAACAAACAAACAGCAGATAACGCAAAAAAAGACAAAGAAAAAGAAAAGGTCTGATAGTCGGCCAAGCACATGCTCTGCAAACAAAAACGGCCGTCCTGAACAATCAGGACGGCCGTTTTTCATACCTGCATCACCTACATATGCGAAATCAGCGCATCACCAAAGCCCGATGACGACACCAACTTCGCACCGTCCATCAGGCGCTCGAAGTCATAGGTCACGGTCTTGGCCGAAATTGCACCATTGGTCCCTTTGATGATCAGGTCCGCCGCTTCGACCCAGCCCATGTGGCGCAGCATCATTTCCGCCGACAGGATCAATGAGCCCGGGTTAACCTGGTCCTTGCCCGCATATTTCGGCGCAGTCCCGTGGGTCGCCTCGAACATGGCCACGGTGTCGGACAGGTTGGCGCCCGGCGCAATACCGATACCGCCCACTTCCGCTGCCAGAGCATCGGACAGGTAGTCACCGTTGAGATTGAGCGTGGCGATCACGTCATACTCGGCCGGGCGTAGCAGGATCTGCTGGAGCATCGCGTCGGCAATGGCGTCCTTGACCACCACATTCTTGCCGGTCTTAGGATTTTTGAACTGCATCCAGGGCCCGCCATCGAGCAGGGTCGCGCCGAACTCTTGCGCCGCCACTTCGTAGGCCCACTCCTTGAAGGCACCTTCGGTGAACTTCATGATGTTGCCTTTATGCACGATGGTCAGCGAGTCGCGGTCGTTATCCACTACATATTGCAGGGCTTTACGCGCCAGGCGCTGGGTGCCCTCCTTGGAGACCGGCTTCACGCCAATCCCGCAATCCTGGTCGAAGCGAATTTTGGTAACACCCATTTCTTCCTTGAGAAACTTGATTACCTTGATCGCTTCCGGCGAACCGGCTTTCCACTCGATCCCGGCGTAAATGTCTTCGGAGTTTTCACGGAAGATCGTCATGTCAACATCGCCAGGCTTCTTGACCGGGCTGGGCACGCCTTCAAACCAGCGCACCGGACGCAGGCACACATACAGATCGAGTTGCTGACGCAGGGCCACGTTCAGCGAACGGATGCCACCACCGACCGGGGTGGTCAGCGGACCCTTGATGGACACCACGTAATCCTTGACCGCGTCCAGGGTTTCCTGGGGCAGCCAGGTGTCCTGATCGTAGACTTGAGTCGCCTTTTCACCGGCGTAAACCTCCATCCAGGAGATTTTGCGCTTGCCGCCGTAAGCCTTTTCAACAGCTGCGTCGACCACCTTGATCATCACCGGGCTGATGTCGACGCCAATACCGTCACCTTCTATATAAGGGATGATCGGTTGGTCAGGAACATTGAGAGAATGGTCTGCATTGACGGTGATTTTGTCGCCGACTGCCGGAACCTGAATCTTCTTGTATCCCATGCTGAACTCCATCTATGGATTGAACATCTGGCTGCGTTCGAGCCTACTCCAGATAAATGGCGACTGAAACCTCGCGCCATGCTCATTTGCATCGAAAACAGCATAATTTGTCGCCTACAAGCCTGAAAGCAAAGGCAAAATCGCCAATCTTGAGCACATCGTGCGACTTTGGTAGCAACCCCAGCCCTGCGACCTTTAGACCAATGGACGACACACCTTTTGTATGAAGGCTCGGCGTAAGCATAGCGACCTATGTATAATGCCGCCGCTGACCAAAGAGTCACGACAGCCGACCGCTCTGGAACAGACGCCCTCGGCTAGCAAAGCAGGACTATTACAATAGTCCACCCGCTTGACGCTCGACTGATGCAACCCAACATCACCGCGAAGAAATCTCGACATTTCGCTCATGGATGACTTTGAACGAACGCGCTCCACCCGGCGCATCTCGAGTTTCTGCGCACGCTTTCAGCAAAGAAGAGAGTTAATCCGAATATGCCCACCCGCTCGAAGATCATCTACACCTTCACCGACGAAGCCCCAGCCCTCGCCACCTATTCACTGCTGCCTATCGTAGAGGCTTTCACCGCTTCCGCTGATATTGCTGTGGAAACCCGCGACATCTCCCTCGCCGGGCGCATCCTCGCAAGCTTCCCCGAGCAACTGGGCGCCAAGGCCATTGCGGACCACCTCGCCGAACTGGGCGACCTGGCCGTTACGCCTGAAGCCAACATCATCAAACTGCCTAACATCAGTGCCTCGACCCCGCAGCTGCAAGCCGCGATCAAGGAACTGCAGGCCCAGGGCTATGCCCTGCCGGACTACCCGGAAACCGTAACCACCGACGCGGAAAAAGAAACCCGTGCACGTTACGACAAGGTCAAGGGCAGCGCCGTGAACCCGGTACTGCGCGAAGGCAACTCCGACCGCCGCGCACCGCTGTCGGTCAAGAACTACGCACGCAAGCACCCGCACAAAATGGGCGCCTGGGCTGCCGACTCCAAGTCCCACGTAGCTCACATGAGCAACGGCGACTTCTACGGCAGCGAAAAAGCCGTGCAGATCGAAGCCGCTGACGCCGTGAAGATCGAGCTGATCGCCAAAGACGGCACCGCGACCGTCCTGAAGGAAAAAACGTCGGTACAGGCCGGCGAGATCATCGACAGCGCCGTACTGAGCAAGAACGCCCTGCGCAGCTTCATCGCCGCCGAAATCGAAGACGCCAAGAAACAAGGCGTACTGCTGTCGGTTCACCTCAAAGCCACCATGATGAAGGTCTCCGACCCGATCATGTTCGGCCAGATCGTTGCCGAGTTCTACAAAGACGCCCTGGCCAAGCACGCGACCGTGCTGGAACAGATCGGCTTTAACCTGAACAACGGCATCGGCGACCTGTACGCTCGCATCAAGGCCCTGCCGGCCGAGCAACAAGCGCAGATCGAAGCTGACATGAAGGCGGTCTACGCCGCTCGCCCGTCCCTGGCGATGGTCAACTCCGACAAAGGCATCACCAACCTGCACGTGCCGAGCGACGTGATCGTCGACGCCTCGATGCCGGCCATGATCCGTGACTCCGGCAAAATGTGGGGCACCGACGGTCAGTTGCACGACACCAAGGCCGTGATCCCGGATCGCTGCTACGCCACCATCTACCAGGCGGTCATCGAAGACTGCAAGGTCAATGGCGCTTTCGACCCAACCACCATGGGCAGCGTGCCGAACGTTGGCCTGATGGCGAAGAAAGCCGAAGAGTACGGCTCCCACGACAAGACCTTCCAGATCAAGGCTGACGGCGTAGTCCGCGTCACCGACAGCAAGGGCAACCTGCTGATGGAACAGGCTGTTGAAGCCGGCGACATCTTCCGCATGTGCCAGACCAAAGACGCGCCGATCCAGGACTGGGTCAAACTGGCCGTCAACCGCGCCCGCGCCAGCAACACCCCGGCCATCTTCTGGCTGGACCCTAAACGTGCGCACGATGGCGTCGTGGTCGAGAAAGTTCAGGCTTACCTGAAAGACCACAACACCGAAGGTCTGGATATCCGCATCATGTCGCCGGTCGACGCGATGAAGTTCACCCTGGAGCGCACCCGCAAGGGCCTGGACACCATCTCGGTGACCGGCAACGTACTGCGCGACTACCTGACCGACCTGTTCCCGATCATGGAGCTGGGCACCAGCGCCAAGATGCTGTCGATCGTGCCGCTGATGAACGGCGGTGGCCTGTTCGAAACCGGCGCCGGCGGTTCGGCTCCGAAGCACGTGCAACAGCTGCTGGAAGAAAACTTCCTGCGCTGGGATTCCCTGGGCGAGTTCCTGGCCCTGGCCGCGTCCCTTGAGCATTTGGGTGTTACCTACAACAACCCGAAAGCCCTGGTGCTGTCCAAGACCCTGGACCAGGCCACTGGCCAGTTCCTCGACAACAACAAGTCGCCATCGCGCAAAGTCGGCAACATCGACAACCGCGGCAGCCACTTCTACCTGGCGCTATACTGGGCTCAAGCCCTGGCCGCCCAGACCGAAGACACTGCACTGCAAGCGCAGTTCGGCGAACTGGCCAAAACTTTGAGCGACAACGAGGCAACCATCGTTGCCGAGCTGAACGCTGTACAAGGCAAGCCAGTGGACATCGGCGGCTACTACGCGCCGAACCCGGAGCTGACCAGCAAGGCCATGCGCCCAAGCAACACCCTCAACGCGGCCATTGCCAAGTTGAAGTAAGGTTGTAAGGGAACACCACAAACCCCGGCCATGTGCCGGGGTTTGTGTATTTGGACACTTCGGTTTTTATTGAAAATACCGAATCAATGTGGGAGCTGGCTTGCCTGCGATAGCAATCTACCAGCAAGCTGCTCAGGGGCTGACACACCGCTATCGCAGGCAAGCCAGCTCCCACACTGTTCGCGATCCTGCCCAAAGATCGCGTTGCACCTTCAATCGAGGTTTTGAATGACCTGGCAACCCCACATCACCGTCGCCACCATCGTCGAAGACAACGGCCGCTTCCTGATGGTCGAAGAACTCAAGGGCGGCCGCGCCGTGCTCAACCAGCCCGCCGGCCACCTCGACCCGCATGAAAGCCTGACAGACGCCGCCGTGCGCGAAACCCTCGAAGAAACCGGCTGGGACGTCGAAGCCACCGGCATTGTCGGGATCTACCTGTACACCGCGCCCAGCAATGGCGTGACCTACCAGCGCGTATGCTTCATCGCCAAGGCGCTTAAACACCATCCGGACTACCAGCTCGACGAGGGCATCCTGCGCGCCCGCTGGCTGTCTCGCGACGAACTGATAGCCCTGCGCGACGACTGGCGCAGCGAGTTGATCATCCGCTGTATCGACGATTATTTGAGCGGCCAACGCCACAGCCTCGAATTGATCCGCCCTTCTCTTTAGCCTTGAAGGCTCCAGCCTGATAGAATCGCGTCCTTTTTCAAGACACCCGTTGAAACCCTATGCGTGATCCAGCCCCTTCTGACACACAAAAGAAGCGCGTCATCGTCGGCATGTCCGGCGGCGTGGATTCTTCCGTTTCCGCCGTTCTGCTCATGGAGCAGGGTTATGAGGTGGAAGGCCTGTTCATGAAGAACTGGGAAGAAGACGATGGAACGGAATATTGCACCGCAATGGACGACCTGGCAGACGCCCAGGCCGTGTGCGACAAGATCGGCATCAAGCTGCACACCGCCAATTTTGCCGCCGAGTACTGGGACAATGTGTTCGAGCACTTCCTGGCCGAATACAAGGCCGGCCGTACACCGAACCCGGACATCCTGTGTAACCGCGAAATCAAGTTCAAGGCGTTTCTCGACTACGCCATGATGCTCGGCGCCGACCTGATCGCCACTGGCCACTACGTGCGCCGCCGCGATATCGAGGGCCGTACCGAACTGCTCAAGGGCCTGGACCCGAACAAGGACCAGAGCTACTTCCTGCACGCCGTCGGCGGCGAACAGATCGCCAAGACCCTGTTCCCGGTGGGCGAACTGGAAAAACCCGAAGTACGCAAGATTGCCGAGAAACACGGCCTGGCCACCGCCAAGAAGAAGGATTCCACCGGGATCTGCTTTATCGGCGAGCGCCGCTTCAGCGATTTCCTCAAGCAGTACCTGCCAGCCCAACCGGGCGAAATCAAAACCACCGACGGTGAAGTGATCGGCCGCCACCACGGCTTGATGTACCACACCATCGGCCAGCGCCAGGGCCTGGGCATCGGCGGCTTGAAAGACGCCGGTGAAGAGCCGTGGTACGTACTGGTCAAGGACCTGGAGCACAACGTGCTGATCGTCGGCCAGGGCAACGAACACCCGCTGCTGTTCTCCGGCGCGCTGCTGGCTTCAGAGATCTATTGGGTCAACCCGATCGACCTGAGCACCCCGCGCCGCCTGACCGCTAAAGTACGTTATCGCCAGAGCGACCAACCCTGCACCCTGGAAAAAACCGCCAGCGGCTACCGCGCCACTTTCGATGACCCGCAACGCGCGGTCACCCCTGGCCAGTCCGTGGTGTTCTACGACGGCGAAATTTGCCTGGGCGGCGGCGTGATTGAAGTTGCCGAGCCCTGG
The DNA here is from genome assembly GCF_900591205.1 of Pseudomonas viridiflava. Classification (GTDB taxonomy): domain Bacteria; phylum Pseudomonadota; class Gammaproteobacteria; order Pseudomonadales; family Pseudomonadaceae; genus Aquipseudomonas. Next base: position 200,418 of record NZ_UUPU01000067.1, read on the forward strand.
AGCAACCCGGCATGAGCCCGACCCAGGAGCAATTGACGGCACTCGGCGGGGTGTTCCTCGCCGCCGTCCTGGTGGACAAGATCGCCAAGACCGGCCAGGTCACCGAGGCGGGCCTGACCTGCATGCTCGGCAGCCTGCTGATCCGCGACCCCAAGGACACCCTGGAAGTCTACGGTGGCGACGACCTGGCGCTGCGTGAAGGTTATCGTGCGCTGATCGGCGCCCTGGAGCGCGACCCGAGCACCTTGCAGCGCGAGCCGCTGCGCTACGCCCTGTCGATGCTCGGCCTGGAGCGGCAACTGGCCAAACGTGACGACATGCTGGAGATCATCGGCAAACGCTTGCCGCAGATCCAGTCCCAGGTGGAACACTTCGGCCCAGCCCACGAAAACGTGATCGCCGCCTGTGGCGCGCTGTACCAGGACACCTTGAGCACCTTGCGCCAACGCATCCAGGTGCACGGCGACATGCGCAACCTGCAACAACCGAACAACGCCTCGAAAATCCGCGCCTTGCTCCTGGCCGGTATTCGTTCGGCACGGTTGTGGCGGCAATTGGGCGGCCACCGCTGGCAGTTGGTGATCAGCCGGCGCAAATTGCTTAAAGAGCTTTACCCGTTGATGCGCAACGAATAAGTCGCAGCAACCCACTTTTTTATAGCCTCACGCGTAATACGCCGGTCAGTTGGCAACGGACCGGCGGATTTTTTCATGTATGATACGCGCCCCATTTCGTTGCCCGACTGTCCGAGAACACCCCATGCAGCTCTCTTCGCTCACTGCGGTTTCCCCTGTTGACGGCCGCTACGCCGGCAAAACCCAGGCCCTGCGCCCTATTTTCAGCGAATACGGCCTGATCCGTGCTCGTGTACTGGTTGAAGTGCGCTGGCTCCAGCGCCTGGCCGCTCACCCCGCCATCAGCGAAGTGCCGGCGTTTTCCGCCGAGGCCAACGCTGTACTCAACACCCTGGCGGAAAACTTCTCCCTGGAGCACGCCGAGCGTGTGAAAGAGATCGAGCGCACCACCAACCACGACGTCAAAGCCATCGAGTACCTGCTCAAAGAGCAAGCGGCCAAGCTGCCGGAACTGGCCCAGGTCAGCGAATTCATCCACTTCGCCTGCACCAGCGAGGACATCAACAACCTGTCCCACGCCCTGATGCTGCGCGAAGGCCGTGATGACGTGATGCTGCCACTGATGCGCCAGACCGCCGAAGCCATCCGCGAGCTGGCCATCCGCTTCGCCGCCGTGCCGATGCTGTCGCGCACCCATGGTCAGCCGGCGTCGCCGACCACCCTGGGCAAAGAGCTGGCTAACGTGGTGTACCGCCTGGAGCGCCAGATCGCTCAAGTAGCGGCCGTCCCGCTGCTGGGCAAGATCAACGGCGCCGTGGGCAACTACAACGCTCACCTGTCGGCCTACCCTGAGATCGACTGGGAAGCCAACGCCCGCGCCTTCATCGAAGACGAGCTGGGCCTGGGTTTCAACCCGTACACCACACAGATCGAACCGCACGACTACATCGCCGAGTTGTTCGACGCGATTGCGCGCTTCAACACCATCCTGATCGACTTCGATCGCGATATCTGGGGCTACATCTCCCTGGGCTACTTCAAGCAGCGCACCATTGCCGGTGAAATCGGTTCGTCGACCATGCCGCACAAGGTCAACCCGATCGACTTCGAAAACTCCGAAGGCAACCTCGGCATCGCCAATGCGCTGTTCCAGCACCTGGCCAGCAAGTTGCCGATCTCCCGCTGGCAGCGCGACCTGACCGACTCCACCGTACTGCGCAACCTCGGCGTGGGCTTTGCTCACAGCGTGATCGCGTACGAAGCCAGCCTCAAAGGCATCAGCAAGCTGGAACTCAACGAGCAGAAAATCGCCGCTGACCTGGATGCCTGCTGGGAAGTATTGGCCGAGCCGATCCAGACAGTAATGCGCCGCTACAACATCGAAAACCCGTACGAGAAGCTGAAAGAGTTGACGCGCGGCAAGGGCATCAGCCCTGAAGCACTGCAAACTTTCATCGACGGCCTGGACATGCCAGCCGCTGCCAAGGCCGAGCTGAAACTGCTCACGCCGGCCAACTACATCGGCAACGCTGTAGAGCAAGCCAAGCGCATCTGATTACCGCAAGACCCTTGAGACGCCCGGCAGCGCCGGGCGTTTTTATTCCAGTCTGAAAAGTGCTTTTTTTCAATAGGTTACACATGAATCCTGATATCCCTCTTAAACTTCTGGGCGGCATCACGGCACGGGAATTCCTGCGCGACTACTGGCAGAAAAAACCGCTGCTGATCCGCCAGGCCATCCCTGATTTCGAAAGCCCGATCGACGCCGACGAACTGGCCGGCCTGGCGCTGGAGGAAGAAGTCGAGTCGCGCCTGGTGATCGAACACGGCGAGCGTCCTTGGGAGCTGCGCCGCGGCCCATTCGCCGAAGATGCTTTCAGCACCCTGCCCGAGCGTGAGTGGACCCTGCTGGTGCAGGCGGTCGACCAGTTTGTGCCGGAAGTGGCCGAGTTGCTGGAGCAGTTCCGCTTCCTGCCAAGCTGGCGCATCGACGATGTGATGATCAGCTTCGCCGCCCCCGGCGGCAGCGTCGGCCCGCATTTCGACAACTACGACGTGTTCCTGCTGCAAGCCCAGGGCAAGCGCAACTGGAAGATCGGCCAGATGTGCAGCTCCGAAAGCCCGCTGCTGCAGCATGCCGACCTGCGCATCCTCGCCGAATTCGAAGAAACCGCCGACTGGGTGCTGGAGCCGGGCGACATGCTCTACCTGCCGCCGCGCCTGGCGCACTTCGGCATCGCTGAAGATGATTGCATGACCTACTCGGTAGGCTTCCGCGCACCGAGCGCCGCTGAAGTGCTGACCCACTTCACCGACTTCCTCAGCCAGTACCTGACCGACGAAGAGCGCTACACCGACGCCGACGCCCAGCCGGTCAGCGACCCGCACCAGATCCAGAGCGACGCACTGGATCGCCTCAAGAGCCTGCTGGCCGAGCACATGAGCGACGAGCGCATGCTGCTGACCTGGTTCGGCCAATTCATGACCGAGCCGCGCTACCCGGAACTGGTGGCCGGCGAAGAACTGGCCGAGCAAGACTTTATCAGCAGCCTGGAAGGCGGCGCGATTCTAGTGCGCAACCCAAGTGCACGCCTGGCATGGTCCGAAGTCGATGACGACGTACTGCTGTTCGCCAGCGGCCAGAGCCGTTACCTGCCAGGCAAGCTGCGCGAGCTGCTGAAGCTGGTGTGTGCAGCCGACTCCCTGCACGCCGAAAACCTTGGCCCCTGGCTCGCGGATGAAGACGGTCGCGACCTGCTGTGCGAACTGGTCAAGCAAGGGAGCCTGGGGTTTGCCGATGAATAAGATTCACGTAAGTGTCGCGGACTGGCAAAAGGATATCGCTGAGATACGGCGCATTCGTGAAGCGGTATTTATCGCCGAACAATCGGTCCCACCCGAGCTGGAGTGGGACGCAGACGACGCAGATGCAGTGCATTTCCTCGCGTTCGAGGGCGACTTTCCGATCGGCACCGCACGCCTGCTGCCCAGCGGCGAAATCGGCCGCGTATCGGTGCTCAAGGACTGGCGCGGACTGAAGGTCGGCGACAAGCTGATGGAGGCCGTGATTGAGATGGCCGAGAAACGTGGCCAGGCCAAGCAATTCCTGAGTGCGCAGGTGTATGCGGCACCGTTTTATGAGCGACTGGGCTTCAAGATCGTCAGTGACGAGTTCCTGGAAGTCGGGATTCCGCATGTGGACATGGTGCGCGGCGCCTGATCCCTATAGCGAGCGGGCTTGCCCGCGTTGGGCCGCGTAGCGGCCCTGCACTCAGACGCCGCGTTCTTTCTGAAAGAACGCGGCGTTTTTATTGGGGCTGCTACGCAGCCCAACGCGGGCAAGCCCGCTCGCCACAGCAAGCCCGCTCGCCACAGCAGGCCGCTCGCCACACGCCCTGCACCAACAGCAAAGCCGTTCGCTACTAAACTTGCGACTCGCCAGGCCGACAAACTGGCACTATCAAGCCTTTGACTCGCAGAGATAACGGACATGTCCCTACGCACCCTGCTCACCGCCCTCCTCCTGACCGCCAGTTGCTCGACCATGGCCGACACCGAAGTCGTCAACCTGAGCAACCGCACCAGCGCCGACCTGCTGCCCGTGGCACAGAATTTCATCGGTAAGGACGGCACCGTGAGCGCCTATGGCAATCAGCTTATCGTTAACGCCGACCCCGGCAAGATCCAGGACCTGCGCGCCCTGCTTTCGCAACTCGACACACCGGCCAAGCGCCTGTTGATTACCGTCGACACCAACGAAAACAACCAGCAAAACACCGGCGACAGCCAGACCCGCATCATCAGCTATGGCACTGCCAGCCGCGATGGCGGCGTCCAGCAGATCCAGGCCAGTGAAGGGGTGCCCGCGCTGATCCAGGTCGGCCAGAGCGTACCACTCACCACCACGCAGCCTGACGCCTACGGCCGCCCGCAAAACCAGACCCAGTATCGCAACGTCACTCAGGGCTTCTACGTGACCGCCAGCGTCACCGGAGAGACCGTACACCTGGCGATCAGTACCAACCGTGACCGAATGAGCCAGGAACGTCCCGATGTAGTGAACGTGCAAAGTACCGACACAACCGTCAGCGGTCGCCTGGGCGAATGGATCCCCCTGGCTGGCATCAATCGCGAAACCCAGGCCGACAAATCCTCTACAACCCGCAGCTACTCTACCCAGGGCCGTGATGACCTGACTTTGCGGGTCAAGGTCGACACCCTGAACTGAAGCACCAAAAACTGACTGATGAGTCGTATAAGACTAAAGATGTAGTGCTTTAAAAAAAGCACTACAAAACATTTGACGATCCAAAAAAGCATGGGCATGATGGCCTCGCTCCCGCTAATCAGGGGCCCTGGCAAGGGCCTTCGGATCGTCGCTCCAAGCTACCCAACTGAGCCGATTCGTGTCTGTACCGCCCACAAGGTGTGTTTGACGAGGTTGCGACTGGAACGAAGTTGTCCCGAGGGACGGAAGCTAACCAGGTAACCCGGCTACACACTGATGGATCGTACGAAGGCCCACGACGCCCGAAGACCGTTCGCAGTTCGCCCTTACCTGCTCAACTCCGCCTTGAGCCATCGTTCATCCCGTCGCCTTCCCCGCCGAACTTGACTTGAACACCTAAGCTTCTGGTCAGCGAGCCGCCATCACCACGCACTCATTACGTGGCTGGCAAATGGAATTTTCCACCTAGACCTATGCGACGAGGTTTTTCCCCATGGCACTGACACGCGAACAGCAAATTGCAGCCCTTGAAAAAGACTGGGCTGAAAACCCACGCTGGAAAGGCGTGACCCGCGCTTATTCCGCTGCTGACGTCGTCCGCCTGCGCGGCTCGGTTCAACCTGAGCACACCTTTGCAAAACTCGGCGCCGAGAAGCTGTGGAAGCTGGTCACCCAGGGTGCCAAGCCGTCCTTCCGTCCCGAAAAAGATTTCGTCAACTGCATGGGCGCCCTCACTGGCGGCCAGGCAGTTCAACAGGTGAAAGCCGGTATCCAGGCGATCTACCTGTCCGGCTGGCAAGTGGCAGCGGACAACAACTCCGCTGAATCCATGTACCCCGACCAATCGCTGTACCCGGTGGACTCGGTGCCGACTGTGGTCAAGCGCATCAACAACTCGTTCCGCCGCGCCGACCAGATCCAGTGGAAAGCTGGCAAAGGCCCGGGCGACGAAGGCTACATCGACTACTTCGCACCTATCGTGGCTGACGCCGAAGCCGGTTTCGGCGGCGTGCTGAACGCCTACGAGCTGATGAAGAGCATGATCGAAGCGGGCGCTGCCGGCGTGCACTTCGAAGACCAACTGGCTTCCGTGAAGAAATGCGGCCACATGGGCGGCAAGGTACTGGTGCCGACCCAGGAAGCCGTACAGAAACTGACCGCGGCACGTTTGGCGGCTGACGTGGCCGGCACCCCGACCATCATCCTGGCCCGTACCGACGCCAACGCGGCTGACCTGCTGACGTCGGACTGCGACCCGTACGACCAGCCGTTCGTGACCGGCGAGCGCACCCAGGAAGGCTTCTATAAAGTACGCGCCGGCCTTGACCAGGCCATCGCTCGCGGCCTGGCCTATGCCCCGTACGCCGACCTGATCTGGTGCGAAACCGCCAAGCCGGACCTGGACGAGGCTCGTCGCTTCGCCGAGGCGATCAAAAAGGAATACCCGGACCAACTGCTGTCCTACAACTGCTCGCCTTCTTTCAACTGGAAGAAGAACCTGGACGACGCGACCATCGCCAAATTCCAGCGCGAACTGTCGGCCATGGGCTACAAGCACCAGTTCATCACCCTGGCCGGCATCCACAACATGTGGCACAGCATGTTCAACCTGGCGCACGACTATGCCCGCAACGACATGACCGCCTACGTGAAGCTGCAAGAGCAGGAGTTCGCTGACGCCGCCAAGGGCTACACCTTCGTGGCGCACCAGCAGGAAGTGGGCACCGGCTACTTCGACGACATGACCACCGTGATCCAGGGCGGCACCTCGTCCGTGACCGCGCTGACCGGCTCGACCGAAGAAGAACAGTTCCACTAAGCACCGCGTACACGGCCACTGCGGCCCCAAGGAAGACCTAACCGCAGTGCCGCACAACAATCACGCCCCGACTGGTTCGGGGCGTTTTTTTGCCTCGCAATCACCGAAAATCAAAGGTGGGAGCTGGCTTGCCTGCGATGGCGGTAAGTCAGTGACAGGTGTTTCAGCTGATCCGCCGCTATCGCAGGCAAGCCAGCTCCCACATTGACCGCGCCCTATCCATAGGATTTTGCGAAAAACATTGATCCAGAGCGGTATTCGCACACATCCAATCGGTTAAAAGAACCGTTGCGTCAACTAAGCGAAACTCAAGCAAGTAACGGCAACTTCCCCCGTCACACGAGAAACATTCGCTTAAACCCCACGCAAACAATAGTCATTATCATTTAGCGCATGAAAACTTCTTTACTGGTCAAACAAAACTTAATTGTTCAAAAGCCCGCTAATGCCCACGCCACAAGGGCTACAGCCCCAAGAAGGTGCACTATGTGCTTATTCCATCGAATAATTTCGCTATCGGAATTTTACTTGCCCGGTGTTTAGCCATAAAATCACCGCGATTGATTGCAGTGCGACATATCGTCACTGCATCGTTACTTTTTCGAGCTCAGAGACCTTTGCTCTCTGTTAAGGATTTCCAGCATGACCGAAGCGACAGGACTCATGGCCCACAACTGGGGCTTTGCCATTTTCCTCCTCGGTGTTGTCGGCCTTTGCGCCTTCATGCTCGGCGTCTCCAGCCTCCTCGGGTCAAAAGCCTGGGGCCGCAGCAAAAATGAACCGTTCGAGTCCGGCATGCTGCCTACAGGTGGCGCCCGCTTGCGGCTCTCAGCCAAATTCTATCTGGTCGCGATGCTGTTCGTGATCTTCGATATCGAAGCCCTTTTTCTCTTTGCCTGGTCTGTGTCCGTCCGCGAAAGCGGCTGGACCGGATTCGTCGAAGCCCTCGTTTTCATAGCAATTCTGTTGGCAGGCCTTGTCTACCTATTCCGAGTGGGCGCCCTTGATTGGGCTCCGGAAGCTCGTCGTAAGCGGCAAGCGAAGCTGAAACAATGAGGCTTTGGCGATGCAATACAATCTCACCAGGATCGACCCGGATGCTCCTAACGATCAGTACCCTATCGGCGAACGGGAAACCGTTTCCGATCCGTTAGAAGATCAAGTCCACAAAAACATCTACATGGGCAAACTCGAAGACGTGCTGAGTGGCGCGGTCAACTGGGGGCGTAAAAACTCCCTGTGGCCGTACAACTTCGGCCTTTCGTGCTGCTACGTGGAAATGACCACCGCCTTCACGGCGCCCCACGACATCGCGCGCTTTGGCGCCGAAGTTATCCGGGCATCACCGCGCCAGGCGGATTTCATGGTTATCGCCGGAACCTGCTTTATCAAGATGGCGCCGATCATTCAGCGTCTCTACGAGCAAATGCTCGAGCCAAAGTGGGTTATCTCCATGGGTTCGTGCGCCAACTCCGGTGGCATGTACGACATCTACTCCGTCGTTCAAGGGGTGGACAAGTTCCTGCCCGTGGACGTCTACGTGCCTGGCTGCCCGCCCCGCCCCGAAGCATTTCTGCAAGGCTTGATGCTGTTGCAGGAGTCGATTGGCAAGGAGCGTCGCCCACTGTCCTGGGTCGTCGGCGATCAAGGCGTTTACCGCGCCGAGATGCCTTCGCAAAAGGAACAGCGCCGCGAACAGCGTATCGCAGTCACCAACCTGCGCAGCCCCGACGAAGTCTGATCCAGCCCCGCTTCTTATATAGAACGAAAACCTGGCTTCATTCTTTACGTTGACCGAAAGCGATAAAAAACCATGACTACAGGCAATGCTCTGTATATCCCGCCTTATAAGGCAGACGACCAGGATGTGGTCGTCGAACTCAATAACCGTTTTGGCCCTGACGCCTTCACCGCCCAGGCCACGCGCACCGGTATGCCGGTGCTGTGGGTGGCGCGTGCCAAGCTCGTCGAAGTCCTGACCTTCCTGCGCAACCTGCCCAAGCCGTACGTCATGCTCTATGACCTGCATGGCGTGGACGAGCGTCTGCGCACCAAGCGCCAGGGGCTGCCGAGCGGCGCCGACTTCACCGTGTTCTACCACCTGATGTCGCTGGAACGTAACAGCGACGTGATGATCAAGGTTGCCCTGTCCGAAAGCGACCTGAGCGTGCCGACCGTGACCGGTATCTGGCCGAACGCCAGCTGGTACGAGCGTGAAGTCTGGGACATGTTCGGGATCGACTTCCCGGGCCACCCGCACCTGACACGCATCATGATGCCGCCGACCTGGGAAGGTCACCCGTTGCGCAAGGACTTCCCTGCCCGCGCCACCGAATTCGACCCGTTCAGCCTCAACCTCGCCAAGCAACAGCTTGAAGAAGAGGCTGCACGCTTCCGTCCGGAAGACTGGGGCATGAAGCGCTCCGGCACCAACGAGGACTACATGTTCCTCAACCTGGGTCCGAACCACCCTTCGGCTCACGGTGCCTTCCGTATCATCCTGCAACTGGACGGCGAAGAAATCGTCGACTGCGTGCCGGACATCGGCTACCACCACCGTGGTGCCGAGAAGATGGCCGAGCGTCAGTCCTGGCACAGCTTCATCCCCTACACCGACCGTATCGACTACCTCGGCGGCGTGATGAACAACCTGCCGTACGTGCTCTCGGTCGAGAAGCTGGCCGGCATCAAGGTGCCGGACCGCGTCGACACCATCCGCATCATGATGGCCGAGTTCTTCCGGATCACCAGCCACCTGCTGTTCCTGGGGACTTACATCCAGGACGTCGGCGCCATGACCCCGGTGTTCTTCACCTTCACTGACCGCCAGCGCGCCTACAAGGTTATCGAAGCCATCACCGGTTTCCGCCTGCACCCGGCCTGGTATCGCATCGGCGGTGTGGCACACGACCTGCCGAATGGCTGGGAGCGCCTGGTCAAGGAATTCATCGACTGGATGCCCAAGCGTCTGGACGAGTACCAAAAGGCTGCGCTGGACAACAGCATCCTCAAAGGCCGCACCATCGGCGTCGCGCAGTACAACACCAAAGAAGCCCTGGAATGGGGCGTCACCGGTGCCGGCCTGCGTTCAACCGGCTGCGATTTCGACCTGCGTAAAGCACGCCCGTACTCCGGCTACGAGAACTTCGAATTTGAAGTCCCGCTGGCGGCCAATGGCGATGCCTATGACCGTTGCATCGTGCGCGTCGAAGAAATGCGCCAGAGCCTGAAGATCATCGAGCAGTGCATGCGCAACATGCCGGCAGGTCCGTACAAGGCGGATCACCCGCTGACCACGCCGCCGCCCAAAGAGCGCACGCTGCAACACATCGAAACCCTGATCACGCACTTCCTGCAAGTCTCGTGGGGCCCGGTGATGCCGGCCAACGAGTCCTTCCAGATGATTGAAGCGACCAAGGGTATCAACAGTTATTACCTGACGAGCGATGGCGGCACTATGAGCTACCGCACCCGGATTCGTACTCCAAGCTTCCCGCACCTGCAGCAGATCCCTTCGGTGATCAAAGGTGAAATGGTCGCGGACTTGATTGCGTACCTGGGTAGTATCGACTTCGTTATGGCCGACGTGGACCGCTAAGCATGAACAGCACGCTTATCCAGACAGACCGTTTCACCTTGAGTGAAACCGAGCGCTCGGCCATCGAGCACGAGCTGCATCACTACGAAGACCCGCGAGCGGCGTCGATCGAAGCCTTGAAGATCGTGCAGAAGGAACGTGGCTGGGTGCCGGACGGCGCCCTCTACGCCATCGGCGAGATCCTCGGCATCCCCGCCAGCGACGTTGAAGGTGTGGCCACGTTCTACAGCCAGATCTTCCGTCAGCCGGTCGGCCGTCACATCATTCGCGTGTGCGACAGCATGGTCTGCTACATCGGTGGCCACGAATCGGTGGTCAGCGAGATCCAGAACAAGCTGGGCATCGGCCTCGGCCAAACCACCCCGGACGGCCGCTTCACGCTGCTGCCGGTGTGCTGCCTGGGCAACTGCGACAAGGCGCCGGCGTTGATGATCGACGACGACACATTCGGTGACGTACAGCCTGCTGGCGTGACCCAATTGCTTGAGGGCTACCCATGACCCTTACATCTTTCGGCCCGGCCAACCTGATCAAGCGTTCGCCTGAGACCCACCCGTTGACCTGGCGCCTGCGTGACGATGCCGAGCCGGTATGGCTCGACGAGTACCAGGCCAAGAACGGTTACGCGGCTGCGCGCAAAGCCTTCGCCGACATGGCCCAGGACGATATCGTCCAGACCGTCAAAGACGCCGGTCTTAAAGGTCGCGGCGGTGCAGGCTTCCCCACGGGTGTGAAGTGGGGCCTGATGCCCAAAGACGAATCCATCAACATCCGCTACCTGCTGTGCAACGCGGATGAAATGGAGCCGAACACCTGGAAAGACCGCATGCTGATGGAGCAACTGCCCCATCTGCTGATCGAAGGCATGCTGATCAGCGCCCGTGCGCTGAAAACCTACCGCGGCTACATCTTCCTGCGTGGCGAATACACCACCGCCGCCAAGCACCTCAACCGTGCTGTGGAAGAAGCTAAAGCTGCTGGCCTGCTGGGCAAGAACATCCTTGGTTCGGGTTTTGACTTTGAACTGTTCGTGCACACCGGCGCCGGGCGTTATATCTGCGGGGAAGAAACCGCACTGATCAACTCCCTCGAAGGTCGCCGCGCCAACCCGCGCTCCAAGCCGCCCTTCCCTGCCGCCGTGGGCGTGTGGGGCAAGCCTACGTGCGTGAACAACGTCGAGACCCTGTGCAACGTACCGGCGATCATCGCCGACGGCGTGGACTGGTACAAATCGCTGGCCCGCGAAGGCAGCGAAGACATGGGCACCAAGCTCATGGGCTTCTCCGGCAAGGTCAAGAACCCTGGCCTGTGGGAGCTGCCGTTCGGCGTGACCGCACGCGAGCTGTTCGAGGACTACGCCGGCGGCATGCGCGACGGCTACACCCTGAAAGCCTGGCAGCCAGGCGGCGCCGGCACCGGTTTCCTGTTGCCCGAGCACCTCGACGCACAGATGTATGCCGGCGGCATCGGCAAGGTCGGCACCCGGATGGGTACTGGCCTGGCGATGGCGGTGGACAACACGGTGAACATGGTTTCGTTGCTGCGCAACATGGAGCAGTTCTTTGCCCGTGAATCCTGCGGCTTCTGCACCCCGTGCCGTGACGGCTTGCCGTGGAGCGTCAAGCTGCTGATGGCGTTGGAAAACGGCGAAGGCCGCGAGGGTGATATCGAAACCCTGCTGGGTCTGGTCGGTTTCCTCGGCCCAGGCAAGACCTTCTGTGCTCACGCACCGGGCGCCGTGGAGCCATTGGGCAGCGCCATCAAGTACTTCCGCTCGGAGTTCGAAGCCGGCATCGCGCCTACCAGCGCCGCCGTCCCGCCTCTGGCAAGGCCGATCGTAGTCGGCGCGTAACGCTTAAAAAAGCGAAGGGTCCGTGCCCTTCGCTTTCTCATGTGCTGACGCCTTGATGGCTGTGTAGATGCACATGAATAACAAGATTCCATTAGCCACGCCCGCTGACAACGGGCCAACGAAGAACTTTGAACCATGGCCACTATCCACGTAGACGGCAAAGCGCTCGAAGTCGATGGGGCAGACAACCTGTTACAGGCATGTCTCTCACTAGGCCTCGACATCCCGTATTTCTGCTGGCACCCAGCCCTTGGCAGCGTTGGTGCCTGTCGCCAGTGCGCGGTCAAGCAGTACACCGACGAGAACGACACCCGTGGTCGTATCGTCATGTCCTGCATGACCCCAGCCACCGACAACACCTGGATCTCCATCGAAGATGAAGAATCCAAGGCGTTCCGCGCCAGCGTTGTCGAATGGTTGATGACCAACCACCCCCACGACTGCCCGGTCTGTGAGGAAGGCGGTCACTGCCACCTGCAAGACATGACGGTGATGACCGGCCACAACGAGCGCCGTTATCGCTTCACCAAGCGGACCCACCAGAACCAGGACCTCGGCCCGTTCATTTCCCACGAAATGAACCGCTGCATCGCCTGCTATCGCTGCGTGCGCTTCTATAAAGACTACGCCGGCGGCACCGACCTCGGCGTGTTCGGCGCCCACGACAACGTGTACTTCGGTCGCGTTGAAGACGGCGTGCTCGAAAGCGAGTTCTCCGGCAACCTCACCGAGGTCTGCCCGACCGGTGTGTTCACCGACAAGACTCACTCCGAGCGCTACAACCGTAAGTGGGACATGCAGTTCGCCCCGAGCATCTGCCATGGCTGCTCCAGCGGTTGCAACATTTCCCCGGGCGAGCGTTACGGCGAACTGCGTCGCATCGAAAACCGCTTCAACGGTTCGGTCAACCAGTACTTCCTGTGCGACCGTGGCCGTTTCGGCTATGGCTACGTCAACCGCAAGGACCGCCCACGCCAGCCGTTGTTGGCCGATGGCGCCAAGCTGAGCCTGGACGCGGCGCTGGATAAAGCCGCCGACCTGCTGCGCGGGCGCAACATCGTCGGTATCGGTTCGCCACGCGCCAGCCTCGAAAGCAACTTCGCGCTGCGCGAGCTGGTCGGTGCCGAGCACTTCTACTGCGGTATCGAAGCCGCTGAACTGGAGCGCATCCGCCTGGTCCTGCAAGTGCTGAACGACAGCCCGCTGCCCGTTCCGAACATGCGCGACATCGAAGACCACGACGCCATTTTCGTGCTCGGTGAAGACCTGACCCAGACCGCCGCGCGTATCGCGCTGTCGCTGCGTCAGTCGGTCAAAGGCAAGGCCGAAGACATGGCTGACGCCATGCGCGTACAGCCATGGCTCGACGCCGCAGTGAAAAATATCGGCCAGCACGCGCTGAACCCGCTGTTTATCGCAAGCATCGCTGAAACCAAGCTCGACGACATCGCCGAAGAATGCGTGCACGCTGCACCGGATGACCTGGCCCGCATCGGTTTCGCCGTGGCCCACGCCCTCGACGCCAGCGCGCCTGCCGTCGACGGTCTGGACACTGAAGCCGTTGAACTGGCCCAGCGCATCGCCGACGCCCTGCTGGCTGCCAAGCGCCCACTGATCATCGCCGGCACCTCGTTGGGTTCCAAAGCATTGATCGAAGCCGCCGCCAACATCGCCAAAGCCCTGAAGCTGCGTGACAAGAACGGCTCCATCAGCCTGGTTGTACCGGAAGCCAACAGCCTTGGCCTGGCCATGCTCGGTGGCGAATCCGTGGACGCGGCCCTGCAAGCGGTGATCGACGGTAATGCCGACGCCATCGTGGTACTGGAAAACGACCTGTACACCCGCACCGATGCCGCCAAGGTTGACGCCGCGCTGAATGCCGCCAAAGTACTGATCGTGGCCGACCACCAGAAGACCGCTACCAGCGACCGCGCTCAGCTTGTACTGCCGGCGGCGAGCTTCGCCGAAGGCGACGGCACGCTGGTCAGCCAGGAAGGCCGCGCCCAGCGCTTCTTCCAGGTGTTCGATCCGAAGTACATGGACGCCAGCATCCTGGTTCACGAAGGCTGGCGCTGGCTGCATGCCCTGCGCGCCACCCTGCTGAACCAGCCGATCGACTGGACCCAGCTCGACCACGTGACCGCCGCCACCGCTGCAAGCGCACCGCAATTGGCACGCATCGTCGACGCCGCACCGTCCGCCGCGTTCCGCATCAAGGGCATGAAACTCGCCCGTGAGCCGCTGCGCTATTCCGGTCGTACCGCCATGCGCGCTGATATCAGCGTGCACGAACCGCGTACCCCGCAAGACATCGACACCGCGTTCGCCTTCTCCATGGAAGGTTACTCGGGTTCGGTCGAGCCGCGTCAGCAAGTGCCATTCGCCTGGTCGCCGGGTTGGAACTCGCCGCAAGCCTGGAACAAGTTCCAGGACGAAGTCGGTGGGCATATCCGCGCTGGCGACCCGGGCACCCGCCTGATCGAAAGCACCGGTGACTCACTGAACTGGTTCGCCACCGTACCGCGTCCGTTCAACCCGGCTCAGGGCACCTGGCAGGTTGTGCCGTTCTTCCACCTGTTCGGCAGCGAAGAGAACTCTTCCAAGGCCGCACCGGTTCAAGAGCGCATCCCGGCCGCTTATGTGTCCGTGGCCAAGTCCGAAGCCGACCGGCTGGGCGTCAACGACGGTGCCCTGCTCAGCTTGAACGTTGGCGGCAAGACCCTGCGTCTGCCGCTGCGCATCAACGATGAGTTGGGTGCCGGCCTGGTTGCACTGCCGAAAGGCTTGGCGGGCATTCCGCCGGCGATTTTTGGCAAAACCGTTGACGGTCTGCAGGAGGCAGCGCAATGACCTGGTTCACCCCTGAAGTGATCGACGTGATCATCTCGGTCGTCAAGGCCATCGTGATCCTGTTGGCCGTGGTCGTCGCGGGCGCCCTGCTCAGCTTCGTCGAACGTCGCCTGCTGGGCTGGTGGCAGGACCGTTACGGTCCGAACCGCGTTGGCCCATTCGGCATGTTCCAGATCGCTGCCGACATGCTCAAAATGTTCTTCAAGGAAGACTGGACCCCGCCGTTTGCCGACAAGGTGATCTTCACCCTGGCACCGGTCGTGGCCATGAGCGCCTTGCTGATCGCCTTCGCGATCATCCCGATCACCCCGACCTGGGGCGTGGCGGACCTGAACATCGGCTTGCTGTTCTTCTTCGCCATGGCCGGCTTGTCGGTCTACGCGGTGCTGTTCGCCGGTTGGTCGAGCAACAACAAGTTCGCCCTGTTGGGCAGCTTGCGGGCGTCGGCCCAGACCGTGTCCTACGAAGTGTTCATGGGCCTCGCGCTGATGGGCATCGTGGTGCAGGTCGGCTCGTTCAACATGCGCGACATCGTCGAGTACCAGGCGCAGAACCTGTGGTTCATCATTCCGCAGTTCTTCGGCTTCTGTACCTTCTTCATCGCTGGCGTCGCCGTGACTCACCGTCACCCGTTCGACCAGCCGGAAGCGGAACAGGAACTGGCCGACGGTTACCACATTGAATACGCCGGCATGAAATGGGGCATGTTCTTCGTCGGTGAATACATCGGCATCATCTTGATCTCGGCCCTGCTGGTCACGCTGTTCTTCGGCGGCTGGCACGGTCCGTTCGGCATCCTGCCGCAGTTGGCGTTCTTCTGGTTCTTCCTGAAGACCGCGTTCTTCATCATGTTGTTTATCCTGCTGCGCGCTTCTATCCCGCGTCCACGGTATGACCAGGTGATGGATTTCAGTTGGCGTTTCTGCCTGCCGCTGACCCTGATCAATTTGCTGGTGACGGCTGCCGTTGTGTTGTTGAACACGCCAGCCGGCGCGGTTCAGTGAGGATTTGACCCATGTTCAAATATATTGGCGACATCGTTAAGGGTACTGGCACCCAGCTGCGAAGCCTGGTGATGGTGTTCGGTCACGGCTTTCGCAAACGCGACACCCTGCAATACCCGGAAGAAGCGGTGTACCTGCCGCCGCGCTACCGCGGCCGTATCGTACTGACCCGCGACCCCGATGGCGAAGAGCGTTGCGTAGCCTGCAACCTGTGCGCCGTGGCGTGCCCGGTGGGTTGCATCTCCCTGCAGAAAGCTGAAACCGAAGACGGTCGCTGGTATCCGGACTTCTTCCGTATCAACTTCTCGCGCTGCATTTTCTGCGGCCTCTGCGAGGAAGCTTGCCCGACCACCGCGATCCAGCTGACACCGGATTTCGAGATGGCCGAGTTCAAACGTCAGGACCTGGTGTACGAGAAAGAAGATCTGCTGATCTCTGGTCCCGGTAAAAACCCTGATTACAACTTCTATCGCGTTGCAGGTATGGCCGTTGCCGGTAAGCCGAAGGGCGCCGCACAAAACGAAGCCGAGCCGATCAACGTGAAGAGCTTGCTGCCTTAAGGAAGAAAGATGGAATTCGCTTTCTATTTCGCATCGGGTATCGCGGTTGTGTCCACGCTTCGCGTGATCACCAACACCAACCCTGTGCACGCCCTGCTCTACCTGATCATTTCGCTGATCGCCGTGGCCATGACCTTCTTCAGCCTCGGCGCACCGTTCGCCGGTGTGCTGGAAGTGATCGCCTACGCCGGCGCCATCATGGTGCTGTTCGTGTTTGTGGTGATGATGCTCAACCTCGGGCCGGCTTCGGTCGCCCAGGAACGCGTCTGGCTCAAGCCCGGCATCTGGCTCGGCCCGGTTGTCCTCGCAGCCCTGCTGCTGGGTGAACTGCTGTATGTGCTGTTCGCTCACCAGAGCGGCCAGGCCATCGGCCACACCACCGTAGACGCGAAGGCCGTGGGCATCAGCCTGTTCGGCCCGTACCTGCTGGTGGTCGAACTGGCTTCGATGCTGCTGCTCGCGGCAGCCATCACCGCCTTCCACTTGGGCCGCAACGAAGCCAAGGAGCAATGACGATGCCTGCTATCCCTTTGGAGCATGGTCTGGCGGTCGCCGGCATCCTGTTCTGCCTTGGCCTGGTCGGCCTGATGGTTCGCCGCAACATTCTGTTCGTGTTGATGAGCCTGGAAATCATGATGAACGCCGCAGCACTGGCCTTCATCGTTGCGGGCGCACGTTGGGGCCAGCCGGATGGACAAGTCATGTTCATCCTGGTGATCAGCCTGGCAGCCGCCGAGGCCAGTATTGGTCTGGCGATCCTGCTGCAACTGTATCGTCGCTTCCACACGCTTGATATCGACGCTGCCAGTGAGATGCGCGGATGAACATGATCTTTCTGACTTTCGTATTTCCCCTGATCGGTTTCCTGCTGCTGTCGTTCTCTCGTGGACGCTGGTCGGAAAACCTGTCTGCCCTGATCGGTGTGGGTTCGATTGGCTTGTCCGCCATCGTCGCCGCCTACGTCATCTGGCAATTCAACGTGGCGCCGCCGGAAGGCGGTCACTACACCCTGGTGCTGTGGCAGTGGATGTCGGTGGAAGGCTTCAAGCCCAACTTCGCCCTCTACGTCGACGGCCTGTCGATCACCATGCTGGGCGTGGTGGTGGGTGTAGGCTTCCTGATCCACTTGTTCGCGTCCTGGTACATGCGCGGTGAGGCCGGTTACTCGCGCTTCTTCTCGTACACCAACCTGTTTATCGCCAGCATGCTGTTCCTGGTGCTCGGCGATAACCTGTTGTTCCTGTACTTCGGCTGGGAAGGCGTGGGCCTGTGCTCGTACCTGTTGATCGGTTTCTACTACAGCAACCGCAACAACGGTAACGCGGCACTCAAGGCGTTTATCGTCACCCGGATCGGCGACGTGTTCATGGCCATCGGCCTGTTCATCCTGTTCCAACAGGTGGGCACGCTGAATATCCAGGAACTGCTGGTGCTGGCGCCGCAGAAATTCCAGGTCGGCGACTTCTGGATCACCCTCGCTACCCTGATGCTGCTGGGCGGCGCCGTGGGTAAATCCGCGCAACTGCCGCTGCAAACCTGGCTGGCGGATGCGATGGCCGGCCCAACGCCAGTTTCGGCTCTGATCCACGCCGCAACCATGGTAACTGCCGGTGTCTACCTGATCGCCCGTACTCACGGCCTGTTCACCCTGGCGCCGGACATCCTGCACCTTGTCGGCATCGTCGGTGGCGTGACCCTGGTACTGGCCGGCTTCGCCGCGCTGGTGCAGACCGATATCAAGCGAATTCTCGCCTACTCGACCATGAGCCAGATCGGCTACATGTTCCTGGCCCTGGGCGTTGGCGCCTGGGACGCGGCGATTTTCCACCTGATGACCCACGCCTTCTTCAAGGCCCTGCTGTTCCTCGCGTCCGGTGCGGTAATTGTTGCCTGCCACCACGAGCAGAACATCTTCAAGATGGGCGGCCTGTGGAAGAAACTGCCGTTGGCCTACGCCAGCTTCATCGTCGGGGGTGCCGCACTGGCCGCCCTGCCGTTGGTGACCGCAGGTTTCTACTCGAAAGACGAAATCCTCTGGGAAGCCTTTGCCAGCGGTAACCAGAACCTGCTGTATGCAGGGCTGGTGGGCGCCTTCATGACCTCGCTGTACACCTTCCGTCTGATCTTCATCACCTTCCACGGTGAAGCCAAGACCGAAGCGCACGCAGGCCACGGTATCTCCCACTGGCTGCCCCTGTCGGTGCTGATCATCCTGTCGACCTTCATCGGCGCCCTGATCACCCCGCCACTGGCCGGTGTACTGCCGGAAAGCGCCGGGCATGCCGGTGGCGCCGCCAAGCACAGCCTGGAAATCGCCTCGGGCGCCATCGCCCTGGCCGGTATCCTGCTGGCAGCCCTGCTGTTCCTCGGCAAGCGTCGCTTCGTCACAGCCGTGGCCAACAGCGGCATCGGCCGCTTCCTGTCGGCCTGGTGGTTCGCTGCCTGGGGCTTCGACTGGATCTACGACAAACTGTTCGTCAAGCCTTACCTAGCCATCAGCCATGTACTGCGCAAAGACCCGCTCGACCAGACCATCGGTTTGATCCCGCGTGCCGCCAAGGCCGGTCACACCGCCCTGAGCCGCAGCGAGACTGGCCAACTGCGCTGGTATGCAGCTTCCATGGCGGCCGGTGCCGTGCTGGTGATCGGCGCCATCGTTGTGGTAGCGGTCTGACTATGTCTATGTACTTTGCGAACTTGCGAAAGGAAACGAGCCCGTCATGATTCTGCCCTGGCTAATCCTGATCCCCTTTATCGGCGGCCTGCTCTGCTGGATGGGTGAACGCTTCGGCGCCACCCTCCCCCGCTGGATTGCGTTGCTGACCATGTCCCTGGAACTCGCGCTCGGCCTCTGGCTGTGGGCCCATGGCGACTATTCATTTGCTCCGGCACCGGGTGTCGATCCCACCTTCGCGCTTGAATTCAAGCACGTGTGGATCCAGCGCTTCGGCATCAACGTGCACCTGGCCCTCGACGGCCTGTCGCTGCTGATGATCCTGCTGACCGGCCTGCTGGGTATCCTCTCGGTACTCTGCTCCTGGAAAGAGATTCAGCGTCACGTGGGCTTCTTCCACCTGAACCTGATGTGGATTTTGGGCGGCGTGGTCGGCGTGTTCCTGGCGCTGGACCTGTTCATGTTCTTCTTCTTCTGGGAAATGATGCTGGTGCCGATGTACTTCCTCATCGCGCTCTGGGGTCACAGTTCTTCGGACGGCAAGAAAACCCGGATCTACGCGGCAACCAAGTTCTTCATCTTCACCCAGGCTTCCGGCCTGATCATGTTGGTGGCGATCCTGGGTCTGGTACTGGTCAACTTCAACAGCACAGGCGTGATTACGTTCAACTACGCCGACCTGCTGAAAACCAAGATGTCGCTGACCACCGAGTACATCCTGATGCTGGGCTTCTTCATCGCCTTTGCGGTGAAGCTGCCGGTGGTGCCGTTCCACTCCTGGTTGCCTGACGCTCACGCCCAGGCGCCGACCGCAGGCTCCGTCGACTTGGCCGGTATCCTGCTGAAGACCGCCGCTTATGGCCTGCTGCGTTTTGCGCTGCCGCTGTTCCCGAATGCCTCGGCCGAGTTCGCGCCGATCGCCATGACCCTGGGTCTGATCGGGATCTTCTACGGTGCATTCCTGGCCTTCGCACAAACCGACATCAAGCGCCTGATCGCCTTCTCGTCCGTTTCCCACATGGGTTTCGTACTGATCGGCATCTACTCCGGCAGCCAACTGGCGCTGCAAGGCGCAGTGATCCAGATGTTGGCCCACGGTGTTTCAGCCGCCGCACTGTTTATCCTCAGTGGCCAGCTGTACGAGCGCCTGCACACCCGTGACATGCGTGAAATGGGTGGCGTGTGGTCGCGCATCGCGTACCTGCCGGCGATCAGCCTGTTCTTCGCCGCCGCGTCCCTGGGCTTGCCGGGCACCGGTAACTTTATCGGCGAGTTCCTGATCCTGATGGGTGCCTTCGTGCAAACACCGTGGATCAGCGCCATCGCAACCTCCGGCCTGGTGTTCGGTTCGGTCTACTCGCTGATCATGATCCACCGCGCCTACTTCGGCCCGGCCAAGTCCGACACCGTCCTGCAAGGGATGGATGCTCGCGAACTGATCATGGTGCTCGGCCTTGCGGTACTGCTGATCTACATCGGCGTGTACCCGCAACCGTTCCTGGACACTTCTGCCGCGACGATGCATGGCGTGCAGCAGTGGTTCGGCACCGCCTTCTCTCAACTCGCTTCGGCCCGGTAAGAGCGCTATGGAATTCACGATCCAACACTTTATCGCGCTTGCGCCGCTGCTGATCACCAGCCTCACCATCGTGGTGGTGATGCTGGCGATCGCCTGGCGCCGCAATCACTCGCAAACGTTCCTGCTGTCCTGTGCCGGTTTGAACCTGGCCCTGCTGTCGATTATCCCGGCACTCAAGGTCGCGCCACTGGCCGTGACCCCGCTGATGATGGTCGATGACTTCGCGCTGCTGTATATCGCGTTGATCCTGGTCGCGACCCTGGCCTGTGTGACTCTGGCCCACGCCTACCTCGGCGAAGGCGGCACCGGCTACCCGGGCAACCGCGAAGAGCTGTACCTGCTGATCCTGCTGGCTGCGGCCGGCGGTATCGTGCTGGTCAGCGCACAGCACCTGGCCGGCTTGTTCATTGGCCTGGAACTGCTGTCGATCCCGACCTACGGCTTGGTGGCCTACGCCTTCTTCAACAAGCGTTCCCTGGAAGCCGGCATCAAGTACATGGTGCTGTCGGCCGCCGGTTCCGCGTTCCTGTTGTTCGGTATGGCGCTGCTCTACGCAGAAGCCGGCAGCCTGAGCTTCACCGGTATCGGTCACGCCCTGGCAACCACCAACAGCCCTGCGCCAATTGCCCAACTGGGCCTGGCGATGATGCTGATCGGCCTGGCGTTCAAGCTCTCCCTGGTGCCGTTCCACCTGTGGACCCCGGACGTGTACGAAGGCGCCCCGGCGCCGGTGGCCGCGTTCCTGGCCACGGCGTCGAAGGTTGCCGTGTTTGCAGTGATGGTGCGTCTGTTCCAGATCTCCCCTGCCGCCAACACCGGCGTGCTGAGCAACGTGCTGACCGTGATCGCCATTGCGTCGATCCTGTTCGGTAACCTGCTGGCCCTGACCCAGAACAACCTCAAGCGTCTGCTGGGTTACTCCTCCATCGCGCACTTCGGCTACCTGCTGATCGCCCTGGTGGCGAGCAAGGGCCTGGCCGTGGAAGCCATGGGCGTGTACCTGGTCACCTACGTGATCACCAGCCTGGGTGCATTCGGCGTGATCACGCTGATGTCTTCGCCGTTCAAAGGCCGTGATGCCGACGCCCTGTACGAGTATCGCGGCCTGTTCTGGCGCCGTCCGTACCTGACCGCCGTACTCACCGTGATGATGCTGTCGCTGGCCGGTATCCCGTTGACTGCGGGCTTTATCGGCAAGTTCTACATCGTCGCCACCGGCGTTGAAGCCCACGAATGGTGGTTGGTTGCATCCTTGGTACTGGGCAGCGCCATCGGCGTGTTCTACTACCTGCGCGTGATGGTCACCCTGTACCTGATCGAGCCGAACCTGCGCCGTGTGGATGCCGAACTGCATTGGGAACAAAAAGCTGGCGGCGTGATGCTGCTGGCCATCGCCCTGCTTGCGTTCTTCCTGGGCGTGTACCCACAACCGTTGCTCACCCTGGTGCAGCACGCGGTGCTGGGCGTTTGATCGCTTAGTCATGCGGTAAACAGAACGGCGCCTTCGGGCGCCGTTTTGCGTTTGTGGGCATGCCCTTCCCTACTCACAGAAATTTCCTATTCCATCTGCCACCCCATCTGGCATCTATGCGCCGGGGGCGGCCGTATGGTGGTTGCGTTTTAGGAAAGTTCCCACAGCACGGTCACTTGACCCGAAGCGCGTGGGCCACCACACTATACGCAGGCTACGTACAGAACATGGATGCTCTATTTATCGAATTGCCAGCCTTCGAGCGGCATCGCAAGGACTATCTGAGTGACGAGCTTTTCCACGGTTTTCAACAGGAGTTGATGAAAAACCCGGAAGCAGGAGACGTGATCGAGGGAACCGGCGGCCTACGCAAGGTTCGTTTTGTTGATGAGCGACGCAACAAAGGCAAACGCGGTGGCCTGCGGGTCATTTATTACTGGTGGTCAGGTGGCACGCAGTTCTGGTTGTTTACCCTGTACGGCAAACACGAACAGGACGACCTGGCACCCCACCACAAAAAAGCCCTAAAACACATGCTGGACAGGGAAATCAAAGCGAGAACACATCATGAAACGTGAAATCTTTTCCGAACTGGTCGAAGGCTTCGACGCGCTGGCCGACGAGCGCCAGGGCAAAGTCACCCTGCGGACCCACAAGGTCCATCTCAACAGCCTGGCTCCGCTGACCGCCGAAGAAGTGATCGCCGTGCGTCAGCAACTCAACCTGTCGCGGGCAGTGTTTGCCATGTACCTGCGCACCAATGTCCGCACCCTGGAAAACTGGGAACAAGGCCGGGCCAAGCCCAACGCACAGGCTGTGACCTTGATCCGCCTGGTGGCACGTTTTCCGGAAACCGTCACGCAGCTGGCGGCCTTGAGCTGACAAAACCACACGCAAAAAAAAGCCCCATTTCACTCGGGGCGTTTTTTGTCAAAGCGGGCAAGCCTGCCTATCGCGCAATGTTAGAACGCGATACCGACCTTGACGCCGTACTCATCACGCTTGAGCCGGGTGTTGTCGGCCACGTCCGAGTCTTCGTCGAGTTTGTACTCGGTACGGGTGTAGTACAGACCCGCCATCACCGGCAGGTCGCCCTTCTGATTCATCAGCAGGCTGACTTCGGCGTAAGGGTTGGTACGGTCCTTGAGGTCCACGGTGTCGCTGCCCACATCGTCCACCTTGAGCTTGGCGCGGCCATCAATGGTGCGACGGGCACCGGCTTCGACGCGTAAGGTCATGTCGTCGAACTGGTGGTTATAGCCCAGGGCCGCCTTGGCGAAGGGTGATTTATTGGTGAGTTTGACGTCGTAGTCGTTGGTGTCCGGCTCGTAGCGGGTCCAACTGTAGCCACCGCCAACAATCACGTCGACGAAGTTGCGCGCATCCAGCGCGGCACGCCAGCCGAGGTCCAGGTCGGCCTGGCCTTCCTTGAGTTTGTTATCGCTTTTCTTGCCGAATTTGGCTTCGACGCCGGCCTGGTAGATAAAGCCGGATTCAGCCGTCAGCTTGTTGCCGAAGTTATAAAACAGGCCCGCTTCGGGCATGTGGTCCTTGTCGCTTTCGCTACCGCCTTCGAGTTTGAAGTCGTTGTAGCTGCCCTGGATCCCGAACGTGGAGATCGGACCGGTAGCCGGTGCAGCAAACACCACGGCAGGCGCGGCGACCAGCGCCAATACCGAGGTGTTCTTGAGGAATTTTCCGAATAGCTTGGACATCGTTTTACATCTCCTTGTCTGGTGAGCAAATTATTCAGGAACCGCTTCGAACCCCATCTGGCGAAAAAGGTTCGAATTAATTTGCACTGATTTGGAGGTAAAACGGTTCAGCGAAGGCTCTAGATCAATATCCTTAGTGAGCCGCGAGCACAAGGCCATCAAGCGTTGCGCGCAGTCGCTCATCTTCCGGGAGGCGAATGCCAAAGGTCTCGCTGAGCAGATTCATCAGCTCATCGGCGCTCTCGATCACGCGCTTATCACTGGGTTTGCCCAGATAATGAACCGCATAGTGGGCGTTGTTCAGGGTATGGCGTCGGCCCGCTCCCAGCCTTGCGACTTTCAACTGGCCCACGAACGGCGATTGCGGGTGTGTCGAGACGTACCAGTTGCCGATTTCGTAGTCGATGGCCGCCTGCACCTGAAGGTCGAATACGTACAGCCCTCGCCACTCGGCACCCACCTCGGCCCACAGGGTGTAGCTGCCCTGCCCGTCGACGCTCAACCGATACGGTTCATGGGCGGTAGCCTGCACAGCCTCGGTGTCCAGTTGTAACGGGCTGCTCGGCACCATGCCGCCAAAGCCCACATCGCTGATGTAGCGCACGCACCCCAGGGTCACCAGGCTCAAGCGATGAGTGCGCGCCGTGTGGGCATCCGCCGGGCCGCCCATCACCACCCGGCCGGTAATGCCGCGTGCGTCGAAGCCCAGTTCCTGCAACAGCGCCAGGAACATCTGGTTCAGCTCATAGCAATAGCCGCCGCGCCCCTCGAGCAGCACCTTCTGCTCGACGCTGGGCAGGTCGATGGGCACCGGCAGGTGCAGCAAGGTCGACAGGCTTTCAAAGGCGAAGCTGCAGACGTGGCGCAGTTGCAGATCCTGCAAGGTTTGCAGGGTCGGCGGTGGCGGCGTGGCGTAGCCCAGGCGTTGCAGGTACAGCTGGCTGTGGGTCAGGCGGGGCATGGTGCAATCCTTTGGCAGGCGGCGAAGGTCTTACTATGCCGCCCAAGCATGCAGGTTGTCATTTTGAGTGAACCTTTTTGAACGCTTCCCTATCCATCTATAACAAGACAGGGAGGCAACATGAGTACCGCAAAAATCTACACCATCCAGTATCAGCTGCACGGTCAACCGAAGTCCTTTGTGGTGCGCGCTGAAGTGATGAACAACGCCGAGGCATGGCACTGGGCGGCCGTTGATGCCGACATTGCGCACGTCAGCCGTATCGGCCGCGTCGGCCACGAGCAGGTGAAAAAAACCACCCGACCCTGGGCGGAAAAGTTCGGTATTACCGACGTCACCTGGCTGGCACCCAAATAAACCAAAGCCCCGCTCGAAGGCGGGGCTCGCTTACGGCTTCAAGTCGCCCAACGGATCGTAGGGCGGCTTTTTTTTCGCCTGGTCTTTCTTCTCATCCAACGGCGCGATCGCCGCACCGATGGGGTCGACCTGCGGGTCGGACACATCCGGGGAGTCCGGGTCGAAACCCAACTCATCCTTGTTGCCGGCCTGCTCGTTGGAGCGCGGGCCATCTGGGCGCTTGTTCATCACGGTCTCCTGTTACAGCGGGCGAGCCTTGTCGTGGAGGTTTTCGAGGTCTTCTTCGACACGCTCGACGTCATCGTTGTCGTCACGCTCTTTGGGGTCATTAGGGCGCAACGCATCGTTGTCGCGCTCTTCTTCACCGGGGGTGCGATCGGGGTCGGGTGTACCGGGTGGCGGCTGCTTGTATTCGGGCATGATGGTTCACCTCACGGGGGTTGGTGGCCTACCTGCAGTTAGAGAAAACGCCGCGAAGCATCGTTCAACTTGATTTGCCCAGGCGTGAGAAGATGCCCGCTCTTTGTGGAGGAATGACCTGGATGTTCGAGCTAAAACCCTGCGACCCCGCCACCTACCGCCAACAGACCCGCCGCAGCACGCTGATCGTGGCCGTGGTGTTCCTGGCCCTGGCGATGCTGCTGTCGAGCCTGGCAGTGATGCTGTTCGGCGAGCCTGGCGGCGACAATCTGCGGTTTAATGTCGGCGGGGTGTTCGCCGGGGTGCTGATCACCCTCGCGCTGGTGCGCGGCCCCTTCTGGAGCCAGCCGTGGCTGGCACCCGCAGTGTATGGCTGGCAGCTCAAGCGCAGCCTGATGAGCGTGACCAACGTGATGCACACAGTCACCGAACGGGTGCAGGCCAATGACCCGACGGCAATCAAAGTGCTGCGCTTTTATCACCTGGGGCTGACGCAGATGCATGAACTGGACGCCAACTCCAGCAGCCAGGCGCAGTTGCTCGGTGAGATTGAAGTGCACAAGGTGAAGATGCAGGCGCTGGGGATCGACACCGAGCAAACCCGCTTCGATCCCGCCTGGCTGGAGGCGTTGAAACGCACGTGAGTCAGACCACAGTCGGTCTTGCGCGCCAACAGAACACCGCGCTCACGGCGATCGCGGCGCCCGCCACGCCAAACACCCAGGGCGCCGCGGCAATCGGCAGCAGCAGGCCCGCCAGCAAGGGCCCGAGGCCGGCGCCGATATCACGCCATACCGCATTCGAGGCCAGGGCCGACACGCGCAGGGCGCCGGGGTTGCGCTCGGCCACCAGGGTGGTCACCAGCGGCAATTGCAAGGCGCGCAGCACCAGCACCGCCGCCGCGCCGACAATCACCCAATAGCTGCCGAACGCCGTCAGCGCCAGCGCACTCAGGAACGAAAACAGCAAGAGCATCGACGTGGCGCCAAAACGCTGCGCTGCCCGGCCGCCGAGTGGGCTCAGGAGCATCTCGGACACATACCGCAGCGCCATCAAGCCACCCGCGATCAGCACCGCATCGCCGCCCAGCAGCTTCTGCGCCTGGATCGACAGGCCAAAAATAAACAGCCCGTCCAGCGCCACCCCTTCGATAAATGACCACAGCGCCACACTGTCAGGCCACTTGAAACGCCGCCCCGGCGTGCTGTGCAAATCATGCGCCGCCGTGGGCAACCCGCGCGCCATCCAGAGGCCCACCAGGCAACATGCGGCCAGAATCAGAAAGATCGGGCGCGGCCCGGCCCATAACGTCAGCCAGCCACCCAGCGGCAACGCGAGCATCGGCCCCAAGGCAATCAAGGCTCGCGAACGCCCGGCCCGGCGTGCGGCGCCGGCCGGCTGCGAGGTCGCGAGCACCTGGGTCGAGAGGTTCAAGGCGGCAAAACACAGACCCCACACCAGCCGCAGCACGAGCAGCGCAGCGAAGCCCGACAACATCGAATTGCCCAGCGCACAGAGCGTCGCGGCACCGGCAGCGATCATGCACGTCAGCCGATCGCCGTTGCGTGCATAGAAATTCAACACATGCCGGTAGCCGAAAATCCGCACCAGACGGTTGGCCGCCAACAACACCCCGGCCTGGGCCAGGGTGATACCAAACGCCTGGGACTCCATGGGCAGCAGCAGGTAGAGCAACACGTCACTGGGCAGGCACAGAGCCAGGGTCAACGCGGCGCGGCGCGAATGGGTATCTGCGGTGCGGAGGGCCAGGCTGGACATAAATCTGAAACATCCCGAAATATTCAGGCGGCCACGGTAGCCCTCCCCCGGCAGGTTTTACAACGGCTTTTTCCCATAAGGCAGCAAACGCAGGCCACTGGCTACGGCGCCCACCAGCGCAAACAAACAGCCCAGCCAGAGCGCGTATTGCGGGCCGCTGCCCACGAACAAGTGGAAACACAGCGCCACCAACGACGCGCCCAACGTCTGCCCCAGCAACCGTGAAATCGCCACGATGCCACTGGCCCCGCCGCTGCGCGCCAACGGCGCACTGGTCATCAACGCCTTGAGGTTGGGCGACTGGAAGAAACCGAAACCGGCCCCACACAACGCCATGCGCCAGCCGATATCGAACGCCGAGGCTCCGCTGCCCAGGCTGGCCAGCGCGGCCATGCCGACGCTGAGCATCAGCAAGCCGAGGCCGCACAATGCGCCGAGGGACACCCGATCCGCCAGGCGCCCCGCCACCAATGCCATCACCGCCACCACGGCCGGCCACGGGGTCATCAGAAAACCGGTTTCAACCTGGCTATGCCCCAGCACCCCCTGCAACAGAAAGGGCAGCGACACAAACGCCAGGCCCTGGGCACTGAACGCGCAGATCGCGGTAAGCGATGACAAGGCAAACACCGGCCGCTTGAACAGGTCCAGGGCCAACATCGGTGCCGGGTGCCCCGCCTGGCGCCGCAGCAGCAAGGCGCCACACACCAGCGCTACCGCAATCAGGCCCAGCGTCAATGCGCCCTGGGCCCCATGCACTGCCGTGCCCAGGCCCAACACCAGCAAGGCGAACAGCCCGGCACATAGCACGGCCGCCAGACGATCGAAAGCGTGCCCGGTCATCGGCAAGGTCGGCAATGAACGCAGGCCCAGCGCCAGCGCCAGCAGCCCCAGCGGCACATTGATCAGGTACAGCCAATGCCAGGTCGCTACCGACAGAATCGCCGACGCAGCGGTCGGCCCCAGAGTAAATGCCAACCCCACCACCAACGAGTTATAGCCCAGGCCGCGACCGAGCATTTTCGAGGGGTAGATATGCCGCAGCAGCGCCGTATTCACGCTCATGATCGCCGCCGCCCCCAGCCCTTGCACCACCCGCGCGGCAGTCAGGGTGACCAGCGAACCGGCCAGCCCGCAAAACAGCGATGACAGGATAAATACCAGCAGGCCGCCGAGGTACACCCGACGGTGCCCCAGCACATCACTGAGCGAGGCGAACGGCAGCACCGTCGCGATGATCGCCAGTTGGTAGGCATTGACCACCCAGATCACCGAGGCGGAATCGGTGCCGATCCCCTCGGCCAGGGTCGGCAGCGCAGTGTTGACGATGGCCGTGTCGAGGGTCGCCATACCGATCCCCAGAGAGATCGCAATCACGGCCGGCAGGCGTTTATTGAGGGGCAGCCCATCGGCAACAGAAGACATGAACACTCCGCACAGCTGGCAAAGGTGTCTAGATTACGGGCAGATGCGGAATTTTTCAGTCGGGGATTGTGCGGCTGTCGAAATTTTCATGTTGGCCAGTGGGATACACAGCAATAAAAAACGCCGCATGACCGGCTGGGTCATGCGGCGTTTACAGCGCATCAATCAGGCAGGGGTGATCAGCCGACCAGTGCACTCAGGTCCAAATGCCCATCCGTGACCGGCGGGCACCAGTAGTAGCCGCCGGTGAGTGGCGTGCTGATGCGATACAACCCATCGACAATCCCGTCTTCCAGCCCGCTCATGCGGCGCAGTTGAGCTTCGAACGCATCGAAGGAGTGGCCGAACGCAAGGAACATCAACCCCGCCTGGCCATTCTCGGCCCACGGCATGGAGCGGCGCACCACGAAGGCTTCCGGGGTGAAGCTTTCCTGGGCGGTGCGTTTGGTGTGGGCGGATTCGGGGGCGTCGTCCAGCTCTTCATTGTCGCCGTGGCGGCGGCCGATAATGTGGTCGCGTTCCTGGGCAGGCAAGGCGGCAAAGCCGTCGAGGTCGTGCTGCCATTGCTGGATCGCGGCGAAGCTGGCGCCGCTGTCGGTCAGGGCGGCTTCAACGGCGGCGTCGTCGTGGGGGTTCTCGGTGCCGTCTTCGTAGTCGGTGAGGTCGAAGCCGGTCTTGTAGCGGAAACCCTCCGTCGCCTGCACCAGGCGAAACGCCGGGGCCAGGGCCTTTTCCAGCGCACGGCTGCGCAGCAGCAGCTCACCGCGGTCCACCCCGTGCAACCACACCCAGAGCGCCTGCTGGGTGGACGGGTTGTGCGCACCCGGACCGCTGACGGCCGGGAAGCTGCGCAAGCCTGCAATCGTTGCACCGAGCGCATTGACCAGCGGCTCGCCAAACCCGACCACTGCCGCCGAATCGCTCAACTGCACCAGCGCGTCCAGCGCAGCGGGCACGGCTGCCAGGCTATCCACGGCAAAAAACAGATGGCGTGCCTGCAAAGGCACCGGTGCGGCAAGAATGCCCGGCTGGTACTGACTCATGTGAACTCCTTCAAGAAAGGCGCGCAGTTTACCCGGCGCACACCGCGCTGCGTACAAGAAAGCGCGCAAGCCTTGCCATAGAGCCCGTTGTTGGGTGACTCTCTAGTCATGTTTTGCAACTATTCCAGGGGTAGCAACATGACCACCAGTAACCTGCTCGCCCAGCTGTTTCCCGCCACCGCCGCCGATATTCCCGAGCAATTTCGTCTTGGGGCGCCCATTGAACAGCGTGATTACCTGGTGGATGGTCAGTTGCAGGTGTGGAACGGCCCGCTGGCCCAAGTACTCAGCCCGGTGCAATTGGGCGACGAGCGCGTGCATATCGGCAGCACGCCACTGCTGGATGCCGACACCGCCCTCACCGCCCTCGACGCCGCCGTGCGCGCCTATGACCGTGGCCAGGGCGAATGGCCGACAATGCGCGTGGCCGAGCGTATCCAGCATGTGGAAGCGTTTTTGCGGCGCATGCGCGAACAGCGCGATGCGGTGGTCAAGCTGCTGATGTGGGAGATCGGCAAGAACCTCAAGGACTCGCAGAAAGAGTTCGACCGTACCTGCGACTACATCACCGACACCATCAATGCCCTCAAGGAACTCGACCGCCGCAGCAGCCGCTTCGAGCTGGAACAGGACACCCTCGGGCAGATCCGCCGCGTGCCACTGGGCGTGGCGCTGTGCATGGGGCCCTACAACTACCCGCTGAACGAGACCTTCACCACGCTGATCCCGGCGTTGATCATGGGCAACACCGTGGTGTTCAAGCCGGCCAAGCTTGGCGTGCTGTTGATCCGCCCGTTGCTGGAGGCGTTTCGCGACAGCTTCCCGGCTGGGGTGATCAACGTGATCTACGGCAGCGGTCGCGAAACCGTCAGTGCGCTGATGGCCAGCGGCAAGATCGACATCTTTGCGTTTATCGGCACCAACAAGGCCGCCAGTGATTTGAAAAAGCTGCACCCCAAGCCGCACCGCTTGCGTGCCGCGCTGGGTCTGGACGCGAAAAATCCCGGCATCGTATTGCCCGAGGTCGACCTGGACAACGCGGTCAGCGAGGCGCTCACCGGCTCGCTGTCATTCAACGGCCAGCGGTGCACCGCGTTGAAAATCCTGTTTGTGCATGAGGATGTGGTCGCGAGCTTTATCGAGAAATTCAATGCCCGGCTGGTCACCTTGAAACCCGGTATGCCGTGGGAAGACGGGGTGGCGCTGACGCCCTTGCCGGAAGTCGGCAAAGTGGACTATCTCAACGCCCTGGTGGCTGACGCGGCCGAACACGGCGCCCAGGTGGTGAACCCCAATGGCGGCACCAGCCGCGGGTCGTTCTTCTACCCGGCGGTGCTGTACCCGGTGAACCCACAGATGCGCGTGTACCACGAGGAACAGTTCGGCCCGGTAGTGCCGATCGTGCCTTACCGTGACCTGGACAGCGTGATCGAGTACGTGCTGGACTCCGATTTCGGCCAGCAGCTAAGCCTGTTCGGCACCAACGCCGTGGAGGTCGGGCGCCTGGTGGATGTGTTCGCCAACCAGGTCGGCCGTATCAATATCAACGCCCAATGCCAGCGCGGGCCGGACACCTTCCCCTTCAACGGGCGCAAGAACTCGGCCGAGGGCACGCTGTCGGTACATGACGCATTACGCGTGTTTTCGATCCGCACCCTGGTGGCTACCAAGTTCCAGGAGAGCAACAAGGCGCTGGTCAGCGATATCCTGCGCAACCGCGACTCAAGCTTTTTGACCACTGACTACATTTTCTAAGCGCACCACCGATCAAACAGGTGGGAGCTGGCTTGCCTGCGATTGCATCACCTCGGTCCCCCCGCAAGACCGCAGTGCCTGCATCGCGGGCAAGCCCGGCTCGCACATTTGATCGAGTTTGCGCTGATAACCGAGGCCACTTTAATACCGATGAACCTGCATTTGCCCATGTTTGCCCGGCGCCTGTTGCGCCCCCTGCTCGACCCGTACCGCCGCTATCGCCATGCCAAGCTGATCCACGCCGTGCGCGTGTCCATCGGTTTACTGGCGACGATCCTGCTCACCACCGGCATCAACCTGCCCCACGGTGAGTGGGCGTCGGTGACCATGCTGATCGTGATCGGCGGTTTGCAGCACCACGGCAATATCGGCAAAAAAGCCGTGGAGCGCGCCTATGGCACGTTGATTGGCGCCAGCGTCGGCTTGTTGCTGGTGGTGCAGCAAGCCTACTTCGGCCAGCCGCTGCTGACCTATCTGCTGATGTCGGTGGTGTGCGGGTTCTTTTCCTACCATGCCATCGGCAAGGGCGGTTATATCGCGCTGCTGTCGGCGATCACGGTGTTTATCGTCGCCGGCCACGGCGACAACCCTATCTCGGATGGTTTGTGGCGTACCGTCGATATCCTCATCGGCATTGTGCTGGCGCTGGCATTTTCCTTCGCCCTGCCGCTGTATGCCGTGTACTCGTGGCGCTACAACCTGGCCAGCGCCTTGCGTGATTGCGCCGCAATCTACAGCCGGATCATCAATGGCCAGTCGGTGACTGATGATGAGCACCTGAAACTGCTCAACCGTTTGAATGCGGCCATGCTGCAACTGCGTTCGTTGATGCCGTCAGTGTCCAAGGAAGTACGGATTTCCATGACGGAGCTGGACGCTATCCAGCGCCATCTGCGGATGTGCATCAGCACCCTGGAGATCTTGGGCAATACTCGACCCGACCCTCGGGACGAGCAAGCGATGGCGCGGATGCAGGTGATATTGAAAGCCGAACATCGGCAGATTCGGGTGCAATTGGTGGGGATGGCGCGGGCGTTGAAATCCGGGGTAACCGAACGACTGGAGCGCCCCAGCCACATCACCGGCGGCGAACCGACGCTGGAGGCGCCGGTGTATAGCGCGCTGGATGGGTATCGGTTGTTGACCGTGCAGTTGGCGGCAAACGTGGATGCCATGCGTCAACGCCTGGCCAAAAGCGCCGGCCGCTGGAAAATCTAGAGAGATGGCACTTTGACGTGTTTACTCACGTCAATACTTTCACACTTTCTCTTACATATTTTTCACGTTTTATTCACATCCCAAGACGTAGGGTAAAGCCTCATCCGTTACAAACGTTGCACATCAAGCCCGCTGCCCCAGCGGGCTTTTTTTTGCCCTCGATTTGAGCTAGCGCGAGGCTTTGGCGGCTGGCGCCGCAGCGTGTTCACGAATGGCGCGTTGGGTGTCCAGCACTTTGGCCAGCGCAGTTTCGGCTTCCGGGCTTTGCTGCGGCACACGAATCGCCGCCGATACCAGGGTGATCAGCTTGGCCATCACTTCGGCGTCGGTGGCCGGGCGCCCCAGGCTCATGGAGTTCATCAGCAGGCGCAGCTCGGTGCCGGCCATCACCCCGGAAATCGCCTTGAGCGCAAATTGCAGGCGCACCCCCAGCTCGTTGCGCGGCAAATCCGGCAGGGCCAGGGCGAAGGCTTCGAAGAAGCGTTGGAACACCGGCTGGTAATGCACCTTGAGGTATTCCTGGATAAACGGTGAGGTATCGCTGTAGACCCGGCCCAGGAAACGAATAAACGAGCGCCCCTCCCCTGAGCCACTGGCCGGGTCGCTACGCTCCAGGCCCATGGCCGGCGCAAACAGCACGCCGAGCAAAGTGTCGCAATCGAGCGGCCCGTCGGACTCGGCTTCGCAACGCGCCAGCAGCTCCAGGCGCTGCTCGTTAAGCGGCTCCAAGCGCTGCATCAGCAGGGTTTTCATCAGGGAATCCTTGTCCCCGAAATGGTAATTCACGGCGGCCAGGTTCACCTGGGCACGCTCGGTAATCTGGCGCAGCAGAACTGCGTCATAACCGTACTTGATGAAGAGAGCCTCTGTCGCATCCAGCAATCGAGTCTTGGTTACATTTGGAGCGCTGAGTTTCTTCGCGACCATAGAAGTTCCACGCGGGAAATATTGTTTTAAAAAATAATTTGATTTTTTATACCGGGGCCGCCCGCCGAAAGCAAGTAGTGACACACCGCCATATGATCAAAAGCCTGTACTGGCGGGCTCGCTGAGGGTAGCCGAAGGTTTTTTGACAGGTCTGTGTAGCCCTTGGGGAAATCGTTACAAAGGGTAAAACCGCTCTACGTCCGTGGCTGGCGAAGCGCGCAGAACACGGTTAGTATTCAAACAATATTTTAAAAACAAGAAATAAAACCAGTCCGTGACGCATCCTAGGCAGCTCCCGAACTTGTTACAAGGCTTTGCGGGGACGCCACGGCTGCATCGAGACTGAAGGCGTAGTCATGATGACAGAGACCCCCGCGCACCCTGGCTTGATCTCCCTGCAAGGCATCGGCAAAAGCTACCAGCTGGCCGGGCAGCACCTGCCCATTCTGAATCATGTGTGCCTGTCTATCGCCCCCGGTGACAGCTGCGGCATTCTCGGCGCCTCCGGCTCCGGCAAAAGTACCCTGCTCAACATCCTCGGTCTGCTGGATTTGCCCAACTGCGGCCAGTACCACTTTGCCGGTCACGATATTTTGCGCGCCAGCCCCGATGAGCTGGCGGCGATCCGCAACCAGCAGATCGGTTTTGTGTTCCAGAGCTTCAACCTGCTGCCACGCCTCAGCGCGCTGGACAACGTCGCCCTGCCCCTGAGCTACCGCGGTGTGTCGCGCCACGAGTCGCTGGAGCAGGCGCTGCGCATGCTCGAACAGGTGGGCCTGGCCGAACGCGCCCACCACCGCCCCGCCGACCTTTCCGGCGGCCAGCGCCAACGCGTGGCGATTGCGCGGGCGCTGGTGGGCAAACCCTCGGTGATCCTGGCCGACGAACCCACCGGCAACCTCGACAGCAGCACCGCCCAGGACATCATGGACCTGCTGCTGGCGCTGAACCGCGAACAACAGGTCACGCTGATCATCGTGACCCACGACCCGCACATCGCCGAGCGCCTTGACCGCAAGATCCTGGTGCGCAGTGGCCTGGTGCAAGAGGTCGGGCGCCTATGAACCTGCGGGTTGAACAGAGCCTGAGCCAACTGCTGCATGAAGCATTCATCAGCCTGCGCACCCTGGGCAAGCGCTCGATCCTGGCCCTGCTGGGTATCGTGATCGGCAGTTCGTCGGTGGTGGCGCTGATCAACATCGGCCACAACGCCGCAACGGATGCCGCGTTGATTTTCAAGGACATGGGCACCGACACCCTGGTCGCCCAGTTCCCTACCAAGGGCAGCGGCAACGTGCCGATGCGCACCCGCCTCGACCTGCAAGCCGTGCGCCGGGCGGTGCCGGGCATCGCGCATATCGGCGCGCTGACGCTGTTCAGCGGGCCCGTGCTGTTCCATGGCCGTAGCGCGAATGCCAATTTTGTCGGCAGTACCCCGGACATCCAGGCCGCCATGCGCCTGGTGCTGCAGGAGGGGCGCTTCCTGTCGAGCTTCGACGCCCAGCAAACCTATGCCGTGATCGGCGGC
Organism: Pseudomonas viridiflava; assembly: GCF_900591205.1. Classification (GTDB taxonomy): domain Bacteria; phylum Pseudomonadota; class Gammaproteobacteria; order Pseudomonadales; family Pseudomonadaceae; genus Aquipseudomonas. Next base: position 235,756 of record NZ_UUPU01000067.1, read on the forward strand.
CAGTTGGCCCAGAGCCTGGGCGCGCCGGGCGACCCGCTGAAACTGGGCGACCGCGTACGCATCAACGACTACCTGTTTCTGGTGGTGGGCATCCTGCAACCGCAGCCCCGGGCGCTGCTGATGCCGGTGCAGGCCAATGAATCGCTGTTTTTCCCCGCCGACGGCATGCGCCGTATCTTCCCAAACCCGCAAATCGGCAACGTGATCATTCGTGCCGAACCGGGGCAGGACATGGAGCAGCTCGCACGGCACACCAACGCCGCGCTGCAAGCCCAACTGACGGACCACAACGTCGACATCCAGGTGCCCCAGCAAATGATCGACGGCATGACCCGCCAGAGTCGCACCTTCGCCTACTTGCTGCTGGCCCTGGGGGCAATCTCCCTGGTGGGCGGCGGCGTGGGGGTAATGAACGTGATGTTGATGAACGTCTCGGAGCGCCGCCGCGAGATCGGCATTCGCATGGCCCTGGGGGCGCGCCGGCGGGATATCCGCAACCTGTTCCTGCTGGAGGCGGTAACCCTGACGGCGGTGGGTGCGGTGTGCGGCGCGGTGCTGGGCATGAGCGCCGCCTGGCTGTATGCACGGCTGTCGGGCTGGGAATTTGCCCTGGCCGTGGCCGCCCTGCCCCTGGGCGTAGGCAGTACGTTGTTGGTGGGGCTGTTCTTCGGCCTCTATCCGGCGGTTTCGGCCTCACGCCTGCAACCGGTGGAGGCCCTGCGCGATGAGTAAATGGCTCTGGCTGCTCGCGTGGGTCAGCCTGCACGGCATGGCCGCCGACGTGGTGATCAAACCTTCGGCGCCCAGCACCACCCGCAGCGGTTATGACCGGGGAGTGTCGTTGAATGCCCAGGCCACCACCATGACCCTGGGCGACGCGGTGTACCTGGGCCTGCGCAATAACCCGGCGATCCGCAGCGCCTACCTGCAAAGGGTCGCCCAGAAGTTCGACCTGCGCGTCGCCGAGGACGTGTTCAACCCCAAGCTCACCCTCAACAGCTACTACCGCAGCACCCGGGGTTCTGCCGACAGTGCACGCAATGCCAACGTGGCGCCGGCCACCAGCCTGCTCGGCGAATACGGCACGCGCCTGAGCATGGCCTGGACCCAGCAACTGAACAACGCCGACCGCGCCGGCCGCTACCGCAGTGATGGCCTGGACCTAGCGATCATCCAGCCGCTGATGCGTGGCGCCGGCTGGGACGCCACCACCGCGCCGCTGCGCCTGTCTCGCCTGGCAGAGCAGGCCAACCGCCTGAACCTCAAGGCCACCGTGGCGCAGACCATCAGCCAGATCATCGCCACCTACCGCGAACTGCTGCGCGCCCAAGAGCAATTGAGCATCGTGCAGGACGCCCTCAAACGCTCCGGCACCCTGCTGGAGGTGAACAAGGCCCTGATCAGCGCCGGGCGCATGGCCGAGTTCGAAATCGTACAGACCGAAGCCGATATCGCCACCCAACAACTGGGCGTGGAGGAAGCGCAGAACCAACTCGACACCAGCCGCCTGGCCCTGCTGCGCCTGCTGGCCCTGGACCTGTCCACGCCGATTCGCGCCACCGAAGCCCTGGAGGCCAGGCCGATGCAAATTGACCAGCGCCAAGCCTTCAACCTCGCGCAGACCCAGCAGCCGGAATACCTCGCCGCCCTGCTCGGCAGCCAGCAGGCCGACCTCAACCTGGTGATCGCCAAGGACTCCGGGCGCTGGCAGGTGGACCTGGTGGCCGGCGCCAATCAGGTGCGCGACGCCTACGACAACGATGCCGGGCGCTCCAACAACCGAACCTGGGACAGCTACGCTGGGGTGCAGGTGCAGATCCCCATCGGCGATATCAGCACGCGCCAGGCAGAAGTGCGTGCGCGCGTGGACGTGGAGGATCAGCAGATCCGCATTACCGATGCGCGCCAGGAACTGGAACGCAACGTTAACGATGTGGTGCGCGACCTCGGCACCCGCTGGCGCCAGTATGAAATCTCGCAGCGGGCCGTGGAGCTGTCGCGGCGCAAGATCGAGATCGAACGGGAAAAACTCAGTGCCGGGCGCTCCACCAACTTCCAGGTACTGAGCTTCGAGACTGACCTGCGTAACGCCGAAAACGCGCAACTCAATGCACTGATCGCTTATTTGAACGCCCAGACCCAGCTTGACTTGACCCTGGGCATGACGCTGGAAAGTTGGGAAATCGCCCTCAATGACTACTAATCAAAAACGCCTGTTGGGCGCTGTGTTGCTCATGCTGTTGGCCGCAGCGGGGCTGGCCTTGCGCAGCCCTGCGGCAGGCCCGACCGACGCCGCCGAGCAATGGCTGGCGGTAAAACCCGACCCGCTGGTGCATCAGATCGGCCTGGTGGGCAAGATCGAGCCCGACACCACCCTGATCCTCACTGCGCCCTTCGACGGCAATGTGCAGGCCAATCTGGTGGAGCAGGGCCAACGGGTCGAGGCCGGCCAAGTACTGTTGCGCATGGACCCAGCCAACCTGCAAGTGCAGTTGCGCGATGCCCTTTCCGGCCAGCTCAAGGCCCGGCGCACCGTGCAAGAGCTGCAGGACTGGGACAGCGGCCCCACCGTCAGCCGCGCCCGTCGCAGCCTGCGCACCGCCGAAATGAGCGCCGGCAACACCCAGCGCAAATTGACCGAAAGTGAAACCCTGTTCCAGCGCGGCATCATCCCGCGCAATGAACTGGATGACCTCAAGCAGCAGACCCGCCAGCAACAGCTTGACCTCGCCGCTGCGCGCAGTGAACTGCAACAGGCGCTGGATCAAGGCAAGGGCGAATACCGGCAAATCGCCGAGATGGAGCTGACCAACGCCACGGTGAAATACGACGCCCTGCACACGCTGCTCGAAAGCCTTGAAATCAAGGCCCCGTTCTCCGGCATTGTGGTGCCCGCACCTGGCAATAGCGCGCCTCCAGGTGGCAGCAATACTGCACCCGTACAGGCCGGCAGCAAGGTCAGCCAGGGCCAGGTGCTGTTTGGGCTGGCCAATATCGAACGGCTGAAAATCGTCGCCAAGGTCTCCGAACTGGACATCAACCAACTGCACCAGGGCCAGGCGGTGGACGTAATGGGCGACGGCTTTGAGGGTGAACGGCTGACCGGCTCGGTGAGCGTGGTCAGCGGGTTGGCGATCGCAGGCGACAGCCAAGGCAGTGCGCAATTTCCGGTGACCCTGTCGATCCCCAAGCTCACAGCGCAGCAATTGCAGCGGGTGCGCCTGGGCATGAGTGCACGCTTGACCATCGTCACTTACAACAATGAGCAGGCGATGGTTATTCCAAGCGAGGCTATCCAGGCGGACATGATGGTTGAGTATCGGGCGGCGATGGATCAGCCGGTGGAACGCGTGAAGGTAACCACCGGGCAATCGACACCACAGGGGGTGGAGGTGTTTGGCCTTAAACCCGGGTTTGTGAAAATCTCAAGATAAATGAAAATCAAGTGTGGGAGCGGGCTTGCTCGCGAAGGCGGAGGATCAGTCAGCACATTTGATGCTGACACACCGCCTTCGCGAGCAAGCCCGCTCCCACATTTAGATTTTTGTCAGTTTTAACGCCAAGGCTTTCGCCTGAATCGCCACATCCGTCACCGCCGTACTCTCCCACCACATCCCGCGCAATGGCGGGCCCATGGCGAACAGCCGTTGGCTGACGCGCCCCTGAGCATCCAGCACCGCGCCAGACTCATCCGCTGCAATCCCCAACGCCAACGGCCCGGGCTGGATCAGCCCACGCTTGAGCAACTGCTGCGGCAACGGCCGGGCCACGCGGCGCCAGTCATATTCGATACCGCTGGAGTTGATCAGCGCGGCGCCCGACACCCGCGTGATCGCCAGCTCGCCGCGAGGGCGCAAACGCAGGGTCACGCCGCTGACCGAGGGTTCCAGGCCCTTGAACGATGCCGCCCGGATCCGCAAACGCCCTTCCTCGTGCAGCCGCGCCACCAGTTGCGCACTCAACGGCGGCGAACGGTGGTGATGGCTTTCCCACCATGGCCTTACATGGCGCACGAACTGACGTTTTTCGCCCTCACTGGCCTGGCTCCACAAGCGGCCGATATGCGCGCGCACCGTGTCCAGCGGCGCCTGCCAGTCAATCCCTTGCGCCAGCGCGAGGCGGCATTGGCGACGCACCTCGCGCAGCAGTTGCCGAGGGCTGCGCAGGCTGTGATCGGCGGCCAGGAAGTCCTCCCAGCCCGGCGGCTGCCGGCGCACGTGGGGCAACAGCCCGTGGCGCGAAAAGATCTCGATCGGCCCGCGATGCCCGGCCTGTTCCAGGGACACCACGGCGTCCACCATGGTCAGCCCGGAACCGACGATCAGCACCGTCGCCTGCGGGTCGATATGGGTCATGGCCTGCACGTCCCACGGGTCCACGGCGGCCGCGTTCAAACCGCTGGATTCGGTTTGCGGCGTGCGCGCCGCCGGGAACATACCGGTCGCCAGCACCGCCCGGGCACCGCGCAGTTGCTGACCGTTATCCAGGGTAACCCACGTGGAATCGGCCTCGACGTGCAGGTCGACCACCTCCCCGCGCACATGCTCGACCGTGGAGGCGGATAGCGCCTTGGCTTCAGCCAGGCGCTGCTGGGCATACAAACCAAAAATCCCGCGGGGCGGGAACAGTTCGCTGATGGGCACGTGCTGCTGGTCCGACTCCGGCCAACCACCAGCGCCGATGTAGTCGGTGAGCCATTCGGTCAGGTCGCAGGCGTTATCCGGGTCGACGCTCATGCGCGCCGCATTGCCGTTCAGGGTGTGGCCAAGCTCCACGGCGCTGTACGCCTCGCCCCGGCCGAGTTCGGCGCGTGGTTCGATTACCAGGACCCGGCGCTCGCCGGGCAGGCGCAGCAGTTGCACGGCGAGCATCGTGCCGCTCAGGCCGCCGCCGATGATCAGGACATCAGCGTTGCGGATGGTTTCAGTCATGCAAATTCGCCTTCACTGTTTACCCAGATAAATGTCATGCAAATCGCCCCGCGCCAACAGTTCAGCGGCGCTGCCACTCAAGGCCACGCGCCCAGTATCCAGCACGTAGCCGTGGGACGCATAGTTGAGCGCGACGTTGATGTTCTGCTCGGCGATCAGAAAGCTCACCTGCTGCTCGCGGTTGAGCTGCGCGATAATCTCGAAAATCTCCTGCACGATCATCGGCGCCAAACCCATCGACGGCTCGTCGAGCAGTACCAACGTGGGACGGGTCATCAAGGCCCGGCCAATGGCGACCATCTGTTGTTCGCCGCCGGAGGTCAGCCCGGCGCGCGTGTGGCGCTTGGTCTTGAGCCTTGGGAACCAGGCGTAGATGCGCTCCAGGTCGGCCTCCATGGCCTTGCGGCTGAGGCGCCGCACAAAGCCGCCGCTGCGCAGGTTGTCTTCCACGGTGAGCTGGCCGAACACATGCCGGCCCTCCAGCACATGCACCATGCCCTGGCGCACGCGCTGGCTGGGGTCGACGCCGGCCAGGTCGTGGCCTGCGTATTCGATAACCCCCCGGCTGACCTCGGCGCGTTCGGCGCGCACCAGCCCGGAGATCGCCTTGAGGGTGGTGCTCTTGCCCGCGCCATTCGCGCCGAGCAACGCGACAATCGCGCCCTTGGGCACGCTCAGCGACACCCCGGCCACGGCGAGAATCGCGCCGTCGTAGATCACTTCAATATCGTTGACCGTCAGCAGCGACGGGCGCGTGGGCTCGGTGGCGGGCTGGTTCATGGTTTATTCATCCCCGGTGCAGGTGCGTGGCGTCAAGCCTTTTTCCTTGGCGAAAGCGGCGGATTTTTCGTCGATCAGCGGGCGCAGCAGCGCACGGTCGGCGGCGATCCAGTCGCTGATCAGCGCCCAGTTGGCGCCGTCCCATTGCTGCACCCGCGCCGAGCCGCCGCCTTCGTGGTCGCGGCACGAGAGCTTGAGGTTCTGCATCAGGCCCAGGTAGCCCATGGCCTTCAGGCGCGTGTCGTCGATATTCAAGTGCTCCAGGCCCCAGCGGCCCTCTTCGCCATTGAGCGGGCGCTTGCCGAATTTGGCCTGGCCGGTGCGGATCGCTTCTACGGCCACGGCGGCGTTCACCAAGCCGGAGTTGTAGTAGACGCTGCCGAAGTTTTTCAGGTCCTTAAGGTCGCTGTGGCCCTTGTCGAGGATGTAGTGCTTGAGGCGCTGGTGGATCTCGAAATCGGCCCCCGCCGGGTAGGGAGTCAGCGCCAGGTAGCCTTTGGCGGCGGCGCCTGCGGGCAATACGTCTTCGCTGGAACTGGCCCAGATATCGCCGATGATATGGTCCACCGGGAAGCCGAAGCGCGCAGCGGTTTTCACCGCGACCGGGGTGGATACGCCCCAGGTACGCAGGAACACCCAGTCCGGGTTGGCCTGGCGCACCTGGCGCCATTGCGCAGACTGCTCGTTGCCGGGGTCGGCGACCGGAATCTGGATATTTTCAAAGCCGTATTTCTCTGCGAGCAATTTCAGCGGGCCCAGGGTTTCACGGCCATAGGCCGAGTCGTGGTAGACCGTGGCGATCTTCTTGCCCTTGAGTTTGTCGAAGCCGCCTTCGCGCTGGGCGATGTAGTTCACCAGGGTCGAGGCTTCGCTGTAGAAGGTCAGCATCACCGGGAAGTTGTACGGGAACACCGTGCCGTCGGTGGCTTCGGTACGGCCATAGCCGAGGGTGATCAGCGGGATCTTGTCGACTTCGGCCCGCTCGCTCAGGGCATACGCCGCCGGTGCGCCGTTAGGCTGGTACACCGCGACCGGCGCGCCATCCAGGCCGTTCTTGAAGCGCTCGTAGCACTCGATGCCCTTCTCCGCCGTCCACTCGGTCTCGCATTCCTGCCACACCAGTTTCACACCGTTGATGCCGCCTTCAACCTCGTTGATGTAACGCAGGTAGTCGATCATCCCGGCCCACACTTGCACGCCGCTGGAGGCGTAGGCACCCACACGGTAGGTGGCCAGCGGGATGAATTGCTGATCAGGCGAGGCCATCGCCTGGGGTACAGCACCAGCCAGGGTCGCCAACGTAAACGCGGCGCCGATCAAGGAACGTTTCAAAGATGCACGCATAGGGGTTCTCTTGTGATTTAGAAACGCAGCGGCCACTGCCGCGCACGGTCACGCAGGTTATGCAACAGGCGAATCAAACCCTCGGGTTCCTTGATCAGGAACACGATGATCAACACGCCAAAGATGATTTTCTGCAGGTTCTGCAACTGCCCCGCATCCACCGCACCGCCGAACAGCGCCTGCCCGGCATGGCTGAGAAAAATCGGCAGCAAACTGATAAACGCCGCGCCGACAAAGTTGCCGGCAATGCTGCCCATGCCACCGATAATGATGATGAACAGGATCTGGAACGAGCGGTTGATATCAAAGCTGCTGGCGCTGGCCGTGCCCAGGTAGGCGAAGGCCCACAGCGCGCCGGCAATGCCTAAGTAGAACGAGCTGACCGCAAACGCCAGGCGCTTGTAGCGCACCACCGGGATGCCGACCACAGCGGCGGCGGTGTCCATGTCGCGGATCGCCATCCAGTTGCGGCCGACCTGGCTGCGCACCAGGTTCACGGTGGCCCAGGTCAACAGCAGCACCGTCACCAGGGTCAGCAGGTAGCGACCCAACGGTGTATTCAGGTCATGGCCGAACAGCGCAAGCTTCGGCGCAGAGATGGTCCCGGACGAGCCGTAGTTGTAGAACCAGGGAAATTTGACGAACACCCACTCCAGAAAAAACTGCGCGGCCAGGGTGGTGACCATCAGGTAAAAACCCTTGATCCGCGAGCTGGGCAGGCCAAACAGCAGCCCAACCAGCGCGCTGATAATCCCGCCACCGAGCAGCGCCACCGGCAAGCCCAGCTCCGGCAGGCGCAGCAGAAACCCGTAGGTGGCAAACGCGCCGACGGCCATGAAGCCCGCCGCGCCTACCGAGGTCTGCCCGGTGTAGCCGGTCAACAGGTTCAGGCCCAACCCGGCCAAAGACAGCACCAGAAACGGGATCAGTATCGCATTGAGCCAATAGTCATTGCCCCACAGCGGCACCACCACAAAGGCCACTACCAGCAGGCCGATCAGGCCCCAGGGCACGCGCCGCTGAACCAGCACTAACGGCGCGGTTTGTTGAGCAACGGGTATCGACATGGTTTCAGACTCGCTCGATGGCGCGCTCGCCGAACAGGCCGGCGGGACGGATATACAGGAAGGCCAAAGCCAATACATAGGCGAACCATGGCGTGATGCCGCCGCCGATCAACGGGCCGATATACACCTCGGCCAGGTTCTCCGCCGCGCCGACAATCAGCCCGCCGACAATCGCCCCGCCAATCGAGGTAAAGCCGCCGATGATCAGCACCGGCAGCGCTTTGAGCACCACCAGCGACAAGGAGAACTGCACGCCCTGGCGCGCGCCCCACAACAGCCCCGCCACCAGCCCGACAACGCCGGCCACCGCCCAGACGATCTGCCAGATGCGGTTGAGGTTGATGCCGATCGACAGCGCCGCCGTGGTGTCATCCGCCACGGCGCGCAACGACACACCGATGCGGGTCTTGTTAAACAGCAGCGCCAACACCGTCACCAGCAGCACCGCGACCGCCGCGGCAACCAGGTCGAACTGGCTGAGCATCAGCGGCCCGACAAACAGCGGCACGTCGTCGATGCCCAGGTCCAGCGCACGCACTTGAGCCCCCATCAAGCCTTGGGCCAGGCCCTCGATAATGAACGACAGGCCCAGGGTGGCCATGAACAGGGTGATCTGCGAACGGTTCACCAGCGGCCGCAACACTAGGCGCTCGATGAGCAAGGCGCCGACGATCATCACGATCACCGTCAGCAGCAACGCCAGGGCAAACGGCACGCCCTGGTCATGCAGGCTGACGAAGGTCAGCGCGGCAAACAGCAGCATCGCGCCCTGGGCGAAATTGAACACGCCGCTGGCCTTGTAGATCAGCACGAAGCCGATGGCGACCAACGAGTACATGGTGCCGGCAAGCAGGCCGCCGAGCAGGGTTTCAAAGAAGAACGTCATCAGTGTGCAACTCCCAGGTACGCTGCGATCACCTCGGGGTTGGCCTGCACCTGGGCGGGTGTGCCGTCGCCGACTTTGCGCCCGTAGTCGAGCACCACCACATGGTCGGACAGGCCCATGACCACGCCCATGTCGTGCTCGATCAACACCACGGTGGTGCCGAGGTCGCGGTTTACGTCGGCGACGAAGCGCGCCATGTCGTGTTTTTCCTCGGCGTTCATTCCGGCCATCGGCTCGTCGAGCAGCAACAGGCTGGGCCCGGCGATCAGCGCACGGCCAAGCTCCACGCGCTTTTGCAGGCCATAGGACAGGTTGCCCACCAGCACATCGCGATGGGCTTGCAGCTCCAGAAACTCGAGGATGCCCTGGGCGCGCAGGCGGAAGGCTTCGGCTTCACGCCGCGCACGGGGCAAGCCCAGGGCCTGTTCGATAAAGTGGGTGCGCATGTGCCGCGACAGGCCGGTAAGGATGTTGTCGAGTACGCTCATTTTCTTGAACAGCGCATTGTTCTGGAACGTGCGGCCAATACCTCGACGCGCCGCGCCCAAGGGGTCGATACGGTCAAAGTGCTGCTGCTCGAACACGATCTCACCGGCATCGAAGCGGTACACGCCGTTAAGCACATTGAGCAACGAACTCTTGCCAGCCCCATTGGGCCCGATCAGCGCGCAGATTTCGCCGCGCTGCACCTCGAAGGACAAGGCGTTGATGGCCTTGACCCCTTTGAACGACAGCGAGATATCCCGCACCTGGAGAATCGCCTGGCTCATGCAATGTCCCGTTTGAATTCAGCCAGCCACACCGGGTCTTTGCTGGTTTTGCGTGTGCTGGACGGCTGCCAGATAGAGGCCAGGCGCTGAAAGCCCAGCAGTTTGCGTACGCGGTTTTTAAGCAACTGCCGCAGGCCGCTTTGCGGGTGGGCGATGGCCCAGTCACACAGGCGCCGGCGCCAGGTGCCGTGGGGCGCGAGGCGGCTTTCGATATCGTCGGCCACGTGCTGCAAACGCTCGGGGGACAGCAACAGGCCGGTCGGCGCAACTTCACTGCGATCGCGCCGGGCCGAGGCCAGGCTTTCGGGAAACGCCAGGCCATGGCCGCTGTTCAGCCATTGCTCCAGCACTACCGCCAGGCCGCCTTGCCACTGCGTGCCTTCCTCGCTCCACAACGCGGTTTCAGCGCTCGGTTGCCACCAACGCTGCACATGCTGCGCTGGGTCTACCGGGCCGAGCAGCTGGGCGAAATCCACCACGTTGGCGGACTGCCAATCCCGTATCTGCTGGCGGCCCTGCACATAGGCATGGGTGGGGCGAATGCGCCATAGCTGTTGCTCCACGGCCTGGGCGTCCAAACCATCGGCAAGGGTGAGTACCTGCCCGCCGACCGTATGGGCCGCCAGCGCCAGCAGCAACAGATTGGGCTCGAACGCCCCACTGAGAACCAACCGCGACGGCTCGCCGAAACCCTGTTGACGCAAGCCATCGGCCAGACGTTCCACGTCGCGCAACACGTCGATCCAGCGCCAGGCATACCACTGGCCCTGACGCTTGTGGCGCAGCGCAGTGTGCAGCGGGCTGAGCTGCGCCCAGTGGTGCAATTGCTCCAGGGCCTTGGGCAGGTTGTCGAGCACCTCGGCAGGCCATTCCAGAGCCAGCGGGCGTTTGAGTTCGTGCACGCTCATAGGGGTAATGCTCCTATTCAGGTTGTGTGCGTGCGGTGGTCCGCTGGCTGGGATGTTCATAACAACACAGGGCTAATGTGGAAGGGGGCTTGCCCCCGATGGCGGTGGTTCAGTTAAAAGACCTTTGATTGACCCACCGCTATCGGGGGCAAGCCCCCTCCCACATTGGTTTTGTGTAGGGCAGATAGGTCGCGGTAGCTGGCGCCTGGGTGATTTGTGCCCAGCCGTGGCCCGTCGCCAAACAACTTCTCGCGCAAGGTGCCCTGGGCGTATTCGGTCTTGTACACGCCACGCTTTTGCAACTCCGGCACCAGCAGCTCCACGGCGTCGATAAAAGTTTCGTGGGTCAACGCATAGGCCAGGTTGAAGCCGTCCACATCGGTGTCTTCAACCCACTCCTGCAACAGGTCCGCCACGGTTTGCGGGCTACCGACAAACAGCGGGCCAAAGCCGCCGATGCCCACCCAGTCAGCCAGCTCGTTGGGGGTCCAGACCTTGTTCGGGTCGGCTGTGGAGAAGGCTTCGACTGCCGATTGAATCGCATTGGTGTGCACATGCTTGAGCGGTTCATCCGGTTTGAACTGGCTGAAATCAATGCCCGTCCAGCCGGAGATCAGCGCCATCGCGCCTTCGTAGCTGACGTAGGATTTGTATTCCTCAAACTTGGCTTTGGCCTTGGCGTCGGTCTCGCCGACGATCACCGTCTGCAGGTTGAAGATCAGGATTTTTTTCGGATCACGCCCGGCCTCGGCCGCACGGCGGCGGATGTCGGCGACGGTTTTTTTCAGCAGCACCTTGGACGGTGCGGCGACGAACACGCACTCGGCCTGCTCGGCGGCGAACTGCTTGCCACGGCTGGATGCACCGGCCTGGTACAGCACCGGCGTGCGCTGTGGCGAGGGTTCGCACAGGTGAATGCCGGGCACCTGGAAGTGTTTGCCGACGTGGCGAATCTCGTGGATTTTGCTCGGGTCGCTGAAAATCCGGCGCTCGCGATCACGCAGCACCGCGCCCTCCTCCCAGCTGCCTTCCCAGAGCTTGTAGCAAACCTCGAGGTATTCCTCGGCGTAGTCGTAGCGCGCATCGTGTTCGGTCTGGGCCTTCTGGCCGAGGTTCTTGGCGCCGCTTTCCAGGTAGGAAGTGACGATGTTCCAGCCGATGCGGCCCTTGGTCAGGTGATCTAGGGTCGAGAGCCGGCGCGCAAAGGGATACGGGTGTTCGAACGACAAGGAGGCGGTCAGGCCGAAACCCAGGTGCTCAGTGACCAGCGCCATGGGCGCGATCAGCGACAACGGATCATTGACCGGCACTTGGGTGGCCTGGCGAATGGCTGCTTCGCCGTTGCCGTTGTACACGTCGTAGATGCCCAGCACGTCGGCGATAAACAGGCCGTCGAACTTGCCGCGCTCAAGGATTTTTGCCAGGTCGGTCCAGTATTCCAGGTCCTTGTACTGCCACGAGCGGTCACGCGGATGCGCCCAAAGGCCGGGGGATTGGTGGCCGACACAGTTCATGTCGAAGGCGTTCAAGCGGATTTCACGGGACATCAAAGCACTCCGTTGAGGTGGTAATTGCCGACAACCTGGTATTTCCAGCGCAGCGGGTCATCGAGCGTCGGCGGCAATGGGGTGCGTTGGCCGGTGAGTTCAAATTCGGTATTGCTCGCAAACAGCAGGGCTTCGGCGGCGGCGATCTGCGCTTCGGTGATCGCGACTGGGCTTGGATGGGTGTCGACGCGTTCCTGCAAGGCGGCGGCCACATCGACGCGAATCTGCCAATCGCCGAAGCGGCTGATCACATAGGGGTCATCGCTTTGCGCGATATGGCGCCGAGTACTTTCCAGCAGTTGGCGGGCCTGATTCAGGGTGGTCATGGTCAAGTCTCCTCAGTTCCAGGCGTGGCGCGCAGGCTTCACGCCGTTGAGCACGAAGTTGCCGATCAGGTGATATTTCCAGCGGGCCGGGTCGTGCAGGGTGTGGGTGCGGGCGTTACGCCAGAAGCGGTCGAGGTTGTGCTTGCCGGTGACCGAGCGGGTGCCGGCCAGTTCGAAGAGTTTGCTGCTGGCGAGCAAGGCGGTTTCCGCCGACAGCACTTTGGCCTGGGCGACCACCAGCGAGGCGTTGGCGACTGTCTCTTCATTCGGTTCGGCCAGGGCCAGATCGACGGCCTTGCCTGCCTTGGCGAGGATCGCTTCGGTGCCGTGCACGCGCCACTCCAGGTCGCCGATGGCGGCGATGGTGAACGGGTCCTGCCAGCCATGATCCTGCTGGCTGTCGATCCACGGGCGCGCCTGCCGCGCATACACCTTCGCCTGCTCCAGGGCGCCGAGGGCGATGCCGGTGTCAACGGCGGCCTGGATAATTTGCGAAATCGGGCCATTGGCGGTGGGTTGGTCGAAGGCCAGGTGGGCGGGGATTACCGCACTCAAGGGCACGCTCACACCGTCGAGGGTCACTCCGCCGCTGGCGGTAGTGCGCTGGCCGAAGCCGTCCCAGCTGTCGACTACCTTCAGGCCCGGCGCATCGCGTTCGACAAACGCAATAAACGCCTGGCCGTGTTCGTTATTGCCAACCGTGGGCACCAGGTGGGCGAACAGCGCGCCGGTGCAGTAGAACTTCTCGCCATTGATTTGCGCAGTGTCGCCGTGGAAGCGGATCTGGGTGTCGAAGGTGCCGGCGTTTTTGCTCTTGGCTTCAGAGAAGGCATTGCCGAAACGGTAGCCCGCCAGGACTTTGCCGAAGTAATGGAGCTTTTGTTCCTCGCTGGCGGTTTGCAGGAGGATGTCGACCACGCCCAGATGGTTTTGCGGGATTTGCCCCAGGGAGGGGTCGGCGGCGGAGATCAACTTGATCACCTCGGCCACCGTCGCATAGGACACCTCGGCGCCACCGTAAGCCTTGGGAATGGTGATGCCCCACAGGCCACTGGCGGAAAATTCCTCGAGTTCGTCTACCGGCAGGCGCCGCTCGCGGTCGCGCACGCTGGCGTCGACCGCAAAGCGCGCGGCCAAGCGGGTGGCGACCTCGATGGCTTCCGCGTCCGAGCGGATGATATGGGCAGGGTGTTGAGGGTGGGCTGACATGGGCCGACTCCAGGCTCCGAGGGGATACTGGAGTGATTGCAGGAGTCGTGCCTGAATTTAATCATCAATAAAATCAGGTGCTTGCTGCTGATTTACAAGACCGGGCCGCAGCTTAAACCAGCAAAGTGTGCATCGACTGTTGCCTGGCAAACAGTTAGATCACCACGTTGCGCACAAAGCGCACCGCCACTTCGCCGTCGTTGCGGTAGGCGTGGGCCTGACCGCTGGCAAACATATAGAACTCGCCGGCGCTGACGAGCTTATCTTCATCCCCCACCCGCAGCGTGAGGCAGCCCTCGAACACAAACAGCTGCACGCTCCAGCCGTCCGGGTCCGGCTCAGGGCTATAACGGTCGCCGGGTTCCAGGCGCATCTCCCACAACTCCACTTCGCGGCGGGCGGTGGCTTTGGCCAGCAATACGGCTTTGCTGCCGGGAATATCACCGGCCCAGGCCAACTCGTTGATGCGGCTGTGGTCGGGTGCATCCGGGGCCTGGATCAGGTCGCTGAACGCCACGTCCAGCGCCTCGGCCACGCGGTCGAGGGTAGAGAGACTGACGTTTTTCTCGCCGGCCTCGATGGCCACCAACATGCGCCGGCTGACCCCGGATTTTTCCGATAGTGCGGTCTGGCTCAAGTCGGCAGCATGCCGCAGACGACGGACGTTCTGACTGACGTGTTGCAGGACCGAGGCCCGTTGTGGATTTTCTTTGTGCACTATATTGCTCATTTGATAGGTGTGCGCAGTATACTGCCCAGCGTGCGGCGCATTGTGCGATCCGCGCCCTTCCCTTGCAAGACCGAGCCGCCATGACCACCCCGAACGCTTCCCCACGTTTCAACCGTTTCAGCAAAGCCGAATGCATCCTGGTGGTGATCACCATGATCTGGGGCGGGACTTTTTTGCTGGTGCAACATGCAATGACCGTCAGCGGGCCGATGTTTTTCGTGGGCCTGCGGTTTGCGGCAGCGGCCATTGTGGTCGGTTTCTTTTCCGTGCGCACCCTGCGCGACCTGACGCTGTTTGAACTGAAGGCCGGGGTGTTTATCGGCGTGGCGATCATGTTTGGCTATGGTTTGCAGACCATTGGCCTGCAAACCATCCTGAGCAGCCAGTCGGCGTTTATCACCGCGCTCTACGTGCCGTTCGTGCCGTTGCTGCAATGGCTGGTGCTGGGCCGCCGCCCCGGGCTGATGCCGAGCATTGGCATCATGCTGGCATTTGCCGGCTTGATGCTGTTGACCGGCCCTGCGGGGGCCTCGTTGAATTTCAGCCCGGGTGAAATAGCCACCCTGATCGGTGCGGTGGCGATTGCGGCCGAGATCATACTGATCAGCGCGTTTGCCGGGCAGGTGGATGTGCGCCGGGTGACCGTGGTGCAACTGGCCACAGCGTCGCTGCTGTCGTTCCTGATGGTGGTGCCCATGGGCGAGGCGCTGCCGGGGTTCTCGTGGCTGCTGCTGTTCAGCGCGGTGGGCCTGGGCTTGACCAGCGCGGTGATCCAGGTGGCGATGAACTGGGCGCAGCAGAGTGTTTCGCCAACCCGGGCCACGCTGATTTATGCCGGTGAGCCGGTGTGGGCCGGTGTGGTCGGGCGGATTGCCGGGGAGCGCTTTCCACCGATTGCGATGCTGGGGGCGGTGCTGATTGTGGTGGCGGTGATTGTCAGTGAGATGAAGACAAAGGGGCAGAAGGCAATCGAATTGCGTGATGAGAGGGAACAGGAACAGCAGGGATAATGTCCGAACGCTTGCGGTGGCTGTCAGATTGCCATCGCGCGCAAGCCCGGCTCCCACAGGGAGCGGTGTTGCTCAGTGAAACAATGCCAAACGAGGGGTTTCGTCCTACCTTTGTAGGATCCTGCCACATGTTGCCGTTTGGTGATCGAGAAAGCGGCACGTATGATGCATCCCAAACTCCCGCAGATTAGAAGCCTATGTCCCTGATAGTTCTACTGCTTCTGCCTTTTATCGGCAGCTGTCTGGCGGCCTTGCTGCCGCACAATGCACGTAACACCGAATCCCTGTTGGCCGGCCTTGTGGCTCTGGTCGGCACCCTTCAAGTCGCCCTGCTCTACCCCCAGATCGCCCACGGTGGCGTGATACGCGAAGAATTCATGTGGTTGCCCAGCCTCGGGCTGAACTTCGTATTGCGCATGGACGGGTTTGCCTGGCTGTTCTCGATGCTGGTGCTCGGCATCGGTACGCTGGTGTCGCTGTATGCGCGCTACTACATGTCGCCGGACGACCCGGTGCCGCGTTTCTTCGCGTTTTTCCTGGCCTTTATGGGCGCCATGCTCGGCCTGGTGATCTCCGGCAACCTGATCCAGATCGTGTTCTTCTGGGAACTGACCAGCCTGTTTTCATTCCTGCTGATCGGCTACTGGCACCACCGCGCCGACGCACGGCGTGGCGCGTATATGGCGTTGATGGTCACCGGTGCCGGCGGCTTGTGCCTGCTGGCGGGCGTGATGCTGCTGGGGCATATCGTCGGCAGCTATGACCTGGACCAGGTGCTGGCGGCGGGCGAGCAGATTCGTGCGCATTCGCTGTACCCGGTCATGCTCGCGCTGGTGCTGATCGGCGCCCTGAGCAAAAGCGCGCAGTTCCCCTTCCACTTCTGGCTGCCCCACGCCATGGCGGCACCGACGCCGGTTTCGGCCTATCTGCATTCGGCGACAATGGTGAAGGCCGGCGTGTTCCTGCTGGCCCGCCTGTGGCCGTCGCTGTCCGGCAGCGAAGAATGGTTCTGGATCGTCGGCGGTGCCGGCGCCCTCACCCTTCTCCTCGGCGCTTATTGCGCCATGTTCCAAAATGATCTCAAAGGCCTGCTGGCCTATTCCACCATCAGCCACCTCGGGCTGATCACCCTGTTGCTGGGCCTCAATAGCCCGCTGGCTGCCGTCGCGGCAGTGTTCCATATCCTCAACCATGCCACCTTCAAGGCTTCGCTGTTCATGGCGGCAGGCATCATCGACCACGAAAGCGGCACGCGGGACATCCGCAAGCTCAGCGGCCTGGTGCGGCTGATCCCGTTCACCGCGACCCTGGCGATGGTGGCCAGCGCCTCCATGGCTGGCGTGCCATTGCTCAATGGCTTCCTGTCCAAAGAGATGTTTTTCGCCGAAACCGTGTTTATCTCGTCGACCCAGTGGGTAGAAATCGCCCTACCGCTGATCGCGACCATCGCCGGCACCTTCAGCGTGGCCTACGCACTGCGCTTTACCGTGGATGTGTTCTTCGGTCCGCCCGCCACCAATCTGCCCCATACGCCCCATGAGCCGCCGCGCTGGATGCGTGCGCCAGTCGAGTTGCTGGTGTTCACCTGCCTGCTGGTGGGCATTTTCCCGGCCCAGGTGGTCGGTTCGATCCTCGCCGCCGCGGCCCTGCCGGTGGTCGGCGGGGTGCTTCCGGAATATAGCCTGGCGATCTGGCACGGCTGGAACGCGCCGATGATCATGAGCCTGGTGGCCATGTCCGGCGGTGTGGTGCTGTACCTGTTACTGCGCAAGCAACTCAAGCGCGGCCGCTTCAAGTACCCGCCGGTTATCAGCTACTTCAACGGCAAACGCGGTTTCGAACGCAGCCTGGTGGTGATGATGCGCGGTGTGCGCAAGATCGAAAAACGCATCAGCACCAAACGCCTGCAAACCCAACTGTTCCTGCTGGTGCTGGCGGCGGTCATCGCCGGTTTGATCCCGATGCTCAACAGCGGCCTCAGTTGGGGCGACCGCCCGAAAATCCCGGGTTCCATCGTGTTCGTCACCCTGTGGCTGCTGGCGATCGCCTGTGCCCTCGGCGCCGCCTGGCAGGCCAAGTACCACCGGCTGGCGGCTCTGACCATGGTCAGCGTGTGCGGCCTGATGACCTGCATCACCTTCGTATGGTTCTCGGCGCCGGACTTGGCGCTCACACAACTGGTAGTGGAAGTGGTGACCACCGTGCTGATCCTGCTGGGCCTGCGCTGGCTGCCACGGCGGATCGAAGAAGTGTCGCCACTCCCGAGTTCGCTGCGCAAGGCGCGCATTCGTCGCCTGCGTGACTTCCTGCTGTCGACCGTGGTGGGCGGCGGCATGGCGCTGCTGTCCTATGCGATGCTGACCCGCCAGACACCCAACGACATCTCCTCGTTCTACCTCAGCCGCGCCTTGCCCGAAGGCGGCGGCAGCAATGTGGTGAACGTGATGCTCGTGGACTTCCGTGGCTTCGACACCCTCGGCGAGATCACGGTATTGGGCGCGGTGGCGCTGACGGTCTACGCCCTGCTACGGCGTTTCCGCCCGTCCAAGGAAAGCATGCAACTGCCCGCGCAACAGCGCCAGCTCGCGCCGGACGTGGCCACTGACCTGGTCAACCCGCGCCAGGCCAGCGACACCGCCCTGGGCTTTATGATGGTGCCGGCGGTGCTGGTGCGCCTGCTGCTGCCGATTGCGCTGGTGGTGTCGTTCTACCTGTTCATGCGCGGCCACAATCAACCGGGCGGCGGGTTTGTCGCCGGTCTGGTCATGTCGGTGGCGTTTATCCTGCAATACATGGTGGCGGGCACCCAATGGGTCGAGGCCCAGATGAGCCTGCGGCCGATGCGCTGGATGGGCTTCGGGCTGTTCTCGGCGACGTTGACCGGGCTCGGCGCCTTGTTTGCCGGATACCCGTTCCTCACCACGCATACCTGGCATTTGAGCCTGCCGCTGCTGGGCGATATCCATATCGCCAGCGCGTTGTTCTTCGACGTCGGCGTCTACGCCATGGTCGTCGGCTCAACCCTGCTGATGCTCACCGCCCTCGGTCACCAATCCGTGCGGGCCCATAAACCGAGCAACCAGGCCAAAGTGGTTGCCGCAACGCAAGGAGCCGCCTGATGGAAGAAGTCATCGCAATTGCCATTGGGGTCCTGGCGGCCTCCGGCGTGTGGTTGATCCTGCGCCCACGGACATTCCAGGTGGTGATGGGCCTGTGCCTGTTGTCGTACGGGGTCAACCTGTTCATTTTCAGTATGGGCAGCCTGTTTATCGGCAAGGAGCCGATCATCAAGGACGGCGTGCCGCAAGACCTGCTCAACTACACCGATCCGCTGCCCCAGGCCCTGGTACTCACGGCCATCGTGATCAGCTTTGCCATGACCGCACTGTTCCTGGTCGTGCTGCTGGCCTCCCGGGGCCTGACCGGCACTGACCATGTCGACGGCCGGGAGCCCAAGGAATGACGTGGATGAATCAACTGATCGTCGCGCCGATCCTGCTGCCGTTGCTGACCGCGGCGCTGATGCTGATGCTCGGCGAAAAACGCCGCCCGCTGAAGGCCAAAATCAATCTGTTCTCCAGCGTCATCGGCCTGGGTATCGCGATACTGCTGCTGTACTGGACGCAAAAAGGCGGCCCCGGCTCAATCGGCGTGTATCTGCCGGGCAACTGGCAGGTGCCGTTCGGCATTGTGCTGGTGGTCGACCAACTGTCGGCGTTGATGCTGGTGCTCACCGGGATTATCGGCGTGAGTGCGCTGCTGTTCGCCATGGCCCGCTGGGACCGCGCGGGCACCAGTTTCCATGCGCTGTTCCAGATCCAGATGATGGGCTTGTACGGTGCGTTCCTGACCGCCGACCTGTTCAACCTGTTCGTATTCTTCGAGGTGCTGCTGGCGGCCTCCTACGGCTTGATGCTGCACGGCTCGGGCCGTGCGCGGGTGTCCTCGGGGCTGCATTACATCGCGATCAACCTGCTGGCGTCGTCGCTGTTCCTGATCGGCGCCGCGATGATCTACGGCGTAACCGGCACGCTGAATTTCGCCGACCTGGCGCTGAAAATCCCGCTGGTGCCAGAGGCTGATCGCGGCCTGTTGCATGCCGGTGCGGCGATCCTGGCCACGGCATTCCTGGCCAAGGCCGGCATGTGGCCGCTGAACTTCTGGCTGGCCCCCGCCTACTCCTCGGCCAGCGCGCCGGTAGCGGCGATGTTCGCGATCATGACCAAGGTCGGCGTGTACACCGTGCTGCGCCTGTGGACCCTGCTGTTCTCCGGCCAGGCTGGCGCCTCGGCGCTGTTTGGCGGTGACTGGCTGGTGTATGGCGGCATGGCGACGATCATCTGCGCGGCCCTGGCGATGGTGGCGGCGCAGCGGCTGGAGCGCATGGCGAGTTTGAGCATCCTGGTTTCGGCCGGGATCCTGCTGTCGGCCGTGGGCTTTGCCCAACCGAGCCTGACGGCGGGCGCGTTGTTCTATCTGGTCAGCTCCACACTGGCGTTGAGTGCGCTGTTTTTGCTGGCGGAGTTGATCGAGCGTTCGCGTTCGGCCAATGACCTGCCGCTGGATGAGGAAATCGACGCGCTGCCCAAGGCCATGGAGTCGCTGCATCCACGCCCCGGCGTCAACCTGGACGATGAGCAGAAAGCCGTAGTCGGTCAGGTGATCCCATGGACCATGGCGTTCCTGGGCCTGAGCTTTGTCGCCTGCGCCCTGCTGATCATCGGCATGCCGCCGCTGTCCGGGTTTATCGGCAAGCTCAGCCTGCTGAGCGCGCTGGTCAATCCGCTGGGCCTGGGCAACCCTGTCGATGAGCCGATCCGCCCTGCCGCCTGGGGCCTGGTGGCGCTGCTGATCCTGTCCGGCCTGGCTTCGCTGATCGCCTTCGCCCGCCTCGGCATCCAGCGCTTCTGGACCCCGGAAGAACGCCCCTCGCCGCTGCTGCGTCGCTATGAGTGCCTGCCGATCTTCTTCCTGCTGGGCCTGAGCATCGCCCTGACCTTCAAGGCCGAGCCACTGATGCGCTACACCCTGGCCACCGCCAAGAGCCTGAACAACCCAGAGAGCTACGTGATGGCTGTTATGGCCACGCGCCCGGTGCCCAGCCCTGAAGCCAAGGCGACTGCGCAGGCGGTGCAACCATGAAGCGCTTGTTCCCTGCCCCGTGGTTATCCCTGGCGTTGTGGGTGCTGTGGCTGGTGCTGAACCTGTCGGTGAGCCCCGGCAACCTGTTGCTGGGCGCGCTGCTGGGCGTTCTCGCGCCGCTGCTGATGGCGCCGCTGCGCCCGCTGCCGATACGCATCCGCCGACCTGGCGTGATCATCCGCCTGTTTTTCGTGGTAGGCCGCGATGTGATCATCTCCAACCTGCACGTGGCCTGGGGGGTGATCACCTGCGGCTCACAGCCACCGCGCTCACGCTTTATCAAAATCCCGTTGGACCTGCACGACGCGAATGGCCTGGCCGTACTGTCGATGATCACCAGCGTGACGCCCGGCACCATCTGGTCGGAACTGGCGCTGGACCGCAGCATCCTGCTCTTGCACGTGTTCGACCTGGAAGATGAAGCGGCGTTTATCGAGCACTTCAAATCCACCTACGAGCGGCCCCTGATGGAGATCTTCGAATGAGCGCCCTGCTCTCCAATGCGATCCTGTTCAGCCTGTTCCTGTTCTCCCTGGCCATGGTGCTGACCCTGGTGCGCCTGTTCAAAGGCCCGTCGGCCCAGGACCGGGTCCTGGCGCTGGACTATCTGTACATCCTGGCGATGCTGATGATGCTGGTGCTGGGCATCCGTTATGCCAGTGACACCTACTTTGAAGCGGCGTTATTGATTGCGCTGTTCGGCTTCGTCGGGTCGTTCGCCCTGGCGAAATTCCTGCTGCGTGGCGAGGTGATTGAATGATGCCGTTATGGGTGGAAGTGATCGTGGCGGTGCTGCTGGTGCTCAGCAGTCTGTTTGCGTTGATTGGCGCGATCGGTTTGTTGCGCATGAAAGACTTCTTCCAGCGCATGCACCCGCCCGCACTCGCCTCGACGCTGGGCGCCTGGTGTGTGGCGCTCGCGTCGATCATCTACTTTTCGGTGCTCAAGTCCGCCCCGGTATTGCACGGGTGGTTGATCCCGATTCTGTTGTCGATCACGGTGCCGGTGACGACGTTGTTGTTGGCGCGTACGGCGTTGTTTCGTAAGCGCATGGCCGGTGATGATGTGCCGGCCGAGGTCAGCAGCCGCCGAGCTGAAACGTAATCGAGTCAACCTGACGACGGCGCTCCTCCATTGGCACGAACAAAGCTTTGAAGGGGTGATCCGATTGGCGTGCCAGTAGCGGGATCAATCGCGTACCACTCGCCGTCCTCCCTGATGGCTTGCACCTGTAGCTGACCAACCGTGCCAGGCACGGAAGGAGTACCTGTCGCAGTGGCCTTTTTGATCATCTCCGAGACAGAGGGAGAAGCGCCTTTGGCAAAGCGCATCTTTTCGTAAACAACAGCCGGCACATAAATCCCCATCCCCACCTTTGTTCGTTGGCCTTGGTGTGTATGCATCAAATACTTGGCGAAATTGCCGGGCTGGCGCGCTAAATCAACAAAACCCTCTGCCGGGTTCAACATCCCGCGAAGCAATGCTGGACCTTCCCTCAGAATAGAGGCACGAAATGCCTGCCTGTTAAGGCGTGATGCAAACTTGACGGCCTTCCATGCCTTATGTGCCGCTGGCAGCCCTCCTGTACCGATAAACGACGCCGCATCAATAGCCAGGTTCTTCAAGCCGTCTCTGACGCTGCCTTCATAGATATCGACCAGAGGCCCGATAAACGAAATCATCGACACCATCGCCCGACCGTTTTCCTTGCTCATCAGGCGATTAACATAGCCTGAGATCGTGTCTTCGCTAGGCAACACTGTGTTTGCGTAATCAATAAGCTCCTGGCGATGCCCACTGTAGTTGCCGATGTAGTTACCCTTGAGTATCGCGTTGATAACCGACTGGGTCTTGGCGGAGCCAAAGGTGTCAGGCACCCAATCATTGGCGTTGTCACCCTGCCCCTTGATTGAAGATCCCGGCAGTGTAGGGCCCATTTTTGAAATGATGACTTTCGACGAAACACCGGGACGGGGGGCATCACCGGTAAGATAGGCATTAATATCAAACGGCTGTTCAGTACCTCGCAGGTAGCGATGCAACTGTGAAGGTTTCCTGGTGAAATACTCACGCTCTTCTTGAATAACCCCATCGAGTTTTAATTTTTCCCCCGCCAGGTCTGCCGTACGGTCGATGATCATGCCGGATGCCGGGAAAAACTCCTGATAACGCGTTTTGCCCTGGTACTGGCTACGTAACAGCACCCCATGCCAACCACGATTTTTGGCGACCTTATTCCCCTTGGCCGCATCATGCGGCTGCGTCTCACCGGTCTCCTGCCTTAGCCTGAGGGGTTCGACATCCCCCCACTCCAAAGCCCGACGGTCTTCAATCGGCAAGAGCTCGAGGCTCATTGCCATAAGGCCAGGCATCGCGGTCTTGATCGCGGCCAGATAAGTATCAACCGCACCCGCGACTTGATCGGCAATTTTTGGGAGTGAGCTTATTCGCATATCAAATTCAGCTTGCGTGATACGGGGATGGCTAAAACTGAACTTCCCCTCATGCAAATCGCCCGTCGCATAGGCCTCTATCAACGTGGGCTGGGTCGGGTTGCTACCGAAGCCTATCCGGCCGAGCTTGGTCGCAGGCTTTTTGAGCGTGAGGGAAGTGAGTTCACTCTCCGTCAACTCGGGGAATTTTTCTTTGAGTACCTTGATTGCCAGGCTGGTGCGGGTGGGTGGTGCCGTGCCGAGGGTCTCAAGAGTTTTCTCGACCTGCGCTGAACGCTGCGCTATTGCGTCAGACGCCGCCTGGTAGTCCTCAGCAGTATATTTTCCGTCACTGCGCTGGGGCACTGTACCCGTCATGACCCCGACCTGAAGCACCACTCTGGCACCCAGCGCCATGGTCAGGACTTGTTGTTGCGACTGTAGGCCGTCCAAGGTAGTCAATGCTCCAAGCTCCTGGAGATTCATACCGCGACTCGCTCCAGCACCGCCCCACACCTCAGCCAATCCCGTGCCCAGGCTGAGGGTCATCCACGCCGGGCTGCCTATGCGTATTGTGTCAGGCGACTGGCGTAACGGCGCAGGCACGCTTGAAGGGAGTTGATCCGGTTTCACCAGAAATTCCGGGGCCGCATGTGCCAGAAACAGGTGGGCTACCAGCGGCGCAGCGCGCACGCTCACGCCTTTGTTGTCTATAAGATGCTTCTCGAAGTCCTTGCGCACCGCCCCTATCTCACGCCCCATATTGGCTGGCGCGTAGAACTGATAACCCGCCGCAGTACCCGGCGTGGAGGGCACTGCGGGGTCGACGCTGAGCATAATGGTGGAGGTCACCAGGCTTTGCAGCTCTGCGGCATCAATTTCTTCGCGGCCCTGCCCCTTGTACCAGTCCAATTCCTGGGCGAGCTCACGCCCCCAATCCTGCGCCTCGGGGGTTTTAAGTAGTTGGTCCCATAGCTGGTCAGCCTTGGCCGCCGCTTCCTGCGGGGCCACCTGCGTGACAATCCGGCGTCCCAAAACATGGCCAATCGTATTGGCGCCGTACTTCTGATCCGTCGCCAGGCTCGCCAGCTTGCTCTTGTCACTTGCCGACAAGGTTCCCGGGGCCCACTCCTGAGGCAGCAACGCCGCGTAATTACCGCCAGTTGCCGGCGGTGCGAAGTAGGTTCGCAGCCAATTGGCCGCCGCGCGGGCCTGGGCTGGCGTGTCGATGCACCCCAGGTTCATAGACTGGGCGACTTGCCGCAGATCATGGCGTTCGTCTGAATACAGCGCATTGCCCAAATCCACACTCAACGCGACTGCCGCAGCCAATTCGTCTTTCAGCGGCTGGCTCCAGCCGTTACTGAAAGGGACGTCCAGCCACCGATTGGAGGCCGGTTGCAACACTTGCAGCAGACCCTCGCTGATGCGTACCGGCTGGTCCGGCAGCGCCTCCCCCAAATCCTCCAGAGCCCAACGCATCTCAAGGCGAGAGACAAGCTGATTCAAGCGCCTGCGAGCCTCATCATCGTTCTTCAACGGGTTGCTTCGGGAGACCTCAAACTCGATATTCGAGAATGCTAACGGCGAATTATCAGCAACCCCGTCGGCCGCACGTTGCAAGGCATCTGCCAGATTTCCCCGGTCATCCAGTTCATTGATACCGCGCTTGGACCATTCAAGCTTGAGTTCACGTTCACGCAACTCCTCGGTAGACAGCGCAGGCCAACCTGCCTTCAGGTTAGTCACCAGCGCACTCGCTTGCTCGTCGGTATACGGCGGGCGCACGCCATAGAAGTGACTGGCCACGTTGCGAGAAACTTCCTGGCTGTTCAGCGCAACATACGGCACACCATGGTGCCCGAGGTCCAATGCCTCAAGCGCACGCATCACTCGCCGCGACACTTGCCACCAGCCGGAGGTGTCTTGCAGGGTGTAGGTCTGATGAGAGACCACGCCGTTACGCGTGACGAAACCCGATACGCTGTTGTTGCCAATGGTGACCGAGTCCAGTGAAAAGCCCTTACCTCTCAGCCAGACCAGTACCTCGGGCTGGTTGACCACATGCTTGTAGATCTCGAACGGCTGCGAAATAAGCGACCGGGCAGGCACGCTTACCGATGAGTCAGCCACATCGCCCATTTTCGTGATCAGTTGTGCCTGCAGGGTCTTATCTGCGTCAGCGGAATGCGAGGTCGGCCCGCCCAGACTTCCCAGCGTGTTGCGTGCAGAGTTTGTGGGCGCATCCGCTAACTCACGTCTCTTGCGCGGCACCGAACCCTCTTCGTGATCGTCCCGAGCAAGAGCACGCAGGGCTAAATCCCAGGGCTGCCCAAATAATGTCGGGCCGCTTGGCGCCGTTGCCGGCAACTGCTTCTGATCTTCCGCATACCGGGGCACGCCTTGGCCGGCAGGCTCGGGAGCTGGGATGGAGGGAGGAGAAACAACTGGCGGGTGATCTGCGGCGAATGAATACCCGCTGGAGTTGGCACTGGAGATTGGCATATTTAGCCCTTGCGACAGAGACCTATGAAAGTGTCCTCATCCTAAGAACTGCTGCCATCACGCTAGGGAAAAAGCCCCCTGCCTCCTATAAGAAAACTCCGAACATGCCGATGGAAAATCCAGGATGATCATCAACCAAAAGATCGAATGTGCGCCGCCAATGCCGCCAACTCGGCGTCATCCGCCCGCACATGATCGTGGGACGAGATGTAGCCCTCATAGGTATCAAAGAACTTGTCCACCCGAGAGCTGATGGGCTTGAACGCACTGTCCTGCCCCGTCCCATGCATGGGAAACAACTTCGCATGCAGATGATCCACCCCATACCCTTCCAGCATCATCCCGGTGCGCGCCACATCGGGAAACGCGCGGTCAATCTGTAGCGCGGTTTTCTTCGCTGCAACGGCAAGCCCGGCCAACACCTCATCCGACTGCGCAAACGCGTAGCTGCCGTAATGCTGCTTGGGGATTACCACGCTGAACCCCGGGGTGTTGGGGAAGATCGACAGGAACGCCATATGCTGGTCGTCCTCCCAGAGGATGTGCGCTGGGGAAGTCTTTCGAACAATGCTGCAGAAAATACAATCCATTTGAGTCTCCGCCAGTGGGTGTGATGAGTACTGTTACAAGATCGGCGCGCCAAACCTGTTCAAGCGCGGCATCCAGTGATCGAGGATCTCTGCCGATGCCAACACACGATGCGCATGCCCGATCAACAGCCGACGTGGCACAAAGCCGATATACCTGGAGTCGTCACTGTTGTCGCGGTTGTCTCCCAGCATGAAATAACTGTCGGCAGGCACGACCACCGGACCAAAATTTCGCAATGCCCGAACAGTCGGCATGAACTGAATCGTGCGTTGGCTGTTGCCCGCACGCTCAGCCAATTTGATACCCGGCACCGTTTGGCCCGGCACGATCGGCTCGCTGATGTCTTGCGCATCACTATAGGTGGCGGGCGTGCCGTTGACCCACAGCACCTCATCTTTCATTTCCAGGGTATCGCCTGGAACCCCCACGATGCGCTTTATCAGGCGCATGCCATCCTTGGGCGACGAGAAGGTCACCACATCACCGCGTTTAGGGTTATTAATCCGGGCAAGGGAAATATCTGTGAGAGGCAGCTTGAGGTCATACGCCACGCGGTTGACCAGCACCACATCGCCCTCCAGCAACGTCGGGCGCATCGACCCCGACGGGATGGGGTTCCAGTCGGCCAGGGAGGTACGAAACACACCGAAGCACAGCCAGAAAAGAATGACGTAACGGTATCGGCTCAACCAGCTTCGCATACAGCCTCGCACTATAAAAAGGGGCGTCGACAGCCGCCAGGATGCCCAACGTTACATTTGGCAATAGTCGCTTATTGCACAGGAAGATTAAATTAACATTAGCGTTACCGACGTTCGGGCTCGTTGGGGTTGCTGCACATTCAGCGACTGGGTTTCGCAGAAATGAACCTCAACGAAAACCCAACTCAGAGCCAACTCTGAGAACGAAGAATGTGTAAAACCAACCCGGTAAACCTGTGGGAGCTGGCTTGCCTGCGACAGCATCGCCTGGGTATAGCTGATGCACCGGGGTGCCTGCATCGCAGGCAAGCCAGCGCCTGCAATGGATCGAGTGAACCGCTAAAACGCTGTAAAAAAAACGCCCCGAACCAGTCGGGGCGTTTTTATTCAGCGATTACCAATCAAGCCTGATCGGCCAACCGCCACGTCGTCCCACCCTTCCCATCTTCCAACACCACGCCCATCGCGGTCAGTTGGTCACGGATACGGTCGGACTCCGCCCAGTCTTTATTGGTACGCGCAGCCAGACGCGCCTGAATCAGCGCATCCACTTCAGCTGCATCCACACGCCCTTCGGCACCGGCTTGCAGGAAGTCATCGGCTTCCATCTGCAGCACACCGAGCACGCTGGCCAGTTCTTTGAGGCGCGCAGCCAGCCCCGCCGCCGCGTCGAGATCGCTCTCACGCAGGCGGTTGATCTCACGCACCATCTCAAACAGTACGGCGCAGGCTTCCGGTGTGCCGAAGTCGTCGTTCATCACTTCGGTAAACCGTGCCACGAACGCTTCGCCGCCCGCCGGGGCAACCGCAGGCAAGCCTTTCAACGCATGGTAGAAACGTTCCAGGGCGCCTTTGGCGTCCTTGAGGTTGTCTTCCGAGTAGTTGATGGCGCTGCGGTAGTGGCTCGACACCAGCAGGTAACGCACCACTTCCGGGTGGTACTTTTCCAGCACGTCGCGGATGGTGAAGAAGTTGTTCAAGGACTTGGACATCTTCTCGCCATTGATGCGGATCATGCCGCAGTGCATCCAGGCGTTGGCGTAGGTCTTGCCGGTGGCGGCTTCGCTCTGGGCGATTTCGTTTTCGTGGTGCGGGAACTCGAGGTCGCTGCCGCCGCCATGAATGTCGAAGGTCTCGCCCAGGCAGCAGGTGGACATCACCGAGCATTCGATGTGCCAGCCCGGACGCCCGGCGCCCCATGGCGACTCCCAGCTCGGCTCGCCGGGCTTGGTGCCTTTCCACAGCACGAAGTCGAGCGGGTCTTGCTTGGCTTCGTCGACTTCAATGCGCGCACCGATGCGCAGGTCTTCGATTTTCTTGCGCGACAGCTTGCCATAGCCCATGAACTTGGCGACGCGGTAGTACACGTCGCCATTGCCCGGGGCGTAGGCGTAACCCTTGTCGATCAGGGTCTGGATCATCGCGTGCATGCCGGGAATGTGGTCCGTGGCACGTGGCTCCATGTCCGGCTTTAGGATACTGAGGCGCGCCTCGTCCTCGTGCATGGCGGCAATCATGCGCTCGGTCAGCGCGTCGAACGACTCGCCGTTTTCATTGGCGCGGTTGATGATTTTGTCGTCGATGTCGGTGATGTTGCGCACATACGTCAAGTCATAGCCGCTGAACCGCAACCAGCGGGTCACCAGGTCGAAGGCAACCATGCTGCGGCCGTGGCCAATGTGGCAGTAGTCGTACACGGTCATGCCGCACACGTACATGCGCACCTTGTTGCCATCCAGCGGCTTGAAGACTTCTTTGGTCTTGCTGAGTGTGTTGTAGATCGTTAGCACGACGAATCCTTAAGACTTGATCACTGGCCCCACGAATCGCGCAAGGTCACGGTACGGTTGAATACCGGAGCACCAGGTTTCGAGTCCTTGATATCCGCGCAGAAGTAACCTTCGCGCTCGAACTGGAAACGGTCTTCCGGCTGTGCGTCGCCTAGCGATGGCTCGGCACGACAACCAGTGAGTACTTGCAGGGAGTCAGGGTTGATGTTGTCCAGGAAGCTGGCGCTGTCCTCGGCCTTTTCAGGGTTCGGCGAGCGGAACAGGCGATCGTACAAGCGCACTTCGCACTCGATGCTGGCAGCGGCCGGCACCCAGTGGATCACGCCCTTGACCTTGCGGCCTTCAGGGTTCTTGCCCAGGGTGTCCGGGTCGTAGGAGCAACGCAGTTCGACGATGTTGCCATCGGCGTCCTTGATGGCTTCGTCGGCGCGGATCACGTAGCTGCCGCGCAGGCGCACTTCGCCATTCGGTTCCAGGCGCTTGTAGCCCTTCGGCGGCTCTTCCATGAAGTCATCGCGGTCGATGTAGATTTCACGGGCGAACGGCAGCTTGCGCACGCCGAGTTCTTCTTTCTGCGGATGACGCGGCAACTCGAGGTTGTCGACCTTGTCTTGCGGGTAGTTGGTGATCACGACCTTCAACGGGCGCAGCACGCACATGGCGCGCGGAGCGTTCGCGTCGAGGTCCTGACGGATGCTGAACTCGAGCATACCGTAGTCGACCACGCCGTCGGAGCGGTTGGTGCCGACCATCTCGCAGAAATTGCGGATCGACGCCGGGGTGTAGCCGCGACGGCGGAAACCCGACAGGGTCGACATGCGCGGGTCGTCCCAGCCATGCACGTGCTTTTCATCGACCAGTTGCTTGAGCTTGCGCTTGCTGGTGATGGTGTAGTTCAGGTTCAGGCGGCTGAACTCGTACTGACGCGGGTGAGCCGGTACGGGCAGGCTGTCGAGGAACCATTCGTACAGCGGGCGATGGCTTTCGAACTCCAGGGTGCAGATGGAGTGGGTGATGCCTTCGATGGCGTCCGACTGACCGTGGGTGAAGTCGTAGTTGGGGTAGATGCACCACTTGTCGCCGGTCTGGTGGTGATGGGCATGGCGGATGCGATACATGATCGGGTCGCGCAGGTTCATGTTCGGCGAGGCCATGTCGATCTTGGCGCGCAGTACGCGGGCACCGTCCGGGAACTCACCGGCGCGCATGCGGGCGAACCAGTCCAGGTTCTCTTCTACCGAACGGTCGCGGAACGGGCTGTTCTTGCCCGGTTCGGTCAGGGTGCCACGGTATTCCTTGGCTTGCTCAGGGGTCAGGTCGTCGACGTAGGCTTTGCCAGCCTTGATCAGCTCGACAGCCCAGTCGAACAGTTGGTCGAAATACTTGGAGGCATAGCGCACTTCACCGGACCACTCGAAGCCCAGCCACTTGATGTCGCTTTCGATAGCGTCGATGTATTCCTGGTCTTCCTTGGCCGGGTTGGTGTCGTCGAAACGCAGGTGCGTGACGCCACCGAACTCCTGGGCCAGGCCGAAGTTCACACAGATCGACTTGGCGTGACCGATGTGCAGGTAGCCGTTGGGCTCTGGCGGGAAGCGGGTGACGATCTGCGTGTGCTTGCCCGAATCCAGGTCCGCCTGGATGATCGGGCGCAGGAAATTGACCGGAACAGCAGGTCCGGCCTTGGAATTCGAGGTAGGGTCGACAGTGGGCTTGCTCATAGGATCCTTGAACAGACGAAGTGCTTGGCCAGAAGTGGGGCCGATAAAACAAAGGGCTTATGATAGCCGAAGCGGTCAAGGCACTGACAGAGCGCGACCAAAAACTGCGGCTTTAATTGCTGCTTTTATGACAGGCGCGGTAAAAAACCACCTCGAAATTCCTGCAAGGCACGCTAAACTGCGCGCCTTGGCCGCAATTTCGCCATACCGGTCGTGGTGCCCTGGCACCCAAACCCACGAATTCCCTGAAAAGAGTAGTGAACATGACTCAAGTCAAACTGACCACCAACCACGGTGACATCGTCATCGAGCTGAACGCCGAGAAAGCCCCGATCACCGTCGCCAACTTCATCGAGTACGTGAATGCCGGCCACTACGAAAACACTGTTTTCCACCGTGTGATCGGTAACTTCATGGTCCAGGGCGGCGGTTTCGAGCCTGGCATGAAAGAAAAGAAAGACAAGCGCCCAAGCATCCAGAACGAAGCGGACAACGGCCTTTCCAACGACAAGTACACCGTCGCCATGGCCCGTACCATGGAGCCGCATTCGGCCTCCGCGCAGTTCTTCATCAACGTCGCCGACAACGCCTTCCTGAACCACAGCGGCAAGAACGTGCAGGGCTGGGGCTACGCGGTATTCGGTAAAGTCACCGAAGGCACCGACGTTGTCGACAAGATCAAAGCCGTGCCGACCACCTCCAAGGCCGGTCACCAGGACGTACCCGCAGAAGACGTGATCGTCGAGAAAGCCGAGATCGTTGGGTGATATTGCTGATTTCAGATTTGCATCTGGAAGAGGATCGCCCGGACATCACCCGGGCGTTTCTGGATCTGCTCCACGGCCGCGCCCGAGGCGCCCAGGCGTTGTACATTCTGGGGGACTTCTTTGAAGCCTGGATTGGCGACGATGGGATGACACCCTTCCAGCGCTCCATTTGCGAGGCTCTGCGCGAGCTGAGCGACAGCGGCACCCCGATTTTCATCATGCATGGCAACCGCGACTTCCTGATCGGCAGGGCCTTCTGCAAAGCTGCAGGCGCCACCTTGCTCAAGGACCCGAGTGTCGTGCAGCTCGCAGGTGAGCCCGTGCTATTGATGCACGGCGACAGCCTGTGCACCCGCGACCTCGGCTATATGAAGCTGCGGCGCATCCTGCGCAACCCGCTTGTGCTGTTTGTCCTGCGTCACCTGCCCTTGCGCACCCGACACAAACTGGCGCGCAAGTTGCGCAGCGAAAGCAGCGCCCAGGTACGCATGAAAGCCAATGACATTGTCGATGTAACGCCCGAGGAAGTGCCGCGGGTAATGCAGCAATTCGGCGTGCGCACCCTGGTCCACGGTCATACCCACCGCCCGGCGATCCATAAGTTGCAGATCGGCGACCAGGCGGCCAAGCGCATTGTGCTGGGGGATTGGGACAAGCAAGGGTGGGCGTTGCAGGTGGATGAGCAAGGGTTTGCGTTGGCGGCGTTTGACTTCGTCAATCCGCAGTTGGCGCTGCCTGGGGCCTGAGCCTCAGACACTACGAATACCTTGTGACCAAAGATCCAAATGTGGGAGGGGGCTTGCCCCCGATAGCAGTGTGTCAGCCAGCGCATCGCTCACTGACAGACCGCCGTCGAGGGCAAGCCCCCTCCCACAGTTGATTGCATTTCAAACTGTGCAGATCAGTGCCCGCTTGCCTCCGGCCCCGCCTTGGCCCCAAACGGCGGCTTCGCCAGCCATACCAGCAGCATCAACCCCATGAACATCCACCCCAGCAACGTGAAGTAATCCACGGTGGACATCATGTACGCCTGGCTGGTGAGGATCTGGTCCAGTTGCGCATAAGCCTTGTGCCCCGCCCCGCCGAGCGCCTGCAAGGCATCGCGGGTCGCGGAGTCGTAGGTGGTCATGTTCTCGCTCATGTAGGCATGGTGCTGGTCGGCCCGGCGAATCCAGATCCAGGTCGTAAGCGACGCCGCGAAGCTGCCACCCAGGGTCCGCAGGAAGGTCGCCAGGCCCGCGCCGTCGGCGATTTGCGCCGGTGGCAGGTCGGACATCAGAATGCTCAAGGTCGGCATAAAGAACAGCGCCACGCCGATCCCCATAAACAGCTGCACCAGGGCGATGTGGGTGAAGTCCACCTCATTGGTGAAGCCGGCGCGCATAAAGCAGCTCAAGCCAATCGCCAGGAACGCCAGGCCCGCCAGCAGGCGCAGGTCGAACTTGTGCGCGTACTTGCCGACAAACGGTGACATCAGCACCGGCAGAATCCCGATCGGCGCCACCGCCAGGCCGGCCCAGGTGGCGGTGTAGCCCATCTGGGTTTGCAGCCATTGCGGCAGGATCAGGTTGATGCCGAAGAAGCCCGCATAGCCGAGGATCAACACGATGGTGCCGATACGGAAGTTACGGTAGGCAAACAGCCGCAGGTTGACCACCGGGTGCTTGTCGGTCAGTTCCCAGATGATGAATACCGCCAGGGCCACCGCCGAAATCACCGCGCCAATGATGATGAAGTTGGATTCGAACCAATCCAGGTCGTTGCCCTTGTCGAGGATGATCTGCAAGGCGCCGACACCGACGATCAAGCTGAGCAGCCCGACGTAATCCATCGGCTGGTAACTGGTGACCACCGGGCGTTTCTTCAACTGCGACCGCACTACCATCACCGCAAAGATGCCGATGGGCACGTTGATAAAGAAGATCCACGGCCAACTGTAGCTGTCGGTGATCCAGCCGCCGAGAATCGGGCCGGCAATCGGCGCCACCACCGTGACCATCGCCAGTAACGCCAGGGCCATGCCGCGCCTGGCCGGTGGGTAGACCGCAATCAGTAGCGTCTGGGTCATCGGGTACAACGGCCCCGCCACCAGACCTTGCAGCACTCGAAAGCCAATCAGCTCGGGCATCGAGGTGGAAATACCACACAGAAAGGACGCCAGCACAAACAGAATGGTCGCCCACAAAAACAGCTTCACCTCGCCAAAGCGCCGGCTCAGCCAGCCGGTCAGCGGCAAGGCAATTGCGTTGCTCACCGCAAACGAGGTGATCACCCAGGTGCCCTGCTCCGAACTCACGCCAAGGTTGCCGGAAATGGTCGGCAACGCCACGTTGGCGATGGTGGTGTCGAGCACCTGCATAAAGGTCGCCAGCGACAGGCCAATGGTGGCCATCAACAGGCTGGGTGGCGTGAAGGAGGCGTTATTGCTCATCAGCGTTGCACAGCCTTGGGGGCGGCGAGGCTGTTGTCATGGATCAACTGCGTGATCATGGCGTCGGCTTCGGCCAGTTGACGGTCATACACGTTGGTGGTGAACGAAGCCTTTTGCGGCGCCTGTTGCGCCAGCACCGGGCCACTTTGGTCGTGCAGGTTAACGCTGACCACGGTGCTCAAGCCCACCCGCAGCGGGTGCTTGGCCAGCTCATCGGCATTGATATGGATACGCACCGGCACCCGTTGCACGATTTTGATCCAGTTACCGGTGGCGTTTTGCGCCGGCAGCAGGGCAAAGGCGCTGCCGGTGCCGGCGCCCAGGCTATCCACGGTCCCGCTGAACTTCACGTCACTGCCGTAGATATCCGACTCGATGTCCACCGGCTGGCCGATACGCATATCGCGCAGTTGGGTTTCCTTGAAGTTGGCGTCGATCCACAGTTGGTTCAGCGGGATCACCGCCATCAACGCAGTACCCGGCTGCACGCGCTGACCCAGTTGCACGGTGCGCTTGGCCACGTAGCCGGTCACCGGGGCGATCAGGGTGCTGCGCGCATTGGTCAGGTAAGCCTGACGCAGTTGGGCGGCGGCGGCCTGCACATCCGGGTGGGAGGAAATCACCGTGTCATCCACCAGCGCACTGCTGGTCTTGAACTGTTGCTGCACGTTGGCCAGGGCGCTTTGCGCCGAGGTCAGGTCGTCACGGGCGTGGGACAGCTCTTCCTGGGAAATCGCCCCGCCGGCGGCCAGGTTCTTACGCCGGTTGTAGTTGTCCTGGGCCTTTTGCACATTGGCCTGCTGAGCCAGTACCTGGGCTTTCATACCATCGACGTTGCTGTACAAGCCGCGTACCTGGCGCACGGTGCGCGCCAGGTTGGCCTGGGCACTTTGCAGGCCGACGGCCGCGTCATTCGGGTCGAAGTTGACCAACACCTGGCCTTCGTGGACCAGGTCGCCGTCGTCGGCGCCGATGCTGACCACGGTGCCGGTGACCAGCGGGGTGATTTCCACCACGTTGCCGTTCACATAAGCGTCGTCGGTGCTTTCATTGAAGCGCCCGTAGAGTTCATACCAGCCCCATACGCCCAAAACGCCAAGGATGACGAGCAGCGCCAGGCCGATCAGCATGACTTTGCGTTTGCGTGGGTTGTTGTCTTTGGGTTGTTCGGTTGCGTTGGTGTTTTCGGCAGTGGCCATGACAAATACCTCAAATTATTCCGTGCGTGTGGCTGGGGTGGTCGCTGCCACGTTGTCGGCGCTGTAGCCGCCACCCAGGGCCTGCATCAATTGAATCGACAGGTCGATCTGCGCCGCATTCAGGGTCGCCAGCTGGCGCTGGGCCTGCAGCAATTGCTGCTCGATGCTCAGCACATCCAGGTAGTTACCGATCCCGGAGCTGTAGCGCTGCACCCCGGTGTCGTAGGACTGCTGGGCAATGTCCGCGGCATGTTGCTGCGCCTGGATCTGCCGCCCGGTTTCGCGCAACTGCACCAGGGTATTGCCGATATCACCCAAGGCTTGCACCAGGGTTTTGTTGTACTGGGCCACGGCCAGGTCGTAATCCGCGTCACGGGCATCGAGGTCGGCACGCAGGCGGCCGCCGTCGAAGATCGGCAGCGAAATGGTCGGCGCAATGCTGAAGAAGCGGCTGGCCGAACCAAACATCGCATCGCCCAGCAACGACTCGGCCCCGGCGCTCGCGCTCAGGTTGAGGTTGGGGTAGAAGCGGGTTTTGCTCGCGGCGACGTTTTTGCTCGCCGCCTCCACCCGCCAGCGCGCGGCAATCAGGTCGGGACGACGGCCAACCAATTCGGCAGGCAACACCGAGGGCACGGCGACGGCGCTGGGTTTCAACACATTCGGGCGGGTCAGCTCACCGCCACGGTCGGGGCCTTTGCCGAGCAGTACGGCCAAGGCAATCTTGGCGCTTTGCAGTTGTTTTTCCGCATCAATCAACTGCGATTGGGAGCTGGCTTCCAGGCTTTCGGTCTGCTGGTACTGATACTGGCTGTCGATGCCGGAGTTCAAGCGGCGTTGGCCCAGGTCAAGCATCTGTCGGGTGCGCTTGAGGTCATCATTGGCCAGGTCACGCACGATATGGGCCTGGCCCAGGTCGCTGTAAGCCTTGGCCACGTTGGCGGCCAGGGTCAGGCGTGCGGCTTGTTGATCGACTTCGGCGGCACGCGCCTGGCCCAACGCCGCTTCCCAGGCAGCGCGCTGGCCACCCCAGAGGTCGAAGTTATAGTTAAAGCTGGCGCCGATATTTCGCACGGTGGCGTAGGCATCGCCCTGCCCCAGCGGGTCCTGGTCCTTGGCCAAACGCGAACGGCTGACGCCGGCGCTGGCATCCAGGGTTGGCATGCGCGCAGCGTCGGCGGCATAGGCGGCGGCCTGGGCCTGATGGGCACGGGCGCTGGCCACTTGCATGTCCGGGCTGTTTTGCAGGGCTTCCCGGATCAAGCTGTCGAGCTGTGGGTCGCCAAGGCTTTTCCACCAGTCGGCGCTGGGCCAGGCGGCGCTCGAGAGCGTCACGCCGCTCAGGGATTTACCGGTTTGCAGGGTGTTGGCGTCGAGGCGCTGGCCCTGGGTGTCGAGGCCGCTGAAGTTGGCGCAACCGGCCAGGCTCATGGTGACCAGCACCAGGCTAAGGGCACGAGTGTTCATTCTTTACCTACCCGCTGAAGGGTGATGGGATCACCTGCAGCTATCAGAATTTTCTTGAGGATCTTTTCCAGGGTTTGCAACTCGCCGGGCTCCAGGGCGCCGGCCAACTGGTTCAACGCATCGGCACCGATGTACGGCAGCATGTCCGCCAGGCGCTGGCCGTCGGCAGTCAGCACCAGCTGCACCTGGCGCCGATCCAGCGCGGAACGCTTGCGGTCCAGCAACCCCTTTTGCTCCAGGCGATCGAGCATGCGCGTCATCGAGCCGCTGTCCAGGGACAGGTTGCGGCACAGCTCGGCCGGGGTGTCGACGCCGTACTGGGCCATGATGATCAACACCTTGAACTGCGCGGCGGTGACGCCATGGGGCTCCATATGGGTGTCGATGATGCGGTCTTTAAGCAGCGCAGCGCGGCCCAGCAACAGCCCGAGGTGGCAGTTGTGGAAGTTGTCAGGGGTGAAGTGTTTCATCGGAAGTCACCTTATTACTGCCTAGGCAGTGAATGTATGACGAGATGTTACTGCTTAGGCAGCGAATGTCAAATGGAATAATTAGCTTGCTTGCTAATTTCACGACAATCGGGGTGGAATGCAGATAAATGTGGGAGGGGGCTTGCCCCCGATAGCAGTGGTTCAGTCGACCCATTAGTGACTGTCACACCGCTATCGGGGGCAAGCCCCCTCCCACATCAGAAATCGCGCTTGTAGAAAATATCCAAGGAGCTGGCCACACCACTCGCCACTTCCAGGTACACCTTCTTGCTCAACAGGTAGCGCAAGGCGATGGTGCTGGCCGGCTCGAACACCCCAACCCCGTATCGCAGGCTGAGTTTCTCGGTGATTTTGCCGCTGGCCACCACGGCGGTGTTATTGCCGCTGCCCTGGGTGTCGAGGTCGAAATCCTGGATGCCCAGCTTGTTGGCAAGGTCCGAGGTCACCCCCGCACTGCCCATCAGGCCAAGGCCCAATGCCGCTTGGGCGAGCATGTTGTTGTCTTCGCCGGTAGTGCTCAGCGGACGCCCCAGCACCAGGTAGGACAACGCTTGCTCCTGGCTCATGGCCGGCTCGGAGAAGATCTGCGTGGTGGGCTGCTCGGCACTGCCACTCAGGCGGATACCGGCAACCACATCGTCGGTCTTGCGGATCGCCTCGATATCGAGATACGGCTGGTCCAGTGGCCCGGCGAACAGCAGGCGCGCCCGCCGCACGTCCAGCCTCTGCCCGTAGGCGCGGTAGCGACCGTCGTTGAGCCACAGCTCGCCGCGGGTGTCCAGGTTGTCGCCGATGTGCACCTGGCCCTGCACCTTGGCGGTGAGGCCGAAACCCGAGAAATTGAGCTTATCCTCCCCGACTACCACGTCGATATCCATGGCCATCGCCATCGGCGGCTCGCCCTCCTCGGTCTGGCTGCCGACGATCACTGTGTCATCCGACACCTTGACGGTCGACGGCGGCAGTTCGCGTACGGTGATGTCACCACGCGGGATGTGGACCTTGCCGGCAATCGCCAGTTTGTCGTTCTTCAAGGTGATCTTCAGGTCAGGCGCCACCTCGAGTTCCGCGTAGGGCTCTACCGTGACAGGCAATTGCGAGCCCAGCAGGCTGAGGTCCACCGTCAGCGCCTGACCCCAGTCGATCTGCCCCTTGAGGCTGCCCTGACCGGCCTTGCCGCTACGCCAGGCACCGCTCAACCCCACACTTTCACCGGCGATCAGCGCCTGCACATTCAAACCTTCAAGGCTGACAGGCAACTCCGGGCCGGAGACTTCACCGCCGATCAGGTTGACGTTGCCGTTGACCAGCGGCGCCAACAACCCACCGGAAATCCGGCCGCTGCCGTTGAGCTTGCCGTTGAGGGTTTCCACCATCGGCACAAACGGGCGTGCCACCGCAAGGTCGAGGCCGGTCAGGTTGAAATTGCCGGTGATTGGCTTGTTCTTCGGCAACGGGTTGATCTGCGCCTGCACCACCAACTCGCCAAGCTTGCCGCCGCGGAAGTTGAACTGCGTGTCGATGCGCGTGGGGTTGAGGGTGGTTTCCAGCTTCAAGGTGTCGTAGGGAAAATCCAGCCACTGGTCCTTGTCCTTGACCCGCAAGGTGCCGCCGCCGGCATCCACCGACACCACGCCTTTAGGGCCGCTGGCAGGCAGGTCGAGCTGAACGTCGGCGTTGAGCTTGCCTTGCCAGGCGAAGTCCTTGGGCAAAAACGCCGCCAGGCTGTCGATCGGGAATTGCTTGAGGTGGTAGCGCAGCTTGGGTTCGGGCATCAGCCGTTGGTCCTCACCGCACAGGCTGGCGGGGCCGGACACCCAGCAGTGCGCGGCAAAAGTCAGCTTGCCGTCGGCCAGGCGTTCGATTTTCGCCGGCGCTTGCAGCTTCCAGTCCTGCCCACCGGCCTGTACATCGCCAGTGGCCAGGCGGCCGCGCCAATTGCCTTGGTCGAGGTTGCCGTCCAGCGCCAGCGCCAGCTTGAGCAACGGGCCGACCAGATCCAGCTGGACTTTCTGGCTTTTGATATCGCCCTGGGCACTGGCGGTCAGGGTGCCGACCTCCGTTTCACCAGCCTGGATGCCGCTGCCCTTGAGGTCGACTTTGGCACGCTGGGCGTTATCGAGGGTGGCGCCCAGCGTCAGGCTTTGCAGACGATTGTCGGCAAATGCCAACTGCTGGCCCTTGAGATCGAGCTTCCCTTGGGGAGCCTGGAAGCTGCCGGCCACGTCGAGCCGGCCATTGACCTGCCCCCGCAGCTGCGGCCACAGCTGTGCCAGGCGCGTCAGCTTGATATCAATCTGCCCGGCCAGGCGTTGTTGCAGGCTGCCGCTGCCGTTGATGCGGTTGTCGCCCAGACGGATATCCAGATTGCCCAGTGTCCATTGCTCGCCCGCACCTTCGGCCTTGGCCGCCAGCACGGCGGTTTGCCCCCGCAGACGGCCCTTGAGGTCGAGGTCGGCGTTCAGTTTGAGCTGCTCATTCTTGAACTCGCCCTTGCTGCGCAACGGCCCGGCCAGCGTGCCCGGTAATTCAGCCACCCAATACGCCGGGTTCAACGCCGACAGGTCGAGCGACGTGTCCCAGGCGATGCCGTCGGCGAACTGCAGGTTCAGATGTCCTTCGGCCTTGCCCTGGCCGGCTGTCAGCTTGAGTTCGGGCAGGAACACTTGCTTGAGGTCGCCGCTGAACGGCGTGACCACATTGAACTTGCCGGCGGGGCCGTCGAGGTCGGCCTTGAGGTTGCCGAGGTAGTTGCCGTCCTTGTAGGAAATCTCACCATTAAAGGTGCGCAATACCACCTGCGGCTCGTCGATCAGCGGATAGAGGCGATGCCAGGGGAAATCCAGCCAGTCGATCCGGGCATCGGCACTGAAGCCTTGTTGCCAATCCAGCTGCGCCGTGAGCTTGAGGCTCTGCTTGTCGCCGGCATTCAGGTCCAGGCCGGCGATCTGTGCGCCCTTGGCGTCAACCTTGCCTTGCAACAGCAAGTCCACCGGGCCTTTTTCCGCCGGCAACACGGCCTTGCCCAGTAACTGGTAGCCGCTGCCCAGGTCGCCTTTGGCGCTCAGGTCCAGTTGATTCAGTTGCAGGGTGTCGGGCAGATCGGCGCTGGGTTTGAAGCCATCGGCGGTGATGTGCAATTGCGCAGGCAGGTTCTGCGCCAGCGGTTGCAGCTCTCCGACAAGCTTGGCCGACAGGTAACCGCTGCTGTCGGCATCGAGCTTGAGGGTCTTGAGCAAGTCGCCGTCAATCTTCAACGCCACCTTCCACGGCGCGCCACCGGGGGCATAGGGCAGGCTCAGATTACCGGTGGCGCTCAGCGGCCAGTCGCCGGTGGGCTGCAGCAGGCCGGCGAGGTCCAGCACCAGGTCGTCGCGTTGCAGGTGCACCGAGTCGATCTGCATCCCCGCAGCGGTCCAATGCGCCGCCAGTTGCAAGCCCTTGAGTTCCTCGCTGCCGTTGAACAGCAAGCTACCGACGCGAATGTCGCCCAACTGGATGGCAAGCGGCAACTTCAAATCCGGCAGTTGGATCGGCCCGCT
Source organism: Pseudomonas viridiflava (assembly GCF_900591205.1). Taxonomy (GTDB): domain Bacteria; phylum Pseudomonadota; class Gammaproteobacteria; order Pseudomonadales; family Pseudomonadaceae; genus Aquipseudomonas. The sequence continues at coordinate 276,043 of NZ_UUPU01000067.1, forward strand.
GCTGCTCTCTTCGGTGCTGGGGGGAAATTGCAGGCTGACCCGGTCAACATCCAGCTGATTGATGCACAAGGTCATGCGCAGCAGACAGGCCGGCGACCAGTCAAACGTCGGTGCATCGAGCTCAACCCGGCTGGTGTCTTGCTCCCACACCAGGTGATCGGCGCGCCACTGGCCACCTAAATGACCCTGGAAATTCTCCACGCTCAAACCCGGCACCTTACCCAAGGCCCAGCGGCTGCCCGCCTGGCTGCCGAGTACCGCCCACAGTGCCAGCAACAGCACGGCGAGGATGGCAATCACGGCCAGCCCCGCTATTTTCACACCACGCATCACAGCTCAGGCCCCATGGAAAAGTGCAATCGAATGCCGCCCGGATCTTCGAGGGCATGGGCCAGGTCGAGGCGAATCGGCCCAACGGGTGAAACCCAACGTACGCCGACGCCGACCCCGGTTTTAAGGCTGGGCAATTCCAGGGAGTTAAACGAGTTGCCCTGGTCGATAAAGGTCGCGATCCGCCACTTTTCAGCGATTGAGTATTGATACTCGGCGCTCAACGCAACCATATAGCGGCCGCCGATACGGTCGCCGCGATCATTCTCCGGCGACAATGTCTGGTACTCGTAACCCCGCACGCTCTGGTCGCCACCGGCAAAAAAGCGCAGCGACGGTGGCACCGATTTATACCCATTGGTGGCGCTGCCGCCGAACTGCGCCCGACCGAGAAAGCGGTGGTTGTCCCACAACGTGGTCAGGCCCTTGATCGTGGCGGTGCCGTACAGCAAGTTGGTGTCGGACCCAAGGCCCTCTTTGGCGACCTTGGTGTCGAACATCAGGCGATAGCCATTGTGCGGGTCGATGCGGTTGTCACTGCGCAGGTAGGAATAGCTGACCCCCGGCATCACCAGATTACTCAGGCCCGAATCATTGCCCAGGCGATATTCTTCGCGCTGGTACTTGAGCGAGATCACTCGGGTCCAACCGCTGGGCAACTTGCTGTGCCATTCGGGCCCCAGGGTGAGCAATTTACTCAGGGTGTCGGTGTTGGCGATTTCTTCATTTTGATAGCCGCCGGCGAAGCGCAGTTTATCGGTGAGCGGTGGGTCCAGCGGAATGTCGTACCACAGGCCGACGTTCTGGCGCGGCGCCGACAGTTCCGCTTCCCAGCCATAGCTGTGGCCCTGTGGGTTGACCCAGTGGCGCGTCCAGTTGGCCTTGCCACGCGGCCCGACGTCGGTCGAGTAACCGAGGCCCAGGCCCATGGTGCGTGGCTTGCGGGTTTGCAGATTGACCGCCACCGGGATCACATCATTGCTGGAGGCAGCCGGGGCTGCGTCCACGCGCACGCCTTCAAAAAAACCGCTGGCTTGCAGGTTCTGGTTGAGTTCGGCGATCAATTCGGAATCGTAGGGCGCGCCGGCTTTAAACGGCACCATGCGTTGCAGCAGTTCTTCATCAAACGGCGTATCGCCGGCAAAACTGACCTTGCCCAGGGTGTAACGCGGGCCACTGTCATAGATAAGTTCGATATCGGCGACGCCCGCCTGCGGGTCTACCGAGAGTTTCTGACTGGTAAAGCGCCCGCTGAAAAAGCCGTAGCGCGAAGCCTGGTTCTGGATCAGACGCTTGGCGTCTTCGTAGTGGCCGTGATTGAGCACGGCGCCGGATTTGAGGTCGTCGCTGGCGGGCACGCGGAACGTCTTGAGGTCCGAGGCAGGGCCGTCGACCCGAATGGTCACGTTACGCAAATGCACCGGCTCGCCGGGGTCGATGGTGAGGATCAGGCGCGGATTCTTGCCGCCCTTCACATCGCTGTCGATCCGTGGCTGGTAGAAGCCCAGGGCCTGGGCGGCTTTGCGCGCCTGCTCCTCGGCGCCACGGCTGAACCGCAGCAAGGCTTCTTCATCACGCTCGCCCACCCCGCCGATATAGCCTTCGATGTTGGCTTTCAACGCGTCGTTTGAAGGCTTGATGCGCACGTCCAATTCGCTCTGCGCAAATGCGCTGCAGCTTGTGAACAGCAGAACCAAGCCGCTGGTAAATCTTCCTGGAAACTTCATAGGCGCGGATGCTACACGAGCTGGGGAGGGTCTTAGAACTCAGACATTTCTGAAAAATTCTGATTTAAGCCGTTGCAGCCTGTAGGACTTGGGGGCTGGGATGAAAAAAAACATGTTCCAAGATTGGTCCTACAGCGACCTCGCCGATTTCCTCGTAGCCCTGGCGCTTATAAAACTCCAGATAGCGTGAATTGCCGGTATCCAGCACCACCCCGGACGAATGCGGGTCTTCGGCACACCAGTTGTGAACCGCCTCCAGCAGTTGCTCACCGTAATGCTTGCCCTGCAATTGCGGGTGAATACCCAGCAGCGGCAACACATGCACCGATTCGCTGGGCAGGCAGGCCAGCACGGCGTGATGGTATTCCAGATAGCGTCGGGTGCCGCGCACACCGGTGCTCAACCACATGCGCAATTGCCAGGCCCAGCTCTCGGTAATCCCCAGACGCCGCTGCGGTGGCGCGATCAGGGCGATGCCGATCAGCCGATCATTGACGAACAAGCCAATCGCCGGCAGTTTCTGAAAGAAGTGCTGCTTGACCAACTCCCGTACGGTAGCGCGCACTCGCTGCTCATAGCCTGGGCGCTCGGCCTCGAAGATATAGGCGAAAGTCGGCTCGTGCCGATAGGCTTGATACAACAGGGAGCGCGCCTCACGGGAGTAGCCGCTGTTGAGCAAGCGGATTTCGGCAATGGCAGTCGAGGTTTCAGGCATACAGTCAATCTCCCTGGGGCGCCACTGAAAAGGATGGCGTTCTTATGGGTACGAACCTACGCAGCTCCAGTCGTTCCCAGACATTAGCAGTGCATCCGTCCTACCGCCACGCTGGCCCCCGCCCGACTTGTCGGCTAGCATCGCCCTTTTGCCAGGACTGGACTGCCGACCATGAAAATCGTCTCCTTCAATATCAACGGGCTGCGCGCCCGTCCTCATCAGCTGGCGGCGCTGATTGAAAAGCACCAGCCCGACGTGATCGGCCTGCAGGAAACCAAGGTCCACGATGACCAATTCCCCTTGGCCGAAGTACAAGCCCTGGGCTATCACGTGTATTACCACGGGCAAAAAGGCCACTACGGTGTGGCCCTGCTCTCGCGCAAAGAAGCCTTGAGTGTGCACAAAGGCTTTGACGGCGATGAAGAAGACGCCCAGCGCCGTTTTATCTGGGGCACCTTCGCCGATGAAAACGGCAACCCGGTCACCATCATGAACGGCTACTTCCCACAGGGCGAAAGCCGCGACCACCCTACCAAGTTCCCGGCCAAGCAACGCTTCTACGAAGATTTGCAGCAACTGCTCGAAAGCCGGTTCAGCAATGACCAGGCGCTGGTGGTGATGGGCGACGTGAACATTTCCCCGCAAGACTGCGACATCGGCATCGGCGCCGACAATGCCAAGCGTTGGCTGAAAACCGGCAAGTGCAGCTTCCTGCCCGAAGAGCGCGAGTGGATGGCGCGCCTGAAGAACTGGGGCCTGGTGGACAGCTTTCGCCACTTGAACCCCGAGGTGGCCGACCGCTTCAGCTGGTTCGACTACCGCAGTCGCGGGTTTGAGGATGAGCCCAAGCGCGGTCTGCGCATTGACCTGATCATGGCATCCAACGGCCTGCTGTCGCGGGTCAAGGATGCCGGCGTGGATTACGAGCTGCGCGGCTTGGAAAAACCCTCGGACCATGCGCCGATCTGGCTTGAACTGAGCTGACAACACCCTCCAGTGTGGGAGCTGGCCTGCCCGCGATTGCGGTGGGCAAGTGAAAAAGTGGCTTGCTGATACACCGCTTTCGCGAGCAAGCCCGCTCCCCCATTCAGGCTTGCGGTGCGCCAGTCACATTATTGAAACCCAACTGACTTAATCTCCCGGCACTCCCTTTGGCTTAAGAAGGTGCCGGCATGATGCTGCGCGTTCTGTTCCTGTGTTGCGTGATCGCCCTCCCCGCTGTGGCTGCTACCCTACCCGCTCCTGACCAGGGCCCTGCGTTACGCATCCAGGGCTCGAATACTATTGGCGCCGCGCTCGGCCCCGCGCTGGTCAAGGGGCTGATGGAGCATCAGGGCTTACAGGGCGTGCACAGTGAACCCACCGACGGCGCCAATGAGCAGCGGGTGATCGGCAAGACGCGCCAGGGCAAAACCGTGACCATCGAGGTGGCCGCCCACGGCTCCAGCACCGGGTTTGCCGCGTTGAAAAACGCCAGCGCCGACCTCGCCGCGTCTTCGCGCCCGATCAAGGACAGCGAACTGGTAGACCTTGAACCACTCGGCGATCTGAAAAGCCCCGAGGCCGAACAGGTGATCGCCATCGACGGCCTGGCAATCATCCTTAACCCGCAAAACCCGCTGAATACCTTGACCACCGAGCAACTGGCGCAGCTGTTCAACGGCGAAATCAGCACGTGGGAGGCGTTGGGCGGCATCGGCGGGCCCATCCATTTATACGCCCGGGATGATCAGTCCGGCACCTACGACACCTTCAAGGAACTGGTGCTGAACCGGCGTGGCAAACCCCTGGCGCCCGCCAAGCGTTTTGAGTCCAGCGAACAATTGTCCGATGCCGTGAGCCAGGACCCGCAAGGCATCGGTTTTATCGGCCTGCCCTACGTGCGTCAGGCCAAGGCGGTGGCGATTGTCGATGGCGACTCGCAACCGATGTTGCCGCTCAACAGCCTGATTGCCACCGAGGATTACCCGCTGTCACGCCGCTTGTTCTTTTACCTGCCGCCGTCTGCGCGCAACCCGTGGGCCAAGGCACTGGTGGACTTTACCCAGAGCAGCAAAGGCCAGGCGATTGTCGCCGCGAATGGGTTTATCGCGCAGCAGGTGCAGGCGATGACCGTGGAGTCGCGCCCGTCGATGCCTGAGGACTACCAGGCCATCGCGCGTGATGCCCAGCGCTTGACCGTGAACTTTCGTTTCGAGGAAGGCAGCGCCAGCCTCGACAACAAGGCGCGCCAGGATTTGCAGCGGGTGGTGGCGTACCTGAAAAGCCACAACAAGCTGGATAAGCAGGTGACGCTGGTAGGGTTTGGCGATGCCAAGAATGATCCGCAGCGGGCCGCGCTGCTCTCCAAACTGCGGGCGATGGCGGTACGTCGCGAGCTGGTGAAGAACGGCGTGGTGCTGAGGGATATTCGTGGGTTCGGCGCGCAGATGCCGGTGGCGGCGAATACGGCGGATGAGGGACGGATCAAGAATCGGCGGGTGGAGGTTTGGGTGTACTGAGCCCTGAGGTTTGGGGTGTTTTCACTGGCCTCATCGGGGGCAAGCCCCCTCCCACACTTTGATCTGTGAATACATTCAAATGTGGGAGGGGGCTTGCCCCCGATTGCATGCGCCGGGGGCTTACTGCCCGCTGCGCATCAGTTCTTTAGGCACATACTTGCCGATCTCGAACTTGCCGATCGCCGCACGGTGCACTTCGTCCGGCCCATCGGCCAGGCGCAGAGTGCGTTGCATGGCGTACATGTAGGCCAGCGGGAAGTCGTTGGAGACACCGGCACCGCCATGAATCTGGATCGCCCGGTCGATCACCTTCAACGCCACGTTCGGCGCCACCACCTTGATCTGGGCGATTTCGCTTTTCGCCACTTTATTACCCACGGTGTCCATCATGTACGCCGCCTTCAGGGTCAACAGGCGCGCCATGTCGATTTCCATCCGTGAGTCGGCGATCTTGTCGATATTGCCGCCCAAACGGGCTAACGGCTTACCGAATGCGGTACGGCTGACGGAGCGTTTGCACATCAATTCCAGCGCACGCTCGGCCATGCCGATCGAGCGCATGCAGTGGTGGATGCGGCCTGGCCCAAGGCGCCCTTGGGCAATTTCAAAGCCTCGGCCTTCACCGAGCAACACGTTTTCGTACGGCACGCGTACGTTGTCAAACAGCACCTCGGCATGGCCGTGGGGCGCGTCGTCGTAGCCGAATACCGGCAGGGGGCGCACGATTTTCACCCCGGGGGTATCCACCGGCACCAGAATCATCGAGTGCTGCTGGTGGCGCGGCGCATCCGGATTGCTCAGGCCCATAAAGATCAGGATCTTGCAGCGCGGGTCGCAGGCGCCGGAGGTCCACCACTTCTTGCCGTTGATCACCCACTCATCACCCTGGCGCTCGGCGCGGGCGGCCATGTTGGTGGCGTCCGAGGAGGCTACGTCTGGCTCGGTCATGGCAAATGCCGAGCGGATCTCACCGCGCAGCAGCGGTTCGAGCCAGCGCTGTTTCTGTTCTTCGTTGGCGTAACGCACCAGCACTTCCATATTGCCGGTGTCGGGGGCGGAGCAGTTGAACGGCTCCGGGCCCAACAACGAGCGGCCCATGATTTCGGCCAGCGGCGCATATTCAAGGTTGGTCAGGCCGGCGCCAAGTTCGGATTCGGGCAGGAACAGGTTCCACAAACCTTCAGCCTTAGCCTTGGCTTTGAGCTCCTCCATGATGGCGGTGGGCTGCCAGCGATCACCTGCGCTGACCTGGTGCTCGAACACCGGCTCGGCCGGGTAAACGTAAGCATCCATAAACGCTGTGACGCGTTCACGCAGTTCCTGAACCTTGGGCGAATAGGCGAAATCCATGAGCAGCTCCCTTCTTGGAGAGGTTGTTTAGGTCATGCAAACGATGCTAGAACAGCGTTGATAATTTACCTAGCCTATTCTCGGCGTGTATTAACATTCATCACCGATATATGATCGGCGTATGGACACCTAACAATAAGAGCGCAACGAAATGAATCTGAGCAAGGTCGACCTCAACCTCTTTATCGTCTTCGACGCGATCTACACCGAAGCCAACCTGACCCGCGCCGGGCAGATCGTCGGTATCACGCAGCCGGCGGTGTCCAACGCCCTGGCACGCCTGCGCGAGACCTTCAACGACCCGCTGTTCGTGCGTACCGCCCAGGGCATGGTGCCTACGCCAATGGCGCAGAACATCATCGGCCCGGTGCGCAATGCGCTGTCGTTGCTGCGGGTGTCGGTGCAGGAAAGCCGGATTTTCAATCCGCAACAGGCGGCCAAGACCTATCGCATCAGCATGACCGACCTGACCGAGGCGGTGATTCTGCCGCTGCTGTTCCAGCGCCTGCGCCGCCTGGCGCCGACCGTGGTGATCGAGAGCTTCCTGTCCAAACGCCGCGAAACCACCAAGGAGCTGGCCGCCGGGCGTCTGGATTTCGCCGTGGATGCGCCGCTCAACACCGACCCGCAGGTGCGCCACGTCAAGCTGATGGAAGACCGCTACGTGTGTGCGATGCGCAAGGGCCATCCGATGGCGGGCAAGGACAAGTTCACCCTGGATGACTATCTGTCGCTGACCCATATCCATATCTCCAGCCGCCGCAACGGCCTGGGCCATGTCGACCTGGCCCTGGGCAAGATGGGCATCCAGCGCAAGATCGCTTTGCGCTCCCAGCATTACCTGATGGCCTCGCAAGTGCTGCAGCAGACCGACATGGTGATGACCGTGCCCGAGCGTTTTGCCCGCCGCCACGAGTTGCACTGGTTCAACTTGCCGGTCAACGATGTGCCGCCGGTGGAAACCCACCTGTACTGGCACGAGAGCACCGACCAGGACCCGGCCAACCGTTGGATGCGCGAACAGATGATCGAGCTGTGCCAGCAGGTGACGGCCCACGAAAAGAAGCTGGATAAACTGCAATCCTGAACAGCGTGTGTGGCGAGGTTGCTTGTGTGGCGAGGGAGCTTGCTCCCGTTGGAGTGCGAAGCGCTCCCGGGATTTTGGGGCTGCTGCGCAGCCCAACGGGAGCAAGCTCCCTCGCCACAGAGCAAGTGAGATCCTTGACGTTTACGTCAACCTGCCTTTAGCTTAGCGCCAAGACCTTCTTGAGCGCCCCCATGAGCACGACCTACAGCATCTCCGACCTCGCCCGCGAGCTCGACATCACCACCCGCGCCATTCGCTTCTATGAAGAACAGGGCCTGCTGGCCCCGGAACGTCGGGGCCAGGAGCGCATTTACTCGGCGCGGGACAAGGTCAGCCTCAAGCTGATCCTGCGCGGCAAGCGCATCGGCTTCTCCCTGGCCGAATGCCGCGAGCTGATCGAACTCTACGACCCCAGCAGCGGCAACCACATCCAGCTCAACAGCATGCTCGCCAAGATCGCCGAGCGCCGCGAGCAGTTGGAGCAACAACTGCTGGATATCGAACAGATGAAGCTGGAACTCGACACCGCCGAAGAGCGCTGCACCCAGGCCCTCGCGCAGACCATGAATCAGGTCGACCATTAACCAGAAGGTAGCTGCCATGCCCCTCCCCTCACACGTACGCCTGGTAGAAGTCGGCCCACGCGACGGTTTGCAGAACGAAGCCCAGCCGATCAGCGTGGCCGACAAGGTCCAACTGGTGGATGCCCTCAGCGCGGCCGGCTTGAGCTATATCGAAGTCGGCAGTTTTGTGTCGACTAAATGGGTGCCGCAGATGGCCGGTTCCGCTGAAGTCTTTGCCCGGATCCAGCGCAAACCGGGGGTGACCTACGGCGCACTCGCGCCCAACCTGCGCGGGTTTGAAGATGCGTTGGCGGCCGGGGTCAAGGAGGTGGCGGTGTTTGCAGCCGCGTCCGAGGCGTTTTCCCAGCGCAATATCAACTGTTCCATCAGCGAGAGCCTGGAACGCTTCGCCCCGATCATGGCGGCGGCCAGGCAGCACGGCATCAGCGTGCGCGGCTATGTGTCCTGTGTGCTGGGTTGCCCCTACGAAGGTGATATCGCGCCGGAGCAAGTGGCGGCAGTGGCGCGGGAGCTGTATGCCATGGGCTGCTACGAGGTGTCCCTGGGCGACACCATCGGCACCGGCACGGCGGGCGCTACGCGGCGGTTGTTCGAGGTGGTCGGTGCGCAGGTGCCACGGGACAAGCTGGCCGGCCACTTCCATGACACCTACGGCCAGGCCATCGCGAATATCTACGCCAGCCTGCTCGAAGGTATCAACGTGTTCGACAGCTCTATCGCGGGCCTGGGCGGCTGCCCTTACGCCAAAGGCGCCAGCGGTAACGTCGCCACCGAAGATGTGGTGTACCTGCTCAATGGCCTGGGTATCGACACCGGTATCGACCTGCAAGCATTGATTCGTGCGGGCGCGCACATCAGCCAGGTGCTGGGCCGTGCTACCGGCTCGCGCGTGGCCAAGGCGCGTAACGCCGTTTGAGTAGCGCAGCCGTGACAATGTGTTACCGCGCCGCTACACATCGAGTAACACGGGAACATATTTTGTCGTATTTGCCGCATGGCAATGCCTACATAAAAATCAAGTCATTGATTTTAAAGCACTTTTAAAAGTTGGCACGGCTTCTGCTATCTCTATTGCATAACAAGAATAAAAAGCGCCAAACCTAATAAAAATAAGACGAAACGACTCTGACATAACAAAAACAACACGGCAGAGACGCAGCTAACAGATTTTTTTGGAGAAGATGTGCTTCGCAGGGTACGGCGTGCCGCAACCCGCAACCGGTTAGAGAAAAATAAAACTACCTCAGGTAGCTACCCACTGGTTGGATCGAATACGAAGAAGCAGATCAGCGCTCAAAAAAATACGTTTGCTCTTGACCCCGGATGGGGGTCACTTAAAACAGCGGTAAAGGGTAACGGTTGCCAAAAACAACAATAGACCGCCCCTCAATAATAAAAAAAGAGCACGCAACGACAAATTAAAGGGGACCCTCGGGTCCCCTTTGTGCTTTCTCACGTTTGGCAATTGGCATTCAACTGTGGGAGCGGGCTTGCTCGCGAATGCGGTATGTCAGCCACTAAATGGTTGACTGAACCACTGCATTCGCGAGCAAGCCCGCTCCCACATTGGTTTTGTGGTGTCAGCGAGACCGCAGCTCTGCGATCGAAATCTCGCGCATGCGAAATTTCTGGATCTTGCCCGTCACCGTCATCGGAAATTCCTCCACGAACTTGAAATACCTGGGCGTCTTGAAGTGTGCGATGCGCCCCTTGCACCAGGTTTGCAGTTCCAGCTCATTGGCCACATGGCCGGGGTGGAACTTGACCCAGGCCACAATCTCTTCGCCGTAGCGCTCATCCGGAATGCCGATAACCTGCACATCCGCCACCGCGGGGTGGGTGAAGAAAAACTCCTCCACCTCACGCGGGTACACGTTCTCGCCACCGCGAATGATCATGTCCTTGTTGCGCCCGGCGATGCACACATAGCCGTGCTCATCCATGGTCGCCAGGTCGCCGGTGTGCATCCAGCCGGCATCGTCGATGGCGTCGCGGGTGCTTTCAGGGTTGTTCCAGTAACCGAGCATCACGCTGTAGCCACGGGTGCACAGTTCGCCGATCTGGCCACGGGGCACGGTATTGCCGGCCTCGTCGATGATCTTGCTTTCGAGCTGCGGCTGGGTGCGGCCGACGGTGGTCACGCGGCGTTCCAGATCGTCATCCGGCCCGGTCTGCAAGGACACCGGGCTGGTCTCGGTCATGCCATAGGCGATCTGCACCTCGCTCATGTGCATCTCGCCGATGACCCGGCGCATCACCTCAATGGGGCACGTGGCGCCGGCCATGATGCCGGTACGCAGGGTGGCCAGGTCGAACTCGCCACGACGCGGGTGATCGAGCATGGCGATAAACATGGTCGGCACGCCGTACAGGCCAGTGGCGCGCTCTTCGGCGACGGTGCTGAGGGTCAGCAGCGGGTCGAAACCGTCATTGGGGTAAATCATCGTGGTGCCATGGGTGATGCAGCCGAGATTGCCCATGACCATGCCGAAGCAGTGATACAGCGGCACCGGGATCACCAGGCGATCCTGCGCCGTAAGGCCCAGGCTTTCGCCGACCATGTAGCCGTTATTAAGGATGTTGTGGTGACTGAGGGTCGCGCCCTTGGGAAAACCGGTGGTGCCGGAGGTGTACTGGATATTCACGGCCTGATCGAAATGCAGGCTGGCCTGGCGGTTCTGCAGTTGCTCGGGCGGGACGCCTGCACCGAGGGCCGCCAACGCTGACCAGGGCACAAACCCCGGGGGCGGGCTGGGGTCCAGGCTGATGAGGCCGCGCAGGTCGGGCTGCAGCTCCTGCAACATCGCGTGGTAGTCGGAGGTCTTGAACGAGCCGGCACAGATCAGCCATTGGCAGCCTGATTGCTGGAGCACGTACGCCAACTCACTGCTGCGATACGCCGGGTTGATATTCACCAGGATCACCCCGAGCTTGGCACTGGCGATCTGGCTGATACACCACTCGGCGCAGTTGGGCGTCCAGATGCCCAGGCGGTCGCCGGTCTGCATGCCCAGGGCCAGGAATGCGCGGGCGTGCTCATCCACGGTTTCGGCCAACTGCCGCCAGGTGTAGCGGCGTTGCTGATGGCGCACGATCAACGCTTCGCCGTCGGGATGCTGCGCAGCGATACGATCGAACGCCTGGCCAATAGTCTCAGCCAGCAAGGTCTGGCCCTGAGCGCCACGGCTGTAGCTCTGATTCGGTTGATCCATAACGACCCCTGTTGTCTTTTTTGTAGGTTGACGTAAACGTAAACTACGATTGACAGCGCCGTAAAGCAAGCTTACGTTAACGTAAAGGTGAGCGCCCTTCCCTGGCGCGCCAACCCCACAACAACAAAGCTCACATTAAGGTGCTGCCCATGAGTTACCCGTCCCTGAACTTCGCCCTCGGCGAAACCATCGACATGCTGCGCGACCAGGTGCAGTCCTTCGTGGCCAAGGAAATCGCGCCACGCGCCGCACAAATCGACAGCGACAACCTGTTCCCCGCCGACCTGTGGCGCAAGTTCGGTGATATGGGCTTGCTGGGCATCACCGTGCCGGAAGAGTACGGCGGCGCCGGTCTGGGTTACCTGGCCCATGTGGTCGCGATTGAAGAGATCAGCCGTGGCTCGGCCTCGGTAGGCTTGTCCTACGGCGCCCACTCCAACCTGTGCGTCAACCAGATCAACCGTAACGGTAACCACCAACAGAAACTCAACTACCTGCCCAAGCTGATCAGCGGCGAACACATCGGCGCCCTGGCCATGAGCGAGCCGAACGCCGGCTCCGATGTGGTCTCGATGAAACTGCGCGCCGAGAAACGCGGCGACCGTTACGTGCTCAACGGCAGCAAGACCTGGATCACCAACGGCCCTGACGCCAACACCTACGTGATCTACGCCAAGACCGACCTGGAGAAAGGCCCACACGGCATCACCGCGTTTATCGTCGAGCGCGACTGGAAAGGCTTCAGCCGCAGCAACAAATTCGACAAGCTCGGCATGCGCGGCTCCAACACCTGTGAGCTGTTTTTCGATGACGTGCAAGTGCCGGAAGAAAACATCCTCGGGGCGCTCAACGGCGGCGTCAAAGTGCTGATGAGCGGCCTGGATTACGAACGCGTGGTACTGGCCGGCGGCCCCATCGGCATCATGCAGGCGTGCATGGACCTGATCGTGCCGTACATCCATGATCGCAAGCAGTTCGGCCAAAGCATCGGCGAGTTCCAGCTGATCCAAGGCAAGGTCGCCGACATGTATACCCAACTCAACGCCTGCCGCGCTTACCTGTACGCGGTGGCCCAAGCCTGCGAGCGCGGCGAAACCACGCGCAAGGACGCGGCCGGGGTGATTCTGTTCAGCTCCGAGCGTGCCACGCAAATGGCCCTGGACGCGATCCAGATTCTGGGCGGCAACGGTTATATCAATGAATTCCCCGCCGGCCGCCTGCTGCGTGACGCCAAGCTGTACGAAATCGGTGCCGGCACCAGTGAGATTCGCCGGATGCTGATCGGTCGCGAACTGTTCAACGAGACGAAATGAATTTCGTCAGCCGCACGTATCAAGCTTCAAGCTGCAGGAGGACCGCGTTTACTTGCAGCCTGTGGCTGACCGCTTGCAGTTCGTTGCTCGCAACGCCTACGGAGTAAGCCATGCTTTTACACACCCTGCTCAACCCACGCTCGGCGGAATTTGCCGCCAACAGCGCGGCGATGCGCCAACAGGTCGACGCCCTGCACACTCTGCTCGCCCACGTGCAGCAAGGCGGCGGCGCCAAGGCCCAGGAGCGCCACACCTCGCGTGGCAAACTGTTGCCGCGTGAGCGCATCAATCGTTTGCTCGATCCGGGCTCACCGTTCCTGGAGCTGAGCCAACTGGCCGCGCATCAGGTGTATGGCGAAGATGTGCCTGCGGCTGGGGTGATTGCCGGAATCGGCCGCGTGGAAGGCGTCGAATGCATGATTGTCGCCAATGACGCGACGGTCAAAGGCGGCTCCTACTACCCGCTCACCGTCAAAAAACACCTGCGCGCCCAAACGATCGCCGAACAGAATCGCCTGCCGTGCATCTACCTGGTCGACTCCGGTGGCGCCAATTTGCCGCGTCAGGATGAAGTGTTTCCCGACCGCGAGCACTTCGGGCGGATCTTCTTCAACCAGGCCAATATGAGTGCCAAGGGCATCCCGCAGATCGCCGTGGTGATGGGCTCGTGCACCGCCGGCGGCGCCTATGTGCCGGCGATGGCCGACGAAGCGATCATGGTGCGCAACCAGGCCACTATTTTTCTCGCCGGCCCGCCGCTGGTAAAGGCGGCCACCGGTGAAGTGGTGAGCGCCGAGGACCTTGGCGGCGCCGATGTGCACTGCAAGATCTCCGGCGTGGCCGACCACTATGCCGACAGTGACGAACACGCCCTGGCCCTGGCCCGGCGCAGCGTGGCCAACCTCAACTGGCGCAAACAGGGCGAGTTGCTGCAACGCCCGCCGGTGGCGCCGCTGTACAGCGGCGAAGAGCTGTACGGGGTGATCCCGGCCGACGCCAAGCAGCCGTTCGATGTACGCGAAGTGATTGCGCGGCTGGTGGACGGCTCGGTCTTCGATGAGTTCAAGACGCTATTTGGCACCACGCTAGTGTGTGGCTTTGCGCACCTGCATGGCTATCCGATTGCGATCCTGGCCAACAACGGGATTCTGTTCGCCGAAGCCGCGCAAAAAGGCGCGCACTTTATCGAGCTGGCCTGCCAGCGCGGGATTCCCCTGCTGTTCCTGCAGAACATCACCGGTTTCATGGTCGGCCAGAAGTACGAAGCCGGCGGCATCGCCAAGCATGGCGCCAAGCTGGTCACCGCAGTGGCGTGCGCCAAGGTGCCGAAATTCACAGTGATCATTGGCGGCAGCTTTGGCGCCGGCAACTACGGCATGTGCGGCCGCGCCTATGACCCGCGTTTTTTGTGGATGTGGCCCAACGCCCGCATTGGCGTGATGGGTGCCGAACAGGCAGCCGGTGTGCTGGTGCAGGTCAAGCGTGAACAGGCCGAACGCGCAGGTGCAGCCTTCAGCGCCGAGGAAGAAGCCGCGATCAAGCAGCCGATCCTCGACCAGTATGAAACCCAGGGCCACCCCTACTACTCCAGCGCCCGCTTGTGGGATGACGGCGTGATTGACCCGCTGCAGACCCGCGACGTACTGGCCCTGGCCCTGTCCGCCGCGCTGAACGCCCCCATCGAGCCGAGCCGCTTCGGCGTGTTCCGCATGTAAATGGAGCTGTACCCATGAGCGATTTCAATACCCTCGAACTGATCACCGACAGCCGTGGTTTTGCCACGCTGTGGCTCAGCCGTGAAGCCAAGAACAATGCGTTCAACGCCGAGATGATCCGCGAGCTGATCATCGCCCTCGATCACGTCCAGGCTGATGCCTCCCTGCGTTTTCTGGTACTGCGCGGGCGCGGCAAGCATTTCAGCGCCGGGGCCGACCTGGCCTGGATGCAGCAATCCGCCGAGCTGGACTACCACACCAACCTGGACGACGCCCGTGAACTGGCGGAGCTGATGTACAACCTGGCCAAGCTGAAAATCCCCACCCTGGCGGTGGTGCAAGGCGCGGCCTACGGCGGCGCGCTGGGCTTGATCAGTTGCTGCGACATGGCCATCGGCACCGACGATGCGCAGTTCTGCCTGTCGGAAGTGCGCATCGGCCTGGCGCCGGCAGTGATCAGCCCGTTCGTGGTGCAGGCCATCGGCGAGCGTGCGGCGCGGCGCTATGCCCTGACCGCCGAACGTTTTGGCGGCCAGCGTGCGCGGGACATCGGCCTGCTGGCAGAAAGTTACCCTGCGAGCGAGCTGGATCAGCAAGTCGAGCAGTGGATCGGCAACCTGTTGCAAAACAGCCCGGCCGCCATGCGCGCCAGCAAAGACCTGCTGCGCGAAGTCGGCAACGGCGCCCTCACCCCGGCCCTGCGCCGCTATTGCGAGAATGCCATTGCACGCATCCGCGTCAGCGCCGAGGGCCAGGAAGGTTTGCGTGCCTTCCTGCAAAAACGCCCGCCAAGTTGGCAGCCACAGGAGCCGCGTTCATGAGCACACTGACCACTCTGCTGGTGGCCAACCGTGGTGAGATCGCCTGCCGGGTGATGCGCACGGCCAAGGCCATGGGGCTGACCACGGTGGCCGTGCACAGCGCGATTGATCGTGATGCGCGGCATTGCCGCGAAGCCGACATCCGGGTCGATCTGGGGGGCAGCAAGGCCACCGAGAGTTACCTGCAAATAGATAAACTGATCGCCGCCGCCCAGGCCAGTGGCGCGCAGGCGATCCACCCAGGCTATGGCTTTCTGTCGGAAAACCCAGACTTTGCCCGGGCGATTGAAGCGGCCGGTTTGATCTTCCTCGGCCCGCCCGCCTCGGCCATTGATGCCATGGGCAGCAAGTCGGCGGCCAAGGCGCTGATGGAAACAGCCGGCGTACCGCTGGTGCCGGGCTATCACGGCGAAGCCCAGGACCTGGAAACCTTTCGCGATGCCTGCGAGCGTATCGGCTACCCGGTGTTGCTCAAAGCCACAGCCGGCGGGGGCGGCAAGGGTATGAAGGTGGTCGAGGAGGTCAGCCAATTGGCCGAAGCCCTGGCTTGCGCCCAGCGTGAGGCCCTGTCTTCCTTCGGTAACAGCCAAATGCTGGTGGAGAAATACCTGCTCAAGCCACGCCATGTGGAGATCCAGGTGTTTGCCGATCAGCATGGCCATTGCCTGTACCTCAATGATCGCGATTGCTCGATCCAGCGCCGGCATCAGAAGGTTGTGGAAGAAGCCCCCGCGCCAGGCTTGAGTGCCGAACAACGCAAGGCCATGGGCGAAGCGGCCGTGCGTGCGGCCCAGGCCATCGGCTATGTGGGCGCGGGCACTGTGGAGTTCCTGCTGGACGCGCGCGGGGAATTCTTCTTTATGGAGATGAACACGCGGCTGCAGGTAGAGCACCCGGTGACCGAGGCGATTACCGGCCTGGACCTGGTGGCCTGGCAGATTCGTGTGGCCCAGGGCGAGCCGCTGCCGATCACCCAGGCGCAGGTGCCGCTGATCGGCCATGCGATTGAAGTGCGCTTGTATGCCGAAGACCCCTCGAATGAGTTCCTGCCCGCCACCGGGCACCTGGCGCTGTACCGTGAATCCACACCCGGCCCCGGCCGCCGGGTGGACAGCGGCGTCGAGCAAGGCGACAGCGTCTCGCCCTTCTACGACCCGATGCTCGGCAAGCTGATTGCCTGGGGCGAGGACCGCGAACAGGCGCGGCTGCGGTTGTTGAGCATGCTCGATGAGTTTGCCGTCGGTGGGCTCAAGACCAACCTGGGTTTCCTGCGGCGCATCATCGGCCACCCGGCGTTTGCGGCGGCGGAACTGGATACCGGGTTTATCCCGCGTTATCAGGAGGAACTGCTGCCCGTGCCGGGGGCCTTGAGCGATGAGTTCTGGCAGGCGGCGGGCTCGGCCTTTATGCAGAGCCTGCCCGCAGGTGACGGGCCTTGGGCAAGCAACCGAGGGTTTCGCGCAGGGCTGCCGGCCGAGGTCTCGCTGCATTTGAGCTGCAATGGGCAGGATCGGCTGGTGACGCTGACGGGCGAAGGCGCGCAGTTACAAGGCGAGCAGTTGTTGATCGAGCGCCAGGGTGTGCGGCGCGCCCACCTGGCGGTACACAGTGAAGGTAAGCTGTTTTTGCGCTGGGACGGCGAAATGCAGGGCGTCAGCCTGTTCGATCCGATTGCCGCCGTGGAGGCCAACCAGCAGCACCAGGGCGGCCTGACGGCGCCGATGAATGGCAGCATCGTGCGGGTACTGGTGGACATCGGCCAAACCGTGGAGGCCGGCACACCGCTGGTGGTGCTGGAAGCGATGAAGATGGAACACAGCATCCGTGCGCCCCATGCCGGGGTGGTCAAGGCGCTGTTCTGCCAGGAAGGCGAAATGGTTGCCGAAGGTTGCGCGCTGGTGGAACTGGAAACGCCGAGCTAGAACTTCGCCGTGGCCTGCACCACCACGCCGAGGATGCGGCAAGCGTCGGTGAACAACTGTTTCGGGTAGGTAGGGTTGAGCGGCACCAGGTAAAGCTGGCCGCTCTCCTCCAGTAACTGACGGAAGGTCGCCTGGGGTTGGTCGGCCCATTGCGCGACCACCAGCTTGCCGGATTCGGCCGCAATGGCCGGATCCACCAGAATCATCATCCCGGCACCGATGCTCAGGCCACTGGGGGCAGTCATGGCATCGCCCGTGACCGGCAGCCAGAAGGCTTCACCGCGGGCGTGGTAATCGGTCAACTCAAAGCGCTCGGCGCCGTAGGCCGCGCGCTCCTCGCGGACCTCACACAGACCTTTCCACTGACTGACTGGGTAACGGAAATACGGGTTGTAGTGTGTGTGCGGAGCAGGTTCGTCCTCAACGCTGCGCTCACGAATCTCCAGCGCCACTTCCAGATAGCCCAGCCCCAGCGCTTCCAGCAACCGGTTCATATCCGCAAGGCTCGGTACGCGGCGCTTGTTGAGCCAATGGCCGACACCACCCTGGGACATGCCCAAGCGTTCGGCCAGTTGATCCTGCGTGACCTTGCGGTCCTTCATGTTGGCTTTGACCAACGCTATCCAGTTATCCATGGGGGCTGACAATACGTTGCGTATTTTCCAGGGCAATAAACAGTTTGTAGTAATCCATAAAACGACATAAATACGATACGTACTATCATCGGCATAAGGTTTTCGACACCCACCCAAGAGTACCGCCCCTTATGACGACGAGCCCGTATCTCCTGCCCGAAACACCTGAACACAACGACTTGCAAAGCCTGCGCAGCAGCGGTGCGGCCCAGCGTGCATTGGATTTTTACTTGAAAGAAAATATGTCAGCGCAAGCCCCGGACGCAGCCCTGTTCGCCATCAAGCCGGGCATCAGCCAGGAGGAAGCCCTGGTGCACGCCTCGGACCTGTTGCGCAGTGCGGCGGCCACGGCCTATGAATCGGCGAGCAGCCATCAGGGCAATCACCGGGACCTGGCGTTTTCAGTGGTGTATTTGATTGATATGGCGAAGGCGATGGTGGAGCGATCATTGCAGGCGCCCCAGGTTCAAGCGAACGCGTAACGGGCACGCAGCAAAAATATTTCTATCCCAGGGATAAAAACATTTGACTTGAAAATGAGAATGATTATTATTGGGCCCAGCTGATCGCGAGATCAGTCGATAGACCAAGGGACCTTAGGTCGGACTCTTGGAATATCTCCTCATCAGGCTAATCACGGTTTTTGACCCGGCTCTTTGGCCGGGTCTTTTTTTTGCCAGTTTCCCTGGCATGGCTTCAGGCTAATGAAGACTGTGTGTTGCTTGATGGCGCGCATGGTAGCAAAAGAGCATCGCGAAAAGAAAGCCAGTCACGCGCGCTAGCTCACATCTCTACGAAATAGCGCTTGAGAATCAATCTCATAGAACCTAAGCTGCTGCGGCGTCATGGACGACGCCCCCTCCTCTTCGCAACAATTTCACCTCCAGCCTTTACCGGACTCCTGTGTAAGATAGCCGCCACAACACTCATATTCAGGCACCAGACTATGACCGTGGCCTTGACGTCCATCCGCATCAGCACCGACTTCGACAGTGGCAATATCCAGGTACTCGACGCCAGCGATGCCTACCAGTTACTGCTGGCAATCAACCCCGATACCCGCAGCCAACATTTCCAATGGTTCCACTTCAAGGCCGAAGGCATGCACGTGGGCCACACCCATACCTTCCGCCTGAGCAACGCGGGCAAGTCCTCCTACAAACACGCATGGAGCGGCTATAACGCGGTCGCGTCCTACGACCATATCAACTGGTTTCGCGTACCCACACGGTTTGACGGCGAGATTCTGCACATCAGCCTCGAAACCCGCGAAAAGCACGCCTGGCTCGCCTACTTCGAACCCTATAGCCGTGAACGCCACGACTGGCTGATCGACCAGGCCCTGAACCGCGCCGGCGCTCAGTTGCTGGCCACCGGCAAAAGTGTCGAAGGCCGCGATATCCAACTGCTGCGCCGCGGCAAAGGGGGCGAAGGCCGACGCAAGGTGTGGATCATCGCGCAGCAACACCCCGGCGAGCATATGGCCGAATGGTTTATGGAAGGCATCATCGAACGCCTGCAACAGGATGGCGACGCCGAGCTGAAAAAACTGCTGGCGGTCGCCGACCTGTACCTGGTGCCCAACATGAACCCGGACGGTGCCTTCCATGGCCACCTGCGCACCAACGCGATGGGCCAGGACCTCAACCGCGCCTGGCAGAGCGCCAGCCAGGACGTCAGCCCTGAGGTGCTGTTCGTGCAGCAGCAAATGCAAAAATACGGTGTCGACCTGTTCCTCGATATCCATGGCGACGAAGAAATACCCTACGTGTTCACCGCCGGCTGCGAAGGCAACCCGGGCTACACGCCGCGTATCGAAGCCCTGGAAAAGCACTTGCGCAGCCATTTGAGCGGTCTGACCCGCGACTTCCAAACCGTCCATGGCTACACCCGTGACCTGCCGGGCGAAGCCAATATGACCCTGGCCTGCAATGCCGTCGGCGAACAGTACGACTGCCTGTCCCTGACCCTCGAGATGCCCTTCAAGGATAACGACGACGCGCCCAACCCGAAAACCGGGTGGTCGGGTGAGCGCTCCAAACAGCTGGGCAAGGACGTGCTAAGCAGCGTCGCCGACGTGGTCAGTATCTTGCGCTGACGGCTGTTGTGGCGAGCGAGCTTGCTCGCCACGCTGACCTGCTGTCAGTGCTTGGTGCCGGTCATGCTCTGCAACACGCCGTCACGACGGACCAACCCGTGGAACAGCGCCGCCGCCAGGTGCAACAGCACCGTCAGGAACAACAGGTAGGCGAGATAGCCGTGGGCCTTGCGCAGCACCGCAAACAACGGTGCATTCGCGCCCACCAGCGCCGGTAACTGTACCGAACTGCTGAGCATCACCGGGTCACCCGCCGCCGAAATCATCGCCCACCCCAGCAGCGGCAATACCAGCATCAACGCATACAGCAGCACATGGGACGCCTTGGCCGCCAGCACCTGCCACAGCGGCAAGTCCGCAGGCAGAGGCGGTTGCCGCGTGGAAAAACGCACCACCAGACGCACGATCACCAACGCCAGGATCGCGATCCCCAACGGCTTGTGCAGGTGAATCAGCCATTCGTGGCGCTCCGACACCGACGCAGCCATGCCCGCGCCAATAAACAACATGGCGATGATCATCAGGGCCATCAGCCAATGCAGCAGACGCGCCAGAGGCGCGAAAAACCGTGGTTGGGCATTCATGGCTTCGACTCCTGAGGGGCACTGTGCAGGGGGCTGACTTCACCGGCGCGGCGTACGTACGAACTGGCATAAGCTGCCGAACGCGCAGCCAGCAATGGGTCATTGGAGGCTTGGATACCACTGGGCAGAATCAGCGGGTCAAAGTTGATATCGCGGCAATCGCCGTCCGCCTGCGGCTGGCTGCTTTGCAGCACCAGGGTGCCGGCATTCAAGACTGTGTGTTCGCCGACCCAGGGTTTGCTCGCGTCATCCACCGGGTCGCCGGGGTTGGCCAGGGTCATGTTCAACTGCCAGCGCAACGGCCCGGCGGCCAGGCGTTGCACCAGGTCTTTCTCGAGAAAATCATTGCCCGCCGGCGCGCTATCGCCCGCGGCGTCCTGGCTCTGCGGCACCACACCCCAGCGCACCGCGTGGCGTTTGCCATCGGCGCCCACCAAGTAAAAGGCATTGATCCCGTTATAGGTTTCGGTCGCATAGCTGGCCGACGGCTTGGCGGTCTTGACCCACGCCAGAAACGCGGCGGTCTCGGGATGCGCGGCAAAAAACGCCGGCATACTCGCCGGGTTCGGCTTGCCGGTGGCAGGGTCTGGCGCGCCGGCCTTGAGCATCTGGTAGAACGCCTCGGGCGTGCCCACCGGGAACACCGGCATGCTGTTCATGCCCGTACGCCATTGCTGGCCGTTGGCCTGGCTGAACTGCACGGCAAAACTGCGGATCGGCACGCTGCTGTCCGGCGCGTAGGGGTTGCCGCTGGGCAAGGCAAAGCGGCCGATCAGCGGGGTCTTGGCCTCGCTGAACACTTGGGCGCTGGAGTAGGCACGCGCCTCGGCGCTGCTCTCGAAGTACCCGGCCACGCACACGCCCTTGGCGTGGTTGCGCCGGAAACCCGGGTGCACGCCGTTGTTGGTCTCCAGCGCATTGACCAGGGTTTTCGGGCGAAGGCGTTGTGGGTCGAGGGTGCCATTGACGTAGGCAAATGCCCCGGCGACAACGGCAACCACGGCCCCAATCCCCACGAGTCGCGCGATCAGGCTCGCAGTGCTCAATGGAGGACGGGGCGGTGATGAGTGATCTACCATGAAATAACTCCAGGGCCAGGGGCCTTAGGGTGGAACATAAGGTCGGAGCATTAAGACGAACGCCGATCCGCTCTATTCCCAGGCCCATCGTTTATTTTTCGCAGCCTGGAATAACCTTCAACGCCGGACGTCTCTCTAGTCCCAGCGTAGTGACAAGCCAGAACCCCATGC
The DNA here is from genome assembly GCF_900591205.1 of Pseudomonas viridiflava. Lineage (GTDB taxonomy): Bacteria > Pseudomonadota > Gammaproteobacteria > Pseudomonadales > Pseudomonadaceae > Aquipseudomonas. Next base: position 297,887 of record NZ_UUPU01000067.1, read on the forward strand.
ATGAACTCGACGAACAGTTACGTGAACTCATCCCCAGGCTGCGGCGTTTTGCCGTGTCCCTGACCCGTAACGCCAGCAGTGCCGACGACCTGGTGCAGTCGACCCTCGAACGGGCGATCACCCGTTGGGCCGACAAACGCCTCGAAGGCGATTTACGCGCCTGGCTGTTCTCGATCCTCTACCGCCAGTTCCTCGATGCGCACCGCCGCACCCGGCGCTACGCACGCATGCTGGAATTTTTCACCGGGCGCGATGACGCGCAGCCGTCGGTCGAACGCACGGTGATCGCCCAGTCGACCCTGCAAGCCTTCGATCAACTCAACAGCGAGCAGCGCGCGCTGCTGCTGTGGGTCTCGGTCGAGGGCCTGAGCTACAAGGAGGTGGCCGAGATTCTGGATATACCGATCGGCACCGTGATGTCGCGCCTGTCCCGGGCGCGCCAGGCGCTGCGTCAACTCAGTGATGGCGAAATCGCCAGCCCTTCCCTGCGGATACTCAAATGATCAGCCTGCCCCCCAGCGAACGCGATTTGCATGCTTACGTCGATCACCAACTGCTGGAGAGCGACCGGCGTGTGCTTGAAACTTACTTGGAAGCCCACCCCGAGGTCGCGGCGCAGGTCCACGCCTGGCAGCAGGACGCGCAACTGCTACGCGCCGCGCTGGGCGGCGCCCTGCAACAGCCGGCCAACCCGGAGTTGGACCCGGCACTGATCCGCCGGCGCATGCGGCACCAGTCGCGCCGCCACTTCGCCACGGCGGCGGTGTTGCTGCTGGCGGTCAGCCTTGGCGGCCTCGGTGGCTGGCACGCCCGCGAAGCCACCCAGCCACCGATGCTGCCCATGGCCGATGCGATGCAAGCGTTCCGCCTGTTTGCCCAGGACGGCATCATGCCCGCCGACTTCAAGGTTCAGGGCGGCGGCGATATGCAAGCCTGGCTTGACCGCTATTTCAACCAGGCCCATCGCCTGCCCGACTTGAGCGCAGCGGGGTTCACGCCGGTGAGCGGGCGCCTGCTCACCACCGAGCAAGGCGCGGCGGCCATGGTGCTGTACGAAGACCCGCAAGGCCGACGCATCAGTTTCTACATTCGCCCACCGGGCCCGGAAAATGGCTTCCTGCCCCGTGGCAGCCGCAGTGCCGACGGCTTGCAGGCGCAATACTGGTCCGGCGCCGGCTACAACTATGCCGTGGTGGCGCCGGTGGGCCAGCCGACCACGCACCTGCTGAAGTTCTAGAAACCCACGTCGAGGATCACGTTATCCGTGTAGGTGCCGGCCGGCGGCGTGGTCTGGTCGGTGTAGACCTTGGCGTTGTAGTTGAACGTCTGACTGCCAACCCCCAACCCGCTGCCGGGGTTGGTCTCGGCCGTGGTGCTGGAGCGACGTGCCGCACCCACGCTGCCCCACACCGTGGTGCCGGCACTCTGGAAGATGTCGTAAGCCAGGTAATTGCCCCCCGAGACCATCCGCCGCCGTCCGCCACTGGCGTTCTGGCCAGGGCCCAGGCCCACGGTGTAGACGCTGCCTTTGGTGCAGGAGATGTTGATGGTCTGGTTGACCGTGCCAAAGGCGCTGACCACCGGCGCTCCGCCGAAGCTGATATTCGGCGCGGTCACCGTGCAGTCGTTACTGACGGTCATGTTCACCGTCAGGGTCGCGGTGCCGTTATTGGTATCGCGCCCCAGGCAAACGCCCAGCGCGCCGATGCCGGAGCAATAGTTCCAGTCCCAGTGAATGCTCAGGGTTTCGGTGTAGATCCCGGCCGCGACGTTGCTGCCGATGATGCTGCCCATGTAGAGCGGCACCGTCTTGGGGGTGGACCCGCCCAGCAGGCCAAGGGCGTCGATAATCCCGTTGCGGGCAAAATCATAGGGCGTGTTGCGGGTAATCAGGTAGGCCGCGCCGGTGTTATTAGTCGCATACAGGTTGTAGCTGATGACATCCCCGGTAGGCCCCACCAGGCCGGCAGTGGATGAGCTGATCGTCGCGTAGAAATGATCGTTGGTGGTCAACAGGCTCAGCAGCGAGCCGGTGCATCTCAACCCGGCGTTGAGGGTCGAGGTTGATTGCACCGTGGTCCGCACCAGCACCGAACTGACCGCGCCGAACCCGGCCGCCGTGGTTGCCGCCACCGAACACAACGCCTGCGCCTGGGACGCCAGCCCACTCAGCCCAAGCAACATCAACCCCGCCACCCCACCGCGCATGTTCACCCGACACCTCCTGTGTCTATCGACAGACCAACGGGCCGATCATCGGCACCTGCTCGCCGGTTTCCGGCAGTGCAAACTGCACCTGGCAACCGGCACCGTCGTTCAGCGTGACGCGCAAGGTGTTCTGCGACGCCAACTTATCCAGGTACACCAGGCCATCCCAGCCGACCACCGCCACCGCGCCGCTCTGCTCATGCAGCACGTTGGCCCCCAGGGGCAGCGGCGTATTGTGTGCATCCACCAGTTCAATACTGGCGGCATTGATTCGAGTCAGTGGAAACTTCAGCAGGTAGCCGCTGCCCCGACGCACCGCCACCCGCTGCTCCACCGAAGGGCTCAGCACGTTGGCCGGCAGGTTCAGCGGGTCGATTTCATACTTGCCGCGGTAGTAGCCGCTGCTCCAGGGCACCAGCAGGCGACCGCTGCTATCGGTCTCGCCGACCAACTGGTTTTCGTAGCGCACCGGGACCTTGGCGTAGCCGTCGGTACTCACCACCACAAACGCATCGTTGATCCGATTGGCCGCGAACAGCTGCTTGTCCATCCACACCAGCGAGCCGCTGGCATCCGCCCAGCGGGTTTCGGCGTCGCTGCTGCCATACACACCGGCTTGCAACTGCACCGATTGCAGGCGCCAGGTCAGGTCGGCCTGGCGATAATCCGCGCCCTGGCCATGGGCATAGCCGAGGTTGTAGCCCACCCCGCCCGGGCCCGGAACCGCACGGCTGAAGTTGACGCGCTGGCGGCTCTCGCCGGCGGTGCTGCGCTCCACGCTGAGGCTCAGGCTGGCGTCGAGGTCGAACGGGATCACCACCTGGGCCTGCACCGCCCAATGGCTGTCGCCGATCTCGCGGTTGGCCGACAGATAAAAGCTGCTGTTGCCCCACAGCGGGCGGTTCCAGGTGAGGTTGAGCAAGCGCGTGCGCGAATCATCCGCAGCGCGGATATCAAAGTACCCGGCCCCCAGGCTGCCCCAGGTGTCAAGGTTGAGGCTGGCGGTGACTTGCTCGCTACGCTTGCTCAGGCTGATGGTGGGCGTGTCGATCACCGTGAGGTCGGCATACTGTTCATGTCGCTCAAGGCGTTGGTACGTCAGGCTGTAACGCTGGCTGCTGTATTGATAACCCAGGCTGACTTGCTGGCCCTGGCGCCCGTCGAAACGGCTCTGGCTGACCGCGCTGTTGAGCACCCCGAACGAACCCAGGCGCACGTTGCCCCCCACGCCGCCGAGGGTCAGTTCGTTCGAGGCTTCGGCGTGGCTTTCCAGGGTAAAGATGTCACTCACGCCATACCGCAGGCTACCGGAGGTAACGCCCTGGCCGTAGCGAAAATCCTGCTGTGCATAATCGCGGCGCAGCGTACCGGCGGCCACCGAGAAATCCGACAGCCCCTTTTGCAGCAAACTGCTGGTGACATAGAACGGCACGGTGGTCGACACCTGCCGGCCAAGGGCGTCGGTGGTCACCACCACCGCCTCGCCCGCGCCGTTGATAAACGGGATATTGGTCAGGGTGTAAGGCCCCGGCTGCACGTTATCGCTGGAGGATTTGAAACCATTGATAAACAGGTCCACCGAGGACGGCACCGCGGCCTCACCGGCGAACTGCGGCAAGGGGTAGGTCACCAGGTCCGGGCGCACGGCAAAATCGCGCGACAGCTGCACGCCGCCCAGACGCACCGAATTGCTCCAGGGCAAGGCGCCGCTCACCAGATCGCCAGCCTCGTAGGTCAGCAGGCTTTCATCGTCGGAATAGCGCCAGGTGGTGTCATAACGCAAGTAACCGTCGCTGAGCCCGCTGCCGGGATTCGCACCGAAACTGCGGCGGTACTGCCCGGTATTCGACAACGTGCCCCAGGTGTCGAACACCCGCACCTCGTTCCAGGCGGCGAGGTAGGTGCCGGAATCGTCGGTATCGTTCAGGTACAGGTCATAGTTGAGCATCGCGCCGAAGCTGGTCATCGCTTCGGTGCGCGGGTACGCCTTACGGTTGCCGAGGAACTGCGCCGGCAGCCAATCCGGCGGCACACTCAGCAGCAGGCGCTGGCCATGGCTGTCGTACTCGCTGTGCAGCCCGGGCAACTGCTCCAGGGCCACTTCGGCGGCAACCGAGGCAGGCAGCTTCATGCCGATCGCCTGCAGGTCGGCGGCGGACATGTACAACTGGCCCGCTCGCTGCTCAACCACGACCACCTTGGCGGTGTCCATCTGGTTGACCAGCAATTGCAGGTACAACTGCGCATCGGGCATTGCCTCAAGGCTGGTGGGCGGTGGCGGCAGTTCACCGGCACCTGCCCCTGGAATAAACACCAGACAGCAACACCCCATGGCGATCCATCGCGCTCGAGCCGACACTCAGCTCACTCCCTGTTTTTACTGACCGGGCTTGACGCTCTGTACCGTCGGCGCACCGTTGACTTTAAGCAGCAGCTCCTGGCCACCGGCCACGGGTTCGGCCACCGGCCAGCGCATGCTCGCACCCGGCAACACGTAGCCCATCAGGCCCTCGGCCACCGGCCGGCTCTGGCCGCCCTGCTTCATCGCCACATCCGTCAACCGCGCATGCACCGCGCCCTGGTTGCGGATCTCGATATAGGAGCGCCCGCCCTCGACCACCTTGCGCCAGCTCAGGTCCGGCTTGCCCGCGCCGTTGGGGTCGCGTTGGCGCGTCAGGTCTTCCTTGCTCCACAGCCCCGCCCCGTAGGCAAACAACGGCACCGAGTAACGCATCTGAAACTGGATGGACGCCGCCGTCTTGCCTTGCGCCTCGTTGCCGGCGGGCCTGGGTGCAGGGATCTCATCAATGATGATCCGGTAAGCCAGCTCCTGGCCCTGGGGCACCTCGCGAGTGCGGGTCAGGCGCACCAACTGCTTCTGGCCGGGCTCGATACGTGCCACAGGCGGGCTGCCGATCACGTCGCGCTGGTTCTGGTACTGGTCATCAAACCCGCTCTGGCGCCAGGCGAATACGCGGATCTGCAAGTTGGCGGTTTCATTACCACGGTTTTCCAACCACAGTGCACCGGCCTGTTGGTCGGCCTCCAGCACCGGGTCGATCGGCCAGATCAGCACCGAGCTGGCGGCCTGCGCCTGGCTTGCGCCCAGCAGGGCCATGGCCAGCCATGCGTGACGCAGGACCTTGGGTAAACACATAGGCAAGCTCTGCTCCTTAGATTGAAAAAAGCTTCAATTCAAACGTCCTTAAAAGGTCAGCTGTACCTGCAGCACATCGCTGTAGGTCCCCGCCGGCTGATTCCCCGGTAACACCACCCGGCCGTAGATCGGCAACGTGATGTTATTGGCATTGCTGTAGGCCACATTTACGCTCTGGCCGATGCCGATTGCCTGGCTCAGGCCCGCATCGCTGTACAACTGGTACGCCACGGTGGCCGTGCCGGTGTTGAGCTTGAGGCGCCGCCCGCTGCTGCTGTTTTTGCCGCCGTCCACGCTCATGCTCAGTGTTACCCCCGGCGTGCATTGCACCTGTAAGGCACTGGTCAGCCCGGCCGACACCGTATTGGTGGACAGCGACGAATAGCTGCCGTAGTTCAGGTTGCCGTAGGTGGTGGACGCCACATTGCAGCCGGCAATGATGCTGGCGCTGACCTGGAAGCTCGCACTCGTGACGGCCGCCAGCGGCAGCGGCAAGCTGCTCGCACAAGCCAGCAGCACAATCGCGCATCCATGGCCGGCCATGGCGGTCAGAAGCTCAATTGCACAGAGATGGTGTCCTGGTAGGTGCCCGCCGGCAGCCCCGGTTTACCTACGGCCTTGCCGTACAGGTTGATGGTCTGCGCAGCGCCAGTGCTGGCCTGCAGATTGATGACCCCATTGGACGCCAGGATGTTGTTGTAACCGGAGTCGGTGTAAAGGTCATACGGCACGAAATTGGCCACGCCGTCGTACAACGCACGGGTGCCCCCGGTGGATTGCCCATCATGCAGGCCGCCCTGGATGGTCACGGTGGGCGTGGTGCCGGCCGAGCACTGGATCGATACGGCGCCACCGCCGGCGGCTACCAGTTGGGTTCCGGCCTGGGTGAACAAGCTGTCGGTGGTGCCGAAGTTCAGGCTACCGAAGTTCAGGTTGGTGGCGCCTGCACCGCCGTTGACCAGGCAACTGCTGGTGAGGATCAGCGTGGAGCTGATCTGCCCGGTGACCGTGGTGGCGGCGTGCGCGCCGGCAGCCAGGGTCAGGCCCAGAAAGGGTGCAGCGAGACGCATAACAAGTGGATGCATGATGCTTTTCCTCTGTTGAGTTACCAATCCAGCGTGACCGTCAGAATGTCGCGGTAGGTGCCTGCGGGCAGTGCGCTGGTATTCGCCACCACGGCACCGTAGACCGGGATCGGCCCCAGGTTGCCTGCGCTGACGGCGAAATTGCGTTGTTGGTCGATGCGGTAGCTGTCGGTGCCGGCGGCATCGGCCGTGAGTCGGTAGGGAATAGTCTGACGGCCGTTGCTCAGGCGCCGGGTGGTGCCGTCACCGTTGACGCCGCCATCAATGGTCACGTTGAAGCCGCGCACCGAGGTATTGCAGGTGACTTGCAGCGCCCCGCCACTGCCTTCGATATTGGCGTTGAGCGGGCGCGTCCAGGTCGGGCCCTGGTTGCCGAAATTCAATTGGCCGAGGTTGGCGGGCTGCTCCACGCCCCCGGCACTCACCTCGCAGGCCGGCAGGATCACCAGCCGCGCCTGGATGCTGCCGGTAACCACCGCGTCGGCATCCCCTGCAATAAACAACAGGGGGCTGAGGAACAGCGCAGTGCGGGTGAAATGCTTCATATCAATCCCACTTCCATCAGGATAAAACCGACTGGCCGCCTAACCATGGGCGACATTCCTTTACCTGCCGAGTCCACCCGGCAGTTGCTGCGTTTACCAGGTCACCGTGACTTTCAGCACATCGCTGTAGCGGCTCACGTTGGGTATCTGGGCCAAGGGTTCAATGCGTGCATAGAGCGGCAATTCCACCGAACCGCTGTCGGGCACGGTGCCGCTGACGGCTTCATTCACCGGCAGCGCCACGCGCCGGGCGGCATCGCGGTACAGGCGATAGGGAATCGGCGAGCTGCGTGAGTCGCCCGCCAGGTAGCGCACCTCGCCGATGCCGCCATGCAGGCCGCCGTCGATGCGCACTTGATAAGGGGTGTCGGGGTTGCATTCCAGGCGGGGCTGGCGGGTGCTGGGCAACGCGGCGCTGAGGGGGCCGGCGGGGTCATTGAGACGCGCGGTACTGCCGAAATCGAGCACACCCAGTTGCTCGATCCCCGCTTCACGGGTCAGACCGACCAACTGGCAGCCACGCATCACATTGACGCGCACCTCCACCTGGAGTTGCGCGGCCAACAGCTGCGTGCTGCAAAGCGTGCTCAGCACTGCCAAAACCATAGATCCATTCACAGCCTCAATCCTTTTGAGGAATGGTTTACCAAGGTCAGGGTAGCAGTGCAGGACAAAGCTGCCAGTCGCGTCAGGAATTTGCCGGCTACAAGGCCGGAATTTTCCTACCAGTTCAGCGTTACCACGGTGCGCGGGTTGCCCGCTTCGTGGGCGGTGCTGACGGTAAATTGGGTAGGGCTAGTGGGCGAGGCGCTGCAACGCACGGCGGGGCGGGCATCGGCCGAACGTTGGGTCACTTCACAGCCGGCGGTGATCACCAGCCGCACCGCGATCGTGCCGCTGCTGACTGCGGCCTGGGTGGCGTTGACCCACAGGCAGCAGGCGCCCAATACCAGCAGGAGGCGATGGATAACGAACATGAGTGGCCTTGAAGCAATCGCGAGGGATGGAAACATCGCCGAGGATATACGAGATGGCGATGTGCCTGCATTGATTTTGCGCTGCAGCCGACACGCGGTGCTACCCATCTGCTTTTGAGATTGCTGGCCGCCACATTTTGTATTGGTTAAATTAGCGCCATTACCCGCAAGCTAGCACCCTCCACGCAACGGAACCCTGTCATTGGCTGCCCTCCCGTCCGCCCTGCGCCGTTTATTCGGCAAACCTGCCCCGGCTGCGCCTGCCTCCGGTGATGTATCGGCGTATTTCCAGCACAAGGCCCAGCGTCAGGGCTACACCCTGAGCCCCAGCCAGCAACAGGTGATCGAACGCATGGCGCAGATCGCCAGCGCCCTCGCTGCGGGCCAGGCGCCGCGTAGCCTGTACCTGCACGGCGCAGTGGGGCGCGGTAAAAGCTGGCTGCTGGATGGGTTTTTCCAGGCGCTGGCGCTGGCGGAGAAACAACGGGTGCACTTCCATGACTTTTTCGCCCGCCTGCATCAGGGCATGTTCAAACATCGCGAGCAGGTCGACGCCCTCGCCGTGACCTTGGACGAGTTGCTCGAAGGCTGCCGCGTGCTGTGTTTCGACGAGTTCCATGTCCACGATATCGGCGACGCGATGCTGATCACGCGCCTGTTCAAGGCGCTGTTCGAGCGCGGCGTGCTGGTGCTCGTGACCTCCAACTACCCGCCCGCTGGGCTGCTGCCGAACCCGTTGTATCACCAGCGCTTCAAGCCGGTGATCGAGCTGATCGGCGCACGCATGGACGTAATGCAAGTTGACGCCCCCCAGGATTACCGCGGGCTGCCACAGAACCATGGCCAGCAGCGCTTTACCCAGGGCCAGTTCATCTGGCCGGGCAGCCCGGCGCAACGCACGGCCTTAGGGTTACCGGCGGCCGACAGCGCCGCCCTCACCCTGCCCGTCGGCACTCGCCACCTGCAGGTGCGTCGGCATCAGGGCCGCACCATCGCTTTCACCTTCAACGACCTGTGCGAACAACCCACGGCGGTCATGGACTACTTGCTGCTGTGCCGCGACTTCGACGACTGGATCATCGACGGCCTGCCGCAGTTAGGCGATTGCCCGATCGCCGTGCAGCAGCGCTTTATCAACCTGGTGGACGTGCTGTACGACCAGGACAAGCACCTGATCCTGATCGGTGAGCGGCCGCTGGGGGAATCTCTGGCGGGCCAGGCCATCGACCTGGCGCGCACCGCCAGCCGCCTGAACCAGTTGCAGCATCGGGTGCCCGACCCGGTATCATGAGGGCCTTTTAAGCCCTCTTGCCGAGTGACCGCGCCGTTCATGCATACTCTTGCCCAACTCAAGGCTGGCCAATTGGCTGGTATCACGCGCCTGGACCTGTCCTGTGGGCTGACCGAATTCCCCCGGGAAATTTTCGAACTGGCCGATTCGCTGGAAATCCTCAACCTCAGCGGCAATGCCCTGAGCCGCCTGCCTGACGACCTGCACCGCTTGCCGCACCTGCGCGTGCTGTTCTGCTCGGACAACGTCTTTACCGAACTGCCCGAATGCCTTGGCCAGTGCGCCAAGCTGAGCATGATCGGCTTCAAGGCCAACCAGATCAGCCATGTGCCCGCCGCCGCCCTGCCGCCGCTGCTGCGCTGGCTGATCCTCACCGATAACCGCGTCAGCCAATTGCCCGACGCGTTGGGTGAGCGGCCATTGCTGCAAAAGCTGATGCTGGCCGGCAACCAGTTGGCGCACCTGCCGCAAAGCCTGGCCAACTGCAAAAACCTGGAATTGATCCGCATCGCCTCCAACCGCCTGACGCAACTGCCGCCCTGGCTGCTGGCGCTGCCAAGCCTGACCTGGCTGGCCTACGCCGGTAACCCGGTGGAAATGGCGGTGGACGTGGCCGCCGACGACGCCACGCCGAATATCCCCTGGTCGGAACTGGAACTGGGCGAAGTGTTGGGCGAAGGCGCTTCCGGGATCATCCGCAAGGCGTTGTGGAAACCTCAGGCGATGCCGGTCGCGGTCAAGCTATACAAAGGCCCGATCACCAGCGACGGTTCACCGCTGCACGAAATGCAAGCCTGCATCGCTGCCGGGCTGCATCCCAACTTGATCAAGGTCGAAGGTCGCGTCGTCGGCCATCCCGAGGGCCAGGCTGCCTTGGTAATGGACCTGATCGACCCGAGCTACAGCAACCTCGCCGCCCTGCCGAGCCTGGCCTCGTGCACCCGGGATATCTACGCGCCCGGCACCCGATTCAGCACCGAAGCAGCGTTGCGCATGGCACGCGGCATCGCCTCGGTGGCCGCGCACTTGCACCGGCACGGCATCACCCATGGCGACCTGTACGGCCACAATATCCTGTGGAATGCGGCGGGCGATTGCTTGCTCGGAGACTTTGGCGCGGCGTCGTTCCACGCCACGGCGGATACCGTGGAGACCAGGGCGTTGCAGCGTCTTGAGGTGCGGGCGTTTGGGCTGTTGTTGGGGGAGTTGTTGGAGCGGGTTGACGCACAGGTGAGTGACGAGCTGGTAGCGCTACAAAAAAATTGCTGTCAGCCGGATGTGCTGGCGCGACCGGGCTTTGAGGAGATCGAAGCACTGCTTGAATTGGCTTAACACCCGATTCAAATGTGGGAGCTGGCTTGCCTGCGATGAGGTCGTGTCATTCACCTTTTCAGTGACTGATACACCGCTATCGCAGGCAAGCCAGCTCCCACACTTTTTACCGCGTTTTAACCGGCCAGGCCGACGAACATGTCCTGCACGTCGTCATGGTTGTCCAGCCCTTCGAGGAAGGCTTCAACTTCAGCCATCTGCTCATCGCTCAACCCGCTGACCGGGTTCTTCGAGAGGTAGCCAAGCTTGGCCGACAGCACGGTGAAACCCTGCTCCGGCAGGGCTTTTTGCACGGCGTCGAGGTCGGTGGTCTCGGTGATGAACAGGGTGGTGCCCTCTTCTTCGCCGTCTTCGAAATCCTGCGCGCCAGCTTCGATGGCGGCCATTTCCGGATCGGCGTCCGGGGTGTCAGGCTGCGCTTCGATCAGGCCGACGTGGTTGAAGTCCCAGGCCACCGAGCCGGAAGCGCCCAGTTGCCCCTTGCGGAACGCCACGCGGATTTCCGCCACGGTACGGTTGATGTTGTCGGTCACGCACTCGACGATCAGCGGCACCTGGTGCGGCGCGAACCCTTCGTAGGTCACGCGGTGGTATTGCACGGTTTCGCCGAGCAGACCGGCGCCTTTCTTGATGGCGCGGTCCAGGGTTTCCTTGGGCATCGAGGCTTTTTTGGCCTGTTCCACCACCAGACGCAGGTGGGCGTTGGTCGAGGTATCGGCACCGTTGCGGGCGGCGATGGTGATTTCTTTCACCAGCTTGCCGAAGATCTTGCCCTTGGCGTTGGCTGCCGCTTCTTTATGTTTGACTTTCCACTGTGCGCCCATGACTCACTCTCTTCTGTCCATCGCGCCGAAACGTCTACTGGCCGGCGCTTTGGGGGCAGAGTTTATAGCGCAAAAACCCATCGTTCCACCAAAAAACCATCAAGGCGCCAACTCGAAAAACGCTTGAATCAAGCGCAATGAGCGGCGCCGCTCCATGCAACCGAGCATATGCCGGTTGACCAGCCCCTCCCCCTCGACCGCCACCGCCCGCACCCTTGGGTCGGGGCTGACCTCCATCGACGAAACCACCCCCACCCCCAACTCGGCGGCGACGGCTTCAGTCACCGCCTCGCGGCTGTCGAGTTCCAGCAGCACCTTAGGCTGCACACGCGCCGCCGCGCAGGCATCATCGAAGGTGCGGCGGGTGATGGAACTGGGCTCGCGCAGCACCATGATCACTTCGTTCAACTGCTCAAGGCGAATGCCTTGGGGCAACTGTGCCCACGGATGGCCGGTCGGCACCAGCGCGCAGATCCGCGACTGGCTCAGCGGTTGCAAATGCAGGCCATTACGCGGCTCCACTTCAGTGAGGACGGCCACATCCGCATGCTCGGAAAGCAGCGCCGCCAGGGTGTCCTGGGCGTTGCCCAAACGCAGGTTGACGGTAATGGCGGGGTAGCGCGCGCGCAGGCTGGCAATCATCGGCATCACCAGGTGTGGGCCGTCCGCCGCGACTTCCAGGCGCCCGGTGAGCAATTGGCGGTTGGCCTCCAGCAGGGCCTGGGCCTCATCCACCAAACCAAAGATCGCCCGGGTGATTGCCGCCAGGCGTGTGCCTTCCTCGGTCAACTCCACCCGCCGCGCCGTACGGCGCAACAGCGCAATCTGGTAGTACTCCTCCAGCGCCTTGATATGCCCGGTCACCGCCGGCTGGCTGATAAACAGCCGCTTTGCGGCCCGGGTAAAACTGCCCTCACGGGCCACGGCGTCGAATGCGCGTAATTGGAACAAGTTCATAGCTATCGGCCTCGCTGATAGCTCGCATAACAACAAACAATTTGATTGATAACAAGCCAAACTGCAATTTAGGCGCCGTAGCTTCACCCCCGACGCCTTGCGAGACTTTCAGATGACCACTGCCGCGCCGATCCTGCTGACTCCCGGCCCCCTGACCACCTCCAACCGCACGCGCCAGGCGATGATGCTGGACTGGGGTTCATGGGATGACCGCTTCAACCAACTCACCGCCAGCGTCTGCGAGCAATTGTTGGCGATTCTCCACGGCGAAGGCAGCCACCATTGCGTGCCGTTGCAAGGCAGCGGCACCTTCGCCGTCGAAGCGGCCATCGGCACCCTGGTGCCGCGTAACGGCAAGGTGCTGGTGCTGATCAACGGTGCGTATGGCAAGCGCCTGGCAACAATCTGCGACGTGCTCGGCCGCGATTTCAGCACCTTTGAAACCGCCGAGGACCAACCGACCACCGCCGCCGACGTCGACCGCCTGCTGCACGCCGACCCGGCCCTCACCCACGTGGCGCTGATCCACTGCGAAACCAGCACCGGCATTCTCAACCCACTGCCGGACATCGCCCAGGTCGTTAAACACCACGGTAAACGCCTGATCATCGACGCCATGAGTTCCTTCGGTGCGCTACCCATCGACGCCCGGGAAGTGCCGTTCGACGCGCTGATCGCGGCCTCCGGCAAATGCCTGGAAGGCGTGCCGGGCATGGGGTTTGTCTTCGCCAACAAACAGGCGTTGGCCGCAGCACACGGCAATTGCCATTCCCTGGCGATGGACCTGTTCGACCAGCACAGCTACATGGCCAAGACCGGCCAATGGCGCTTCACGCCGCCGACCCATGTGGTGGCTGCCCTGCACGAGGCACTGGCGCAGTACCAGGAAGAAGGCGGTCTGCTCGCGCGTCATAAACGCTACGCCAGCAACTGCCAGGCATTGCTCGAGGGCATGGCCGAACTGGGCCTGCGCAGCTTCCTCCCGGCGGCGATCCAGGCGCCGATTATCGTCACCGTCCACGCCCCACGGGACCCGCGCTACCAGTTCAAGGACTTCTACGAACGGGTCAAGGCCAAGGGTTTCATTCTGTACCCCGGCAAGTTGACCCTGGTGGACACCTTCCGCGTGGGCTGCATCGGCCATGTCGACGCGGCAGGCATGCGGGCGGCGGTCAAGGCAATCGCCGAGGTGCTGCAAGAAATGGAAGTGTTGGATATCTGATTTCCCCCATTACCCACAGGATCTGAACATGCACTATCACAACCCCAACACCCTCCAGGCCGTTATCCTCGACTGGGCCGGCACCGTGGTCGACTTCGGCTCCTTCGCCCCCACGCAGATTTTTGTCGAAGCGTTTGCCGAATTCGATGTCCAGGTCTCTATCGAAGAAGCCCGTGGCCCGATGGGCATGGGCAAGTGGGACCATATCCGCACCCTGTGCGACCAGCCGCAAGTCGCCGAGCGCTACCGCAAGGCATTCGGCCGCACGCCCACCGATGACGACGTGACGGCCATCTACCAGCGCTTCATGCCGCTGCAGATCGAGAAGATCGCCGAGCACTCGGCGCTGATCCCCGGCGCCCTCGACACCCTCGCCCGCCTGCGGGTGCAAGGCATCAAGATCGGCTCCTGCTCCGGCTACCCCAAGCAAGTCATGGACAAGGTTGTCGCCCTGGCCGCCACCAACGGCTACATCGCCGACCACGTGGTGGCCACCGACGAAGTGCCCAACGGCCGCCCGTGGCCAGCTCAGGCCCTGGCTAACGTAATCGCACTCGGCATCGACGACGTGGCAGCCTGCGTCAAGGTCGACGATACCGTGCCGGGCATCCTCGAAGGCCGCCGCGCCGGCATGTGGACCGTGGCCCTGACCTGCTCCGGCAATGCCCTGGGCCTGACCTACGAGCAATTTCGCGCCCTGGACGGCAGCACCCTGAACAAGGAGCGCAAACGCATCGAGAAAATGTTCGAGGGTTCGCGCCCGCATTATCTGATCGACACCATTAACAACCTGCCGGCGGTGATTGCCGACATCAACGGGCGTTTGGCGCGCGGGGAAATGCCGCAGACTTACTAAAAGCGGTGGCCTAATCGGCTGCTCACCCATTTGCCGTGGGTGAGCATGCTTGCTGGGGTGATCATGCTCGTTGTGGCGAGCGAGCTTGCTGGCGTTGGGCTGCGGAGCAGACCCTGGCAAATTTAATTCAACTATTTAAGTAAGCGCTCATAGAGTTTCTGAAGACATGCTTCAGACATAGCAGTCATGATGCACATTCGTAACTGCAGTCATTTGGACGAAAAAACCCTAATACTGGAGGGATCTATTAATAAATCCAGAAACATCATCTATCTGCAACTGACCGAAGTGACGCTTTAGCAACTCCAAGACGATATTGCTTTCAAAACTGCAGGTATAGAAAAACTGAGCTGCCGCGTGTGTTTCCGAATCGTAAAACCTACATAACAGCGCATTGTTTGTTGATTTCAGAAAATCACCGATTTCATCAGGAGTTATTCTCTTTTCGAAAACCGTCATCCTAGTCAAAAGTTCGCTTATTTCAGTTTCAGCCCCGACCCTCTCAATGACTAACATTACATCATGCGAGCCCTCTAAGGCAGCCCTATCTATTAGACTCGACTTACTTGGAAGTTTTTTTATTATCGAGTAGAGCTGACTACTTTCATTTATTCTAAAAACATCCTCAGAACTTAAACCGTTGAGCATATTTTTTCTAAAGAGATACTCCTCAGCTTTTGAATTGAATTCCACCCCCGCAATGGAGCGCCACTCCCTTACAACGGACCACCCCTCTGGTAGTTGCCCCATAATCTCGCACCAAGATTCCCATACACCATTGAAGCTGTGATTTATCAAGGTTAAGGTGACGACTTCAGCATCGTCGTTCGAAAGTATGCTTTCCCATGGCCTTACTCCAATCTCGCTTATATATGCCGTACTCATTTATTATCTCTTGAAGTAAGTGTGTGAGTCATCGCCAACCTTCAAAGGAACCTTTATTTCGTTCACGGTATTTTTGGTGTTGAAGTGTGGCCCATGATTACCCTCTTTGTGACCCAGTGAATGCTCATAAATTTTGGTTAGGTGGCTTTTCTTTAAACTAAAAACGTACACACGCCCTATAGTATGGCGATCCTGATCACGAATGGTCTCTCTATAAACACCTATCGGCTGAGTGCCTTGCGGTATACCTCCAATTTCTTTGGCCCTTCTAAAAGCCCCGCTTCTTGACAGTTTGCTATCAAAGCCTTTCGGGGGATCTACATCCCCTTCATTGGCCTTGACGTTTTCCGCAGGGTCTTCTAGGCGACTCGCCGGTTTACATCCATCAACGCTCGGACACCGACTCAACCCCAAAGGGTCTACCCACCCCGTCGGATTAGGCACGTACTGGTAGGCGTTAATCCCACCCGCCAGCTTCACCGGGTCCGGCGTCAGATACCGACCAATATCCGGATTGTAGTAGCGATGGCGGTTGTAGTGCAGCCCGCTTTCCTGATCGAAGTACTGGCCCTGGAAACGCA
>NZ_UUPU01000081.1 GCF_900591205.1 Pseudomonas viridiflava
CCTGCGTTCGGCCAGCGTGATTGACGGGGCGCCTCAGATCAAGATCACGATCAAAAGCCCTGGATCAAAAGATCGCTGACTTCGTCAGCGGTAATGATGTAAGGGCCACAGCAAAAGCAAAGCAAAGCGAGGCGGCCTGGCAGCCGACCTGAGCATTGAAGCCTTCCTCGGTTCAAGTGTGGGAGCTGGCTTGTCGGGTCGCCGCATCGCTGCGATGCAGGCACCTCGGTCTCTCAGGCAAACCGAGTTGATGCCATCGCAGGCAAGCCAGCTCCCACAGCAAAGCACACCCACTGCGCACGCGGATCCGCTCTTGATCCACACCACTCAGGTCGGCTACCAGGCCGCCGTGCTCTGCTTTTGATCTTGATCCAGGCGCCCCATTAACCACGCTGGCCGCACGCGGGCTTGAATCCGTGGGTAACCCGGCAGGACGCCGGGTTAGCCGCGCTGGGCCAAGGATGGCCCATCGCGGCGGCCCACGGATTCAAGTCTGCGTG
>NZ_UUPU01000051.1 GCF_900591205.1 Pseudomonas viridiflava
AACGCGACACGGCTGCACTCGGCGCTGGGATACAGCTCACCTAATGACTACGCAAAGCAACTGAAGCAAACTGCTTAACACTCGCTTCATGGCGTACGTTTTGAGGGAACAAGTCCATGGTTACTTTTGGGGCGTTTGCCAAAAGTGACCCGCTGTAAGAGCGGAACCAATCCCAGCCGCTACCCCAAAAATGGATATACCCCATCAACCCCCAACTACCCCTTGGCAAGCCAATAAACCCGCTCTTCAAGCCGCGTAACCCCATCCTGCACAAACTTCCAGCTCTCCCCCAGAATATCCTGCTCTTCCAACACCTCCAGCCCCCAGCCCCCCCCAAACAACACCCTCACCTCTTCATGACTAACAGCAAACGGTGGCCCAGCCTTTTGCGTCTGATCATAATCAAGGGTAATCAACAGCCCCTGGCAACCCGACGGCAGCAGGCGATTCAAGCGCTCGGCATACTGCGCCCGCATCAACGGCGGCAACGCAATCAACGCAGCACGGTCATAAACCGCATCACAACCCGAAAGCGCCTCAGCCTCCAGGGCAAAGAAATCCCCGCACCACAACTCAATCAAATCGGCCTGATACACCTTGAACCCACACCGCTGGCTAATCCGCGGCGTAAGCCCCTGCTCACTGAAAAACGCCTCAACCGCCTGCTGCGACAGCTCCACGCCCATAACCCGCAGCCCAAGACTCGCCAGCCACATTAAATCCAGGCTTTTGCCACACAGCGGCACCAACACCTTGGCGCCCTCCTTCAGGGCCAAATGCGGCCAATGGCGTTGCAGGTAAGGATTAACCTGCGGCAAATGAAAGCCAATCTGATTGAGCGCCCAGCGCTCCTGCCAAAACTTGGGTTCCATGGATCACCCCGAAAAATTCGATCAAATGGTGCTAAAACTTATATTAGATTTAGATCAATGATCTGATTGAAGATGGGCCCATGTTAACGCTCAGGACCCCACTTATGTTCCCCAGCCTGTTTATCTCCCACGGTTCGCCCATGCTCGCCCTGCAACCCGGCGCCAGCGGCCCTGCCCTGGCGCGTCTTGCCGCTGAGCTGCCACGGCCGAAGGCGATTGTGGTGGTATCGGCGCACTGGGAAAGCCAGGAACTGCTGGTCAGCGGCAGTGCCGCGCCCGAAACCTGGCACGACTTCGGCGGCTTCCCCCGCGAACTGTTTGCCGTGCAGTACCCGGCGCCGGGCGACCCGCAGTTGGCCAGCGAGATTGTGCAACGGCTCCACGCCGATGGCCTGAACGCACGCATTGACGACCGCCGCCCGTTCGACCACGGCACTTGGGTGCCACTGTCGTTGATGTACCCGGCGGCGGATATCCCGGTAGTCCAGGTTTCCCTACCCAGCCGCATGGGCCCTGCCCTGCAAACCCGTGTCGGGCATGCCCTCGCCGGCTTGCGCGAACAAGGCGTGCTGCTGATCGGCTCCGGCAGCATCACCCATAACCTGGGTGAGCTGAACTGGCAGGCCGGGCCTGAAAGCATTGAGCCCTGGGCGCGTGACTTCCGTGATTGGGTAGTGACCAAGCTGGCGGCCAATGATGAAAGCGCATTGCATGACTATCGCCGCCAAGCGCCGCATGCCGTGCGCAGCCATCCCAGCGATGAGCATTTGTTGCCGCTGTACTTTGCACGCGGCGCCGGGGGCGAGTTCAGCATCGCGCACCAAGGGTTCACCATGGGCGCGCTTGGGATGGACATCTATCGCTTCGGCTAACGGAGGTCTGAATGTAGGAGCTGGCTTGTGTGGGAGCTGGCTTGCCTGCGATGGCATCACCTCGGTTTAACAATGAGACCGAGGCGCCTGTATCGCGGGCAAGCCAGCCTCCACACTTGATCGAGTGTTAATCCAGAAGTGCCAGGCAAAAAAAATCCCCGAACCAGTCGGGGATTTTTTATGTGCGATCAATCAGCCCAAAAGCGGATCAATCTTCGCGGTAGCGACGCAGCTTCAACTGCTTACCGGCAACGCGAGTGTCTTTCAACTTGGCCAGCAGTTTTTCCAGACCGTCTTCCGGCAGCTCCACCAGGGAGAAGCTGTCACGGACCTGGATGCGACCGATCGCTTCACGTGCCAGGCCACCCTCGTTGAGGATAGCGCCCAGCAGGTTCTTGGCCGCGATACCATCACGCGCACCCAGCGCGGTACGGCAGCGAGCACGGCCTTCGGCCAATGGAACCGGAGCGCGACGCTCACGATCACCACGGTCTGGACGGTCTGGACGGTCGCCAGTACGCTCTGGACGATCACCGCGTGGCGCGTTGTTCGGCACCAGTGGGCGCTCTTTCTCGATGGCTGCCAGGGTCAGGGCCTGACCGTTGGTAGCTTTGCGCAGCAGGGCAGCAGCCAGGGCACGTGGGGTGCAACCGATATCGGCGGTCAGGCGGTCCAGCAGGTCGCCGTGGGTCGATTCAGCGTCAGCCACCAGTGGCGACAAGCTGTTGGTCAGCTTCTTGATGCGCGCATCCAGAACAGCCTGGGCATCCGGCAGGCGGACTTCAGCAACTTTCTGACCGGTTACACGCTCGATCACTTGCAGCATGCGGCGCTCACGTGGAGTCACCAGCAGCAGTGCGCGACCTTCGCGACCAGCACGGCCGGTACGGCCGATACGGTGAACGTAGGACTCCGGATCGTAAGGCATATCAACGTTGAACACGTGGGTGATACGTGGAACGTCAAGGCCACGGGCAGCAACGTCGGTCGCCACAACGATGTCCAGACGGCCATCCTTGAGGGAGTCGATTACGCGCTCACGTTGGTTCTGGGCGATGTCACCGTTCAGCGCAGCGGCTTTGTAGCCTTTGGCTTCCAGGGCACTGGCCAGGTCCAGGGTTGCTTGCTTGGTACGCACGAACATGATCAGGGCGTCGAAGTCTTCGACTTCCAGCAGGCTCAATACAGCCGAGGTCTTCTGGTCAGCGTGAACCAACAGGTGAGCCTGTTCGATCGCGGTAACGGTCTGAGTCTTGGTCTGGATCTTCACGTGTTGCGGATCGCGCAGGTGGCGTTCGGCAATGGCGCGGATCGACTGTGGCAGGGTGGCCGAGAACAGTACGGTCTGACGGGTCGGTGGCAGCGCCTTGAAGATGACTTCCAGGTCATCCATGAAGCCCAGCTTCAACATTTCGTCAGCTTCGTCGAGAACCAGGTGGTTCACGGTCGACAGGACTTTCTCGTCACGACGCAGGTGGTCGCACAGACGGCCCGGGGTGGCGACAACGATCTGTGCGCCGTTACGGATTGCTTTGAGTTGTGGGCCCATAGGCGCGCCGCCGTAAACGGCCACAACGGTTACGCCTGGCATTTGCTTGGCGTAGGTTTCAAAAGCGGTTGCTACTTGCAGCGCCAACTCACGGGTTGGCGCCAGGATCAGGGCTTGCGGCTCGCGCTTGGCAGGATCGATGCAGTGCAGGATAGGCAGGGCGAACGCGGCGGTTTTACCGGTGCCGGTTTGCGCCTGGCCAATCATGTCTTGGCCGGCCATGATGATCGGGATCGATTGCTGCTGAATCGCCGAAGGTTCTTCGTAGCCGGTCGCGATGACGGCAGCAAGAATGTTCGGGTTAAGATTAAAAGCGGCGAAGCCGCCGGTTTCCTGGGTCATGGGTCTGCCTCTAAGTGCATCCGCAAAGACCCATGCTCCAAAGCTGCGCATGCCGTGTTGAGACTCAAGAGTCGCCCTGGCTGCTTTGTCGGCGGGGATTTGCGAAAACGAATGAATGAAAAAGATTCGTCAAGGGAGAGTCCGCTGTGCGGACGTGCAGCCGAAGCTGACTTCGGGGAATTGCGCTACCTAAACGCGGCCCGGTTAAAGGCCGGCGCGCACTATACCGGAAATACCTGAAAAAGGGAGCTTTTTTTATCGGAAAAGGCTGACAAACCGCGCTGTGTCACAGTCTTTGCACAGATGCGCGTCAGGGTCTATTTTTCAAAGGCCCGGCCCTGCTGGTGATAACGCTTAAACGGTTCACCTGTAGATTGAGACCCTTTGGTCTGAAACCCTTCATTGCGCCCGAGGGCACACCCAATGAATCAAGCCAGCAGCAGCCGCGTCAGCCGTGAACTCCAGGGCCATGTCCTGCTGTTGGGCCTGGACCGGGTGGCCAAACGCAACGCCTTTGACCTGGATTTGCTCAATGAACTGAGCCTGGCCTATGGCGAATTTGATCGAAACGACGAGGCGCGGGTGGCCGTGGTGTTTGCCCATGGCGACCACTTCACCGCCGGGCTGGACCTGGCCAACGTCAGCGGCGTGATGGCGGGAGGCTGGCAACCGCCGCTGGGGGGATGCGATCCGTGGGGCGTATTCGCAGGCCCCCGGGTCAATAAACCGGTAATCGTGGCGGCCCAGGGTTACTGCCTGACCATCGGTATCGAGTTGATGCTGGCGGCGGATATCAACCTGTGCGCAAGCAATACTCGCTTTGCGCAGATGGAAGTGCAGCGCGGGATTTTCCCGTTTGGCGGCGCCACGTTGCGCTTTCATCAAATCGCCGGCTGGGGCAACGCGATGCGCTGGTTGCTCACCGGTGATGAGTTCGACGCCCATGATGCCCTGCGCCTGGGGCTGGTGCAGGAGGTGATGGCGAGTGAAGACCTGCTGCCGCGCGCCATCGAGCTGGCCAGCCGCATCGCACGCCAGGCGCCACTTGGCGTTCAGGCCACCTTGATGTCGGCGCGCCTGGCGCGCATGGAAGGCGAAACCATCGCCGCTGCCGCGTTACCGCCGATGGTCGATAAATTGCTCAACAGCGAAGATGCCAAGGAAGGCGTGCGGGCGATGGTTGAAAAGCGGCCGGGGGTGTTCAAGGGGATTTGAGTGCAGACAGTGATAGCCTCATCGGGAGCAAGCCCCCTCCCACATTTGTAATGCATTCCAAGTGTGGGAGGGGGCTTGCTCCCGATGAGGCCGGCAAAGACAACTTAGGTTGCCGGCCGAATAGCCTTGATCAGCGGCTGCAACGAGTACCCCAACCGCGGCGCCAAAGTCTCGGCACGCGCCGTCAGCGCATCCAGGTCGAGCGCCTGATCCAGCTCCGAAGGCACCAGCAAAATCACATTGCCCTCCTTCACCGGCAGCTCCCAGTAATGCCGGTGATACAAGCCACGCAGCAACGCCGCGCCCAACGGCTTGCCGTCGTCGGTGGCCCACTGGTTGATCACCAGCCAACCACCCGGGTTGAGTTTCTTCTGGCAGTTTTCCAGAAAGGTCCAGGCCAGGTGCCCGACGCCGGGGCCGACATCGGTATAGAGGTCGACGAAAATCAAGTCGGCGGATTCTGCCGTGTCGAGCAATTGCAGGGCGTCGCCGATGCGGATGTACAGGCGCGGATCATCATCCAGCCCCAGGTACTCGATGGCCAGGCGCGGCACATCCGGGCGCAGTTCAATGGCTTCGACGTCTTCCAGCGGCAGGAACTTGAGGCACGCCTGGGTCAGCGTGCCAGCCCCCAGGCCGAGGAACAGCGCGCTCTCCGGCTGCTCATGGCACAACGCGCCAATCAGCATAGCGCGGGTGTAGTCGTACTCCAGCCAGCTTGGGTCAGCGGTGAACACGCAGCTTTGCTCGATGGCGTCGCCAAATTCGAGAAACCGGTAATCGGCCACTTCGAGCACACGGATCATGCCGAAATCATCATGGACCTCGGCCAGCAGGCGCTCGACACGCTCCTCGCTCATCACTACTCCTAAAGGGTTTACCGCACGGCAAAGCCGCGATTGTCGGCCAAGCGGCGGCAACAGGTCACGCACTAATTGCTGATAACATTGGCGCCCGACCGTCAATCAACCAATCGAGTTCATGATGAGCCAACCCTGGAGCCCCGACAGCTGGCGCGCCCTGCCGATCCAGCAACAACCCCAGTACCCGGACGCTGCGCACTTGCTGCAAGTGGAGCAAAACCTGGCCAGCTACCCGCCGCTGGTGTTTGCCGGGGAAGCCCGTGAGTTGCGCCGTCAATTTGCCGAAGTGACCCAGGGCCGCGCCTTCCTGCTCCAGGGCGGTGACTGCGCCGAAAGCTTTGCCGAGTTCTCTGCCGCAAAAATCCGCGACACCTTCAAGGTGCTGCTGCAGATGGCCATCGTGATGACTTTTGCCGCCGGTTGCCCGGTGGTCAAAGTCGGGCGCATGGCCGGCCAGTTCGCCAAGCCGCGCTCGGCCAACGATGAAACCATCGACGGCATTACCCTGCCCGCCTATCGTGGCGATATCGTCAACGGCATCGGCTTCGACGAAAAAAGTCGCGTACCGGACCCGGACCGCCTGCTGCAGTCCTATCACCAGTCCACCGCCACGCTGAACCTGCTGCGCGCCTTTGCCCAGGGCGGTTTTGCCGACCTGCACCAGGTGCACAAGTGGAACCTGGACTTTATCGCCAACTCCGCGCTGGCCGAGAAGTACAGCCAACTGGCCGATCGCATCGACGAAACCCTGGCCTTTATGCGTGCCTGCGGCATGGACAGCTCGCCGCAACTGCGCGAAACCAGCTTCTTCACCGCCCACGAAGCGCTGCTGCTCAACTACGAGCAAGCCTTCGTGCGCCGCGACAGCCTGACCAACGATTACTACGACTGCTCGGCCCATATGCTGTGGATCGGTGACCGTACCCGCCAGTTGGACGGCGCCCACGTCGAGTTCCTGCGCGGGGTCAACAACCCGATCGGGGTCAAAGTCGGCCCAAGCATGAAACCCGACGACCTGATCCGCCTGATCGACATCCTCAACCCAGACAACGACCCTGGCCGCCTGAACCTGATCGCACGCATGGGCGCAGGCAAAGTCGGCGACCACCTGCCCAACCTGATTCGCGCCGTGCAACGCGAAGGCAAGCAGGTGTTGTGGAGCTGCGACCCGATGCATGGCAATACCATCAAGGCCAGCAGCGGCTACAAGACCCGCGACTTTGCGCAGATCCTCGGCGAAGTGAAGGAATTCTTCCAGGTGCACCAGGCCGAGGGCAGCTACGCCGGAGGGATTCATATCGAAATGACCGGGCAGAACGTGACCGAGTGCATCGGCGGCGCACGGCCGATTACCGAAGACGGCCTGTCGGATCGCTACCACACCCATTGCGACCCGCGGATGAATGCCGATCAGTCGTTGGAGCTGGCGTTTCTGATTGCCGAGACCTTGAAGCAGGTAAAACGCTGATAGTTGATGCTTCAACCGATGGCAAACGGGCGAGTTATGACAAGCAGGCTTGCCCGCGTTGGGGCGCGAAGCGGCCCCAAAACCATCAACGGTATTTCTGCCTGAAGGAACGCGCCGAGATTAAACCGGGGCTGCTGCGCAGCCCAACGCGGGCAAGCCCGCTCGCCACGGCCGCTCGCCACGAAGGCAGCGGCCGCTTACAGCTGCAACATGGCTACCCGCAACCTATCGGCACTCGGGCGCTGGCAGTTGAGCTGCACCTGTTCCAGCCCCAGCCAGTCGGCCATTTGCCTCAGGTTCGATGCCAGCGCGAGCATCCCCTCCTCATCCAGCCCCGGCTCTTCTTCGTGCACGGCATGCACCGCCAGGCGCCCGTTGGCGCGCTCAGCGCGCAAGTCGATGCGCGCCGCAATGCGCTCATTGTGCAGAAACGGCAGCACATAGTAGCCGTACACCCGCTTGTCTTGCGGGGTGTAGATCTCCAGGCGGTAGCGGAAGTCGAACAGCCGCTCGGTGCGGCTGCGTTCCCAGACTAGCGAATCGAACGGCGACAACAAGGCACTGGCCGGCACCTTACGCGGCGCTTTAGGCTCAGGCAGGCAGTACGCCGGCTGCTTCCAGCCTTGCACCTGACACACCTGCAACTGCCCTTCTTCGACCAACTCCGCCAAACGGCTGCGACTGTCGGCAGGGTCCAGGCGGAAATAGTCACGCAGATCCTTTTCGGTGCCGACGCCCAATGCGGTCGCACTGTGCAACAACAAGCCGCGCTGAGCCTGGTGTTCACTCAGAGACACTTGAAGGATGTCAGCGGGGATCACCCGCTCCGGCAAATCATAGAGCCGTTCGAAGCCGCGCCGGCCGGCAACGGTGACCTGGCCTGCGGCGAACAGCCATTCCAGCGCGTGTTTTTCATCACTCCAATCCCACCAGGGGCCGGCGCGCTCCTCGCGGGTCGACAAGCTGCCTGCGCCCAGCGCGCCTTGTTGCTCGACGGTCTGCAACACACGCCGAATGGTCGCCTGCTGCTCGCGGCCAAAACGCGCCATTTGTGAATAAATCCCCTGCCCGCGCTTGGCCCGCTCCATGCGCCAGCGCATCAAGGGGTACAACGCCAGGGGCAGCAGCGACGCTTCATGGCCCCAATATTCAAACAGCGAGCGCCGCCGGCCCTGGCTCCAGGCTGCCTGCTCAAGCAGCAGCGGCGAATAATTGCCCAGGCGGGAAAACAGCGGCAGGTAATGGGAGCGCACCACCGCGTTGACCGAGTCGATCTGCAACACGCCGAGGCGCTCGATCAAGCGGTTGAGGTGCGCAGCCTTGATCAATGCAGGCGCTTGGCGCCCGGAAAACCCCTGGGCCGCCAGCGCCATGCGTCGAGCTTGTTTAAGTGAAAAACACAGGGTGGCGGGCATGAGGTTCTCCGTGTGGGCGCGCCCACCACCCTACTGCATCGCGGCTCATTTTCGCAGCGGGTCTTGCCAGAAATGCAGATGGCGGTCCTGCTCGACGTCGCCGCGGTTGAGCCCGATGTCCTTAAGCGCATCATCGCTCAAGCTCGCCAGCAACTGACGCTCCTCATGCAACGCCTGCCAACGGGCAACCTTGTGAAATAACCCGGAAAACGGGCGTTTCGCCAGCAACACAAAACCTCTTTGACCTTTCATCTTCTCGCCCTCCAGTGGGGATGACGCGAGTGTGTGCCTGGCCTTATGATCAATCCAACGAATGTTTCTTATGCAATACATCTCAGAGATTGATCAATTGTCCAGCTACCCGAGCATCGACACTGAAGTGCTGCGCACCTTCGTCGCCATCGCCGACCAGGGCGGCTTTACCCGTGCGGGCGAGCTGGTCAACCGCACGCAATCGGCGGTGAGCATGCAGATGAAACGCCTGGAAGAGGACGTGCTGCAACGCAAGCTGTTCGAGCGCGATGGCCGGCAAGTGCGGCTGACGCCCGAAGGCCAGGTGCTGCTGGGGTATGCGCGGCGCATCCTGAAACTGCACAGCGAGGTGTTCAACACCCTGCGTGAGCCGCATATGGTGGGGCTGGTGCGCATCGGCACGCCGGATGACTACGTGATGCGTTTCCTGCCGGGAATCCTCAAACGGTTCTCCAAGGCATACCCGCTGATCCAGATCGAGATGCACTGCGAAGCGTCCACCGTACTGATGCAGCGGCGCGACCTGGCGCTGACGGTGATCAGCCGCGAGCCCGGCAATGAAATCGGCGAACTGCTGCGTACCGAGCGCATGGTGTGGGTGGCCGCACCGTGCTTCTGCGTGGACGAGCATGAGGCCCTGCCGTTGGCGATTTCCGGGGTCGACAGCTTCTGCACCCAGTGGACCCGGGCGGCCCTGGACGCCGCCGGTCGCGACTATCGCCTGGCCTACCACAGCTCCAATGTGGCGGCGATCCAGGCAGTGGTCAGCGCTGGCCTGGCGGTGATGGTCAGCATGGAAAGCCTGGTCACCGAAGACCTGCGCGTGCTGACTGCTGAGGAAGGATTTCCGCCGCTGCCGTCGATGAATCTTCGGCTGCTGCGCAACCCTGGGATGACCTCGCCCATCACCGAATGCCTGGCCGAATACATCCTCGAAGGTTTCAAACTTTAAACGTCAGCATCACCGCGCACACCACCAGAAAGCCGCAGAACAGGCCGCGCAATACGCGCTCCGGCAGCGCATGGGCCACCTTCACGCCCCAGCTGATACTGAGCAGGCCACCCACGGCCAATGGCGCGCCGATCATCCAGTCCACTTCGTGATGCCAGGCGTAGGTGACCAGGGTTACGCCGGTACTGGGCAGCGCCAGGGCCAGCGACAGGCCCTGCGCGACCACCTGGGTGGTGCCGAACAGGCTGGTCAGCACCGGGGTGGCAACCACCGCGCCGCCGACACCGAACAAGCCGCCCATGGAGCCGGATGCCGCGCCCAGCACGCCCAGCCAGGGCCAGGAGTAACGCATCTGTGCGGTTGGCGGCGCGTTGCGCGTGAACATTCGCAGCAAGTTGTAGGCCGAAAGCGTCAGCAGAAACGCGATAAAGCCGATGCGCATGGCGCCTGCGTCCAGCCCCACCGCCCAGATCGAACCGAGCCAGGCAAAGCTGAAGCCCATGACGCCGAGTGGCAGCGCATGCCGCAGCTCGATGCGATTGCGCTGGTGATAACGCCACAGGGCCAGCATCACATTCGGCACTACCATCACCAGGGCCGTGCCTTGAGCCAGCTGCTGATCCAGGCCGAACAATACGCCGAGCACCGGGATCGCAATCAGCCCGCCACCAATGCCAAACAGCCCGCCCACCGTGCCAAGGGCCGCGCCCAATAACAAGTACATCACTAAATCCAACACCGCTCGCCACTCCACAATCCCAAGCCTTGCATGCTACGCAGTCGGCTCTGGCACGGAAACGCACAGCAACGCACAATGGCTGTGCCAATCTCGCATAAGCGACTGCCAATGAACCCGAATACCTTGACCGATCAACTGGGCCTGTTTCTGGATGTTTTAGAGACCGGCAGCTTTTCCGCCGCCGCACGTCGCCACCCGTTGACGCCTTCGGCGGTAGCCCGGCGCATCGACAGCCTGGAAAGCTCCGTGGGCAGTCGCTTGTTCCAGCGCAGTACCCACGCGGTGGTGCCGACCCCGGCGGGCCTGGCCTTTGCCGAGCGGGCGCGGCGGATCGTCAACGAGTTGCAACTGGCGCGGGCCGAAGCGGTGTCCTTGAGCCATGCGCCGGAGGGCCTGATTCGGGTAGATGCGCCCGCAGCGTTTGGCTGGCGACACCTGGCGCCGGTAATTGCCGACTTTCTGGCCGTGTACCCGGGGCTGGATGTGCATTTGCACCTGATCGACAGCTTCGTGGATATGCAGGGCGCCCACCTGGGCAAGGTCGACCTGGTGCTGCGCGCAGGGCATATCGTCGATACCCGGCTGATCGCCACGCCGCTGGCCAGTATCGTGCGCATCGCTTGCGCCAGCCCGGCGTATCTGAAAAACCGTGGCACCCCCATCCATCCGCGCGAACTGAGCGAGCATGATGGCCTGGACTGGGATGGCCTGGCGCCGATGTTCGCCTGGCGCTTCGAGCTGGACGGGCGCCGCGCCACCTATCGTCCGCAACGCATCCGCATGAGCGCCAATAACGCCGAAGCCCTGCTGTCCGGGGCGCTTGCAGGACTGGGGGTCGCCCACCTGCCCACCTGGCTGGCCAGTGAATACCTGGTGCGCGGCGAGCTGGTGCCGCTGTTTTGCGAGGGTGGCTTGCCCAGTCCGGAAACCACCGGGATCTACGCGCTGCGTCTGGAACAGCAGCCCAACGCCCGCAGCCGACTGTTGCTGGAATACCTGAAGTCGCGTTTCAGCCCGGTGCCACCCTGGGATCTGGCGCTGCAAAGCGGCTTGGTCTGACCGCCCGGACAGAATTATCTGGCGCCTTAAAGATTTGCCCGCTAGATTTCAGCCCATACACGCTTTTTGAGGCACCGCCATGAGCAAAAATCCTGATCCTTGCGAATCTCTGCTGCTGGATAACCAGCTGTGTTTCGCCCTGCACTCCACCTCACTGCTGATGACCAAGGTCTACAAGCCGCTGCTGCAAGCGCTCGGCCTGACCTACCCGCAGTACCTGGCCATGATGGTGCTGTGGGAAGAAGATGGTTTGACCGTCAGCGAAATCAGCAGCCGCCTGCTGAGCGATCCGGGCTCCCTGACCCCGCTGCTCAAGCGCCTGGAAGCCGAGGGCCTGCTCAGCCGCACCCGCAGCCGCGAGGATGAGCGGGTGGTGGTAGTGGAATTGACCGACACCGGCCGTGCCCTGCAGGAAAAAGCCATGGGCATTCCGCACTGCATCCTCGGCGCCAGCGGCCTGCAGCTTGCGCAATTGCGCAAGCTGCAAAGCGACCTGATTGCCTTGCGCAGCAATCTGCAGGGCTCCATCTAAAGCCCTCCAGCACTAAAAATGTGGGAGCGGGCTTGCTCGCGAAAGCAGTAGATCAGTTAATAAATCAGTCGACTGATACTCCGCTTTCGCGAGCAAGCCCGCTCCCACATTTGTTTCTGTGGTGCGCCAGAAAAATACACAACGCAAACTATTTTATAAATTTATATTGCGCGCTAAACATTAGCGCTATACATTTGCCTCACCAACTACTTAGCGCGCAAATATTTAGCGCTACACATCCAAGAGGACGACACCATGCAAACTCTCTATACCGCAGTAGCTACCTCCACCGGCGGCCGTGATGGTCGTGCTGTTTCCAGCGACAACATCCTCGATGTAAAACTCTCCACCCCTAAAGAATTGGGCGGCGCCGGTGGCCAGGCCACTAATCCTGAACAACTGTTCGCCGCCGGCTACTCGGCCTGCTTTATCGGCGCCCTGAAATTCGTCGCCAGCCAGACCAAACGCAAAATCCCGGATGACGCCTCGATCACCGCTCACGTCGGCATCGGCCAGATCCCTGGCGGTTTCGGCCTGGACATCGACCTGCACATCAGCCTGCCGGGCCTGGCCCAGGACGACGCGCAAAGCCTGGTCGACGCCGCCCACCAGGTGTGCCCGTACTCTAACGCCACCCGTGGCAACGTCGATGTTCGCCTGCACGTAACCGTGTAATGACCTTTGCCGCCCCAGGAGAAGAACATGAACACAATTGGTAAAGCGCTCACCGGCACCCTGCTCGCCCTGTCGATCAATACCGCCTTCGCGGCGACGGGCGATGTGGAGCACAACACCCAGGCATTCCTCGACGTTTTGAACGCCGGCACCGGCAAACCGATGGAACAGCTGACGCCCAATGAAGCCCGCGCCGTGCTGACGGGAGCCCAGGCGGGTGTGAAGCTGACGCTGCCCAAGGCCGATGTCAGCCAGAAGACCATTCAGGTCGATGGCCAGCCGCTGGGACTGACCATCGTGCGGCCGGCCGGGGTCAAGGGCACATTGCCGGTGTTCATGTTCTTCCACGGGGGCGGTTGGGTGCTGGGGGATTACCCCACGCATGAACGCCTGGTGCGGGACCTGGTGGTCGGCTCGGGGGCGGTGGCGGTGTTCGTCAACTACACGCCGTCTCCCGAAGCGCACTACCCGGTGGCGATCAACCAGGCTTACGGCGCCACGCAGTGGGTGGCTGAACACGGCAAGGAAATCAATGTCGACGGCAAGCGTCTGGCGGTAGCGGGTAACAGCGTCGGCGGCAATATGGCGGCGGTGGTCAGCCTGATGGCCAAGGACAAGGGCACGCCGGCGATCAAGTTCCAGTTGCTGCTCTGGCCGGTGACCGACGCCAGCTTCGAGACCGCGTCCTACAACCAGTACGCCGAAGGGCACTTCCTCACCAAAAACATGATGAAGTGGTTTTGGGACAACTACACCACCGACGCCAACCAGCGCGCCGAAATTTATGCCTCGCCGCTGCGGGCCACCACGGATCAGCTCAAGGGCTTGCCGCCCGCACTGATCCAGACTGCCGGCGCCGACGTGCTGCGTGATGAAGGCGAAGCCTATGCACGCAAGCTGGATCAGGCCGGTGTACCGGTGACCGCCGTGCGTTACAACGGCATGATTCACGACTACGGTTTGCTCAACGTGGTCAGCCAGGTGCCCGCGGTACGTTCGGCCTTGCTGCAAGCTTCGGATGAGCTTAAGCAACATCTGAAATAAGCACTGAGCGCCCATGAAAAAGCCCGACTCAAGGTCGGGCTTTTTTTCGTAGCGCCAGGGCCAGAATTACTTCTTGGCGCGACCTTTGTACGAACCACCTTCGCGGGTGTCGA
This sequence comes from Pseudomonas viridiflava, assembly GCF_900591205.1. Classification (GTDB taxonomy): domain Bacteria; phylum Pseudomonadota; class Gammaproteobacteria; order Pseudomonadales; family Pseudomonadaceae; genus Aquipseudomonas. Next base: position 13,963 of record NZ_UUPU01000051.1, read on the forward strand.
TCTCGATCAGGTCGTCGATTTCGATGAAATCGGCTACTTGCAGTTCGGTGCCGTTAGCCAGCTTGGCAGGCTTCATGACTTTGCCGGAAGTGTCGCCGCGAGCGGAACCTTCGGTGTAGGCAACCTTACGCACGATAGTGGTTGGCAGCTCTACGGAAACCAGGCGGTCTTCGAAGAAGATTGCTTCGCAAACGTCTTCCATGCCTTCTTCAACGAACGGCAGAACGGCTTCGATGTCTTCAGCGTTCAGCTCGTACATGGTGTAGTCGGTGGTGTCCATGAACGTGTAGGTGTCGCCGCTGATGAAGGACAGGGTCGCTTCTTTGCGGTCGAGGATCACGTCGTCCAGCTTGTCATCGGCGCTGTAGACGATCTCGGTCTTGTAACCGGTCAGCAGGTTCTTCAGCTTGGTCTTCATGATTGCGCTGTTACGACCAGACTTGGTGAACTCAGCTTTCTGAACCAGCCAAGGGTCGTTTTCGAGACGGATCACTGTACCGGGTTTCAGTTCTTTACCAGTTTTCATTGCGTATATCCGAAATTTGGATGGGATTTACAAAAATCAAGGTCGCGTATCATATCCAACTTTCATAAAACTGTACCAGCGCCGTCGCAAGATCGGCCTGCAAGCCTTGTTCCAGACACCACGTATGGGCATGCAAACTGAGCTCCGACCAGTGCTCGAGGAGCATTTTCCACGCAAGTGCCATATCGCCATCAGTGTTCCAGGCTTGCCACAGTGCGACCAGCGCAGCCCTTGCGGGCGGTGATAGGGCTGCGGTGTACAGCGCCAGGAAGGCGTCCAACTTGTCGAGGTGGATGTCTTCGTCCTGGCGATAGATGTGCCACAACAGCGGCCGCCCGGCCCATTGGGCGCGCACGAACGAGTCTTCGCCGCGCACCGCGTTGAAGTCGCAGCACCAGAGCAAACGGTCGTATTGCGCCTGGCGCACGAACGGCAGCACCTGCACGGTCAGGGCACCGCGCTGATGCATAGCCCCCACCGCCAGGCCCTCCACGCCAAGCCAGCGCTGCACATCCCCCAGAATTCGTCCTTCGGGCACCAATAGATGAGTGGCACGCCCGTCCGTCGACAATACGTCCAGCCAACCGGCCAGCCCGGCGTTTTCGTAGGCGAACAGTGAGATCAACCGCGCATCGGTTGCGGGAAACACCCCCAAACCCTGCAGGAATTGGCGCTGCGCAGCGCCATCCTGCTGAAACGCCTGACGCTGCTCCAGCAACCCCGCCTCGCGCAACAAACCACCGGTGCCGGGCCTGAAACCTGGAAAAAAGAAGTACTTCTGTACGCCCTTGAACTTCACCGACGGTAAACGATGACAACCCACCACCCAATCTTCGGCACTCAGGTAATCCAGGTTCATCCACAAGGGCACGCGCTCGCGTTCCGCCATGGCTTCCATGTAGTCGGGCGGCAACTGGCAGGCAAAAGCGGCGATCACCACATCCGCCGCCTTGGCTCCAGGCCATTCGGCGGGCCAATGGCGCACTTCGACGCCTTCTTGCCATTGCTGGCTCAGTAGCACATCGACCTCGGGGCACATGCGCTCGAACGCGCGCAGGTCATCGACCCACAAACGCACGTCGCAGCCGTGCTCCACCACCAATTGCCGGGCCAGGCGCCAGGTCACGCCGATGTCGCCATAGTTGTCGACGACGCTGCAAAAAATATCCCAGCGGGCTTTCATTCCGGGCTCCAACGCTCAAAGGCTCGATTGTCCGCATAAATGCCCTGATGCAGAAGGCTTGATCGCGATTATTCTGCACAGCGGCTGTGCGACAATCGCTACCACGCCGTCAATGCCTGCCAGGAGGCCATCATGCCCGATCGTCCGTTGTCGTTGTTCAAGCTCAGTATGGCTGTGGCGTTCGGCCTATGGCTTGGGTTTATCGCCATTGTACTGACCGCCTGGCTGGCGTCGCGCTACCTGTTCCCGCAGGGCCTGGAGTCGGCCGTCCAGGCGGTCGAGCCATTGCGCAAGCCTGCGCCTGTCGCACCGGAACCGCCGAATCGTATGTTCGAGCAGTACCAGCAGAACCTGCAAAAGCAGGAACAGCAGCAAACCCTGGAGCAGGCGCGCAATAACGCTCGCAACCTGTCCAACCCCAAATGCCAGTTCTGGCTGCAACAGGACCAGAACGCGCCCACTGAAAAGACTCGCGCCAATGTGCTGCAATTCTGCGATTGATCACTATGAATAAACACGCCGTCCACCAATTGGTCCTCGAAAAGCTCAGCGTCGACCTCGATATCGCGCAACGGGCCGCGCAGACCGCGTACGAAACCGCGACCCACGAAGAAAATATCGCGGAAAACAAATACGACACCCTGGGGCTGGAGGCGTCATACCTGGCCGCCGGGCAAGCCAAACGCGTCGAGGAAATCAAGCAGGCACTGACGCTGTGCCAGGCCATGCAACTGCGGGCCTATGACGATCAGCGTGGGATAGAAATCGGCGCGCTACTGGGCCTGGAGGACGAGAACAGTCGCCAGCAGTGGCTGTTCCTGGCACCGGATGCGGCGGGTTTGAAGGTGGATGTGGTGGGGCAACCGGTAACCGTCATCACCCCGCGCTCGCCCTTGGGCAAAAGCCTGCTGGGCAAGTTCGAAGGCGATGAGGTGGAGATTCTGGTGGCCGGCGCTCGGCAACACTTTGTGGTTACCGAGGCCAGATAAATCTCTTTAGCAGCAGGCTTACTGTGGCGAGTGAGCTTGCTCGCGCTCGGGTGCGCAACGCCCGCAAAATTCCTCGGCCGCTTCGCTGCCCAACGGGAGCAAGCTCCCTCGCCACACACGCTTTTCTCTGCTGGGACGGGTATCAGTGAACCGGCAGTTCCACGCCGTCAAACAGCTCTTCCAGTTCCTGCTTGTTGTGGCACTGGATCGCCTTGGCCATGACTTCGCGGGTCAGGTGCGGTGCGAATTTCTCGATGAAGTCGCACATGAAACCACGCAGGAAGGTGCCACGGCGGAAGCCGATCTTGGTCACGCTGGACTCGAACAGCTCGCTGGCATCAAGTACTACCAGGTCTTTATCGAGGGCGGTGTCGACTGCCATTTTGGCCACGATGCCCACGCCCAGCCCCAGGCGAACATACGTCTTGATCACGTCGGCGTCGGCGGCGGTGAACACCACTTTCGGCGTAAGGCCGCGATGGCTGAAGGCTTCGTCGAGCTTGGAGCGGCCGGTGAAACCGAACACGTAGGTCACGATCGGGTATTCCGCCAGGGCTTCCAGGGTCAACTTCGGCAGCTTGGCCAGCGGGTGGCCCTGGGGCACGACCACGCAACGGTTCCAGCGATAGCACGGCATCATCACCAAGTCACCGAACAGCTCCAGGGCTTCGGTGGCGATGGCGAAATCGACGGTGCCGTCGGCGGCCATTTCGGCGATCTGCATCGGCGAACCCTGGTGCATGTGCAGGGCCACGTCGGGGTATTGCTTGATGAAATCGCGGATCACCGGCGGCAAGGCATAACGCGCCTGAGTGTGGGTGGTGGCGATCGACAGGGTGCCTTTTTTCTCGTTGGAGAATTCCTGGGCGATCTGCTTGATACTTTCGACTTTGCGCAGGATCTCGCCGGCGGTAGTGATGATGCGCTCACCGGCCGGGGTAACGCGGGTGAGGTGCTTGCCGCTGCGTGCGAACACTTCGACGCCCAGCTCGTCTTCGAGCAGGCGGATCTGCTTGCTGATACCGGGTTGCGAGGTGTAAAGGCTTTGAGCGGTAGCGGAAACGTTGAGGTCGTGGTGCGCCACTTCCCAGATGTAGCGCAGTTGTTGAAGCTTCATATGTGTCCCTCAAAGCAGATAGACGCCACGGGTATCAGCGACGGTATATAACTATATTAAAGGTTTGACGCATAAATCTAGAACTTTTTATCCTTTTCTATCCATCACATGTCATCACTGCGTCGACGTTGTAACGAAGGCACCAGGTAAACCGGCACGGTAGACAGCTGCAGCACCCGCGCAGCGGTGCGCCCAAGCGGGGTGGCGGCCGCCGTCGCATGGCTGTGACTGCCGACGATCAACAGATCGACGGACAGTTTGCGCAACTGGTCGAGTATCACTTCGCACGGGTCCCCCTGGATCACGCGCACTGAACGAATCAGTTTCAGATCCTGCTCCCCGTCCCCCAACTCTTCGCGAAAACTGTCCAGCACGCGCTGCTCGATCGTCGCCATTACGGTGGTCAGCCCCTGGCTTTGCCATTCACTCAGGGCCTTCTCATCAAGGTAGCTCTGCAACACTGATTCAGCGAACAACCCGATGGGCTCGACCACATGAATCACATACAGATCAGACTTGAACGTTCGCGCCAGCGCCAGCGCATGCTGCATCACATAGGGCGCATACAGACCGAGGTCCGTGGCGTACAGCATCGAACGAATCATAAAACCTCCTGGTCTGCCAGGACGGCGGAGATTGGATGAGCTTAGCAGCGCCGAGTGGAATTCGAATCAGCTCTCGGTCTGGATCCTTACCTCATTACTGATGCCATGCGGTACATGCCCGGTGGCCACCACCTCCCTGGCCTTCTCGCAATGCCCGGCCTGGTCATCGAAAAACACATCGGCGGCAAACGCCTCCAGGAACGCGGATTTTTCCAGGCCACCCAGGAACAGTGATTCGTCCAGGCGGATATCCCATTCACGCAAGGTGCGAATCACCCGCTCGTGGGACGGCGCCGAACGGGCCGTGACCAACGCGGTGCGGATCGGGCAAGCTTCGTCCGCAAACTCCCGCTGCAACAGGTTCAGCGCAGCCAGGAAGCCCTTGAAGGGCCCGCCATGCAAGGGCTGGCGCGCCGACTCACGCTCGCTGGCCTGGAACGCCTCCAACCCGCCGGACTGGTACACGCGCTCCGACTCATCGGAAAACAGCACCGCGTCACCGTCAAAGGCAATCCGCAATTCCTCGCTGGAGGCCCGGCGTGCACCGCCCGACAGAATCGTCGCCGCGGCAAAGCCTGCATCGAGCGCGCTGCGCACATCCTCGGCGTGGGTGGAAAGAAACAGATGGCAACCGAATGCAGCGAGATAAGGGTAAGGACTGCGCCCGCCGACGAAGGCTGCACGGGAGATATCGAGCCCGTAATGCTGGATCGAATTGAACACGCGCAGCCCGGTATCGGCACTGTTGCGCGACACCAGCACCACTTCGACCCGAGCACGGCCCAGGCTGACATTGAGGCTGAGCAGCTTCTTGACCAACGGGAAGGCGTCGCCGGGCTCGAGGATCTCTTCCTCGTGTTCAATCTGATATTTGCGGTACGCCTCCACCCCTTGGGCCAGGTAGACCTTGTGGCTGTCGCTCAGGTCAAACAGTGCCCGCGAAGAAATCGCCAGCACCAGCTTGTCACCCAATCCCTTTGCCATGGTGTTTCCCCCCAATCAGCGGTTGTGCCGATCTATAAAACTCAATGCCTGATACAGCGCCTGCATACGTGGCAGTTCACAACCGGCGGCTTTGGCCGCAGCCAGTGGCCGGGCGTAGATCGCCGCCAGTTCCAGCGGGCGTTTGTGTACATGATCGTGGTACATGCTGGGCAGGTAGTCGTCCATGGTTTCGGTCATGGCGAACATCTGCTCGGCGTAGCTTGCAGGGATTTCGTGGCCGCAGGCGTGGGCGCCTTTGACGACCTCCGCCATCAATGCCTGGATCAGCTCGCGGCTGGATTCATCCGCCATCATCGCTGTGGTGCCGGTGCCCAGCAATACCGACAGGCCGTTGTAGGGCACATTCCACACCAGCTTATGCCAGCGGGCCTGATGCACATTGGCCATCGCCTGCGATTCGATCCCGGCGGCGTGAAACAGCGCGGCGCCCTCTTCGACAATCGCCTGCCGGCGCGCTTCATCATTGGCCGCAGTGCCACTGTGATAGCCAAGATTGACTCGGCCCAGGGCCTGATGCTCGACCACGCCAGGCGCGGAACGGTGCACGCCGATGTAACACAGCCCGCCCAACAGGTGCAGGGAGGGCGGCAAGTGCTCACGCAGGCTGTCTTCGACATCGAGGCCGTTTTGCAGCAGCACCACTTTGGCGCCCGGCGCGGCGACCTGGGCGAGCGTCGGGGCCAGCTCCACATTGCCCGTGGACTTGGTGCCTACCAGCAACCAGTCGCACGGCGGCATATCGGCGGCGCGGGCATAAGCCTGCACCGGGTGCAGGTACAGGCTGCCATGCAACGTGCTGTTGAGGTGCAGGCCGTGTTCGCTGACCGCCGCGTATTCGCTGCGCAACAGGAAGTGCACATCGAAACCGGCGCGTGCCAGCATCATGCCGTAGAACCCACCGATAGCACCGGTGCCGATGATGCCGATACGGGGCGACTGTACTGTCATGGCAGTTCCTCTGGAGTACGCGTAAGCGCTTGATGGATCGCGGTGGTAAGGTCGGCAAGTGTGAGGCGTGCCTGCAATTGCCCAAGGAATTGACCCTCGCACACCACGAACAACGCCGGCAAATGAAAGATCTGGTAGCGCTCGACCGCACCGCCGTTGTGCCCGGCATCTACCCAGCACACGCGGTCCACCGGCAAGCGCCAGCCCGGCAATTGCTGGCGGGCCCAACGGCAACTGGAACACCCGACACTGGTAAACACCACGAGCGAAATACCTGGCAATCCCAGCAATTGCTGGTCAATATCCAGGTCGGTCAATTCCAGTTCCTTCACTATACTGCTGCCACCGCCGTCAACTGGACGGTGCTCGGAGTCCGTGTACATGGGTCGTTTTTTACCTCACCCTGATGATGTCGCTGCCCTGCTAATCCAACGCCCCTCACCTGCCCTACCCCGCCAACGCCTGCACACTATCGGCCTGGGCGGGATCGCCTGCAATTGGCCGCGTGCCTGGCGCCAAGGCACAGCAGTTGATCTGCACATCCCGTCCCTGGGCGCCACTGCCCGCTACCCGGGCTATGTAGCGTGGTGCCGCAAGGTCGAAAACGGTTACCGCATCGGCATCTCGTTCACCGATGAGCATGCACTGTTCGGCGCACGCATGGGTGAGCAAGCATGCCGGATGGAGCGCTACTGCCGCCAGCACGAAGACGCAGAGCCGACGCCTGAACAACTCGAAGCCCTGGCCCGCGAGTGGGTGGCGCGTCATGCCGGCGAGTTCTCCCATGAGGCATTTGTGCGGCCGGCACTCGATTAAACCGGGCTTTGCCCATTGTCGCGGGCCCGTGTTACGCGCTAAGGTTCCTCCCCCCTGCATTCAAATCATGCTGTGCCCGCCGCACGGGGATGGCTGGCGGCCGGCACCCGTGACCCTGGCGAGTAACACGATGGCTGATTTACCGATCAATGACCTTAACGTCGAATCCAACGAGACCCTGATCACACCCGATCAGCTCAAGCGCGAAATCCCTTTGAGCGACGCTGCCCTGCAGACCGTCACCAAAGGCCGCGAAGTCATCCGTAACATTCTCGACGGCACCGACCACCGCCTCTTCGTTGTAATCGGGCCTTGCTCGATCCACGACCTCAAGGCGGCCCACGAATACGCCGAGCGCCTCAAGGTGCTGGCGGCAGAAGTGTCCGACACTTTGTACCTGGTGATGCGCGTCTATTTCGAAAAACCGCGCACCACTGTCGGCTGGAAAGGCTTGATCAACGACCCGTACCTGGACGACTCGTTCAAGATCCAGGACGGCTTGCACATCGGTCGCCAACTGCTGCTGGACCTGGCTGAAATGGGCCTGCCGACCGCTACCGAAGCCCTCGACCCGATCTCCCCGCAGTACCTGCAGGACCTGATCAGTTGGTCGGCCATCGGCGCACGCACCACCGAATCCCAGACCCACCGCGAAATGGCGTCCGGCCTGTCTTCGGCCGTGGGCTTCAAGAACGGCACCGACGGCGGCCTGACGGTGGCGATCAACGCACTGCAATCGGTCTCCAGCCCGCACCGTTTCCTGGGCATCAACCAGGAAGGGGGCGTGTCGATCGTCACCACCAAGGGCAACGCCTACGGCCACGTGGTGCTGCGCGGCGGCAACGGCAAGCCCAACTATGATTCGGTCAGCGTTGCGCTGTGCGAGCAGGCGCTGAACAAGGCCAAGATCAAACCGAACATCATGGTCGACTGCAGCCACGCCAACTCCAACAAAGACCCGGCCCTGCAACCGCTGGTGATGGAAAACGTCGCCAATCAGATCCTGGAAGGCAACCAGTCGATTATCGGCCTGATGGTCGAGAGCCACCTGAACTGGGGCTGCCAGGCAATTCCAAAAGACCTGGCCGACTTGCAGTACGGCGTGTCGATCACCGATGCCTGCATCGACTGGTCCGCCACCGAGACCACCCTGCGCAGCATGCACGCCAAGCTCAAGGACGTATTGCCCAAACGCCAACGCGGCTGAATGGCGCACACAAAAACGCCGGGCTAGCCCGGCGTTTTTTATTGTCTGCTGATCACTCAGAGCTTGGCGGCATGGCGCTGGTGGCGCTCCATGTAGCGTTCGACATAGGAGCAGGACGGGATCACCGTGTAACCGGACTCTTCGGCGAACTTCAACGCCTCCTCGGTCAACGCCGCCGCAATACCACGGCCGCGCAGCGCGTTGGGCACGAAGGTCCGATAGATATCCAGGGTCTGTTTGCCGAGGTCCATATAGGTCAGATAGGCACGATGACCGTCCACATTGGTCTCGAACTGATGACCAGCCTGGTCATGGTGGATGGACAACGCCTCGCTCATCACTACTCCTCGCGGGTCTTGGATTCTGACCCCTACCTTACCGATGTTTTTCCGGCGAAGGAACATCTACGCCACCCCGTGCCGGTTTCGACAACGAGAAAACCTATAGCGCTCACAACCAGCACGTAGGGAATAGTAGGCGCCAATCCTGCAATTGCTCAAGGCGCGCTCGTCATCCCCTGCCGCTGGTGGATATAGAAAGGGCCTCGATCAACCGGTGACCGATAGCCTGAACATTGCCGGCAGTTGAACCTTGAGACGAACTGGTGCTCTTAAAGTCACCTCTACATGGGTAAAAGATGCAGGGAAAGGTAAACGCTAGCTGAACGAAAGTGTCAGCCTCGATATATAAATTTTCATTTATTAACAAGGCTCAACGCATGCGGGCTGGCCCTTTCAGCCTGGATCCAATCTTCAGCGGATTGAAAAAAATTGGACAGTTTTTATACAAACCTCCAAAAGATTAGCCAAAATAGATTCGGCACAAGAATTTTTTTTGCTTCTTGCGCTACGTCAGTTTACTTACTACAAGTAATGAGTAGTATGTACGCCGGCTATCAACTCACTCTGAGAAAGTAGCCATTTAATAGAAAGTCCTTGAAGGGGAACACGATGAACAACGTTCTGAAATTCTCTGCTCTGGCTCTGGCCGCAGTTCTGGCTACCGGTTGCAGCAGCGTCTCCAAAGAAACCGAAGCTCGTCTGACTGCAACTGAAGACGCAGCAGCTCGCTCCCAGGCTCGTGCAGACGAAGCCTACCGTAAAGCTGATGAAGCTCTGGCTGCTGCTCAAAAAGCACAACAGACTGCTGACGAAGCTAACGAGCGCGCTCTGCGCATGCTTGAGAAAGCAAGCCGCAAGTAATAATCCCTCGGGGTTGTTATCAAGCCGATCCATTCTTGGGTCGGCTTTTTTATTGCCTGAATGTTGAAGGGTGCTTGGTCCCGATGGCGGTGGTCAGTCACTGATGTGTTTACTGATACACCGCCATCGGGAGCAAGCCCCCTCCCACAAGGTTTACTGCTGCAGGTCAATCGGTACGCTGGAGGCTATAGGCGCTGCACCTGGAACCCCGATCTCGGTCGGCAGGCCATCTTCGGCGGCGACCACATCCCGCACCTGATCCCAGTTCACCCGCAGGTTATTGGCCAGGTCCTCACGCTTGAGCAAGGCGTTGATCACCGCCGTGTGCTTATCGACCACCGACGGCGTACCGTCGTCGTTCAAAGGCGTATGCGCTTCGAGGTACACCTTGCCGCCACTGCTGCCGAACTTGTAGGCATCGTTGATGATGCGCACCGATGTCCCGACGGGCACCATGCCGGCCATCTCCAGCACGTTGTTGTTGAACATGCGGAAACAGCCGTGGCTGGTACGCGTACCGATGCCGAATTTCATGTTGGAGCCGTGGATCAGGTAGCCCGGCGTGCCCAGGGTGAACTTGAACGGCCCCAGGGGGTTGTCCGGGCCGGCCGGCACCACGTTGGGCAACGGGTCGCCGTTGGCGGCGTGCTCGGCCTTGATCGAGGCCGGCGGGGTCCAGGTCGGGTTCGGCGTCTTGGCGATAATACTGGTATGGGCGATTGGCGAACCCCAACCCTCGCGACCGATCCCCAGCGGGAAGGTGTAGACCACGTTCTGGCCCTTGGGGAAGTAGTACAGCCGGTATTCCGCCAGGTTGATCACGATGCCTTCGCGCGGCCCCGGCGGCAGGATGAAACGCGTCGGCAGCACGATCTCGGTGCCCGCCCCCGGCAACCAGGCATCGACGCCCGGGTTGGCCGCGACCATCTCCGAATAGCCCAGGTCATAGGTTGTGCCCAGGTCGGCAAAGGTGTCCTCATACTTGGCCTTGATCACCTGGACCTGACCGACGATGTCTTCACCCGGTGGTGGCAAGGGCAACTGCAAAGCTGACGCAGAACCGGCCGCACAAAGTGCAGCGAGAGACAGGCAGCAGGTGACGACGGAAAGGCGCGACAACATCCGGAAAATCCTTCGCAGAACGACGGGTAGGTTAAAAGCGAGCCTTAGGCTGCAAGCTTTAAGCCGCTAGCTTACAGCTTATAGCTTGAAGCTTGCAGCTGCTTCTACAGCTCAAAACGCAGCTCCGGCCAGATCGGCGGCGTGCCACGCTTCTGGGACTCAAGGATAGCCCGGCACAAAGGGCAAAGGCGCTGGTCCTGGAAAATCGAACGATCGACCAGCGACCAGCGCGGTTGCGCCGGCAATAATGTGCCGCACAGCGTGCGATCAATGGAGCCGCCCAGTTCCAGTTGACGTGTCACCAGGTGTACCCGCACTTCCTGACAGGCGAACAGATCCAGCTGCTCGTCCGGCTCGATCAGTTGGTAGTTAAACAGGGACCAGGCAGGACGCGACATCAGGGGCTCCAAATCGGGGGGGCGCCACCTTAGCCGAAAGCCTGCCGGTAGAAAAGCGTCATAGCAGGGGTTTTAGCGTCGGCCAGACATTTTCCAGCAACTTGCCCTGTGCGGAGACGGCCGGGTGCAGTTGATCGGCCTGCATCAGCTGGGGGTGGCCGCCAACCCCCTCCAGGAAAAACGGGACCAGCGGGACGTTTTTTTCCTTGGCCAGCACACCGTAGACTTCGGCAAATGCAGTGGTGTATTTCGGCCCGTAATTAGGCGGCAATTGCATACCCAGCAACAGCACCTTGGCACCACTGGCCTTGGACTGGTCAATCATCGACGCAAGATTTTGTTTCAATTGCGCTGGAGGCTGCCCGCGCAAGCCATCGTTGCCGCCCAGTTCGATCACCACCACGTCCGGCTTATGCTCTGCAAGCGCCGCCGGCAGCCGTGCGAGCCCTCCTGCACTGGTGTCGCCGCTGATGGAGGCGTTGACCACCTTATCGTCGAAACCGTCGCTCTTGAGCCGTTGTCCCAGCAACGCTACCCACCCTTTGCTGGTATCCAGCCCGAAACCGGCACTGATACTATCGCCAACGATCAGGACTGTACCCGCCGCTGCGTTCTGGGCCATGCACATCAAGGCCAGGCCAGCACTCAAAAACCACATTCGCATCGGATTCTCCATGGGCGCAAGCATTCTCACCGCGCGGAACCTTAGCAAAGTGGTTCCCAGCGCGGAAGGTGAACTGACTATCCTGCACGAACTGAGCCTGGAACTGAACAAGGGCGATAGCCTGGCTATCGTCGGGGCTTCCGGTTCCGGTAAATCCACCCTCCTCGGCCTGCTGGCCGGCCTCGACCTGCCCAGCAGCGGCGAAGTCACCCTCGCCGGGCAAGCGCTGAGCAGCCTCGACGAAGACCAGCGCGCACGCATCCGTGCCGAGCACGTTGGCTTCGTTTTTCAATCCTTCCAGTTGCTCGACAGCCTCAACGCCCTGGAAAACGTGATGCTGCCGCTGGAACTGGACGGCCGCAAAGACGCCCGCGAACGCGCGAGACACCTGCTGGAGCGCGTCGGCCTGGGCCAGCGCCTGACCCACTCGCCACGCCAGCTCTCCGGTGGCGAGCAACAACGGGTAGCGATTGCCCGGGCGTTCGCCGCTGAACCGGACGTGCTGTTTGCCGATGAACCTACCGGCAACCTCGACAGCCACACCGGCGAGCGTATCAGCGACCTGCTGTTCGAACTCAACAAAGAAAGCGGCACGACCCTGGTGTTGGTCACCCACGACGAGCGCCTGGCCCATCGTTGCCGACGCCTGATCCGCCTTGAAGCCGGCCTGATGGTCGCGCCCCTGGAGCCTTGATGGCACGTTTGCCGCTGTTGCGCCTGTTCAGCCTTGCCATGCGTCAATTGCTGCGCGACGCCCGCGCCGGCGAATTGCGCGTGTTGTTCTTCGCCCTGGTGGTCGCGGTGGCCGCCAGCACTGCCATCGGTTACTTTGGCGCACGCCTCAATGGCGCCATGATGTTGCGTGCCACCGAGTTCCTCGGGGCCGACCTGGTGCTGGAAGGCAGCTCGCCGGCGCGGCCGGAACAAATCCGGTCCGGCACCGAGCTGGGCCTGGATCACGCGCGAGTCGTGGAGTTTTCCAGCGTCATCGCCACCGATAACGGCATCCAGCTCTCCAGCATCAAGGCGGTGAACGAGCAGTATCCGCTGCGGGGTGCGCTGAAAAGTGCGGCCGCGCCTTTTGGCGATGAGACCCCAGGCGGCGGCCCCAAACCCGGTGAAGCCTGGGTGGAAGCACGGCTGCTGACGGCCCTGGAGCTCAAAGTCGGCGACAGCATCGACGTGGGTATGAAAACCCTGCGCCTGACCCGCGTCCTCACCTATGAACCCGACCGAGCCGGCAACTTCTACAGCCTCACGCCCAGGGTGATGATCAACCTGGCAGACCTTGACGCCACCGGCGTGGTCCAACCCGGCAGCCGCGTCAGCTACCGCGAACTGTGGCGCGGGCCGCAGGACAGCACGGCGCTGCAAACCTACCGCGACCTGGTCAAACCGGGCCTCGCCGCCAACCAGCGCCTGCAGGACTCACGGGACGGCAACCAGCAGATCGGTGGCGCACTGGGCAAGGCCGAGCGCTACCTGAACATGGCCAGCCTGGTGGCAGTGCTGCTGGCTGGGGTGGCCGTGGCCTTGTCAGCCAACCGCTTTGCCACCAGGCGCTTCGATGCCAGTGCATTGCTGCGCTGCCTCGGGTTATCGCGCCGTGAAGCGATGTTGCTGTTCAGTCTGCAGTTGAGCGTGCTGGGGCTGCTGGCGAGCTTGACCGGCGCGGTGCTCGGCTGGCTGGCGCAGTTTGGCCTGTTCTACTTCCTGCACGACCTGCTGCCGGCTGACGTACCGCCCGGCGGACTGCTGCCGGCCATCGCCGGGATCGGCACCGGCTTGGTCGCCCTCGCCGGCTTCGCATTGCCGCCGCTGGCCGCATTGGGCCGCGTACCGCCGCTGCGGGTATTGCGTCGCGACCTGCTGCCCATCCCTTCCAGCACCTGGATGGTCTACGGCGCGGCGCTGTTCGCCCTGGGCCTGATTATGTGGCGCCTGAGCCTCGACCTGGTGCTGACCTTTGCGTTGCTGGGCGGTGGCGTGGTGGCGGCGCTGGTCCTTGGCGGCCTGCTCCTGCTGCTGTTGCAAAGCCTGCGACGCCTGCTGGCTCGCGCCTCACTGCCTTGGCGCCTGGGCTTGGGCCAGTTGCTGCGCCACCCGCTGGCAGCAGCCGGCCAATCCCTGGCGTTCGGCCTGATCCTGCTGTCCATGGGGTTGATCGCCCTGCTGCGCGGCGAGTTGCTCGACACTTGGCAAAACCAGTTGCCCAAGGATGCGCCCAATTATTTCGCGCTGAATATCCTGCCGGCCGACAAAGACGCCTTCGGCGCCCGCTTGCTGGAATTGCAGGCACAGTCGGCACCGTTGTACCCAGTGGTGCCAGGGCGCCTGATCAGCATCAACGGCGAACCGGTGCAAGAGGTTGTCAGCAAGGACTCCAGCGGCGATCGCGCAGTACAACGGGACTTGAGCCTGACCTGGGCCGCCGACCTGCCACCGGGCAACGCGCTGACAGCGGGTGCCTGGTGGTCGCAGCAACCCACCGAGGAGATTCCCGGGGTTTCGGTAGAGGCCAAGGTTGCGCAGAGCCTCAAGCTCAAACTCGACGACCATCTGGTATTTACCGTGGGCGGGGAAAATCGTGAAGCGCGGGTGACCAGCCTGCGGACCATCAACTGGGATAACTTCCAGCCCAACTTCTTCATGATTTTCCAGCCAGGCACCTTGAAAGACCTGCCGGCCACCTACCTGACCAGCTTCTACCTGGCCCCCGGCCACGATCAGCAGATCGTCGATCTGTCCCGGGCATTCCCGGCAGTGACCATCCTGCAGGTCGAGGCGCTGCTGGAGCAGTTGCGCAGCATCCTCGCCCAAGTGACCCTGGCGGTGGAATACGTGCTGTTGTTTGTGCTGGCCGCCGGGATGGCCGTGTTGTTCTCCGGCCTGCAAGCCACCCTCGATGAACGTATCCGCCAAGGTGCGCTGCTGCGTGCCCTGGGCGCAGAGCGCAAGTTGCTGGTCAAGGCAAGGCGCATCGAGTTCGGCTTGCTGGGTGCCGTCAGCGGCTTGCTGGCGGCCCTGGGAACAGAGCTGGTGACCTGGGTGCTGTACCGCTATGCATTTGACCTGGCCTGGCATCCGCACCCGTGGTTGCTGCTGCTTCCGGTGATCGGTGCCGTGCTTATCGGTGGGGCCGGAGTATTTGGTACGCGCCGCGCACTGAATGCCAGCCCGCTGACCGTGTTGCGCGAAGGCTGAAACCTGGCTGGCTCGCGCCCTCGGCAGGGGGCGAGCCGGCGATGCCTACTTCACATACTCGATACCGGTGATCCACCAGCAGACGTCTCCACTGGGGGTCTGCACGATGGCCTCGTCATCGACTTCCTTGCGCAGCAGTGCACGGGCCATCGGCGAGTCGATGGAGATGTAGTCCATCCGATCATAAATCTCGTCATATCCGACGATACGAAAACGCTTGGTCTCGCCCTGCTCATTTTCGATATCGACCCAGGCACCGAAAAACACCTTCCCTTCCTGCTCGGGCATGTACTCCACCACACGCATGTCTTCAAGGCGCTTGCGCAGATAGCGAACCCGGCGGTCAATCTCGCGCAGCAGTTTCTTGTTGTACTGGTAGTCGGCGTTTTCGCTGCGGTCCCCCAACGAAGCGGCCCACGTCACTTTGCGCGTGGTATCCGGGCGCTTTTCGCGCCACAGGTAATCCAGTTCTTTCTTCAGCGCTTCATGACCTTCTTTGGTGATCAGCTTGGTACTCAAACGCACGCATCCCCGGGCAATGTCCATAGGTGCCAATAGGCCAGGCAATCATGCCCTGGCGCAAGCAGGCTGACGCTGATGATAAATGAACCCGGGAAAGTAGCCAGACCAGTCTAGCCCTCCAGCGCCTGGTCCAGCTCAAGCAGCACCCCTCGCAGGTTCTGGCGCAGGCCCGATATCTGCGCCATCGTCGCCTTCAACCCTTCGGCCCGCTGGCTGAGCGCCAACGATTGGCCTTGCAATTGGGTGGTACGCCGCTCCAATTCACGGGTGTTCTCGTCCAGCTGGTTTTGCTGCTGCTGCAGTCTGGCCTGCCATTGCTCGAGCGTGGCCTCTCGTTCGATTGCCGCGCGTTTTTGCTGGCTCAGTTCCTGAGCGACGCGAGCAAGGTTAGTCAGCGTACTGTCCATTTCGAACAAGGTGCTGTCGTCCACCGGCACGGCAGGTTTGGGCTGCGCCAAAACTTCTGGCTGACGCGGGGCAACAGGCGTGACCGGCACCGGGGTTACTGGGGTTTCGACCGGCATCTGTTGCGGCTCGTCGTCAAGCGCTTCAGGCTCCGGCCGCCGGGGAGCTTCGGAGGGGATTGTCACCTTGGGCACGGAGCTCATTTGCGACGAAAAACGAATAGTCGGCACAATCAGTGAGGCATTTTCGATTGCCGGCAGCGCCGGCGCCGACATGCCCAAGGTGATTACCTTCATCACCAGCGCCTTCTTGATGATCACCGAGTGATGGTCATCGGGCCTGGCAGTCGGCAGCTTGCAGCCTTTGAGATCGACAAAATGATAAGGCACCTGGGTTTCGGTAGCGCCGCCCGTCTTCGCCCCTGACGCTGCCAACGTCAGGATTTGCTTGAAAACAAGCATCGCCACTTGCAGGTCTTCCTTGGACTCGACACCGTCCAGGAAATACCGGTCGGCTTTTTTGCGCAAGGCCGCGATATAGACCCTGGAACTGCCCGGTTCCACCTCCTCATCCAGACTATAAACAAGAAAATTGGAGGCGATTTGACCAACAGCAAATCCACAGAGCAGTGCACCGTTGACCGGAGCATCCTGACCGTTGCGTTCAAGAACAAGGGTACGTAGAAGCATCATGGTAATCAGGCCTCATAACAAAGGGCGACAATTTAAGGGTTGAAAACGCATAGCAATTGTTTCAGTGACCCACCTAACAAGCACGTAGGACCTTTCTGATAAATGCCGAGCGCCGTTCCCAAAAGACACTATTGCCCGTACCCTTTTTCACCTTCGTACCTTAGATGATTCAAAACTTGTCCGGTAACCCCATGATAGAAGTACAAAATCTTACAAAACACCTGGACAAGAGAAACCTGATTGATAGCTTTTCTTTCATCGCCAATCAAAAGGAATGCCTGGGACTTTTTGGCGAGGACCGTGCCGTAAAAACGACACTTCTTAATATGATAGCGGGTTCTACACACCCTTCCAGCGGCCATATAAACATTCACGGTTTCGATACTCAAACCCAGACACTTAAAGCAAGAAAACTTGTTGGTTATCAACTCGACCAAGACTTTGACCACCCCATGATGTCTGTTAAGGAGTTTCTTAACTACATCGCCGCCATTCGTGGGTTCCACGGCAACGAAAAGCGTACACGGGTAGAAGAGGCCGCCACACGACTCGAGTTATGGCCGATACTCAGCGCTCCTCTCAACGCCCTTTCCATCGGTTTGAAGCGCAAAGTGGCAATCGCCCAGGCCATCCTGCATGGCCCTGCCGTATTGCTACTGGATGAACCGACGTCGGGACTCGCAGCTGATCAAAAACACAGGCTCAGGGCGCTGATCCAGTCATTGACGCAAGAAATGACGGTCATCATCGCCTCCCGCGACTGCGACGCACTGTCCGAACTCTGCACACGAGCACTGGTTATCGCAGGTGGTCGCCTGGTAGCCGACACCCCACTGCCCGACCTGCAACGCGATTCGCGTCATTTCCAAGCGGTCACCCTCACAGCCGATACCCCGCTGGACTTGCTGGCCCTCGCCGTACTGCCGGGTGTGGCCGGCATCGAGGAACATCGGCATGCGCCCGGCACGGTGACCGTTCTGGCCATGCCGGGTCACGCCATCTACCCCCACATCAACACGCTGATTGCCAATCGCCACTGGAAAATCAACTCACTGAAGCTGGAGCCAGGTCGCCTGAAAGACGTCGTTCATCACTTGAGCCGAGAGGCCCCCCTTTGAAACTGCTGCCCGTCATATTCAAGCGCCAGCTCACCAGTTATGCCTGCACGCCAGGCACCTACCTGAGTATCGCGATTTTTTTAGTGCTGTCGGTGATCGCGGGGCTGCAAACGAGCCCGTGGCTGGAACAAGACAGCGGTAACCTGCTGGCGTTTTTCCAGTTTCATCCTTGGCTCTATTGCCTGTTGATACCCACCCTGGCGGCGCAACTCTGGTCGGATGAAGCCAATGCAGGTTTTCTCGATTTGATGAAAACCCTGCCCATCACGACGTTTGAATGGGTTGCCGGCAAATTTATGGCGGCCTGGGTCGTGGTGGCATTCGGCCTGATGATGATGTTCCCCCTGGTCATCATGGCCAATTACCTGGGCAGCGCAGACAACAGCGTTATCGCCTCGCAATTTGTTGCGAGCTGGCTACTGGCAGGCAGTTACCTGGCCGTCGGCTGCTTTATTTTCACACTCGTACGCCAGCGTACGGTGATCGTCATCTTAACGGTGGGCTTACTGCTCATTGCCAGTGGACTTGCTGCTTTGTTGGATGCGCTTGAACACCATAGGCCCATCTTGCTGATCGATAGCCTGACCACCCTGAGTCCTTTCTCTAGATTCGGCACTATCGACGATGGAATGTTCACACTTCGCGACATGCTTTATTTCATCAGCATGATCCTCGCCTTTCTTGCTGCAACGACCGTCACCCTCAACTATAAAAACGGTTGATAAGGGAAGCCCTCAATGCGATCCGCTCTGCGTACAGGTATGACACTCACCGTCATATTGTTACTTCTGCTGGCATTCAACCTGGTTTGGATAAGCAAACTTCCCGATATCCGATGGGACTTTTCACAACAACAAACTCATACATTATCGCCCCCTGTCCGGCTGTTGCTCGCTTCACTGGATGACCCTCTGGACTTGTACTATTTCAACACAAACAGCGACCCGAGAAGAAGCTACGCCATAAACCGATATGGCAAGCGCATTGAGGATTTGCTCAAGGAGTATGAAAAAGCAGCCAAGGGCATGATCAATCTGCACCTTATCGAGCCAGCGCCTTTTTCAGAAGATGCCTACAAGGCCGGGGTATTTGGCCTCGACGACAAGGTAGGATTTCTTGGCCTTATCGGCACGCGTGCTGGTCACGGTGCACAACGCATCGAATCATTCAGCCCCGAGCGAGAGCCCTTGCTCGAGTACGAAATCAGCCACCTGATCTATAAATTGCAGCACCCGGAACGCCCCCTTATCGGGCTGCTGTCCGGGGTGGCGATGGCTGAATCCGGGGGGCGGTTACTGACGGAGCTGCAACAGCACTTCAACCTGGTCAACCTGGAATCGACCACCGAGCGCATACCGGAAACTGTGCAGACCCTGATGGTCGTGCACCCACGTGCGCTGTCGGATACGACCCTGTATGCAATTGAACAATTTGTACTGAGGGGCGGTAAGTTGATGATATTTATCGACCCGCTCAGCGAGCAAAGCCCAAATGTCACGCTCGCCAACTCCAGACTGGACGGGCTGCTTGCCGCCTGGGGTGTGCAGATGCCCGCGGACAAATTTCTGGTCGACAACTATGCGCTATGGGACACGCCAAGCCACGAAAACCAAGCAGCGCAGCCGCCGGCCCGATTGGACCTGCCCCGGCACGCGATGAACACCCGCGATATCAGCACCTGGAAATTGAACAAGGTCACGGTATCGACCAGCGGCGCACTCTCACGGCTCAGTAAAAGCCGCACAAGCGTGATCCCACTCCTGCAGAGCTCCGAGCAATCCGTATTGCTGGGTATCGAGCGTTTTGCGGCCTTGACCGACTTCGATTCACAGGATGAAAAAAATCCGCCTCAAGGAAAACGCCATGTGATTGCTGCCCGTATCGAAGGGCCGGGTTACTCGGCATTTCCTGACGGCATGAAGGGGCAACCACCCGGTTTGCAAAAAGCGGCGCAGATCCATGTCGTGGTGGTCGCCGACACAGACGTGCTCTCGGACAAAATCAACGGCTCGGCGCCTGACGGCAACTCACTGTTTGTCTTGAACACACTGGATAACCTCGCGGTGCCGGATGCACTGTCCAATGTCCGCCCCCGTATGCCCCTGGAAAAGCCGCCAACCGTGCTGGAGACCCTGCGCGACAGCGCGGAGCAGGACTACCGCATGAAGGCCAGCGAACTGGAACGGCGCCTGCAGCGAACGGAACAGGAGTGGCAACAAACGAACCCGCAGACAACCCCCCTCGGCACCCAGACCGTGAACCCCACAACCCAGCTGCAAGCACTCAACAAAGAGCGCCTGCGCTTGCCCATCGAGTTAAATGCGTTGCGGGTCGAGGCATACGCACAGGTGAATCGCCTGGAACTCGCTATAAAGCTGGTCGCAACCTTTGCGATACCGCTGACGTTATGCCTGATGGCCGGGATGATTTTTCTAGGCCACCGCCGGCGTCGTTTGCAAGCCGGCGGCATGGTTCACTAAGCGCTCAACGCCGGGCAATCAGCCCTTGCCGAGCAATGCGGGTCAGTTGGCGGATAACTTCAGCCGCGTTGTCCGCGCTTGGAGCCTGGATCACCGCCAAGTCAAAGCTGTTGCTGGCAAACCGGGCCAGGGAATCGCCGTCTTCGACAAACTGGATCAGGAACGCCGAAGGCCGGCCGGTACGCCGTGGCCAGCCATCGAGGTAACGCAAGAGCGTCGGCTGGTGCTTGCCGCCCAGGAGAATTTTCGGATTGCGCTGAGTGAGGTCCGCAGTGATCGGGGCCAAGCGTATCAGGGGGCGTAGTGCATTCATCGTGTCGTGTCTCTGCCTCAAAAGTCTGCGGGCAGGTGAGAGGCAACACCGAACCAGCGCTTTAGCGGTATTTCGAAGCCTGACTCTCGATGAGTACACACTTCTGTCGGGCTGCATTGAGACCCGGTGGCGCCCCGCAATTAGCTGTTTAAATCGGCGCATGAGCAGCATCCTAGAGAAGCCGGTGGTGCAGTGTCAAGAATCCCGAGCAACGAAAAGGCCCGCTCAAGGCGGGCCTGTTCAGGGTTTTACGCGAAGATCAATTGGCGATGGCGCGGTCTGCAGAGAGTTTGCCGGCGCCTTCCAGCAGCACCGCCAGCGAGCCGCCCAACAGCGCCAGTGCGAACTCATAACCATTGTTGGCCATGAACAGACCGTTATGGATATGCACCGAGAAGATCGCCACCAGCGACAGGATGGTCAGGCCGAGTGCCGCAGGGCGTGCCAGCAAGCCGATGATCAGGGCCAGGCCGGCAAAGAACTCGGTCCCGCCCGACAGCAACGCCATCAGGGTGCCCGGCGCCAGGCCGATGCTTTCCATCCACTGCGCGGTGCCTGCCAGGCCGTAGCCACCGAACCAGCCAAACAGCTTTTGCGAACCGTGGGCGGCGAAGATGATGCCGACAACAATGCGCAAAATGGTCAGACCGTAACCGGCGCGGGTGGACAGGATGCGATTGATCAGTGGGCTCATGGGGATAATCCTTTTCAAAGTAGGGGTTGGTTGGCCGCTATATTAATCGGATTAAACAATGATAAAAGCCGAAAAAATGCTTAATACATATCCATAAATCCGATCATTTTCGTGAGGCAACTTTCGGCGCCGATGGCTCCAGGGACTTCCGCTCCCGATCGAACGCCAAGTAGTACTTGTTCACACTATTAACATAGCTGACGCCGCCCATTCCCACTTGCTCCATGGCAATACGCTCCACCTGAAAGAACCACTGATTGGGGTTGAGCCCGCGGCGTTTCGCTTCGGTGCGCATGCCCTGTACTCGCTCCGGCCCCATGTTGTACGCCGCCAGTACAAAGGCCATACGCTCGCGCTCGTTGAGTTTGGGGCTGGAGAAAAATTTGCGGCGAATCATCGACAGATAACGCGCCCCCGCCTGCACATTGCTATCGAGGTTCTCGATATTGTTGACCCCCACCCGTTGCGCAGCCGATGGCGTGATCTGCATCAGGCCCGTGGGGCCGCCACTGTTGCGTGCGCCGGGGTCAAGCGCCGACTCCTTGAAGGCCAGCGCGGCAAGGTTCAACCAGTCCATACCCTGCTCGCGGGCGTGCTTTTGCAGGACCGGACGCAGTTTCTCCAGGCGCTGACGGTCGGCCCGGGCCAGGGGGTTGCGCACCTGATAGAGGCGCCGGTAGATACGTTGGAACGCCACATCCTGGTCGGAGGGGGTTCGATAAGTCTTGAGAAAACGATCAATGCTGGCCCGCAGCATCGAGGCATCCTGACGCACAAACCAATACTCGTCGCCGGGCTCGCTGATGACCACCTGCTTATCGAAACGCAATTTCGGCAAGATCTTCGACCAGCGTTCGGCAATCGGTTTTTCAACAATGGTCAGGTGAAAAATGCCCGCCTGCACCATCTCCAGCACATCCTCCACGGCCAGGGTCGGATCGACCCACTCCACTTTGATCGGCGGCTGTTTGTGCAGGGCCAGCTTCTGGTTGACCTGGCTGATGGCGTCCGCCGCAGCGCTGCCGGTGGTCAGCGCCACGGTGCGCCCCGACAATTGCTCAAGTTTGGTAAACCGCCGCTCGCCCTTCACCCCCACCAGCCACAACGGCACATCGCTGGCGATCGGGTCACTGGTGGTGATCTTGTGCGCGGCGTTCACATCGAGCAGTTCACCGGGGGCCACCAGATCGCCTTCACCCCGAGCGAGCGCGCCGAGCAGTTGGTCCTTGGCCTTGGGAATGATCTTGAGGTTGATTTCCTGGCCATCGCGGGCATGACCATTGAGGTATTGCTCAAAAGCGCGCAGGCGATGGTATTCCACGCCAATGGCCTGGCCCTGCACTTCTCCGGAACTGTTACGGCTCTGGTTGACCAGCACGCGCAGGGTCCGGCTGGCGCGAATTTCCGCCAAGTCGCGGACCTTGCTCGGTTTGGTCACTTCCAGCGGCCCGTCCAGCCGTGCGACCGCCGCCAGGGGCAGCAGTAACGTCAGGCACAACATAAGCAACGCCGAGGCTCGGATCATCCGCTCTCCGGAAAGAATACTGGCCAGCTACCTCGCGAAAAACGCGGCGCTGGGGGTCAGAAACAGAGCGCTTTATGCGCAGGCTTTGCGCGCAACGGTGGCACAGGGTAAGGCGTTCAGCTAACCACAATGTCACTTGCGACGTCCAAAGACAGCTATAACTCGTTGTAGTTCTTCGATTTTCTTATAAATCTACAGCTCTGATATGCTTTCCGGCCGCAGGCGGAGATAGCACCATGCAACTCATTGATATCGGCGTCAACCTGACCAACCCCAGTTTCGACGAGAAGCACCAAGCTGTTCTCGACCGCGCCTACGCCGCCGGCGTGCAACAATTGGTGCTCACCGGCACCAGCATCGACGGCAGCGAACAGGCCCTGGAACTCTGCGTAAAACTCGATGAAAGTGGCCAGCGCTTGTTCAGCACTGCCGGCATTCACCCCCACTCTGCCAGCGATTGGAACGGCAGCAGCGCCCAACGCTTGCGCGCTTTGCTCGGTGAAAGCCGAGTACGCGCCGTGGGCGAATGCGGGCTGGATTTCAATCGGGACTTTTCCCCGCGGCCCCAGCAGGAAAAAGTCCTGGAAGAGCATTTGGCCCTGGCCGTCGAGTTGAAGCTGCCGGTGTTCCTGCATGAGCGCGACGCCAACCAGCGGTTGCTGGAAATCCTCAAGGACTACCGCGACCACCTCACCGCCGCCGTGGTGCATTGCTTTACCGGCGAACAACAGGCGCTGTTCAGCTACCTGGACCTGGACCTGCACATCGGCATCACCGGCTGGATCTGCGATGAACGCCGTGGGACGCACCTGCACCCGCTGGTCAGGGAAATTCCCCGTGGCCGTCTGATGTTGGAGAGCGATGCGCCCTACCTGCTGCCTCGCACCTTGCGCCCCAAGCCGAAAAATGGCCGCAATGAACCCGCGTATTTGCCGGAGGTGCTGCGCGAAGTCGCCCTGCATCGCAACGAAACCCTGGAGGACCTGGCGCAGCACAGCACCGCCTGTGCCCGCAGTTTTTTTGGATTACCGGCCGTGGATTGATGCGGCGCATTGACCCATGTCAAAACCGCTTTTCTGAGTAGCGGCACAATAATGGCACCTTGCCAATGCTGTTTCCGCTATCAGAGAAAACCTTCCATGGGTGCCTGGCTTAGCAATATCTCGCTGAAATACAAATTCTGGGCCGTCAACGCGGTCGCTTTCATCACCACCCTGCTGCTGGTGCTGTACGCCGTGCAGCTCGAACAACAAGCGCGCAGCGACGCGTCTATGGCTTGCGCGCAGGCGCAGGGGCGATTGCTCAGCGCCTGGCCGGCCGACAAAGCCCTACCCCAGGGCGAACATTGGCTGACGTTTGCCCGCGGCCAAGTCCCACATCTGGCCGACCTCGATCTGTCAGCACTGAGCCGCGCCACCGGCTGGGTCGAACTCAACCGTATGCCGCTGTTCGGCGAAAACCCGCTGATGGGCGCCGACGTGATCGCCCGCGCTGATGGGCAATACATCGCCGTGCTCGCCTACGCCCCCAGCTTGAGCCAGGTATTTGGCGAACGCTTCACCCACTATGCGGTGGCGGTGTTGATCCTGATGCTGGCGATGCTCGGCGCATCGCAGTTGTTGATCCGCTTCCTGCTCGCCCAGCTCAACACCCTCAAGGACGTGATGCTGCACGTCGAGAAAACCGGCGACCTCTCGGCCCGCGTGCCCTTGGCCTGCAAGGATGAAGTCGGCCAGATGGCCAGCGCCTTCAATGCCATGCAGGCCGGCTATCAACGGGTGGTCAACACCGTGGCGCACACCGCCCGGCAGCTGGACGAGGGCGCTGCACGCCTGGCCAGCAGCATGAACGAGGTGCAGCACGGCATGCTCGGCCAGCAAAGCGAGACCGACCAGGCCGCCACCGCCATCAATCAAATGACCGCCACCGTCTACCATATCGCCCAACATGCCGGGGCCACTCGCGACCTCTCCCAAACCGCCGACACCCTTGCCGGCAGCGGCCAGGAAGTGGTCAGCCGCGTGCAACGCTCGATTGCCGGGCTATCAACCGGCGTGCAACAGACTGCCGAAATGATCCAGAAACTCGCCGAGGACAGCCAGAAAATCAACGGCGTGGTCAGCGTGATTCACAGCATCGCCGAACAGACCAATCTGCTCGCCCTCAACGCCGCCATCGAAGCCGCCCGCGCTGGCGAAATGGGCCGTGGGTTTGCCGTGGTCGCCGACGAAGTGCGCAACCTGGCCAAGCGGGTACAAAGCTCCACCGATGAAATCACTCGCATGGTTTCGGCGCTGCAAGAAGGCACCCGCGATGCGGTGGACTTTATGCAGGAAAGCTCGTTCAAAGCCGACGACTGCGTGCAACAGGCCCAGGAAGCCGGCGCCGCCCTCGCGCAAATCACCGGGGCCGTGGCCCAAATGCGCGAAAGCAACACCCAGATCGCCGTCGCCGCCGAACAACAAAGCCATGTGGCCGAAGAGATGAACCGTGCCGTGGTCA
This sequence comes from Pseudomonas viridiflava, assembly GCF_900591205.1. Classification (GTDB taxonomy): domain Bacteria; phylum Pseudomonadota; class Gammaproteobacteria; order Pseudomonadales; family Pseudomonadaceae; genus Aquipseudomonas. Next base: position 39,200 of record NZ_UUPU01000051.1, read on the forward strand.
GCATTCGCGACGTAACCGAAAACACCGTGCAGCAAACCGTGGATTCGGCCACCACCAGCAATGAGTTGGCGACGTTGGCGGGGGAGTTGAGCAAGGCGATAGGGCAGTTGAAGCTGTAGGCGCTTTCAACATGTAATCCTCTTCCCACAGTCGAGCCTCGGCTAACCCGAGGTTTTGGCGAATTTTCCCACCGCTAGTAGCGAATAAAGCCGACTTCTTTTCCCTGGCAACCTCTCCAAAGTCTCTCGCCTGACCAACCAGTGCGAGGGACCGCCAATGTGCTTCTCTTTTAACCGCCTGCTGAATGGGGCTGCCTCTTGATTCCGGTCATAGGCAAGTTTGTCCTGTCCCCGATGAATGCTCAAACGCCGGACGCTGAAGACGTTCTTCGTGACTTGCGCGGTTGCCTGAACACCTTTGATGAATGGGCCGAAAGCTTCTGGAGTGGTTCGACGCTGCAAGTCGAGCAAGTGTTCAAAGTGGGGAATGAGGTGGCGCTGGTCGCGCCTGTTTCCTCCAAAACGCCAAGCCGTACGGTAGCCGTGTGCAAGGCCCAAGGTTCGATGACCTTGGCGCATATGTTTGAAAGCACGCAGTACGTGCCGATCGGCAACACGCCGGTGACGCTGCAAGCCCTTGCAGCGGATGGCAGCCCGCTGGGCGCCCCAATTCATAAAACCATCGGCGCCAGCGGCATTCTTGAAGTCAAGGAGTGCGCTCGCGACCAGAAATACCAAATCACCTTCTACCCCAATCTCTCCAAGGATCACGTCAAGGCACTGTATGCGTCTTATCAGTCGGTAATTGCCGGGCTGGAAGCTCATTTGCTTGATGAATGGAAAAACACCTTCAAGCCCCAGTGGAGCGACTTTGCCAAGGCCACGCCTTTGGCGCGTAGCGCGCTGCAAGGGGTTGCGTTTGCAAGCGGCATAGCCAAGGCCCTCTACAACCTTTGGGACAACCTAACGCAGCTGTATGACCTGCTGGCGGACATCAAGCCCAACAGCAAAAAGCTACTGCAATACATCTCCCAGGCCGAGCTCGATGAACTGTTGAAACTTGGCAAAGACGCCATCGCTAAGGGTTTGCTTGTGCTCAGCGATGAGCCGCTGCTGTTTATTTACCTGTCAGCGATGCTCGCCTGGATACGGATGCTGCCGCCGCCAGACATGTATGAATTGCTGGGTGAGATTACCGGCGAAGTGTTGATCAATCTGTTTCTGATCTGGGCGACACGGGGCATGGGTGTGCAGCTCCGGCTGGGTGCTCAGGTGATGAGTCATGTCAAGTCAGGGCGGGTGCGTAACTGGCTGGAAACACTGGCGAGTCAGCGTATGGGCCCCAAGCTGGACTCGCATGTCGAGGCGGTTAAGCCGCTCTTGCTGAGCAGCCCGGCCACAGCGATCAAAGCAGTGTCGATGACGCCGTTGAAGGCGGGGGAGCAGTTGGTTTCGAACTCGGTGCCGGTGGTGCGCAGCAAGACGCAGCAGACGGTGCTGGTTCGCCAGGAGCACGTCGATGATGTGCCTGCCTCAGGTAAAAACCTCAACGGGGAGTCTGCCGCTCCGGCGGATAAGACGGCCACCAACGGCTGCCCGGTGTCGATGGTCACCGGTGAGGAATTGCTGACCCTGACCGACGGTGTGTTGGACGGGATTTTGC
>NZ_UUPU01000024.1 GCF_900591205.1 Pseudomonas viridiflava
CCTGCGCTGCGAGAACAACGACAACCCGGCGTTCGCCAGGTTGCGCGAGGGATGGGCCTGAAGCCCCCCAACGTGGCGAGCGGGCTTGCCCGCGTTGGGCTGCAAAGCAGCCCCAGTAAAGCCACCGAGTTTTTTCTGAAAGAACTCAGCGCCAGGTTTTGGGGCTGCTGCGCAACCCGACGCGGGCAAGCCCGCTCGCCACAGCAGCCCATTTGCTGTGAGAACAACGACAGCCCGGCGCTGGAAGGGTGCGCGAAGTATGTGCCTGAAACCTCCCAATGTGGCGTCATGCTTGAGAGCTTTGCCATTTGCACTTTCTGTCTATTTTCAATCTGAAAACAGGCCCGGCAGCCTGATTGTGCCGCCCTTATCTCCTGCCAATGAATTGGCTGGGGCGTATCACAAGCAAGTGCTCAATCCACAATAAACAGCTTTGCACCCGCCTGCGTCGATGACCGATGCCCTTCCATGTCACTGCCCACCTGGTAACTCATCCCGGCCTTAAGGGTGAACTGACGGCCATCCTCGAGTTCGGTGTGCAGCTCGCCTTCAAGGCACAGCAACACATGCCCGCGCCAGCACCAGTGATCAGCCACGTAGCCCGGCGTGTATTCGACCATGCGCACGCGGGTGGTGCCGAAATGGCAGGTGCGCCACAGGGCGTTGCCGGTAATGCCGGGGTGAACCACGGGGTCGACGGTGGACCAGTCGGTGGTGCCAAAGGGGACAGCTGTCAGATCCATGGTCGGCTCGGTAAAGGGTTGATGAGCTTTAAGGCTAGCCACCTGGAACGACCGGCGATAGACACAGATCAAGCGCTTTTGTGGGATACAGGTATTCTTCCCGCACGGCTCTCATGGACACGCTTATGCAGATCGACCCTACCTACATTCTTCACGAAACCGAACACTGGCGGCTCAACCATCACCTGGCGTCAGCATTGCCCGGTTACCTGATGCTGGGGGCGAAGGCACCGATCCATTCCCTGGCGGACATGCCGGAGGCAGCGCTGGCCGAGCTGGGTGGTTTGCTGGCGAAGACCCAGCGGGTGATCGAGGCGCAGCTCAAGCCGAAATGGCTGTACATCAGCCGCTATGGGCACATGCCGGGATTCGCGCTGCACTTTCATTTCATCCCAGTGTACGACTGGGTGGAGGCAGCATTCTGGCGCGATGACCGATACCGGCAACTGCAGGGTTTTGGCGCGCAGACCTCGGCGCAAACCTTGACTGATGGCGCCGAGTTAACCCTGTTTGTATGGCGTGAGTTTGGAGAGAGCCTCACACCACCGGACATCCAGGGAGAGGCTCGACATCACGTCATCGAGCGATTGCGCACAGCTTTCGCCCGTCAGTAACGTGTAGTGTCAAAACACCCGGGGTCTTCATCCAGGTACTTTTTCATGCGCCGCCACAAGGTGGTGGTGCTGATCTGCAAGCGCCTGGCGGCCTCTTCGCGATTGCCGCGCACACCGGTGAGCACTTCGTGCAGCAACGCCAGTTCGCTTTTGATCGGCGCGCCCTCTTCAGCCGGCACGCTGCTTGAAAGATCTTCCAGCACATCCTCCAGCCACGGCTGGGCAAACGGCCGGCCCTGGCTCATCACCGCCAGGCGCTCGACGATATTGCCCAACTGCCGGATATTGCCCGGCCAGGCATAGCTGCTCAGGCGCAGCAGCAGCGCTTCATCCGGCTCGGGCGTAGGCATGGCCAGGCTGCGCAGCAGGTGGCGCACCAGCTCGGGGATGTCGGCGCGGCGTTCGCGCAGGGCCGGCAAGTGCAGTTTGAGCACGCAGATACGGTAGTAGAAATCCTCGCGAAACAGCCCCTGGGCTACCCGTTGTTCCAGGCTTTTGTTGCTGGCGGTGATGATGCGGATATCAACAGGCGTGACCTTGTCATCGCCGATGCGCACCACCTTGCGCTCCTGCAAAGTGCGCAGCAGTTTTACCTGAATATCGGTGGAGGTTTCGTTGATTTCATCGAGAAAGATAGTGCCGGTGTGCGCCAGCTCAAACACCCCGGCCTTGCCCTCGTTGAGCGCGCCGGTGAAGGCGCCTTTCACGTAGCCGAACAACTCGCTCTCCAGCACGCCCGGGGCGAAGGCCGCGCAGTTGATCGCCACGAACGGGCCATGCTTGCGGCGCGAGGCGTTATGAATGCTCTGCGCGAACAGCTCCTTACCCGTGCCGGTTTCGCCTTCGATCATCACCGTGCTGTCCACCGCCGCATAGGTCATGGCCAGGCGCTTGGCCTTGGCCAGCGCGGGGCTGCTGCCGATGATGTGCTCAAAGGTGTTTTCCGCCAGGTGCTGGCGCGCCAATTGGCGGCGCATCTTGCGTTCAATTGCGGTGATTTCGGTCTGGTTTTGCAGGGTGGCGACGGCGCCGATGACCTGGCTGTCCAGGGTGATCGGGGCGATGCTCAGGGTCAGGGACAATCGCCCCAGGCTGATCAGCGCACCGCGCACCGGGCGGCCGCTGCCGAGCACCTGGCTGAAATAGTCCTGGGCCAACAGGCCGTCGATGCTGTCGCCGCACGCCAGGCCGCCCAAGTAGGCGGTGGCCACGCTGTTCATATTGGTGATGCAGCGCTGGCTGTCGACACTGAAGATGCCTTCGGACACACAGTTGAGAATCGACTGGATCATCTCGTAGCGGCTTTGCAGCTCCACGCGCTTTAACCGCCGTTCTTCCTCAACTTGCAGTAAATGCAGGGCCTCATCAATGGCATCGAAAGCGGCATGCGGGTCGGCCTCGGACATGATGTAGCGCATGCCCCGCGCTACCACCGCCTCACGCGAGGACAGACCGCCAATCGCCACTTCGATGCCCTCGGCGCGCAAGCGATCCAGCTGCGCTTCGGTGGCCTGGTTGCTGCCCAGCGGGTCGATCAGGCAGATCGACACCTGCGGCATAAACGACCGGGCTTTCTCGAGGATGGTCGCGTAACCCTCGGAGGTGGCGAGGAAGGCCACCTTGTCCGAGACCTGCTGCGCCTTGCGATAAGCGTTGATGCAGTCAAAAAATGTGTGCTTGACCTCGACGACGGGCACGCGCAGGTACTCGCGCAACACGCTGGCGGTGCGGCCCCGGCTGATGATCACACTGACGCCGTTGTCGATCAATTGCCGCGCCTTGAGCACGGCGTCGTGCTGCGCGGCCTCGACCACCACCAGGGCTAAACCGCGTTGCTCAAGGATGCCGTGCATCACCGAAGTCAGGGTGCTGGACGGCGAGATCACGGCGATGGTGCCTTGCATGGCGAGGTCTCAAAAGCACGGGCAGGGATTGCAGACTATTGCATGCTGAAATGTTTTGAAAGGCATGGATATTTCAGCAAACCGCCAAATTAATACTATCCAGTTGTTTTAAAAGACTATTTCTATCTGGCACAGCCCTTGCTCTTCCTTCATCAATAACAAAGACAATGAAGGAAACACTGGATGGATATCGTCTTCATCGGGTTTGGCGAAGCTGCCTACCACCTCACCCAGGGCCTGCGCACCACCGGCGATTTGCGGATCGGTGCTTTCGACGCCAACCTCAACCCGGTGGTGCGCCAACGCGCCGAGCAGCTGCAAGTCAGGCTTTTCGACTCACTGAAAAATGCCTGTTACGGCGCCCGCTTTGTAGTGTGCCTGACCAGCGCCAGCAGCGCGTTGGGGATCGCGCAACAAGCCCTGCCATGGCTGGTAACGGGGCAAACCTACGTCGATATGAACTCCGCCGCGCCCAGCGTCAAACAGGCCATCGACCAACTGCCGCGTGCCGACGGCGTGGGCTTTTGCGACGCCGCCGTGATGGGCACCGTGCCCGGCAATAACCACCGTGTGCCGATGCTGCTGGCCGGCAGCGGCGCCAGTGCATTTGCCGATTTTTTTACACCGCACGGCATGTGCTTGACCGTACTCGATGCCGAAGCCGGTGCCGCCTGCGCGATCAAAATGCTCAAAAGTGTGGTGATGAAGGGCCTGCCGCAGTTGCTGCTAGAAGCCTTTCAGGCCGGTGAGAAATTCGGCGTGCTCGACACCCTGGTCGAGTCCTTGAGTGATTCGTTGAACGGCAAGACCGTCGAGCAACTGGCCAATACCTTCACCGCACGCACGCTGATCCATGCCAAGCGCCGCAGCGCGGAAATGGACGATGCAGTCGCCACCCTGGAAGCCGCCGGCGTCGACGCCAGCATGACACGCGCCACCCAGGGCCAACTCGACAAACTCGCCGCCACCGACTGGGCCAGCCTGCTCGGCCCCGACGGCAGCGACATGGACTTTCGCAGCGCCATCGCGCACTTGACCGCCCACTCGTGAGACCCGCCATGAACACTGAACATTACTTCCCGCTGCCCGACCTGATCCCCGATGACCTGCTGGCGCGCTTTCGCCAGCTCAGCCCAGCGCAACTGTGCGACGGCATGCAAAGCCTGGGCATCCCGCGCAACGGCTGCATGGACGCCGACCTGATGCCGCTGGATGAAAGCAAGGTGATGCTCGGCACCGCCTACACCGTCGACACCGAAGACGGCGACAACTTCCCGATCCACGTCGCCGTGTACCAGGGCCAACCCGGCTACGTGCTGGTGGTGGCCGGCAAGGGCTACCCCGGCCGCGCCTACATCGGCGACCTGATGGCCGGTGCCGCCCAGGCCGTGGGCTTGAGCGGGATGGTCATCGACGGCTGCGTGCGCGACAAAGTGCCGTTGGCGCAACTGGACATCCCGATCTACGCCAAGGGCTTCATGCAACGCAGCCCCGGCAAACAGGGCCCGGGCAAGATCAACGCCAGCGTGACCTGCGCCGGTGTCGAGGTGGCACCGGGTGACCTGGTGTTCGGCGACTACGACGGCGTGACCGTGGTGCCGCGCGCCCGCCTGCTGGAAGTGCTGGAGGCATCCGAGAAAAAAAGTGCCTATGAAAACCAGCGACGCGAGGTGATCGACGCCTACACTCGCTGCCGCGACAGCGGCCAGCCCATGCCCGCACTGGCCCCGGCCTGGGTCACCGAACTGCTGGAAGGCCAGTAACGCTCACGGCTCTACCCGGGGCGCCCGACGCCCCACCCTGCTGCGCTCACTATAAAAATAAAATTGTGGAGACGTTCAGATGCTGACAGTTCTGGGCTATGTGTTGATCACCTCGTTTCTGTTGCTGGTCATCAAGCAAAAACTTTCGCCATTCACCGGTCTGATCGTGGTGTCGCTGGCCGTGGGGGTGCTGGTGTGCCTGGTCAACGGCGTGCCGATGGGCACCATTATGACCTGGGTGCGCGAGGGCCTGTTTTACTCGCAGAACGAGGCCGGCAAGGTCTCCCTCGGCACGGTCAACCCCACGGTGATGATCCTGTTTGCCGTGCTGTATTTCAGCCTGATGATGAACGTGGGGCTGTTCGATCCGCTGTGCACCTTCCTGATCCGCAAGGCCAATGGCGACCCGCTGAAAATCATCCTGGTCACCGCCTTCACTTCCGCCGTGGTGACCCTGGACGGCGACGGCACCACCACCATCCTGATCATCACCACCGCGTTCCTGCCGCTGTACAAACAGATGGGCATGAAGCTGTCGAACCTGGCGATGCTGATCATCCTGCCCTGCGGCCTGGGCAATTGCCTGCCGTGGGGTGGGCCGTTGGCACGGGCGGCGGCGGTATTGAACGTGGAGGTGAACACGCTGTTTGTGGCGATCCTGCCGATCCTCGGCGTGTCGTTCCTGTATGTGTTTTTCATGGCGTACTTGATGGGCGTCAAGGAGCGCAAACGCCTGGGGTTTGTGCAGGGTGCAAACGGCATCGTGACGCCCGCGCAAATCCTGCAGATGGTCAATGTGATCAAGGACCATGACAAGGAACTCAAACGCCCGCGCCTGTTCCTGTTCAACCTGGCCCTGACCCTGGGCATGCTGGTGATCCTGATCGCCGGCTGGGCCAGCGGCGCAGTGGTGTTCATGCTCGGCACCGCGATTGCGTTGACGGTCAACTACAGCGCCGTGGAACAACGCGAACGCATCACCGCCAACGGTGGCGACGCCGTGGCCGTGGCCTCGATCATCCTCGCCGCCGGCTGCTTCCTGGGGATCTTCAACGGCAGCGGCATGGCCGGCGCTGTGGCCGAACACATGGCCAGCCTGATCCCGGATTCCATGGGCAGCCACACCGCGCTGATCTTCGCTTTCCTCGGCGCCCTCGCCTGCTACGCCCTGCCGGTGGACGCCTACTACTTCGGCATCCTGCCGGTGGTGGCGCCCATCGCCTACAAGTTCGGCATCAGCCCTACCGAAATCGGCGTCGCCTCCTTCATGGGCCAGGCACTGCGCTACGCCAGCCCGACGGTGGCGTGGTTGTTCCTGCTGATGAACCGCACGGAGATGTCGTTCGGGGAGTACCAGAAGGAGTTCTTCAAGTGGTCGATCCCGATGTTTTTCATCTTTTTGATTACGGCGATTGTGACGGGAGAGTTGCCGGTGGGATAAACAGCAGTGCCCACGGGCACACACAAAATCGCGGGTAAAACACCTTCGTAGCGAACGGGCCTGTTATGGCTAGCAGGCAACTGTGGACAGCGGGCTTTTGTGGCTTGTGGCGAGCGGGCTTGTTGTGGCGAGCGGGCTTGCCCGCGTTGGGTCGCGCAGCGGCCCCAGAAAGGTTGACGCGGTGTGTCAGCCAGACTCGAACGTTAGGTTTTGGGGCCGCTACGCAGCCCAACGCGGGCAAGCCCGCTCGCCACAACAAGCCTGCTCGCCGCAACAGACCAACCACAACAAGCCTGCTGGCCACAAATCTCCTAAATTTCACGCTCCGCGTGTAACGGCAAAGGACGGATGAGCGGAATGATTAAATCCGCTTTGTCATAGGAATACACGCCAGCTCCAACCCCGAAGGCGAATGGTAAACCGCGTGCTCGTCGCCCACATATCCACACTCCCGATAAAAACTCGCGGCATTCAACGTCGCATCGAGCACCACCGCTTCAATCGCCAATTCCCGCGCAAGGTTCTCAAGATGATCCAGCATCGCTTTGCCGTACCCGCGCCCGGTAAATTGGGGCAGCACGAACAGCGCACCTACTTCATTGTTATCAAGGTCGAGCATCCCGGTGGCAACTGGCTCGCCGTTGACCCACCCCAGGTAGAACGGTTTTTCCATCAGCGCGCTGTAGCCGTCCTCGGCGTTGCCGCGTGTCCACACCTGCATCTGTTCAGCGGTATAAGCACCGATGCATTGGCTGCGAATGGCTTCGCGGCGGATCTCAAAAGCGCGGTGCGCGTCGTGCGGCGTGGCCCGTTTGATCTCGAGCATTGAGCTCTCCTTTCATGCGTTTTCATTGCCCGTTCGGGTGAATGAATAACGGTCGATATCCGTTCGTAGCGTCCAGCCCTGGCCTTGCCAATAGTGCGCAGCACGGGTGTTGCTCTTGAACACGTCGAGGTGGCATTTGTGGATGCCCAGCTGCTCCAGCGCAGTCAGGCAACGCTCGACCAACGCCTGCGCAATGCCCTGACGGCGATAGTCCGGCAGTACCAACAGGTGTTGCAGGTAACCGCGTCGCCCATCATGGCCGCACATCACGCAGGCGATCAACCGGCCTTCGGTTTCAGCCACAAAACTCATCCCCGGGTTACGTACCAGATAGCGCTCGGTGGCCTCGCGGGAGTCGGCGTCACGCAGGGAGATGCCGGGGGTGTTTTGCATCAGTTCAAGTACGGCGTCGTAGTCGGCAGGGGTCATCCAACTGCATACGCTAGGACAGACACATGACTGTAGCGATAACAAAAACCGACACTCTGGTGCTGGGAGGCCGGACAGGCTGGTGTAGAGCAGTTGGCCGGGCATGAACGGATGTTGGCGTCGATAGGTAGCTGCGCCCATCCAGCGCAGTGGAACTCATTTTGTATGCGCAGCCACGTAGCTTTCGGCTCTCAGCTCTGAACGAAAACACCAACTATCGAGTAGTCCTCTGACTCTCTCACCTCATCAAAGGTAATTCGCATGCGCATTGACACCCCTGCTGTCTTCATAAGCTTAAGCACAGCAGCAGCAATCCAGGCTGGAGAAGATCCGTTCGACACAGGCGATCTGGAGGAAATGCGCAAAGAGGACATCGCACCTTACACAAACCAGCGTTTTTCATTGAATCTTAACGTGCCGAATCTCGAGGTGGCCCGACACGCCTCAAATGAACATCATGGCGGATGGCAAATTAATAACAACCTTGCAAATACACGCTACCCATTTATCACCCTGAAGCGCTCTGCGGCCAGGCAGGAACAAAAGTCGGTTGGCGACAAGTTGCATATCAGCGTCAATCAAAAGGATGTTCCGAAAGCCTTCGAGGTCATGGGCAAACTTATTAACTCGCAGGAAAGCCCGATCAATAGCTGGAAAGTCACCGATATCGCCCGTATTGATCCAAGAGACACGCGGCTTTCACAAGGTGCCCAGTTCACGCTCTATCCCAAGCCGGACCTCCCCGATGGAAGCTATAGCCCCAAACACATTGGGAAAATAAATGCCCTGGTCAGGACCCTCGAGCAGTCGCTTGCGGCGCAAGGTATTGAAAAGAGCGAGCACAAGCCGGCCTCCGATGTGTCGGCGCCGCAGTGGGAATATGCGTCTTATCGCAACGAATTCAGAAGCGACCGCCAGGGCTCATCCAGCCAGAGCACAGCATTGAAGGAAGAACCCTTTTTCAAACTGGTCTCTTACGCTCAGTGAGTTGCACGCCTGCGCCAATGAGCGTCTCAATGCCGCACAGGTGAATTGTGCGGCTGATCTGGCTTCGATGCCGTTTTTGCTGGCGCCTTCGCAGCCTCGCTGGGGCTCGACAGCTCCCACGTTTTGATCTGGGCCTGCCCCGGCGATGGCGATGGTGTTGGCACACCGTTATGATATGGCCTTTCGCTTAACGCCCCAGGAAACACCCATGCCCGCCCTCACCTTGCGCAACGCCCTCCCCGCCGATGCCGCTCGTTGCTTTGAAATCGAAATCAGCGCCTACGAAGGCGACGAAGCCGCGACCCTGGAGAAGATCGCCACGCGTATTGCGCAGTACCCGCAGGGCTTTTTGATTCTGGAGGCGGATGCCGAGGTGGTGGGGTTTATCAATTGCGGCTGCGCCCATCAGGTGGTGATGTCGGATGAGGCGTTCAAGGAGTTGGTGGGGCATTCGGCCGAGGCGCCGAATGTGGTGATTATGTCGGTGGTGGTCGACCCGGCGCATCAGGGCAAGGGCTACTCCAGGTTGTTGATGACTGAGTTTGTGCAGCGCATGCGGGCGATGGGCAAGCAGACGATTCATTTGATGTGCAAGGAGCACCATGTGCCGCTGTACACGCGCATGGGGTACAGCTATGTGCAGCCTTCGCCTTCGGATCATGGTGGGATGGCGTGGCATGAGATGGTGATGGATATTGCGTGATGACAACGCATCGGATTGAGGTAGGCGACCAGCCGGATGCCGAGGCGGAGCGCCTGCTCGGCAGCGGCCTTGCCGCCTTCAACGAACACATCAGCGGGTGCAATGATCGGCGCCCGCTGACGGTGCTGATCAAGGCCGCCGACAGCGGTGAAACACTGGGTGGCATCACCGGCAAAACCAGCCTGGGCATGGCCTTTCTCGACCTGTTTCATTTGCCCGATTCACTGCGCGGCACGGGCCTTGGCAGGCAGTTGCTGCGAGCCTTTGAAGACGAGGCCCGGCGTCGGGGTTGTGCGAATGCGGTGTTGTACACCCTCAGTTTTCAGGCGCCGGGGTTTTACGAGAAACACGGGTGGGTAAGGTTTGGCGAGATTGCGTGTGAGCCGGCAGGCAGCAGTCGCGTATTTCTATCTAAGCAGCTGTAACTCCCAGGGTTTTACCAAACAGCTGGTTGTTCACCTCGGCAACCAGCACGGGGTCATCCTTCCCGCCCAGGCAGCGGGAAGATAACTTCCTGGGTGTCCAGGTTCCGGATGCTGGAATAGGTGCGGTATTCAGTGCTGTAGTTCGGCCCCACGCCCTTGGTGCTGGCGGTCAGGCGGTAGGTCACCACGTAACGCTGGCCGGGCTTGAAGTCGACGTCGTCCGCGCCTTTGTTGCAGAACGCGCCGCCAGTACCCAGCGCGTTCATCGACACGTTGCACCAGCGCAACGAGTGTTTGCCCGGCGACAGCTTGAGGGCCTGCTCGCCACTGACGTCAAGGATCGAGCGGCGCCCGGCCCCAGGCAACGGCTGGCCATCCACTTCGACGGCCAGCACCAGGCGATGGAACGGCACGCCCAGCTCGCGCTCGCGCCAGGTGTCAAAGTACACCAGCACGGCATCCGGGGCGTTGTTGGAGAGGTCGACGGGCTGGAGTTTTTCCGGGGCCCAATCGCCCTGGTAGTTTTTGTAGTGGTAGTCGGAACAGGCGCCGAGCAATGGCAGGGTCAATACGGCGGCGAGTTTCAGCAGTTTCATCGAATGACGTTCCTTGTGAGCGATGTGATCCTATCGACAGCATCGCGCAAATCTTGAACCGATTGCCGCTGTCGATGTTTCGAGGGTTGGGTAGCGGTTTTACCAACTCCCCGACGCCCCGCCGCCGCCACTGGAACCGCCGCCCCCCGATGAGCTGCTGCTGGAACTGGAGCTGCTGGAACTCGAAGAACCACCGCCCGAGCTCGACCCGGATCCGCCAGCCGTCTTGCCAAAGATGAACAACGCCACAAACGAGGCGATCGGAAACGCCAGCAACCAGCCGTCACGGCCCGCGTCGGCAATAAAGCCTGCCGCCAGATACACCCCCGCCGCAGCGCACAAGCGCACGATAAAACCGCTCTGGCTGCGTTTCCAGGCAGCTTTCATGACCACCCACAGCGCCAGGTACGCGCCCAGCACGGCCAGTGCCCCGAGTGGCATTGCCAACCAATGGATAAAGCTGACGTCAATGTATCGGTCCGCCACCAGCAGCCCGGTGATGTAGGCCAACAACCCGATCACGCAGTAAAACACCGTGCGCGCCAGCCACAATGCGCCAAAGGTGGCACCGCCGATCAGCAGGGTCAGAGGGAATATCAGCAGGTACATCGGCCAATCCGGGCCACCGGCATAGATCGACAGCAGCGCGGTGGCCGCCACGGCGGCCAGCAAGGCGCGGCGCCAGGGCAGCTTGCCGGCGGCCATCAGTACACCGCCGGCGCCGCCCACAATAAACGCCAGCAACAGCGCGATGATTTGCGGGTTAACCCCCGGGCCTGCGACCTTGGGCAGATCGCCGCCGTCCACCAGCAGCACCAGGTCGTTTACGCCCTGGGCCACACCGCCCGCATAGTCGCCCTGGCGAAACGCCGGGGTAATGTGCTCCTCGATGATGCGATGGGCGAGCAGGTCGGTGACGGTGCCTTCCAGGCCATAGCCGACTTCGATGCGCACCTTGCGGTCGTCCTTGGCCACCACCAGCAGGATGCCGTCGTTGACGTCCTTGCGCCCCAGTTGCCAGGCGCGAAACAGTTGGTTGGCGTAGTCCTCGATGCTGGCGCCGCCGGTGGTGGGCACCAGCAGCACGGCCACCTGTGAGCCTTTGCGCTGTTCAAGGGCGGCGAGTTGCTCTTTAAGACGCAAGGTGGTGCCGGCGTCGAGGGTGTTGGTGAGGTCGATCACCCGCTGGTCGAGGCTCACGCCGATAGGCGAAGTGGCGGCCTGGGCGGTGATGGAGAGGCTGGCGAACATCAGCACCAGCAGGCTCAAGACGGATTGCTGCAACCAGCGCATCATGTTTGTTACCTGAAGTTTCTTCCTGAAGGCGCCGACTTTACCTTATCCGCGCTATTACGCGTGACCCCAGGCGTTTGACTATCTAAACTGCCCCCATTCGAACATAGCAAAACGCCACACTCGGGAAGCCCATGAACCTAAGCCACCGCAACCACGTCCATGTCATAGGCAGCGGCCCCTCTACCCTGGTGTTCTCGCACGGTTTCGGCTGTAACCAAGCCATGTGGAACGACCTGGCGCCGCAGTTCCTGGAGCGTTTTCGGGTGGTGATGTACGACCTGGTGGGCGCGGGTCTCTCTGACCTCAGTGCCTACGACAAGGCCAAGTACAGCAGCCTGGACGGCTATGCCCAGGACTTGAACGAGATCATCGACGCCTTTGCCGAGGGGCCGGTGATCCTAGTGGGCCATTCGGTCAGCGCGATGATCGGCGCCCTCGCCGACCGCCAGGCCCCCGGGCGTATCGCCGCCCACGTGATGATCGGCCCATCGCCGCGTTATATCGACACCTACGGTTATGTGGGCGGTTTCAAGCGCGCAGATATCGAAGACCTGCTCGACACCCTCGACAGCAACTACCTCGGCTGGTCCCGCGCCATGGCCCCGGCGATCATGGGCGCTCCGGGGCAACCGGCGCTGGGCGAAACCCTCACCGACAGTTTTTGCCGCACCGAACCGGACATCGCCAAGCAATTTGCGCGGGTCACCTTTATGGCGGACAACCGTCAGGACGTGATCGGCCTGGCTACAACGGTATTGATCCTGCAATCGACTGACGACCTGATCGCCCCCGTGGCCGTGGGTGAATACCTGCACAGCGTAATGCCCAACAGCACTTATTGCCTGGTGGACAACGTCGGCCATTGCCCGCACATGAGCGCGCCACAGGTCTGCGCGGCGGCCATGCAGAAATTCCTGGCGCCATGGGCGGCCCCACGTGCCCGCTGAACTGTTCAACAGCGCCGCCTGCGCCCTGGCCGTCACCTTGGAAGACGGCACCATCGTGCAGGCCAACGCTCGCTTCGGCGACTGGCTCGGACTGCGCAGCGACGAGCTGTGCGGCCGGCGTTTCCAGGACTTGCTGACCATGGGCGGGCGGATCTTCCACCAGACCCATCTGGCGCCGATGTTGCGCATGCATGGCAGCGTCACCGAAGTGAAGCTGGACATGCTGCACCGTGACGGCCACAAGGTGACCGTGCTGCTCAACGGCAACAAGCGTGAGCACGCCGGCGCCGTGGTCTACGACCTGGCGTTGTTCGGCACCACCGACCGCGACAAGTACGAGCGCGAGTTGCTTACCGCCCGCAACCTGGCCGAAGCGCTGTTGCAGGAAAAAACCGCCACGGAATTGGCGCTGAAACAGGCCCAGGCCGAGCTGAATGAGGCGTATGTCATCTCGCAGCGCCGCGCATTGTTCGCCGAGCAGATGGTGGCGATCGTCAGCCATGACCTGAAAAACCCGCTCACCGCGATCCGCATGGCCTCGGACATTCTCAGTCGCGGCGAACGCACCCCCAAGGAGCGCCAGTTGCTGGGCCATATCGGCCAGTCATCCGAGCGTGCCGTGCGCATGATCGCCGACCTGCTGGACTTCACCCAGGCCCGCGTCGGCCACGGCATTACCATCAAGCCGAACAGCCTGGACCTGCACGGCGTGATTCATCAGGCGGTGGAAGAGCTGCGTGTGGCCTTCCCCGCTGCAACCCTGGAACATCAAGCCCAAGGCAGTGGCGAGGCGTGCCTGGACGCCGACCGGGTGCAGCAGATCATCGGCAACCTGGTTGCCAACAGCGTGGCCTATGGCGACCTGTTGCAACCGATCACCATCACCTCGAGCCTGGGCGCCGGCACTTGCCAGGTGTCGGTGCACAACCACGGCCCGGTGATACCGGAAGCCTTGCTGGAGGGGTTGTTCGAGCCCATGACCCGTGGCACTGCGCAGGGCAGCGATGTGCGCAGCGTCGGCCTGGGCCTGTACATCGTGCGCGAGTTGGCCAGGGTGCACGGTGGCGATGTGGCGGTAAGTTCCTGCGCCACCGGCGGCACCACCTTTACCGTGACCTTTCAGGGCAGGTAGGCGCTGCCCTGCATCACCGGCTCCACACTCCCGGTCAACACCACCCCGCCCTCGCCCGCCCAGTGCACAGTGACCGTGCCGCCGTCGCACTGCACCTGCACCGTGGCGTCCAGCAGGCCACGCCGGATGCCATTGACCACCGCCGCGCAACAGCACGAACCGGAGCCCAGCGGCACACCGCCGCCGCGCTCCCAGATGCGCAGGCGGATGTGCCCGCGGTCCAGTATCTGCACGAAATGCACATTGGTGCTGGCCGGGAACAGCGGATGAGTTTCCAGCGCCGGGCCCATGGCCGCCACGTCGACCGTGTCGATAGCCTCGACAAAAAACGTGCAATGCGGGTTACCCATACTGCACGCCGCCGGGCTGCCTTCGATGGGCAAGGTGCGGGTGTCCATCGCTGCGGCCAGCGGCACCGCTGCCCAGTCCAGCGATGGCTCGCCCATATTCACCGACACCCGCCGCCCCGCCTCGCGCACGCAGGTCAGTAAACCGCGATCGGTGCGCAGCACAATCGAATCGGTGCCGGTTTCGTGCATCAACCGCTCGGCCACGCCCCGGGTGGCGCTGCCGCAGGTGGCCAATAGGGTGCCGTTGGGGTTCCAGAATTTGATGCGCGCAGCGGCGTCGGCGCAATCGAGGATTACGGCCAGTTGGTTGAAGCCGATGCCGGTGTGGCGGTTGCCCAGGTGGCGAGCGATGTCCGGGGTGATGATGTCGTCCAGGCCCCGGCGGTCGATGATGATGAAGTCGTCACCATGGGCGTGCATTTTCACGAACTGCAAGGGCATGGGCTGTCCTGCGGGAGAGGTGGAGGATACCCTGAGCTTATCAATCTTAACGAGCGCTACCCATGCTTATTGTCTTCAGCGGATTGCCTGGCACCGGCAAGACTACGCTTGCCCAAGACCTGGCACGCCGGACCGGCGCGGCTTACCTGCGTATCGACGTGATCGAACAGGCGCTGCGCGATGCCGGTATTTCGGTGGGCACCCGCGGCTACGGCGTGGCAAACGAACTGGCACTGAGTAATTTGCGCTTGGGCCATACGGTGATTGCCGACTGCGTGAACCCGGTCGAAGAAAGCCGTGCAGCCTGGCAGGCAACGGCCGAAACGGCGGGCGTGACGCTGCTCAATATCCAGGTGGTGTGCTCGGATAAGCAGGAGCACCAACGCCGCGTCGAAGCGCGCACGGGTGATATTCCCGGGCTGGCCCCACCGACCTGGCAGTCGGTATTGGCGCACGAATATGAGCCTTGGAAGGACGCCCCACTGACCCTCGATACCGCCCAGATCACCGCTGCCCAGGCTGTCGAAACCATCACTGTACACCTGTGGCGAGCGGGCTTGCCCGCGTTGGGCTGCGAAGCAGCCCCAGTAAAGCCACTGAAGTTTTCCTGAAAGACCTCAGCGCCTGGTTTGGGGGGCCGCTGCGCAGCCCAACGCGGGCAAGCCCGCTCGCCACAACAGCCGTGCACGCTTGCCTCGGTCTGAGCGGTGATAGCACAAAAACTCACGCAGTTGTTGATAACAATTATCAACTGCAGCTAAACTCCGCGCCCTCCCACTTCCCAGTCTGTGCCCGGCGGCGCAGTCGCGCGCAGGCAGCTGACTCTCTTGGCGGATGAAAAACTCCAGCTTTACCTGACCCACCGGGCCGCGCTGCTGGACTATGCCGCGCCGATCGTGGGCTGCCGCGCCCGTGCCGAAGACGTGGTGCAGGAAGCCTGGCTGCGCTTCAGTGGCCAGGATGAGCAGGCCGATATCCGCCACCCGGCCAGCTACCTGTACCGGATCGTGCGCAATCTTGCCCTGGACCTCACCCGCCGCACCGCCACCGAGCGCGTGCAGCCGGGCGGTGATGAACTGCTCAACGAGTTGCCCTCCAGCAGCGCCTCGCCCGAGCGTGAAGTCAGCAGCCAGAACGAACTGCAGGTCATCTCCCGCGCCTTGGCGCAGTTGCCCGAGCGCACGCGGCGAGCCTTTGAAATGCATCGCCTGGGCGGTTTCACGTTGCAGCAGGTAGCCGCTGAGCTTGGGGTGTCGACGGCACTCGTGCATCAGCTGGTGCACGACGCGTTGCGCCATTGCATGGATTGCCTGGAGCCTGACGATGACTGATCCGGGCTGTTTTCTGAAAAAAACCAACGCCCGTGCGTCTTTTGCAGTGAAGGGCGATTCCGTGGGATCCTGCCCGCCGATTTTTGCCAGCGGAGATGCCCCCTACATGCCCACCGTGGATTGCGCCAACACCCGCCGCGACGAAGCCCTGGACTGGCTGATGCGTGTGCAACAGGCTCCGCTGGACGCGGACCTGCGTGCGCAGTTGGCCCACTGGTGCGCCACCGACGAGGCGAATGCCAAGGCGTATCGCAAGGCCGAACGCGTGTGGCAATTGACCGGGCAAGTGGCGCCGGCCAGCACTGCACAGTGGCCGCAACCGACCCGCCCGGCTGCGCGGCCACGCCGTGTTCGGCGCTGGGGCGCGGCGGCCATCGCAGCCTGCCTGGTTGTGGCCCTGGCGCCGAGCCTGCTGCTGCGCTGGCAAGCCGACTACCGTACCGGCGCCGGGGAAACCCGCGACATCACCCTCAGCGACGGCAGTGTGGTGCAACTCGACAGCCACTCGGCCATCGCCGTGGACATCGCCGGTAACCATCGGGACGTGCGGCTGCTGGTCGGCCAGGCGTTTTTCAAGGTGATGCCGGATAAAAGCAAACCCTTTCATGTGCGCACCCAGACCTTGCAGGTCACCGTCACCGGCACCGCGTTCAACGTGGACGCCGCGCCCAACCCGAGCGTCGCCGTGCAACAGGGCTCGGTCAATGTCGATAATCTGCAGGACGGCCGCCCCCCCGCCAGCCTGGTGCCCGGCCAACGCCTGAGTTATCGAGCCGGCCGCGCCGAGCTGAGCACCTTTACCCCCAGCCAGGCCGCCGCCTGGCGCCAGGGCCAGTTGATTGCCGATGACCTGCCGATCAGCGAGGTGTTGGAGCAACTGCGCCGCTATACCCCCGGCCTGATCATACTGCGCGACGCCACGCTCGGCGCGCAGCGGGTCACCGGCGTATACGACCTACGCAAACCCCAGGCGGCGCTGCGAGCCGTGCTGCAACCTTATGGTGCCAAAGTCCGCGCTTACAGCCCGTGGCTGTTGGTGCTGAGCCGTTAAAAAGCCTGCCTTTTAAAAATATTTGATGTTTTTTCTGAAAATCCCCCGCGCTGTCCCGTCTTCTGTCCCGCGCGCAGCAATTGAGATTTATTCGTATTCATTGACTGGCCGGTTTTAGCCGGCGCGGGGATCTTGCATGACTCACACCCTTCACCGCTTGCCTGGGCAGCGCGGGCCCTGGCCGCTGCGCCTGAAAAAAACCGCCGGCGCCGGTTTGCTTGGCCTGTGCTGCGCGTTCAGCTCAGTGCCGCAGGCCCTGGCGCAGGCTCAAACCGCCGATAACGCGGCGCATGGTTTCAGCATCCCGGCACAGCCGCTGGCCGGTGCGCTGATCGCCTTCGGCCAACAGAGCGGCCAGCAGGTGAGCGTCGACCCGCAGCTGCTAAAGGGCGTGAATTCGCCGGGTGTGAACGGTGACATGAGCAACGACGCCGCCCTCGCGTACCTGCTGCAAGGCACCGGTATTGGCTGGAGTTATCAGGACGGCGCGCTGGTGTTCCATCGCCTGCAAAGCGCCGACGCCGGGCCGGTGATGCTGGACAATACCGTGGTGCTGGGTTTTACCGAAGAGAACTCGTTCCAGGGCGCCACCGTGATTGATCAACGCGCTATCCAGGCGTTCCCCGGGGCCAACGGCGACATCACCACCCTGCTGCAAATGCACCCCGCCGTGCAGTTCAGCAGCGCCGAAAAAAGCTCCAACACCCCCGGTGAAATCGACCCGGCGGACATCAGTATCAACGGCGCCAAGTTCTACCAGAACAACTTCATGATCGACGGCATGTCGATCAACAACGACATCGACCCCAGCGCCCACGGTTACAGCGAAACCCGCCAGTTCGACGCGGCGCCAAGCCGCTCCCACGGCATCGCCCTGGACGCCGACCTGCTGCAGGAAGTGAAGGTCTACGACAGCAACGTGCCTGCCGAATACGGCGGCTTCAACGGCGGCGTGGTCGACGCGATCACCCGTCGCCCCAGCCAGGACCTGCACGGCAAGTTCTCCTATTCCATGACCCGCTCGGCCTGGACCAAATACCACATCACCGCCCAGGACCAGGAAGCGTTCGACAACGCGTCCAACGAGCAATACCAGCCCGACTTCAAGAAAACCACGCTACGCGGCATGCTCGAAGGCCACCTGACCGAGGACTTCGGCGCCATCCTGAGCTTCTCGCAAAAACGCTCGGTGATCCCGCTGAACCGCTATGCCGACGGTTACACCAGCCCCAATGGCGACAACGAAAAAGACCAGACGCGCCAGCTCGACAACTACATGCTCAAGACCTACTGGAACGTCAACGACCGCCTCAGCCTCGACGCCTCGTTCATCAAGGCCCCGCAGGAAAATACCTATTTTCGCGAGAACTACGTGAACTCCGGCTTCACCAATATCAACGGCGGCTGGCAGGGTTCGCTCAAGGCGGTCTGGGAAGGTGATTCGGCGCGCTGGAGCCACACCCTGGCGTTGACCGATCTCAATAGTTCACGCGAGTCGGAATCCACCGACATGATCGGCTGGTACTACTCCAGCGTTAAGAACTGGGGCATCCCGCTGTCCACGACCTCGCGCAGTGGCGAAGGCGCGTATGGCGACCTGGACCAGACCCAGCGCGGCATCGACTACAAGCTCAAAGCCGATTGGCAGGCATTCAATTGGGGCGGTGCCGAGCACCAGTTTACCGGCGGCATGGAGCTGACCCGCAACCAGGCCACCTGGGAGCGCAACACCGCGGCCACCAGCGCGCTGGTCGGCCGGCGCGACAACGGCACCACCTGCATCAACAATGACAACCTCTGCTCCATCGGCCTGCTGCTCAACGGCAACACGCGCCAATGGGCCAACACCATCAACGTGTACGACGCCGGCAAACTGGACCTGACCGAAACCAAATACGCGTTCCACCTGCAAGACGCGATTCAAATCGGCAAGCTCGGCCTGCGCCCCGGCGTGCGCTTTGAAGGCGACGATTACATGGAGGACAAAAACCTCGCGCCGCGCTTTGCCGGCGACTACGACTTCTTCGGTGACCGCAGCACCGTGCTGGTCTTCGGCGCCAACCGCTACTACGGACGCAACCTGTTCAAATACCGCCTGGCCGACGGCCGCCAAGCCTTCAACACCCGCTATACCCGCACCACCCAAGGTGGCGCATGGACTTCGGTCCAGGGCAAAAACCAGAACAAATTCTCCGACCTCAACGTGCCCTATAACGATGAGTGGACCCTGGGCCTGGATCAGGTGTGGCTCGACACCGATTTTCGCCTGAAATACGTGCGCCGCGAAGGCAAGGACCAGATCTTGCGCGCCTCCAACCGCGTGCTGGGCACAGGCGCCGCCGCCGGTTACGACACCATCTATTACACCTACACCAATGCGGGCGCCAGCGAGAGCGACAACGTCAGCCTGACCATCACGCCCAAGCACGAATTCAACTGGCAAGGCACCCGCACCAGTGTGCAGGCGGCGTTTGACTGGTCAAAGACCAAGGACGGCTACGGCACCTACGAATCTATCGTCAATGCCGGTGAGTTCGCCGACGATGATGTGATCTACGACGGCAAGCGCATGGCCTACAGCGAACTGCCCGCCGGCGACTTCAACCGCCCCTGGACGGCGCGCCTGACCACCATCACCGAGATCCCGCAGTGGAACCTCACGGTCAGCAACTTCCTGCGTTATCGCGGCGCCTACGAACAGATCATCGAAACCGACGCCACCGCAGTGATCGGTGACGAGACCCTGGCGGTGTACGACTCGGCCAAGGTCAAGGCCGCGCCCACCTGGGACATGCGCGTCAGCTGGGAGATCCCCACCGGCAAGGACCAGGCGCTGTTTGCCGCCGTGGATATCACCAACGTCACCGACCATGTCAACGAAATCGTCGGCAAAACCAGCTCGACCGTGACCTATGAAGTTGGCCGCCAATACTGGCTGGAAGTCGGTTACCGCTTCTGACCTGCCCCTGATTAGCCTGGATACCTGAATGAACAAGATACTTGCCGGCCTGCTCGGCCCGCTGCTGCTCTGCGCCTGCGCATCGCCCCCACCCCAGGCACCGTTGCCGTGGGCGCCCCAAGTGGTGCGCGGCCAACTGGCCAATGGTCTGGAATACCGCCTGGTGCGTGACAGCGCCCAGGCCGGGCGCCTGGACCTGCGCCTGACCGTGCGCGCAGGCTCCGTGGATGAAGATGACGATCAGGTCGGTGTGGCGCATATGCTCGAACACCTGACCTTCCGCAGCCGCGCCGGCCAAGCCGGCGACCTGCGCGCACAGATGACCGCGCTGGGCTGGGTGCAGGGTCGCAACTACAACGCGGTGACCAGCTATGACCGCACCCAGTATTTGCTCAGCCCCACGGCCGGTAGCAAGCAAGCGCCGGTGGCGCTGCAGAAGCTCGCGCAGTTGGTGTTTGCCGGCGACTACAGCGCCGCCGACCTGGAACGCGAGCGCCCTATCGTCATCGAAGAATGGCGCGGCGGCCTTGGCGTGGCGCAGCGCATGAATGATCAGCGTGCGGCGTCGCAGCGGGTCGGCTCGCGTTACCCGCAGCACCGCACCATCGGCAACGAGGCGGCGATTCGTGCCGCTTCGCTCGGCGCCTTGCAGCGTTTTCAGCAACGCTGGTATGTACCCAATAACATGCTGCTGTCGGTGGTCGGTGACTTCGACCCGCAGCAACTGGCGCAGCAGATCGAGCAGGCTTTCGGTGCCCCCGCTGCCCATGCGCTGCCCGAGCGCGAGTATCGCGAATTACCCCTCGACGGCCAGCTGAAAATCTTCCGCCTGCAAGACCCACAAACCGGCAGCAACCAGGTGTCGCTGCTGTTTCGCCTGCATGAGCCGAACAGCCGGGGCGCCACCGCCGAGGCCACCCGCGAGCGCCTGATCGACCGCATCAGCCTGTCGGCGCTACTCGGCCAACTGCGCCGCCAACCCCTGCAAGCCGGGGTGCGCAGCCTGACGGCGCAAAAGACTCTGATCGGCGAACACTCCAGCGTGCTGGGGGTCGCCGCCGGTGTCGAAGGCGCCCATCACGACGCCGCCTTGCAACAATTGCTGACCGAGCTTGAGCGCTTGCGTCAACACGGCTTCACCGCGCAAGACCTGAGCGTTGAACAGGCGAAGATTCGGCAACTGGCCAACGGCATGCTGGCCAAGGACGAGTCGCGCACCTTTGAACAATGGGTCACCAGCCTCAACGATGCCGCCGTGCAAAACCGCACGGTGGTGGCGCCGCATCAAATCGCTCGGCTGACCCTGCAAGCGCTCGACACCATCGACCTCGCCGCCGTCAATGCACGGTTGCTGCGCTGGCTGGACAGCCCCGACCAGGTGCTGCAACTGACCGCGCCGGGCAACAGCGTGGTGCGTTTACCCACAGTGGCCGAGGTGCAGCAACTGCGCACATCCCTCGCCCAGACCTCGTTGACCGCGCCCCAGGCTACCGCGCCCCTGGCACCGCCGAGCGTCACGTTCACACCGCAGGCCGCGGGCCAACCCGGCAGCGTAACGCGCAAACGCACGTTTGCCGCCGAGCGGGTCGAACACTGGCAACTGAGCAACGGCGATCGTCTGGTCTGGCTGCGACGTAATGCCGAAAACGGCCAGTGGCGCCTGCAAGCCGAGTCGGCCGCCGGCTTCAACCGCAGCGACGTGCCCGCCTGGCGCCTGCAAATGGCCGCGCAGTTGGGCAACCAGAGCGGCGCTCCCGGTCTGGAGGCGTGGCGCAAACAGCACAAGGCCACATTGAGCCTGGAACACAGCGCCACCCGCCTGCAGTTAAGCGCGAGCAGCGCACCGTCAAGTCATGCCTTGACCACGTTGCTGCAAAGCTATCGCCAAAGCCAGGTTGATGCAGTGATCGAGGACGCGCTGTTCAGTGCCGCTCGCGACGATTTGCTGTCACGCGTCAGCACCCGACCAGACGCCATCGCGGTGGCCCGCCGTGAACTGCGCTACGGCATGGACACCTGGCACAGCCCCGATCAAGCGGCGCTGGAGCCCTTGCAATCAACGACCTTGACCGAAGACTGGCAACAGCTGGTACAGGCGCCGGTCACCTTCTACCTGATGGCTGACATCGACCCCGCACAGCTGGAAACCGCCGTGCGCGAACAGTTGGCGAATATCCCACGCGGCGTCGCCCCAGCCACGCGCCCTGCCCTGCAAGTACCCGGTCAACGCCGTACCGACCTGGCCGTGGCGCTGGAACCGCGGGTGGTGCTGGAAGCCAGCAGCTTCAGCGAACACCCATGGTCGCCGGAGGCCGCCGCCCGGGTCGCCGCCCTGCGTGAGTTAGCTAACCAGCAGCTCAAGCAGCGCCTGCGCGGTGAAGCCTCCGGCGTGTACCGCCTGGGTTTCGACAGCGAACTGAACCCCGACACGCAGCGCATCGAAAGCCAGTTGAGCTTTACCTGCGACCCTGCACGCGCCGAGGAACTGTGGGCGCTGGCCCAGCAAACCCTGGCACAGTTGGGCCGCTCGGTAGATGCGCAATGGGTGGCCGGCGAACGTGCCGAGCTGCGCCGCCAGGAGCAAAAGCGCCGCGTCGACCCCGCAACCCAATGGCGCCGCCTGCTGCTCAGCGAACGCCAGTGGCAGGACCCGCGCTACCTGAGCCGACAGACGAGGTTGCCGGACGGCATCCGCATCGAGCCGCTCAAACCCTTGGCGAGTCAGCTGTTCCCGGTGAATAACCAAGTGCTGCTGCGCGTGCTGCCCAAGGCGGATGCACGGTGAAGAGCCTGCGTACGTTCTATCGTCTGGCCGCGCCATTCTGGCGCCGACGCGCCCAGTGGCTGGGCTGGCTGATGCTGGCCGGGATCATCGGCATGGGCCTGTTGATTGTGCAGATCAACGTGTTGATCAATGCCTGGAGCAAGACTTTCTACGACACCCTGGGCGCATTCGACACGCCCGCCCTGTATGCGCTGATGGGCCGCTACGTGCTGTACCTGGGCGCCTATGTGCTGATCGTGGTGGCGCTGGACTGGGTGCGCAAAGCCCTGGTGCTGCGTTGGCGCCAGGCCATGACCGAGCAGTTCACCCACGCCTGGCTGGCGGACCAGGCGTTCTACCGCCTGGGGCTCGGCGGCGAGCCGGACAACCCCGACCAGCGCATCAGCGAGGACGTGGATATCGTCGCCGACCTGAGCGTGGAATTGGTGGCGTCGTTCATTATCAACATGGCCCAGGTCGGCGCGTTCATGAGCATTCTGTGGCAGCTGTCCGGGGTGCAGACGTTCAGCGTGGGCGAGTACAGCATCACCCTGTCGGGTTACCTGGTGTGGATCGTGCTGATCTATACCTTGGCCGGCAGTTTGATCACCCATTGGGTCGGCCGCCCGCTGCACCGCCTGAACGTGGATCGCCAGCACTACGAGGCGGACTTTCGCGCCAGCCTGTTGCGCAAGCGCGAGCATGCCGAGCAGATCGCCCTGTACCGTGGTGAGGCCGTGGAGCGCCAGCACTTGGCCGAACGCTTCGGTGCGATTGCGCACAATTGGCGCCAGTTGATGGGACGCGAGCGCAACCTCAGCTTGTTTACCGTCAGCTATGAGCGGGTGAGCCTGATTATTCCGGTATTCGCCGCCCTGCCCGCCTTCCTCGCCAAGACCATCACCCTGGGCGGGCTGATGCAGATCCGCAGTGCCTTTGGCGCGGTGCAGGGCTCGTTGAGCTGGTTTATCAAGCTGTACCCGAAGCTGATGCGCTGGAGTTCGGCGGTGGAACGGCTGGGGCAGTTTGAACAAGCGATTGCTGCGAGCCGCTGCCAGGCCAAGGCGCCAGTGGTCGGCGAGTGCCTGTGCGTTGACGGCCTGGATGTATTGCGCCCGGACGCCGGCGTGTTGCTGGCCGATGTGTCGGTGCAGGTGGCGCAAGGCGAGTGGCTGTTGATGGCCGGACGCAGCGGCATCGGCAAGTCGACCTTGCTGCGCACCTTGCAGGGCATCTGGCCGTATTGTCGCGGCGGCTGGCGATTGCCGCCGGGGCGCAGCCTGTTGCTGCCGCAAAAGCCGTATCTGCCGAGTATGCCGTTGCGCAATTTGCTGGCTTACCCGGCGCTCGAAGTACCGAGCGCGACGCGGTTGGTCGCGGTATTGCAGCAGGTGGGGCTGGAGGGGCTGATACAGCGTCTGGAGGAGCAAACCGAATGGTCACGGCAACTGTCGGGCGGCGAGCAACAGCGCATCGGCCTGGCGCGGGCACTGCTGTACGCGCCCGACACCTTGTACCTGGATGAAGCGACCAACCAACTCGACGAGGCCAGCGCCCATGCCCTGCTGGTGCTGCTGCGCGAGCAATTGCCGAACTGCACGGTGATCGGCATCAGCCACCAGGTGGGGTTGGCAGTGCTGTTCGATCGGGTCTGGTCCCCGGAGGCACTTCATACCCCTGTGGTAAGCGCGCTTGTCGAGTCGTCGCACCGCCCGCCTCGGGCTGCACAGCAGCCCCAAAAAACCTGACAGCGCCGTGCCTGAAAAACACGTTGGCAGAATTCGGGCCGCTGCGCAGCCCAACGCGCGCAAGCCCGCTCGCCACGCAGCTGAGAACTTCGGCTACAGCACGCTGCCCATGGCCTTCATCAACACCAGATCACGCGCATAAATATCCGGCGCATACACCAGGTCACCCTGGCCATCGACCTGCACCGTCCAATAGCCCAGCAGCACCGGCACCGGGGTGGCCAGCCTGAACTCATGGGTCACGCCGGTGGCCAGCAGTTCATCGGTGCGGGCGCGCTCGGCCGGACTTACCAGCAAATCGCGTAGCAGCAGCGGCTGCTCAACCCGCACGCACCCCGAGCTGAACGCCCGTGGTCCCTTGGTAAACAGCGGCTGGCTGGGCGTGTCGTGCAGGTACACCGAGTAGGGGTTGGGAAAGCGCATCACGATTTTGCCCAGCGGGTTGCGCGGGCCGGCTTCCTGACGCAGCAGGATATTGCCGGGGCGCGCCCAGTCGATCTGTTCGGGCGCCAGCGGGTGGCCTTCGGCATCCAGCACTTGCAGGTTTTGCTGGCGCAGGTACTCGGGGTTGAGGCGGATGGCCGGCAGTTTGTCCTCGCGCATGATGGTCGGCGGGATGGTCCAGGTGGGGTTGAGGGTCAGCCGGGTGATACGTGATTTGAGCAGCGGCGTCTGGCGCTCGGCGCGACCGACCTGCAAGCGGGTTTGCCATACCGCAATGCCGCTCTGGTAGACGCTCAGTTGCGCGGCGGCGACGTTGACCAGCACGCCTTCGGGCTCCAGGTCCTGGGCCAGCCAGCGGAAGCGTTCGAGGTTGATGCGCAGTTGCTCGCGG
This sequence comes from Pseudomonas viridiflava, assembly GCF_900591205.1. GTDB lineage: Bacteria > Pseudomonadota > Gammaproteobacteria > Pseudomonadales > Pseudomonadaceae > Aquipseudomonas. The sequence goes on from NZ_UUPU01000024.1 coordinate 25,286, forward strand.
CGAATCGCCGGGCTGATATTGAGTTCAGTCACCGTGCCGGCGCCGATCACCCCGTCGGACTGCAGCGAATGGCTGAGCTGAAAGGCTTTTACCGCCTTGACCAGCTCGTCCCGGTATTGCCGGGTGTTGCCGGTTGGCGCCTTGGCCAGGTAGCCGCCGTGATACAGGCGCTGCGCCAGCTCCGGTACACGCGGGTCTTCCATGCCCGGGCGCAGCAACGGGCCGGTGGCGACCGGGTCCCAATGCGGCAACGGTTGCTGACGCACGGCGGCATAGGCATTGCGCAAACTGCGGTAAAGATCGGCGTTGGGCCGCGCCTGGTCAAAAGCCTGGGCCATGTCTTGCAGGCCCACGGCGGCAAAGGCCAGCACCTCGGTATCGGGGTCGTGAGCCGGCGGCTGGGAATGCCACAACGGCTCGAAACGCGATTGTTGCAGGCGCCCGTAGTGCAGATCCTGCAAGGCTCGCAGGTACGCCTGGCTGCTGGCGATATCGCTGCACAGCACGTTGGCCGTGGCGTGCGCCGCAGGCAGGCTATAGTGGGTGGGGTCCAGGCCGTCGTCGGCGAGCATCAGCAACTGCGCCTGCAACGCTTGCCGACGCTCATCGCCTGACCACAGCGGCGCATCGCCTTGCTGCTGGTAGAAGGCTTGCAGGCGGGATTGGGCGGCGGCGTCTATCTGCGGCGCGAGGCTGGGGCAAACACTCGGCAGTTGCGCCAGGGCCTGCTGCACCGGGGCCGTGTTGACCAGAATCGGTGGCGCCACGGGCAGCACGGCATCGGGCAGCGCTTCGGCTGTCGCGACCAGTGGTGCAACGAGCAGGCAAATGCTCAAGTAACATGCGTGTTTTTTGAACAATACCTTGGCTCCAATCCACAGTGGGGGGATGTACTGTAGATGCTGACTTTTATGTGCCGCTTCACCCTGATCACCCTGGGCCTGGCTGTGTTGAGCAATTGTGCGCTCGCCGCCAACGGCAACCCTCCTTCCTTGTATAGCAGCCTGGCGCGCTCGGCTCCAGAACTCAATCCAACTGTACTTAAAAGCGCCCTGAGCGCGGTGCAGTGCGCGGTCAATAATGGCGAGGAACGCTCAGAGCGCCTGGCCGTTATTGACTATTCCCAGCCTTCGACCGCTCGTCGGCTGTGGATCTTCGATTTGCGCAAAAAGACCCTGGTGCTGCGTGATCTGGTGGCCCACGGCGCCAACTCCGGGGAGAACTTCGCCACCCAGTTCTCCAACCTGGAAGGCAGCCACCAATCCAGCCTGGGGCTGTTCCGAACCCAGGAAAGCTACTTGGGCACCCACGGTTACTCGCTGCGCATGGACGGCCTGGAGCCGGGTTTCAATGACCAGGCCCGCGACCGTGCGCTGGTGATTCACGCCGCCGACTACGTGAGCCCCTTGTGGAGCAAGCGCGAAGGCCGGATCGGCCGCAGCCAGGGTTGCCCGGCCGTGCGCCCGCAGGTGGCGCGCCAGGTGGTGGATAAGCTCAAGGACGGCCAGTTCATGTTTTCGTGGTATCCCGACCAACGCTGGTTGAAGTCCTCGACGTACCTCAATTGCAAACCCCAACAGGTGGCGAGTAGTCGTACAATCCGTGGTGGTTAGCCTGCCCCATAGATAAAAGAGAGCGTCGAATGCTTCTACATAAATCAACCTGGATCGAGATCGGGCAATTCCTGGAGCGCAGCCGCACGGTGGTGATCCCCATCGGCTCCAACGAACAGCACGGCCCTACCGGCCTGCTGGGCACAGACTGGATGTGCCCGGAGATCATCGCCCACGAGGCGCAGAAAAACGCCGACATTCTGATCGGCCCTACCTTCAATATCGGCATGGCCCAGCATCACCTGGGTTTTCCCGGGACTATTTCCCTGCGCCCCTCCACCTTTATTGCCGCAATCGGCGACTGGGTGCGTTCGCTGGCCGGGCATGGTTTCGAGAAGATCCTGTTTTTGAATGGTCACGGCGGCAATATCGCCACGATTGAAGCGGCGTTTTCCGAACTGTATGCCGAGGCCAGCTTCGGCCGTCGCCCCGCAGGGTTTGCGCTGAAACTGGTGAACTGGTGGGACCTGGAAGGCGTCAACGAGCTGGCGCACCGCCAATTCCCGGTGGGCCATGGCAGCCATGCCACGCCGTCGGAGATTGCGGTGACGCAATGGGCCTACCCGGATTCGATCAAGTCCGCCGATTACTCGCCGCAGATCGCCAATACCGGGCCGATCCGCGAAGCGCTGGATTTTCGCGCACGCTTCCCCGACGGGCGCATGGGCTCTGACCCCGCGCTGGCGACCGTGGAAAAAGGTGGGGAGTTGGTGGCGTTGGCGGCGCAGGGGCTGATAAAAACCGTCGACACATTCAGCAGCGAAGCCAAGCCTTAAGCCGTTCGCAGGTTAAACAAGTGGGCGCGGGCTTGCTCGCGAATGAGGCATGTCAGTCACTGAACCTTTTGACTGAACCACCGGCTTCGCGAGCAACCCCGCACACACATTGGGCAATGCGTTATCGGCATTCCTGCGCCGCCAGCTCCAGCCGCGACGGCGTAAGCGCCGACGCCAGCGGCTTGCGCTCATACAAGAACACCTTGCCGCCGTCCTGGGACTTGTAAGCTTCCAGCACGTCATCGGCGGCAATCTTGCTGGTCAACACCACTTTGGCGTGACGCGAGTTCTGGGTCACGGTCGAGGTGATCCCGTGCTTCTCAAGCTTGGGCAACACGCATTGCACGTAAGCTTCGGGGCTCTTGCTGGTTTGCAGGGTCAGGGTCGGCGCGTTAGGCGCCGAGACACAACCGGCCAATAAGAATGCCGCGACCGGTACGAAAAAAGAGCGCATGAAAAATTCCTGAATATAAAAATAAAAGTTCATATCAACTGGCGCGAATCAGCGCTTTAAGCGACGCATCAAACTGTTTCAAGGCATCCAACTGCACATCCCGCTGCTGCTCGATCTGCGCGGCAATCTGCGTCGCGGCCTTGTCACGCACCCACACCGACGGCACCTGTTTGTGCACCGAGCCCTCGGCCTTGGCGATATATTGCAGGTTCGCGTCATAAAACCGCGCAATAAAACGCGCCTCGACCTGATCGTTACGCTGGGTCAACAGTTGGTTATGGGTGTCGAGCATCACCACCACGTCGGGGTGTGCCTGCACCAGGGCATCCAGGTTGTCGTAGACAGTCACCGACAGGAAGGTGCCTTGCAGCGAACTCATCAACCAGTCAATCGCCAGCTCCGGGTCGGAGCTGTTGATGAACGCCTGGCGGATACGCCCATCGAGGGCATCCTTGGCGCCATTCAAGGCCATGTCGTGGTAGCGTTCAAGGTAGCTGAGGTTGTCGCGGGTGTTGTCGCTCAGCAACACACCCACCGACTGCGCATGCTGGAGGGAGTCTACGCTACCGGCGATGGGTAGCAAATGGCCTGCATGCAGTTCATCGGCGATTGCCGCGTTGTTCACGACCACCGTGCCCAGCATCAAAGCCATCAAAGCCAATTGAATAAACGTCCTCATCGCGCATTTCCTTGAACAGCGTCTCGATGGGGCGATTTTGCGCTTTTGCGCTAAAAACAGAACTTGCGTTACGTGATGGTGACTATTATCTGAACCAATAGTGTCGACATAAAACTTATAAGGACCGCCATGAAGCCCCACCAGAAAACCTTCGACCGCATCCGCGAAGCCGTCCTTGCGGAGTTTCGCGAACGGGTCGCCGATTACCTGACCGAGTATGAACAGGTGCTGCAGAACGACACGGCCGATACCGAACAGGTATACGCCAGCGCCCAGCAATTACGCGGTTACCTGCGCGGCTTGAACACCACGCGAGTGCTGGGCATGGCCGACTGGGAAGACCTCGACCGGCGCGTGGAACAGGCGTGGCTACGGGCGGTGGAAGCCGAATAAGCGGCTGGGCGTGTCGATCAGCAATGCCTGCTCAACCTGCGCCGAACAGCCCAACGCCTGGCGCTGTTGCACCACATCGGCATAGCCAATGCACGCTTCATGCTGGGTATGCGGCCAGTCACTGCCCCACACCAGGCGGCGCAGGCCGAAGCTCTGCTGCAGCAAGGGCATGGCCTGACGAGCAAACGCCAGGTTCTGCGCCGGGCTGCCGGCCAACCGGTAGATGCCCGAGACTTTCAGCCACAGGTGGCCGCTGAGCCCCAACTCCAGCAACTCGGTAAAGCTGGGCTGTTCAACGCCCAACCGTGCATCGGGGCGCCCGAAGTGATCAATCACCAGCTTGACCCCAAACGGTATCAGCTGGCGCACCAACTGCGGCAAGTCGCTCACCTCGCGATGCAGCTCCACGTGCCAGCCCAGCTCGGCGATCTGTGCAAAGAACGCCTTCCAGCCATGCTCGGCAAAATCCGGCAGCGCCCGGCCCACCAGGTTCAGGCGCACGCCCACCACACCTGAGCAGGCCATGGCCTGCAAGGTATCGCGAGGGGTATCACGCTCAACCACCACCACGCCACGCAACTGCCCGGGCGCCTGCTGCAAGGCGGCCAGCAGGTAGCGGTTATCGGTGCCCAGGAAGCTGGGTTGTACCAGCACGCCATGGCTCAAGCCATTGGCGTGCAGGTGCTTGAGGTAGTCCGCCAGCGTGGCGTCGTACCCGGGGGTGTAGCGGCGTTCACCGGCCAGGGTCAGCGCCTGGCTGAACACATGGGCGTGGGCGTCGATGCCGGTGATGGGGGTCGAGCAGTTATCAAGCATGGAGGTCGTCTTTCATCAGTAAAGGGGTATCAAGCCTGTACGCGGCGATCGGCCGGAAGGCTGTCGGTGGGCGTCGCTTCCAGCACGCGGCCACGGGTTTCCGGCAGGCACAACGCCGCCAGCACAGCGACGCCGTAGGCGATCCCGGCATCAATGCCGATGGCCGAACCCAGGGACATCGAGTCGCTCATATGCCCCACCAAAAATGGAAACACCGCCGACAGCACGCGCCCGAAGTTGTAGCAAAACCCCACACCGGCCCCGCGCACATCCACCGGGTACAGCTCATTGAACAGCGCCCCCAGGCTGGCCGGGATACCGGCGGCAAAGAAGCCCAGTGGGAAGCCAAGGAACAGCATCTGCGTGTTGCTCAGCGGCAGGAACACATACGCCTGCACGGTGATCACACAGCACAGTGCAAACACCACAATATTCTTGCGCCGGCCGATACGGTCGATCAGCAGACCACTGACGATGCAACCGCACCAGAAGGCAAAAATGATCACCGCCAGGTAGCCGCCGGAGTTGAGCACCGACAGGTTACGCTCGGTTTTGAGAAAGGTCGGCAACCAGGTCATCACCGCGTGGTAACCCCCGTGAGCCCCCAGGCCCAGCAAGCCGCCGAACAGCGTGACGCGAATCAACTCGGGGCGAAAGATACCGGCCAGGGATTTGAAGAAGCTCTGCGGGATCGCTTGTTCCTTTTGCAGGCGCTGGAAACTGTCGGGTTCTTCGACATTGCGCCGCACCCAAATGATCAGGAACGACGGCAGCAGCCCCACCACGAACATCACACGCCAGGCCATATCCTGCGGCACAAACGAGTAGATCAGCGCAAATACTCCGACCGCCACGCCCCAGCCCACCGCCCAGGCACTTTGCACAGTGCCCATGACTTTGCCGCGGTACTTGGGGTTGATGGTCTCGGCCATCAATACCGCGCCCGCCGCCCATTCACCGCCGATGCCAAAGCCCTGCAACGCCTTGACGATCAACAGCTGGTGGAAGCCGGTGACAAAGGCCGACAAAAAGGTGAAGAACGAAAACCACAGGATCATCCACTGCAAGGTGCGCACCCGGCCATAGCGGTCGGACAAGGTGCCGCCGACCCAACCGCCGATGGCCGAAGTGACCAGCGTGACACCGCTGATCAACCCGGCGTCGCCCTTGCTCAAGGCGAACGCGGCGATCAGTGCCGGAATCGCCAGGCCGAACATCTGCACTTCCAGTGCGTCGAGGGACCACCCGCCGAAGCAGGCCCAAAACGTTTTGCGCTCCCGAGGAGTGACTTGGCGATACCAGCTGAACATGATTCTTATCCTTATAGGTCAAACGCAAGGCAGCCGAGAGCGAACTGCGCCGCTGCAGGGCCAGTGTTGGCAAACTGTTGCTGGTGCTGCGAACAGGGCTTAGCGGATATCCACGCGGTAGCGGAAGTGCTCGGCATGCCCACGCGAGCGTCGCCACTCCAAGGGTTGCCCGGCGTAATCGCGCGCCAGGCGTTCGATCACCACCACCGGGCTATTGACCGGCACCTGCAACAGGCGCGCATACACCTCGTTGACCGATTCGGCGGTGAGGGTTTCCTCGGCCGAGGCCACGACCTGGCCGCAGACACGCTCATACACCGGGTAGAGCAACGGGCCCTGCGCCGACAAGTCGATGTCGAGCAACGCCTGGAAGCGCGTGCGTGGCAGCCAGATTTCTTCAGCCAACAGTGGCTGCACCTCGAGCAGACGCGTACGCACGATGCGAATCACCTGAGCCTCGGGCGCAAGCCCCAACGCTTCGCTGACCGCCGAGGGCGCCGCCACGGATTCGACCGTGAGGATGCGGCTCTGCGGCACCAGGCGCTCGCCCGAAGGACCTTGAAAGCGGAAAAATCGAAACAGCGAGGACTGAAATTGCGGGCGACGCACGAACGTGCCACGCCCCTGCTGGCGCTCCAGAATGCCTTCGCTCACCAGCGCATCCACGGCCTTGCGCACCGTGCCGGTAGACAGCTCGTATTCGGCGGACAACACCGCTTCGGTGGGAATGGCTTCGCCGGGACGCCAGCGATTGTTGGCGATCTGTTCGACCAGATGGTCGCGCAGGCGTTGATAAAGCGGCAGGCGGGCATCACTGGAGAGCGTATTCATGGGCCACATTCACTTTGTTATTTAGTCATATATATGAATATGGCGAGAGTATTTGCCCGCAAGGTGGCGCGTGTCAAGCGCGCCACCCTATGCGGATGATGAGCGGAGGGGTTACAGCGCTGGGCGTTGCAGGTTGACCCACGCCTGAACGGACGGCCGGGCCCACTGGCGCTGCGCGTATTCCACCAGTTCGGCGGGTACGGGGTCGCCATTGAGGATCAGGCGATTGAGCATCAGCGCCAGGTCCACATCGGCAATCGACCACGCGCCGAACAGGTGCTCAGGGTTACCTGCCAGCAGCGCCTGCGCCGCACTGATCAACTTGCTCGCCGCCGCCTCGGCCGCAGCCGACAACGCCGGCATTTTCTGCCCGTAGAACACCACCAACGTCGAACGCTCCTGGCGGATCGGCAGCAGGTCACTGCGCAACCACGCCTGCACTTGCCGCGCCCTCGCCCGCAGCTTCGGGTCGGCCGGGTACACCGGTGTCTCGGGGTAGACCTGTTCCAGGTACTCGGTGATTGCCGAGGATTCGGACAGCGCAAAGTCGCCGTCGACCAAGGTGGGGACACGCTGGGTCAGGGACAGTTGGACGAAATCCTGCGCATGCTGTTGCGCGGCCTCCAGGTCCAGGGTGAGCGTGTCGAAGGCCAGGCCCTTTTCCAGCAGGGTGACAAACACCGACATCGCGTATGGGCTGGTGTAAACCGAATCAACATAAAGGCGCAACGGGGGCTGGTGCATGGCAAGGCTCCTTGGGTGAAAGCCCACGCTACGAGATGTGCGGCCGGAATGACAATGCGCTGTTTTTATAGGGGCATTCCTCGCGGGAATAGCGGTGCGCAATTGTGAGAGGAAAGCCTGCCAAGGTAAACTCGCCAGCCCTGCGCGCACCTGCGTAGCGTTGAAAAGGATCTTCGTCTTGCGCTTGCCCTTCGCCGTATTTCTATGGTTCTTCAGTGTTCCGTACATGGCACTTGCCAGCGACCTCCCTGCTCTGCCGGGTGAGGCGCAGTATCAGCAAGCCGCCACGCTCTTGAAGCAAAGCGACGTCGAATACGCAGACCTGATGCGCGCGCTGCTGGCCAAGAAAACCCCGGCCGATATGGAGGCGAAGAAAGCCAACCTGGCGCGCATCCAACATTTTTTGGACGAATCGGCGCAGGCCGGGCACCCCGTGGCCGAGTATCGCCTGATGCTGCTTTATCAGGTCTATCTGGTTCCCGGCCAGGAACAGGTGATGTGCCAATTGGCAATCTCTAGCCTGGAGCATGGCTTTGCGCCTGCAGCGCTGTATGTGGACAACACCTGCCTGGACTACGTGCTGAGCCCCAAGTACATACCGGCGCTGCAAAACGCCCTGAGCAAAATGGACGAGTTTGCACGCTACTACCCACAGCCTGCCGTGTGGTTGACCTGCGGCGCGCCGCCCACGGGGGTCGAGTTGCAATCAGGCAGCGAAAACGACTACCTCGCCGAACTCTATAAAGTGCTCGCCACCCGCACCAATCGCCGAACCGCCCCGGCGGTGCGCAATGAATACTTCAAGCAAGCCCTGGCAACCAACGGCTGCCCCTACGCACGCAAACGCCTGGAAATCGACCCGCACGCGCAGTAGTGCCAAGGCGTTATCCGGCAAACCCGCCCTCTTGCAGAAACGCACGCTCGGCGTCGGTGGTTGCCCTGGCCAATACCGCATTGCGATGAGGAAAGCGTCCGAACTGCTCGATGATACGGGCGTGCTCCTTGGCCCAGTGATGGGTGCTGGCGTCCAACTGCGCGTTGAGTGCCAGCGAGCGTTGCTGGTCGCCGGGGTCTTCGGAATGCTCGAACGGCAGATAACAGAAGGCGCGCAATGGCGGCTCGATCTGCTGGTCGAGCCCCGCCTCCACCATGCGCCGGGCATACAGGCGCGCCAGCGGGTCGGTGGCGAACATATGCGCCGTGCCGCGAAAGGCGTTACGCGGGTATTGGTCGAGCAGGATCAGCAACGCCAGGGCGCCGTCCGCTGAATCCAGCCAGTGCTCCAGCTCACGCCGCGCCGCTTGCAGGTGGGCGGTGTGAAAGGTGTCGCGCAACGTTGCGTCGAAGGCATCGTCCTTGGCGAACCAGCGCTTGGGGCCGGCGTGTTTCCAAAAGTCGATGACGGCTTGCGGGGTGCTCATGACAAGGGCTCCGATAGCGATTTCACTGACGGTATCAGAACCCAGCGACTGGCACAGATCAATGTGGGAGGGAGCTTGCTCCCGATAGCGCAGTGCCAGTCACCTATACATCAACTGACCCACAGCCATCGGGAGCAAGCCCCCTCGCACATTCAGAGTGTGGAGCGTTTCAGAAGTCCACCGTCGCCGACAGCTTGACCGTACGCGGCTCGCCCTGGGTCAGGTAGTTGTTGGCGGTCGAAGCCGAGGCCCAGTACGCCTTGTTCGCCACGTTCTCGACATTCGCGCGCAGGGTGATGTACTTGTCATCGGCTTTGAAGCCGTAGCGGGCGCCGAGGTCGACGCGGGTCCAGGCCGGGATGCTCAGGCTGTTGCCAGCGTCGACGTACTCGCCACCGGTGCGCAGCAACCGTGCATTGACGGCGGCGCCCTGGATCCCCGGGATGTCCCAATCGGCCCCCAGGTTGTACTGAAAGCGCGGCACGCCGGCGGCACGGTTGCCGTCGGTGAGGCCATTGGAGGTGCTCTGCAACTCGGTGTGCATCCAGGTGGCACCGGCCAGCAGCCGCAGACCGTCAAGCGGTTCGCCGAAGACGTTCAGCTCCACGCCCTTGTTGATTTGCTCGCCGTCCACACTGAAGGTGTTCGTACCATCCGCGTTGCGGTTGGTGGCGCTGTTGGGCTGCTCGATACGGTAAACGCCAAGCGTGGCGCCGAAGCTGTCCCAATCAAGCTTGACCCCGGCTTCCGTCTGTTTGCTGCGGTTGGGCGCAAAGGTGACGTTGGGGTTGGTGACCCCGGTCGAGGGCGACGTCGGCCCCTGGGCCAGCCCTTCGATCCGGTTGGCGTAGAACGACACGTGCTCCCACGGCTTGATCACCAGCCCGTAAACCGGGGTGGTGATCGACTCGTCATAGTTGGCATTGCGCACGCCGGTGGTGGTATTCCACGCATCCACTTCAATGGTCTGGCGGCGCACGCCCACGGTCAGCAACACCCGATCATCGACAAAGCCGAGGGTGTCGGACGCCGCTACGCTCTTGATGCGGTTCTTGCCGACGATGCGCGGGTCATGAATATCGCTGCCGAAGTAGGTCACGCTCGGGCGCGCTATCTGCGTCGGGTTGTACAGGTTGCCCGGCTGGCGGTTGGCCCGCAGGATCGCCTCGAATGCCGAACGCTGCTCGCCCCAGATCCCCGACACACCAACGTTCATCTGATGGGTCACCGGGCCCGTGCTGAAATGCCCGTTCAAGCCGCCCATCGCGCTTTTGTTGTCCTCATCATGGGGCGAGTACAAAAAGCCCACCTGCCCGGCGCCGTTGTTGCCGACATACAGCGACGAATACTGGCCATTCTCCCGCGTGTGCTTGGCGCCGCCGCCCACATAGGCCGTCCAGTTTTCATTCAGGTCGTATTCGGCATTGAACATGCCGTAGGTGTCTTCCAGCTCCGACCAGCTCCAGTCCTGGGCATAGTTATCCTTGGCCGATGGCGCCTTCGGCACCTGGGTGCCGGTGGGATAGACCACGGAACGGCCATTGTTGATGCGCTCTTTCTGGTAGCCGAAGTCGGTGGACACGCGCAGCCGGTCGCCACGGTAATCCAGGGCGATGGCCACCAGTTGCGAGCTTTTGAATTCATCCTCGATGGCCGTGTCGCCACCATGCCGGGCCAGGTTGACCCGTGCGCCGAAGCGGTTGTCTTCGCCAAAACGCTGGCCCAGGTCGATATGCCCGCCGGCCTGGCCATCGGTGGTGGTGTCGAGCGTCACGCTGCGGGTGGCGAGGTCTTCGGCGCGCTTGGGCACCAGGTTGACGCTGCCGCCAATGCCGCTGCCGGCCGGCGAAACGCCATTGACGAACGCGTTGGGCCCCTTGAACAGCTCGACCCGCTCCAGCGCCTCGGTGGTGATGATCTGCCGGGGCAGCACGCCGTACAGGCCGTTGAAGGCAATATCATCGGTGTTCAGCGGCAGGCCGCGAATGGTGAACACCTGGGAAAAGTTACCGAACCCCGAAGACTGGCGCACCGACGCGTCGTTCAGCAGTACATCCCCCACGGTACGCGCCTGCTGGTCGGCGATGGTTTTGGCGGTATAGCTGACCACGCTGAACGGCACGTCATTGATCGAACGGTTACCCAGCACCCCAAGCCGCGCCGAGCGTGCCACCTGGCCGCCGCCGTAGGTGTCCGCCTGCGCCCCGCCCTCACCGCTGATGGTGGTGGCGCCCAGTTCAACCGCATCGCCATTGGCCTGGGGCACCACGGTATAGCCGTTAGCACCGGTGCTTTGCAGGGTATAACCGCTGCCTTGCAGCAGTTGCACAAACCCCGACTGCGCGGTGTAGCTGCCCTGCAAACCGGCACTCTGCTGGTCATTGAGCAGCTTGGAATCAAACGACAACGGCACGCCGGACACCGCCGCAAACTGCGCCAGCACATTGCCCAATGGCCCTGGCGCGATGGCATAGCTGCGCGCTGCACTGCTCGCCGCCTCGGCAGCTATGGCGCTATGCAGCGGTGCGATGGCCGCCAGCGCGACAGCCAGGCTCAATGCCTTCAAAGGGCGGATGGGGTGCGAGGTGAAGGTCATGGGCATTCCTGTCGGCGCGGGGCAAAGTTGAGGGTTCTCCCCTACACCGGGCGACAACGAAAAAGGTATCAGCGAAGGTCAAAAATAATCTCAGCGCGGCTCAACGGTGACCCAATAGCCGGTCAGGCTGCTGACTTTCACCGCCAGAGTGTCCTGCAACAGGCGCAGGCTGGCATCGGTATCGCGCAACGGGAACGCGCCGGACACGCTCAACCCGGCCACACTGGCATGGCAGCGCAACACGCCACGCCGGTAGCGGCCCAGTTCGTCGAGCAAATCCGCCAGGCGCATCTGCTGGGCCAGCAACATGCCGTTTTCCCAAGTCAGCGCGCTCTGCTCCAGCGCCGCCACCGCCGCCACGCTGTCGCTACCGAACGCGCTCTGCTCGCCGGCCTTGAGAATCACGCCGTGGGCGGCATGCGCCGGCAGCATTTGCACCGCGCCCTCGATCACCGCCACGCGGCTGCTCTGCTCGCCTACCCGCACACTGAAATGCGTACCCAGCGCACGGGCGGTGCCGTGGCGGGTCTGCACGATAAACGGGCGATGGCTGGGCGCGGGGTCTTTGGCGGTAGTGATCATCACCTCGCCCTGCAACAGTTCGATGCGCCGCACCTGGTCGTTGAAAGCGATGTTCAACGAGCTGGCCGTGTTGATCAGCAGGCGCGTGCCGTCGGGCAAAGTGAGGTTGCGCTGCTCGCCGATGGCGGTGTGCTGGTCGGCGGTCCAGGCTTGCCAGGGTTTGTGCTGCCAGGCCAGCCAGGTCGCCGGCGCCGCCAACAGCAACAGCCCGAGGGCCTGGCGGCGGCCGAGGGATTGTTTACGGCCGATGCGCTTGAGCGTGTCGCCGGCGATGGCCCCCGGCACGCAGTTGAAATCACCGAGGATCGCCTCGGCGCGCTGCCAGGCTTGGGCGTGCTGGGCGCTGCGGCCTTGCCATTGGGCGATGGCGCGGCGGTCTTCGTCGGTGGCGCTGCCGGATTGCAACTGCACCATCCAGTCGGCGGCTTCGCCCAGGATCAGCGGGTCAATCGAGGGGGTCATACCACGCTCAGGCAGGCGAGGAACGCCTCGCGCATATAACGTTTGACCGACACCAGCGACACCTTCAGTTCATCGGCGATCTGCTGATAGGTCAGCCCGTCAATCTGCGACATCAGGAACGCCTGGCGGGTTTTCTCCGGCAGATCGCGCAGCATGGCTTCGATGCGGTAGAGCGCCTCAAGGATCAACCAGCGGGTTTCCGGCGACGGCACTTCCTGCTCGGGCAAGTGGGCGATGGTTTCCAGGTAGGCGCGCTCGACTTCCTGGCGGCGCCAGCTGTCGATCATCAAACCCTTGGCGATATGCGTCAGCAAGGCGCGTGGCTCACTGCCGAAACCGGCGCCGGGCTGGCGGATGAGCAGGCGCATAAAGGTGTCGTGGGCCAGGTCGGCCGCGTCGCTGGCATTGCCCAGCTTGCGGTCAAGCCAACGGTACAACCACCGGTGGTGCTCGCAGTACAGGTCCTGGATAGGCAGATGGAGTGGGGACGACATGCAGATCACCGGCGCCGGGGCCAAGGAGTAATTAAGAATTGATCGCATTCTAATCGGCACAACGAATCGCGGCAACGCGTTAATTAATGTTATAGGATAACGCCCCCTTTCCGCCCTGCCCTGGGACCTTCACCCATGACCGACGCTGTTCCCCTGCGCCAACGCCTGCTTTCCATCGACGCCCTGCGCGGCTTGGTGATCCTGTTCATGCTGCTGGACCACGTGCGCGAAACCTTCCTGCTGCACCGCCAGGTCAGCGACCCGATGAACCTCGACAGCACCGAACCCGCGCTGTTTGTCAGCCGCACCCTGGCCCACCTGTGCGCACCGGTGTTTGTGTTGCTGACTGGGTTATCCGCGTTCTTGTACGGCCAGAAATATCAGGGCCGCGGCGACGTATCGGCGTTCCTGTTCAAGCGCGGGCTGTTTCTGGTGGTGCTGGAATTCACCCTGGTCAACTTCGCGTGGACCTTCCAACTGCCGCCCAGCGTGATCTACCTGCAAGTGATCTGGGCAATTGGTGTGAGCATGCTCGCCCTCGCCGCCCTGGTGTGGCTGCCGCGCCCGCTGCTGGTGGTGCTGGCGCTGGTGATCATCGGCGGGCACAACCTGCTGGACGGTGTGCACTTTGCGCCCGGTTCCGCGCTGCAAAACCTGTGGGCGATCCTGCATGAACGCAGCTGGATCGACGTGAATGACACCCTGCGCCTGCGCACCACCTACCCGGTGCTGCCGTGGATTGGCGTGATTGCCTTGGGCTACAGCCTCGGCCCGTGGTTTGCCAGCGCCACGCTGCCCGCCGTGCGCCAGCGGTATCTGTTGCTGGCAGGTGTCGGGGCATTGGTGGGGTTCGTGGGGCTGCGGCTGGTCAATGGGTATGGCGAGAAGCCTTGGCAGCTGTATGACAGCTCGGTGCAAACGCTGATGAGCGTCTTCAACATCACCAAGTACCCGCCTTCGCTGCTGTTTCTGGCGTTGACCCTGGGCATCGGCTTGCTGTTGCTGTTGGCGTTTGAACGCGTCGGGCAACAACGCTGGATCGGCGTGCTGGCCGTGTTCGGCGCCGCGCCGATGTTCTTTTATCTGGTGCACCTGTATGTGCTCAAAGTGCTGTATGTCGTGTGTGTCGCGCTGTTTGGCCTGAACCACGGCAACTACTTTGGCTTCGACAGTATCGGCGCTGTGTGGCTGGTTGCGCTGGTACTGCCCCTGGCCCTGTACCCGCCGGTGCGCTGGTTCGCCGGGCTCAAGGCCCGGCGCCGCGACCTGGCCTGGCTCAAATATCTCTAACCCAACACAGGCCAAATGTGGGAGCGGGCTTGCTCGCGAAGACTGAGTGTCAGCCGACGGATTTGCCGGCTGATAGACCGCATTCGCGAGCAAGCCCGCTCCCACATTTTTACCGCGTTTAAGCCAACTCGGTCCGCAGTTGACGGGCTGCCGTCACCATATGGATCAGCGCCGCTTCCGTCTCCGGCCAGCCACGGGTTTTCAAACCACAGTCCGGGTTCACCCACAGGCGCTCAGCCGGGATCCGCTTGGCCGCCTTGCGCAGCAGGTTGGCCATCTCCGACGCATCCGGTACACGTGGCGAGTGGATGTCGTAGACACCCGGGCCGATTTCGTTCGGGTAGGCGAAGGCTTCGAATGCGTCCAGCAGCTCCATGTCCGAGCGCGAGGTCTCGATGGTGATCACGTCGGCATCCATCGCCGCGATGGACTCGATCACATCGTTGAACTCGCTGTAGCACATATGGGTGTGGATCTGGGTTTCGTCACGCACGCCGGAGGCGCACAGGCGGAACACTTCGGTCGCCCAGTCCAGGTAGTGCTGCCACTGCGCCTGGCGCAACGGCAAGCCTTCGCGGAAGGCAGCTTCGTCGATCTGTACGATCTTGATGCCGGCGGCTTCGAGGTCCACCACTTCATCGCGAATCGCCAGGGCCAATTGACGCGCCTGCACTTCGCGGCTCACATCTTCGCGGGGGAAGGACCACATCAGCATGGTCACCGGGCCGGTCAGCATGCCCTTCATTACCTTGCCGGTGAGACCTTGGGCATAGCGGATCCACTCCACGGTCATGGCTTTGGGGCGGCTCAGGTCGCCGAAGATCACCGCCGGTTTCACGCAGCGCGAACCATAGCTCTGCACCCAGCCGAAGCGGGTGAACACATAACCGTCCAGTTGCTCGGCGAAGTATTCGACCATGTCGTTACGCTCGGCTTCCCCGTGTACCAATACGTCCAGCCCGAGGTTTTCCTGCACCTCGACGGCGTGTTTGATCTCGCTGTGCATCGCTTCGACGTATTCGGCCTCGCTCAGCTTGCCGGCTTTGTACGACTGGCGCGCCAAGCGGATCGACGCGGTTTGCGGGAACGAGCCGATGGTGGTGGTCGGGAACAAGGGCAGGTTCAGGCCGGCGCGCTGCTTCTCGATACGCTGGGCAAACAGTGACTGACGCTGGCTGTCCTTGGCCGTGATAGCCGCCACACGCGCTTGGACCGCCGGCTTGTGAATACGCGGCGAAGCAGCGCGGGCAGCTTGTACGGCGCGGCTTTCAGCCAGCGCGGCGAGCACGTTGGGCGCTTGCGGCGCGTTGACGGCCTGGGCCAGCACAGAGACTTCCGAGCATTTTTGCACGGCAAACGCCAGCCAGCTTTTCAGCTCGGCATCCAGCGTGTCTTCGCGGCCCAGGTCAACCGGGCTGTGCAGCAGCGAGCAGGACGGCGCTACCCACAGGCGATCACCGAGTTTTTCATGGGCGTGTTGCAAGGTCGCCAGGGCTTTCTCCAGGTCGCAACGCCAGACATTACGGCCGTTGACCACACCCAGAGACAGCACCTTGTACGCCGGCAGGCGGTCGAGGATCGTCGGGTACTGGTCCGGTGCTCGCACCAGGTCGATATGCAGGCCGTCCACCGGCAGGTTCGCCGCCAGGCCGAGGTTCTCTTCCAGGCCGCCGAAGTAGGTGGCCACCAGCTTTTTCAGCGGGTCACGCTGGATCAGGTTGTAGGCTCGCTCAAACGCGTTTTTCCATGCCTGCGGCAGGTCGAGCACCAGGATCGGCTCGTCGATCTGCACCCACTCCACGCCCAGCTCAGCCAGGCGCTGGAAGATCTGGCCGTACAGCGGCAGCAGGCGGTCAAGCAGGTCGAGCTTGTCGAAGTCGCCGCCCTTGGCCTTGCCCAGCCACAGGTAGGTCAGCGGGCCGATCACCACTGGCTTGACGTTGTGACCCAGGTCGCGGGCTTCCTTCACTTCTTCGAACAGTTGGTCCCAACCCAGATGGAACTGCTGGTCGGCGCTGAATTCAGGCACCAGGTAGTGGTAGTTGGTATCGAACCACTTAGTCATTTCCTGGGCGTGGGCGCCGCCGCAGCAGCTGTCGCTGACGCCACGCGCCATGCCGAACAGGGTTTGCAGGGTGGCTTTGCCATCGGCGGGGCGGAAACGCTGCGGGATCACGCCGAACATCAACGAGTGGGTCAACACCTGGTCGTACCAGGCGAAATCACCGGCAGGCAACAACTCGATGCCGGCCTGTTTCTGCAGGTCCCAGTGGGCCTTGCGCAAGTCACGGCCAACGGCACGCAGGCCGGCTTCATCGAGCTCACCCTTCCAGAACGCTTCCTGCGCTTTTTTCAGTTCACGATCGCGTCCAATGCGCGGAAATCCAAGGGAATGAGCGACTGCCATGACTAACAACTCCACTGTAGGTATTTATGGCAGCCATTGTCGACAGACACTGATAATGAGACAAACTCATTTTATTCCAGATGATCACAAGATCCATTCATGTTGAGAGCAGATGCAAATAGAACGCGTGAAACATGAAATACGCGCAACCCGCCAGCGCCAGGCCCATGCAGCGGTTAAACCAGGTAAACGCCGCCGCCCCGCTGATCCGCCGCCCCAGCAACGCGCCGAGCAAGGCGTAGACCCATGGCGCGCCCACGGCGCCCAGCCCCAGCAAGGCTGAAACGCCAAAGATCGAGGCCCCGGTGATATGCGCCGCCGGCAACATCACACTGGTGATCGGCAACACCGCCACGATGCCTTTAGGGTTAAGTAACTGGATCACCAGACCGTTCCAGAACGTGAGGGTTTTGGACGGTACGCCCGACTCTTCAACCTCGGTGCGGGCGCTGAACACTTGGTACGCGAGGTACAGCGTGTACACGCCGCCGATCAGCGAGATATACGGCAACGCCGCCTGGGAAATGATGGCTTGCCCGGTGTAGCCAAACACCACGAACATCAGCAGCATCGCGCACCCCACGCCGATATAGAACCCACTGGAACGGCGGAATTTGCCGGTGAGCCCGGCGTTCAAACCCATCAAATTGACGGGCCCCGGGCTGTACATGACGCTGAAGGCGTAGAGGAAGATGTCCATGGGGAACCTGCAGTAATGGAAGTGATGCGAGTCTACTGAGGCGGTTGGCGGGGAATCTTGAACGTTTGTGGTTGATCGCCGCATATCCATTACGCGTACTATGCTCAAAACCAAACTTCCAAATGAGCCCTCATGATCAAAGCCAGCCTGCGCAGTCACCTGACCCTCTGGTTTGCCGGTTTGTCCTTGCTCACACTGTTGAGCGTCGGCTTCTATGTGGGCCATATCGCCACTGAGCAGATGAAACAGACCAGCGGCAACACGCTGTTGAGCACCGCCCGCTCCACGGCGGCGCTGTTGGCCGTGCAACTGCGCGAACGCCAGTTGGAAGTGTCGTTGCTGAGCAAGGCGCCGTTGTTTCGCCAGGGCAACCTGGACGCACCGGATATCCTGACCCTGATGGAATTGCGCACACAATCGCGCGCCGAGTACGCGTGGATGGGGGTGGCCGACGCCAGTGGTCAAGTGCGGCAGGCGGTCTACGGGCTGCTGGTCAATCAGTCGGTGCAGCAGCGCCCTTGGTTTCAGGCGGGCATGCGCGGCGAGTACACCGGCGACCCCCATGAAGCCGTGCTGCTGGCCAAGCTGCTGCCGAGGGCGGCCAATGGCGAGCCGTTGCGCTTTATCGACTTCTCTGCGCCGATTCGTAACGCTCAAGGTGAAACCATCGGCGTGCTGGGGGCCCACGCGCATTGGCGTTGGGTGACGCAGATCGTCGATTCCGCGGTGATGCAAAAGGACGCCTTGCCGGACCTGGAGGCGCTGATCGTCGACTTCGACGGCAAAGTGCTCTACCCCGAGGCCCTGGCGGGAGAGCAGATGCCGCCAGCCAACCTGGGCAAGCTTGCGGGGTGGTCCACCGGCAACGGCTACGTGACCGCATCGGTAGCGGTGCCCAGCCCGTCGAATGCCAAGGTTTCCTGGTACATCATGGTGCGCCAACCCTTGGAGGTCGCGCTGCAACCGGCACGCGTGCTGCTGTACAAGCTGTTGCTGCTGGGCGTCATCGCCGCCGTCGTGTTCGGGCTCGTCGCCTACTACCTGGCCTCGACGCTAAGCCGGCCTATCGAACGTTTGGCCAAATCCGCCAAGCAGGTACAGGACCATCAACCCGGCGCCGTTTTCCCCCAGGAGCACCGCGTGTTGGAGATAGCCCAACTGGGACGCTCGCTCACCGGCATGACTCACTCATTGCTCGCCAAGGAACGCGAACTGCAAGAGGCCAACGCCTCCCTGGAAGCCACCGTTGCCCAACGCACCGCCGACCTCACCCGGGCCAACGCCGACCTGCTGAAACTGGCCACCCATGACGCCCTGACCGGCGTCTACAACCGGCGTCGTTTCGATGAAAAACTTGCCGAAAAAAGCCTGTTGTTCCAACGCACCGGCCGCACCTTTGCCCTGCTGCTGATCGACGCAGACTACTTCAAACGGGTCAACGACACCTATGGCCACGCGATCGGCGACGACGTGCTGTGCCAACTGGCGGCGTTGATTGAAAGCACCACCCGCGCCACCGATTTTGTCGCACGCTACGGCGGTGAAGAGTTTGCTGTGCTGCTGCCCGAAGTCGAAGAACCCGACAGCCCCGACGTGGTCGCCGAAAAAATCCGTGCAGCCGTGGAGGCTGCACAGTTCCCAACGGTGGGCCGCTTGACGGTGAGTATCGGCGTAAGCGTGGCCGAGCCTTCGGATCGGGACTCACTGGCGTTGCTCAAGCGTGCCGATATGCGCATGTATGAAGCCAAGGGCGCAGGCCGAAACCGAGTAGCCTGAGCGCCGCCGAAAAAGCTCATTATGCCGAGCGAACCTGTTGTAGAGAGCGAGCTTGCTGTGGCGAGCGAGCTTGCTCGCGTTGGAGTGCGCAGCGCTCCCGCTTTTATAGGTCTGCTACGCAGCCCAACGCGAGCAAGCTCCCTCGCCACAGGAGTGATGGTGGCCACACCCCCTCCCGAAAGCCCCGCCATCGTGGCGAGCGAGCTTGCTCGCGTTGGAGTGCGCAGCGCTCCCGCTTTTCTGGGTCTGCTACGCAGCCCAACGGGAGCAAGCTCCCTCGCCACAGGAGTGATGGTGGTCACACCCCCCCTCCCGAAAGCCCGCCATCGTGGCGAGCGAGCTTGCTCGCGTTGGAGTGCGCAGCGCTCCCGCTTTTATAGGTCTGCTACGCAGCCCAACGCGAGCGAGCGCCCTCGCCACAGGGGTTGTTACATCAAGGGAATCGAGTAACTCACAAACACCCGATTCTGATCCTGGTCCCGCGCCACTTCGCTGCGCGACATGCCGTTACGCCAGCCGAACCCGACGTTCTTGAACGTACCGCTCTGCACCACGTAATCCAGGGAAATGTCCCGCTCCCACTCACTGGCATCGTTGCCGCTGGTGGTGAGGATATGGTCGCCCTTCAAGTACATCACCGACGCCTTCAGGCCAGGCACGCCGAGCGAGGCGAAGTCATAGGCGTATTGGGCAAAGGCCGTACGTTCGCCCGCCTGGATAAAGGTCTGCACGGTGCGGTCGGTGTAGAGGTACAGGCTGGCACCGCCCTCCCCTTTGTTCACCAGGCCGCCCTGGTTGAGTTGCGCGAAGTTACTGTCGTCCGACACTTGCTGGTAACCCGCGGTAATCGCGTGCGGGCCCAGGGAGTAGATGAACGCGGCGCTCCAGGTATTGTTGTCGATTTCACCGTTGCCGTTCTTGGTATAGCCGCCCAATTTGTAGCCTTCGGCGCGACCGGCGACGCTGCTGTTTTTGCCGTCGGAGGTGGTCTTGAAGTAGCGCAGGTCAGTCTTCAATGAGCCATAGTCGCCCAACGGCAATACATGAATCAGGCCGGCAAAGTGTTGCTGGTAATAGTCTTCGAGATTGGCGTAGTAGTACTGGACCATCAGGTCCTTGGTCACTTGGTAGTCGGCACCGGCGTAATTGAATTTATTGCTTTCCTGGGTGCCGCCCGCTGCCGCCAGGCCACTGCGGTCGCTGGAGCCACGGCCGGTGGTGTGCTGGAGTTGGCCGCCGATCAGGGTCAGGTTGTCGATGTCCTTGCTGGTGACTTGCCCACCTTCGAAGGACTGCGGCAACAGGCGCCCGTCGTTACTCACCAGAATCGGCAGGTTCGGCCGCAGGTAGCCGTAGCGCAGTTCAGTCTTGGCAAAGCGCGCCTTGGCCGTCGCACCGCCACGGGCCCAGTTGTCGGCGGCCTTGCCGTCGTCGTTGGGGATCATCGAGCTGCCCACGTGGCGGCCGCCACCGCTGTCCAGGGTCACGCCGAGCATGCCGACGGCGTCCAGGCCGAAGCCCACGGTGCCGTCGGTAAAGCCCGATTGATAATTGAGGATAAACGCCTGGCCCCACTCTTCAGTCTTCGACGGTGCGGCGGTGCCGTCACGGTTGTCGTTGTTGAAGTAGAAGTTGCGCATGCTCACGTTGGCTTTGCTGTCGGCCAGAAAATCCGCCGAGGCCAAGGGGCTCAGGGCAATGCCCAGGCTGCCGGTCAATACGCTTAATACATTCAAAGTGGCTTTCATCAGGACGAACTCCGGCACGGAATCCAAGTTCCGGGCGCAAAAAATGGACAGTAGGATGCACGCGGCCAAACCTGAGTTGACCGCTGCGTTAACTAACGACTAGTTGCTTAGTTGACCTCCGTGAAACTTCAGTCAATCAATCCTTGAGCGTCATAAAACGGATACGGCCCCGGGTAGTCCCCAAACACGCCGTTGTGGCTGATCAAGCCGTGTTGCGCATCCCAGCGATGCAACAGATAACCCGCCGGTTCCAGGTTGAAATGCGCGGGCGCAGCGTCTTGCAGGTCGAGCACAATCTGATGCGAGGTGCCGGGGCAAACACAGCTGAGGCTGCCACCGAACCGCCGCTGCATCGGGCGGTGCAGGTGGCCGCACAGCAGGCGCTCCACTTGCGGGTGGCGGGCCACCACCTGTTCCAGCGCAGCGGCGTTGATAAACGGTTCGCGGTCCATATGGCCGATGCCGCTGATAAACGGCGGGTGATGCAGGATCAGCAGCGTAGGCACCTCGGGGCGCAGCGCCAGTTGCGCGTCCAGCCACTGCAACTGGCTGTCCAGCAACTGCCCGCCATGGCCGCCGGGGATGGTCGAGTCCAGGCCGATGAGGCGCAGCGGATGTTCGTCCACCACCCAGTCCAACGGCCCGTCTGCCGACAGCGGCAAATACGCGTGATCGCGGAACGCATCGAGCATCGGCCCGCGCGCGTCGTGGTTGCCGGGCACCAGGTAGCACGGCATGCGCAGGCGCGCCAGTTCAGGCTGCAGCACGGCGTATTCATCGGCGCGACCGAAGTCCACCAGGTCACCGCTGACCACCACGATATCGGGCCGTGGGTGGCTGGCGTTCAGATGGTCGATGGCACGGCGCAGCGCGCCCAGGGTATCCACTACCCCATACGTCAGGCGCTGGCCGGCTTTAAGGTGCAGATCGCTGATCTGCGCAACAACAAACGGACGGTTCAAAAGTCGACTCTCAAGCATTCAAGGTGAACAACATGTGCGGCGCGATGGCCAGGGCCATCGGTGTGCCGACGGCGTAGAGCTGGTTGTCGCTGCTGTCGACCAGCAGCGGCTGCGGGCCGCCCACATCCACCAGCAGACGGCTTTGCGCGCCCTGGAAAAACTGCGCCAGCAGATGGCCGTGCAAGTGCCCCTCCCCGTCCATCACCCGCAAGTGCTCGGGGCGGCAGTAAACGGTGGCGGGCAGGTTGGCCTCATGCCACGGCAATTCGCCGCCGCAGACTTTCAGGCCATGCGCCGAGGGCTCGATCACCGTGAATGCATTGAGGTTGCCGACAAAGCCTGCGACGAAGGCGTTGGCCGGCTTCTGGTAGATCTCACGCGGGCTGGCCAGCTGCGCAACGCGGCCGTGTTCCATCACCAGGATGCGATCGCCCAGGGCCATGGCTTCGCCCTGGTCATGGGTGACAAACACCGAGGTAATCCCCAGGCCCCGCAGCAGTTGGTCCAGCTCGCTACGCAAACGCTCACGCAGTTGCGCATCCAGGGCAGCCAGCGGTTCGTCCAGCAACAGCACTTTCGGTCGCGGCGCCAGGGCGCGGGCCAATGCCACGCGCTGGCGCTGGCCACCGGACAATTCGTGGATACTGCGCTTGCCGTGATGCTGCAAGCCCACCAGCTCCAGCAGCTCGTCGCAGCGCTTGTTGCGCGCAGGCGCAGGCACGCCGCGAATCTTCAGGCCGTAGACGATATTGCCGGCCACATCCAGGTTGGGGAACAGCGCGTAGTTCTGGAACACCATGCCCACATCGCGGCGTTCGATGGGCAGGCGGGTCACGTCCTGATCGCCGAAAAACACCTGGCCCACATCCGGGCGTTCCAGGCCGGCAATCAGCCGCAGCGTGGTGGTTTTACCGCAACCGGACGGGCCGAGAATCGCCAGGGTTTCGCCGCCTTCGACGGTCAGGTTCAAGTCATGCACGGCCACAGTGCCGTCGGCGAACGCCTTGCGACAGCCTTGCAGGCGGATAGTGATAGCGGTCATCGACGCTCTCCACGGGACAAACGAGCGCTGATGGCCTGCAATGCAATGAGCAGCGGCACGATCATCAGCAAAAAGATAAGGGTGTAGGCGCTGGCGATTTCCAGGCGCGCCGAGGCATAGCTGTCGGCCAGGCCGACCGGCAAGGTTTTGGTCATCGGCGTGTGCAGCATCCAGGTCAGGTTGAACTCGCCCAGGCTCAGCGTGACCACCATCAGCACGCCCGCGAGAATCCCCGCCCGGCAGTTGGGCACCACCACGCTGAAAAAGCGTTTGATCGGCCCGGCACCCAAGCTCGCCGCGGCCTCTTCCAGCACCGGCAACTGCTGGCGCTGCATCACCGCCATCACCGGCCGCACCAGGAATGGCAAGGTGAACAGCACATGGCCGACCAGGATAAACAGCCAGCTGCTGCGGAACGTGCCGAACTGGCCGTAGGTCAGCAGCAACGCCAGGGCGCTGGCCAAGCCGGGCATCGCCACCGGCAACACCATCAGTTCTTCAAAGGCGCGGCTGAAGCGGTTGTTCATACGCACCAGGGCATAAGCCGCCGGTACGCCGATCACACAGACGCATACCGCGCACGCCACCGCCAGTTGCAGCGACAACCACACGGTCGGCGAATAGGCTTGCCACACCTGGATCAACCAGTCGAAGGTCAAACCGCTGGACAGCCCCACAAAGAAATTACGCGTAAGCCCGGCAAGCAATGACATCAGCACCGGCACCAACATAAAGGCGCACACCAGCAGGGTGAACAGCAGTTGAACCACAAACAGCGATGAGCGCTTCACAGGACCGTCCCCGCGTTTTTCACCAGACGCCGCGTGAGCAGCAATACCGCCCACGTCACTGCGCCCAGCACCACCGACAACGCGGCGGCGACGGCGAAGTTGGCGTAGTTGGTGAACACGTTGTAGATCGCCACCGGGGTCACATTCAGGCGTGTGCCCAAGGTGAACGCGGTGCCAAAGGCGCCCATCGACGTGGCGAAGCAGATCGCGCCGCAGGACGCCAATGCCGGCGCCAGGCCCGGCACGATCACGTCGCACACCACGCGCCAGTGCCCTGCCCCCAGCGAATGCGCGGCTTCTTCCAGGCTGCGGTCGAGGCTCTCGCACGCCGCCATCACCGTGAGGATTACCCGCGGTATCGAGAAGTACAGATAGCCCACAAACAACCCGGCCAACGAGTAGGCAAAGATCCAGCGCTCACCCGTCAGTTGCAGCCCCAGGGAGGCCAGCAGGCCCTGGCGCCCGGCTAACAGGATCACCAGGAAGCCCACCACCACCCCGGGAAACGCCAGGGGGAAAGTCAGCAATGCCACCAGGGCCGAGCGCCCGAAAAACTGCTGGCGGGCGAGAAACACGCCGCTGATGCCGCCGATCAACAGCGCCACCAGCGTCACGAAAATCGCCAGCGCGCAGGTTTGCGCCAGGCTGCCCAGGTACTGCGCGCTGCTGAGCACCTGCCAATAACCGCTGCCATTGCTGTCGCGACTCTCGGCGCCGAGCACCATCAAGTGCGCCAGCGGCAACAACCAGAACGCGAGCAGCACGGCAAACGCGGGGGCCAGGGCCCAGGCGGCCTGTCGGGATGACGCTGCCACTTACTTGACCTCGTTCAGGTAACGGGCGGCGAAGGCTTCCTGCACAGCGGCCATTTTTTCGTAGTCCACCACGCCGGCACGCGCATAGTCGCTGTCGGGCAGGAACTGCGCGGCGACCTCGGCCGGCATTTTCATCGGGCGTACCGGGCGCAAGTAAGCTTTGGCCCACAGCGCCTGGCCTGCATCGGAAAGCACGAAGTCGAGGACTTTCTCGCCATTGGCGCGGTGCGGCGCGTTGGCCACCAGGCTCATCACATACGGCACGCTGATGCTGCCTTCTTTCGGAATCACGAACGCCACATTCGCGTTGTCTTTGTAGCGTGCGCGGTAGGCGTTGAAGTCGTAGTCCACCAGGATCGGCAATTCACCCGACAGCACCCGCGCATACGCGGTTTGCTTGGGCACGATCGGCGCGTTTTTCGCGAGTTTCTGGAAGTAGTCGATGGCCGGGGCAAAGTTGTCCAGGTCGCCACCCATGGCGCGGTTGATCGCCACCGCCGACACATAGCCAACGAACGCGCTGGACGGGTCTAGGTAGCCGACCATGCCTTTGTACTCAGGCTTGAGCAGGTCAGCCCAGCTTTGCGGCACGGGCAAGCCGCCGAGGGCGTCGACATTGACCATGATGCCCAAGGTGCCGGAGTGGATCGCGAACCAGTGGCCTTCTGGGTCTTTCAAACCTGCGGGAATCTGGTCCCAGCCCTTGGGTTTGTAGCCCTCGACCACACCGGCCTTTTGCGCCTGCAGGCCGAAGGTCACGCCGTAGTACACCACGTCCGCCACCGGTGCGGCCTTTTCGGCCACCAGTTGCGCGAGGGACTGGCCGGAGTTCTTGTTGTCCAGCGGCACTTGCACCCCAGTGCTGGTAGCGATGGCCTTGAGCTGGGTGCCCCAGTCGGCCCAATCCGGCGGGCAGTTGTAGCAAATCGCGGTGTCGGCGGCCTGGGCCAGGCTGGCCATACCGCACAGCAGCACGGCTGCCAGGGTTTTACTGAATGCGCGCATCAGGGGTCTCCTCTAAGGGTTGAGTGCTTTCGCCCGGCCGGATATGGCAAGGCAGGCAATGGGAAATCGGATCGTTGCCGGCGATCTGCGCCAGCAGTTGGTCAATCACCGTGCTGGCCAGCAGCGTGATGGGTTGCACCACGCTGCACAGGGTCGGGTGCATCTGCGTGCCGAGGGCGATGCCATCAAAGCCCATCACCGATAGCTGCTGTGGCACGTTCCAGGCATTGCGGCGCAGCTCGGCGATCAGGCTGATCGCCAGGAAGTCGTTGGAGCACACCAGCGCAGTGGGCGCTTCGGGCCCCAGGAGGAAAGGTTCGATGGCGGCGAATTCGGCCTGGGTATGCGCCGGCATTTCGATCACCGGGCGGCTTTTAAGGCCGTATTCCTTCATTGCATCGCAATAACCGGCGTAGCGCAGGCGCGCACGGTCGGACTGCAACGCGGGGCCGGCGACCATGCTGATGCCCCGGTGCCCAGCTTGCAGCAGATACCGCGTGGCCAACGCCATGCCCGCACGGTTGTCGACCGACACGGCGCTGTAATTGGGATTGCTCGGCTGGTGATACGCCAGCACAAAGGGGGTTTTTTCAGTGTTCAGGCTGCTGAGCACGCTGTTGCTTTCGGCATCGGTGACCGTCAGCACCAGGCCATCGACACGCTGGCGCAGCAGTTCTTCCACCACCATGCATTCGCGCTCGCTGCTGTAGTCGGTGGTCGCCAGCACCAGGCTGTAGCCACGCAAGCGCGCCGCACGCTCCATGGCCTGGAATTGTTCGGCGAACACCGGGTTGACCAGGTTGGGCACCACCACGCCGATCAGTTGGGTGGTTTGCAGGCGCAGTTGGCGGCCGAGCAAGTTGGGGCGAAAGCCCAACTCACGGGCGGCGGCGAACACCTGTTCACGGGTGGCCTGGCGCACCTGTTCGGGGGAAGCAAAGGTCCGGGCGGCGGTGGCGCGGGATACGCCGGCCAACCGCGCAACGTCTTTCAAATCGGTCATTGTCACTCGCTTGAGATCGTTCTCATTGGCGAGGACGGTAACGGGGAAATGTGGCAGGAACATGCTGCGCAGATGACGGTTTGATGTCAGTGAACCCTGCTGCACACCGTGCTGAATGTGGGACGGGGCTTGCCCCCGATAGCGGTGGGTCAACAAAGAATAGGCTGGCTGACACACCGCAATCGGGGGCAAGCCCCCTCCCACATTAGATCGGTGTATAGCCATATATGGTCATACTCCGCGGGTATGCTTGAAAAACCGGCGCGCAAAATCCGCCCGCTAACCTTTCGATCTGTTCCAAGTGCGGGCACAATGCGTGTCCTTTTTTGGCAGGCACCGCCGCAGGCTCTCAAAAATGATCAAAACGCCGTACTACCTCATCGACAAACAGAAGCTTCTGGTCAACATGCAGAAGATTGCTTACGTGCGCGAACAGTCCGGCGCCAAGGCCCTGCTGGCGCTCAAGTGCTTCGCCACGTGGTCGGTGTTTGACCTGATGCAGCAATACATGGACGGCACCACCTCGTCGTCGCTGTATGAGTTGAAGCTCGGCCGCCAGAAGTTCGAAGGCGAAGCACACGCCTACAGCGTGGCCTGGGCCGACGATGAAATCGAAGAGATGCTGGATAACTGCGACAAGATCATCTTCAACTCGATCAGCCAGTTGCAGCGTTTTGCCGAACGCAGCGAAGGCAAGACCCGCGGCCTGCGCGTCAACCCACAGGTAAGCAGCTCCGACTACCTGCTGGCTGACCCGGCGCGCCCGTTCAGCCGTTTGGGCGAGTGGGACCCGGTGAAGATCGAAGGCGTGATCGAGCAGATCTCAGGCTTCATGTTCCACAACAACTGCGAGAACGGTGATTTCAGCCTGTTCGACAAAATGCTCGGCACCATCGAAGAACGCTTCGGCGCGCTGCTGCACAAGGTCGAGTGGGTCAGCCTCGGCGGCGGCATCCACTTCACCGGTGAAGACTATGCGGTGGACGCCTTCTGCGCCCGCCTGAAGGCGTTCTCCGAGCAGTACGGCGTGCAGGTGTATCTGGAACCCGGCGAAGCTGCGATCACCAACAGCGCCTCGCTGGAAGTGACCGTGCTCGACACCCTCTACAACGGCAAAAACCTCGCCGTGGTAGACAGCTCCATCGAAGCCCACCTGCTGGACCTGCTGATCTACCGCCTCAACGCCAAGCTGGCGCCGAGCGACGGCGAACACACCGTGATGGTGTGCGGCAAATCCTGCCTGGCCGGGGACATCTTCGGCGAGTATCAATTTGATCGTCCGCTGGCCATCGGCGATCGGCTGTCGTTTATCGACACCGCAGGCTACACCATGGTCAAGAAAAACTGGTTCAACGGCCTGAAAATGCCGTCCATCGTAGTGAAACAACTCGACGGTACAGTCGAAGTGGTTCGTGAATTTGGTTACGACGACTACCTGTCCAGCCTTTCGTAAGCTGGCGGATAAAGGAGAGATAAAGCAATTGAAAAAGAACGTTCTTATCATTGGTGCAGGAGGTGTCGCCAAGGTGGTGGCCCACAAGTGCGCGCAGCACAACGACGAACTCGGTCGTATTGCTATCGCGTCGCGCAACATCTCCAAATGCCAGGCCATCATCGACAGCGTCAAGGCCAAGGGTAGCTTCAAGGTTCCCGCCGACATCCAAGCCTTCACGCTGAACGCCCTGGACGTGGAAGCGACCAAGGCCCTGATCCGCGAGACCGAATCGCAGATCGTCATCAACGTGGGTTCCGCGTTCCTCAACATGTCGGTACTGCGTGCCTGCATCGACACGGGCGTTGCGTACCTCGACACCGCCATCCACGAAGAGCCGGGCAAGGTCTGCGAGACCCCGCCGTGGTACGGCAACTACGAGTGGAACCACCTGCAAGAGTGCAAGCAGAAGAACATCACCGCCATCCTTGGCGTGGGTTTCGACCCGGGTGTCGTCAACGCGTATGCCGCGCTGGCGCAGCAACAGCATTTCGACCGCATTGATTCGATCGACATTCTCGACGTCAATGCCGGCAGCCACGGCAAATACTTTGCCACCAACTTCGACCCGGAAATCAACTTCCGCGAATTCACCGGGCAGGTGTGGAGCTGGCAGAACAGCCAGTGGACCAGCAACACCATGTTCGAAGTCAAACGCACCGACGACCTGCCGGTAGTCGGTTCGCAGAACCTCTACCTTACCGGCCACGATGAAGTGCACTCGCTGTCGAAAAACCTCGACGTGCCCAACGTGCGTTTCTGGATGAGCTTCGGCGAACACTACATCAACGTGTTCACCGTGCTGAAAAACCTCGGCCTGCTCTCCGAAAAGCCGGTCACTACCGCCGAAGGTCTGGAAGTGGTGCCGTTGAAAGTGGTCAAGGCCGTACTGCCCGACCCGTCTTCGCTCGCCCCGGGCTACACCGGCAAGACCTGCATCGGTGACCTGGTCAAAGGCACCAAAGGCGGCCAGCCACGCGAGATGTTCATCTACAACGTGGCGTGCCATGAAGAAGCCTTTGCCGAGACCGACAGCCAGGGCATCTCTTACACCGCAGGCGTGCCGCCAGTGGCCGCTGCGCTGCTGGTAGCGCGTGGCGAGTGGGATGTGAAACACATGGCCAACGTCGAGGAACTGCCGGCTGAGCCGTTCCTCAAAGCGCTGGACGTGATGGGTTTGCCGACGCGAATCAAGGATGAGCACGGCGACCGTGCCTGGGACGCGATTGCCTGAATAGGCGATAGCTGACCGAACAAAAAAATGCGCCCTCAGGGGCGCATTTTTTGTTTGGGCTAATAGATATCCCGAAACCAATGAAGATCCAAATGTGGGAGGGGGCTTGCTCCCGATTGCGGTGGGTCAGTTACAGGTTTTTCAACTGGCACACCGCAATCGGGAGCAAGCCCCCTCCCACAGGGATAGCACTTCGCCCAAGACTCTCGGAGTTTTCCCACGACTGTTTCAGGTTGTGGCTCGGAACGCGGCTGACTAACCTCTGTGCCGTCGCTGCCAATTCAGCGAACGGATTTGACCGTCCGACTCCCAAGTACATCTGTGCCATATCGAATCAGGCGTTTTTTTTACGTCTGCTGTATCGTGTCGCGGCAGCTGTACGCGGGATACCTTCGGGTATGCCGGGCTCCTTGGGACCGGTCGGTCAACCCGCGTATAGCTGCCACCCTAATTCGTTTGACCGCGAACAGTGGCAGCTCCATTTCCCTTGGAGTTACACCATGATCAAAGACACCCCCAATCCCCCCGAAACACTCTTCACCGTGCGCCCCGACCTGGGCACGGAAACCCTGCTGGTCAACGCCTCCCAGGACCTGGCCTCCATCAGCGAGATCGCCACCCACCTGGCGTTTGAAATCGACGGCTCTCAACGCAATGTCGCGCTGGGCATCTGCCGAATGCTCGAAGGTGTGCAACTGCTGGTAGACAAAGCCCTGAACGTGGCCCACCCGGCCGCCTGAGATGGACGAGATAAAGCGCCTGAGCTATCTTCTGGCGCTCTATCGAAAGCCCGAAACAGGAAGTTACCGCTTGAGCACGTCGCCCTTACTACGAGGCCGCACCTTCGCCCTCCTCGCTGGCATCGCCTTTATTGCCGTAGACCAACTCGTCAAACTGCTGGCCCTGGTTTCACTGCAAGCCAGCAGCTTCAAAATCGGCTCCAACCCGATCAACCTGGCGCTGGAACTGAGCCTGAACCCGGGCGCTTTCCTGAGCCTGGGCGCGGCTTTGCCACCGCAGGTCAAACAGCTGATTTTTATCGTCGGGGTGGCCATCGTGGTTGCCTGGGCGATGGGGTGGTCGCTTTCCAACTGGAGCCAACCGCTGCGTAAAGTCTTGCCGCTGTACACCATTGCCCTGGGCGGCATCGCCAATTTGATCGACCGCGTTTTTCGCGACGGCCATGTGGTGGATTACATGGTGTTGAACGTTGGCCCCACGCATACCGGCGTGTTCAATATTGCCGATATCGCGATTACTGCGGGGGCCTTGTTCCTGATGTTCGATTTATTCGTAAAGCCGCGTAAAGCCTGATCAGCAAGGGGGTTCAGGCGTCTACGCCAACCCCCTCGCCGTTAAAACACCGACCACCCAATCCGCTCACTCAGCAACTCCAACGCCTTCATCCCCGCCAGCGAATTCCCCGCCGCGTTCAACTCCGGTGACCATACGCACACCGTGAACTGCCCCGGCACCACCGCGACGATCCCACCGCCTACCCCGCTCTTGCCCGGCAAGCCCACGCGATAGGCAAAATTGCCCGCTTCGTCATACAGCCCGCTGGTGGCCATGATCGAGTTGACTTGCTTGGTCTGGCGCGCGCTCAACACCTGTTCGCCGCTGTGGGCACTCACGCCCTCGTTGGCCAGGAAGCTGAAGGCTCGGGCCAGGTCCAGGCAGCTCATTTGCAGCGCGCAGTAGTTGAAGTAGCTGTGCAGCACCGCGTCGACGTCGTTGTGGAAGTTGCCGAAGGATTTCATCAGGTAGGCCATGGCCGCGTTGCGCGCACCGTGTTGCGCCTCGGAGTCGGCGACCACGCTGTTGACCAGGATCTGCGGGTTGCCCGACAGGCGTCGCACAAAGTCGCGCATCGACAGGATCGGCACGGCAAAGCGCGACTGGTTGATGTCGCAGATCACCAGGGCGCCGGCGTTGATAAACGGGTTGCGCGGGCGGCCGCGTTCGAACTCCAGTTGCACCAGGGAGTTGAAAGGTTGCCCCGAAGGCTCGTGGCCCAGGCGTTCCCAGATGGTTTCGCCGCCGTGATCAATGGCCTGCACCAGGCTGAATACCTTGGAGATGCTCTGCACCGAGAACAGCGTCTCGGCGTCGCCTGCGCAATAGGCCGAGCCGTCGTTGCCGTACACCGCGATGCCGAGATGGTTGGCGGGTACATCGGCCAGTGCCGGAATATAGTCGGCGACTTTGCCTTGGCCGATCAGTGGGCGAACTTCGTCGAGGATCGACTCGAGAAGCGCCTGCATGTCTTGTCCTGTCATCTGTGTTTGAATCGTTGGAGGCGGGCCGCGGAGGATACTTCAATGCGCCCGAAAGCCCCACACTATCTCCACCACGCGCTCGGCAATCACCAGATAAATCAGGATCAACAACAGCTGCAACGCCAGGTGATAGCGCAACTTGGCCAGCCGGCGAATGCCGTCGCTGACATTCAACAGCATCAACACCGCCGACAGGATGATCAGGCCCCAGCCCGCGACGTTTGAGGCGAACACACCGATGAACAGCTCACGTTGCCCCAGCACCGTGTTAGTCCCCGCCGCAAACAGCAGCGCGCACACCAGCAGGTTCTTCACATTGTCGAAGATCTGCGTGCTCAGGTCGTTTTCCAGCAAGGCCATATAGCGCTTCCATAACGTGTGCATGGGCAAGTACCGGGTGGGGATCGCTCGTCAATCAAAGTAGTCCAATAGCCCGTACACTGCACCGCTGCGCTTACTCCATAAGGGATTTCTGCATGAAATTGATAATCGGCCTGGCCGCTTTGCTGTTGGTATCGGCTTGCACCACCACCCCGC
The DNA here is from genome assembly GCF_900591205.1 of Pseudomonas viridiflava. Taxonomy (GTDB): domain Bacteria; phylum Pseudomonadota; class Gammaproteobacteria; order Pseudomonadales; family Pseudomonadaceae; genus Aquipseudomonas. The sequence continues at coordinate 57,538 of NZ_UUPU01000024.1, forward strand.
CTGCCCAGGACTCCACCGCGTCCACTTGCCTGGCGGGCGGCGGCACAATGAAGCAGGTCGGCAAGTTACAGCGCTGGAAATGCATCACGCCCTACAAGGATGCGGGCAAGGCGTGCACCGATTCGAGCCAGTGTGAAGGCGAGTGCCAGACCAGTGTCACCACCCAGTCCGGCAACGGCCCCGTGACCGGCGCGTGCCAGGTGGATAACGGGCACTTCGGCTGCTCGGCGAGGGTGGAGAAAGGCCAACTGGGCCGGGCGATTTGTGTGGATTGAGCCACGCCTCGGTCAAATTGTGGGAGCTGGCTTGCCTGCTCCCACAGGGTCAAGGTGGTGCCGCTTAAAAATGCACCACATCCGAAACCCGCTCATCCAGCACATCCCGCGCCAGCGCCCAGGCCCGGTCCTTGGATTCCACCACCAGCAGCGGATAGCCCCACGCCTTGCCAAACATCACCGCAAACGACTTGAGCGCCAGGCGCTGAGCCGCGCTGGGCTCCACCTGGATCATGCCTTTGACGTAGGTGCGCAGCGCCTGTTTGTTTTTCTTCATCCAGATCGACGCCTGCTTGCGCTCCTCATGGGAGTGTTCGTGGTTGTTTTCGTCCACGGATTTTTCGTGCAGCAGCACAAAGGCTTGCTGCCTCGCCAACAAGCCTTCGAAGACCAGGAAGGCATCCTGCGGCCCGCCTTCGTTTGGGGCATCGAAGACGATTTTGACCACAGGGAACGTTGTACTGTCGAGTCGCATGGCAAAGCTCCTTAATGAGAGTGACTCTCACTATAGGCAGCAAGCGACTGGACGGCATTGCACAGAATAGCCAGACTGTTTCGCAATTCAGCCAAAATGCGAACGCGCCATGAAACACCACCGCCTGGATTTGTACGACCCGCTGATGGCCAGGGATGCCGACGTGTTCCCGCGGGCCGTGGTCGCCGTGGGGGCCACCAGCAACTCGGACACCTGGGAACACGCACAACACGCGCATCGCAAAGGCCAGTTGATGTACACCCTGCGCGGGGTCATTCACTGCGAAATCGAAGCGGGTATCTGGATCGTGCCACCGCAATGCGCGCTATGGATTCCCGGGGGCACCTCGCATGCTGCACGTGGGGCGGGTGAAGCACAGGTTTATTGCCTGCTGATCGACCCCGACGCCGCCTGCGCCCTGCCCCCGCAGTGCTGCACCCTGGCGGTGTCGGGTCTGCTGCACGAGCTGATCAGCAAAGCGGTGAGCTTCCCGCTGCTGTACGACGAGGGCGGCGCCCAGGGCCGCTTGATCCATACGCTGCTGGATGAGCTGGCCACCGCGCCCATCGAGGCCCTGCACTTGCCGATGCCTCAGGACCCACGCTTGCGTCGCCTGGCCGACAGCCTGCTGGCCGAACCCGCTGACAAGGCCACGTTGGGCCAATGGGCGCAGCGCATCGGCATGAGCGAACGCAGCATGACGCGGCTGTTGCTGGAGGAGCTGGGGTTGAGTTTCGGTCGCTGGCGGCGGCAGTTGCATGTGATCCTGTCTTTGCAGCGCCTGGCCAAGGGGCATAGCGTGCAGACGGTGGCACTGGACCTGGGCTATGAGAACGCCAGCGGCTTTATCACCATGTTCCGCAAAGCGGTGGGCCAGCCGCCGGCGCGCTACCTGGCAGACCGCGCCGGGGCACTCGGTTCGCCACCGGGCACCCTGGCATTGAGAGACACCCACAGCCTCACACCCTCAACGGTGGCGCACACGCGGTAACCGCCGGCAACGGCTGACCCCACTTCACCACCTCCACCACCTCCACCGGCGCGGTCTGCGCCGAACAACCCTGGGACAGGCTGGAGGCGGCGGGTTAAATGATCAAATGTGACCCTGCAAACTAGCCCTTTTTAATTGAAGTATCGGGTCGTGTGTCGAGCCGGTCTTTTGTGTGTGGCGAGCGGGCTTGCCCGCGTTAGGGCGCGAAGCGGCCCTCAAACCAGTCACCGGGTTTTATCTGAGAGCATGCGGTGGTCTTGATGGGGCTGCTTCGCAGCCCAACGCGGGCAAGCCCGCTCGCCACATTAAGACTGCGCATCACAGCAAGACCGCTCGCCACAAAAAGCCAGTTCATCAAGAAAGCCTTAGTTGAGATCGGCCAGGCCCAAATGTTCGCGCAGGGTCGTGCCTTCGTAAGCCTTGCGAAATAAACCCTTGCGCTGCAGGTGCGGGATCACGCTCTCGACAAATTCAGTGAACGACCCCGGCAAGTACCCCGGCGAAATCACAAAACCGTCACAACCACCCTGCTCGAACAGCTCGGCCAGTTGGTCGGCGATCTGTGCCCCGGTGCCCACCAGTTGCGGCACACGCACGCTGCTGGCGAAGATGCGGCCCAGCTGTTCGAGGGTGGTTTCGGGGCCTTGCATCAGCAGTTTTTCTGCGGCGGCCGGATGGATCAGCGGCGACTGCGCAACCTCAGCCAGGGTCGCGCTCAGCGCGAAGGGCGACAGGTCCACATTCAGCTGCGAGGCCAGCGTTACCAACCCCAGCTCGGGCCGTGCCAGCGCGTTATGCTGATCGCGCTTGGCGCGGGCTTGGGCTTCACTGCCGCCAATAAATGGCATCACCGCCGTGAGCACTTTGCAGCTGTCAGCCTCGCGACCTTGCTGCACCACCTGGGCACGCACGTCATCGCGGAAGGCGCGCATGGCCGCCAGGTGCGGGTGAATGGTGAAAATCGCCTCGGCCCAGCGCGCACCAAAGCGCCGCCCACGCCCGGACGAACCGGCCTGGATCAACACCGGGCGGCCCTGCGGCGTACGCGGGATATTCAGCGGCCCTTCGACCTTGAACCACTCGCCCTGGTGCTGCACCGAACGGATCAGCTGCGGGTCGGCGAGCACGCCGTTTGCGCGATCCAGCTTGAGCGCGCCCTGGCCCCAGCTGTTCCACAGTTTTAGTGCGACTTCGACAAACTCATCGGCGCGGTCGTAGCGCAGGTCGTGCTCCAGGTGCTTGTCCTTGCCGAACAGGCGCCCTTCGCTGTCGTTCATCGAGGTCACGATATTCCATGCCGCACGGCCCTTGGACAGGTGGTCGAGGGTGGCGAATTCGCGGGCGATATGCGCCGGCTCGTAATAGGTGGTGGACCGGGTGGCGCCCAGGCCCAGCTTGCTGGTCTGCCCCACCAGGTAGGAGAGGATCGGCAGCGGGTCCAGGCGCGTTGCATCCTGGGCGCCGTAGCGCAAAGCTAACTCGCGGGAGCCGCCCATCTGGTCGCCGACGGCCAGGCGATCGGCGAAGAACAGGAAGTCGAACAGCCCCTCCTCCACCACCTTGGCCACCCGTGAATAGTAGTGCGGGTCCAGGTAATTGCCGACGGTTTCGGGGTGGCGCCACACGGCGTGGCTGTGCACCACCGGCCCGCTCAACAGGAAGGCCGAGAGATGAATTTGACGGCTCATGGCGTTGGCGTCCACACGGTGATTTCCGACACTCTCAACGGCTTGGGAATCAGCTTGGCGGCGTAGTAGAAGTCGGCGATGCGTTGCTGCTCGGCGAGGTTTTCGACTTTGACCGGGATGATGTCGTAGCTGCGTCGGCTATTGGCGCGCTCCACCGCGGCGGGGGCGATATTGCCCCACAGCGGGCCGAGGATTTCAGCGGCCTCCTTGGGGTGGGCTTTAACCCATTGGCCGGTCTCGCGCAGGGTGTCGAAGGTCACTTGCAGCACGTCCGGGTGGGCCTTGGCGAACTGGGTGGTGGCCAGGTAGAAGCGGTTGTAGTCGGCCAGGCCGTCGCTGCCGTCGGCGATCACGCGTACGTGGTGATCGAGTTGCTGGGTGGCGTAGAACGGGTCCCAAATCACCCAGGCGTCCACGCTGCCATTGGCGAACGCCGCGCCGCCGTCCGGGGCTTCCAGGTAACGTGGGGTAATGTCGGCCAGGGTCAGCCCGGCTTTTTTCAGGGCCGAGATCAACAGGAAATTGCTGCCCGAGCCCTTGGACACGGCGACGGTCTTGCCCTTGAGGTCGGCAATGCTGTGGATCGGTGATGTGTCCTGCACGATGATCGCCTGGGCCCCCGGCGAAGCGTTTTCCTGGGCGTAGTAGGTCAGCGGCGCATCGGCGGCCTGGGTGAACAGCGCGAAGGCGTCGGCCACATCCGCATGCAAATCCACGCTGCCGGCGTTCAGCGAGCTGAGTAGGCCGGTGCTGAATTCATGCCAGTTGACCGTAAACCCCAAGGGCTTGAGGCGCTGCTCCAACTGGCCATTTTGCTTGAGCAGAATCCACAGGGTGGAGGAGCGCTGGTAGCTGATATCCAGGGTTTGCCCGGCATGCGCAGCTGCTGCGGCAAACAACAGGCTGGCGGCGATGATGAATTTTTTAAGCGTCATGAAGGGCCTTGGCGTGGGAGGTGAAAGAAACACGAGCAAGGCATAAGCGCCTGGCATAAAAGCGCTTTTGATTATATTAATGAAGTCTGATTATGAAAGGACCTTATGATTCTATGGTTATGCCCGATTCGTCGGAGCACACAAAAAGCATCCTAAGCTCAGATCGAAAAAGTATTTATCGAATAGTTTTTAGAACTTTATGCTCAGCGCTATTTCGTTGAAGATCGAGCGCGCCATGTCCATACGTCGTCCCCTCGCCGCTGTACTCGGGTTGCTGGCCTTTTCTGTCGCCGTGAGCGCGCAGGCCCAGGAAACCGTACGCATCGGTTACCAGAAGTCCTCGACCCTGATCACCCTGCTGAAAACCCAGGGCACCCTGGAACAAGCCCTCAAGGCCGACAATATCGACGTGTCGTGGCACGAGTTCCCCAGCGGCCTGCCGCTGCTGGAAGCCCTGAACGTGGGCAACGTGGACATCAGCGCCGATGTGGCCGACACGGTGCCGATCTTCGCCCAGGCGGCCCAGGCCAAGCTCACCTACTTCGCCCAGGAAGCACCCTCGCCCTCGGCCCAGGCGATCGTGGTGCGCAAGGACTCGCCGATCCAGCAACTGGCCGATCTGAAAGGCAAGAAAATCGCGGTGACCAAAGCCGCCGGCACCCACTATTTGCTGATCGCTGCGCTGGCCAAAGCGGGCCTGGCGTTCTCCGATATCGAGCCCGCCTACCTGTCACCTGCCGATGGTCGTGCGGCGTTCGAGAACAACAAAGTCGACGCGTGGGTCACCTGGGAACCCTTCCTTACCAGCGTGCAGCGTCAACTGCCGACGCGCACCCTGGCAGACGGCGCCGGGCTCGCCAGTTACAAGCGCTATTACCTGACCGGCACGCCTTACGCCAAAGCCCATCCAGAGGTGTTGAAGGTGGTGTATGCGCAGTTGGAAAAGGCCGGCCAGTGGGTGAAAACCCACCCGCAGGAGGCGGCCAAAGTGCTCGGCCCGTTGTGGGGCAACCTGGACGTGGCCACGGTGGAAGCGGCCAATGCGCACCGCAGTTATCAGGTGCAGCAGGTGACGCCGGACCAGTTGGGTGAGCAGCAGAAGATTGCGGATGCGTTTTTCAAGGCGGGGTTATTGCCAAGAGCAGTGGATGCCAAGGATGTGCAGACCTGGAAGCCATGAGTCCGAGCACAGTCTAAATGTGGGAGGGGGCTTGCCCCCGATGGCGGTGTATCAGTCATACATGTATTGACTGACCCACTGCAATCGGGGGCAAGCCCCCTCCCACATTTGAATGCCACCAGTCTTTAGAGAAGGGTGCGGGCCAGGGCCTTTTTCCATTCGGAGTAACGACTAGACATCTCCGGATCATCCTGCGGTTCAAACCGCTCACGCTGACGCTCCAACGCGCCCAACGCTTCATCACTCGCCCATATACCCAACGCCCTCCCCGCCAGGTGCGCCGCGCCCAACGCCGAGACTTCCGGCGACAGGCTGCGCACCACCGGGCGTTGCAGCAGGTCGGCCAGAAACTGCATCAGCCAACGGTTGCGCGTGGCGCCGCCGTCCACCCACAGCTCCTTGAGCGGGCTGCCGATATCCTGCTGCATGGCCTCAAACACGTCGCGAATCTGATAGCCGATGGACTCCAGCGATGCGCGCAGGATATGCGCGCCGGAGGTAGCTTCGGTCAGGCCGCAGATCAAGCCGCGTGCATCGGCCTGCCAGTGCGGTGCGCCCAGCCCGGACAGCGCCGGCACGAAGTACACGCCGCCGTTATCCGGCAGTTGCGCGGCCTGTTCGGTCAGGGCATCCAGGGATTCCCCGGCCACCAGCCGCGAGGCCCACTGCACCGCGGCGCCGGTGTGGACGATATTGCCTTCCATGCCGAAGGTCGGCTGGTCGCCGTCGTGCCAGGCCAGCGTGGTCGAAAGCCCATGGGTGGAAGCGATCGGGCCGCTCATGGGGGTCATCAAGGAAGAGCCCGTGCCGAGGGTGGCCTTGACCAGCCCTGGTGCGAAGCCGCCCTGACCATACAGCGCGGCGTGGGAGTCGCCGATCATCGACATCACCGGGATCCCGGCGGGCAAGCCGCCCAGCGCGACGGTTGCAGCGAAGAACCCGGCGCTCGGCTGGATCGGCGCGAGTGCCGCCGCCGGAATCGCGAAAATATCCAATAACTGCGGGTCCCAGGCACAGGTGTGCAGGTTGAACAGTTGGGTGCGGGCGGCGTTGGAATAGTCGGTGGCAAATACCTGGCCGCCGCTGAGTTGCCACAACAGCCAACTGTCGACCGTGCCCAGGCAGATCTCGCCGGCAGCGGCGCGGGCATGGCCGTCGGGCAGGTTATCGAGAATCCAGCGCCATTTGCCCGCCGAGAACATCGGGTCCAGCGCCAGCCCGGTTTTTTCCAGGATCAGCGCTTCATGGCCCTGCTCATGCAACTGCGTGCACAGCGCCGTGGAGCGCCGACATTGCCAGCTGATACACGGCGACAGCGGCGCACCCGTGCGCCGGTCCCAGGCCACCACCGATTCACGCTGGTTGCTGATGGCCAACGCGGTGATCGGGCGGCCCACCTGGGCCAGGCATTCTTCAATCGCGGCCAGGGTGTTTTGCCAGATCAACAGCGGGTCCTGCTCGGAAAACCCAGGCATCGGATGGCTGATGCTCAAGGGCCGCGAACCTCGGGCAATCACCTGCCCCAGCGCGTTGACCAGCACCGCCTTGGCGTTGCTGGTGCCTTCATCTATCGCCAGGATCAGCGGAGTGTTGTTCGTCATCGCAATCACCGCAACCGAGTGGCAGCCGCCACGATCCCAGCCGCGTCGATGTTATGCAAGGCGCGGGTCGGTTCGCGGGCCCCGGCAGCTGCGTATTCACCGTCGCCGATGCCCAAACGGATCAGGGGGATGCCCAACCCGGCTTCCGCCAGCACTTCGGCGACCAGGCTGCCGACGCCGCCGTTGATGTTGTGCTCTTCGACGCTGATCACGGCGCGGGTGCCGCTCAAAGCGCTGAGCAAGACCTCACGCTGCAACGGCCGGATCGACGACAGGTTGATCACCTGCGCCTGGATACCCTGCTCCGCCAGCAACGCGGCAGCCTCCACCGCTTCATGCACCACCGAGCCCAGGGCCACGAGGCTCACATCCGCGCCTTGGCGCAGGATATCCACCTGGCCGGGCACGAACTGATAGTCGGCGCCATGCACGTCGGGCAAGGCTTTACCGTCGAGACGGATATACACCGGGCCTGTATAGCGCAGCGCGTAGTCCACGATCTGCCGGCATTCAAGCGCATCGGCGGGGGCGAAGATCTGCACATTGCCAAAGCCGCGCATCACCGAAATATCGTCAATGCTGTGATGGGTGCTCGCCAGCGGGCCATAGCTGGCACCGGCGTTCAGACCGAACATCTTCACATTGGCCTGGTTGTAGCAGACGTCGACTTTGATTTGCTCATTGGCCCGCGAGATCAGAAACGGCGCCGCGTTGCAGGTGGCCGCAATCTTGCCGCCCAGCGCCAGGCCGGCTGCGACGCTGACCAGTGACTGTTCGGCAATACCGACATTGATCAGGCGCTCCGGAAAGCGCTGGGCAAACGGGCCGATCTTGGCCGTGGAGGTGGAGTCGCTGACCACTGGCACCACATCCAGCCCAGCATCGACCGCAGCAATAAAGGCTTGCACCATGACGCTCGCCAGATGTTCACTCGCCATGACTCAACTCCTCCAGTGCCGCGTTGATTTCATCACCCTTGGGCACGCGGTGGTGCCATTCGGGGCGGGCTTCGATAAACGACACGCCCTTGCCTTTGATGGTGTGCGCGATCAGCACCTGCGGTGCCCCGGTTCGGGTCTGCATGGTTTCCAGGGCTTCGATCAACTGACCCACGTCGTTGCCATCGCACTCGCTGACGCTGAAGCCGAAGGCGGCCCATTTCACGTCCAGCGGGTCGAGCGGCATGATCTCGGCCGTCAGCCCGGCCAGCTGCAGCTTGTTCTTGTCGACGATCACAAACAGGTTATCCAGGCCGTACTTGGCCGCCGCCATCGCCGCTTCCCAGTTGGAGCCTTCGGCCAATTCGCCGTCGCCGGTCAGCACATAGATGCGTTTTTTGCTGCCGGACATCTTCGCCGCCAACGCCAACCCCACCGCTACCGGCAAGCCATGGCCGAGAGCGCCGGTGTTGAGTTCGATACCGGGGGTTTTCTGGCGCACAGGGTGGCCGGGCAAGTGAGAGTTGAAGTGCTGATAGGTGGGCAGCCACTCGGTGGGGATGTAGCCCGCCTGCGCCAGGCAGCAATACAAACCGCCGACACCGTGGCCCTTGCTCTGGATATAGATATCGCGCTCGGGGTCTTCGGTGCGTTCCGGGCCGGTATTGAGGATGCGGAAATACAGGGTGGCGAGGATGTCGGTTTCCGACAGATCCGCCCCGGTGTGGCCGCCGGCCGGTGAGTCGGCATTCAGGCGGATCACATGGCGCCGGATCAGGCGGGCCTGTTCTTTGATCTGGTGGGCGTCGTACTGGAAGGCATTCATGCAGCGGCTCCTGTGGGCTGACCACGTGAGGTAAAAGTGTCCAAAGCTGTCTTTGAATATTTATTCAGCAGTGACAATATATTTCTATTTAGACGCCGATCCACCAGCAGGTCAAGTGAGTGATCCACTGAAAAATGAAATAAAACCTGGAAACGCCCCTCGGACAAACGGCCAAAATCCCACACGCGCTACTCTATCCCGTGGCTTTGCGGCCGACGCGAGCAGCGGTTTAGAGGCATGCATGAAAAATTAAGCGCTTGACTTTGACCCGGTGTCACTGGAATCTGAATTAACAGTCAGGCACGCATAAATATTCACAGCGCCTGAAAGCACTCCAAAAAAAATAAATCAGGAGAACACTGTGGACGCCAAAGCTATTGTCCAGCACCCGGCCGAACTCAAGCCGCCACCTCGCCCACGTATTGTGAAACTGCTGCCCAGCAATATCGGCGGCCCGCTGATCGGCCTTGTGCTGCTGGTGCTGGTCTTCTCCTTCAGTTCCGAATTCTTCTTTTCGTTGCGCAATGGCCTGAACATCCTGGATCAGGTCACGGTGCTGGGCATCCTGGCGATCGGCATGACAGCGGTGATCGTGATCGGCGGCATCGACCTGTCGGTCGGCTCGGTACTGGCCTTCTCGATGATGATGCTCGGCTGGCTCTACCAGGACCAGGCGGTGCCGCTGGGCTTCGCCATCCCCATATCAATTGCCAGCGGCATGCTCGCGGGGCTGGTCTCAGGTGGCTTGATCACCTACGCCAAGTTGCCGCCGTTCATTGCCACGCTGACCATGATGTCGGTAGCCCGTGGCCTGGCGAATATCCTCACCGAAGGCCGGCAGATCGTCGGCTATCCGGACTGGTTCACCAGCCTGGCCACGGTGCGGCACTTCGGCTTCTTGTCCGCGACCGTCGGGCTGTTCCTGGTGATGCTGGTGGTGGCCTGGGTGTTCCTGCGCTTTCGTGCCGGCGGCCGCAACCTGTATGCCATGGGCGGTAGCCCGGAAGTGGCGCGCCTGTCCGGCATCAAGGTGCGCGCAATTACCCTGTGGGTGTACGCCATCAGCGGCGCCCTCGCCGGGATCGCCGCCGTGACCCTGGCCGCACGCCTGGACTCATCGCAACCGAGCGCCGGGCTGAGCCTGGAACTGGACGCCATCGCCGCCGTGGTGATCGGCGGCGCCAGCCTCAGCGGCGGCGTCGGCAGCATCGGCGGCACCCTGGTCGGCGTGTTGATCATTGGCGTGTTGCGCAATGGCCTCAACCTGCTGGGCGTTTCGCCCTTTATTCAACAAGTGGTGATCGGCGTGGTTATCGCCCTCGCCGTCACCATCGACACCCTGCGACGCCGCTCCAGCACTGCCCGTTAAACCTGTTCGACAGTTGACACCCTCCAACAATAAAACCAGGAGTCACCGACATGTTCAGCCCCAAGAAACTGCTTATCGCCACTGCTCTGGCGGCCGCCACCCTCACCGCCGCCGGCACCACCTGGGCCAAGGACCTGACCATCGGCCTGGCCGTGGCCAACCTGCAGGCCGACTTTTTCAACCAGATCAAGCAATCGGTGGAAGCCGAGGGCAAAGCCAAGGGGATCAAGGTGATCACCGTGGACGCCCAGGGCAACTCCTCCACCCAGGTCAGCCAGATTGAAGACCTGATCACCCGCCAGATCGACGTGCTGATCTACATCCCGGCCGGTGCCACCGCCGCCGGTGTACCGGTCAAAGCCGCCAAGGCCGCCGGCATCCCGGTGATCGCCGTAGACCGCAACGCCCCCGACGCACCGGGCGACACCTTTATCGCCAGCGACAGCGTGGCCGGCGCCAAGACCCTGGCCGAATACGTGGGCAAGATCACCGACGGCAAAGGCCGGGTCGCGGTCCTGCAGGGCCAGCTCGGGACCACGCCGGAGAACGATCGCGCCAAGGGCTTTGAAGAAGGTTTGAAAGCCTTCCCCGGCCTCAGCATCGTCGCCCAGCAACCTGCCGAATGGGCCCAGGACAAAGGCTTCGCCGTGGCCCAGGACCTGCTCCAGCGTGACCCGAATATCACCGTGTTCTTCGGCCGTGCAGATGCCATGGCGTTGGGCGCCGCCCAGGCGGTGAAGGTCGGCAACCTCGATCACAAGGTGGTCGTGGTCGGCTTTGACGGCGACGTGGCCGGGCTCAAGGCCGTGGAAAGCGGCGTACTCAACGCCACCATGACCCAGCAGACGCAGAAAATGGGGCGCCTGGCCGTGGCCTCGGCCATTGACCTGAAAGCCGGCAAGGCCGTGCCTAAGGAGCAACTGCTGCCCACCGTGCTGACCACCAAAGAAAACGTCGCGCCGTTCCTGCAACAGCACCCGTAAGCCTTGGAGGTCGCCATGCAAGCAGCAGCTCTGGACACAGCAGCCGATGCGGTGCTGTGCCTGCGCAATATCAGCAAAGCCTATGGGCCGGTGCAGGTGTTGTCGCAGGTCAACGTGGACATTCGCCCCGGCGAAGTATTGGCCTTGCTCGGTGAGAATGGCGCGGGCAAGTCGACCTTGTCGTCGATCATCGCAGGTCTGGTGCAACCCGAAGCCGGCGGCAGCATGACCTGGCTCGGCGCGCCTTACGCCCCCGCTTCACCGGGCGCGGCGCTGGGTGCCGGGATCGGCCTGATCCACCAGGAAATCCGCCTGCTGCCGCAACTGTCGATCGCCGAGAATATCTTCGTCGGCCGCCTGCCCATGCGTCACGGGCGGGTGGACCGCGAGTACATGGAGGCCCAGGCGCAGATCCAACTGGAGCGCCTGGGGCTCAATGTGCCGGCGTCGCGCAAGGTCGAAGGCTTGAGCGTGGCAGCCCAGCAACTGGTGGAAATCGCCAAGGCGCTGACGCTCAAAGCCAGCCTGTTGATTCTCGATGAGCCCACCGCCGCCTTGGGCGGCGACGAAACCGAGCTGCTGTTCAAGCAGGTGGAGCGCCTCAAGGCCGAGGGCGTATCGTTTATCTACATCAGCCATCGCCTGGAAGAAATCGCGCGCATCGCCGACCGCGTGCTGGTACTGCGCGACGGTCGCCAGATTGCCCTGCATGCCACGGCCCAGGTGCCGGTGCGTGAGCTGGTGGAGCAGATGGTCGGGCGCAGTCTGGAGCGGATTTTCCCCACGCTGCAGGCGCCCAAAGACCAGGTGATGCTGCAGGTCAAAGACTTGAGCTGCCGTGAGTTTGCCTTGCACGGCATCGACTTCAGCGTGCGTGCCGGTGAGGTATTTGGGATTGCCGGGGTGGTCGGCGCCGGGCGTACCGAACTGGTGCGCACCATTGCCGGCGCGGCCCAGGATATTCGCGGGCATATGGTCTTGGATGGCGAAGTCCGGCAATTGCGCTCGCCGTTCGAGGCGATCCACGCCGGTGTGGTGCTGGTGCCCGAAGACCGCAAGCAGCAAGGCGTGGTGGTGGAACATCGGATCGAAGACAACCTGATTTACGGTAACACCGACCTGCTGGACAAACGCGGCTGGGTGTTCCCTGCCGCGCTGCGCGAGTTCGCCCGCACGGCGGTGGCACGCCTCGGCGTGAAGGGTGCGCCGCAGTCGCGGATTTCCAGCCTGTCCGGCGGTAACCAGCAGAAGGTGATCATCGCCAAATGGCTGGCACGCAACCCCAAGGTGTTCATTCTGGATGAGCCGACGCGGGGTATCGACGTGGGTGCGCGGGCGGCGATCTATGAAGTGATCGCGGACCTGGCGGCCAAGGGCATGGCGGTGATTGTGGTGAGTTCGGACCTGGATGAAGTGCTCGGGCTGTCCCATCGGGTGATGGTGATGAGCCGGGGGCGGCAGATGGGGATTCTGGAGCGTGGCGAGGCCACCCCGGTGTCGGTGATGGAAATGGCTACGGCTTAACTCACAAACAATAGAGATCAAATGTGGGAGCTGGCTTGCCTGCGATCGTGGTGGATCAGCCAATACGGATGTGACTGAACTATCGCTATCGCAGGCAAGCCAGCTCCCACAGGGGATCTACTGTGATTTCAAAAATGGAGTAATTCATGCAGCTTTTCAGTCTTGAAGGCCAGGTCGCCTTCGTCACCGGTGCCGGCAGCGGCATCGGGCAAGCGATTGCAGTGGGTCTGGCCGAAGCCGGCGCCGATGTCGCCTGCTTTGACCTGCCCGGCAGCCCCGGCATCAGCAGCACCGTCGAACGCATCCAGGCCCTGGGCCGTCGCGCCCTGGCCTTGAGCGGCACCGTCACCGAACGCGCCGCCCTCGACGCCGCCGTGGCCCGCACCGAAAGCGAACTCGGCGAACTCAGCGTCGCGGTCAACTGCGCCGGTATCGCCAATGCCCAGGCCGCCGAAGACCTGGAACTGCAACGCTGGCAAACCACCCTGGACATCAACCTCACCGGCATCTTCCTCAGCTGCCAGGCCCAGGCCGCGGTGATGTTGCCGCGTGGCAAAGGCGCCATCGTCAATATCGCCTCGATGTCCGGCAGCATCGTCAACCGTGGCCTGTTGCAGGCCCACTACAACACCTCCAAGGCCGGGGTGATCCACCTGAGCAAAAGCCTGGCGATGGAATGGGCCGACAAGGGCCTGCGGGTCAACTGCATCAGCCCCGGCTACACCGCCACGCCGATGAACTCGCGCCCGGAAGTGGCCGACCAGGTGAAGATTTTTGAACAGACCACCCCCATGGGCCGCATGGCCAGCGTGGAAGAGATGGTCGGCCCGGCGATTTTCCTGGTCAGCCAGGCGTCGTCCTTTTGCACCGGTGTCGACCTGTTGGTCGATGGCGGTTTTGTCTGCTGGTAAGGAGTTACGTCATGTCGCAACGTTTCAGCGGTAAAACCGTAGTCATCACCGGCGCCTGCCGTGGCATCGGCGCCGGCATCGCCGAACGCTTCGCCCAGGAAGGCGCCAACCTGGTACTGGCCTCCAATGACCTGGAACGCGTGACCTTCACCGCCGACCAACTGGCCCAGGAATACTCGGTCGATACCTTGGCCATGGGCATCGACGTGACCCGTGAAGACGACATCGAAAAGCTCTACCGCGAAGGCCACGCACGCTTTGGCAGTATCGACGTGTCAGTGCAGAACGCCGGTATCATCACCATCGACCACTACGACAAAATGCCCCGCGCCGACTTCGACAAGGTGCTGCAGGTCAACACCACCGGCGTGTGGCTCGGGTGCCGGGAAGCGGCCAAGTACATGGTCAAGCAAGGCAGCGGGCGGCTGATCAACACCTCGTCCGGCCAGGGCCGCCAGGGCTTCATCTACACCCCGCATTACGCCGCGAGCAAAATGGGCGTGATCGGCATCACCCAGAGCCTGGCGCTGGAACTGGCGCGGCATAACATCACGGTCAACGCGTTTTGCCCCGGCATCATCGAAAGCGAAATGTGGGACTACAACGACCGCGTGTGGGGCGAGATCCTCAGCACCGAGGAAAAACGCTTCGGCAAGGGCGAGTTGATGGCCGAGTGGGTCAAGAACATCCCCCTGCGCCGCGCCGGCAAGCCCTCGGATGTAGCGGGCCTGGTGGCGTTCCTGGCCTCAGACGATGCCGCCTACCTGACCGGCCAGGCGATCAATATCGACGGCGGCCTCATCATGTCGTAAGGGTTTGGTATCCTCACCGCTATTGATTTCATCACTGAGGCTTTCATGAGCCAGATCGAAGAACAGCGCTTGATCACCAAGATCGCGAGCCTCTATTACGAAGAAGGGCTCAAGCAGTCCGAGATTTCCACGCAACTGGACCTGTCCCAATCCTTTATCAGCCGCGCCCTGCGCCGGGCGCTGCAGGAAGGCGTGGTGAAGATCAGCGTGATGCGCCTGCAAGGGCTGCACCTGGAGCTGGAAACCCAGCTGCAGCGCCGCTACGGCGTGCGCCGGGTAATCGTGGTGGAAGCCACCGAACCCGGCAATGACGAGAGCATCAAGCAGGCCATCGGCTCGGCCGCCGCGCATTACCTGGAGACCAGCCTGTCGCCCCAGGACCATATCGGTATTTCGTCATGGAGCAGCACCATTCGCGCCATGGTCGGCCATCTGCATGCACAACCGGGCAAACAAGGCGCCCAGGAAGTGGTACAACTGTTGGGCGGCGTCGGCAACAAAGGCGCGTTTGAGGCCACCCTGCTGACCCAGCGCCTGGCCACCCTGCTCAACTGCCCGGCCTTTTTGCTGCCCTCGCAAAGCATCGAGCAATCGGTGGAGAGCAAGCAGCGCATCGTGCAGATGGAAGAGGTCAAGGAAGTGCTGCAACGCTTTGACAGCATCACCCTGGCCATCGTCGGCATCGGCGACCTGGAGCCGTCACAACTGCTGCGCAACAGCGGCAACTACTACACCGAAGACATGCTGCGCCTGTTGGCCGAGCGCGGCGCCGTGGGTGATATCTGCCTGCGCTACTTCGACGCCCAGGGCAAGCCGGTGCTGGAGGAAGACGAGGAGTTCGTGGTGTCGGTGGCGCTGCCCAAATTGCGCAACATCCAACGCGTGCTCGGCCTGGCCGGCGGGCTGAACAAGGTCCAGGCGATTCGCGGCGCGCTCAAGGGCGGCTACCTGGACATCCTGATCACCGACCTGGACACCGCACAGGCCCTCAATCGCTAACCCTCTTTTTGGAGACTGCCGCTCATGACGTCCAAGCTCGAACAACTCAAGCAATTCACCACCGTGGTCTGCGACACCGGCGACCTGGAAGCCATCAGCCGCCTGCGCCCGGTCGACGCCACCACCAACCCGTCGCTGCTGCTCAAGGCCGCCGCCATCCCGGAATACGCCGAGCTGCTGCGCAACGCCGTAAACCTCTCCAAGGGCGACGTGGGCCTGGCCTGCGACCACTTTGCCGTGGCGGTGGGTGCGGGCATCCTCAAGGTGATTCCGGGGCGCATCTCCACGGAAGTGGATGCGCGCTTGTCCTTCGACGAAGACGCGCTGTGGGCCAAGGCCAACCAGTTGATCGCCCTGTACGACCAGGCCGGTATCGGCCGCGACCGCGTGCTGATCAAGCTCGCCTCCACCTGGGAAGGCATCCGCACTGCCGAACGCCTGGAAAAAGCCGGTATCCAGACCAACCTCACGCTGCTGTTCTCCTTCGCCCAGGCCGTGGCCTGCGCCGACGCCGGGGTGTTCCTGATCTCACCGTTCGTGGGCCGCATCTACGACTGGTATCGCAAAAACACCGGCCTGGACTACACCGGTGCCGAAGACCCGGGCGTGCAGTCGGTGACGCGCATCTACAACTACTACAAGGCCAACCAGATCAACACCGTGGTCATGGGCGCGAGCTTCCGTACCCTGAGCCAGATCGAGCAGTTAGCGGGTTGTGATCGCTTGACCATCAGCCCGGAGCTGCTGCAAAAGCTCGATGAAGACCAGGGCCCCCTGGCGCGTAAATTGGTGCCAGGTGCCGACGGCGAAGCGCATCAGCGCCTGACCCAGGCGCAGTTCCGCTGGGCGTCGAATGAGGACGCGATGGCCACCGAGAAGCTGGCGGAAGGGATCCGGCAGTTTGCGCGGGATCAGGAGAAGCTGGAGGCGGTGTTGGCTGCACTATAACGCCACTATTCTGTAGGCGCGGGCTTGCTCGCGCCTACAGAATATAAACAGCTCAACCTTTTCGATTTTGCTCTTTTCACTGCTGCTCCCGAGAACCGCACAGGCCAATCTCCCGGCTCGTAGCACATGCTGCGATTGGACTTGGCGGTCCGACCAGATATAGGCGCAAGATCCATGACCGCACTAGATCGGTACATACCCATCACGGGCCCCGATTGCACGCTCGCTACCCTGCTTATCGACACCCAGGCACCGCTGGATGCATTGCATGATGCAGCGATTTTTCGTATCCGGGCAGTCACTCAAATACTGGAAAACCTGGCCCTGCGTGATGGCATCAGCAGCGATGCTGTTGTGTTGCAGGATTTCGTGTTGCTAAGGATTACTTATTGCACTAGCACTAACCCAAAACCCTATATTCCAGGCATAAAATCTTCGTGCAACCGCCATTGACCAACGTCACTGAAGAGGCGTGCATCTTATAACTGACAGACCTTGAGCAAGCACCTCAAACCCCGTACCACCATAGTCTTTCAGCCTATATTTAACACCCTCAAGTTGATCAGCCGAGACATCATCTATTTCAATCTCACTCAAGTAAAAGCTCCCACACACTTCAGGAATTTTTAAGCAGCGAACCCCCGTAAACCCTAAAACAACTTCAAACGCCGACTGCTCAGACTCATAAAGCATCTCAAGGTCAACTTTATAAGTATCAATTAGTTGCCCGCTATTTTCACGCCGCACGCTGAGTCCTACTACAAGATTTAGATTATAAAAATCAAAATCGGAAATAATGAAAAGCTTTTCAACGCCTTCAAAACTTTTTTCAACTGCTCGCATATTTTCCTCCTTAATAATCAGGGTGCACGCCAGGTATCGCGCCCTTAACGTTCTGATTTCTCTCCACATCTCGTACATGGTGGTGAGGATTTGGATGTACGTCTGGTTGTCCGTGGTCGGTCATGTGAGTCTGGCCTTTGCTACGTCCGTACTCATCATAATGCGTGGTTCGCTCGTAAAATTCATCTTTTTTACGGCTACTCGGCTTAATATCTACAACCCTCGTAGTCCCCGGAGTGACCTGAACCGGTGCTTCTTTATTCTTCCAGTAACTTTCAGGTAGCAGCGGACCTTTCGAGTCATTGGCAAAGACCTTGCTGCCAGCCTTCATGCCTAAGGACTTGACCTCGCCAAGTACTGCATCAATTAGGAATTCAGTTGCTATAACATACTCATCGCCATGCAGAACGCTATCAGGATCTGCTTTAGCCTCCTGATGAAACTCCCTCATAGTTTCGACTTTTCGATCAGTCAGCCTGGCTGCCAGTTCGATAGCTGCCGACTCTTTATACTCCTGATATTTATCACCTGCAACTTCCTTAGCTACAGCATTCGCAACAGCACTCACTACAAATTTCAACGGCCCCATCATAGCTTGCACACTAAGCATCGCAGCTTGGAACTGCTCTATGGGGAGTTTATTAGACATCTTAACAATATCAATAATGCCATTGAGCGCTGCCTCACCTCCGTTGCGCGGAGAATCATCAACTCTCGTCGCTGGCAGTTCCAGCGCTTGACCCGCTTTTTGCTCACCCGAAGAAACTGACGGACAACTTCCATCATTGATGCAACTTCCAAGTTTCTTGTCATACACCGCAGCGTTTTTCGAAAAGTCAGTCAACGCGCTGATAACTTCAGCAGGAAGAGTATCTAACGTGTTTGGATCAATACCTTTTCTGGCTAAATTTTTCGCAATGGTCAGCGCTTGCTCATCCCCAAATGCTTTGCGGGTCTTCGCCGAGACGGCATTGATACTGACACGCTGAGCTTGGATTTCACCCTTGATCTGGTCGAACGCATTAGTGAGTTCCTGGAGCTTTTTCTTTTGATTTTCGCCGAAGTTAATCGCGTCTTTAACCAAATCCTTGGCAGTTTTCTCAGGGTCCATCACCGCATCAATTGAGGAACTACTTGCATACAGGTCGGTGCGCTTTTCTTCATCCTTTGTAATCTCGTAGGCCTTGTTCACGTCCCGGTTCAAACCAGACGTAGAGTCAGCCCCCGTTTCACCATCCTTGCGTACGACAATCTCACCTGCGCCCACCGTGGCACGGACAATCTGCTCACGCTCTTTCTCGTAGTTCCAGCCTTCGACGCTCCAGCCTGTCTTGCCTTCCTTGCCTTTACCCACCTGGCTTGGTTCTTGCGCCGTGCTGCCTTTGCTTTCATTGCCACCGGCTTTGTAGGAGCCGCCCACGTTCAGGTAATACCCGTGCTCTTTGTCCTGCCCTGCAATGTCGCTGAACCCCAGAGTATGGGTGTCCAGTTTAAGATTGCCGTTATCAGCGGCGATGACAGCACCGTCGATCTGAGTGTGTTTTTCGGTTCGGATATCGACTTTGTTTTTGCCGGTGATGCTGGTTTGCTCTTCAACCCAGTCAGTCTTGCCGGTGGTTTGGCCGTAGCCAACCGAACCACTGACACCTGGTGCCGGGCCGAAGGTAGCCGTAACGCTGATGTCGAACTCTTTGCCCTTGACCTTACCGGTGTCGGCGACCGACGAAACGTTGAGATCGCCGCCGACACGGCCCACCACTTCATCACCCCGCAGACTAGCGCCGGCGATGTTGGTGTCCCTTCCACTGTTGAAGCCCAACCGGTCTCCGGCGTAGAGGTATGCCTCTTGTTGACGTTGACCGTCTCTCTCCAAATTCCCCTTGCCCATACTCACACTGACGTAGACGCCCATGCCTTCGGAGCCAAAGGTGAGTCCAGCCTCTCCACCACCGCTGTGGCGGTTGTTTTCGCTGTTGCTGTCGTTATGCGCCGAACGAATATTCAAATCGTTACCGGCATTCAAATCGATGTCTCGCTGCGCCTTGGCCTGTGTACCCATCAGGTTCAGGTCATTGCTCGCCTTAACGTTGATATCGCGACCGGCATCGAGTTGAGTTGCCGTAGAAGAACCTTGAACACTCTCGCCGGTGGCGGTGCCATAGCTGCCGCCCACACCAAGTTTGATTCCGCCACTGGTGCCGCCGTGTATCCCTCCCCAGCTCTGCGTGTTGTGGGTTTCTTGACTGACACTGCCCTTGGCGACATCAAGGGTCACATCGCGACCTTTGATGTTGATGTCACGACCGGCATCCAATTGGCTGCCCTTCACGACAACATCGTTACCCGCGTTAAGGTTGATATCGTTACCCGCATTGAGCGTCGAAGACCTGTTCGTCTCCTCGATAGTTTGCTGGCTGTTGCTCTGCTTACTGTTGCCAAATTTCGCGTCTAGGGTCGGGCCGCTGACGAACTGGCTGACCGAATCCACTGCCTTAAGTGTGCTGGACCCCTTGCTGACATTATCTTCCCCCTTGCCAGCTCCACTCACCGCGTCCTTGGTATTGGCATAGTTGTGGTTGATCGAAGCGCCCAGGCCATTGCTCTCTTTCTGCCGCAATTGCTCTTTGAGCAGGCTTTCACGAGCAGCGTCAATGTTGATGTTTCTGCCTGCCGTCAGATCAATATCATTGGAGGCGTTGAGATCGGAGCCTTGCTGGTTGATATCGCGCTTGGCGTTGATCGCTACGTCCTGGCCTGCACTGATCTGGCTGCCCGCAGCGGTTTCTCGTTCCAGTCGGTCTTTTTTCGCTGTGCCCTCGGTGCCCGCGAACACACTGAAGCTGTTGCCATTGCTGGAAATACTTGAACCGGTCTGCTTCTTCTTCTCCCAACTGCTCTCACTGCTGGTGTTCTGGGCTGCGACCACATTGACGTCGCGCCCTGCATCCAGGCTGACATTACGCCCGGCACTGATGCCGCTGCCCACAAGGTTGATGTCGCGCTCAGCCTGCAATGCGGCATCACGGTCAGCGTTGACTTGGCTACCCACGCTGGTACTGCTCTGCGCTTCACGCCCGGCCTTTTTTGCCGAGGAGATCGCCACCGAAGTTGGCCGCTCCGTATAACCAAATTTCTTTTTGTACGCCTCACTACGGCTATAGGCCGTATCGTTTGCAGAAATCAGGTTAATGTCGCCGTTGCTGTTCACGAGGCCCGCACGTAATTCAGCATCGTTATCAGCGCTGATCTCGCTGGCTCGCAAGCGAACGTCATTACCAGCAGCCAGTACCACGTCATTTCCAGCTTCCAGCTCACTACCGACCTGACTGGCCGTGGTTTTCAGCTGGCTCTTGCCACTTTTGGAAAGCCCCAGGAACCCGGACTTGGTCTTCTTGCTGTAGGAGCCGTGCTCTTCAACACCCGACAACACCGCGATGTCGCCCGTAGCGCCGAGCAGCATGTCGCCACCCGCTTTCAACTGGCTGCCGATCACGGTGACGTCACGCCCGCCTTCGATGTTCATGCCGCCGTCAGCTTTCTTGCTGGCGTTGACGGTCAGGTCTTTACCCGCCTCTACGACGGACGCCACGTTGGTACTGTCGTAGCTTTCACGCTGCGCGCTTTTGCTGCGACCGAACGAGCCCTTGCTCTTCTTCGAATAGAAAGAAGCGTCCTCGTCCAGTGCCGACAGAATGCTCAGGTCACGCTGCGCCTCGAGCGCCACATTGCCACCGCCAGCGACTCGACTTGCAGTCAGTTCAAGGTCCTTGCCGGCACTGAGTGACACATCACCGCCCGCTGTCAGCACGCTGGAAACCTGGCTGATGTGGTCTTCCGAGCGGGTGACTTTTTTGGACTTGCTGGACGAGTGCTGCTCATCGGCTGCCGACGAGATACTCAGGTCTTCGTTGGCGGCAATATCCAGGTCACGCTTGGCATCGATTCGACTGGCAATGGCGCTGAAGTCGCGGCCTGCCGTGACCTTCACATCACGCCCCGCCTCCACAGTGGCGCCGGTTTGCGTGACGGTTTGCGTGCGGTATCGGCTGCCCATATCGACTGAATTGCGTTGCTCTACCGCGTCAATGTGCACATCACGCCCGGCGGTGATTGTGGTGTCGCGTCCGCTGGTCAGCGCACCGCCAGTGTTGGCGACGTCACGGCCGGCGTTAAGGCTCAGGTCATTGACGGCTTCAATCCGGGCGGCACTATCAAGGTAATCGCGGCGTATGGAAGTCCCGGAGCTGTAACCGGTGGTGGTCACGTTGCGCTCGTTGATCACATCGCCGCCAACGGCGGTGAGCGTTACATTGCGGCCGGCAATAATCCCGCCGGTCTTATTGACAATGTTGTTACCCGCCAGCAGGTCCAGACGGTTGCCGGCCTCGATCAACCCGCTGTTGGTCAGGTCGTTACCGGCCTTGGCCGACAGGTTATCAGTGGCGCGCAGGGTTCCTGCGTTCTCCAGGTTCTCACCCGCCATAAGGCTGATGTCCTGACCCGCGATCAGGGCGCCATTGGGGGCCAGGCGATTATCGGCTTGGGCCAGGTACAGCACCGGCACCAACACTTTCTCGCCGTTGATCACATTCTCTTCAAGCCAGACGATATCGTGGGTTAGTGCGGCCACTTGCTGACCGGTCAGCGATACGCCCACCGACAGGTCGAGGGCCTGCTTGCTGCGGATGGCGTTATCCATCAGGTGACGGAACACCGCCTCGTCCGAGGTCTGCCCATCGATAAAACGCTGCCCGGTACGCTCCACAATCGCTTGCTGGATCAGGCGTTGTTCATACAGACCATCACCCAAACGCTTGGCGCTTTCATCCGGGTTGTAGCCCAGACCGGCGAGGAGATAATCCGAGCTCATGAACTGTTTGAGGTCAGTGAGTACCGGGTTGGTCTCGATCAGGTATTTGTGCGGCTGAGAGACGGCTGAGCGGTCAGGCAAGCCTTGCACACGGCTGAGGGGTTGACTGCTTCCAGCTATCGCGGTGGCGAGCGGGGTAATACCCGGAACATTCACAGAAGGCGAGCTTCCTGGGGCGATCACACGGGTACGTGGATCGCGGTCCGAGGGGTTCAGGCTGATGACGGCAGAAGCTTCCCCGGCGTTTGCGGAGTTGATGCCCTCCACTCGCGTGATATCGGTTCGGCCGGGCAGCACGGTGCCCGTCCCCACGCTCCCCACGCCGGACGCATCGACGGCACGGGCATTGGCGTTGATGTCAGCCGCCTCACGCGCCACGACGGATACAGGGCGAGAGTCCGCAGCTACCTGGGTGGCGCCGTCCAACTGGATTGTCCGGCCTTGATTTTGAGGTAACGCTTGCTGGCGTTGAGCCAAATTGACGCTCGCCCCGCTCAGGGTCCAGCCCTGGGTGGCGTCAGTCTGTTGAGCAACCTGGATGTCGCTTACACCATTGCCACTTAAACGGAACAAACCGTTCTGGCCCGAGGGTAAGGAGAAGTTGGGTAGCGTTACCGGGTTGACTTGCCGCTGGGCCAAATCCGGGGGGAGTTGAGCATTGACGGATATATCTTTAGTGATGACTGTGGGTTTAGCCACGCCGTTTTGCTGGCCTTGATTCAAAAAGGGCGCCAGGTTTTTAATATCACTATTCTGAATAGACTTTGTGGCATTGATCGTGACTGTTTTACTCGCCTGAATTATAGCGGCCGCAGAAGCGCTAGACTGATAGCTCTTCACATCACTCATTAAATTAAGCGCCAAAATGCTCGCAGGTACGGCAACCTCTGGCCCCTGACCAAAATAGGGATTCAGATAGTTGGTTTTTGCACCATTGCCCCACATCCATATCTCATTGCATGGATCGCCATCGCCGCCCCCACAGGACAAACCGCCATAGTACTCCATCGTATATTTAGAGTTGCGCTTGGCATAGATATCAAGAGGACCATTGCCGTTAATGCCCGCGAAAATCGGGGCTGAAAACTTCCGACCGGGTGTCGACTTATAGACTCTTGAGCGGGTAAATTCACCGCTGCTAACAGACGTATTTTCAAAATCATCCGCTTTCAGATCTATATTTCCACCCGCGACGATAGAAGACGAAAAGTTATTAAAGCGTCCCGTATCGGCATTAAAATTACCGCCTACAGACACCGTCGCTGCTGCACCAGAAAAAGTAGCCTCAGAGAAATATTTTTCTTCAACATAATAATTCATGTAATAGCATTTATTGCCATCACAATTGAAAGTGATCTCTCCTGACAAAAGACGTTCTTTGCCGGCAACCCCCTGCCTCTTATTTTCAAAAACAGTAGAAGCAAGCGTAAAATCTGCGTCCGACTGTAGGGAGGATGAGAAGTTAACAACACTATTAGCCCTACCCTCCTGCTGACCACCAATACTCAAGTTGCCCAGACTGTAGATGGCCGCATTGTTATTGTTCAGCAGGTCTGCGACTTTAATATCCGTGTTCGAACCGCTAAAAATCAGTCCCCCCTCATTCAACAAGGTTGGCGTCTGCAACAACAATGCCTGCGTACTGCCCAGCGTTGCATAGTTATTTATCGCGCCAGCATTGACATTCAACTTCGCCGCCGAAGTGACTCGACCATAGTTGTTGAATGCACCTGCAACGTTGAGCGTTGTATCCCCGCCGCCCGCAATGCTCGCAGCGCTGCTCACGTTCAACTGCGCCGCACTCAAGCCCAATGTCCCGACACTGCTGTAGCGGCCGTTACCACCGTAAGTACCGCTGAGGGTCAGGTTGGACGTGCCATCACTGGTGATCAGCCCATCATTGTTCCAGTTGCCACCCGTACCGATCAGGCTGTCGGACGCCAGCAACTGCCCACCGGCGGTTTGATTCAAGGTGTTGACGTTGATCGTCAAGCGCCCGGCCTGGATCACGCTGCTGTTGGTCCAATTGTCTGCAGTGAGGGTCAGACCGCCTCTGGTAACCACATCACCACCGGCCTGGGTGAGGTTGGCAGTGGAGATATCAAAGGTGCCAAAACCTGCGTGCAACAAGCTGCCACCCTGGTTCTGAAAGCCACCCACATTCAGCGTCAGATCGGCGTTGGAGGTTTCCAATCGGCCATTGCGGTTATCAAACACGGAGCCAATCTGGAAGTTGGTTTTTCCACCGCTCCCCAGCGCCCGAATTTGCCCACCCTGGTTATCAACGCTATCGGCCGCCACACTCAGGCTGCCATCGCTCTCAATCACCCCGCCACGGTTGCTGAGTAGTCCATTTGCCGCCAGCTCAACCGTGCCACCGGCGATTTGCCCGGCACTGTTATCCACTTGCTGAGCGCCCACCCGCACCAAGCCCTTGGCGTACACGCCACCGTGGGTATTGGCAAAATAGTTGGCGTTGACCACAGCATCGCCCGCTTGCGCGGCGATGCGTCCACCCTGGTTGTTGATGCTGTTGGCGAGCAGGTTCAGGCGCTGTGCCTGGATGATGCCGCCTTGGTTATCGACATCACCGCGGATGTTCAGGCCCAGGCCGGTGTGGCCCTGCACGACACCCTTGGCGTTGTTCAGGCCCGCGGCGTTCAGTTGCACATCCGCGTCCTGACTGTAGATCAGACCATTGGTGTGGTTCTGTACGACGTCCGATGCCGTGATTGCTACCCGTTCCTTGCCGACAATGGTGCCGCGCTCACTGTTGTTCAAGCCTGCGGTAAACAGGGTCAACAGGCCCTGGCTGGCAATCTGGCCATCGGCGTCGTTGTAGACCTGGCTGGCACGCTGCACAAGCAACGGCCCAGCGCTCACCAGCTTGCCACCGCTGTTGTTGAGGTTACCGAGCAAGTCGAGGGTCAACTGTCCGTTGCTCGCCAGGGTCCCGCCGTTGTTGGTCAGGTCGGTGCCAATGAAGGTGAAGGCGTGTTGCGCGTTGATAGTGGCCTGGTTGGCCAAGGTGGCCGCCTGCACATCCAGCGTGGTGCCGCTTTCAATCAAGCTGCCGTCGCCATTCACCAATGCGCCAGTCACCGACAGGCGTTGCTCGGCGCCGCTGGAAAGCACGGCGTTACCACGGTTATCCAAGCTGGCAGCGCTGACGTCCAGCCGCCCTTGACTGACCAGCGCACCTTCATTGTTGTTTTGCAGGGCACCGCTGAGGCGAACATTGATCGCACCGTTGCGGCTCGACAATGTGCCGTGGTTGCGATTGTCGAGGCTGCCACCGCTGACGTTCAGACCTTGCCAGCCGGACATCAAGCCATTCGCGCTGTTATTCAGGCTATCCGCGTTGAGGGTCAGGACCTGACTGCTGATCAGCTTGCCGGCACTGTTATCCAGCGCGCGCGCCGCTAGGGTAAAGCTTTGCTGGCTGGAGATTTCACCGCCTTGGTTACTGAGGTCGCGCAGGTTTTTCAGGGTCAACGGGCCGTTGGCGAGGATCAGGCCGTTACGGTTGTCCAGGTCACTGTTATTGAAGTCGACAGTGACGCCCTGCTCACCGACGATCTTCCCACCCGCTAGCGCCAAGGCGTTGAGGTCGATAGCCATCGCACCTTTGGCAGAGACTTCACCGCCGCTACCGGAATTGAGGCTGGCGGCCTTAAGGTTCAGGGTGCTGCGGCTATTGATCAGGCCGTTGGCGGTATTGTTCAGGGCCATGGCGTTGAGGGTTACGGCTGCCCCCAACAGAGTACCGTTCTGATTGTTCAGGTCAGCGCTCTGCACAGTGACCGCTTGAGCCGCGCTGATCAGGCCCTGGTCGCTGTTGTTCAACAGGCCGTCGCTGGTCAGTTGCAGGTCGCCGCGACTGGTCAGGCTGCCGCCACGGTTGTCCATGGCAGTGGCTTGCGCATCGAGACTCGCCCCGCCGATCAGCCCCTTGATGTTGGTAAGAGCCTGGTCAATGCGTAAGGTCAGGCCCTGATTGCTCAGCAGCTTGCCGTGGCTGTTATCGAGGTTTTGGGCGGTCAGGCTAAAGGCTTGGCCGCTGGAAATTTCCCCACCGTTGTTGGTGACGTGGGTGAGGTTATCAAGGAGCAATGGGCCGACGGCATTAATCAGACCGCCTCGGTTGTTCAGTTGACCATTGTTCATATCCAAGGTCAGGCCGGCATTGCTGAACAGTTTGCCGCCTTGCTGGTCCAGCCCGGTGACGCTGACGGTCATGGCACTAGTGCTGCCGATGCTGCCACCGTTGTTCAACTGCGCGGCGTACAGAGACAACGTATCGCCGCTGTTGAGACGACCGCCTTGGTTGTTTACCTCGCCGAAAGTCACCGAGACAGGCCCTTTACCACTGATGTTGCCCTGTTCGTTACCCAGGTTGGCACTGCGCAGGATCAGGTTGCCATCAGTCAACAGCTCGCCGCTTTTGTTATTCAGCAGGCTGGTGACAGAAACGTTCAAGCCTTGGGCGCTGGACAGACTGCCCTGGGTGTTATTGAGACTGTGCGCTTTGACCTCCAGCGTGCCTTCACTGCTCAGCAGACCTTCGCTGTTATCCAGATCGCCCGCCAGCGCCACCATCAGCGGCTGCTGGCTGAACAGCTTGCCGCCGGCGTTATCCAGCGACGTGCCGGTCAGCGTGAAGCGCTGGCCGTTCAATTGGCCCAGGGTGCGGTTGATCACCTGATCTACCGCGAGGTTCAGCCCCTGACCCGCAAACACTAAACCCTTGTCGCTGTTGTCCAGTTGCGTTCCGGTAACGGTGACATCGGCATTGCCGGTCACTTCACCGGCACGGTTATCGAGGTGGCCAACGTCGAGTTTCAGCGCTTTTGCGGCGCCTACCAGGCCCCCACGGTTATCGAGTTTCGCGCCGCTGATGTGCAGGCCCTCGGTGCTGATCAGTTGGCCTTTCTGGTTATCAAGAACGTCGGTGTTGACAGCGACCTGCGCCTTACCGGCGATTTCTCCGTTACGGTTATCCAGCATGGCGCTGACCAGCAACAGGTTGCCGTCGGCAATCACCCTACCGTGCTGGTTATCCATGAGTGACGCATTGATTGCTACGTCACCTCGGCCGCTGATCAGACCTTTGACGTTGGCCAGCACTTGGTCAACGCGCAAGGTCAACGCCTGGTTGCTGATGAGTTTGCCGTTGGTGTTGTCGAGGTTCTGCGTGGCCAGCGTGAAAGCGTTCTGGCTGGAAATCTCACCGTTCTGGTTGTCGATACTGGCAAGGTTGTTGAGCACCAGAATCGGGGCGTTGATCACACCGGCATTGATCAACATGCCGTCGTGAAGGTCGAGAGTAAGCTGTGCGTTGCTCACCAGTTCGGCGCCGCCAAGCTGAGTGAGACCGCCGAGGTTTGCGTCCAAGGTGCCGACGCTGGCGATACGACCACTGTTGGTGACTTGAGTGGCCGTGAGGTCAAGACGCTCGGCACTGATCACACGACCGCCAAGGCCGTTGGTGAACTGTCCGGTGACGAGGCTCGTTTCTCGCTGGCTTTTAATCAGCCCCTGTGTGTTGTCGAGGCTCCCGCTGGTCAGCTTCAAACCCTGTGCGCTTTCTACGGTGCCACCGTTGTTCAGCACATCAGCAGCCGTGTTGATGCTCAACAGAGCGGCACTGGAAATGCTCCCGCGGCTGTTGTCGATGCGCTGCACAGCCAGGTCCATTGACCCTTCACTGTTAAGTTTGCCGCGTGTGTTGTCCAAGGCAGACGATAATTTCAGGACCCATGAGCGCTGCCCACCCAAGGTGCCGTCGGTGTTATCCAGGCGCGTACCGGTCACGCGCAGGTCCTTGGCAAAAACAAGGCCCTTGGCCTGGTTGATGACCTCAGAAACCGCCAGCTCCAGAGTGGTAGCAGCCAACAGCTTGCCGCCGCTGTTGTCGAGGCGTTCACCGTTGAGTTCGAGGTTTTGCTGGCTGGAAATTTCGCCGTTGCGGTTGTCGAGGCTGCCGACATTGAGTTTCAGCGCTTTTGTCGTCGCAACCAGGCCGCCGTTCCGGTTATCCAGGGTGTCGGCGTTGAGTGTCAGGCGACCTTGGGCAACCAGTTCACCCCCCTGCTGGTTCAATACGCCAAGGGTGGCGTCCAGTTCATCTTCGCTGGCAATGCGGCCCTTGGTGTTATTTACGGTGTCCACCGTCAGGCGCACTGGCCCGATGGCGCTGACCAGGCCGCCTTGGTTGCTTAGGGATTGGCCGGTGATTGCCAGTGCCTGCTTGCTGTTCAGCACACCTTCGCGGTTATCGACCTGGCCGACGTGCAGATTCAGGTTCTGGTTGGCACTCACCATGCCGCCACGGTTATCCAGGTGCCCCGCCTGGATATCCATCACACCCTTGGCCAACACGTTGCCTTTGGCCTGGTTATCCAACAGGCCATCAACCTTCACGAAGAGAACACCATCACTGACCAGATGACCGGCCTGGCTATTGTCCAGGCTGCCAGAGGTGATGTTCAAACGCTGTCCACTGCCCAGGGTTCCGCCTTGGTTGTTCAGTGCTCCGGTCGTGCTCAGGTCGAGGCTGATATCGCCCATGACCTGGCCATTGCCGTTGTCCAGACGGTCTGCCTGGACGTTGAGCGCTGCAGCGGCGATCAGGCCCTTCAGGTTGGTCAGCGCTTGCTCGACCTTGAGGGTCAACACCTGATCGCTAAGCAGCTGACCGTCACTGTTATCCACGCTTTGCGCGGCCAATGTAAAAGCATGCTCGCTGGAAATTTCACCGTTCTGGTTGACGACGGTATTCAGGTTCTTGAGCAGCAGTTGGCCAGGCGCATTGATCAGGCCGTCGGTGTTATCGAGGTGGCCTTGGTTCATGTCCAGGGTCAGGTCGGTGAGGCTGTAAAGCTCGCCGCCGCCACGTTGATCCAGGCCGTTTATGCTCACGGTGAGCGCCTTGTTACTGGCAATGCGGCCGTCGAAGCGGTTGTCCACTTGTCCGGCTGTCACGTCCAGGCGATCAGCACTGGTGAGGCGCCCGCTGTTCTGGTTGTTCAAAACCCCGGTGGTAACGCGCACGGCGCCGTCGCCGATCAGCTTGCCGCCTTGGTTGTCGAGACTGGCGCTGTCCAAGGTCAGTGCCGTCGCACTCAGTAACTCACCACTGCGGTTGCTGACGACACCGGTTGCGCTCAGTTTTTGCGATGCGCCACTGCTGATACGACCGCTGTCATTGTTCAGCGTGACGGCGCGCACGTTCAGGTCGCCATCGGCGCGCACGATACCTTGCCGGTTGTCCAAGTGGTCGATGTTCAAGCCCATGCGCTGACCGCTGACAAAGCGGCCGCCACGGTTGATCGCAACGCCTGAATTGTTGACGGTCAGTAACGTGTCGCCTTGAAGCAGCCCTTGACTGTTATCCAGCGTCAGGCTGCTCAAGGTCGTTGTCGCACCTAGAATTTTGCCTTGGCGATTATCCAGCGTCGTGGTCACGAACAGCGTTGCGTCATCACGTATCTTCAGCTCGCCTTCGGTATTGATCAGGCTGTTGGCCCTAAGGTCCAGTCCGGTCGAAGCAATCAGGCCCTTGGTGTTATCCAGCGACTGAGCGATACGCACCAGCAAACCTTTTCCACTGAGGAGCTTGGCACTGCGGTTGTTGAAGGCGTTGGCAGCCAGAGTAAAAGCCTCGCTGCTGGAGATTTCACCCCCCTGGTTGTCGACACTATTGAGGTTGCTCAACAGTAAACGGCCTGGGGCATTGATCACCCCGCCCCGGTTATCCAGATGGCCGCCATTCAGATCGAGGCTGACATCGCCCTGGCCAAAAAGTCGGCCGTCATTGTGCTGATCAAAACGCGTGACATTGGCGTTAAGTACCTCGCCACTGCTGATCCGCCCCCCCTCACTGTTGTCCACCTCAGCAGCTTTCAAATCCAGGCGAGCTTCACCACGCAAGGTGCCATGCTGGTTGTTCAACGGGCCGTTCAACTGCAAATCAAGATTGTTGGCGACGACAGTGCCCTGACGGTTATCGAGGCTGCCCAGATTCAGACGTGCGTCACCTTTGGCGGCAAACAAGCCGGTTTGGTTTAGTAAGTGACCGGCGATGGCGGCGGTCAACGAACCGTCAGAGGTGAGCTTGCCTTCAGTGTTGTCGAGAGTGGCGCTGGTTACGTCAAGCCGGGCACCCGCCGCCAGACTGCCGCGATGGTTGGTGAGTGCGTCACTCTTTACCGACAGGGAAAGATCGCCCTGAATCTGGCCGTCATTGTTGTCCAGGGAACCCAGCGTCAAGGCTGCGTCGGTGGCTAAAAGTTGGCCGTTACGGTTTAGCAGTTGCTCGGCCTTTATACCGAGGCTACCCGCACTCAGGATGCGTCCCTGATTCTGGTTATCCACACGCGTAGCAGTCAGCTGAGCATCGCGCTGAGCGCTCAGCGTGCCGCCCTGATTCGCTAGCTCGCCAGTGCTGACGGTGAGGTCGCGACTGGCGATCACGGTCTTGGCACTGTTATGGATAGCCTGCGCGGTCAACCGCACGTCGCCTTGTGTATTGCGGGTGTTATCGGCGTTCACGCCGGCTTCGATAATCCCGTTGTTGGTCAACCGGCCACCGGCGTCCAGCGCGATGCTGTCCCTGGCCGCCAGGGTCTGTTGGCTGGTCAATGCGCCTTGGGT
>NZ_UUPU01000023.1 GCF_900591205.1 Pseudomonas viridiflava
GGCTGTTGTGGCGAGCGGGCTTGCCCGCGTTGGGGCGCGAAGCGGCCCTAACCCAGGCGATGCGGTATAGCCTGACACACCGCAGAGTCAGCTTTTAGGGCTGCTACGCAACCCAACGCGGGCAAGCCCGCTCGCCACAACAAGCCCGCTCGCCATAACAGCCCGTTAGCCACAACAAGCCATCTCATCACAAAAGCCCGTTAGCCATATCAGGCCCGATAGTCACAAAGCCAGCGCCGCTCAGCGCGCCTTCCAGTCCCGCAGCCACTGTAAGCCGGCCGAGGTGTCACCCCGAGGTCGGTATTCGCAGCCGACCCAACCGTCATAGCCCAACTGGTCCATCAGCTCGAACAGGTAGGCGTAGTTCAGCTCGCCCAGGTCCGGCTCGTGGCGGTCCGGCACGCCGGCAATCTGGATATGCCCAATGCCGTCGAAATCCCGGCGCAGTTTGGTCGCCAGGTCACCCTCGACGATCTGGCAGTGGTAGCAGTCGAACTGCACCTTGAGGTTGCTCGCGCCGACTTCCCGGCAGATCGCGTGCGCCTGGTCTTGACGATTAAGGAAGAACCCCGGCATGTCGCGGGTGTTGATCGGTTCCAGCAAGACCGTGACGCCGACCTTGGCCGCTGCGGCGCTGGCGTAGGCCAGGTTCTCCAGGTACACCGCGTGATGACGCTCGCGCAACGACTCCGACGGCAACAGGCCCGCCATCACATGCACGCGGGCATTGCCCAGCACGCCAGCGTACTCCAGGGCGCGGTCGAAGCCGCTGCGGAATTCGGCCTCACGCCCCGGCAACGTGGCGATGCCGCGCTCCCCCGCCGCCCAATCACCGGGCGGCGCATTGAACAACGCCTGGACCAGGCCGTTGTCGCTCAAGCGCTGCTTGAGGGCCTCGGCGCTGTAGTCGTAGGGGAACAGGTATTCCACCGCGTCAAAGCCATCGGCTTTCGCCGCAGCGAAGCGCTCGAGAAAATCATGTTGCGGGTACAGCATGCTCAGGTTGGCAGCAAAACGAGGCATAAAAGCTCCCAGGTATCAGACAAAAGGCCAGATCAGCAGGGTAATCAGGAAACCCAACGTACCGAGCAAGGTGGTGATCACCGTCCAGGTGCGCAGACCATCCGCCACATTCAGCCCGGCCAATTTGGTGAAGATCCAGTAACCGGCGTCGTTGATATGCGACATCGCCAGCCCGCCACCGCCCATGGCCAGGCACAGCAGCGCCATGTGGTTGGGGGTCAGGTTGAGGGTCACGATCAGCGGGCTGATGATCCCCGCCGTGGTCACCAGGGCCACGGTGGTGGAACCCTGTACCGCCCGCAGCAGCATGGTCAGCAAAAAGCCCAGGGCCAGCACCGGCAGGCCAGTGGTACGCAGCATGTCGGAGACTACCGCGCCGATGCCGGTGTCCACCAGCACCTTGCCGAACACCCCGCCTGCGCCGGCGATCAGGATCACCATGGCCACGCCCGGCAAGGCCGAGCCGATCACGTCCGAGACCTGGCTACGGCTCCAGCCACGGCGCGAGCCCAGCAGCCAGGCGCACAGCAACGTGTCGATCAACAGCGCCACCAGCGGCGCGCCCAGTACGGTCATGACCCCACGCAAAGTCGATTCCACCGGCAGCAAGGAGGTGGCCAGGGTGCCCAGCAGGATCAATACGATCGGCAGCAAAATCAGCCCGACGATCAGGCCGAACCCCGGCGCAGGCGCTGGCGGCAGCTTGGCGGCGATGGCGCCGGTGGACTCTTCCAGGCCCATAGGCGACTCAGCCACTGCGCTCTGTTGCAGCGCTTGGTGGTTGCCGTTGGTCCAGGCTTTCAAGTCCTCATTGGTTACATGCGGGCCATAGACTTCGGCGCGGATATCGTCGGTCATCGGGTAGAAGCGCCGGGTCATGCGCCCCGCCACGCGGTAGCCGATGTAGCACAGCAACGCGGTGATCGGCAGGCCGAACATCAGCACCCGGCCCAGGTCTGCGCCCAGTTGGCTGGCAGCGGCCACAGCGCCCGGATGGGGCGGCAGGAAGGCATGCACGGTGAGCAGCGCCGCACACATCGGCAATGCGAACACCAACAGCGGCTTGCGCGCCCGACGTGCCACGCCGTACGCCAGCGGCATCAGGATAATCACCCCGACCTCGAAGAATACCGGCACACCGATGATGAACCCGGCGATGGTCAGCGCCAGCGGCGTACGCCGGTTGCCGAAGCGCTCGATCAGCGACTTGGCCAGGGCCTCGGCACCGCCGGACAGCTCGATGATCCGTCCGATCATCGCGCCCAGGGCAATGATGATCGCGATATGGCCGAGGGTCTTGCCCATGCCGCCTTCAATCGTCGCCACCAGATCCGCCGGCTTCACCCCGGCCACCAGCGCCACCACAATACTGACCAGCATCAGCGCCACAAACGGCTGGAATTTGTACTTGAGGACGAGCAACAGCAGCAGCGCGATACCCGCGCCGGCGGTCAACATCAAAATCAGTGGGCTCATTCGAGAATGTCCTGTTGTTATTGTTTTTTTACGCAAGCCGGGTCCGTCGAGCGTCAAACCAGGCGCTCGGGCAGCACTTGCAGTGTCGTCTTACGGGTTACCAGTGCGCGCCGAACGTCTCGCGCAATTCATCCAATGCGGCCTGGTCCAACGGCGCAGGCCGGGGGTTGCTCATCAACCAGAGCCGGGCGGTTTCCTCCAGTTCTTCCAGGGCGTAGCTGGCCTTGGCCACCGAGCTTTCCCAGACCACCGGGCCCAGGCGTTCCAGCATCACACCGCGCACGCTGTTGGCCAGTTGCGCGACTTGTTCGGCGACCTTGGGCGAACCCGGACGCTGGTAGCCGATCAGTGGAATGTGCCCGACCTTCATCACCTGATAAGGCGTGAGCGGCGGCAAGATATCGTCCGCCCGCCACACCCCGGCCAGGGTCAGCGCCACCAGGTGGGTGGAATGCGTGTGCACTACACCGCCGACATTCGGGTTGCGGTCGTACACCTGGCGATGCAGCGCCAGGGTTTTGGACGGTTTGTCGCCGGACACCCACTCCCCTTGCAGATTGACCTTGGCAATGGACGCAGGCGCCAGGCGCCCCAGGCAAACGTCGGTGGGCGTGATCAACCAACCATCATCGAGGCGCGCACTGATGTTGCCCGCACTGCCGACGGTGTAGCCGCGTTGGTACAGGCTGCGGCCGACATCGCAAATCTCTTCGCGCAGGGCCTGCTCATCGGCGCCGCTCATTGGGCACCTCCGGCCAGCTGCGCAAGGGCTTTGGCGAAGAAGTCGCGGCCACCGAAGTTGCCCGATTTCAGGGCCAACGCCAGAGGTTCGTCACCACTGCTGACCGTGGCCGGCACGCCAGGGTCAATTTGCGCGCCGATCTGCAGCAGGTTCACGCCGAGGGCCTTGACCACCGCCCCGGACGTTTCCCCGCCGGCAATCACAAAGCGTCGCACGCCCTGCTGACGCAAGCCGGCAGCAATCGCGCCCAAGGCGTTCTCCACCAGCGCCCCGGCGTGCTCGACACCCAGTTGTTGTTGCACCGCCTTGACCTCGGCCGGGGTGCTGGTGGCGTAAATCAGTACCGTGCTCGCACTGCCTTGGGCAAAGGCCAGCGCCTGGGCCACCAGCGGTTCACCGGCCGCCAGGGCCAATGGGTCGAGACGCAGCGCCGGGCGCCCTGCCTCGCACCAGGCCGCAACCTGACCGAGAGTCGCCACCGACGCGCTGCCGGCCAGCACCACTTCACCCCCACGGATGACAGGCAGTGCCGCCGCATCAAAGTCGCGCAACTTGCCGGCGCGGCGAAAATTCCCCGGCAGCCCCAAGGCCAGGCCCGAGCCACCGGTCAGCAGGGGCAAGTCGGCACAGGCGCTGCCCAGGGTGTAGAGGTCCTGGTCCGACAGCGCGTCGGCAATCGCAATGCCCACGCCGTGCTCGCGCAGTTCGGCGATCTTTGCGCGTGTCGCTTCAACACCGGCGGCGATGCTGTCGTAGCGCAGCAAACCGACCGGCAATGCGGTCTGGCTTTGCAACACGCGCACCAGGTTGGCGTCGCCCATGGGTGTCAGGGGGTGATTTTGCATGCCGGATTCGTTGAGCAACTGGTCCTGCACAAACAGGTGTCCACGGAAAATCGTCCGACCATTCTCCGGGAACGCCGGGCAGGCCAGGGTAAAATCGCTGCCCAACGCCTTGAGCAAGGCTTCGCTGACCTGGCCGATATTGCCCGCGGCGGTGGAGTCGAAGGTCGAGCAATATTTAAAGAAGATTTGCTCGCAGCCCTGCTCGCGCAGCCAGTCCAGTGCCGCCAGGGATTCCTCGACAGCCTCAGCAGCCGGGGTGGTGCGCGATTTGAGCGCGATGACAATCGCGTCCGCATCCAGCCCTGCCGCCACTTCGTGGCTGGGGATGCCAATGCTTTGCACGGTGCGCATGCCGCCGCGTACCAGCATGTTGGCAAGGTCGGTGGCGCCGGTGAAATCGTCGGCGATGCAGCCCAGCAGCGGGCGCGTGGTGGGGTTAGTCATAAAGCGTTCCTTACACAGGCTCAGGCTTGGCGGTCGGCAGGTCGATGCCCGGGAAAATCTTGATCACCGCCGAGTCATCCTCGCGGCCAAAACCGGCGCTGGAAGCTTGCATGAACATCTGGTGCGCAGTGGCCGACAACGGCAGCGGGAATTTGCTCGCACGCGCGGTATCCAGCACCAGGCCCAGGTCCTTGACGAAAATATCCACCGCCGACAGCGGCGTGTAATCGGCCTTTAGAATGTGCGGCACGCGGTTTTCGAACATCCAGGAATTGCCGGCGCTGTGGGTGATCACCTCGTACAAGGCATCGGCGTCCACCCCTTCACGCAGGCCCAGGGCCATGGCTTCGGCGGAGGCCGCGATATGAACGCCGGCGAGCAGTTGGTTGATGATTTTGACTTTCGAACCCAGCCCATGCACGTCGCCCAGGCGATAGACCTTGCCCGCCATACCGGCCAATACAGCCTCGGCCTTGGCGTAGGCGGCTTGCGGGCCGGAGGTCATCATGGTCATTTCGCCGGCAGCCGCCTTGGCCGCGCCACCGGAGATCGGCGCATCCAGATACAGCAGACCCTGCTCGGCCAGGCGCTGGCCCAGGTCCACGGCGTAGGTCGGCGCCACGGTGGCGCAGCCGATAACCAGGCTGCCGGGACGCAGTGCGCCAGCCGCGCCACCGTCACCGAACAATACGGTTTCGGTCTGCTCGGCATTGACCACCACAGTGATGATCACATCACACGCATCGGCCATCAGCGCCGGTGACGCGCACGCCACCCCGCCTTCGCCAGCGAACTGCTGGGTAACGGCATCGCGCACATCACAGGCATGCACATTAAAGCCTGCACGCAACAACGAGCGGGCAATGCCCAGCCCCATCGCGCCCAGACCAATTACACCGACATTCTTATTATTCATGGGGTACTCCAGGGGAAAACGGCGGCTGACGCCTCACCGGCGAGCCGCGTTGGAATTGCAGTCGATCATCCACCAATGAACGGATTATGTGAAGTATTTTTTCTATTTAACATTTATTAACACCCGCAAAACAAAATTCGCGTCCGACACCCTTTGTCGCGTCGCCCCTGCGAACTTATTTCCAACTCTTGTGCTTTGCGTATTATGGTATACCATCATACGCAAACCACCCTCGTCAGACGGAGCAGCTCATGAGTTTCGAAATCCGCAAGATCGTCAGCTACGTAGAAGAAACCTTTATCGAAGGCGGCAAAGCCTCCGACACCCCGGTAAAAATGGTCGGCCTGGCCGTGGTCCTGAAGAACCCTTGGCTGGGCCGTGGGTTCGTCGAAGACTTGAAACCGGAGATCCGCGCCAATTGCTCCGACCTCGGTGCGCTGATGGTCGAGCGCCTGGTGGGCATCATTGGCGGCGCCGAGAACATCGAGGCGTATGGCAAGGCCGCTGTGGTCGGCGCCGACGGCGAGATTGAACACGCGAGCGCGATCATCCATACCCTGCGCTTCGGCAATCACTACCGTGAAGCGGTCAAAGCCAAGAGCTACCTGAGCTTTACCAACAAGCGCGGCGGCCCTGGCACCTCGATCCAGGTCCCGATGATGCACAAGGACGACGAGGGCCTGCGTTCGCACTACATCACCCTGGAAATGCAGATCGAAGATTCGCCGCGTGCCGACGAAATCGTCGTAGTGCTGGGTTGTGCCGATGGCGGCCGCCTGCACCCACGCATCGGCAACCGTTACATCGACCTGGAAGAGCTGGCGGCTGAAAAAGCCCAGTAAGCAAGATCAGCCATAACAAAAAGCATGCAGGAGCGCTCCATGATTCGGCTCACCGCTGAACGCACCCCGGCTGGCACCAGTTATCTGGCGACCGGCAAAGGCCAGCCTGTGGTTTTGATCCACGGCGTGGGCCTGAATAAAGAAATGTGGGGCGGGCAAGTCGTTGGCCTGGCCACGAATTACCGCGTGATCACCTACGACATGCTCGGTCATGGCGCAAGCCCGCGCCCGGCCGCCGGCACGCCGCTGCTGGGTTATGCCGACCAGTTGCTGGAACTGCTCGACCACCTGCAACTGCCTCACGCCACGGTGATCGGCTTTTCCATGGGCGGCCTGGTAGCGCGGGCGTTTGCCTTGCATTACCCCGAACGCCTGCAAAGCCTGGTGGTGCTCAACAGTGTATTCAACCGCAGCCCTGAACAGCGCGCCGGGGTGATCGCACGCACCGCCCAGGCTGCCGAGCATGGCCCGGATGCGAATGCCGAAGCCGCGCTGTCGCGTTGGTTCAGCCGCGAATACCAGGCAGCCAATCCGGCACAAATCGCCGCACTGCGTGAAACCCTGGCGGGTAACGACCCCCAGGGCTACCTCACCACGTATGAGCTGTTCGCGACCCAGGACATGTACCGCGCCGACGATCTCAAGGGCCTGCGCGTACCCACCCTGGTCGCCACCGGCGAACTCGACCCAGGCTCGACCCCGGAAATGGCCCGGCAACTGGCCGATCGCATTCCCGGCGCGACCGTTGCGGTGCTGGCCGAGCAACGGCATATGATGCCGGTAGAATCGCCACGCCTGGTCAACCAACTGCTGCTGGGGTTTCTTGACACGGTGTACGCCCAAAACAATCCAATAAAGGGGATCGTTGCATGACACTCGCACGCTTCCAGATGTGCATCGGCGGTGAATGGGTCGATGCCCTGTCCGGCAAGACTTTCGACAGCCTCAACCCGGCCCTGGCCGAACCCTGGGCGCAACTGCCCGACGCCGACGAAGCGGATGTGGAGCGTGCCGTGCAGGCCGCCCAAAACGCTTTCGACAGCCCGGCTTGGCGGGGCCTCACCGCCACGGCGCGGGGCAAGTTGCTGCGTCGCCTGGGTGACCTGATCGCCGAAAACAAGGAGCAATTGGCCCAGCTGGAAAGCCGCGACAACGGCAAGCTGATCCGCGAAACCCGTGGCCAGGTCAGTTACCTGCCCGAGTTCTTCCACTACACCGCTGGCCTGGCCGACAAGCTCGAAGGCGGCACACTGCCCCTCGACAAGCCGGACCTGTTCGCCTACACCGTGCACGAAGCCATGGGCGTGGTCGCCGCAATCATTCCGTGGAACAGCCCGCTGTACCTCACCGCGATCAAACTCGCGCCGGCCCTGGCGGCGGGCAACACCATCGTGATCAAACCGTCTGAACACGCCTCGGCGACCATCCTTGAACTGGCGCGCCTGGCCCTCCAAGCCGGCATTCCACCCGGTGTGGTCAACGTGGTCACCGGCTACGGCCCCAGCACCGGCGCCGCCCTCACCCGCCACCCGCTGGTGCGCAAAATCGCCTTTACCGGCGGCGCGGCCACGGCTCGGCATGTAGTGCGCAGCAGCGCGGAGAATTTCGCCAAGCTGTCCCTGGAACTGGGCGGCAAGTCACCGAATATCATTTTTGCCGACGCCGACCTCGACAGCGCCATCAACGGCGCAATCGCCGGGATCTATGCGGCATCCGGGCAAAGCTGCGTTTCCGGCTCGCGCCTGCTGGTGCAGGAGGAGATCTACGAGGAATTCGTCGAGCGCCTGGTGGAACGCGCCCAGCGTATCCGCATCGGCAACCCACAGGATGACGCCAGCGAGATGGGCCCCATGGCCACCGCTCAGCAACTGGCCGTGGTCGAGGGCCTGGTGGCCGATGCCATCGCCGAAGGCGCACGCCTGCGCACCGGTGGCAAGCGCCCGCCAAACCTCGGAGAAGGCTGGTTCTATGAACCGACGCTGTTCGAGTGCGATCGCAACTCGATGAAGATCATGCAGGAAGAAGTGTTCGGCCCGGTAGCCTCGGTCATCCGCTTCAAAGATGAAGCCCAAGCGCTGGCCATCGCCAACGACTCGCAGTTCGGCCTCGCCGCCGGCATCTGGACCCGCGACCTCGGCCGCGCCCACCGCCTGGCCCGGGACGTGCGCTCGGGGATCATCTGGGTCAACACCTACCGCGCCGTCTCGGCCATGGCGCCTATCGGCGGCTTCAAGAACAGCGGCTACGGACGCGAAAGCGGCATCGACTCGGTGCTGGCCTACACCGAGCTGAAAACGGTGTGGATCAACCTCTCCCAGGCGCCCATGCCTGATCCTTTTGTGATGCGTTAAGAGACCCCGACCATGATCGAACCCGGCATTTACAAAGACGTGATGAGCTCATTCCCCTCCGGCGTCACGGTGGTCACC
This sequence comes from Pseudomonas viridiflava, assembly GCF_900591205.1. Taxonomy (GTDB): domain Bacteria; phylum Pseudomonadota; class Gammaproteobacteria; order Pseudomonadales; family Pseudomonadaceae; genus Aquipseudomonas. The sequence continues at coordinate 8,718 of NZ_UUPU01000023.1, forward strand.
ACCCTCGACCCGGACGGCGGCATCGTCGGCATCACCGCCAGCGCGTTCAGCGCGCTGTCGATCGACCCGGCCCTGGTGCTGTTCTGCCCCAACTATGCGTCGGACACCTACCCGATCCTGCGCGACAGCAAGCGCTTCGCGATTCATTTGCTGTCGGCCGAGCAAACCGCCGAGGCGTACGCGTTCGCCGGCAAAGGCAAGGACAAGGCCAAGGGCATCGAGTGGCACTTGAGCGAACTGGGTAACCCGCTGCTGGCCAAGGCCACGGCAATTATCGAGTGCGAACTGTGGCGCGAATACGACGGCGGCGATCATGCGATCATCGTGGGCGCGGTGAAAAACCTGATCCTGCCTGCGCAGCCGGTCACGCCGATGATCTACCACAAGGGCAAGCTGGGCCCTTTGCCCACCCTGGCCTGAGGCGCGCCAGGGCCAGGATGGGAGCCCGCGAGGGTTTGTCGCTTAAAGAACGCAGCATGATAAACTTCGGCATGATTTCGGCCCAGGCCCCCAGTTAACCGCTAAATTCAGAGCAGCCCCCATGAAACGCGCGCCCCTCGACGACAGCTTCAAGGTCAATCACAACCCGGTCACCCTGCGCGAAATCGTGCTGGAAAAACTGCGCAGCGCCATCATGAACTTCCAACTGCTGCCGGGTGATCGTCTGGTGGAGCGCGACCTGTGCGACCGCCTTGGCGTCAGCCGCACTTCGGTGCGCGAAGCCTTGCGCCACCTGGAGTCCGAAGGCTTGGTGGAGTTCGCCGATGCCAAGGGCCCGCAAGTGGCGATCATCACCCTGGCCGATGCCGTCGACATCTATGAGCTGCGCTGCGTGCTCGAAGGATTGATCGTGCAGTTGTTCACCCTGCGCGCCAAGGCCAAGGACATCAAGGCCCTGGAAAAAGCCCTGGAGGAGAACCGCAAGGCCCTCAAGGACGGCGAACTGCAACAGGTCATCGACTCGGTACAGGGTTTCTACGACGTATTGCTCGAAGGCTCCGGCAACCACGTGGCCGCCACCCAACTGCGCCAGTTGCAGGCGCGCATCAGCTACCTGCGCGCCACCTCGGTGTCCCAGGAAAACCGTCGCGGCACCAGCAACCAGGAAATGGAACGCATGGTCCAGGCGATCAAGAGCGGCGACCCGCTCGCCGCCCACCAAGCCTGCGTCGACCACGTGCGCGCCGCGGCTGCCGTAGCCCTGGATTACCTCAAGCGCAAACAGGAAGAGACCGGCAAGCTGCCCGAGATCACCCTGCCCATCGCCCTGAAAGAACCGCGCATAGGTCACTGACCGTGTTCAGCCCCAGCTTTTGCCCGAAATGCGGCGGCAGTGACCTCGGTCACCAGCTGCCACCGGGCGATACCCATGAGCGCCTGATGTGCCGGGGCTGCGGCTATATCCACTACATCAACCCCAAGATCATCGCCGGCTGCATCATCGAGCAAGACGGCAAATACCTGCTGTGCCAGCGTGCGATCCCGCCACGCCCCGGCACCTGGACGTTGCCTGCCGGTTTTATGGAAGGCGGCGAAACCACCGAACAAGCCGCGTTGCGTGAGGTGTGGGAAGAAAGCGGCGTGCGTGCAGAAATCCTCTCGCCCTACTCGATCTTCAGCGTGCCAAAGATCAGCGAGGTGTACATCATCTTCCGCGCCATCGCGCTGGAGATCACCGGCCAGTTCGGGCCGGAAACCCTCGACTACAAATTCTTCGCGCCCGAGGACATTCCCTGGGACAGCATCTACTACCCGGCGATCCGGCAGATCCTCGAACGCTATATCGAGGAACGCCAGGCCGGGGTGTATGGCATCTATATCGGGAATGACGACAGCGGCAGAGTCCATTTCATTCGCTGATCTGCAGGTCGAACCGATTCCAAATGTGGGAGCTGGCTTGCCTGCGATGGCAGCAACCGGGTTTGCCTGATGTACCGAGGTGCCCGCACCGCAGGCAAGCCAGCTCCCACATTTGGACCAGGTTTGGCCGGATAAACCTAAGGCGCCAGCCCTTCCACAATAATGATCTGCGCCACCCCCGCGCCTTCACGGTGTCCTTTCGCCTCCTGATATTCCACCGACTCATAACAGGCCACTGCCTGCTCGTAGCTATCAAACTCGATCACCACATTACGCTGCCGTGCGGGCCCGCCTTCCAGCGCCGCGCTGCGCCCGCCCCTGGCCAGGAACCGCCCGCCGAACTTGGCAAACGCCGCCGGCGCACGTTGGGTGTACTGCGTGTATTGCTCTGCATCGGACACATCCACATGGGCAATCCAGTAAGCCTTCATCACGACATCCTCTTGCTTGATTTTTGTGGTATACCATAATACATACAACCAACAAATCGAGCACTCCACATGTCCTTCAACAGCATCGCAGACATCATCGAAGACTACCGCCAAGGCAAGATGGTGCTCCTGGTGGACGACGAAGATCGGGAAAACGAAGGCGACCTGTTGCTGCCGGCAGCGTGCTGCACCGCCGAGACTATCAGCTTCATGGCCCGCGAAGCGCGTGGTTTGATCTGCCTGACGCTCACCGACGAACACTGCCAGCGCCTCGGCCTGGAACAGATGGTGCCGAGCAATGGCAGCGTGTTCAGCACCGCGTTTACCGTGTCTATCGAAGCGGCCAGCGGCGTGACCACCGGCATCTCCGCCGCCGACCGCGCACGCACGGTAGCGGCCGCCGTCGACCTCAACGCCGGCCCAGCCGACATTGTGCAACCGGGGCATATCTTCCCGTTGCGCGCCAAGGACGGTGGCGTGTTGACCCGCGCCGGCCACACCGAAGCCGGTTGCGACCTGGCGCGCCTGGCCGGGCACACGCCGGCCTCGGTGATCGTCGAAGTGATGAACGATGACGGCACCATGGCCCGCCGGCCCGAGCTGGAGATCTTTGCGCGCAAGCACGGGATCAAGATCGGCACCATCGCCGACCTGATCCACTACCGCCTCAGCACCGAACGCACGGTGGTGCGCATCGGCGAACGCGATTTACCCACGGTGCACGGCACGTTCCGCCTGATCACTTTTGAAGACCGCATCGACGGCGGCGTGCATATGGCAATGGTCATGGGCCAGTTGCGCCGCGACACACCGGCGCTGGTGCGCGTGCATGTGATCGACCCGCTGCGCGACCTGGTGGGCGCTGATTACAGCGGCCCGTCCAATTGGACGCTGTGGGCAGCGTTGCAGCGCGTGGCTGCCGAAGGCAGTGGCGTGGTGGTGGTGCTGGCCAACCATGAATCGTCCCAGGCCCTGCTGGAACGCGTGCCGCAACTGACCCAGACGCCGCGCCAGTTCAGCCGTTCGCAATCGCGGATTTATTCGGAAGTCGGCACCGGGGCGCAGATATTGCAGGACCTTGGCGTCGGCAAGCTGCGTCACCTCGGCCCGCCCCTGAAATATGCCGGGCTGACCGGCTATGACCTGGAGGTGGTCGAGAGCATTCCCTTCACCGAATGACGGATAACCGGTGAGGCAAAATGCTTGCACAAAGTTTGGAATACCATAATATGATATTCCATAGACCGAACGCTTTCGCCAAGTGCGCCCGCCAGGGATAGCACCAATAACAGCCCTTGGCACGGTCGCCTTTTGGGCCCCGATAAAAGGCCCCGTTGGACCTACTGCTCCCGATAGGCGGGCATTACCAAGCCCGCTCAATAACAAAACAAATGAGGGCGTGAAAATGGTGTTGAACAAACGTGCAACTGCGATGCTGTTCGCGGGTTTACTGGCCACAGCCACTCACGCGGCCCTGGCGGCCGAAAGCGTCAATTTCGTGAGCTGGGGCGGTAGCACCCAGGATGCGCAGAAGCAGGCGTGGGCCGATCCTTTCAGCAAGGCCAGCGGGATCACCGTGGTGCAAGATGGCCCCACCGACTACGGCAAACTCAAAGCCATGGTCGAAAGCGGCAACGTGCAGTGGGACGTGGTGGATGTCGAGGCCGACTTCGCCTTGCGCGCCGCCGCCGAAGGCTTGCTCGAACCCCTCGATTTCTCGGTGATCCAGCGCGACAAGATCGACCCACGCTTCGTCTCCGACCATGGCGTGGGCTCGTTCTTCTTCTCCTTCGTGCTCGGCTACAACGAAGGCAAGCTCGGCGCGTCAAAGCCGCAGGACTGGACCGCGCTGTTCGACACCAAGACCTACCCCGGCAAACGCGCCCTCTACAAATGGCCAAGCCCCGGCGTGCTCGAACTGGCCCTCCTGGCCGACGGCGTTGCCGCCGACAAGCTCTACCCGCTGGACCTGGACCGCGCCTTCAAGAAACTCGACACCATCAAGAAAGATATCGTCTGGTGGGGCGGCGGTGCGCAGTCGCAACAGCTGCTGGCGTCCGGCGAAGTCAGCATGGGCCAGTTCTGGAACGGCCGCATTCACGCCCTGCAGGAAGATGGCGCGCCGGTGGGTGTAAGCTGGAAGCAGAACCTGGTAATGGCCGACATCCTGGTAGTGCCTAAAGGCACCAAAAACAAAGCCGCCGCGATGAAGTTCCTGGCCAGCGCCAGCAGCGCCAAGGGCCAGGCCGATTTCTCCAACCTGACCGCTTATGCCCCGGTGAACATCGACAGCGTGCAGCGCCTGGACTCGGTCCTGGCGCCCAACCTGCCGACGGCGTACGCCAAGGACCAGATCACCCTCGATTTCGCCTACTGGGCCAAGAACGGCCCTGCCATTGCGACACGGTGGAATGAATGGCTAGTCAAATGAAAATGACGGCAAGCACGCCCACCGGGAGCGCCCTCGGCGCTCCCGGCGCGGTTTCCCGCAACGCCTCGGCGCCGTCCCTGGCGCAGCGCTGGCGGGGGTCGAGCAACCTGATCCCGGCCCTGCTGTTTCTTGGGCTGTTCTTCCTCGCACCACTGATCGGCCTGTTGCTGCGCGGGGTGCTGGAGCCGGTGCCGGGCCTTGGCAACTACGAGCAACTGTTCGCCAACTCGGCGTACGCCCGGGTACTGCTCAACACCTTTTCGGTGGCGGGCCTGGTGACCCTGTTCAGCCTGCTGCTGGGCTTTCCGTTGGCCTGGGTGATCACCCTGGTGCCACGCGGCTGGGGGCGCTGGATCCTGAATATCGTGCTGCTGTCGATGTGGACCAGCCTGCTCGCCCGCACCTATTCCTGGCTGGTATTGCTGCAAGCCTCCGGGGTGATCAACAAGGCGCTGATCGCGATGGGCATCATCGAAGTACCGCTGGAGATGGTGCATAACCTCACCGGCGTGGTGATCGGCATGAGCTACATCATGATCCCGTTCATTGTGCTGCCGTTGCAGGCGACCATGCAGGCCATCGACCCGATGATCCTGCAGGCCGGCTCTATCTGCGGCGCCAGCCCGTGGACCAACTTCTTCCGGGTGTTCCTGCCGCTGTGTCGGCCGGGGTTGTTTTCCGGTGGCTTGATGGTGTTTGTGATGTCTCTCGGTTACTACGTGACCCCGGCGCTGCTCGGCGGTGCGCAGAACATGATGCTGCCCGAGTTCATCATTCAGCAGGTGCAATCGTTCCTCAATTGGGGCCTGGCCAGCGCCGGCGCCGCGTTGCTGATCGTCATCACGCTGGTGCTGTTCTACTTCTATCTGAAGCTTCAGCCGGAATCCCCGGTTGGCGCCAGCAATGCGAGGTAAGCCGTCATGCTGCTGACTCCCAATGCCATGAGCCGCAGGATGCGCCTGGGCCTCTACACCACCACCGGTTTGATTGGCCTGTTCCTGCTGTTGCCGATCGTGTTTATCGTGCTGCTGTCGTTCGGCTCGTCGCAATGGCTGGTGTTCCCACCGCCCGGCTGGACCCTGAAATGGTACGGCCAGTTCTTCTCCAACGCCGACTGGATGAACGCGGCGCTGGCCAGCCTCAAGGTCGCGGTGCTGACCACCGTATTCGCTGTCGCCCTGGGCCTGCCTACCGCATTCGCCCTGGTGCGCGGGCGCTTCCCCGGCCGCGAGTTGCTCTACGGCCTGTTCACCCTGCCGATGATCGTGCCGCTGGTGATCATCGCCGTGGCGGTATACGCGTTGTTCCTCAAGCTCGGCTATACCGGCACGATGTTCGCCTTTGTGGTCAGCCATGTGATTGTCGCGTTGCCGTTCACCATTATCTCGATCATCAACTCGCTGAAGCTGTTTGATCAGTCGATTGAAGATGCCGCGGTGATCTGCGGTGCGTCGCGCTTGCAGGCGGTGTTCAAGGTGACCTTCCCGGCGATTCGCCCAGGCATGGTGGCCGGTGCCCTGTTCGCGTTTCTCGTCTCGTGGGACGAAGTGGTGCTCAGCGTGATGATGGCCAGCCCGACCCTGCAAACCCTTCCGGTAAAAATGTGGACCACCCTGCGCCAGGACCTGACGCCTGTGATCGCCGTCGCCTCGACGTTGCTGATCGGCCTCTCGGTACTGGTTATGGTGATTGCCGCCGCCCTTCGCCGACGCACTGAAACCCGCGCTTGAGCGCCGAGGATTAAGACATGAGTGCAGTGATCAAAGACCCCACCCAGAACCCTGGCCAAACCCTGGTCAGCCTGCGCAACCTGAACAAGTACTACGGCGAATTTGCCGCCGTGGATAATATCTCGCTGGACATCCAGGACGGCGAATTCCTCACCTTCCTCGGCTCCAGCGGTTCCGGCAAAAGCACCACCCTGTCGATGCTCGCCGGCTTTGAAACGCCGAGCAGCGGCGAGATCCTGGTGGGCAACCAATCGCTGGTGAATGTGCCGCCGCACAAGCGCGACATCGGCATGGTGTTCCAGCGCTATTCGCTGTTCCCGCATTTGTCGGTACGCGACAACATCGCCTTCCCACTGGCAATTCGCAAACTGCCGAGCGCCGAACGCGAGAAACGCGTCGACGCCATGCTCAAGCTGGTACAGCTGGAACAGTTCGCCCATCGCCGCCCTTCGCAGCTGTCCGGCGGCCAACAGCAACGGGTCGCCATCGCCCGCGCGCTGGTGTACGAGCCACGCATCCTGCTGATGGACGAACCCCTTGGCGCCCTCGACAAGAAACTGCGTGAAGACCTGCAGGATGAACTGCGCCAGTTGCACCGGCGCCTGGGCATCACCATCGTCTACGTGACCCACGACCAGGAAGAAGCCATGCGCCTGTCCCAGCGCATCGCGATTTTCAGCCACGGCAAGATCGTCGGCCTGGGCAGCGGCTTCGACCTGTACCAGAACCCGCCGAACGCGTTTGTCGCCTCGTTCCTCGGCAACTCCAACTTCCTCAAGCTCAAGGCCCAGGGCAATGCGGTGGCGTCGTTTGAAGGCCAGTCGCTGTCGATCCGCCTGACCAGCGGCCTGCATATTGAGCAGGACGTACTGCTGATGGTACGCCCGGAAAAGGCCCTGGCGCTGAGCGTCGAACAGGCCGCCGAGCAGCCGTTGGCGGCGGGCTGGAACGAAGTGTCGGCGATTGTAGGCGAAGTGCTGTTCCTCGGCGAAAGCCAGACCTGCACCGTGAAAACCCTGGGCGGTACTTCGATGACGGTCAAAGCGCTGTCCGCCGCCGGCATGCCGCTGAAAACCGGCGACCCAGTGCGCGTGCGCTGGGCTACGGCGGATGCGTGTGTGTATACCGAGTGGGCCGAAAGCGATCTGAACAAGGCGGCTGGGGCGCATTGACGCCCCTGCTTCATCCCCCACGGTTCAGGGTTTACGGCACGCTTTGAGGCGGGAAAGGAAATCCGCCGTCCATTCCTGGACCATCACCGAATAGGGTTCCTTGGAGCTGCCCATCTCTATTATATGGTTGAGCAGGTGGTCACGCAGAGTCTTCAAACGCTGGATAATCGTCTGATTTTCCTTCTGAAAACGCCCCTTGCGATCAGCCAACTCACCCATCACCGAACTGATCTCATTAACCATTCCCTCCAGAAACACCAAATGGCGTAACACTCGTGTGCGGTCCTGTACCAGACCGAGCCGATTAAGCCCATACACATGAATCGAAACGGCCCCCTTCACGCTGAGTCTTGCTGCTCGAGCTTGAGCAATTTCAGCTTTCATCGCATCTGTTACACCCTCAGCGTCCTGCAAGGGCAAGCCTGCGGCATCATGGTCTTTAGGCAGAACCAGCCCGAGCAGGTCCTTGCCATCAATATTGAACCGTAGGTGTTCGCTGGGGTTGTCCCGACAGGGATCAAGCAGTAACGGGTATTCTGACGAGCAATCGGGCGTTGAATCAGTTGCACGCAGCCCCAAAATGGGGAAGCTGTCGTGCTTGCCACTCTGAACCAAAGTATGACCAAAGCCTTGGCCGCCTTCTTTGACCAGTTCAATCATCTGCGCACACAGCTTGACCACTACATGACCACTACGCCGATTGCAGTGAATGCAACTCGGCAGGAGGTTGTCCCAGCTCGCGGCAAGCCACCAATAACCGCCGTGATCGGGCGCTTCCTGCAGCCGCCCCTTGGGTCGAAAGTGCTCGGTGTCCACCGGTGCAGTGGAGAAGTAAAAGCTTTCACAGTAGGCACATTTACCATGAAAAAGTTGGTGCAGGCTCGCCTCGACACTTTTGTGTCTGTAGACATTGAAGTTGGGTTTAGTGGCCCTCTCATCGTCCTCGTTACGGTTATTGGCGACTAGGACGTCTGCCTGTTCGGCTGCACGCTGTTGCTCAAAAAACGTCTTGAATTTGGCAAGTTCCACAGCAGCAAGCGAAAGACCGCCAATGGTTTTGGGCGTCATTACACTGGGTGGATCAACTTCGCCTCGGTTCACTGATCGCATAATTCAGAACCGCTCCAGAATGCCAATGATTTCCTCTAGGTACTCGCTGCGCATGTCTTTCATTCTTTGAGCCGATAGGTTTTGGCGGCGCTTGAGAAACTCAGCAACCGATTCCTGTACCAGCCTCTGCGCTTCAGAACTCCCAATGGGCAGTACTTCTTGCATATCCCGCTCAAAAACCCTCAAAGCGGCGGCTTCTTCCTTGCTCAGCGGTATCTTATGGGCTTTCTTGGCCAGCGAATCGGCAACATTGGCCAGTTGAAATTCCATTTCAGGCTGATCAGTGCTCATTAGATTGAAAAAGTCGGAGGTCAGCAGTTGCTCGACAGTGAGTTTACCGACATCGGGCAAGTCGGCCAGGCATTCCACCTTCATGGACAAATCACCTTTCACGCCGTCCAGGCGGCGCATGACTACGACCTCGCCCTTGTGCATGCCGCGCAGACACAACGGGTCATGGGACGTTGCGATAAACGTCACTCTGGGCAATGCCTCACGCAATGCACTCATTACGCGAATCTTCCAGCGCGGGTGCAAATGAGCCTCGATTTCGTCGATCAATACCACCGCCTGGGCAGTGTGCAAGCTCTGAAAGTACGGATTGATTGCCGGGTTCATCAACCCGCGCAAAATGTCACACACCATCGCCAGCAATGAGCGATAACCAGAGGACGCCAGATGGAGCGGTGTCTTTGCAGGAGGAGTCTGATCCTTGTTTTCCACCACAATGACCAGGCATTTAAGCGCTTCATCCCATTGGATGAAATTGAACGCACTGTCTACGGAAAAGATGATCCGCAGGATGCGAATGACTTCGCTGAAGTCTGCGGGATTCAGACCCCGCAACCACGGCTCAGGGTTCTCCAGCAATAGACTTGAGTCGAATAACGTGCTGATCGGCCCGACCAGCTCTTCTTCCTGGGCTTTCACAGACCGATACTGGCGAAAAGCACCATACGCAAAGATCGGTGGCACGGTCTTCAAGCCGCTTACGATTAATTCGTCGCTATCGACTTTCATCGTCCGCGTCCCCAACTTCCGGAAGCGCAGCTTCACTCTGGCTTCAGGCGTGCGCACTTCTCCCGCCGCCCCCAGTAACGACGGCTTCAAGATAAGTTCTTTGTACTCGAGTTTCAGTAAACTTCGGGTGCCGCTATCTGCCAACGCCAACGCGACAGCTTCCAGAACAGAACTTTTGCCGACAGCGTTTTCGCCCAGGATAAGCAGCGCAGGGGCCCGTGGATGAGACTCAGCAACACTCGATAGATTTTGAGTGTGAGGAATGTCAATTTTAAGATGTTCAATACTCTTAAAATTTTCCAGTACCAAGGCGCACAACGATCCGTACTCCCGAGGCGCAGCCTGCGGCGCTACCTCAGGCTCGATTTCAAGCTCGACCTGAGACCCACCCCACTCTTCTCGTAGCGCGGCCAATTGGGAATCAAAGCCAAAGTTGGATTCAATTAATGCCTTCCTCAAATTCTTCAGCGCGTCCTGAAAGCCGGAGGTGGCGGCAATAGTGCTGAACGTTTTCAGGATGTTCCTCACAGAAAGATCCGACCGCGTCAGCGTTTTTTTCGACAGCGTCATAGCAATCTGGCGGCATTGCAGGTGCCAAAGCCCGCCAAACTCCAGTGCCGGAAAATCGAGCAACGCGATGACGGAGGGGTCGTGATTGATCCAGGCGTCACGTTCTTGTGACAAAAACCGATCAAGGTAGCGGTTCAAACACTCAGAGCGTTGCTTTGTCAGTTTGGGACGATCCAGATTGTAAGCCTGAATCGTCATCGAACCCTCCACGCTTAAATTCCGTAAGAACCCCTCGTGATTAACGTGCAAGTGTTCATGGAGTGCCTGATCAGAACAGGGATCGAGATACAGACGTTGCTCTTTGAGAGGATAGTGTCCCCACAAACCGCTGTCGCTTTTGACGAAGTTGTCCAACTGTTTTTTAGTTGGCAGTTTCTGCCTCGGCCCATTAACTGGAAAGAAGTCCATTCGATGGGGTACGCATTCCCGACAAACCGGGTAAATATTCTCCCAGGCCAAGGACAGCCAGGAATAATAGAGGTGATGGTCTGTGGCTTTTTTAGTGGGTAATGCGTTTGCTACAGGGCGAAACCTGTAGTGCCGCAAGTCGTTTCGAAAGCGTTCGCAAAAGGCGCACTTGCCGCGAAACAGCTGACTCAGCGTTGGCAACATATCGCCTTCGTCCAGATCAATCTCAGGCACCGGCGTGGCAGTTTGCGACCGCTCATTCGGCGCCAGAAGCAGAAAGTCCCTGATCACACTTCTTGCCTCAACGACCTCCTTACTGCTTAGAAAAGCCGGAGGTTTCACCGAACTGCGCTCAAAATACTGCATCGATCTCGTCCCTAAGACACTCAAAAGAACTAGATTAATAGCATTGCGCCACCAACTGAAAGCGTTCCTACACTTTGCGCTCGAAAATCGCCCCCTCGATCCCCAGCACCTCACGGGTATCGGCATAAATCCCCACGCCCTTCTCCCACACATGCTTGATCGACTGGTCGGCGCAGCGAATTCGGTAGTTGAGTTCGAACGGCTCATGCCGCGACAGCGCGTATTGCACCTCGCGCCACACGTAGTCGGCATCCTGCGCCAGGATCAGGCTGTTGTAGGTGAACTCATGGTTGTCCACCAGGCGCTCGGCGGGGTAGCCGGTGAGTTGCAGGCAGCCGGCGCTGACGAACTCCATGGTCCAGTCGCGGTTGTTGCGCCCGCGATAGATCAGCCCCGGCATGCTGTCGAGCAAACTCATGCTGCTGCGCTGGCTGGCCTGCAAGGCGATTTCGCGGCGCTTGTGCGCGGTCACATCGCCAGCCACCAAGTAGAACCCCTGGGGGCCGCGCTTGAGGCTGACCTCGAACCAGCGCAACTCACCGCACGGGTGCACAAACCGCAGGCGCTGGCTGAACGAGCTGTCGGGGCGGCGGCGCAGTTCATTCAACGCCTGGCGCCATAACGGGCGATCTTCCTGATGCACGTAGTCCATCAGGTTACGCTCGGTGCCCGGCTGGCCCATCAATTCGGCCCACGCCAGGTTGAAGTGGGCGATCTTGCCGCTGTCGCGCAGGTGCAGCAAGGCGGTGGGGAAACAATCCATCAACTCAATCGACGGGAGCACAAAGGCGTCGGGGCTTTCCCTCATCTAATGGCGCTCCTCGTGCTTCAAGGCGCCGCTGTGGACCCAGGCCGCCAGCTCCAGCCGCGAATGCAGGCCGAGCTTCTGCAACAGGCTGCGCACATAGATTTTCACCGTGCCGTCGCTGATGCCCAGCTCCCTGCCGATCTGCTTGTTACTCATGCCCGCAGCGATTAACGCCAAAGTCTGGCCTTCGCGCTCGGTGAGGTTGTCGTTGCCGGCGGCCTCACTGTGCTGTACCGGCTCGGCCTGGTCGGCCAGCAGCGCAATCAGGGTCGAATCCAGCACAATCGCGCCCTTGTGGCAGTTGCGCATATACGCCAGCAAGGCATCGGGCTCGGTTTCCTTGAGCACATAACCGCTGGCGCCCAGGCGCAAGGCGGTGAGCAACTCGGCGCGGTCCATCGAGGCGGTAAGCACCACCACCTGGCAATCCAGGCGCAATTGGCGCAACTCATCCAGCACCTGCAAGCCGCTGAGGCCAGGCATGTGCAGGTCCAGCAGCACCTGTTGCGGCGTCAGGCTCACGGCCAGGTTGATGCCTTCGCGGCCGCTGGCCGCCTGGCCCACCACTTCGAAGTCAGCACTGGCGTCGAACAACTGCGCCAGTCCCTTGCGAAACAGTGGGTGATCATCGATCAGTAGTAAGGTCGTGCAGTCCATCGAGACTCCCCTGTGGCAGATCGTGGTGGCGGCGCAGGCCAAGGTGCACGCGCACGCCGTGCGGGCGGATGGCTTCAATGCTCAGCCGAGCGCCGATGCTGGCGGCGCGCTCGCGGATAATCGCCAGACCAAAATGGTTGTGTTCATCGCAGGCCGGGCTCAGGCCGATGCCGTCGTCTTCCACCGATACCGAGGCTTCGCCGTCCTGGGTCTGGCGCAGTTCGATGCGCACGTGGCGTGCGTGGGAATGGCGCACCGCGTTGGCCAGCGCTTCGCGAATAATCTGCAGGATCTGCAATTCGGTTTCCGGGCTCAGGGCATCGTCAGCCAGGCGGTTGTCGAGTTCGAACACGATGATGCAGCGCCGCGAGAATTCCGCGACCGAGTCGGCCAGGGCCTGGCGCAGCGAGCGCCCGTCCATGGTCAGGCGGGCGCTGGTGATCAGCTCGCGCACCTGGCGTTGCAACTGACTCAGGCCGGCGCACAGGTCCTGCAATGCTGGCTCGCCCAGCTGCGATTGCAAACCATGGGCCTGGAACGACAGGTAACCCAACTGCTGCGCTACCGAATCGTGCAGCTCACGGGCCAGCGCACCGTGGCGCGAGGTCGCCTGTTTGCGCTGCTGTTCGCGCTGATGGCTGCGCAGGCGCACGCTTACGCCGACTGCCTGCGCAGCCTCCTCCAGCAAACTGCGCCAGCTGGCACCGGCTCGCCTGGGGGTATCGAGCAGCAAGACGCCCTTTTCGCCCTCGGGCAACGCGCAGACCACCCGGTGTACCCCGCGCTGCCGGCAAGGGCCGCAAGCCTGCGGCATATCCGCCACGCTCGGGTCGCGCCAGGGGCATGTCGCCACCGCCTGGCAGCCCTCGATCAAGCCGCGCCGGGTCGGGCTCAAGTCCTCGCCGCCGAGGATCAGGTTGAGCCTGGCAGGCGGCAGCAGTGCGTCGAAACGGTCCAGCAAACCCGACAAGGCACCGTCAGCGTGCAGGGGCAACCCGGCCAACAGCTTGCGCACGCTGCGCGCCTGGTCTGGTCGCACAGGCCCCAACCAGAGCGGCCAGCCTTTCGGTCGTGTTTGCACTCTTCGCTAACTCCCCGTGCCGTTGCTGAGCATAGGCAAAGACCAGCAACTTCCATGCCCCGAACGACCGTAAAGCAAGGCTTATCTCCAAAGGCATAGCCCTTTTTCCAGATTGAGAAGATTTTCCCCATAGGAAAGTATCTCTCCCAACAGGAAACAAAACCCACTCTGGAGGAGCCCGCATGACGCACACCCTCAGCCGCCCCATCGTGGTAATGCAAGCCGCCAGTATCAGCGCGCAGGTTGTCGAAGAACTGGAGAAGCCGTTGCTGCTGATCGGCGAACAACCCGACTTTGCCCGGCGCATGCGCGAGGCATTGGCCAGCGCCACCGTGGGCTGCAGGCTCTACCTGCTGGGCGATGAAGCGTTCATCTGGCGCATTCACGGTGAGGCACGTGCCGCTGGCCTCGAAGACCACGAAATCAGCCTGACCTGCGCAACCCCCGGTCTGCGCCAGGTGTATTGCGCACACTGCGGCCTGACCCAGGCGGCCGGGCCGCAGGCGCGGATGAGCTGCATCGGCTGCCATGTGGGACTGGAGGTGCGCACGCATTTTTCCCGGCGTCTGGGGGCTTACCTCGGGGTCTGCCTCGACCCCGACCAGCCCTATGCAGGTTTCCAGCCATGAGCGCGGCCCTCAGCGTTCAGGTCAGCGCGGCCCGCATGCTTACGCCAGTGGTGCGCGAATTCACCCTCACCGCCTGCGACGGCGCCCTGCCCGGCTTCTCGCCCGGCAGCCATGTGCAGGTGCATCTGCCCCTGGCCGAGGGCAAGGTGCGCAACGCCTATTCACTCACCAGCGACCCGGCGCACACCCAGCACTACCGCATCGCCGTGCGCCTGCAGGACGCCTCGCGTGGCGGTTCGCAGTACCTGCATCGCCAGGTGCAGGTCGGCGACACCTTGCAGATCTCACCGCCGGCCAATCTGTTTGCGCCCCATGGCACCGCACGCCTGCATATCCTGATCGCCGCCGGTATCGGCATCACGCCGTTCATGGCCTATATCGCGGCGATGCAACAGCAGCGCGCCGATTTCGAACTGCATTACCTGTTTCGCCCAGGCATCAGCGACGCGTATCTCGATGAACTGCAACAACGCCTCGGCCCGCGTCTGCACACCTACGACCAGCGCCCCGACCTGAGCCGAATCCTCAGCAACCGGCCGCTGGGCAGTCACGTCTACACCTGTGGCCCGCAGCCCCTGCTCGATGCGGTTGAGCACCACGCCACACGCCTCGGCTGGCCACGCAAACGCGTGCACTCGGAAGCCTTCAAGGGCGCACAACCGGGCCAACCGTTCGAGCTGGAACTGGTGCGCAGCGGTCGGCGGTTGCGTGTCGAGGCCGAGCAAAGCCTGCTTGAAGCTCTGGAGCACGCGGGCCTGCACGTACCCAACCTGTGCCGTGGCGGGGTCTGCGGCCAGTGCATCACGCGCCATCAAGGCGGCGCCATCGAACACCGCGACAGCTTCCTCAGCCCGGCCGAGCAGGCCGAATTTCTCATGCCCTGTGTTTCACGCGGCTGCGGCCCCTGCGTTTCGCTGGACCTTTAGGAGTTAGACCATGCCCCTGCAATCGAGCCCCGTGCTGAGCTATCGCGACGACTTCAGCTTTCGCAACAGCCCGGCCGCAATCCGCCGGTTCCCCTTCCCCTTTATCGAGGACAACTACCTGTACTCGGTAAATATCGAACCGGCCACCTCCCGCGACCCGGGCTCGATCTATGAGCACACCTTCGACATCGACGAGCACTACCGCTCGGAAATGGCCGAACGCGCCCTGGTGCTGGACAAGGACCCGCGTCGCTACCTGGTGATGCCGCACATGCAAGTGGCCGCCTGGGACGCATTGCAAATGATCATGCAACACCTGGCCGCGGATTACCCGCAGGGGTTCAGCCTGACGCGGGACGGCGACCGCTGGCATTGGCGCAACCACCTGCTCGACATCGACCAGCAGTTTGTCTTCGGCGACGCCGCGAGCCTGCCCTGCGCACCGCTGGAGTACATCGGCCGTCAGGTGCAAGGCGATTTCGCCTTGCTCGACCAGCGCGATGAAGACCTGTACATGGACGCCGGCCTGGTCACCAGCCCGGCCGACTGGTCGCTGGCGTTCGACGCCGGCATGAGTTTCAAGCAGTGGCATGCACCGGTGCCCATGGCCCATCAGATGGGCGTATTCGAACGGGCGTTGAAGTACCTGCTCAACCTGCAGGTCGGCCAGCCGGTGCGGCGGCTGAACTGGACCCTGACCATCAACCCGCGCCTGGATTCGTCCCCGGAAACCTTCCATGAATGGGGTGCGGATCGCGGCCGGATCACCGCGCAGAACGTCGGCCAGCAAGTGCACCTGCGGGTCGAGCTGCAAGTAATGGCGCGCCTGCCGCGCAGCAACGCGGTGATGTTCAGCATTCGCACCTACCTGATCAGCCTCGACGAACTGGTCACCCAGCCCGGTTGGGGCTGCCGCCTGCATCGCGTGTTGCGCGACTTGCCCGAGCCCATCGCCGACTACAAGGGCATGACCCGCTACCGCCACACGCTGGTCGAGTGGCTGAGCCAATTCGACCCACAAGCCTGACTCCCCTTCTGCTACGACATGACCCACTCATGGCGTATTTCTGCACTGGCCGAACGGCACCGCGCCCTCGGCTCCAACCTTGAAGACTGGAACGGCATGGGCACCGCCTGGACCTATAGCAGCGCGTTGGCCGACCACCACGAAGCGATCCGCACACGCGCCGGCCTGATGGACGTGTCCGGGCTGAAAAAAGTCCACTACGTGGGGCCCCACGCCGAGAGCCTGTTGCAGTGGGCCACCACCCGCGACATCGCCAAGCTCTACCCCGGTAAATCAGTGTATGCCTCGATGCTCGACGAGGACGGCAAATTCGTCGATGACTGCATCGTTTATCGCACCGGCCCGAATGCCTTCATGGTGGTGCATGGCGCCGGCACCGGGCATGAAATGCTGGTGCGCTCGGCCCAGGGTCGGCAAGTGGCGGTGCTGTTCGATGACGACCTGCACGACCTGTCGCTGCAAGGCCCGCTGGCGGTGGATTTGCTGGCCGAGCATGTGCCCGGCATTCGTCAGTTGCCCTATTTTCATCACCTGCAAACGCGCCTGTTCGACCGCCCGGTGATGATCTCCCGCACCGGCTACACCGGCGAGCGCGGCTACGAGATTTTCTGCAAGGCAGCCGACGCCCCCTTCCTGTGGGACAGCATGCTCGAACAGGGCGCCAGCCTGGGGATTATCCCCTGTGCCTTCACCGCGCTGGACTGGCTGCGGGTGGAAAGCTCGCTGATGTTTTTCCCCTACGACAACTCGCAGATGTACCCCTTCGCCGACCAGAAAGCCGGCGACACCCTCTGGGAAATGGGCCTGGACTTCACCGTCTCCCCTGGCAAACAAGCCTTCCGTGGCGCCGAAGAACACCTGCGCCTGCGCGGCCAGGAGCGTTTCAAGATCACCGGGGTGTTGCTTGATGGCGTGCGGCCGGCCGAGGCCGGCGACACCGTGTGGCAGGGCAACCAGCAAGTCGGGGTGATCACCTGCGGCATGTACTCGCGCCTGAGCAAACGCTCGATGGCCATTGCACGGATGAGCGTCGCCTGCTCCGTGCCGGGCATTGCGCTACAGGTGCGCGGCAGCCTTGAAGCGGGCGCCGTGACCCACGCCTTGCCGTTCGACGACCCGGAAAAAACCAAGCGCACGGCCAAGGGCTGAGCCGCCCCTTCACTTTATTCAGGAGCCTTCGATGGACGCCTCCAGCGAACATTACATTCTCAAGATCACCTGCCCGGCGGCGTCCGGGATCGTCGCGGCGATCAGCGCCTGCCTGGCGCACCAGCAGTGCTACATCAGCGAGCTGGCGCAGTTCGACGACGAGTTCACCGGGCAGTTTTTCATGCGCGCCGTGTTCCGCTTCAACACCGGCGTGAGCGGTGATATCGGCGCCCTGCGCGAGGGCCTGGGCGACCTCGCCGGCGGCTTCGACATGCACTGGCAACTGTTCAGTTCACGTACGCCGACCCGCGTGCTGCTGATGGTCAGCAAGTTCGACCACTGCCTCACCGACCTGCTCTACCGCCACCGCAAGGGCGAGATGGACATGCACATCACCGCCGTGGTTTCCAACCACCTGGACCTGCGGGCGATGGCCGAGCGCGAGGGCATCCGCTTCATCTACTTGCCGATCACCAAGGACAGCAAAGCCAGCCAGGAAGCCGAGCTGATGCGCATCATCGAAGACACCCAGACCGACCTGGTGGTGCTGGCGCGCTACATGCAGATCCTGTCCGACAACCTCTGCCAGCACCTGTCGGGGCGGGCGATCAATATCCATCATTCGTTCCTGCCTGGGTTCAAGGGCGCCAAGCCCTACCATCAGGCGTACGACCGCGGGGTGAAACTGATCGGCGCCACCGCGCACTACGTCACCAGCGACCTCGATGAGGGCCCGATCATCGAGCAGGAAATCCAACGCGTCGACCATACCCACCTGCCCGACTCGCTGGTCGCTATCGGCCGCGACACCGAAACCGTCGCCCTTTCCAAAGCCTTGAAGTACCACCTGGAGCATCGGGTGTTCATCAACCAGGACAAGACAGTGATCTTTCGCTGAAACCTTCAGGAGGCACGCTCATGACTCTACGTGTTGCAATCATCGGCGCTGGCCCGTGCGGCCTGGCGCAACTTCGCGCCTTCCAGTCGGCCCGCGACAAGGGTGCCGCCGTCCCCGAACTGGTGTGCTTCGAAAAACAGCAGGACTGGGGCGGTATGTGGAATTACACCTGGCGTACCGGCCTCGACGAAAACGGCGAACCGGTGCACGGCAGCATGTACCGCTACCTGTGGTCCAACGGCCCCAAGGAGTGCCTGGAATTCGCCGACTACACCTTTGAAGAACACTTTGGCCGGCCGATCGGCTCCTACCCGCCCCGCGAGGTGCTGTGGGACTACATCAAGGGCCGCGTGGAAAAAGCCGGGGTGCGCGACTACATCCGGTTCAACAATGTGGTGCGCCAGGTCACCTTCGACCCACAGACCCAGCGCTTCACCCTGCAGGCCCACGACTACAACAGCGACACCCTCACCTGCGAAGAATTCGACTACGTGATCAACGCCTGCGGCCACTTCTCCACGCCCAAGGTGCCGTACTTCGAAGGTTTCGAACAGTTCGCCGGGCGCATCCTGCATGCCCATGATTTTCGCGAGGCGCTGGAGTTCAAGGACAAGGACCTGCTGATCGTCGGCAGCAGCTACTCGGCCGAGGACATCGGTTCGCAATGCTACAAATACGGCGCGCGCAGCATCACCAGCTGCTACCGCAGCGCGCCCATGGGTTATGCCTGGCCGGATAACTGGGAAGAAAAACCGCTGCTCAAACGCCTGGAAAACAACCGTGCGTACTTTGTAGACGGCAGCAGCAAGCACATTGACGCGGTGATCCTGTGCACCGGTTACAAGCATCACTTCCCGTTCCTGCCCGATGAGCTGAGCCTGAAGACCGACAACCGCCTGTGGCCGATGAACCTCTACAAGGGTGTGTTCTGGGAGCCCAACCCTCGGCTGATCTACCTCGGCATGCAGGACCAGTGGTACTCCTTCAACATGTTCGACGCCCAGGCGTGGTATGCCCGTGACGTGATCCTGGGGCGCATCGCCCTGCCCGACCCCGCCGCGATGGTCGCCGACAGCCAGCAATGGCATGCCCGGGAGCAGACCCTGGAAACCAACCAACAGATGTTCGAGTACCAGGGCGCCTATATCCAGCACCTGGTGGACGCCACCGATTACCCGAATTTCGACATCGCCGCAGTCAACGCAACCTTTCTGCACTGGAAGCACGACAAGGCGGAAAACATCATGGGCTACCGCGACAAGTCCTATCGCTCGTTGATGACCGGCACGCAGTCGCCGCCGCACCACACACCGTGGCTGCAAGCCCTCGATGACTCCATGGCGGCGTACCTGGGCGAGCCCGCAACGCCTATCAAGTCGGTCGGCTGATGATGAATGCACCGCGTGTTTCCCAGCCCCGAGAACCCGGGCTGTTTGCCCGTGCGCCAAACCTGGAACGCTACCGCGTGGCCGCAGGCGGTGTGACCCTGGTCGAGTTGCAGCCCGGCGACGGCCTGCACGTGATCGACGTCGAAGGCCGCCAGACCTGCGCACTGCTGGCCCTCGATGCCGACGGCCGCAGCGCCCTGGCCAGTTGGGGGCTACACGGTTCTACCGCGTGCAGCCTGCCTCGGCGGATCGGCCAGGTCCTGAGCCGGCGCGGCATCCCGTTGCAGCCACTGCCGCTGGCCGCCGCACTGTGGGACGCCGACAGCCCGCCCGGCCACAGCCGGCAGTTTGTCGCGCACGACGCGCTGCTGGTGATCGTCGTGGCGCCCGCCGGGCCCACCGCTGTCGACCGGCAATATCGGCCGAGCGAACTGCGCCTGCAGGTGACACGGGCCAACCCTTCACCCCTGTGGGTGCCGGCCCTGCCCGAGCCTTTGGGCGAGGTGCTGGATGAATTCACCCTGCACGCCGGCACGGCCCACAGCTACACCGTGGCCAAGGGTCAGTACGTGCAGGTGCTGGATGTGGCCGGGCGCCAATGCTCGGACTTTGTCGCCCTCGACCGCCGCGCCCTGGATCGCGGCGAGGAACTGGACCTGGACCAGACCGTAACGCGCACGCTGAACGGCAGCGCCTACCCGGCACCGGGGTTGTTCTCGAAGTTTTTCGACCGCCGGATGCAACCGATGCTCGAGGTGGTGCAGGACACGGTCGGGCGCCACGACTCGTTCGCGCTGGCCTGCGCGGCGCGTTACTACGAAACCCATGGCTATTTCGGGCACGACAACTGCAGCGACAACCTCAGTCGCGTACTTGCACCCCATGGCGTGCAGGCGCGCAACGGCTGGCCGGCGATCAATTTTTTCTTCAACACCGGCATTGATGCGCACCAGCAGATGACCCTCGACGAACCCTGGTCACGGCCCGGCGACTACGTGCTGTTGCGGGCCATGACCGATCTGTTGTGTGGCAGTACCTCGTGCCCGGATGACATCGACCCGGCCAATGGCTGGAACCCGACCGATATCCATGTCCGCATTTACAGCGAAAAGGAGCGTTTTTCCATCGCCATGAGCACTCGAACCACGGCCGACGCCGACCCGATTCTTACCCGTGAGTCCGCGTTCCACTCACGCACCAGCGCCCTCACCGGCAGCTTCACCGACTACCGCAACTGGTGGCTGCCGTTGCGCTACGACGGCTATGGCGCCACCGAGGAATACCTGGGTTGCCGCGAGCGGGTGGCGGTGATGGACCTGACCGCGCTGCGCAAATTCGAGATCATCGGCCCGGACGCCGAAGCCCTGTTGCAGTACTGCCTGACCCGCGACGTGCGGCGCCTCGCGGTGGGCCAGGTGGTCTACTCGGCGATGTGCCACGCCCACGGCGGCATGCTCGATGACGGCACGCTGTTGCGCCTGGGGCCGGACAATTTCCGCTGGATCTGCGGTGAAGACTACGCCGGTGTCTGGTTGCGCGAGCAGGCACAGAAACTCGGCATGAAAGTGTGGGTCAAGTCCGCCAGCGAGCACATTCACAACCTCGCCGTGCAAGGGCCGCTGAGCCGCGAATTGCTCAAGCAGATGGTCTGGACCCCACCCACCCAGCCCAGCCTGGAAAGCCTCGGCTGGTTCCGCTTTCTGGTCGGCCGCCTGGACGGCTTCGATGGCTGCCCGTTGATGATTTCGCGCACCGGCTATACCGGCGAGCTGGGCTTTGAGGTGTGGTGCCAGCCCGAAGACGCGGAACGCGTGTGGGACCGCATCTGGCAGCTCGGCCAACCCTTGGGCCTGGTGCCCCTGGGCCTGGAAGCCCTGGACCTGCTGCGCATCGAAGCCGGACTGATTTTTGCCGGCTACGAGTTCAGCGACCAGACCGACCCGTTCGAGGCCGGCATCAGCTTCAGTGTGCCGCTCAAGAGCAAGACCGATGACTTTATCGGCCGCGATGCCCTGCTGCGGCGCAGCGCCCACCCCACCCACAAGCTGGTCGGCCTGCAACTGAGTGGTAATGAGACCGCGCACCATGGCGACCCGGTGTACCACGGCCGGGCCCAGGTCGGGGTGATCACCAGTGCCTGCCGCTCACCGCTGCTGGCCAGCAATATCGCGCTGTGCCGGGTCGACGTGAGCTGCGCCGAGCCGGGCACGGTGCTGGAGATTGGCAAAGTCGATGGCCTGCAGAAGCGCATCAGCGCCACGGTCAGCGCAGCGATTTTCTACGACCCGGATAAAAGCCGGGTGCGTGGCTGATCGGCCCCATTTTTGACTGCCCCACTTAACCGCTCTTCAGACATGGGAATACAACGATGGAAGCGACTACGTTCGAGGCCGTACCGCAGGCCGCCAGCTCGGCGGGCAGCCTGCATCGCAAGATTGATTGGCGCGGGGCATTCTGGGTCGCCAGTGGCGTGCCCGCGCTGGTGCTGTTTTCCATTGGCGCGATTGCCGCCACGGTGGGCAAACCGGCGTGGATCGTCTGGATCGTGTCGATCCTGTTCGGGTTTATCCAAGCCTTCACCTACGCCGAGATCGCCGGGCTGTTCCCGCACAAATCCGGCGGTGCCTCGGTATACGGCGCAGTCGCCTGGGTGCGTTACAGCAAGCTGATCGCGCCGGTGTCAGTGTGGTGCAACTGGCTGGCCTGGTCGCCGGTGCTGTCGATCGGCTCGGGGCTGGCGGCCGGGTATATCCTCACCGCCTTGTTTCCCGCCGACGCGCTGATCAACACCTGGCAACTGACCCTGCTGGACCTGGGCTGGGTCAAGAGCGGCCTGTCGTTGCGGATCAATGCGACCTTCGGCATTGGCCTGTTGATCCTGCTCACGGTGTTTGCCGTGCAGCATGGCGGCATCCTGCGGTCGGCGCGCCTGACCCTGGTACTTGGCGTGACCTCGCTGATCCCCCTGCTGCTGGTGGGCGTGGTGCCGCTGTTCACCGGGGACGCGGCCCAGGCCAACTTCCTGCCGCTGTACCCGCTGGCCCATGATGCGGCCGGGCAAGTCATCGACGGGCCGTGGGATATTTCCGGCTGGTCGCTGATGGCCGGCGGGCTGTTCATGGCCGCGTGGTCCACCTACGGTTTTGAGACGGCGGTGTGCTACACCCGCGAGTTCAAGGACCCCAAGCGCGACACCTTCAAGGCGATCTTCTACGCAGGTTTGCTCTGCATTCTGGTGTTCACCCTGGTGCCGCTGGCGTTTCAAGGCAGCCTGGGGCTGGGCCAACTGGTGACCCCGGCGGTGCTGGATGCCAGCGGCGCCATCGTCACTCCGGCGGTGTACAGCGGCCTGCTCTCGCCGGCGATCTACAGCGGCATGGGCGTTGGCCAGGTGATGGCCGACAGCATCGGCGGCGGCAAGGTGGTCGCCAATATCGTGCTGATCATGCTGGTGCTGGCCACGCTGCTGGCGATCATGACGTCGATGTCCGGTTCGTCGCGCACCTTGTACCAGGCGTCGGTGGACGGTTGGCTGCCCAAGTACCTGGGGCGCACCAACGAACATGGCGCGCCGACGGCCGCGATGTGGACCGACCTGTCGTTCAACCTGCTGCTGTTGCTGATGTCGGACTATGTGTTCGTGCTGGCGGCGTCCAACGTCAGCTACATCATCTTCAACTTCCTCAACCTCAACGCCGGGTGGATTCACCGCCTGGACCGCCCCGCCTGGGTGCGCCCGTACAAGGCGCCCACGGTGCTGCTGGCGGCCGGTGGCGTGCTGAGTTTCGTCAACCTGGCGTGCATGGGCCTGGGCGCGGATATCTGGGGTGCGGGCACGCTGGTCACCGGTTTGCTGCTGGCGCTGTTGATCCTGCCGGTGTTCTGCTACCGCCACTATGTGCAGGACAAAGGCCGCTTCCCCGCCGCCATGCTCACCGACCTGTATATCCAGGCCGATGACGGCCAACGCCGCGCCGGCTGGCTGCCGTATGCCACACTCGTCGCCGGTGTAGTGGTGGTGTACGCCTGCCATCAACTGGTAGCCTGATCTGATCGCTGAGGGAGTGCTCCCTCAGCGCCTTTACTCCTCCAGACAATGGTGACGCTTTTGACCAGCTCCCTCCCCACGCTTGCCCGTGATATCGACGGCAAGGCCATCGCTGCCCAGGTGCTCGACGAAGTTCGCGAAGAAGTTCTGTTGCTCGCCGGCCGGCAGATCTACCCGGCGCTGGCGGTGTTACTGGTGGGCGATGATCCGGCCAGCCACGTCTACGTGCGCAACAAACTGCTGCGGGCCAAGGAAGTCGGGATCCGCTCCCTGGAATACCGGCTGCCGGACGACGCCAGCCAGGCCGAGGTGCTGGCGCTGCTGGCTCAGTTGAACGCTGATGTATCGGTGAACGGCATTCTGGTGCAGTTGCCGCTGCCGGCGCATATCGACGAGGCGGCGGTGATCCACGCGATTGACCCGATCAAGGATGTGGACGGTTTCCATCGCGAAAACGTCGGCGGCCTGGTGCAAGGCATTGAAGTACTCACGCCGTGCACGCCCAGCGGCTGCATGCGCCTGCTGCATGAAACCTGCGGCGACGTGAGCGGCTTGCACGCGGTGGTCATCGGCCGCTCCAATATTGTCGGCAAACCGATGGCGACCCTGCTGTTGCAGGCCAACTGCTCGGTCAGCGTGGTGCACTCGCGCAGTGTCGATGCCCCGGCGTTGTGCCGCCTGGCCGATATCGTCGTTGCGGCCGTAGGCCGGCCGCAGTTGATCGACGCCAGCTGGCTCAAGCCCGGCGCGGTAGTGATTGATGTGGGAATCAACCGCATCAGTACCGAGACCGGTACGCGGCTGGTGGGGGATGTGGATTATGCAAGCGCACGCACCGTGGCCAGTGCGATTACGCCGGTGCCGGGGGGCGTGGGGCCGATGACGATTGCCTACTTGCTGAAAAATACCTTGGTGGCCTGCCAGTTGCAGCGCAACACCCTGCCCCGGGAGCTGGCGCTGAGCTAAATGTGGGAGCGGGCTTGCCCGCGATGGCAGTGGGTCGGCCAATGTATGTATTGACTGTCACACCGCAATCGCGGGCAAGCCCGCTCCCACATTTTTGAGCTGCGTTTACTCAGGGGATGATCAGTGGTTGTAAGCCCGCTCATTATGCTCGGCCAGGTCCAGCCCCATCTCTTCCACCGACTCATGGGCGCGCAAGCCGACCAGTGCATTGACCACCTTGAGGATGATCCAGCTGATCACGAAGCAGTACACCGTGGTCAGCAGCACGCCCTTGATCTGCGCCACCACCTGGGCGCCCATGGTCACGCCTTCCACCAGGCCGCCCATGGACGGCACGCAGAACACGCCGGTCAGCACCGCGCCGATCATGCCGCCGATGCCGTGCAGGCCGAATACGTCGAGGCTGTCGTCGTAGCCGAAGCGGCGCTTCAACACGGTCACGCTCAGGTAGCAGAACACCCCGCACAGCAAGCCGATGGCCAACGCACCGCCGACGCCGACATAGGCACACGCCGGAGTAATCCCCACCAGACCGGCCAACGCGCCGCTGGCCAGGCCCAAGGCGCTCGGTTTGCCGACCTTGAACCACTCGGTGAACATCCAGCCGAGAATCCCGGCGCACGCGCCCAGTTGGGTATTGAGCATGACAATGCCGGACAGCCCGCTGAGCCCGCCGCCGGAGCCGATATTGAAGCCGAACCAGCCCACCCACAGCATGGCCGCGCCGGCCATGGTCAGGCTCAGGTTATGCGCAGGCATCGGCGTGTTCTGGTAGCCCTTGCGCTTGCCGAGGATCAGGCACGCGGCGAGCGCCGCCACACCGGCATTGATATGCACGGCGGTGCCGCCGGCAAAATCGAGCACGCCCCAGTTATGCATCAAGGCCCCCGAACCGCCCCACACCATATGCGCCACCGGGGCATACACCAGGGTGAACCAGAGGGCCATGAACAGCAGCGCCGCCGAGAACTTCATGCGCTCGGCAAAGGCCCCGGCGATCAGCGCCGGGGTGATGATCGCGAAGGTCATCTGGAAGGTCACGAACACCCCTTCCGGAATATCCCCCACCAGGCTCTCGGGGGTCATGCCCGCCAGGAAGGCGCGGCTCAAGCCGCCGACAAAACTGTTGAACGTCACCTGGCCTTCGACCATGCCGGTGGTGTCGACCACCATGCTGTAGCCGTAGATCACCCACAGCACGCCAACCAGGCCGGCGATGCCGAAACACTGGGTGAACAACGACAGCATGTTTTTCGCGCGGACCAGCCCGCCGTAGAACAGCGCAAGCCCCGGCAAACACATAAACAGCACCAGCACGGCGGCGGTGACCATCCAGGCGGTGCTGCCGGTGTTCAAGGTAGGCGCATCGGCGGCATGTGCCAAAGGTGCAAAGGCACCGGCCGCCAACAAGCCGAAGAGGGATTTGCCGAGAAGACGATTGACCATGTTCAAAGCTCCTGCGAAAGAAATGGGATGTGTCTGGCAGTGAGCAATTGTTATTAGGTGAGCCTCTTGGCGGGCCCGTTGATCTGTGGCGAGCAAGCTTGCTCGCCACAGGTTTTCATCCAGTCTCAGTAACCGCTACCCGAGCCCGGCACCCAACTGGTCCCCGCCAGCGGCACCCGGGCCATGGCGGCCGACTCCACCGTCAGCGCCACCAGGTCCTCGGGGTCGAGGTTGTGCAAGTGCGACTTGCCGCACGCACGGGCCATGGTCTGCGCTTCCAGCACCATCACCCGCAGGTAGTTGGCCAACCGCCGCCCGCCTTCCACCGGGTCGAGGCGCTTGGACAGCTCCGGGTCCTGGGTGGTGATCCCGGCCGGGTCGCGGCCGTTCTGCCAGTCGTCGTAGAAGCCGGCGGCCGAGCCGATCTTTTTCAGTTCCGCGTCCAGCCGCGGGTGGTTATCGCCCAGGGCAATCAGCGCCGCCGTACCGATGGCCACCGCGTCCGCGCCCATCGCCATCGCCTTGGCCACATCGGCGCCATTGCGAATCCCGCCCGACACAATCAACTGGACCTTGCGGTGCATGCCCATCTCTTGCAAAGCCTGTACCGCTTGCGGGATGGCCGACAAAATCGGGATGCCGACGTGTTCGATAAACACTTCCTGGGTGGCCGCCGTGCCGCCTTGCATGCCGTCGAGCACAATCACATCGGCCCCGGCCTTGACCGCCAGCTTCACGTCGTAATACGGCCGGCTGGCACCGATTTTCACGTAGATCGGCTTTTCCCAATCGGTGATCTCGCGCAACTCGGCAATTTTGATCGCCAGGTCATCCGGGCCGGTCCAGTCCGGGTGGCGGCAGGCGCTGCGCTGGTCCACGCCGATCGGCAAGGTGCGCATGCCGGCCACCCGCTCGGTGACTTTCATGCCCAGCAGCATGCCGCCACCACCGGGTTTGGCGCCCTGGCCGAGCACGATCTCGATGGCGTCGGCCTTGCGCAAGTCGTCGGGGTTCATGCCGTAGCGCGATGGCAGGTATTGATACACCAGGTGCTGCGACTGGCCGCGCTCTTCCGGGGTCATGCCGCCGTCACCGGTGGTGGTGCTGGTGCCGGCGATGGTCGCGCCACGGCCCAGGGCTTCCTTGGCGTTGGCCGACAACGCCCCGAAACTCATGCCGGCGATGGTCACCGGGATCTTCAGGTGAATCGGCTTTTTGGCGAAGCGGTTGCCGAGGATCACATCGGTGCCGCATTTCTCGCGATAGCCTTCCAGCGGGTAGCGCGACACGCTGGCGCCCAGCAGCAGTAAGTCATCGAAATGCGGCAACTTGCGCTTGGTGCCGCCGCCGCGAATGTCGTAGATGCCGGTCTCGGCGGCGCGCTGGATTTCCTGGATGGTCAGGCGATCGAAGGTGGCCGACTCGCGCAGTACCGGAGGGGTTTGTTCTGTCATGGCATAGCTCCTGGATCAGTACGCGGACGCGTTATCGACTTTGAAGTTGTACAGCTGGCGGGCCGAACCGTAGCGCTTGAAGTCCGCCGCCTGATGGGCGAAACCGGCGCGATCGAGCAACTCTTGCAGCTCTTGCAGGTGCTCGCTGCGCATCTCTTTTTCGACGCAATCGGAGCCCAGCGATTCCACCGTGCCTTTGACGTAGATATGCGTTTCGTACAGCGAATCCCCCAGCGCATCGCCGGCATCGCCGCACACCACCAGGCGCCCGGCCTGGCCCATGAAGCAACTCATATGGCCGATGCTGCCGCCGACCACGATGTCGATGCCCTTCATGGAAATCCCGCAGCGCGCACCCGCGTCGCCTTCAATCACCAGCAAGCCGCCATGGGCCGTGGCCCCGGCCGCCTGGGACGCGCTGCCTTTGACTCGCACCGAGCCGGACATCATGTTCTCGGCGCAGCCCACGCCGACATTGCCGTGCACGGTGATCGACGCCTGTTGGTTCATGCCTGCGCAGTAGTAGCCGGCGTGGCCCTCGATATCTATCGACACCGGCTGGTTCACGCCCACGGCGAGGTTGTGCTTGCCGTTGGAATGGGTGACGCGCCACTCGCTGTCGATAGCCTGCGCATGCAGAGCCTGGTTGAGGTCACGCACAGTGGCGGTGGAAAGGTCGATGGTTTTCATGTGTGCGCTCCTTAAGCTGCCGACTCGCGTTCCCAGATGTACAAAGTGGCCGGTGCCGGCTCCCAGATCCGCGCATTTTCGATGCCTGGCAGGCTCGACAACGCCTGGTACTCGGAGGCCATGGCCACGTAGTCGTCGGTCTCGGCCAGGATCGCGGGCTTGCAGGCAATCGGATCGCGGATCACCGCAAAACCGTTGCGCGTGCCGATGGCGAAGGTGAAGAAGCCGTCGAGGTCTTCCAGGGAATGGTCCAGCGCCTCTTTGAGCGAATCGCCCTGTTGCAGGCGCCAGGTCAGGTAACCGGCGGCGACTTCGGTGTCGTTGTCGGTTTCAAAATGAATGCCTTCGCGCTTGAGTTCCTGGCGCAGGCGGAAGTGGTTGGAGAGCGAGCCGTTGTGCACCAGGCACAAGTCGGCGCCGGTGGAAAACGGGTGGCTGCCTTCCATGGTCACCGCGCTTTCGGTGGCCATGCGGGTGTGGCCGATAATATGGCTGCCCTGCATGCTCGCCAGGCCGAAGCGCTGGGAAATTTCCTGGGGCAAGCCCATGCCTTTGAGGATCTCGATGCTCTGCCCTGCGCTCATGATGCGCACGCTCGGCGCCAGCTCTGCCAGGGCCAGGCGCACCGGGGCTTCGTCGGCGTGGATCTTCAAGACGGCGGCGCTGGCGTTCTGAAACCAGTCCAGCGAACAGCCCAGGCGCCCTTCCAACTCGCCCATCAAGTGCTTCCAGTCGAAGGCTTCGGTGGTGGCTTGCAGGGTCAACTTGACCCAGCCATCGGCGACTTCGTCGCCGTAGATCGCGAAGCCCGCGCTGTCCGGGCCACGGTCGGTCATGGCTTGCAGCATGGGTTCAAACAGCTTGCCGAGCTGGGGTTCCAGCCGGGGATTTTTCAGGTACAGACCTACGATTCCACACATAAGAGCAGTCCTCACTTCGTTCGGAGCGGCTAGCGGCAAGTTTTTAGCTGCAAGCAAGCCGGTAGATAGATCGAGGGGGGGGGCACAACCGCTTTGACTTGCAGCTTTGTCGCTTGCAACTCGCAGCTGCCGCCCTCTACCTCAGAAAAATTCGGTATAGCGCGCGATCTCCCAATCACTCACATGGCGGCTGTACTCCACCCACTCCATGCGCTTGAGTTTGATGAACTCGCTCACGATCTGCGGGCCAAGCACCTCGGCGAACAGCGGGTCGGCTTCCAGCGCGTCGCAAGCTTCCTTGAGGGATTGCGGCAGGGTCTTGATACCGCGCTCGGCGATCTGTTCCAGGCTCAGGCTGTAGAGGTTTTCGTTGCAGACGTGGTCGATTTCCAGCTGACGGTCGATGCCGTCCAGGCCCGCCGCGATGATCGCGGCGCTGACCAGATAGGGGTTGCAACCGGCATCCGGCAGACGAAATTCCAGGCGACCATAGGGCACGCGCACCATCGCAGAACGGTTGTTGGCACCAAACGCGATAAAGGCCGGGGCCCAGGTGGCGCCGGACAACGAGTTGCCCACCACCAGGCGCTTGTAGGAGTTGACGGTGGGCGCGGCGAACGCACACAGCGCCGGGCCATGGGCGAGCAAACCGGCAGCGAAGTGGTAAGCCAGTTTCGACAGGCCCATGCCGCTCGGATCGCTGGCGTCGTGGAACAGGTTTTTGTTCTCGGCGCTGCTGATCGACAGGTGAAAGTGCATGCCGTTGCCGGCGCGTTTCGGGTCGGGCTTGGGCATGAAGGAGCAGATCATGCCCAGGTCATTGGCGATCTCGCCGGCGGCCATGCGGAAGAAGGTGAAACGGTCGGCCGAGGTCAGGGCGTCGCTGTAGGTGTAGTTGATTTCGAACTGGCCGTTGGCGTCTTCGTGGTCTATTTGATAGACCTCGAAATCCACCGCCTGCAAGGCTTCGGTCAGGCGTTCCAGGAACACCCGCGAGCGCGAAAGCCCCTTGTAGTCGTAGCAGGGTTTGTCGAGGTTATCGCTGGGGTCCACCAGTTGCAGCTTGCCCTGCTCGTCGCGGCGCATCAGGTTGAACTCCGGTTCCAGCCCCGTGTTCAGCGTCCAGCCCTTGTCTTGCAGGCGCTGCACCTGCTGTTGCAGCACATAGCGGCTGTCATAGGGGTGAGGCTTGCCGTCGACATGGCCGACGCACACCACCCGCCCGTAACCCGGCTGCCAGGGCACAGGGGTCAGCGTGGCCAGGTCGCCGCGCGCCATGAAGTCCGGTCCGTGAGGTTCCATGCCCATACCGCTGATGGCAAACCCGGCAAACCCTGCGCCCTCTTCGGCCACTGTCTTGAGCCCACAGATCGGCACCGACTTGGTCTTGGCCGCGCCGTGTATATCCACAAACTGCGCAAGCACGTACTTGATCCCGTACTTGTCGATGATGCGCTGGGTTTCTGCTGGCAACATTGCGTGTCACTCCTCGCGAAAGGCAAAACCGTGTGGGTGGGCCTAGGCTGTCTTTTTATTCCTAAAAAGAAAGTTAGTTTCCCTACAGGAATGCAATACCCTTGCCAGATTCGCGATCGACGCATGGAAGTCGGTGGAGCAGCGCTTTTGTGCTGTATATATGGGAAAATTCTTTTCCCCGCAGGAATACGCATGGCGGGGTGGCCTTTAAGAGCCGGACTTTGCACTTTCCCAGTGCGAAAAATATATTACTGAACGGAAACCGTGCAGGAGCCGATGATCATGTCCACCGAAACCGCCCCGCGCCTCAAGCTCGAGCAATACCTGGGGCTGCAGATCAAACGCCAGCGTCAGGCCCAGGACCTGAAGCTGTCCGACGTGGCGAAAATTGCCGATATCAGTCAGGGCATGTTGAGCAAGATCGAAAACGCGCAGGTGTCTACCAGTCTCGATACCCTGAGCCGTTTGTGCGATGTGCTGGGGCTGCCTTTGTCGAAGTTGTTCAGCGAATACGATCAGCAAGATGGCAGCGCGTTGCTGGTCAAGGCTGACCAAGGCATGGAAGTGGTGCGCAGGGGGACCGAGAAGGGGCATACCTATCACCTGCTCAACCATACGCGTGGGCCGAAGAAGAGCTTTGAGGCGTATATGGTGAGCATGGATGACGCCAGTGAGGAGTTTCCGACCTTTGCGCACCCGGGGACGGAGTTTTTGCATTTGCTGGAGGGGGAGTTGATTTACCGGCATGGGAACCAGCTGTATCGGATGGAGGCTGGGGACAGTTTGACGTTTGAGGGGGAGATTCCCCATGGGCCGGAGGCGTTGGTGCAGGTGCCGATTCGGTTGTTGTCGATTATGAATTATGGGGGGGATAAGGAGTGACCTGGGTGGTGGGGCATATCCGTTATTTGGGTAGCGGCTGGGATTGGTTCCGCTCTTACAGCGGGTCACTTTCGAAAAGCGCGAAAGTAACCAAAGCGCTCTTGCCCCACCACTCGGCACCTCGCCTCCGGCTCGGTGTGCCCGCACGCAGACTTGAATCCGTGGGCCGCCGCGATGGGCCATCCTTGGCCCAGCGCGGCTAACCCGGCGTCCTGCCGGGTTACCCACGGATTCAAGCCTGCGTGCGGCCAGCGTG
>NZ_UUPU01000020.1 GCF_900591205.1 Pseudomonas viridiflava
GCCCAGTGCCGGACACAGCGCGCCGCCTTGCCGGACCTTTCCCACTCCCAAAAAAAGCTTGCCCCACCGGCCAGCCCGCGTTCCAAAATGACATTCTGTTCGTCGTACCGATAAACCTCGCTTTCGCCGACGGCATTGGTCGCTGAGACCAGTCGGCCAAGTTCGTCATAGGCGTAGGAAACGACGGTGTGTTCGGTCACCCATTCAAAGGGCTCATGGCCCTTGGCGCGCTGAATCTGGTAGTCCACCGCCACGATGCGGCCCAACTCATAACGCAGGAACAGCGAGCGGCCCACGCCGTTGTCCAGCCGCTCGATCCGCCCCAAAAAGTCTCGGGAAATACGCAGCCGGTTGTCATACGCATCGCTGATCGAGACCAGCACACCATCGCGGAAGTGGTAGAAGCGTGACGCCTGAGCCAACACCAGTTCATCGGGCGAGGCACCCAAGTAGATCGGCGCCTCGGCCAGGCTATTGGTGATTGCCGGTCGAGAAACCGTAGGCAAAGGAAACTGAGTGCATCGGTTTTCGTGATCCGTCCACACCACCGAATCGCCAGAAACAGAAAGCCGCTGCGCCAGCGAATGACTCCAGCCAAACCCCAACCCGCACTCCACGTCCACCGCACTGGTGCGATACAAGCGCGTCCACTCAAACGGCAAAATCCCGTCCAGCGTCCCATCGGTCAACGTCAGCAGTTCTTCGCCGGTGACCATCGACACCGGGCAGCCGTTGGTGGCCGTTTTATCTGCAGGAGCCGCCGCATCCCCGTTGAGGTTCTTACCCGAGGAGGGCACATCATCGACGTGCTCCTGGCGAACCAGCACCGTCTGCTGGGATTTGCTGCGAACCGCCGGCACCGGGTTGGAAACCAACTGGTCCCCAGCCTTCAACTGCGCAGCCGGCACCGTCTTGATCGCTGCAGCCGGGCCACCCAGCAAGATCGGCTTCGCCACCTCACCATGCTCATCCAGGCGCGATTTGCCAAATTGCGCGGCTATGTGCTGCAGCCAATTGCGCGCACGCTGCGACTTGACTCCCCCCAGCACCTTCGCGCTGATGCGGATCGCCATGCCCATTCCGGCAGTGGCGAGGCCAAGCAGCAGGTTGATCAAGACTTCGGCGCTGATTTCCCCCAGCAGCTCGTTCATGTACGGCGGGGGCAACATCCGCATCCAGCTGACCATTGCCGACAGATAGATAAACAACAGCGGCTCATCACTGAGCACCAGCAAACCTTTGGCCAGGGTTTCGGCGCTGACGCCCAGCAGTTGGTCGAACTCGGCCTGTGACAGGTAATGCAAGAGCTTTTCAGTATTGTCGAGCGGGTGGCTCAGCCACTGGAGCAGTTGCTTGATGTTGTCCCACAGTGAGTACAGCGCCTCGCCAAACCCGCGAGCGTAGGCTTGATGGAGGGTCAGGTAGCGCTGGAGGAAGTTGGCTTCGGAGTAATCCTCCCACAGCGGCTCGAAGGTGCCGCCCCATTCACTGCGCAGCCAGCCTTCCAGTGGTGTGATAACCGACTGATAGGAGGCGTAAAGCGCCTTGAAGTGCTCCTTGGAAACGTTGGGGTAAAAACTGATGTGGTATTTCTGGTTGCGATCACACTCGGTGATTTCCAGAATGCCGCTGGGCCCGATGGTGTGATGGATCTGCTGGCCCAAAGGCCCACCGCCTGGATCGACGCGCTGCAACATCACCGGCGTATTGCCAATCGGCACAAAGCGCGAACTCTGGAACATATGCACCAGGGTCAACGTGCCATCAGCTTTGCACTGTGTGGTGGTGCTGCTGGGAAGCAGGGAGCGATTGATCGGCGCGACCAGCGCCACCTCGTCCCCGACTTTGAATACCTGCTCCATATCCAATGCCGAAAAGCTGAAATAGCTCTCTGCCCAGCTCTCGTAGCTGTTTAAGCAGCGCTTGAAATCGCCAATCACAGATTCGACGTCTCGCGCCTTCGAATCCATGGCGGCCAGTACCAGCAAGCCAATGGTTTGGCTGGTAGCGGCAATCAAAAGGCCGCCCCTTGAACCGGGGCATTCATAAGAAAAACCATCTGCAATCCCTCGCACTGTGTGATCAGGCGAAGGACTTTGCAGAGGTTTTCAGGAGGGGTCTGTAGTGCTTATCCGGCAGTTGAGTGGGATTTTTCGATGAATATTGTCCACCTTCCACCAGGCAATCCCCGCAAAACCGGCATACAGTTAAAGCACTCCGTCATCAAGAACGGAGGTATGCCCTGATGAGTAACGAGGAACCCAGCGATGCCGTGGAAAAACTCCGATACACGCTACAGCACCATGTCGATTGCGCTGCACTGGCTGATGGTGGTGTTGCTGGCGGTGGTCTACGCCTGCATTGAGTTACGCGGCCAGTTTCCCAAAGGCAGCGGTGCGCGAACGTTGATTGTCGAAATGCACTTTATGTTCGGCCTCACCGTGTTTGTGCTGGTGTGGCTGCGCCTGTTTGCGCGCAGCCTGGGGGTGGCGCCGAAGATCGTACCGGCCCCGCCGCAGTGGCAAGCCCTGCTGGCCACGCTGATGCACTTCGCGCTGTATGCGTTGATGATCGGGATGCCGATCGCCGGTTGGTTGATCGTCAGCGCCGAGGGGCACTCGGTGATGTTCTACGGCATGGAGCTGCCGCCGCTGATCGGCGAGAACAAGGCGCTGGCCAAGACGATTGAGGGCTGGCATGTGTTGTTCGGCAAGATCGGTTATTGGCTGATCGGGCTGCATGCATTGGCCGGGATCTTTCACCATTACGTGATGCGTGATAACACCGCAATGCGCATGATGCCGGGCAAACGAGCTACCCGTTAAACCCGCGGCGACCTTGTAATCCGCCGGTGTGGATGAAGACCAGCCGAGTGCCGGGGCTGAAGCGCCCGGCCTCGATCTGCTGCTTCAATGCCAGCAGCGCTTTACCGGTGTAGAGCGGCTCCAGTGGCAGGCCGCACTGTTGTTGCGTGTGTTCGATAAACTCCAGCAGCAGCGGATCGACCTTCGCAAAGCCGCCACGGCTGGCGTCCAGCAGCTCAAACCCGTCCGGCACAATCGCATGCACGTTTTGCAGCGTGCCATGATCGTCCGGCACCGCCAATGCGCCATACACCGGATGCGCACCCGCTTCCGCCAACACCAACCCAGCCAGCGTGGTGCCGGTGCCCGCCGCCAGCCACCAGGCGTGGTAATCGCCCCAGCCGAGGTTGTTCAACTGCGCACGCACCTGCTCCACCAGCACCCCGCATCCCAACGCCCCGACCATGCCCCCGCCGCCTTCGGGCACCGGAAAAAGACCGGGATACTGTTCGCGCCATGTCAGCCAGAAGTCCGACTCGTGACGCGCACGATAGCCGCCATAACCCAGCCAATGCAGCTGCATACCGAAAGCTTGCAGATCCAGTACAGTCGGCGTGTCTTGAGGATGGCCACGCAACAGGCCGACGGTGGGAAAACCGAAGCGTTTGCCGGCCGCCGCCAGCGCGTGCAGGTGGTTGGAGTAAGCACCACCCAGGCTGATGATGCCGCTGGCACCGGCCTGCTGCGCCTGCGCCAGGTGCCCGGTGAGCTTGAACCACTTGTTGCCGCTGATCAGCCGGTCGATGCGGTCCAGGCGCAGCACGGCCAACTCCACGCCGTTCAGCCAATCGAGCTGGACGGGTTCAAGCGGCGCGCGGGGAAGCCAATCGAAGGGACCCATCGGAGGGAATCTGCATGAAAAAGGGGCGGTAGTCTAACACCGCCCCTCTGCGCGTTTTACAGCTCGGCGGCGAGGCGTGAGCCTTGGTTGATGGCGCGCTTGGCATCCAGCTCGGCCGCCACATCGGCGCCGCCGATCAGGTGCACGTTCTGGCCCGCAGCCACCAGGCCGTCTTGCAGTTCGCGCAGCGGATCCTGGCCGGCGCAGATGACGATAGTGTCCACCGCCAGCACCTGGGGCTCGCCCTCGGCGCCGATGCGAATATGCAGGCCCTCGTCATTGATCTGCAGATATTCGACGCTATTGAGCATCTGCACCTGCTTGTTTTTCAAACCGGTACGGTGAATCCAGCCGGTGGTCTTGCCCAGGCCGTCGCCGACTTTGGACGTCTTGCGTTGCAGCAGAAACACCTCGCGCGCCGGCGCATGGCGCTCCGGCTTGATGCCGGCCACCCCGCCACGCGCTTGCAGTTGGGTGTCGATGCCCCATTCCCTCCAGAACGCTTCGCGGTCCAGGCTGGTGGACACGCCCTGATGCACGAGGAACTCGCATACGTCGAAACCGATACCGCCGGCGCCGATCACCGCCACACGCTTGCCCACCGGCTTGCGTTCAAGGATCACATCGAGGTAGCTCAGCACCTTGGCATTTTCAATGCCCGGGATCGCCGGCGTGCGCGGCGCGATGCCGGTGGCCAGGATGATCTCGTCGTAGCCGCCCGCCGCCAGTTGCGCGACATCCACACGGGTGTTGAGGCACAGTTCGACGTGCGTGGTCTGCAACTTGCGTTTGAAGTAGCGCAGGGTTTCGAAGAACTCTTCCTTGCCCGGCACGCGCTTGGCGATATTGAACTGGCCGCCGATTTCGCTGGCCGAATCGAACAGCGTAACCTGATGGCCGCGCTCGGCAGCCACCGTTGCCGCCGCCAAACCGGCAGGGCCGGCACCGACCACGGCGATTTTCTTGATCTGCTTCACCGGCAGGTAATTCAGCTCGGTCTCGTAGCAGGCCCGAGGGTTGACCAGGCAGGTGGTCAACTTGCCGCCAAACGTATGGTCCAGGCACGCCTGGTTGCAGCCGATGCAGGTGTTGATTTCATCGGCGCGGCCTTCGGCGGCCTTGTTGACGAACTCAGGGTCTGCCAGGAACGGCCGCGCCATCGAGACCATGTCGGCATCGCCTTCGGCGAGGATCTGCTCGGCAATTTCCGGGGTATTGATGCGGTTAGTAGTGATCAACGGGATCTGCACCGCGCCGCGCAGCTTCGCAGTGACCTTGCTGAATGCGCCACGCGGCACTTTGGTGGCGATGGTCGGAATACGCGCTTCGTGCCAGCCGATCCCGGTGTTGATAATGGTTGCACCGGCCTGCTCGATGGCTTTGGCCAACTGCACGATTTCTTCCCAGGTGCTGCCGCCTTCCACCAGGTCGAGCATCGACAAGCGGAAGATAATGATGAAGTTCGGCCCCACCGCTTCGCGCACCCGGCGCACGATCTCCACCGCCAGGCGCATGCGGTTTTCGTAGCTGCCGCCCCAGCGGTCGGTACGCTGGTTGGTGTGAGCGGCGAGGAACTGGTTAATAAAGTAGCCTTCGGAGCCCATGATCTCAACGCCGTCATACTCGGCGACCTGGGCCAGCAGCGAGCAGGTGACGAAATCCCGAATCTGCTTCTCGATGCCCTCCTCGTCCAGTTCCTTGGGCTTGAACGGGTTGATCGGCGCCTGGATCGCACTCGGCGCCACCTGCTTGGGGCTGTAGGCATAACGGCCGGCGTGGAGGATCTGCATACAGATCTTGCCGCCGGCCGCGTGCACGGCCTGGGTGACGATCTTGTGCTTTTGCGCTTCTTCGTCAGTGGTGAGCTTGGCCGCCCCGGAATACACCCCGCCCTCATCATTCGGGCCAATGCCGCCGGTCACCATCAGCCCCACGCCGCCACGCGCACGCTCGGCAAAGTAAGCCGCCATGCGCTCGAAACCACCGGGCTTTTCTTCCAGGCCGGTGTGCATCGAGCCCATCAGGGTACGGTTGCGCAAGGTAGTAAAACCCAGGTCCAACGGGGCCAGCAGGTGCGGGTAGGCAGCAGCGGTCATGGTACAGCTCCACAACGGATCATCACGGGACGTGGAAGGCTCGAATGGCCTGCCATCGGTTTATGCCTTACAGACTAAGAGCCGGTGGATGACGGCTCAATGACCGAAACTGACAAGTTATTGATCCAAATGCACAGCGCCCCTTGGCAAGCCGGCGCATGGGCCCTACCCTAGTCGGCGAACCCTGCACCTGGTCTGTTGTCTGTTGCCCCATGCGTAAACTTCTAGCTTTTACCGTCACCATGGCCCTGGTTGCCGCCATCGCCGCGTATCTGGTCTGGACCCAGGAGCGCCCCGTGGCGCATTACCTGTCGGACCTGCGCATCACCCTCGCCGTCAATGAAGGGCTGCCTGCCGATCGCGGCAACCTGCTGGGCATCCAGCCGGAGCTGTTCCCCGCCGACTACCAGAGCCTGGAACGCCTGCACCTGAAACTCGCGGCCTACCTGCAAAAGGCCCGCGACCAGGGGCTGATCAATGACAAGACGATCGTGGTGCTGCCGGAACATATCGGCACCTGGCTGATGCTCACCGGTGAAAAAAACGAGGTGTACCAGGCGTTGCATGTGAAGGATGCGATGAACTGGCTATCGGTCAGCAACCCGCTGCTGTTTGCCCGCGCCTGGATCAGCGCCACCGGCGACAACCGCACCGACGACGCCTACCTGCGCATGAAAGCACCGGCCATGGCGCGTGACTATCAGGTGCTGTTCGGTGGCCTGGCCAAGGAGTTCGGCGTGACCCTGGTGGCCGGCTCCATCGCTTTGCCCAACCCAAGTGTCAGCCAGGGTCAGTTGCAGGTCGGCCACGGCGCGTTGTTTAACGCCAGCGTGGTGTTCGCGGCGGATGGTTTGCCCATCGGCGAGCCGCAGCGCCAGCTGTACCCGATCTACGATGAGCGTGGCTTTATCCAGCCGGGCGATGAAAACGTGGTAAGCGTGGTCGACACCCCCGCCGGCCGCCTCGGCATTCTGGTGGGCAGTGACAGCTGGTATCCGGACAACTACCGCAAACTCAATGAGCAAGGCGCGCAATTGATCGCGGTGCCGGCGTTTGTGTTGGGGCGTGACACCTGGGACCGCCCATGGCGCGGCTTCAAAAGCGTGTCCACGCCGCCGGAAATCAGCCTGAAACCCGAGGAGCTCAGCGAAGGCGAGGCGTGGCGCCGCCTGACGCTGATCAGCCAGCAACCTGTGAGCCAGGCCACCGCCGGCATGAGCGTATTTTTGCGCGGCCAGTTCTGGGACCTGGGCACCGGCGGGCACAGTTTTCTGAGCGGCAACGGGAAGATCAGTGCCGACGGCGACGCCCGTGGTGCGCGCTTGCTGAATATCTGGCTGTAACGCCGTGAAGCCGGTGCGCCTGGGGGATCTGTCGGTGGGCTTCGTGCACACCCTGGCCGATGCCATCCACAGCCACGGCCTGGACCCGCAACCGCTGTTGCTGCAATACGGCCTAGACCCGACACGACTCGCCGAGGCCGGCGCACGCTTGTCGATCCCGCGCTATATGCGCCTGGGGCATGCGGCCATCCAACTGACCAACGACCCCGCCCTGGGCCTGCGCATGGGTCGGCTCAGCCGCCTGAGCCAGGCCGGGCTGGCCGGAGTCACCGCGGCCCAGGCGCCCAACGTACGCGAGGCGGCGCGCACGCTGACCCGCTTCGAAGCACTGTACGGCTCCAACTATCGCGGGCAATCAAGTTTTGTGGAAGATACCGAGGGCGCCTGGCTGCGGTTCTATTCCATCAGCCCGTACAACACCTATAACCGCTTTGTGGTGGACTCGATCATCGCCGGCTGGCTGCACCAATTGTCCAGCCTGGCCCAGCAACCGGTGCAGGCACAACGGGTTGAGATCGAATTCGAAGCACCGGGCTACAGCGAGCACTATGACGTGCTGGGCCCCGTGCACTTCAATGCCGAGGCCAATCAGGTACGCCTGAGTCATTCGACCCTGGCCCTGCGCAACCCTCAGCATTGCCCAAGCACCTGGCAACTGCTGCTGCAATTGTGTGAAAGGGAACTGGAACAACTGACCCGCACCCGCAGCCTGCGTGAACGCATTACCCGGTTGCTGGGGCCGATGCTCAATGGCGGCCGGGAACCCGACCTGGAAGAAGTGGCGGCCCGCCTGAAGCTGCCGACCTGGACGCTACGTCGCAAACTGGCCGAAGAAGGCACGCAGTTTCGCGCAATTCTCAACGATACCCGCCGCGACCTGGCCATGACCTACATTCGCGATACGGAACTGGCATTCGGCGAAATCGCCTACTTGCTCGGTTTTGCCTCCGCCCAGGCGTTTCAACGGGCGTTCAGGCGGTGGAACAACCAGACCCCAGGGGAATTTCGCCGCAGTCAGCGGCATTCCGCCTGAGGTCGGTGTTACAACTCGGTTGCATCGTCGGCCGGATCGAGCGGGTCCCATTCAAAAGCCTGGTATTCCAGCAGTTCTTCCTGGTAATCGTCCATGGGGGACTCCTTCGGTGGTTAAAAGCGGCTGCCAATAAATGACCTGCACTGCCAGCCTAAAGTGCCGTGATGACGAAAAAATGTCGACGTCATGACGTTCCTGCACTCCAGAATTAAACGTAGCAGCGTTCCAGGGATTTAGCCTCTGGGCCTTCAGGTCCGATTGCAATCATTCACAGCCCCTTAGCCGATTGCAGGTCAGTTGGCGGGGTGGGTGCAGGCGAGCGCATCGAGTCGGTAGTGGGCATGTAGTGTCGGCGCTACGGGCATTGCTGTTGATCGCCCACAGATAGCCACAGCGATGGCCCGCAGACGCTTCAAAATGGTCTAGACAATTTTTTGATCAATAGTGGCATTTTAGTAGCCTCCCTCTAAGCTCTATCAACATTCTTCGGGGAGGGAACGCCATGAAGCTGAATTTTTTCCGACTGCTTAAATTAGCCAAGGGCGGGCTGTTCGCCGTTTCGCTTCTATTCGCGGGCTGCCAAGTTGTAAGTGTGCCTGCACCCTCCCCGGCGCCTGAGCCCATTCCAATGCCGATACCGGATGATCAGATTGAAACGAATATTGAACTGGTTACGTCTCCCAAACAGCCTTTAGAAAACGGTATTGCCAAACCACCGACAAGTGCTCACGAGAACATTATTGTTCGAACATTCTATGCAACCAACCGAAACGCCACGGGTTCATTGCTCGCTTATAAGGCATACGGCCTAAAAGAGGCACCTATGAGCTACGGCGTAGCGGATGTCAGCATTCCGCGTGACCACCGTCTGGGCAGGATGGAAGGACCATTCTTAGATATAAGGGTGCTGCAGAACCCAAAAAAAGACCTGATGCTTATGGGCATCCAGTCCGTCACGAAGGACAGGCTTCTCACCGCCATTCGCGAGAAAATCGGCGAAAGCAAAGGGCGGAGCGCCCTTCTGTTCATACATGGCTACACCACATCATTCGAAGATGCTGCAAGACGTACTGCGCAATTGAGTTATGACCTGGGTTTTGACGGCGCGCCAATTTTCTACAGCTGGCCCTCGCAAGAAGCGATGCTGTCTTATAAAGACGATGAGAAAATAATGGAGCGCGCCACACCAAACATTAAAAAATTCCTCAGCGACATCTTCAAGAAAACCGATGCGCAGAACATCTATCTGGTCGCTCACAGCATGGGAAATCGCGGGATGGCGGTGGCGATTTCTGAATTGCTAAAGGAACAGCCCGACATTCGTCCACGGCTGAAGCAACTTATCCTTACTGCGCCAGATATCGGCGTGGATGAGTTCAAAAGCATCAGTGCAGCGTTAGTTGAGGCCGGCGCGCCCGTTACCCTGTATGCATCATCCAAAGATAAAGCGCTGTCCGCATCGCGATGGGTTCACGAAAAAAAACCTAGGGTGGGCGATACCAAGCAAACGGTAACAGTCGTCAAAGGAATTGAGACAATTGATGCGAGTGATGTCAGTACGGATTTCTTGGGACACTCTTACTTTGCGGAAAATGCCTCTGTTGTTTCTGATATGTTTTACTTGTTTAGAACTGATTTACGGCCCGAGTTTCGCTTCAACATGAAGACTATGAGCAGCGCAAATGGCGATTACTGGAAATTCAAACCCGGCCTTTGCAAGCCGTAGGTAAGCGGCCAGTCACTGAGTCTTTGCCTGGCCGCTTCGCCTTCATCGCAAGTCCGGATGAACGCGAGCGCGCCTACTACGGGATCAACGTCGACAAGGCGGACCCCGTAGCGGTCTGAGTTACTGCGCCGGCGTCGGCAGAGGTGGAATCGCCTCTGTCGGCGGCGGCAGGTCCGGTGTGGTTGCTGCCGGCGCAGGTTCGGCTTGCGGGGCAATCGGCGCGGCCTCCGGCGCAGGTACAAGCGGCTCCGAAGCAGTCGGTTCTTCCTTCGGCGCCTCGACCTTCTCGGCAGCCGGCGCAGCCTTAGGCTCGGGCACACCGAGGTCAGCTTTCGGCTTCTCGGGAATATGCTCGGCCTTCTTCACTTCCTGGGGCAGGAATACATCCACCAGCGCAAAGTAGCGGTCGTAGAACTTCGGCGCGGAGACGGTCTCACTGGCGACCTTGACCATCGAGTCGTCAGTGGAGCCGATCGGCATCGACACCGAACCCAACACACCTACACCGAGGCTTGCGGAGTTGTTGACCTTCTTCAGTGCATAACGGTCCTGCAGGGCGTTGGCGAACATCGTCGAATGGTTATTGCCCTTGCCGTCATCGGCACACACCACGTTAAAGCTGATCTGCAGATGCGTTTCGCCGGTCTGCTGGAAACTCTTGTTACCCACGACCAGCTTCGGATCACTGCTGGTGATGATGTAGCCCTGGCTCAGCAAGGCCCGCCGCGCGGCTTCACACGCCGCGACATCAGTGACCGGGTAATCGCGGGAAAACGTACCGGAGTCGTCGAAATTCTCATGTTCATAAATAGCGGTCTTGGGTGACGAGCAGCCCGCGGCGCCCGCCAACACCAGCGCCAGCCCGAGGCTACGCAAGTGAAATGATGTCGACATTGAAAATCCTGAGGAAAACGGTCCGGGCGGTATTGTGCAACAGAACGAGGGGTTGGCGCGCACATTCCTGTCGGTAAAACGTCACAGACTTACCCAGCGGGGCCTGCAGGAAAAAGCCCGGCGCACATATGATCAATAAACACACGCAATTTGGCCGAAGCATGGCGACTTGATGGCCACAGCATCCAGAAACTGCCCCGGTGCTCCACGTAGTCATCCAGCACCCGCTGCAGTCGCCCCTCCTTCACGGCCCGGTTGACCATATAGTCCGGCAGGCAGGCAATGCCCAATCCCTCGTGTACCACATGGTTGAGGGACTCAATCGTGGTGCTGACCAACGGTGTGCGCAAGGTAGGTTCCGCAGCGCCAGGGGCAAGGCGCAATGGCCAGGGCTCCAGTTTGCCCGTAGCGCAGAACTTGTGGCGCAGGCAGGCGTGGGTGCTCAACTGCTGGGGCAGTTGCGGGATGCCGTGCTGGCTGAAGTACGCCGGTGTGCCCACCAATACCAACTGATAATGCCCCAGGTGGCGCGCCATCAAGCGCGAATCTTCGGGCTTGCCGGTGCGAATCACCGCGTCGAAACCTTCCTCGATCACATCGACCATGCGGTCGGAAAAATCCACATCCAACTCGATATCCGGGTAGGCGCGCATAAAGTCGCTGAGCACCGGCATCAACAAGCCACGCACTTGCGGCACGCTGATGCGCAACTTGCCGCGAGGCGTGGCGCTGACCTCTGTCAGCTCGCGCTCCGCGGCCTCCACCTCTGCCAGGATGCGCCGCGAGCGTTCAAGGAACAGCGCGCCTTCGCTGGTCAGCGTGATACTGCGGGTGCTGCGATGAAACAGCCGCACGCCCAGGCGCTCTTCCATGCGCGCAATGCTCTTGCCCACGGCCGACGATGACACGCCCAACACCCGGCCTGCCGCAGTGAAGCTGCGCGTCTCCGCCACCTGCACAAACACCGAGAGACTGCCCAAGCTGTCCATGATCTTGCCCTTGCCGATTAAGGACGCTGATGTCCGATAAGTTCGGAACCTTAGCCTGTTTTTCCGCCAGCGACAGCCCCCTACCCTGCACCCTTGCCATTCTGCATGGATAAATGTCATGAGTTCACTGATCGACTGCCCGCAAACCGCCCGACCGGATGCGCTACCGCTGGGTGGCCTGCTGGCACTGGCCAGCGCCGGTTTCATCACCATCCTTACCGAAGCCATGCCCGCCGGGCTTTTGCCGCAAATGGGCGAGGGCTTGGGCGTGTCGCCGGCACTGGTCGGCCAATTGGTCACGCTGTACGCGCTGGGCTCACTCCTGGCGGCCATCCCGTTGACGCTGCTCACCCGAGGCTGGCGACGCCGCCCCTTGCTCTTGGTAGCCATTGGCGGCTTTGCCCTGGTCAATAGCGTGACCGCGCTGTCCAGCCACTATGGGTTGACCCTGGCGGCGCGTTTCTTCGCCGGCGTATTCGCCGGGCTGCTCTGGGCGCTGCTGGCGGGTTACGCCAGCCGAATGGTCGCGCCGCACCTGCAAGGTCGGGCGATTGCGGTGGCGATGCTGGGTGCGCCGTTGGCGCTGTCGTTGGGTGTCCCCGCGGGCACCTTTCTTGGTGCCGCCGTTGGCTGGCGCCTGAGTTTTGCGATCATGACCGGGCTGACACTGGCTCTGCTGATTTGGGCGCGCCTGCAACTGCCGGACTTCGCAGGCGAACCGGCGGGCAAGCGCTTGGGATTGCTTGCGGTGCTGACCTT
The DNA here is from genome assembly GCF_900591205.1 of Pseudomonas viridiflava. GTDB lineage: Bacteria > Pseudomonadota > Gammaproteobacteria > Pseudomonadales > Pseudomonadaceae > Aquipseudomonas. The sequence continues at coordinate 12,546 of NZ_UUPU01000020.1, forward strand.
GCCGGGTATTCGTCCGGTGTTGTGGGTGACGTTTACCTACGTGCTGGCCCACAACATTCTCTACACCTATATCGCCCCGCTGTTGGTGCCGGCGGGGATTGCCGCCGACATAGATAAGGTGTTGCTGGTGTTTGGCCTTGCCGCGTTGTTGAGCATCTGGCTGACGGGCGTATTGATTGACCGGTGGTTGCGCACACTGCTGCTGATCAGCTGCGCGCTGTTTGGTCTGATCGCCTTGGCGCTGGCGTTCTGGATCAACCTGTCGGTGGTTATCTATACCGCCGTGGCGTTTTGGGGCCTGGCGTTCGGCGGGCTGCCTGCGCTGCTGCAAACGGCGCTGGCCAAATCGGCAGGCACGTCGGCGGACGCCGCGCAGTCGATGCTGGTGACTGTATGGAACCTGGGCATAGCCGGCGGCGGCTTGGCGGGCGGTGTGTTGCTCCAGGGTTGGGGCGTTGGCGCTTTTCCATGGGCCGTTAGCCTGCTGATGCTACTGGCCTTGGTCGGCGCATCACACACGGCAGTCCGCGTGCAAACCTAATTCAGGACGGGACAGCACACATAAAAAAGCCCCCGGTCTTTTCAGGCCGGGGGCTTTCTGTTCAAAGCGACATCAGTATTTCTTGATGTCAGCCTTGGTTTCCAGCTGCTTGCGGTACGCCGCGAAGTCCTGCTGGCCGACACGGGAAGCGAGGAAGCGGCGGTATTGCGCCTTTTCTTCGTCCGATGGGGCTGCGGCTTCGTTGACACCGTTCAAGCGCACGATCACCAGGCTACCGTCAGCCAGGGTCACGGTGGTGAAGGTCGGCTTGTCCTTGCTCGCAGGCTTGGGCATGCGGAACAAGGCTTGCAGCACGGCCGGGTCGATCGCTTCCTGGCTACGGGTAGCCGCTTCAGTGACTTTCCATGCCTGACCATCAATTGGCTGGTTCAGTGGGGTCTTGCCATCACGCAGGCTGGCGATCAACTCGTCAGCGTGAGTCTTGGCAGCCGCACTGGCACGCTCCTTGGTCATCTGTGCACGGATCGCCGCAGACACGCTTTCCAGCGGCAGTTGCGAAGGCTTCAGATGCTCTTTGGCACGCAGCACGATGATGGTTTCCGGGTCCAGCTCGATGGCGGTGCTGTTAGCACCCTCATCCAGCACTTCCGGGCTGAACGCTGCGGTGACCACGGCACGGTTGGCCGCAACACCTTCGCCACCTTCACGGCCAAATGGCGCGGACGTGTGCACGGTCAGCTTCAAGTCGGACGCCGGCTGGGCCAGGTCGGAGGCTTCGAATGCCGCGTCTTCCAATTGCTTGGTCGCCTCGACATAACGCTGCTCGACCTGTTGGGTCTTGAGCTCGCGGGTCAGCTTGTCTTTCAGGCTGGCAAACGTCGGCACTTGCGGTGCTTCAACGCCCAACAGCTTGATCAGGTGCCAACCGAAGGTGGAGCGCACCGGCGCCGATACTTGATCCTGCTTCAACGCGTACAGCGCCGTCTCGAAGTCCGGGTCGTAGACGCCAGGGCCGGCAAAACCGAGGTCGCCGCCATTGTTGGCTGAACCTGGATCCTGAGAGAATTCCTTGGCCAATGCCTCGAACTTCTCACCCTTGGCCAGGCGCGCCTGGATTTCTTCGATCTTCGCCTTGGCTTGCGCGTCGGTGGTCTTGTCGTTGACTTCGATCAGAATGTGCGCCGCACGCCGCTGTTCAGCGAGGTTGGCGGTTTCTTTCTGATAGGCCGCCTGCAGTTCATCGTCCTTGACGCTGACCTGGTCGAAGAAGGAAGACTTCTTCAGCTCCAGGTAGTCGATGACGACCTGGTCCGGGGTCATGAACTCTTTGGCGTGCTGGTCGTAGTAAGCCTTGACCTCGTCGTCGGTGAGTTTCACCGCCGCAGGGTTGGCCTTGATATTGACGGTGGCGAAATCGCGGGTCTGTTTTTCCAGACGGGCGAATGCCAGCACCTCGGCGTCGGTCACGAAACCGCTGCCGGCAATACCTGCACGAACCTGGCCGATCAGCATTTCCTGGGTCAGCATCTGACGAAATTGCAAACGGCTGTAGCCCAGCTGACGGATCACCTGGTCAAAGCGTTCGGCGCTGAACTTGCCGTCGACCTGGAATTCAGGCGTCTGCAGGATCACTTGGTCCAGTGCCGCTTCAGAGAAGCCGAACTTGGAATCGGCCGCGCCTTGCAGCAGCAGTTTGCGATCAATCAGCCCTTTGAGGGCCGCTTCGCGCAGCAGTTTTTCGTCCAGCAGCGAAGCATCGAAATCCTTGCCCAACTGTTGCATCAGCTGGCGCCGTTGCATATCGACGGCCTGGCTCAGTTCGGTCTGGGTGATTTCTTCACCGTTGACCTTGGCCACGTCCTGCTTGGTGTTGGTCGAAGCCTGAAAAATGGCCTCGATACCGGTGAACGCCATCAATGCGACGATGATCCCGATAATGGTCTTGGCAATCCAGCCTTGTGAATTGTCCCTGATATTTTGCAGCATGCGTCCCCCAGAAACGGTTGAACTTCAAAAATTGGCAACCGTGGAGCGTGGGTAGAGTCCGGATAGAAGAAAGGCGCATCCGAGGATGCGCCTTCTCGTAACTGGCGGAGCGGACGGGGGTTTGAACCCACACCCCAGGCCGTGGCGACCCGATGGATACGTGGGTCAGCTGCCGCTCCGCTGCCAGGCCAGACCTACGTCCGACCCGGGTAGGTAAAGGCTAGATCGAAGCTTAGTTAACGGCTTCTTTCAGGGCTTTACCGGCTTTGAAACCTGGTTTCTTGGCAGCAGCGATTTGCAGTGCTTTGCCAGTCTGTGGGTTACGGCCAGTGCGAGCTGGGCGGTCAGTCACAGAGAAAGTACCGAAGCCTACCAGTACCACGGAGTCGCCGGCCTTCAGAGCGCCAGTGACGGATTCGATTACTGCATCCAGCGCACGGCCAGCAGCAGCTTTCGGGATATCAGCGGATGCGGCGATAGCATCAATCAGTTCCGACTTGTTCACTCTAAGTCCCCTTATATATCTATTGAGTATGATTCTAAGTTTTTTGGTGAAAGCAAAAATCAGTGCTGAATGGCCTACAGACACTTAAGAGCCGCTTTATAACAAGGGCTCTAAAAAGCTGTCAAGGAAGCCCCCAGGCTTTAACGCATTAATGCGTGCTAATTCTTTCCTTGGAATCAGACTCGCGTTTTTCGTCCTTGGCGACTATCTCCGGAGCCACATCCGGCAAGGGCTCCGGCGCGTATTGCAGCGCAATTTGCAGGACCTCGTCAATCCATTTAACCGGTTTAATCTGAAGATCCTGCTTAATGTTGTCGGGAATTTCCTTCAAGTCGCGAACATTCTCTTCAGGAATGATCACCGTCTTGATGCCGCCCCGGTGTGCCGCCAACAATTTCTCTTTCAGACCACCGATAGCCAATACCTGACCACGCAGGGTAATTTCCCCGGTCATTGCGACATCGGCGCGCACCGGTATGCCGGTCAATGCCGAAACCAGGGCCGTGCACATGCCTACGCCTGCGCTAGGGCCGTCTTTCGGGGTTGCCCCTTCCGGCATGTGGATGTGAGTGTCGTGCTTCTCGTGGAAGTCCAGGGGGATCCCCAGGCTCTTGGCGCGGCTGCGCACTACGGTCTGCGCGGCAGTGATGGATTCCACCATCACGTCACCCAAAGAACCGGTCTTGATCAACTGGCCTTTGCCAGGGATGACCGCAGCCTCGATGGTCAGCAATTCACCGCCCACCTGGGTCCACGCCAGGCCAGTCACCTGACCTACCTGGTCCTGCTGCTCAGCCAGGCCGTAACGGAATTTCTTCACGCCCAGGAAGTGTTCCAGGGAGTCGGCAACCACCTTCACCGAGAAGCGTTTTTCCAGCGCATGTTCCTTGACCGCCTTGCGGCAAATCTTCGCGATCTGGCGCTCCAGCCCCCGTACACCGGCCTCGCGGGTGTAGTAACGAACGATGTCGCGGATCGCCTCGACCTCGAATTCGATCTCGCCTTTCTTCAGGCCGTTGGCCGAAATCTGCTTGGGCGCGAGGTATTTGACGGCAATGTTGATCTTCTCGTCTTCGGTGTAACCCGGCAGACGAATCACCTCCATCCGGTCCAGCAAGGCGGGTGGGATGTTCATGGAGTTGGAGGTGCACAGGAACATTACATCGGACAGGTCGTAGTCGACTTCCAGGTAATGGTCGTTGAAATTGTGGTTCTGCTCGGGGTCGAGTACTTCGAGCAACGCCGAGGCCGGATCGCCACGCATGTCGCTGCCCATTTTGTCGATTTCATCGAGCAGGAACAGTGGGTTACGCACCCCCACCTTCGTCATCTTTTGAATCAATCTTCCCGGCATCGAACCGATGTAAGTACGGCGATGGCCACGGATTTCCGCTTCATCACGCACACCGCCCAAGGCCATGCGCACGAATTTACGGTTGGTCGCGTTGGCGATCGACTCCGCCAGGGAGGTTTTACCGACACCCGGCGGGCCGACCAGACACAGCACCGGACCGCGAATTTTCTTCACGCGCTTTTGCACGGCGAGGTATTCGAGGATGCGTTCTTTGACTTCTTCGAGGCCGTAGTGGTCGGCATCCAGGATGTCTTCGGCACGCGCCAGGTCCAGACGCACCTTGGTCTGGGCCTTCCACGGCACCTGCACCAGCCAATCAATGTAGGAACGAACCACAGTGGCTTCGGCCGACATCGGCGACATTTGCTTAAGCTTGTTCAGCTCGGCATTGGCTTTGGTCAGGGCGTCTTTCGGCAGGCCGGCGGCATCAATGCGCTTTTTCAGCTCTTCGATTTCGTTGTGCCCTTCCTCGCTGTCGCCGAGCTCCTTCTGAATGGCCTTCATCTGCTCATTCAGGTAGTACTCGCGCTGGCTGCGCTCCATTTGTTTCTTCACGCGACCACGAATGCGCTTCTCAACCTGCAGCAGGTCGATCTCGGCATCCAGCAACGCCAGCACGTGTTCAACACGGGTCGGCAGGTCGATGATTTCGAGGATGTCCTGCTTCTGCTCGATTTTCAGCGCCATGTGCGCGGCCATGGTGTCGACCAGGCGGCTTGGCTCATCAATGCTATTAAGCGAAGACAGGACTTCAGCCGGGACTTTCTTGCCCAGCTGCACATACTGCTCGAACTGCGAGAGCAGGCTGCGTACAAAAACTTCGGACTCGCGCTCAGGGGCTTCGGCTTCGTCGATCAGCGCCACTTCGGCGCGCAGGTGGCCGTCCACCTCCATGAAACGCTCGACAGCGCCGCGTTGCTCGCCTTCCACCAGGACCTTGACGGTGCCATCGGGCAGCTTGAGCAATTGCAGGACGGTTGCAACAGTACCAACGCGATACAGGGCATCTTCGCCTGGATCATCATCAGCCGGGTTTCTCTGGGCCAACAGCAGGATCTGCTTGTCGCCCGTCATCGCGGCCTCGAGGGCTTCGATAGACTTCTCGCGCCCCACGAACAGCGGGATAACCATGTGCGGATAGACGACGACATCACGCAACGGCAGGAGAGGCAATTCAATGGTTGTCTTCATGATTTCGCCTCTATGACAATTGAAAAGTAAGCTTGAAACCAAGATGGGGGCTGCGTGTAAAAAAAACAAGCTCAATGCCCGCAGTTACACGCAGTAAAAATCTTCATAAAAACAAAGGGGCCCCTAAAGGCCCCTTGTTTGTACCGAAACTGCGAAACGCTTACGCGTCTGGCGCAGCCTTGGCAGCCGGCTCACTGTTTTCGTAGATATACAGTGGCTTGGACTTGCCTTCTATAACGCTTTCGTCGATCACCACTTTACTCACCTCGGACTGCGAGGGGATTTCGTACATGGTGTCGAGCAATACGCCTTCAAGGATCGAACGCAGACCACGTGCACCGGTCTTGCGCTCGAGTGCCCGCTTGGCCACCGATTTGAGCGCGTCGGTACGGAACTCGAGGTCTACGCCTTCCATTTCGAACAGCTTCGCGTATTGCTTGGTCAGGGCGTTTTTCGGCTCGGTGAGGATCTGAATCAGAGCAGCCTCATCCAGTTCGTCCAACGTGGCCAGGACCGGCAGACGACCAACGAATTCCGGGATCAGACCGAACTTGACCAGATCGTCAGGCTCGACTTCACGCAGGGACTCGCCCACCTTCTTGCCTTCTTCCTTGCTGCGCACTTCTGCACCGAAACCGATGCCGCCACGGGTAGAACGCTGCTGAATAACCTTCTCCAGACCGGAGAACGCACCACCACAGATAAACAGGATGTTGCGCGTATCAACCTGAAGGAATTCTTGCTGCGGGTGCTTGCGGCCGCCTTGTGGCGGTACGGAAGCAACCGTGCCTTCGATCAGTTTCAACAGGGCCTGCTGCACGCCTTCACCGGAAACGTCCCGGGTGATCGACGGGTTGTCGGACTTGCGCGAGATCTTGTCGATTTCGTCGATATAGACAATACCCATCTGGGCTTTCTCTACGTCGTAGTCGCACTTCTGCAGCAGTTTCTGAATGATGTTCTCGACATCCTCACCCACGTAGCCAGCCTCGGTGAGGGTGGTGGCGTCGGCGATGGTGAAGGGAACGTTCAGCAGGCGAGCGAGGGTTTCCGCAAGCAGGGTTTTACCCGAGCCTGTAGGACCGATCAGCAAGATGTTGCTCTTGCCAAGTTCGACTTCGTCGCCTTTCTTGTCACGCTGGTTCAGACGCTTGTAGTGGTTGTACACCGCTACGGCCAAAACCTTCTTTGCACGCTCTTGACCGATAACATATTGGTCAAGGATGCCGCTGATTTCTTTAGGCGAAGGCAATTTATGCGCGCTGCTTTCGGCCTGGGCTTCCTGCACCTCCTCACGGATGATGTCATTGCACAGGTCGACGCACTCGTCGCAGATAAAGACCGAGGGGCCGGCAATCAATTTGCGTACTTCATGCTGGCTTTTGCCACAGAAGGAGCAATAGAGCAGCTTGCCGTTGTCCTCGCCGTTGCGGGTGTCAGTCATTCGTTCGATCCAAATCCGATAGGCTTGCAACACAAGATGAAGGCTTATGCGGGCTTTTTCAAGCCCGCCAGTGGTCGGACATGCCGACCAGCCCTATTTTGAGCGGCTTATATTATGCGGGGCGCTTGTCGATTACTGCGTCGATCAGCCCGTACGCTTTCGCAGCTTCCGCACTCATGAAGTTGTCGCGATTGGTGTCGCGCTCGATTTCTTCAAGGGTGTGCCCGCTGTGCTTGGCCATCAACGTGTTGAGGCGCTCGCGAATAAACAGGATCTCCTTGGCGTGAATTTCGATATCCGACGCCTGGCCCTGGAAACCGCCCAGTGGCTGGTGAATCATCACGCGAGAGTTCGGCAGGCAGTAACGCTTGCCTTCGGCACCGGCAGTCAGCAGGAACGCACCCATGCTGCAGGCTTGGCCGATACAGGTGGTGGATACGTTCGGCTTGATGAACTGCATGGTGTCGTAGATCGACATGCCCGCCGTCACCGAACCGCCTGGGGAGTTGATGTAAAGATGGATGTCCTTGTCCGGGTTTTCGGCTTCAAGGAACAGCAGTTGCGCACAGATCAGGTTGGCCATGTAGTCCTCTACCGGGCCCACCAAAAAGATCACTCGCTCCTTGAGCAGGCGCGAGTAGATGTCGTAGGCGCGTTCGCCACGAGCGGACTGCTCTACAACCATCGGGACCAGGCCGCCTGCGGCCTGGATATCAGAGTTCTGCTGAATATAGGAATTACGGAACATGCTCTGCAGTTACTCCCAAATAGTCATGTCTTGAAAACGCATAAGCCAGCGCGAGGCTGGCTTATGGTTGAATTTCCAACGAGTTGGACAATCAGTCGGCTTGTGCTGCTTCCGCCGGTTTGACTGCTTCTTCGTAAGAGACCGCTTTATCGGTCACCTTAGCCTTCTGCAGAACAGTATCCACAACTTGTTCTTCCAGCACAACCGAACGTACTTCGTTCAGCTGCTGGTCGTTCTTGTAGTACCAAGCCACGACCTGCTCAGGCTCCTGGTAGGCCGAAGCCATTTCCTGGATCATTTCGCGAACGCGGTCTTCGTCAGGCTTGAGGTCAAACTGCTTGACCACTTCAGCCACGATCAGGCCCAGCACAACGCGGCGCTTGGCTTGCTCTTCGAACAGCTCGGCCGGCAGATGGTCAGGCTTGATGTTGCCACCAAACTGCTGAACAGCTTGTACGCGCAAGCGATCCACTTCGTTGGACAGCAGAGCCTTAGGCACCTCGATCGGGTTGGCGGCCAGCAGACCGTCCATGACCTGGTTCTTGACCTTGGACTTGATGGCCTGACGCAGCTCACGCTCCATGTTCTTGCGAACTTCGGTACGGAAGCCTTCGATACCGGTTTCCTTGATACCGAATTGAGCGAAGAATTCTTCGTTCAGCTCTGGCAGCTTAGGCTCGGAAACGCTGTTGACGGTAACGGTGAACTCGGCGGCTTTGCCGGCCAGGTCCAGGTTCTGGTAGTCAGCCGGGAAAGTCAGGCTCAGAACGCGCTCTTCGCCGGCTTTGGCGCCAACCAGGCCGTCTTCAAAACCGGGGATCATGCGGTTCGAACCCAGCACCAGCTGAGTACCCTTGGCCGAGCCGCCAGCGAATACTTCGCCGTCAACCTTGCCCACGAAGTCGATGTTCAGCTGGTCTTCGTTCTGGGCGGCACGGTCGGCCACTTCGAAACGAGTGTTCTGCTTGCGCAGGATTTCCAGCATGTTGTCCAGGTCGGCATCAGCCACTTCGGCGCTCAGGCGCTCGATTTCGATACCTTCGAAACCGGCAACTTCGAACTCTGGGAACACTTCGAATACGGCAACGTATTCCAGGTCCTTGCCAGCTTCCAGGGACTTAGGCTCGATCGAAGGCGAGCCAGCCGGGTTCAGCTTTTGCTCAACAACCGCTTCATAGAAAGAAGCCTGGATCACGTCACCAACAGCTTCCTGACGCGCATCAGCACCAAAACGGCGCTTGATTTCGCTCATCGGCACTTTGCCTGGACGGAAACCAGCGATTTTGGCTTTTTGGGCGGTCTGCTGCAGACGCTTGTTGACCGCAGTCTCGATACGCTCTGCCGGCACGGTGATGCTCAGACGGCGCTCGAGAGCAGTAGTATTTTCAACAGAAACTTGCATGGATATTCCTCGTTGCACAGACGTTAGCCGGCCGTTTCCGACCCCAGAATCAAGGGCATGCATTCTAGTGGGTCAAACTCAAGAAGTCACCCTACTGAAAACGGGTGGAAAAACAGCAGGCCATTTATAGGTTCAAGTGCACGCATGCACCTTATCCCGTTAGCAAATACAGCTCATCACGCCAGGGCTCTGCATCAACCCTTCTATATATAGAAGAACGTAGACGCACACCCTTGGCGACCGACCTTGCACGCAAGACCGGAGGGCACGGCAGCAGCATCGAGAAACACAAATACGACGAAACGCCCCACCCTGGAAACTCAAAACACTTAAACGAAAACGGCGCAGCCCTTGTTCAGGTACTGCGCCGTTATCGCTATTAAATAGCTGCACTGGCCCCGATATAGCCTCGGATCAGTTCTACACGCTCAAAACCGGCAACGATTCTAACGCCAAGGCATTGAGAATGCTTGTTTTTTCTTGGCGTCAAGAACCGTCGGCTAGAACCCAGGAAATTTCCGACAAAAAAAAGCGCCAGATCACTGATCTGGCGCTTTTTTTGAATATGGGGTGGACGAAGGGGATCGAACCCTCGACAACGGGAGTCACAATCCCGTGCTCTACCAACTGAGCTACGCCCACCATATTGCATTAACAAAGAACTCAACCATCTTCTTTGTTGAACATTGCTTGGCCTGACGGCTGGGCAACGCTTTAATTGGTGCGGATGAAGAGACTCGAACTCTTACGCCTCGCGGCGCTGGAACCTAAATCCAGTGTGTCTACCAATTCCACCACATCCGCGCTTGAAGCTCTTAAAGCAAAGGCGCCAGATGATTAATCTGGCGCCTTTCAAAATATGGGGTGGACGAAGGGGATCGAACCCTCGACAACGGGAGTCACAATCCCGTGCTCTACCAACTGAGCTACGCCCACCATATAGCGCTACTTGTGCCAAAGCTGCCTAATGGCGCACCCGGCAGGACTCGAACCTGCGACCATCCGCTTAGAAGGCGGATGCTCTATCCAGCTGAGCTACGGGCGCCTTATTAATCTGTACTCTTGGAGGATTACAAACTAAGTGCTTCCAGCCTTGCAGAACAACCATCTATTCTGCTTGACCTTCTTAACCAGTGCTAGGCTGTGCCCGACAAGTGCGACGAATAGTATAGATGCCCCGGAAACCCGTCAAATCTTTTTTGAAAAAAATTCATTTTATTTAAGGGGTTAGGCCAATTTGCAGACCAAGCGCCTTTGCCCTCACGCCTTGGCGTGCGAGAATGCGCGCACTTTTCTTCCCCCTCTCGATGGTTAATCACGCGTAATGACTGCACAACTTATCGACGGCAAATCAATCGCCGCCAGCCTGCGCCAGCAGATCGCCAAACGAGTCACCGAGCGCAGCCAGCAAGGCTTGCGCACCCCGGGCCTCGCGGTGATCCTGGTCGGCAGCGATCCTGCCTCTCAGGTTTATGTCTCGCACAAGCGTAAAGACTGTGAAGAGGTCGGCTTTATTTCCAAAGCCTACGACTTGCCTTCCGACACCACCCAGCAGGCCCTCACCGACCTGATCGACGGCCTCAACGACGATCCGGCCATCGACGGTATTCTGCTGCAACTGCCGCTGCCCGAGCACCTGGATGCATCCAAACTGCTGGAACGCATCCGCCCGGACAAAGACGTCGACGGTTTCCACCCCTATAACGTAGGCCGCCTGGCGCAGCGCATTCCATTGCTGCGCCCCTGCACCCCGAAAGGCATCATGACCCTGCTGGAAAGCACCGGGGTCGACCTGTATGGCCTTGATGCGGTCATCGTCGGCGCCTCCAACATCGTCGGTCGCCCGATGGCCATGGAGCTGCTGCTGGCCGGCTGCACCGTGACCGTCACCCACCGGTTCACCAAGGATCTCGCCGGCCACGTCGGCCGCGCCGATCTGGTAGTCGTCGCCGCCGGCAAGCCGGGCCTGGTCAAAGGTGAGTGGATCAAGGAAGGCGCGATCGTTATCGACGTAGGCATCAATCGCCAGGAAGACGGCAAACTGGTCGGCGACGTGGTGTACGAAACCGCCCTGCCCCGTGCCGGCTGGATTACACCCGTACCCGGCGGCGTCGGCCCGATGACCCGCGCCTGCCTATTGGAAAACACGCTGTACGCGGCAGAAACCCTGCACGGTTAATAACCAGGCGTACTGAAAAAGCCCTGCCTTATCGCAGGGCTTTTTATTGCCCGCGATAAAACCTGTTTTTTCTTAGTTTTTAAGCACTTTCGTCTGGTTCTAGAAGAACATTCGACAGTTCTTCATCCATACTCCTAAAATGTAACGGCATTTATCAAAAACCCGTTCCCAAACGGTAATTCCTTACTTTTTAGCGAGTTCATCCGCGTGAAAATTCGTCTTTCCATTGTCAGCCTATTTTTTGCATTCACAGGCACCTTTGCACACGCCGCCGAAACCACACTGGCCCCGCGTGACACCTCCAAACTGCAAATCGCTTCCGGCAGCGCCATGTTGGTGGACCTGCAGACCAACAAGGTCATCTACTCCAGCAACCCCGACGTGGTGGTGCCCATCGCTTCGGTGAGCAAATTGATGACCGGCCTGATCGTGCTGGAAGCCAAGCAGGATATGGACGAATACATCGACATCAACATCACGGACACACCGGAGATGAAGGATGTGTTCTCCCGCGTGAAGATCGGCAGCCAGATGCCGCGCAAGGAAATGCTGCTGATCGCCCTGATGTCCTCGGAGAACCGCGCCGCCGCGAGCCTGGCGCACCACTATCCGGGTGGCTACGCGGCGTTTATCGCGGCGATGAACGCCAAGGCCAAAGCTCTGGGCATGACCAGCACGCATTATGTAGAGCCCACCGGCCTGTCGATCCATAACGTGTCCACCGCCCGCGACCTCAGCAAGCTGCTGGCCTATGCGCGCAAATTTCCGATGCTCAGCCAGTTGAGCACCACCAAGGAAAAAACCGTCTCGTTCCGCAAGCCCAACTACACCCTGGGCTTTTCCAACACCGACCACCTGATCAACCGCGCCAACTGGGATATCAAGCTGACCAAAACCGGTTTCACCAACCAGGCTGGCCACTGCCTGGTGCTGGTCACCAGCATGGGTAACCGGCCGGTGTCGCTGGTGATCCTGGATGCGTTCGGTAAATTCACCCACTTTGCCGATGCCAGCCGCATTCGCAACTGGGTCGAGACCGGCAAAAGCGGCTCGGTGCCCGACGTAGCGCTGCGCTACAAGGCCGACAAAAACCTGAAGAATCGGCCGAACGCTGCAGAAGTTCGCCGCTGAATAACACACAGATCCAATGTGGGAGGGGCTTGCTCCCGAATGCGGTGTATCAGTTAACAATCCGCTGACTGATACCCTGCCTTCGCGGGCAAGCCCGCTCCCACAGTTACTTGCTTTCCGCCAGCACCTTGAGTGCCTGCGCCGCCGCCCGCTCCTGCCCGGCCTGAGCCGTCGCATTGGCCGAATCCCGCCAGCGTTGCGCATCTACATTGGTCGGCAACTGGCTCGGGCGCTGGGTGAGGATTGCCCAACTCCCGGCGCTTTTCCACTTCGACTCAAAGTCGCTGAAGCTCATCAACAGCCGCCGGTCCATGCCGGAGCGCAATAGAATCGTGCCTTTCTGCTGATTGAACCCCACCACGACCACATAACGCGCCTGCGACCACAGCCCACCGCCGAGCCGCGCCATCACCGGGTAACCCGCCGCCACCTGTGCCAGCACCGCCGTCAGCCTGACGTCCAGTGGGTACACCATCAGCCCGTATTCCCGCGCCAGCACCTGCATGTTGCGCTCAAGGTCGGCCTCACCGCCCGGCAAGTGCAGCGGCTTATCCAACAGGCCCGGTGTCATGACAATGCCTTGTTGCGACAGCATGCTGGCCAAAGCCGAAGGGCCGCTTTGATATGCCTCACTGCGAAAGGTCGGCACGCCGTTGAGCTCGACGCGCTCAGGCAGGCCCGCCAGTTTCGACGGGGACCCGGAGCAGGCCGCAAGCCCTAAAGCACAGGCCAGTAACAAGGAGGTTTTAATGTTCGACCGTAACCGCAATTTTTTACTCTCTTGATCAACTGCCGGTAAGGGCCCTGATCATAGGACGCTCCGGCACGCGGGTATAGCCCGCAGTGCCAGTTAAGCGCGGTGGTTAGAGCAAACAAGTTGGACAGACACGACCATTGGTCAATAGCAGGCAACCGTCTGGTAGCTAGACTGTCCATTGAGAAGACTGTGTGTGCCCCCTGCGGGGCGAAAGGAGGCCCGAATGAGCCTTGCAACAACGATTTTCCTGTTGATCTGCGGTTGGCTGGCGGTAGCCGGCGCCATGTTGTGGGGGGTGCTGCGCATCACCCGTCGGCACCATCACCCCCACGTCAAACCCGCGGCCACCGCCAAGCGCCATAAGGCGGCGGTAGGCCACGCCTAGCCAGGCATGCAATTGAAGTCTTGAGTCGCCGCAACCTCCTTGCCGTGGCCGTCCTTGAGGACGGCGCGCACGGTGGTGCCCAGGCTCGACTCCGTCAAGGTGTAGTGCTCACCCGCCTGGAAGTGGTTGTACTCGACTCGCCCCTGGCAGTCCTGCTGGTTGTCATCGCCCGGCTCTTCCTCGAATAAGGTCACGTCGAGGCGATGGTCGCCCGGGGGCACTTCAAAAAAACGCCCGTCATCCACTCGCTTGCCATCCACGCGCTCGGCCATCAGGTCATTCGGCGCTTCCTCCTTCAAACCAATCCACGCTTCGCTGGGGTCCGCCTTGGGGATCGGGCCGGCGCAGGCCGACAACAGCAAAACTGCACCGAAGACGGGAATCAACAACAGAGGTTTAAGTGACATGGCAGGGCTCCAAAATTAACAATGTGCGGATCTGAAATGTGTCGGGTCCGATGGATGACAAGATTGGAGAGCGGCCCGATGTAGAACAAATGAATACATATGAAACGATCTTCAGCCCTTACCTAAATGTTCCTTCACCTGGCTGAAAGGCGCGTGTTAGGTGGGTCGGGCAAGACTGCCGGGGTTTGCAACTATGCTCCTTCGGAGGTTCACGCATGCTCGGGCTGGTAAAGACCGCACTGCAAAAGCCGTACACGTTTATCGTGTTGGCTATATTCATCTGCATCATCGGGCCAATGGCGGCCCTGCGAACCCCTACGGATGTTTTCCCTGATATCGGCATCCCCGTCGTCGCCGTGGTGTGGCAATACAACGGGCTGTCACCGGACGCCATGGCCGGTCGGGTGATCTACACCTACGAACGCTCCTTGAGCACCACCGTCAACGACATCGAACACATCGAGTCGCAATCACTGCCCGGCATGGGCATCGTGAAAATATTCTTCCAACCCGGCGTGGATATCCGTACCGCCAACGCCCAAGTGACGGCGGTTTCACAAACCGTGCTCAAGCAGATGCCACCGGGCATCACGCCGCCGCTGATCCTCAACTACAGCGCCTCCACGGTGCCGATTCTGCAGATGGCGTTCTCCAGCCCCAGCCTCTCGGAAGCGAAAATCCGCGACCTGGTGCAAAACAATATCCGCCTGCCCTTGAGCGCCCTGCCCGGCCTGGCCATGCCCACGCCAATGGGCGGCAAGCAACGCCAGATCACCCTCGACCTCGACCCGCAGGCGCTGGCCGCCAAAGGCTTGTCGGCGCAGGACGTGGGCAATGCCCTGGCGCTGCAGAACCAGATCATCCCAGTGGGCACCGCCAAACTCGGCACCGACGAATACACCATCCTGCTCAACAACAGCCCCAAGGCGATTGACGAGCTTAACGACCTGCCGATAAAGACCGTCGACGGTGCGATCATCACCATCGGCCAGGTGGCCCACGTGCGTGACGGCTCGCCGCCGCAGACCAACATCGTGCGCGTCGACGGCCACCGCGCCGTGCTGATGCCGGCGTTGAAAAACGGCAGCATTTCCACCCTGTCGATCATCGACGGCATCCGCCAGATGCTGCCGCGCATCAATGAAACCCTGCCGCCTTCGCTGAAAACTTCGCTGCTGGGTGACGCCTCGGTATTCGTCAAACAGTCAGTGGGCAGCGTGGCCCAGGAAGGCATCATCGCAGCCCTGCTGACCAGTGCGATGATCCTGCTGTTCCTCGGCAGCTGGCGCTCGACGCTGATCATCGCCGCCTCGATTCCGCTGGCGGTGCTGTCGGCCATCGCGCTGCTGGCCGCCACCGGGCAAACCCTCAATGTGATGACCCTGGGTGGGCTGGCTTTGGCGGTGGGGATTCTGGTGGACGACGCCACGGTGACCATCGAAAACATCAACTGGCACCTGGAGCAAGGCAAGGCGGTGAAGACCGCAATCCTCGACGGCGCCGCGCAAATCGTCGGCCCGGCGTTCGTCTCGCTGCTGTGCATTTGCATCGTGTTTGTGCCGATGTTCCTGCTGCAAGGCATCGCCGGTTACCTGTTCCGGCCGATGGCGTTGGCGGTGATTTTTGCCATGGCCAGCTCGTTTATCCTCTCGCGGACGCTGGTGCCGACCCTGGCGATGTTCCTGCTCAAACCGCACACACCGGAGCAAGGCGCGGGGCACCACCCGGAAGATCAGTTCATCAACCACCACGAAGGTGAGCAGCATAAAAAACCGCGCAATCGTGTGCTGCAGGCGGTGCTGAATTTCCAGCAAGGGTTCGAGCGGCACTTCTCGAATATCCGCGATACCTACCATGGCCTGCTGATGTTGGCGTTGGGCGCGCGCAAGCGCTTTATCGTCGGCTTCCTGGCCTGCGTGATCGCCTCGTTCCTGCTGTTGCCAAGCCTGGGCCAGGACTTTTTCCCGGCCACCGACGCCGGCGCTCTCGCCCTTCACGTACGCTTGCCGCTGGGCACGCGGATTGAAGAAAGCGCCGCGGCCTTCGACCGGATTGAAGCGCGGATTCGCGAAGTGATCCCGGCCGAAGAGCTCGACACCATCGTCGACAACATCGGCATTCCGCTTAGCGGCATCGACATGGCCTACAGCAGCAGCGGCACCATCGGCCCGCAGGACGGAGACATTCAGGTCACCCTGAAAAAGGACCACGCGCCGACCGCCGACTACGTGAAAAAACTGCGCGAAACCTTGCCGCAAAGTTTCCCCGGCAGCCACTTTGCGTTCCTGCCCGCCGACATCAGCAGCCAGATCCTCAACTTTGGTGCCCCTGCCCCACTGGACGTGAAAATATCCGGGCGCAGCGACAAGGAAAACCGCGCCTACGCCATCGAGTTGGAGCGTCGCCTGCAACACATACCGGGCATCGCCGACCTGCGCATTCAGCAGTCCACCGGCTACCCGTCGCTGCAGGTGAATGTCGACCGCATGCGCGCCAATGGCTTGGGCATTACCGAAAAGGATGTGACCAACAGCATGGTCGCCTCGCTCGCCGGCAGCTCGCAGACTGCGCCGACCTTCTGGCTTAACCCGGCCAACGGCGTGTCGTATTCCATCGTGGCTGCAACGCCGCAATACCGCCTCGACAGCTTGCCGTCGCTGGAAGCCTTGCCGGTAACCGGTGCCGATGGGCAGTCGCAGATCCTCGGCGGTGTAGCGAGCATCTCCCGTGTGCAAAGCCCGGCGGTGGTGACCCACTACAACATCGAACCCACCCTGGACCTGTACGCTAACGTGCAAGGCCGCGACCTTGGCGGCGTGGCCCGCGATGTGCAAAAAGTGCTGGATGACACGGCGTCCATGCGCCCCAAAGGCGCGGTGATCAGCCTGCACGGGCAGATTGATGCGTTGCATGAAGCGTTCAGCGGCTTGAGCTTCGGGCTGCTCGGCGCCGTGGTGCTGATCTACCTGCTGATCGTGGTCAACTTCCAGTCGTGGGCCGACCCGTTTGTGATCATCACCGCCCTGCCGGCGGCGCTGGCAGGGATTGTGTGGATGCTGTTCCTCAGCGGCACCTCGCTGTCGGTGCCGGCGTTGACCGGGGCCATTTTGTGCATGGGCGTGGCCACCGCCAACTCGATCCTGGTGGTGAGTTTCTGCCGGGAACGCCTGGCCGAACATGGCGACGCCTTGAAGGCCGCCATGGAAGCTGGCTACACGCGTTTCCGTCCGGTGTGCATGACCGCCCTGGCGATGATCATCGGCATGTTGCCGCTGGCGATTTCCGAGGAGCAGAACGCCCCGCTCGGCCGGGCCGTCATCGGCGGCTTGATCTTCGCCACCCTCGCCACTTTGTTATTTGTTCCCGTGGTTTTCAGCCTGGTCCACGGGCGTCATCCTAATCGCGCTGCAGTTGGAGAAACCCCACATGTCGTCTGATCACAAACCCTCGCGCAAGCGTCTGATGCTCATGGGTGTCGGCGGCCTGACCCTGGCCGCCCTGTTGGTCGCCAACGGCCTGCACGCCCGCACGATGCACGAACAGTCGGTCACCGCCTGGACCGAAACTGCCGCCATCGCGCAAGTGATGGTGTTCCAACCCAAGCAGAACGCGGCCGGCGACACCCTGCGCCTGCCCGCGCACCTCGAAGCCTGGAGCAAGGCGCCGATCCACGCCCGGGTCAGCGGCTATTTGAAGGACTGGAAAGTCGACATCGGCAGCCAGGTCAAGGCCGGGCAAGTGCTCGCCGAAATCGACAGCCCGGACCTCGACCAGCAGGTGGCGCAAACCCACGCCCGCCTGATCCAGGAACAGGCGAATGCACGCCTGGCCGAAACCACCGCCACGCGTTGGCAAAACCTCTTGGCCAGCCACTCGGTATCACGTCAGGAGGCCGATGAAAAAACCTCCAACGCCGCCGCTGCCAAGGCTAACGCCGAGGCGGCCGCCGCCGACTATGCGCGGCTGTCGGCGCTGGAAAGCTACAAGACCCTGCGCGCACCGTTCGCCGGCACCATCACCGCACGCAACACCGATATCGGCCAGTTGATCAAGGCCGACACCGACAGCGACCCGGAGCTGTTCAACATTGCCGACACCCATCAGTTACGCCTGTATGTGCCGGTGCCGCAGAACTATGCCTCGGTGATTCACCCAGGGCTTGAAGCCGAGCTGACGGTGCCCGAGCACCCCGGCGAGCATTTCAAGGCACGCCTGATCGGCGACTCCACCGCCATCGACCGCCGCTCCGGCACGCTGCTCGCGCAGTTCGTCGCAGACAACCCCAACGGCGAGTTGATGCCCGGTGATTACGCCGAAGCCACCCTGCCGATTCCGGCCGACACCCACGGCGTGAGCATCCCAGCCAGCGCGCTGATCTTCCGAGCCCAGGGCACCCAGGTCGCGGTGCTGGATGCGCAGAACCATGTGCACCTGCAAGACATCCATATTGGCCTCGACCTGGGCGAACGTCTGGTGATCGACCAGGGCCTGAAACCCGCCGACCGTGTGGTCGACAACCCACCCGACGCCCTGCGCGAAGGCGACCCGGTACAACTGGCCAACGCCGGAGGTGCGCATGCGCCCAAGGCTTAAACCCCTCGTGGCACTGATGCTGCTGGCCTTGCAGGGTTGCTCGATGGCGCCCACCTACAAAGTGCCGTCGATCGACCTGCCCGCGGGCTACCGCGAACAGACCAGCGACGGCCCGTGGCACAGCGCACAACCGTGCGACCAACTGGCCCCCGAATGGTGGAAGCTCTATAACGATCCGCGCCTGAATGACCTGCAACAGCAACTGCTAACGGCCAACCCTGACCTGGCGGCCGCACTGGCACATTTCGATGCGTCGCAGGCATATGCCAGCCAATTGCATGCCGGGTTATTCCCGCAGATCAGCGCCAGTGCACAGCCGTTACGCCAGCGACAATCGGACTCACGCCCGCTGCGCGGCGATACGCAGCCCTCGGTGTACAACAGCAACACGGCGGGGTTTTCGTTGAGCTACGACCTGGACCTGTGGGGCAAGATCCGCAACCAGGTCGCGGCCGGCGATGCCCAGGCACAAGCGTCAGGGGATGACCTGGCGGTAGCGCGCTTGAGCCTGCAGCATCAACTGGCGACGCTGTATGTACAGCTCAATGGGCTGGATGCACAGAGCCGCATTCTTGAGCGCTCACTGGATGATTTCAGCCAGGCGTTGCAACTGACGCGCAGTCGCTATGAGGGGCAGATTGCTTCGGAACTCGACCTGACGCGTGCGCAAAACCAACTGGCCGAAGCCAAAGCGCAGCGCGATGAAGTTCGCGGGCAACGCAACCTGACCGAGCATGCGATTGGTGAACTGGTGGGTGTGGCGGCCAGTCACTTCACGCTGCCTCCAAGCCAGCAATTGATTGCGTTGCCGGGCATTCCGTCGCAGCTGCCGAGCCACCTGCTGCAACGTCGCCCGGATATCGCAGCGGCGGAACGGCGGGTGTTTGCGGCGAACGCCAACATCGGGGTGGCCAAGGCCGCGTGGTATCCGGATTTCAGTCTGACCGGGTTGATTGGCGGGCAGACCCAGGGGGTCGGCAATCTGCTGTCCGCCGGCAACCGCTACTGGGCGCTGGGGCCGCTGGTCAACTTGCCGATCTTTGACGGCGGCCGCCTGAGCGCCAATGAGCGCCAGGCCAAAGCCGAATTTGAAGAAGCCTCGGCGCAGTACCGCAGCCAGGTGCTGAAAGCGGTGCGAGAGGTGGAAGACAACCTGGCGCAACTGCGGGATTTGCAGCAGGAGGCGCAGGATGAGCAAGCAGCGGCGGATGCGGCGCAGCATACGCAATCGTTGGCGATGACCAGCTATCAAGCGGGGGCGGTGAGTTACCTGGATGTGGTGACGGCGCAGACCGCAGCGTTGCAGGCGCAACGGACCTTGCAGGCGGTGCAGACGCGGCAGTTGCAGGCGAGTGTGGGGTTGGTGACTGCGCTCGGCGGGGGTTGGCAACCGGGCGCCTGACACCTTTCTAAATGCGGGAGGGGGCTGCTCTCGATTGCGGTGGCTCAGTCATACATAGCTGACTGAACCACCGCCTATTTCAGCTCTTCGGCCAATTATTAAGTAAAACACTCACCACTGTGTAATCACTGCCGTTGGCATGCCGATATAACGTGCTGCTGTGATAAGCCGAAACATCCTCCGCCACCAACACCTTGATCGTATTGCCTTTAACATCAACTTTAGCTGATGCATCTCGCGTGATCAAAAATGGGTTAGCGCCTTCCAGCGCAGACAATATTTCAGTGTCAGTCTCCAACGTGCGGTAAACGTAGTATCGGTAACTGAACGGAACAGTCGCCCCTCCACGATCATCCTTGACACCGTAAATGGAGGCCTCACTACTGAGTGGTACCCGGAGCACGATTTCTGTCAATTGCGGGCGACCTGGCGAAAGAAGCCAGTCACCACCGATATACACCAAGCACAATGCCAGCAGCATCGTGGTGACAACTGAGTAAACCGACTTTTTAGTAGTTCCTGAATCTGGCATAGCTGATTCCTTTCTTAATCCAATATTGGTCGACTGGGTCGTCACCGAAAGGTGCGTCACCCCACCAACGCCCAAACTCGTTGTCGTCCGTACCAGCTCGGTTTTGAGCAACGCCTGCTGCGCGTAAAAGCACCGCCTCACTGAAGCCGCCAGCAATACCCACTGCGCCATAATGGAAGTTTCCAAAGGCTTCATACTCTATGGATATCTGCTTGTAATCCCAAGGGCCGCGATTACGGACCTGAGTATAAAACCAGGAGTACATAAACGCCGAACCCGCCTTAAGCACATTCTTTTTGTGAAAGGCGGTAGCCATATTTTCGTCAAGCGATACACCGGGTGGGGATACGGGATTTGCCATTGCATGCTTCCTTTGCATTAGGTTTTTGCGAGGCGGAACCTAACACCGGAAGTGAAAACTTTTGAGCACTGCAAGAAGTAAAAGAAACTTCGTACGAAAGATGGGGACACGCCTTGCGTGCTAATGCCAAAACAAGATTATTCCTACAACTCTTTCGGGTTGCTGCTCGGAACTGCCCTCACTAGTCTTCGTCAGTCGCTGCCAATGCAGCGATCGGACGTGAGAAATCCGAATTATTCCCCTAGGCGCATAAGCGCCCGACCTATAAAGTGCAGGCGCTTTTCAATGCTTGCAGTTATGGCGGCTGTGCGCGGGCACGCTTCGGCGTGGCCAAGCCACTGGGGACTTGGTTTTCTCACCCCGCGTACAGCTGCCACCTATGTCTGTGAGAAAGGCTGGGTAGTAGCTCCATTTTCCCTGGGAACTACATCATGATCAAAAACAGCCCCAATCCTCCTTCAGATTCAAACCTCCTCTTCACCCTCCGCCCCGACCTCGATACCGAAACCCTGCTGGTCAACGCTTCTCAAGATCTTGAATCCATCACTGCCATCGCGGCGAACCTGGCTTTTGAAGTTGAAGGTCCGCAGCGCAGCGTGGTGCTGGGGATTTGTCGGATGGTAGAGGGTGTGCAGCTGTTGGTGGATCGGGTAGTAGAGGGAGGCGGCGAGGCACGCGTGCAGTAACAGCGTCGCCCGTTAGGGCCTCATCGCGGGCAAGCCCGGCTCCCACATTTTTGATGTGTGAACACACTTAAATGTGGGAGCTGGCTTGCCTGCGATAGCGACCTATCAGGCCGCGAGCTTCCCACTGGCAATCGCCGCCGAAGCCGCCACCATCGCCCTCAACAACACCGCACACCCCGCCGCCAAGTCATCCGGTGCGGCGTTTTCGATTTCGTTGTGGCTGATGCCACCTTCACACGGCACAAAGATCATCCCGGCCGGGCCGAGTTCGGCGACGAAGATCGCGTCATGCCCTGCCCCGCTGACGATGTCCAGGTTCGACAGGCCCAAGCCATTCGCCGCATCGCGCACCGCATCCACGCAGCCTTTGTCGAAATACAGCGGGGGGAAATCGGCGGTGGGTTCCAGCTCGAACGTCAGCCCATGCTTGGCACAGGTCTCATCAATCACCTTGCGCACCTCGGCAATCATCGAGTCCAGGCGCGCCGGCTCCAGGTGGCGCAAATCCAGGGTCATGCGCACTTCACCAGGGATGACGTTGCGTGAGCCCGGGTAAGCCTGCAGGCAACCGACCGTGCCGCACGCATGTGGCTGATGCCCCAGCGCCGCCGCGTTCACGGCCGCCACCACGGCGGCCGCACCCACCAGAGCATCCTTGCGCAGGTGCATCGGCGTCGGCCCTGCATGGGCCTCGACGCCGCGCAGTTTCAGGTCGAACCACTTCTGCCCCAACGCACCCAGCACCACGCCGATAGTTTTCTTCTGATCCTCAAGAATCGGTCCTTGCTCGATATGCGCTTCGAAATACGCGCCCACCTTGTGCCCACTGACCGGCCGCGTGCCCGCATAGCCGATCGCATTCAACGCATCACCCACACTCACGCCGTCCACATCGACCTTGGCCAGGGTATCCGACAAGGTGAATTTCTCGGCAAACACGCCCGAGCCCATCATGCACGGCGGAAAGCGCGAGCCTTCTTCGTTGGTCCACACCACCACTTCCAGCGGCGCTTCGGTTTCGATCTTGAGGTCGTTGAGGGTGCGCAGCACTTCCACACCGGCCAGCACGCCGAAGCAGCCATCGAACTTGCCGCCGGTGGGCTGGGTGTCGATATGGCTGCCGGTCATCACCGGCGGCAGCTTAGGATTGCGCCCAGGGCGGCGGGCGAAGATGTTGCCGATGCCGTCAATGGTCACGGTGCAACCGGCGTCTTCGCACCACTGCACGAACAGGTCGCGGGCTTTGCGGTCGAGGTCGGTGAGGGCCAGGCGGCAGACGCCGCCTTTGGGTGTGGCGCCAAGCTTGGCCAGGTCCATCAGGGATTGCCACAAGCGGTCGCGGTTGATTTGCAGAACGTCCAAGGCAGCGTTCATGGGGATCTCCTCAGGCTGTATTTCTTATAAATTGACTCGGTCAAATGTGGGAGCTGGCTTGCCTGCGATTGCATCACCTCGGTTCGGCAGGAATACCGAGTCGCCTGTATCGCAGGCAAGCCAGCTGCCACCGTCACCGTGTTTACAAGGGGGACTTGGCAGTGACCGGGCTAATGCCGCGCTTGGCATTCAGGCCGTAGTACAACAGGCCACCCAACGCCGAACCGGTGAACCAGCCATAGCTGTAGAACCAGCTGAACGCATCACTGCCCAGCGACAGCAAGGTCAGCACCACCGGCACGCCAAATGCGATAAAGCCACTCCAGTTCCACGCCGGGTACACGTCATCACGGTACAGGCCGGCCAGGTCCAGTTGCTGTTTGCGGGTGATGAAGTAGTCCACCACCATAATCCCGGCTATCGGGCCGAGCAGGCTTGAATAGCCGAGTAACCAGTTCGAATACACCGTTTCCAGGCTCACATCGGACACGATCAGGCCGAGCTTTTTCAGCAGTTCATGGCCCATCAACGCCAGCCCGACCAGGCCGGTGAGGATCACCGCGGTAGTGCGGTTGATCAGCTTGGGCGCGATGTTCTGGAAGTCGTTGGTAGGCGAGACGATGTTCGCCGCCGTGTTGGTGGACAAGGTGGCGATGATGATCAGCAGCATTGCGATGGCGACCCACACCGGGCTCTGGATATGCCCGATCAAGGTCACCGGATCGGACACGCTGACCCCCACCAGTTTCACCGACGCGGCGGTCATGATCACGCCCAGGGCGGCGAACAGGAACATGGTCAGCGGCAGGCCGAAAATCTGCCCGAGGATCTGGTCCTTCTGGCTTTTGGCGTAGCGGCTGAAGTCGGGAATATTCAGCGACAAGGTGGCCCAGAAACCGACCATCGCGGTGAGCCCGGCCATGAAGTAACCGCTGAGGCTCGCACCTTCAGGGCGTTTGGGTGGAATCGCCATCAACTCGCTGAGGGACACGTTGGGCATCGCCCACACCAGCAGGCCGATCCCCACCGCCACCAGCAGCGGTGCCGACAGCGTCTCCAGGCGCTTGATCGACTCGGCGCCGCGCAGCACCACCCACAGGTTCAGGCACCAGAAAATCATGAACCCGATCACTTCGCCGGTGCTGCCAAGGGACTTCCAGCCCTCGGAAATCGAACCGAGAAACAGGTGAATCGCCAGCCCGCCGAACATGGTCTGGATACCAAACCAGCCGCACGCCACCAGTGCCCGGATCAGGCAGGGTACGTTAGAGCCAAGGATGCCGAAGGACGAGCGCAACAACACCGGAAATGGAATGCCGTACTTGGTGCCGGGAAACGCGTTAAGCGTCAGCGGGATCAGCACCACAATATTGGCCAGCAAGATCGCCATCAGTGCCTCGCCTACCGACAGGCCGAAATACGCGGTGAGCACGCCGCCGAGCGTGTAGGTAGGCACGCAGATCGACATGCCGACCCACAGCGCGGTGATATGCCATTTGTTCCAGGTGCGTTCGTGCACCTTGGTCGGTGCCATATCGTGGTTATAGCGCGGGCTGTCGAGGACGTCGGGGCCGGCGTCGAGTTCATACAGGCCGTTGCGTTCAATGACTTGCGATCTGTTCTGTTGCATGGCCGCTCCACGGTTTTTTCGAATTATTTTTGCTCACCCAACGCTTTAGCGCAGGGTGGCCGGAGTACCTCGTAAACAACATGACATCACGGGCCCGGCCAGCCGCCACTGCACTCAATATCCGTGCCGACAACCGTCCTTGAACCCGCACCGCTTATATAACGTGCTGATGTTAATCAGCTTTCCGATTGAGCCTTGGATACTTGTCGCCTTACTCAGGCTAAATAACGCGCAAGTTCCCGAACCGTCAGGACTCAATCTGGTGCAACACAATTATTTTTATTTACCGGCCCCGTCAAGAGGCATGTCTCAAGCGTCTGATTTGCAATAAGAAATGTTGCTCAAAATACGAACCTGTCAAGTGCGTCAAAATGGTGAGAGGCCGCTACATTTTGGTGATTTTTAATTTTAATCCTTTTAAATCAAATAGTTAAACATGTAATAAGCTTATAAAAAATCTTCTTGCCCAATTGAAAAACTCGGGCTAGTTTCTATTCCTGTCACCGATGACAGGATTTAACCGACCATCGGCAAGCAGCATTACAACACTTAGAACTGGCACAAGCCGGTCAAGCCTGTGAGGAACTCGACATGTCGCTGTTGATCCGTGGCGCCACCGTAATCACCCATGATGAAAGTTACCGCGCCGATGTTTTATGCGCAGGCGGTCTGATTCGCGCTATTGGTACGAATCTGGAGGCTCCCGCCGGCACTGAAATACTCGATGGCAGCGGCCAATACTTGATGCCCGGCGGCATCGACCCCCACACCCATATGCAACTGCCCTTCATGGGCACGGTGGCCAGTGAAGACTTTTTCAGCGGCACGGCGGCAGGCTTGGCGGGCGGCACCACCTCGATCATCGACTTTGTGATTCCCAACCCGCAGCAGTCGCTGATGGAAGCCTTTCATCAGTGGCGCGGCTGGGCGGAAAAATCCGCATCCGACTACGGTTTTCATGTGGCGATCACCTGGTGGAGCGAGCAGGTGCGCGAGGAAATGGCTGAGTTGGTCAGCCACCACGGCATCAACAGCTTCAAGCATTTCATGGCCTACAAGAACGCGATCATGGCGGCCGATGACACCCTGGTCGCCAGCTTCGAGCGCTGCCTGGAACTGGGCGCGGTGCCGACCGTGCACGCCGAAAACGGCGAGCTGGTGTATCACCTGCAACGCAAGCTGATGGCCCAGGGCATCACCGGGCCGGAGGCACATCCGCTGTCGCGGCCGTCCCAGGTGGAAGGTGAAGCGGCCAGCCGCGCGATCCGTATCGCCGAGACCATCGGCACGCCGCTGTACCTGGTGCACGTGTCGACCAAGGAAGCACTGGATGAAATCACCTACGCCCGTGGCAAAGGCCAACCGGTGTACGGTGAAGTGCTCGCCGGCCATTTGCTGCTGGACGACAGCGTCTACCAACACCCCGACTGGCAAACCGCC
The DNA here is from genome assembly GCF_900591205.1 of Pseudomonas viridiflava. Classification (GTDB taxonomy): domain Bacteria; phylum Pseudomonadota; class Gammaproteobacteria; order Pseudomonadales; family Pseudomonadaceae; genus Aquipseudomonas. The sequence continues at coordinate 38,555 of NZ_UUPU01000020.1, forward strand.
GCCGGCTACGTGATGAGCCCGCCGTTCCGCCCACGCGGGCATCAGGAGGCGCTGTGGCACGGCTTGCAATCGGGCAACCTGCACACCACTGCCACCGATCATTGCTGCTTCTGCGCCGAGCAAAAAGCTGCGGGGCGCGACGACTTCAGCAAGATCCCTAATGGCACCGCCGGTATCGAAGACCGCATGGCACTGTTGTGGGATGAGGGCGTGAACACCGGGCGTCTGTCGATGCAGGCGTTTGTCGCGCTGACCTCCACCAATACCGCGAAAATCTTCAACCTCTACCCCCGCAAAGGCGCGATTCGCGTGGGGGCCGATGCCGATCTGGTGCTATGGGACCCTGAGGGTACGCGTACGATTTCCGCCAAGACCCACCATCAAAACGTCGACTTCAACATCTTCGAAGGCAAGACCGTGCGCGGCGTGCCGAGTCACACCATCAGCCAGGGCAAGCTGGTCTGGGCCGATGGTGACTTGCGGGCCGAACGCGGCGCCGGACGGTATGTGGAACGGCCGGCGTATCCGTCGGTGTTTGAGCAGTTGAGCAAGCGGGCGGAGCATTCCAGGCCCACTGCGGTGAAACGCTGACAGCGGCCTTCGGCCTATCGCGGGCAAGCCCGGCTCCCACACTGGAACGATGTGAACCCGACCCAATGTGGGAGCTGGCTTGCCTGCGGAGAGGCCAGTACAGGCAACACAAAAACCAATGCCCATCAGAGGCAGCACCTCAATAACCGTGAGGCCAACACCGTGATCCAGACCCTGAACCACCTCCCCCATCCCGTTGAGGATGGGGCAACACTCGCCAGCCATTTCACCGACCTGGCACCGCCCCTCAACGCCCGGCAAGCCCAACTTGAAGCCTCGCGCTGCTTGTATTGCTACGACGCGCCGTGCGTGAATGCATGCCCCAGCGAGATCGACATCCCCTCGTTCATCCGCAATATCCACACCGAAAACGTGCAAGGCGCGGCGCAGAAAATCCTCTCCGCCAACATCCTCGGCGGCAGTTGCGCCCGCGTCTGCCCTACCGAGATTCTGTGCCAACAAGCCTGCGTGCGTAACAACGCCGAAGAATGCGCTCCGGTGCTGATCGGCCTGTTGCAACGCTACGCCATCGACAACGCACACTTCAGCGAACATCCCTTCCAGCGCGCCGCGCCTACCGGCAAACGGGTTGCCGTGGTCGGCGCCGGGCCGGCGGGTTTGGCTTGCGCACACCGCGCCGCCCTGCACGGCCATGACGTGGTGATTTTCGAAGCCAGGGAAAAGGCTGGCGGCTTGAATGAATACGGGATTGCCAAGTACAAACTGGTGGATGACTTCGCGCAAAAGGAGCTGGATTTCCTCCTGCAAATCGGCGGCATCGAAATCCGCCACGGCCAGCGCCTGGGCGACAACCTGACCTTGAGCGAGCTGCACCAGCAATTCGATTCGGTGTTCCTGGGCCTGGGCCTCGCGGCCAGCAAACAACTGGGTTTACCCGACGAGGACGCCCCCGGCCTGCTCGCCGCCACCGATTACATCCGCGAACTGCGCCAGGCCGATGACCTCACGCAATTGCCGCTGGCCGACCGCTGCATCGTGCTCGGCGCCGGCAACACGGCGATCGACATGGCCGTGCAAATGGCTCGCCTGGGTGCCCGCGATGTGAACCTGGTGTACCGCCGTGGCCTCGCCGATATGGGCGCCACCCAGCATGAACAGGACATCGCCAAGGCCAACCAGGTGCGCCTGCTGACCTGGGCCCAGCCCGAAGCCGTGCTGCTTGATGACCAGGGCCATGTACGCGGCATGCGCTTTTTGCGCACACGCATGGAAAACGGCCGCCTGCACCCCACTGGCGAAACCTTCGAACTGGCCTGCGATGCAATCTTCAAAGCCATCGGGCAAGGGTTCGACAACCAGGCGTTGCACGACCCATTAGCCCAGCAACTGCACCGCGTGGGCGAGCGGATCTTCGTCGACGAACACCTGCAAACCAGCATTCCAGGGGTGTATGCCGGCGGCGATTGCGTCAGCCTCGGGCAGGACCTCACCGTACAGGCGGTGCAACACGGCAAGCTGGCCGCCGAAGCCATGCACGCCCAACTCATGCTGAATGTGGAGGCTGCGTAATGGCCGATCTCTCGATTGTATTCGCCGGTATCAAAGCCCCCAACCCGTTCTGGCTGGCCTCTGCACCGCCTACCGACAAAGCCTACAACGTGGTTCGCGCGTTCGAAGCCGGCTGGGGCGGCGTGGTCTGGAAAACCCTCGGCGAAGACCCGGCGGCGGTCAATGTGTCGTCACGCTATTCGGCGCACTACGGGGCCAACCGTGAGGTGCTGGGCATCAATAATATCGAGCTGATCACTGACCGCTCCCTGGAGATCAACCTGCGGGAAATCACCCAGGTGAAGAAGGATTGGCCCGACCGTGCATTGATCGTGTCGCTGATGGTGCCGTGTGTTGAGGAGTCCTGGAAAAACATCCTGCCATTGGTGGAGGCCACTGGCTGTGACGGTATCGAGCTGAACTTCGGCTGCCCCCACGGCATGCCCGAACGCGGCATGGGCGCGGCGGTGGGCCAGGTGCCGGAGTATGTGGAACAGGTGACGCGCTGGTGCAAGACCTACTGCTCGCTGCCGGTGATCGTCAAGCTCACGCCGAACATCACCGATATCCGCGTGGCAGCGCGGGCGGCGTATCGCGGCGGTGCGGACGCGGTGTCGCTGATCAACACCATCAACTCCATCACCAGCGTGGACCTGGAGCGGATGGTCGCGCTGCCCGTGGTCGGCACCCAGAGTACCCATGGCGGTTATTGCGGCTCGGCGGTCAAGCCCATCGCGTTGAACATGGTCGCTGAAATTGCCCGCGACCCGCAGACCCAAGGCTTGCCGATCTGCGGCATCGGTGGCATCGGCAATTGGCGGGATGCGGCGGAGTTCGTCGCGCTGGGCTGCGGCGCGGTGCAGGTGTGCACGGCGGCGATGCTGCATGGGTTTCGGATTGTGGAAGAGATGAAAGACGGGCTGTCGCGCTGGATGGACAGTCAGGGTTACACCAGCCTGCAGGCGTTTTCCGGGCGAGCGGTGGGCAATACGACGGACTGGAAGTACCTGGATATCAACTATCAAGTGATCGCCAAGATTGATCAGGCGGCCTGCATTGGGTGCGGGCGCTGCCATATTGCCTGTGAGGATACGTCGCACCAGGCGATCGCCAGCCTGAAACAGGCGGATGGCACGCATAAGTACGAGGTGATTGATGATGAGTGCGTGGGCTGCAACCTGTGCCAGATCACCTGCCCGGTGGCCGATTGCATTGAGATGGTGCCGATGGAGACGGGCAAGCCGTTTCTGAATTGGACGCAGGATCCGCGCAATCCTTATCGGGAGGCTGTGTAGTCCTTTAGATTGCTATCGCAGGTAAGCCAGCTCCCACATTTGAAGCATGTGGGAGCTGGCTTGCCTGCGATGAGGCACTCAGCCCCACCACAAGCCTTAAGGCTCCAACCCAATCCCGCGCAAAATCACACTGGTCACCGTCTGGATCGCCTTCTCGAACTGCATATCCGACAACGGCTGGTGATCATTCAAAATCTTCACCTGGTGATCAAAGTCCGCGTAGTGCTGGGTCGAGGCCCAGATCATGTACAGCAGGCTCGACGGTTCCACGGGCAGGATGCGTTTGTCTTCCACCCACTGGCGAATTTTCGCTTCCTTCATCTTGGCCCAGTCGTACAGGCTTTCGTCCAGTGCCTCACCGAGTGTCGGCGCGCCGTGGATGATTTCATTGGCCCAGACTTTAGAACCATACGGCCGGGTGCGCGAGCGCTGCATCTTCGCGCGGATATAGCTGCTGAGCACCACACGCGGGTCGTCGAAGGTTTCAAAGCTCAGGGCGTCCTGCTTCCACACTTCCAGCAGGTCGAACAGCACAGCGCTGTACAGTTCGCTTTTTGTGGTGAAGTAGTAGTGCAGGTTGGAGCGCGGCAGTTGCACTTCTTCGGCGATATCCGCCATGGCGGTGCTGCCATAGCCTTTTTCGGCGAAGATTTTCTCCGCCGCCAGCAGGATCTTTTCGACGTTGACCCGGCGAATCCCAATCTTGTGATTGCCCATATGGGCTCCCTGACAACAACTTGGGTTAAAGACTACCATCGGCTCTAGATCGAGGCGACAGGCCATAATGAAACTTCTTACGCGAAGCTTTCCCGCTGAAATACGATTGGTTAGGATCGCGATCCCCATGAAGGATCATTGCAATGACTGTCCGACCTCGCGTGGCCGCCGATGACCCAGTGCTGGGAGCACTGTGGGAGCGTTCGGTGCGGTCCACCCATGACTTCCTCCCCGAGGATGACATCCAACGTTTGCTGCCCCTGGTGCGCGACACCTACCTGCCGATGCCGGCGCTGGAGGTGTGGGTCTACGAAGATAAAAATGGCCTCGCCGGTTTTATCGCGACCGGCGCCAATAATGTGCAAATGCTGTTTATCGACCCCGAACGCCGTGGCCAGGGCATCGGCCGTCAACTGCTGGACCACGCCCGCGCCCGCCACGACTCCCTGACGGTGGATGTAAACGAACAAAACCCGCAGGCCGTGGGTTTCTACCTGCACTATGGTTTTATCCAGGTCGCACGCTCGCCGCTGGATGGCGAAGGCAAACCCTTTCCCTTGCTGCACATGGCTCTACCGACTCCTCAACCCTGAAGGTACTGAACAATGCTGATCAAGAAAACATTGACTGCCGTCGCCCTGCTCGCCTCCCTGCTGGGCGCTTCGGCGGCGTTTGCCCACGCCCATCTGAAAAGCTCGGAACCTGCCGCAGACAGCAGCGTCGCCGCCCCCAAAGACCTGCGTTTGACCTTCAGCGAAGGCGTCGAAGCCACCTTCACCAAAGTCTCGCTGAGCAAGGACGGCACCGAAGTCGCGATCAAGGGCCTGGAGACGCCGGACGCCGACAAGAAAACCCTGGTGGTGACGCCTGCCGCACCGCTGTCCGCAGGCACCTACAAAGTGCAATGGCACGCTGTGTCCGTGGACACTCACAAAAGCGAAGGCATATACAGCTTCAAGGTCGGCCAGTAATTGATGGCAACCCTGCTAGTGCTGTGCCGCTTCGTGCATTTTACCGTCGTGCTGTTGATGTTCGGGGCCTGTGTATTCAGGCCCTGGCTGCTCGGTGCTGTCGCGCAGCCGGCGCTGGACCGGCAGTTACTGCGCATCAGTCGCGGCCTGGGCTGGCTGGGGCTGTGCTCCGGCGTGGCCTGGCTGCTGTTGATCACGGCGAGCATGGCCGGCAGTTGGGACGCGGCGCTGCAACCGGCAACCGTACAGTTGGTGCTGGGCAAAACCTTCTTTGGCCAGGTGTGGGCCTGGCATCTGGTGCTGAACCTGCTGCTGGTGATCGTGCTGATCAAACCCTGGCCCGCCCTGCGCCTGCCGTTGAGTGCGCTGCTGCTGGCGACACTCGCCCCGGTGGGCCACGGCGCGATGCTCGATGGGCTGAGCGGGCAATTGCTGATCCTCAACCAGGTGGTGCACCTGGTATGCGTGGGCGCCTGGCTCGGCGGCTTGCTGTTGCTGGTATTGATCCTGCGGCAGCCGCAAAAATACGCCCTGCGACCGATCCTCAAGCGTTTCAGTGGCGTGGGTTATGGCCTGGTGGCCGGGTTGCTGATAACGGGTTTGATCAACGTGCGCGTACTCACCGGGCAGCTGTGGCCCACCCCGCTGTTTACCGGTTTTGCGCTGATTCTGCTGATCAAAGTGCTGCTGGTGCTCGGCATGTTGGCGCTGGCGCTGCTGAACCGTGTGCGCCTCGACCACTGCGAACAAAGACCGGGCGCATTAAAAGCCAGCGTGATGCTGGAATGGTTGCTGGGTGTTTCAGCAGTAGCCGCCGTTTCACTCCTTGGCACGTTGCCCCCCATGGTACTGGCTGGCTGAATGCGCGGTATTTTCAAATCTTGCTCAAGCAAATGTGGGAGCGGGCCTGCTCGCGAATGCTCGGTGTCAGCTAACAAATTCTTTACTGACACACCACATTCGCGAGCAAGCCCGCTCCCACATGTCCCGTGCCCGCTCTAGATCAATGCACATGCAGTTGTCGTATAACTTCTGCTTGACACGCCCTGAAAACCCCGCAAATATCCAACGCAATGTTGTACGACGACGTATGACAAATAATAAAAACAAAAAAAGGGAGCGTCACTGTGAGTCAATTCGCCCGCAATTCCTCCACACGCCTGGGCCTTATCGGTCTCGGCAGCCTGGCCTTCACCCTACCCCTCAGCGCCCAGGCCGACGGCTTTATCGACGACGCCAAGGCCACGCTGAACCTGCGCAACGCCTACTTCAACCGCAACTTCACCAACCCCACCAACCCTCAGGGCAAGGCCGAAGAGTGGACGCAGAGCTTCATTCTCGACGCCAAATCCGGCTTTACCCAGGGCACCGTAGGGTTCGGGATTGATGTGCTGGGCCTGTACTCGCAAAAGCTCGACGGCGGCAAAGGCACCGGCGGCACCCAACTGCTGCCGATCCACGGTGACGGCCGCCCCGCCGACAACTTCGGGCGCCTGGGCGTGGCGTTGAAAACCAAACTGTCGAAGACTGAGCTGAAAGTCGGCGAATGGATGCCGGTATTGCCGATCCTGCGCTCCGACGATGGCCGCTCCCTGCCCCAGACCTTTCGTGGCGGCCAGGTCACTTCCAATGAAATCGCTGGCCTGACCCTCTACGGCGGGCAATTTCGCGGCAACAGCCCGCGTAACGACGCGAGCATGGAAGACATGTTCATGAACGGCAAAGCCGCCTTCACCTCCGACCGATTCAACTTCGGCGGCGGCGAATACAGCTTTAATGACAAGCGCACCCAGGTCGGCGTGTGGTACGCCGAATTGACCGATATCTACCAGCAACGCTACGTCAACCTGACGCACAGCCAACCCGTGGGCGACTGGACCCTGGGCGCCAACCTCGGCTACTTCACCGGCAAGGAAGACGGCAGCGCCCTGGCCGGCGACCTCGACAACAAAACCGCGTTCGCCTTGCTCTCGGCCAAATACCTGGGCAACACGTTCTACGTGGGCTTGCAAAAACTGACCGGCGACAGCGTGTGGATGCGGGTCAACGGCACCAGCGGCGGCACACTGGCCAACGACAGCTACAACGCGAGCTACGATAACGCCAAGGAAAAATCCTGGCAGGTGCGCCATGACTTCAACTTCGTAGTGCTCGGCATTCCTGGGCTGACCATGATGAACCGCTATATCAGCGGCAGTAACGTGCACACCGCAACGATCACCGACGGCAAGGAATGGGGCCGTGAGTCGGAACTGGCCTACACGGTGCAGAGCGGTGCGCTGAAGAATTTGAACGTGCGGTGGAGGAATTCGACCATGCGTCGGGATTTCAGCAATAACGAGTTCGATGAGAATCGGATTTTTATCAGCTATCCGATTTCACTGCTGTAGAACTCGGTAGCCAGTCACCGCAAATCAACTGTGGGAGGGGGCTTGCCCCCGATGACGGTGTGTCAGCAGCGCATTGGGTGACTGATACACCGCTATCGGGGGCAAGCCCCCTCCCACAGTTGGTCTCAGATTTCTGTAAGGGCGTTGACAACCTGGGGAATCCCTAACACTATTTCCGCATAGTCATACGACAACCTACAACAAAAATTGGAATGCCCATGACCCTCACAACGCATGCTCCCTTCAACCGCCTGCTGCTCACCGGCGCCGCCGGTGGCCTGGGCAAAGTCCTGCGCGAACGCCTGCGGCCTTATGCCAATGTGCTGCGCCTGTCGGATATCGCCGAGATGGCCCCGGCCGCTGATGCATCCGAAGAAGTCCAAGCCTGCGACCTTTCCGATAAACACGCCGTGCACCACTTGGTGGAAGGCGTCGATGCCATCCTGCATTTCGGTGGGGTTTCGGTAGAGCGCTCCTTTGAAGAGGTGCTCGGCGCCAATATCAGCGGCATTTTCCATATCTACGAAGCCGCCCGCCGCCATGGCGTCAAACGCGTGATCTTCGCCAGCTCCAACCATGTGATCGGCTTCTACAAACAGGGCGAAAAAATCGACGCGCACTCGCCGCGCCGCCCCGACAGCTACTACGGCCTGTCCAAGTCCTACGGCGAAGACATGGCCAGTTTCTATTTCGATCGCTACGGCATCGAGACCGTGAGCATTCGCATCGGCTCCTCGTTCCCCGAACCGCAGAACCGCCGCATGATGCACACCTGGCTGAGCTTCGACGACCTGACCCAACTGCTCGAACGCGCGCTGTACACCCCGAACGTCGGCCATACCGTGGTCTACGGCATGTCGGATAACCTCGACACCTGGTGGGACAACCGTTACGCCGCGCACCTGGGTTTTGCCCCCAAAGACACATCCGAAGTGTTCCGCGCCCAGGTCGAAACCCAGCCGCCAGTGGCCGCCGATGATCCGGCCAAGGTCTACCAGGGCGGGGCCTTCTGCGCCGCCGGGCCGTTCGGTGACTGAACGCACATCAACCCAAGGGAATGAGTTGCCATGACTGCTGAACTGATTGTCGACGCCCGCAATGCGGTGGGCGAATGCCCGGTGTGGGTGCCTGAAGAAAACGCGCTGTACTGGGTGGATATCCCCAACGGCGGCCTGCAACGCTGGAACGCCGCCAGCGGCCATGTCGCCGCCTGGAAAGCCCCGCAGATGCTTGCCTGCATTGCCCGCACCACGGCGGGCAACTGGGTGGCCGGCATGGAAACCGGGTTTTTTAAGCTTACTGCGCACAACGACGGCAGCCTCGACACCACGGCCCTGGCCAGTGTCGAACACCCGCGCCCGGACATGCGCCTGAACGACGGTCGCTGTGATCGCCAGGGCCGCTTCTGGGCCGGCAGCATGGTGCTGAATATGGGCGCGAATGCCGCCGAAGGCATCCTCTACCGCTTCGCCTCCGGCGCGCAGCCCCATGCCCAGCTAAACGGCTTCATCACCCTGAACGGCCTGGCCTTCAGCCCCGATGGCCGCACGATGTACGCCTCGGATTCGCACCCGCTGGTGCAACAGATCTGGGCCTTCGACTACGACACCGAAACCGGCACGCCGTCCAATCGTCGCGTGTTTGTGGATATGCACCACCACCTCGGCCGCCCTGACGGCGCCGCAGTGGATGCCGATGGCTGCTATTGGATCTGCGCCAACGACGCCGGGCTGATCCACCGTTTCACCCCCGACGGTCGCCTTGACCGCTCGCTCAACGTACCGGTGAAAAAACCCACCATGTGCGCCTTTGGCGGCAGTCGCCTGGACACGCTGTTCGTCACCTCGATTCGTGATGACCAGAGTGAGCAGTCGGTTGCCGGCGGCGTGTTCGCCCTCAACCCCGGCGTCACCGGATTGCCGGAGCCTACGTTCACCCTCTAGCTGCATCGCTGTGCATTGAATACAACAATAAAAACACAGGAGTGACATTCCATGGATTTCAAACGCACCTTGCTCGCCGCTGCATTCTTCACCCTCAGCAGCGCCGCCCACGCGCTGGAAATCAAATTTGCCGACATCCATCCTGATGGCTACCCCACCGTGGTCGCCGAAAAGAACATGGGCGCGGCCCTGACCAAAGAAAGCAATGGCGAACTGACCTTCAAGTTCTTCCCGGGCGGCGTCCTGGGCTCCGAGAAAGAAGTGGTCGAACAGGCCCAGGTCGGCGCCATCCAGATGGCCCGCGTCAGCCTCGGCATCGTCGGCCCGGTGGTGCCGGACGTGAACGTGTTCAACCTGCCGTTCGTGTTCCGTGACCAGGCGCACATGCGCAAGGTGATCGACGGCGAGATCGGTGATGAGATCCTCGCCAAAATTACCGACTCGGAGTTCGGCCTCGTGGCACTGGCCTGGATGGACGGCGGCACGCGCAACCTCTACACCAAAAAACCAGTGCGCAAGATCGAAGACCTCAAGGGTATGAAGATCCGCGTGCAAGGCAACCCGCTGTTCATCGAAGCCTTTAACGAGATGGGCGCCAATGGCATCGCCATGGACACCGGCGAGATCTTCAGTGCCCTGCAGACCGGCGTAATCGACGGTGCGGAAAACAACCCGCCGACCCTGCTGGAGCACAACCATTTCCAGAATGCCAAGTACTACACCCTCACCGAGCACCTGATCCTGCCCGAGCCCATCGTGATGTCGAAAATCACCTGGAATAAACTCAGCCCCGCGCAACAGGACATGGTGAAAAAAGCCGCCAAGGCCGCCCAGGCTGACGAACGTGTGTTGTGGGACGCCAAGTCCGCCAGCAGCGAAACCAAGCTCAAGGCCGCCGGTGTCGAGTTCATCACCGTCGACAAAAAACCCTTTTATGACGCCACCGCACCGGTGCGCGCGAAATACGGTGCGGCTTACGCCGACATCATCAAGCGTATCGACGCCGTTCAGTAACGCCCTCCTTCTCTAGCAAGGCCCGGCGCGGTCGGCATCGACGCGCCCGGTTACGGTGAACGCCATGAAGAATTTACTGCTGCGCATCAATGACCGCATCTACATGACCTGTATCTGGGTCGCCGGCCTCTCGGTACTGGGGGTCGCACTGATCATTCCCTGGGGCATCTTCGCCCGCTACATCCTTGGCACCGGCTCCAGCTGGCCGGAACCCACCGCCATTCTGCTGATGCTGGTATTCACCTTCATCGGCACCGCCGCCAGCTATCGCGCCGGGGCGCATATGTCGGTGGCGATGATCACCGACCGCCTGCCCCCCGCCCAACGCCGCATCGTCGGCATCGTTTCCCAACTGCTGATGGCAACCATCTGCCTGTTCATGACCATTTGGGGCAGCAAGTTGTGCCTGTCCACCTGGAACCAGTTCATGAGCGCCATCCCCACCCTGCGCGTGGGCATCACCTATATGCCGATCCCGATCGGCGGGCTGCTGACCCTGGTGTTCGTGCTGGAAAAACTCCTGCTGGGCGATCAGAGCCAGCGGCGCGTGGTGCGCTTTGACGTGGTAGAAGAAAGCGAAGGGGCCGCCTGATATGGACGCATTGATTCTGTTGGGCAGTTTTATCGCCTTGATCCTGATCGGTATGCCGGTGGCCTACGCCCTCGGGCTGTCGGCGCTGATTGGCGCGTGGTGGATCGACATTCCGTTCCAGGCCCTGATGATTCAGGTGGCGGGCGGGGTGAACAAATTTTCGCTGATGGCGATTCCGTTCTTCGTGCTGGCCGGTGCGATCATGGCCGAAGGTGGGATGTCGCGCCGCTTGGTGGCGTTTGCCGGGGTGCTGGTGGGCTTCGTGCGCGGCGGTTTGTCGTTGGTCAACATCATGGCTTCGACATTTTTCGGGGCGATTTCCGGCTCGTCGGTGGCGGACACCGCCTCGGTCGGCTCGGTGCTGATCCCGGAAATGGAGCGCCGTGGTTACCCACGGGAGTTTGCCACCGCCGTGACCATCAGTGGCTCGGTGCAGGCGCTGCTGACCCCGCCCAGCCATAACTCGGTGCTCTACTCCCTGGCGGCGGGTGGCACGGTGTCCATCGCCTCGCTGTTTATGGCCGGCGTGGTCCCGGGCCTGCTGATGAGCGCGTGCCTGATGGTGCTGTGCCTGATTTTCGCGAAAAAACGCAACTACCCCAAGGGCGAAGTCATCCCCTTGAAACAGGCGCTGAAAATCTGCGCCGATGCGCTCTGGGGCCTGATGGCCATGGTGATCATCCTCGGCGGCATCCTCTCGGGCATCTTCACCGCCACCGAGTCCGCCGCAATCGCGGTGCTCTGGGCATTCTTCGTGACCATGTTCATCTACCGCGACTACAAATGGAACGAGCTGCCCAAGCTGATGCACCGCACGGTGCGCACCATTTCCATCGTGATGATCCTGATCGCCTTCGCCGCCAGCTTCGGCTACATCATGACCCTGATGCAGATCCCGGCGAAGATCACCACCCTGTTTCTGACCCTGTCGGACAACCGCTACGTGATCCTGATGTGCATCAACATGATGCTGCTGTTGCTCGGCACGGTGATGGACATGGCGCCGCTGATTTTGATCCTCACGCCAATCCTGCTGCCGGTGATCCTCGGCATCGGCGTCGACCCGGTGCACTTCGGCATGATCATGCTGGTCAACCTCGGCATCGGCCTGATTACCCCGCCGGTGGGCGCGGTGTTGTTTGTGGGCGCGGCGGTGGGCAAGGTCAGCATCGAGAAAACCGTGAAGGCTATGCTGCCGTTTTATGGCGTATTGTTTTTGGTGTTGATGGCCGTGACCTATATTCCGGCACTGTCGCTGTGGCTCCCAAGCGTGGTGCTGTAAATTTTCCCTCACACAACAACGATCAAATGTGGGAGCGAGCAAGCCCGCTCCCACATTTTGAACACCCGTGTTTGTTCTATTTCATACGGCGGAACCCCATGCCTTCGAACTTCGTCGAGCTCCAGGATCAATTCACCCACCTCACCCTGGCCCCCGCGGTGGGTGGCAGCATCGTCAACTGGAGCGTGCGCGCCACCGGGCAGCCGCTGTTGCGCCACAGCGATGAGCACGCGATCAATAGCGGGTTGCCGGGCAAACTGGGGTGCTACCCACTTGCACCCTGGTCCAACCGGATTGCCGAAGGCGGTTTTGACAACCCCGACGGTTGGCTGGCACTGACGCCCAACAATCCGCTGGACCCGCTGCCGATTCACGGCTCGGCGTGGCAGCAGGCGTGGCAGTTGGTCAGCCAGTCAGCGGATGAAGTGGTGCTGGCGGTGGAGTGCGGCACGCCGTTTGCCTATCGCGCCGAGCAGCGGTTTCGCTTGCACGACGGTGAACTGAGTATCCGCTTGCGCGTCACGCACCTGGCCGAAAAGCCCGCATGGCATGGGCTGGGGCTGCATCCCTACCTGCCGCGTCAGCCGGGTACACGCTTGCAGGCCAAGGCTGCGCAGGTGTGGTTGAGTGATGCGTCCAAGCTGCCCACGGGGCTGAACTCTATTCCGGCAGGCTGGGATTTCAGCCAGCCCAAGGCACTGCCGCAGGGCCTGGTGGACAATGGATTCTGCCAGTGGGACGGGCAGTGTGTGATCGAGCAACCGGAGCTGGGGTATAGGCTGGAATGCCAGGCGAGCGGGGCCGATTACTTTCTGTTGTTCTGCCCGCCGGGGCTGGGGTTCTTTTGCATCGAGCCGGTGAGCCATCCGGTGAATGCGCATCACCTGTCAGGGCGGCCCGGCCTGAAGCTGTTGGAGCAAGGCCAGTCAACCCAACTCGATTTCAGCCTGAAATACTGCCCACTGCAAGGGTGAGCTTTTGTGGCGAGGAAGCTTGCTCCCGTTCGGGTGCGCAGCGCCCGCAGGCTTTTTGGGGCCGCTGCGCAGCCCAACGGGAGCAAGCTCCCTCGCCACAAGATCGGCGTAGTGTCAGGGCGGTGAGTTTTTCAGGCGGCCGGCGGTGTCGATACTGACGACTACAGACAACCCTGGCCGCAAGCGCTCGCTCTCGGCCTGGTCGGGGTCTACCGTGATCCGCACCGGCACCCGCTGGGCGATTTTCACAAAGTTGCCGGTGGCGTTGTCCGCCTGCAACAGGCTGAACTCCGACCCGGTCGCCGGGGAAATATGCTGCACCGTGCCATGAAACTTGCGGTGGTTAAGCGCATCCACGGTAAACGTCACCGGCTGGCCGACCTGCACGTTATCCATCTGGGTTTCTTTCATATTGGCGATCACCCACAGCTGCTTCGGCACCAGCGCCATCAACTGCGCGCCGGAGTTGACGTAGGCGCCGAGTCGCACGCCGATCTGCCCCAGCTGGCCGTCACGCGGCGCGGTAATGCGGGTGTTCGACAGATCAATGCGCGCCAGCTCTACCGCCGCTTCGGCACTGGCCACCGCCGCTTCCAGGGAGCCTCGATTGACGATCACCGTCTGCAGATCCTGGCGGGCGATTTCCAGGCTGGCCTGGGCCTGGGCCACCGCCGCGATGGTCTGCGCATTGGCGGCGCGGGTTACGTCCAGCTCGCGCTTGGACACCGAACCGTCGCTGATCAGCTCTTCATTACGGCGCAGGTCGGCAGTGCTTTTTCGCGCCTGGGCCTGGCTGTCCACCAGCGCGGCCTGGCGCAGCTTGATGGTGGCTTCGGCGCTGTTGCGTTGCTGTACCACGTTGGCCAGCGCAGCCTTTTGCACCGCCAGTTGCGCCAACGCCTGGTCGAGGCGCTGCTGATAGATACGGTCATCCAGACGCACCAGCAGGTCGCCGGCCTTGACGTATTGGAAGTCCTGCACCGGCACTTCAAATACATAGCCGCTGAGCTGCGGACCAATGATCGTCACCTGGCCGCGCACCAGGGCGTTTTCAGTGGTTTCCACCGCGCTGCTGAACGGCGGCAGTTGCCAGGCGTACAGCACGATCAACACGCCGACGATGGCAATCGCGGCAAAGCCCAGGGACGAGATGATGCGCACCCGCAACGGCCGCAGCTCGGTGGGCACGGCGCCTGGCGGCGTACTGCCCTCCGGGGTGGAAGCGATGGCGGTGGTGGTGGTTGTCGAAGGTTCGGTCATGAAGTTGCGCCGCTGGGTTGAACGGGAGTGGCTGCTGCCTTGGTGGTGCTCATCAGCCACAGACTGCGGATAAAGATCCAGATCATGGTCAGGATCGCGATGATCGCGATCAGCATGAAGACATCGTTGTAAGCCATCACATTCGCCTCACGCGTGGCCGCTGTGGCCAGGCTGCGAATGCCCATCAGATTGCGCAGCTCCGGGTCGGCGACGATGCCGCCATAGGCCGAACCGCCGCTCTGCACGCGTGCGGCCACACGCGGGTCGAGCAGGGTCAGGTGCTCCACGATCATGCTGGAGTGATACTTCTCGCGCACGATCTGAAACGTGCCCAACAACGCCGCGCCAATCAGGCCGCCGAGGTTTTGGCAGATCCCGAACATCACCGAAAAGCTCACCAGGTTGCGCGGGTTGGTCAACACGTTTTTGGTGCCGAGCACCATGGTCGGCCCCAGGAAGAACGTACCGCCGAAGCCTAGCAGGAACTGGCTGATATACAGGTTCTGCGGCCGCGTCAGGTTACTCGAAAAACTGTCCATCACCGAACCTGTGGCCATCAGCGCCAGGGAAATCACCAACGGCATCAGCAAGTGCGCCGGGTTGATCGTCAGCGCACTGACCGCCAGCCCGGCAATCGCGCCGGCCAGCATCACCACGTACAGGGTGTGCATCTGCTGGTAGCTCATGTTCAGCATCTGCATGAACCCGACTGCGCCGGTGGACTGTTCGGACAGCACCATGCGAATCAGGATCACCGCCAGCGCCAGGCGAATCATCACGCCACTGCCCAGCCAGCGGGTCATCAGCATCGGGTTGGCGCGGTTATGCTCGATGGCCAGGCCAGCCATGATCAATACCAGGGAACAGGCCGAGGCCACACCGATCCACGGCGCCTCCAGCCACCAGTCGATACGCCCCAGGGAGAGCACCGCGCAGAGCAAGGCCACGCCGGTGGCGAGGATGGCGAAGGTGAGGAAGTCGAGTTTTTCAAAGGTCTTGAAGCGGTCGCCAGGCGGTAGTCTGAGCAGGAATACGCAGCCCAAGCAGATCAGCGCCATGCCCAGCTCGAACAGGTACAGGCCGCGCCATTCGGCAATTTGCAGCAAGTCTTCGGAGAACAGCCGCGCCAGCGGCAAGGCCAACTGCGCAGTGCCCAGCCCCAGTACCAGGGCCTTCAGGCGCCACTTCGCCGGAAACGCCTGGATCATGTAGTACAAACCCAGCGAACTCAGCGCGGCCCCCACCATGCCGTGGGCCGCACGTACAGCGATGGCCGAATTGAGATCGTTGACGAACAAGTGGGCGAAGGTCACCAGCGCATACAGCACCAGGAACACCTCGGTAAACGCCCGCAGGCCGAACTGCTGGCGAAACTTCACCAGCAGCAGGTTCATGCACACGTTGGTCATCACATAGGCGGCGGGCAGCCAGGCCATTTCTGCGGTGGTCGCACCCAGTGCGCCTTGCAGGTATTGCAGGTTGGCGATCACCAGCGCGTTGCCCAGGCCCCCGGTGATGGCCACGAGTACGCCGACCATCGCGAACAGCCAACGCTTGTGCGTCGGGTGCAACGGCGTCGACGGCGAACCGGGCAGGCTCGGGCGCTCGTGGGGTTCCCAGGTGTGGGGGGTGTATTTGTTCATTCGATGACCTAGATGACCCGACGGGTGAGGTCGGTAAAACCAATACTCAGAGACAGTAAACCTGAGCAGAGTTCATCTTGCCATCCTGGGCGTCTCGGTTCGCGCCCATCCAGCCACTCAGCGGCTGCTTTCTTTACTCGAGGGCAGTGCTGCCATTATTTGCGCATGGCACGTTTCGAGTATTTCGTCCGCCAGCGGGGAATCATCCGGACACGCCCGTGACAGCATGACCGCACCGATTGCATGGGCCAACAGGTCGATCATTTTTGCGCGAGCCTCTTGCGTCGTCGTCTCCAGACCTGCGGTGTATTTTTCTTGAAGGGCTGCAAGCGTGTTTTCAACGCCACTGGCAAAAGTCGCTTTCAAATCATCTGACTGACGGGCAGCGTCCCCACACAAGGCCGCCAGGGTGCAACCCTCGCCCCTGCCGTCTCGGTGATCCCTCGACACGTATAGATCTACAAACCCTGGGATGTCGAGATTGCAAACACCCGACAGGGATTTTGAAAGGCTGTTTTCAGCGGCTTCCGCCATCAAATCCGCCTTGGAACCGAAGTGCTTGTAAAAGCCGCCCTGGGTAAAACCAGCCGTGGCCATAAGCTCCGCCACACCCACGCCATCGTAACCACGCTCACGAAACAGCTCTGACGCCGTCTCCACGATATGGGCTCGGTTGGCGAGTGATTGGGTCTTGGTGATCTTCATTTCGTGCCCTGCGCCTCCTGAACAATGGCCTGACTATACTCTGATGTCGATCACAATCAAAACGGTTGACACGTTTGATTATGATCGACATCATAAAAGCATGAACGGTCACCGACACTGAATGGCTTACCCCTCCATCCAAGAGCACTTAGTTATGAGCATCCCTGAAACCGTACTGATTACCGGCGCCTCAACAGGCATTGGCGCGACCTACGCCGAGCGTTTTGCCCAACGTGGGCACAACCTGGTGCTGGTTGCCCGCGACAAAGGCCGGTTGGACGCACTCGCCTCCCAGCTGCGTGAGAAACACGCGGTTTGCGTCGACGTGATCCAGGCAGACCTGACGCAAACCGCTGATTTGAACACCGTCGAAGCGCGCCTGCGCGATGACGCCAGTATCGGCATCCTGGTGAACAATGCGGGGGCCGCCCAATCCGGCAGCTTCATTGAGCAGTCCACCGACAGCGTGGCTAACCTGGTCGCGCTCAACACCACGGCACTGGTGCGGCTCGCCAGCGCCATCGCTCCACGCCTGGCACACGCCGGTCATGGCGCGATTATCAACATCGGCTCGGTGGTGGGGCTTGCGCCTGAATTCGGGATGAGCGTCTACGGTGCAACCAAGGCATTTGTGTTGTTTCTATCGCAAGGGTTGAGCCTTGAACTCTCGCCTAAAGGCGTCTACGTGCAAGCGGTTCTGCCGGCAGCCACCCGCACGGAAATCTGGGAACGTGCAGGCATCGACATCAATACCCTGAGCGAGGTGATGGCTGTGGACGATCTGGTCGATGCTGCGCTGGTCGGTTTTGATCGTCGCGAGCCGGTGACCATTCCGCCGTTACAGGACGGCGCCCGTTGGGATGCGCTGCAGGCCGCCCGCCAAGGTTTGCTTGCAGAGATTCGCCAATCGGTGGTCGCCAAGCGTTATCAAGCCGAGGCGTGATTGCCCTGCAAAGCCATGAGATCTGAATCATGAAAGCCTTCCTGATCGACCGTTACGGCAAGAACCCTGGACGCATCGGCGAGGTGCCGGAACCGGAACCGGGCATCAACGATGTCCTGGTTCAGGTGCATGCCAGCAGCGTCAACCTGCTGGATTCGAAGATCAGCACAGGTGAATTCAAACTGATCCTGCCTTACACATTCCCGCTGATTATGGGCAATGACCTGGCCGGTGTGGTGGTTCGCGTGGGGCCAGGCGTGCGCAACTTCAAGCCCGGTGACGAGGTCTATGCGCGCCCGCCCCAGGCGCGCATCGGAGGCTTTGCCGAGCTGATCGCGATTGAGGAAAGTGCCGTCGCATTGAAACCCGACAATACCAGCATGGAACAAGCCGCCTCCCTCCCCCTGGTCGCGCTGACTGCCTGGCAGGTGCTGGTTGAAACCGCCCGATTGAAGAAGGGGCAAAAGGTCTTTATCCATGCGGGCTCCGGGGGTGTCGGCAGCGTTGCCATCCAGCTTGCAAAACACCTGGGCGCTTTCGTTGCCACGACCACCAGCACCGCGAACGTGGAGTGGGTCAAGGCGTTGGGCGCAGACGTGGTCATCGACTACAAGCAGCAAAACTTCGAAACCGTGTTGCGCGACTACGACGTCGTATTGAACAGCCTGGGCCCGGTCGAGCTGGAAAAATCCCTCGGTATTCTCAAGCCTGGCGGCCAACTTATCTCCATCTCGGGGCCACCCACTGCAGAGTTTGCACAAGCACAACAGCTGTTCTGGGGCCTGGGCTGGGTAATGCGTCTGTTAAGCAGCGGCATACGCAGAAAAGCCCGCAAACGGGGCATCACCTATGCGTTCGTGTTCATGCGTGCGAGCGGTGCTCAATTGCAGAAAATCACTGCGCTTGTCGAGTCTGGAGCTATCACACCGGTGATCGACCGAGTCTTCCCTTTCGAGGCAACGGCGCAGGCATTGAGCTATGTCGAAGGGGGCAGAGCCAAAGGCAAGGTAGTCGTCAAGATCATATGACCAAGCAGGCCCTCACTCACTGAAACTCACGACCGGGTACTCAATGAAAACATCTTCCAAAAAAACCGCGATAGTCACCGGTGCATCATCCGGCATTGGTCAAGCGACCGCTGAAGCGCTGTTGCATGCCGGGTATACGGTATTCGGCACGAGTCGCAAGGCGCATGCCAGCCCAGCGCCGGTGTGCATGCTCACTTGCGAGGTGACTAGCGAGGAGTCTGTGAGTGCGCTCGTTTGCAGCGTACTCGCGCAGACCGGGCGGATCGACTTGTTGGTTAATAATGCGGGGGTCGGCCTGGTCGGCGGCGCCGAGGAGTTTTCGATCGCCCAGGTGCAGGCATTGTTCGATGTCAATTTGTTCGGCGTTATCCGCATGACCAATGCGGTACTGCCGTCGATGCGCGAGCGTGGCCAGGGGCGCATCATCAATATCGGTTCGATTCTGGGGTTGGTGCCCGCGCCCTACTCGGCCCATTATTCGGCGGTCAAGCACGCACTGGAGGGCTATTCCGAATCGCTTGATCACGAGGTTCGTGCCTTCAATATTCGGGCCTCGGTGATTGAGCCGGCATTCGTGCGTACCGTCTTCGATCAAAACGGCATTGAGCCGGACTCACGGTTGCGGGAGTACGATCAGCCCAGAGCCGGTTTCCGGGCACTGCTGGCTGAGGTGATGCCCAACGCCGATCTTCCAGAAGTGGTGGCGGCAGTCGTCGTGAAAGCCGCGACCGATGCCCGCCCCCAGCATCGCTACACGGCTGGCAAGGCAGCGCGACAAATCAGTTTGCTGCGCCGTTTTGCTCCCGCAGGGTTCTTCGATAAAGCCTTGCGTAAGCAATTTCGCCTGCCGGTTTGAGCCACAAAACGTGCGATTCAGCCAGCAAACTCAGAGCCAGCCCAGCCAACTCCAATACGTCGCGGCGAACACCAGCATCAGCAGGTAGCCGATCAACGTCACCAGAACCCCCACCTTGGCGAACTGGCGCGCCGTAAACGTGCCGGTCCCCAGGCATACCATGTTCTGCGGCGCATTGATCGGCAGGATAAACCCGTAGCTCATCACAAAACCCAGCAGCATGGTCATCCCCAAGCGACTGAACTCACCCGGCAAGGTCTGCAACACCGCAATCAGAATCGGCAGCAACGCCGAGGTCAACGCCGTGGCGCTGGCAAACCCCAAGTGGATCACAATCAAAAACGCCCCCAGGATCGCAAACACCCCCAGCGGCCCGACCTGATCCAACCCGGTGTGCGCCACCACCTGCGAGCCCAGCCACTGCCCCGCCTGGGTAGTCAGCAGCGCCGTACCCAGGCTGATGCCGACCCCGAACACAATCACCGTGCCCCACGGAATCCGCGACTGCACATCCTTCCAGGTCATCACCCCAAGCCCCGGCAGCAGCAAAAACACCAGCCCGGCATAGGTGGTCGAGGTGGTGTCGAAACTGTGCAGCCGCCCTTCCGTGGCCCAAGCCAACAGCAACAACACCGACACGCTCAGCAAACGCTTCTGCGGCCCGGTCATCGGGCCGATATCCACCAGCGACTGCGCCACCGCCTCCTTGCCACCGGGGATGCTGTCGCTTTCCGGCTGCAGCAGCTTGAGCACCAGAAACAGCAGCACCGCCGACATGATCAGCGCCCACGGCGCGCCGGCGATCAGCCAGTCGAGCCACGACACGCGCTGGCCGAGCATCTTGTCCATAAAGCCGACGGTCAGCAGGTTCTGCGCGGCGGCGGTCTGGATGCCGACGTTCCAGATACTGGTGCCCTGGGCCACCACGATCATGATCCCGGCGGCGATATTGGAGCGCTTGTCCACGCCAAATGCGGCGATCACGCCCATCATGATCGGCACCACACAGGCACTGCGCGCCGTGGCGCTGGGCACGACGAGGCTGAGGAGGATAGTTACGGCGATGGCGCCCAACAGGATGCGTCGGGTGCTGGTGCCGATGCGGCTGAGGGTCACCAGAGCGATGCGCCGGTCCAGCCCGGTGTGGGTCATGGCGGCGGCGATAAACAACGCGCCCGCCACCAGCGCCAGGGCCGGGTTGGAAAACCCCGTGAGGGCCATGCTGATCGCCGGGCTGGAGCCGATCAGGTGCGTGGGGTCCTGCAACGACGGCGCGGTGCCGAGCAAAAACGCGATCAGCGAGGTGATCGTGATCGCGCTGGCTTCATAGGACACCGCCTCGCTGATCCACACCACCACGGCAAACGCGAGGATCGCCAGCATCCGGTGCCCGGCCACCGGCAAATCCGCCGGCAGCGGCAACAGCAGCACGCCGACCATCACCAGTACAGCGACCACCAGCCCCAGGGGCAACTTGAATGATGCAGGGAGTGTTGCGTTCATGGGGTGCTCCGTCGGCCTTCGATTCAGGCCGGGAGCATCGCGCAAAATGCCGCAGAGGGTGTTGACGGGTATCAACGCATCAGGCCAATAACGGGCTCAACACGTCCCTTACGTTCAGATGAACGCCTTGACCAACATGCCGACCGCCACCAGTACGCACAGGCTGGCAAAGCCCAGCTGCAAGTGGCGGGCGGGAATCACCGAGCACAGGCGCCGACCGACCAGCATGCCGACAATGCTCGCGCCGATAAACACCCAGCCCATGGGCTCAATGCTCACGCCTGCATGGAACGCACCGGCCACGCCGATCAGCGAAATCAGGCTGATCACCATCAACGAGGTGGCGACGATCCCGCGCATCTGCACGTCGGTGAGTTGCTTGAACGCCGGCACAATCAGGAAGCCACCGCCGACACCGAGCAAGCCCGAGACCGCCCCCGTCACGGCGCCGAGTGCCGCGAGAGTGGCGCTGCACTTGGCGGTCCAGGCCAGGCGCCCGGTCTGCTGGTTGAGCATGCAGTTCTTCTGGCCCCAGGAGGCGGCGCCGTGGTCACTGGGCCCGGCCTCGCGTTTTTCACGCTGCAACATGCGCCAGGCCACCAGCACCATCAACCCACTGAACAGGCCCATCAGTACCGGCTCCGGCATCTGGTGGGCGAGGAACACCCCCAACGGCGAAAACAGCGCGCCCAGCAAGGCAATCAGCAAGGCGGCGCGATAGCGCACCAGGCCATGGCGCAATCCATCAATTGCGCCGACGGCCGCCGCCGCGCCCACGGCCAGCAACGACACCGGCGCAGCCTGAGTCATGCTCAAGCCCAACCCCAGCACCAACGCGGGCACCCCGAGGATGCCGCCGCCGGCACCGGTCAAGCCCATGACCAGGCCCATCAACAGGCCCAGAATACTTGCCAGCAGCATCAGTCCACCTTGCTCAGGCCGGTCAGCCACTCACGGCCCTTGAGCATGCCGTTCCAGTAGAACCACGGCAGCAGCGTGGCTTTCAGGAACCACATCGAGCGCCGCGCCTGGGTCGGGTCGAGGGGGAAGGTCGGCAGCAACTTGCCGCCATAACCGAACTCGGCCAACACCACTTTGCCCTTCTCCACGGTCAGCGGGCATGAGCCGTAGCCGTCGTATTTCAGCGGCAGCGGCGCCTGTTTGCGCAAAGCCAGCAGGTTCTCGGCGACCACCACGATTTGCTTGCGCACCGCGGCGGCGGTCTTGGCGTTGGTGGTGCCGCACACATCGCCCAGGCCGAAGATGTGCGGATAACGCAGGTGCTGCAGGCTGTGGGCGTTCACTTCGCACCAGCCGGCGGCGTCAGCCAAAGGGCTTTGGCGGATAAAGTCCGGGGCAACTTGCGGTGGCACCACGTGCAGCAGGTCGAAGGATTTTTCTTCGAGCGTCACGTTGCCCTCGGCATCCTTCACCTCAAACCAGGCTTTGCGGGCCGGGCCATCGACTTTCACCAGGTTGGAATTGAAGGCCAGCCGGGCGTGGTATTTTTCGACGTATTTCATCAGCGGCGGCACAAAAGCCGCCACGCCGAACAGCGCCGCGCCGGCCAGGTTGAATTCGACGTCGATGTGTTTAAGGTCGCCCTGCTTGAGCCAATGATCGCAGGACAGGTACATGGCCTTTTGCGGCGCACCCGCGCATTTGATCGGCATGCCCGGCTGGGTAAAGATCGCCTTGCCGCCCTTGAGTTGCTGCACCAACTGCCAGGTGTAGGCGGCGTGCTGGTAGCTGTAATTGGAGGTGACGCCGTGGTGGCCCAGGGTCGCCTCCAGACCTTCGACTTTCTCCCAGGCCAGGCGCAGGCCGGGGCAGACAATCAGGTTTATCCAGCTGACGCGCTGGCCACTGTCGAGCACCAGGGTTCGCTCCTCGGGCAGCAGTTCAGTGACGGCAGCCTGCACCCAGGTGACGCCGTTGGGCAGCACGTCGGCCAGCGGGCGTCGGGTCTTTTGCAGGTCATAGGCGCCGCCCCCGACCAGGGTCCAGGCCGGCTGGTAACAGTGATGTTCACTCGGTTCGATCAGGATGATGTTCAGGTGCGGGTCACGCTTGAGCAGGCTGGCCAGCAAGCCGATACCGGCCGAACCGCCGCCGATGACTACGATATCGCCACTGATGGTTGGGCCCCAGTGTTGGTCATTCATGGTCGATCGCCTTTCTTATAGCTGCACACAAGGGTCGCTGCCGGATGGCGTCACGCCCAGCTTTTTATGACCGCGCCGCAGTACAGCCCGGACAGGGTCTTCATCACTTGAATCACTTCATGGCTGGCCAGCCCGTAGAAGATGTATTTACCTTCCCGACGGGTGGCAACCAACCCTTCGTCACGCAGGATGCCCAACTGCTGAGACAGCGTGGGCTGGCGCACGCCGGTCATGGTTTCCAGCACACCGACGTTGCGCTCGCCCTGGGTCAACTGGCAGAGAATCAACAAGCGATCCTCATTTGCCAGCGCCTTGAGCAATGAGCACGCCTTGGACGCCGATGCGCGCAACTGGGCGACTTCGCCCTCACTCAGAGTAGATTCCATTTGCCTCGGGTCCTTTAACTCACTTAAGCTCAAAACATTATGTGTAAACATAAACTGATTGTAACTACTTTTTTCCTCAGCACTCTTTTCCACAGCAGGAACCGCCGCCATGCCAGCGTTGATTCAAGCCTTTCTGGACGAGGCATCGTCGACCTACACCTACGTCGTCTATGAAGCGGATGGCGGCCCCTGCGCCATCGTCGATTCGGTGCTCAACTACGACCCGGCTTCGGGGCGCACCGATACGGCCCAGGCCGACAAGGTCATCGCGTTTGTGCATGAGCACGGCCTGCAGGTGCAATGGCTGCTGGAAACCCACGCCCATGCCGACCACTTATCCGCCGCGCCTTACCTGCGGCGCATACTCGGCGGCAAGATCGCTATCGGCCAGTCGATCAGCAAAGTGCAGGATGTGTTCAAGCACCTGTTCAACCTGGAGCCGGAATTTCGCGTGGACGGCTCGCAGTTCGACCATTTGTTCGCGCCGGATGAAATCTTCCATATCGGCAACTTGAAAGCCCAGGCCCTGCACGTGCCCGGCCATACCCCGGCGGACATGGCCTACCTGATAGATGGCCGGTTGATCCTGGTGGGCGACACCCTGTTCATGCCCGACGTGGGCACGGCGCGCTGCGACTTCCCTGGCGGTGATGCGCGGCAGTTGTATGCGTCAATGCGCAAGTTGCTGGCCTTCCCGACTGAAACCCGGCTGTACGTGTGCCATGACTATCCGCCAGAGGGCCGTGAGGCCAAGTGCCTGACCACCGTGGCGCAACAGCGCGCAGGGAATATCCATGTGCATGATGGGGTGGATGAGGCGGCGTTTGTGCAGATGCGCACCAAACGCGATGCCGGGCTGGGGATGCCGACGCTGCTGCTGCCGGCGATCCAGGTAAACGTGCGGGCGGGGAATATGCCGCCGGCGGAAGAAAACGGCGTGGTCTATCTCAAGATCCCACTCAACCAACTTTGAAACACTATTTAAATGTGGGAGGGGGCCTGCTCCCGATGGCAGTGTGTCAGTCAGCTCATCTGTTACTGATACACCGCTATCGGGGGCAAGCCCCCTCCCACATGGGTACTGTGTTGTGTCAGGAGCCCAGGCTTATGCCATTGGCCGGCAGCGGCAGCGCCGTCTTGTAGCGCACCTGCTTGAGCGCAAAGCTTGAGCGGATATTGGCCACCCCCGGCACCTTGGTCAAAAAGTCCATCATGAAGCGCTCCAGCGACTGGATTGTCGGCACCAGCACGCGGATCAGGTAATCCGGATCGCCAGCCATCAGGTAACACTCCATCACCTCGGGCCGATCCGAAATCGCCCCCTCAAACTGCTGTAGCGCCAGCTCGTTCTGTTTTTCCAGGCTCACATGGATGAACACGTTCACATGCAGCCCCAGCAAATCGGCGTCGAGCAGCGTGACCTGGTCGCGAATCAGGCCCAATTCTTCCATTGCCTTCACCCGGTTGAAACACGGCGTGGGCGACAGGTTGACCGAGCGGGCCAGGTCGGCATTAGTGATCCGGGCATTCTCCTGCAAGGCGTTGAGAATGCCGATATCGGTACGGTCCAGTTTGCGCATGAGACAAAATCACCTGTTTATTATGCTTATGCAGTTTTTTTATCCGCAAATGGTCTTGAGCGCAACGAAACACAGATAAATATTCTTCTACGCCACGCCTATGATTGTTGTAGGACAAGATTTCTTCTACCCGAAGACTGACTGTCAGCTAGCGCGCCCACTACAAGAAATTCACAAGATCGAGCGTAGAAAGCCATGAATCAGCCTTATGCACCACTGCGCCTGCACGTTCCCGAACCCTCGGGTCGCCCAGGCTGCAAGACCGACTTTACCTACCTGCGCCTGACCGACGCGGGCCTGGTGCGCAAACCCGCCATCGACGTAGAACCCGCCGACACCGCCGACCTGGCCAAGGGCCTGATCCGCGTGCTCGACGACCAGGGCCAGGCCCTGGGGCCGTGGGCCGAAGGCGTGCCCGTGGAGATCCTGCGCAAAGGCATGCGTGCCATGCTCAAAACCAGGATTTTCGACAACCGCATGGTGGTCGCCCAGCGTCAGAAAAAAATGTCGTTCTACATGCAAAGCCTCGGCGAAGAAGCCATCGGCAGCGCCCAGGCGCTGGCCTTGAACATCGACGACATGTGCTTCCCCACCTACCGCCAGCAAAGCATCCTGATGGCCCGCGAGGTGCCGTTGGTGGACCTGATCTGCCAACTGCTGTCCAACGAGCGCGACCCGCTCAAGGGGCGCCAGCTGCCGATCATGTATTCGGTCAAGGACGCCGGTTTCTTCACTATTTCCGGCAACCTCGCCACCCAATTCGTACAAGGCGTGGGCTGGGGCATGGCCTCGGCGATCAAGGGCGACACCAAAATTGCTTCCGCCTGGATCGGCGACGGTGCCACCGCCGAATCGGACTTCCACACCGCCCTCACCTTTGCCCATGTGTACCGCGCACCGGTGATTCTCAACGTGGTCAACAACCAGTGGGCAATCTCCACCTTCCAGGCGATTGCCGGCGGTGAAGCCACCACCTTCGCCGGACGCGGCGTCGGTTGCGGCATCGCCTCACTGCGGGTGGACGGCAACGACTTTATCGCGGTGTACGCCGCCTCCGCCTGGGCGGCCGAGCGTGCGCGCCGCAACCTCGGGCCTACCCTGATCGAATGGGTCACCTACCGCGCCGGCCCGCACTCCACCTCGGATGACCCCTCCAAGTACCGCCCAGCGGATGACTGGAGCCACTTCCCTCTGGGCGACCCGATTGCCCGCCTCAAGCAGCACCTGATCAAGAGTGGCCAGTGGTCCGAAGAGGAACACGCGGCGGTCAGTGCCGAACTCGAAGCCGAAGTGGTCAAGGCGCAAAAAGAAGCCGAACAGTACGGCACCCTCGCTGGCGGCCAGATTCCAAGCGCCGCAACCATGTTCGAAGACGTCTATAAAGAGATGCCGGAGCACTTGAAGCGCCAGCGTCAAGAGTTGGGGATCTGAGATGAACGATCACAACAACAGTATCGAATTGGAAACCGCCATGACCACCACCACCATGACCATGATCCAGGCCCTGCGCTCGGCCATGGATGTGATGCTCGAACGTGACGACAACGTGGTGGTGTTCGGCCAGGACGTCGGCTACTTCGGCGGCGTGTTCCGTTGCACCGAAGGTTTGCAGACCAAATACGGCAGCTCGCGGGTATTCGACGCGCCGATCTCGGAAAGCGGCATCGTCGGCGTCGCGGTCGGTATGGGTGCCTATGGCTTGCGCCCGGTGGCGGAAATCCAGTTCGCCGACTACGTCTACCCCGCCACCGACCAGATCATTTCCGAAGCGGCGCGCCTGCGTTATCGTTCGGCCGGCCAGTTCACCGCGCCGCTGACCATGCGCATGCCCTGCGGCGGCGGCATTTACGGCGGCCAGACCCACAGCCAGAGCATCGAAGCGGTATTCACCCAGGTCTGCGGCCTGCGCACGGTGATGCCGTCCAACCCGTATGACGCCAAGGGCCTGCTGATCGCCTCGATTGAAAACGACGACCCGGTGATCTTCCTGGAGCCGAAACGCCTGTACAACGGCCCGTTCGATGGCCATCACGACCGCCCGGTAACCCCGTGGTCGAAACACCCGCAAGCGCAAGTGCCGGACGGTTACTACACCGTGCCGCTGGACGTGGCCGCCATCGTGCGCCCGGGTTCGGCAGTGACCGTGCTGACCTACGGCACCACCGTGTATGTGTCGCAAGTCGCCGCCGAAGAAACCGGCATCGACGCCGAAGTCATCGACCTGCGCAGCCTGTGGCCGCTGGACCTGGAAACCATCGTCAAATCGGTGAAAAAGACCGGCCGCTGCGTGGTGGTGCATGAAGCCACGCGCACCTGTGGCTTTGGTGCCGAGCTGGTGTCGTTGGTGCAGGAGCATTGCTTCCACCACCTGGAAGCGCCGATCGAACGCGTCACCGGTTGGGACACCCCCTACCCGCACGCGCAGGAGTGGGCGTATTTCCCAGGGCCGTCCCGCGTGGGCGCGGCGTTGAAACGGGTTATGGAGGTCTGAATGGGCACGCACGTTATCAAGATGCCGGACATTGGCGAAGGCATCGCGGAAGTTGAACTGTCGGTATGGCACGTGAAGGTCGGCGACTTGGTGGTTGAAGACCAGGTGCTGGCGGATGTGATGACCGACAAGGCGATGGTGGACATTCCCTCGCCGGTTCACGGCAAGGTGATTTCCCTCGGCGGTGAGCCGGGTGAAGTCATGGCCGTGGGCAGTATTTTGATCAGTATTGAAGTGGAAGGCGCGGGTAACGCCAAGGATGCGCCAGTGGCGCAGGAGGCGCAGGAGGCCCCAGGGGCTGCGCCCGTCGTTGAAGCCAAACCGGCCCCCGTCGTTGCGAGTAAGCCCGTCGTGAAACCCGCTGCGGCACCCGTCGCCCGCGAGGCCGACGAACGCCCCCTGGCCTCCCCCGCCGTGCGCAAGCACGCTTTGGACGCCGGTATTCAGTTGCGCCTGGTGCAGGGCACGGGGCCGGCGGGCCGGGTTCTGCACGAAGACCTCGACGCCTACCTGCAACAAGGCACGTCCAGACCTTCCACAGCGGCCAACCCCTACGCCGAACGCAACGACGAAGAGCAGATCCCGGTGATCGGCATGCGCCGCAAGATCGCCCAGCGCATGCAGGACGCCACCCGCCGCGCCGCGCATTTCAGCTATGTGGAAGAAATCGACGTCACGGCCCTCGACGAGCTGCGCGTGCACCTCAATGAGAAGCACGGCGCTGCACGCGGCAAGCTGACCCTGCTGCCGTTTATCGTGCGCGCCATGGTCGTGGCGCTGCGCGATTTCCCGCAGATCAATGCGCGTTACGACGACGAGAACCAGGTCATCACCCGCCTTGGCGCGGTGCACGTGGGTGTCGCCACCCAAAGCGACGTGGGCCTGATGGTGCCGGTGGTGCGGCACGCCGAAGCCCGCAGCCTGTGGGGCAACGCCGAGGAAATCGCACGTTTGGCCACGGCTGCGCGCAATGGCAAGGCCAGCCGCGACGAGCTGTCAGGTTCGACCATCACCCTGACCAGCCTCGGTGCGCTGGGCGGAATCGTCAGCACCCCGGTGCTGAACCTGCCGGAAGTCGCGATCGTCGGCGTCAACCGTATTGTTGAGCGGCCGATGGTGATCAAGGGCCAGATCGTGATCCGCAAGATGATGAACCTCTCCAGCTCCTTCGATCACCGCGTGGTCGACGGCATGGACGCGGCGCAATTCATCCAGGCCGTTCGCGGCCTGCTCGAACAACCCGCCAGCCTGTTCCTGGAGTAAGCGCATGACTCAGACATTGCACACCACCCTGCTGATTATCGGCGGTGGGCCGGGCGGCTATGTGGCGGCGATTCGCGCCGGCCAGCTAGGCATCCCGACCATTCTGGTAGAAGGCCAGGCGCTGGGCGGCACCTGCCTGAACATCGGCTGCATTCCATCAAAAGCCTTGATCCATGTGGCCGAACAGTTCCAGCAAACCGTGCACCACAGCCAGGGCTCGCAACTGGGTATCGAAGTGGATGTACCCACGCTGGATATCCGCAAAAGCGTGGAATGGAAAGACGGCATCGTCGACCGCCTGACCACCGGCGTCGCCGCGCTGCTGAAGAAGCACAAAGTGCAGGTCATCCAGGGTTGGGCCACGGTGGTCGACGGCAAGACGGTCGACGTCGGCGACCAGCGCATCCAGTGTGAACATCTGCTGCTGGCCACTGGTTCGAAAAGCGTCAACCTGCCGATGCTGCCGATTGGCGGGCCGATCATCTCCTCTACCGAAGCGCTGGCCCCCACTCGCGTACCCAAGCGCCTGATTGTGGTCGGCGGCGGCTACATTGGCCTGGAGCTGGGGATCGCGTACCGCAAGCTCGGGGCCGAAGTCAGTGTGGTCGAGGCCCAGGACCGCATCCTGCCGGCCTATGACGCCGAGCTGACACAACCGGTGAATGAATCCCTCAAGCAATTGGGTGTGAAGCTGTACCTCAAGCACAGCGTCACAGGTTTCGAGCACAATCAGCTGCAAGTACGCGACCCAGAGGGCGAGACGCTGTCGCTGGAAACCGAGCAGGTACTGGTGGCCGTTGGTCGCAAACCGAACACCCAGGGCTGGAACCTCGAAGCGCTGAACCTTGCGATGAAGGGTTCGGCGATCAAGATCGACCACCAGTGCCAGACCAGCATGCGCAATGTGTGGGCGATCGGCGACGTGAGCGGCGAGCCGATGCTGGCGCACCGGGCCATGGCGCAAGGTGAGATGGTAGCCGAACTGATCAGCGGTAAATCCCGTGAATTCAACCCGGCGGCGATCCCGGCAGTGTGCTTTACCGACCCGGAACTGGTGGTGGTCGGCAAGACGCCCGATGACGCCAAGGCGGCCGGCCTGGACTGTATCGTCTCGAGCTTCCCGTTCGCGGCCAACGGTCGGGCGATGACGCTGGAGTCGAAAACCGGCTTCGTGCGGGTGGTGGCGCGGCGTGACAACCACCTGATCGTCGGCTGGCAAGCCGTAGGCGCGGGCGTGTCCGAACTGTCCACGGCCTTCGGCCTGAGCCTGGAAATGGGCGCACGCCTGGAAGACGTGGCCGGCACCATCCATGCTCATCCGACGCTCGGCGAAGCCGTGCAGGAAGCGGCATTGAGAGCATTAGGGCACGCGCTGCACCTGTAACCTGGCGCAGATCCTGTGTGGGAGCGGGCTTGCTCGCGAAAGCGGTGGATCAGTCACAGTTGTATTGACTGACACCCTGCATTCGCGAGCAAGCCCGCTCCCACACAAAGCAAGAATGAAGTATTGTTGCGCCCATCCAGAAAAAAAACCGACAAGCCTGCCTTCGACCAGGCGGTTGACCAGAGATAGAGGGTGTCATGGGTAACGAAAGCATCAATTGGGACAAGCTGGGTTTTGACTACATCAAGACCGACAAACGGTTTCTCCAAGTCTGGAAAAACGGCGAGTGGCAAGCAGGCACCCTGACCGACGACAACGTGCTGCACATCAGCGAGGGCTCCACTGCCCTGCATTATGGCCAGCAGTGCTTCGAGGGCCTCAAAGCCTACCGCTGCAAGGACGGCTCGATCAACCTGTTCCGCCCGGACCAGAACGCCGCCCGCATGCAGCGCAGCTGTGCCCGCCTGCTGATGCCGCACGTGTCGACCGAAGACTTCATTGAAGCCTGCAAGCAAGTGGTCAAGGCCAACGAGCGGTTCATCCCGCCCTACGGCAGCGGCGGCGCGCTGTACCTGCGCCCGTTCGTGATCGGCACCGGTGACAACATCGGCGTGCGTACCGCGCCGGAATTCATCTTCTCGGTGTTCGCGATCCCGGTCGGTGCCTACTTCAAAGGCGGCCTGGTGCCGCACAACTTCCAGATCTCCACCTTCGACCGCGCCGCGCCACAGGGCACCGGTGCCGCCAAGGTCGGTGGCAACTACGCCGCCAGCCTGATGCCGGGTGCCGAAGCGAAGAAATCCGGTTTCGCCGACGCGATCTACCTGGACCCGATGACCCACTCGAAAATCGAAGAGGTCGGTTCGGCCAACTTCTTCGGGATCACCCACGACAATAAGTTCATCACGCCGAAGTCGCCTTCGGTGCTGCCAGGCATCACCCGCCTGTCGCTGATCGAACTGGCCCAGACCCGCCTGGGCCTGGAAGTGGTCGAGGGCGAAGTGTTCATCGACAAACTGGACCAGTTCAAGGAAGCCGGTGCCTGCGGGACTGCTGCGGTGATCTCGCCGATCGGCGGCATCCAGTACAACGGCAAGCTGCACGTGTTCCACAGCGAAACCGAAGTCGGCCCGATCACCCAGAAGCTCTACAAAGAGCTGACCGGCGTGCAGACCGGCGACGTTGAAGCGCCGGCAGGCTGGATCGTCAAGGTCTAACCACAACACCAGCAACACCACAAAACCCTGTGGGAGCTGGCTTGCCAGCTCCCACATTTGATCTGCAACATTCTCAGGATTGAGATGGAATATTCACCGCAATCTTCTTCCCCATGCTGATTCTCGCCTCCACGCCATACCCCAACGCCTCATAGAACCCCGCCACCGCGTCATTGCCACTGGTGATCTGCAGATTGATCTTCATGCAGCCCAACGCCGTCAGTGCCTGTTCCGCATACCGCACCAGCGAGGAACCCAGGCCATGACGCCGATAGTCAGTGTGTACGGCCACTGAATACAGCCAGCCGCGATGGCCGTCGTAGCCGGCAAGAATCGTCCCGATCACGGTTTTTTTGTCGGTCGCGACGAAAAACAGTCCATCGTTGACGGCCAGCTTTTTATCAATCGCCAACGTTGGCAGGTTATGTGCGGTGTCGTAGCCAAAGGCTTCCTGCCATAAGGCCACGACTTGGGCACGGTGCTGGCGGTCGCGATACGGCCCGATGGGATGGCGGGACAGCAGCGCCTTCTCCATCACCAGCGTCCGCTCGTTACCGTGGTAGACGTCGCGCACGGTATGAAACCCCAGCGTGGTATAGAACGGCTCCGCCGTCAGCGAGGACGGCACGCTCAGTACCGTCACCCCGGCCTCGCGGGCGCGCAACTCGATTTCAATCATCAACAGCCGACCAATCCCCCGTCCTTGCAGCGCCGGATTGACGAACACCGAGCGCACCACATTCCCATCGAGCGCCGCCGTGGCAACAACCACCTGGTCCTGGATCGCCACCAGCACCACGCGGCGCTTGAGCAGTTCCAGCACTGCCTCGGGCGTGAAGTTGCTGGCCACCCGTGCAATCACATCGGCCGGGTAATCCTGCGCATTGCTGCTGTGCAGGGCGGCCAGGATGACCTGGCTGATGCCCTCGGCATCGGTGGTTTGGGCAAGACGAACAGCGGTAGACATGCATTCTCCTTCCTGGCTCGGGTGTCACGACCGCCACCATACTAATGTGGGAGCTGGCTTGCCTGCGATAGCGGTCTGTCAGTCAGAGCGTCTAGTCCGCCATCGCAGGCAAGCCAGCTCCCACCGTTTGAACCCGTTCCAACCCTAACAGCCGATTCGGCTGCCTCAACCCCCTTTTCAGCTTTCCCGGCTGAACCGCCCCGCGATATCAGCCGGGATCGCCCCACCACAACGCACAAAATAGCCCCACAGCTCAACCCCATGGACCCGTGCACCCATGCAAACCACCAACACCGTCTTGATGATTCGCCCAGCGCGCTTTGCCTTCAACCCGGACACCGCGATCAACAACCGCTTCCAACGCCCGCCCCCTCGACCCACTCAGTGCGCAGCGCAAAGCGCTGGAAGAGTTCGACGGCTATGTCGACACCCTGCGCCGGCACGGCGTGGAAGTGCTGGTGGTGCAGGACACCCTGGCGCCCCACACTCCGGACTCGATCTTCCCCAACAACTGGTGGAGCAGCCACGCCGACGGCAGCCTGGTGCTGTACCCGATGGAAGGCCGGAACCGACGACTGGAACGCAACAAGGGCGTGCTGCACGTGCTGGAGCAGCGCTTTGCGATAAAACACACGATTGACCTGAGCCACCTCGAACAACAGAACATTTTCCTCGAAGGCACCGGCAGCATGGTGCTCGACCGCCAACACCGCATCAGCTACGCCTGCCACTCCGGGCGCACTCACCACGACGCCCTGCGCCAGTTTGCCGAGCGCCTCGACTACCAGCTGTGCGTGTTCCACGCCGTCGACCGCGATCACGCGCCGATCTACCACAGCAACGTGATGATGAGTGTCGGCCGCGACCTCTCGGTGGTGTGCCTGCAAGCCCTGCCCGATGCCGACGAGCGCCAGGCCCTGGAACGCTCCCTGCGCGACACCGGCAAGGACATCCTCGGCCTCGACTTCGACCAGCTCGAAGCCTTCGCCGGCAACATGCTCGAAGTCCACGACCGCGACGGCCAGCCGCTGCTGGTGATGTCCGCCAGCGCCTGGGCTGCCCTGCAACCCGCCCAGCGTCGGCACGTGGAGCGCCATACAAGACCGGTGGTGGTGAACATCGACACCATCGAACGCATCGGCGGTGGCAGCGCACGCTGCATGCTGGCCGAAGTGCACCTGCCGGCCCGTCCTTCATTTCAATAAGGAGTCTTCCCATGACCCGTTATATCGACGTCAACGACCTCAGCTACCTGGTCTCGCAAAAAGGTCTGCAAACCTGCATCAGCGAAATGGCCGAATACATTCGCGTCGACTACCTGCGCTGGCAGGACTTCGAAAAATGCGCACGCCTGGCCAACCATTCACCGGACGGTGTGATCGAGCTGATGCCGGTGTCCGACGCCGCGCTGTACGCCTTCAAATACGTGAACGGCCACCCAAAAAACACCCTGGCCGGCATGCTCACCGTAATGGCCTTCGGCGCCCTGGGCGATGTGGACACCGGCAAACCGGTACTGCTGGCGGAAATGACCCTGACCACCGCGATCCGCACCGCCGCCACCTCCGCGCTTGTGGCCCGCTACCTGGCCCGCGAAAACAGCCGCAGCATGGCCTTGATCGGTAATGGCTCGCAGAGTGAATTCCAGGCGCTGGCGTTCCACGCCATGCTCGGCATCACTGAAATCCGCCTGTTCGATATTGATGCCAAGGCCACCGCCAAGCTGGCGGCCAACCTCAAGGCGTTCCCGGCGATCAAGGTGATCCTGGCCGGCAGCGTGGCCGAGGCGGTCAAAGGTGCGGATATCGTCACCACCGTCACGGCGGACAAAGCCTACGCCACCATCCTGACTGACGCGATGATCGAACCGGGCATGCACCTCAATGCCGTGGGCGGCGACTGCCCAGGCAAGACCGAGCTGGACCGCCGCATCGTCGAGCGCGCCCGCGTGATCGTCGAGTACGAACCGCAAAGCCGCATCGAAGGTGAAATCCAGCACCTGCCGCAAGACTCGCCAGTCACCGAGCTGTGGCAGGTGATCAACGGCCAGCAACCCGGCCGCGAGAACGATCGCCAGGTCACTCTGTTCGACTCGGTGGGTTTTGCCATCGAGGACTACTCGGCCCTGCGCTATGTGCTGGACGTGGCCAAGGCCCTGGATATCGGCAGCACACTTGAACTGGTGCCCGACTTGGCCGACCCGAAAGACCTGTTTGCGCGCCTGGCCCAACAACCGCGTGTACAGCACAAAAAGCGCGCCTGAGACCGCTCTGGCCTGCCGCTTTGCGCCTGGGGCAGGCTGGAATCTCACCGGTAGAAAGCCGATTTAGCGGGTGCAGCAGCCGTTTCCGCTGCATTGCGCTTTTTAACAGCGCAATTCGCGCTTTATGCACTGGGTAAACGACACAAAAAACGCACCATCATGAAGCATTCTCTGTGCGCTGAAACAGCCTCTTGGGCTTGTGGCGAGCCCGCTCGCCACATGAGCCGGCTCGCCACGCAAGGCGCGTTTACCCAAAAACAAGAACTTGCATCACGCTTTTTACTGCCCTGACATCAATTACAAAATATAGGGACTGACACATGACTCCACTGCGATCACTCTTCGCTGCATTGCTGTTGCCACTGTGCGCCGGCGCCGCTCACGCCCAGGAGTGGAAAGAAATCCGCTTCGGCGTATTCCCCGAGTACCCACCCTTCGAATCCGTGGCCGCCGATGGCAGCCTGCAAGGTTTCGATATCGAGTTGGGCAATGCGATCTGCGCCAGGCTCGACGTCAAATGCACCTGGGTGCACAACGAATTCGACGGCATGATCCCGGCCCTGCGCGCCCGCAAGTTCGACGCGATCATGTCCTCCATGGCCGTGACCCCGGCGCGTGAGAAAGTCATCGACTTCACCGACCGCCTGTTCCTCAGCCCGACCTCGGTGATCACCCGTAAAAGCGCCGACTTCGGCGACACCCCAGAGTCGTTGAAAGGCAAGCAAGTGGGCGTGCTGCAAGGCTCACTGCAAGAAGCCTATGCGCGTGCCCACCTGGCCAAACTCGGCGCACAGATCAAGGCTTATCAGTCCCAGGAACAGAACTACGCCGACCTGCAGAACGGCCGCCTCGACGCCACCCTGACCGACAAGCTCGAAGCCCAGCTCAACTTCCTGTCCAAGCCTGAAGGCGCGGACTTCAAGACCGGCCCGGCCTTCAAGGACCCGACCCTGCCCCTGGACATCGCCATGGGCCTGCGCAAGAACGACCAGGAACTGCGCGCACTGATCAACAAGGGCATCGCCGCCGTCCAGGCCGATGGCACCTACGCACAGATCCAGAAGAAGTATTTCGGCGATCAGGATATCTACAACGAGTAAGCCACCGCCGAGCCCCTGTGTAAGAGGACTTATGTGGGAGGGGGCTTGCCCCCGATGAGGCCGTGCCAGTCGACACATTTATTGACTGACCCACCGCAATCGGGGCAAGCCCCCTCCCACACAAGCCGAGCCCCACAGGGGAATATCTGCGCTCCTTAGAGATCTCCCACTATGAACGACCTCCTCAACCTGCAAGGCTACGGCCCGATGCTGGCCCAGGGTGCCTGGATGACGCTCAAGCTGGCGTTCCTCGCGCTGGCCCTGAGCCTGTCCCTGGGACTGATCGCCGCCGGTGCCAAGCTCTCCAGCGCCAAATGGCTGCGGGTGCTGGCCACGCTGTACACCACGCTGATCCGCAGCGTGCCGGACCTGGTACTGATCCTGCTGATTTTCTACAGCCTGCAACTGTGGCTCAACGACCTCAGCGAACTGCTCGCCTGGAACTACTTTGAAATCGACCCGTTTACCGCAGGGGTGATCACGCTGGGCTTTATCTACGGCGCATATTTCACCGAAAACTTCCGCGGCGCGATCCTCAGCGTGCCGGTCGGCCAGTTGGAAGCCGCGACCGCCTATGGCCTGAGCCGCTGGCAGCGGTTTCACCTGGTGCTGTTCCCGCAGTTGATGCGTTTTGCCCTGCCGGGCCTGGGCAATAACTGGCTGGTGCTGCTCAAGTCCACGGCACTGGTGTCAATCATCGGCCTGTCGGACCTGGTCAAAGCTGCGCAAAACGCCGGCAAGACCACCCATGAGCCGCTGTACTTCCTGATCCTCGCGGGCCTGGTGTACCTGGTGATCACCACCCTGTCCAACCGCATCTTCAAGCGCCTCGAACGGCGCTACAACCTCGGCATCAAGGGGATGGCACGATGATCGAACTGTTCCAGCAATACGGCCTGGCCTACCTGTTCAGCGATGGTGCGGGGTTGTCCGGGGTGGCCATGACCCTGTGGCTGTTCATTGTCTCGGTGGTGTTCGGCTTCATGCTGTCGATCCCGCTGGCGCTGGCCCGCGTCTCGGAGCACTTCTGGCTGCGCTGGCCGGTGGAGGTCTACACCTACCTGTTTCGCGGCACGCCACTGTATATCCAGTTACTGATTTGCTACACCGGGCTGTACAGCCTGGAAGTGGTGCAGGACAACGCGTTGCTCAACCAGTTTTTGCGCAATGCACTCAACTGTACCTTGCTGGCGTTTGTGCTTAACACCTGCGCCTACACCGTGGAAATTTTCGCTGGGGCGATCCGCAATATTCCGCATGGTGAAATCGAGGCGGCGCGTGCCTATGGCCTGCATGGCTGGCGGCTCAACCTGTTTGTGGTGGTGCCCGCTGCACTGCGCCGTGCGCTGCCGGCCTACAGCAATGAAATGATCCTGATGCTGCACGCCACGTCGCTGGCGTTTACCGCCACCGTCGCCGACATCCTCAAGGTCGCCCGCGACGCCAACGCCGAAACGTTTCTGACGTTCCAGGCTTTCGGGATCGCCGCCCTGCTCTACATGCTGCTGTCCTTTGCACTGGTGGGCCTGTTTCGACTGGCCGAACGTCGCTGGATGCGTTTTCTTGTTCCTACCCGAGGCTAACCCATGAATCAGTCCGCGCAGGCCCTGGCCGCTTATCCATTGGACACACCCGTTGCAAGCGCAGCCACCGCTGCGATCAAGCTCCAGGTCGAAGGTATCCACAAACGCTACGGCGAACACGAAGTGCTCAAGGGCGTGTCCCTGAATGCACGCAATGGCGATGTGATCAGCCTGATCGGCGCCAGCGGCTCGGGCAAAAGCACGATGCTGCGCTGCATCAACTTTCTCGAACAGCCCGATGCCGGGGTAATCACCCTGGACGGCATCAGCATCCAAATGCAACAAGGCCGCGCCGGCACCCGTGCACCGCACCAGGCGCAACTGCAAAACCTGCGCACGCGGCTGGCCATGGTGTTCCAGCACTTCAACCTGTGGAGCCATATGACCGTGCTGGAAAATATCACCATGGCCCCGCGCCGGGTGCTGGGCGTAAGCGCAGCCGAAGCCGAAAAACGCGCACGCCTGTACCTGGACAAGGTCGGCCTGCCCGGCCGTGTGGCGGACCAATACCCGGCGTTTCTTTCCGGTGGCCAGCAACAGCGCGTGGCCATCGCACGGGCGCTGGCGATGGAGCCGGAAATTATTCTGTTCGATGAACCGACGTCTGCGCTCGACCCAGAGCTTGTAGGAGAAGTCCTCAAAGTCATACAGACGTTGGCCGAGGAAGGTCGTACCATGCTGATGGTCACCCACGAGATGGGCTTTGCCCGCCAGGTGTCCAGTCAGGTGCTGTTTTTGCATCAGGGCCGAGTCGAGGAACAAGGCGGCGCCGAGATTCTTGACCACCCTAACAGCGAGCGCTTGCAGCAATTTCTTTCCAACCGTTTGAAGTGAAACCCATGGATACCAAGGCCAACGGACCCCATTCTTCCCCTACGCTGGACCGCATAGATGAGGCGATCATCGACGTGCTGCGGCACCAGGGGCGTATCACTTACGAAAAACTCTCGTCGCTGGTGCACCTGACCCCCAGGCCCTGCCTGGAACGGGTGCGCAAGTTGGAGCGACGCGGGGTGATCCGTGGTTATGGGGCGATCATTGATGTGCAGATGGTCTCACCCGGGCTGTCGCTGCTGGTGCTGGTGGCCTTGTCCAATCAAAGCGGGCGCTCGGCGCAGAAGGCGTTCGAGGCATGCATCAAAGCTTGCCCCCAGGTGTTCGAATGCCAGCTGATCAGCGGGCCGTTCGACTACAGCCTGCGCATGCGCTGTCGCGATATGGAGCATTACCGGGTGCTGACGGAGACCTGGCTGAACAACGATGAATTGCACATTGATAAGTTGGTGGCGCATCCGGAGTTGGCGGTGGTCAAAAACACTGCCACAGAGCTGGCCTGACTCCATTTATACAAACACCGCAGATCAAATGTGGGAGCTGGCTTGCCTGCGATGGCGGTGTATCAGTCAACCTTGATGTGACTGGCCCACCGTCATCGCAGGCAAGCCAGCTCCCACATTGATCGGGTTCGCAATTCTTTTACCGGCCTTGGCCCCAATCAGCTTCGCCTGCCCATCGCGCTGCTTGCCCGTGCGCGCCTCGCTGATCAACCCCGGAATCAACTTGCCCTCCGGCAAATTCTTCCAGAACCGGCTGGGCAAGTGCCCTTCCATCACCTTGGGGTTCAAGCGCGCCGGGTTGAAGATATGGCTGTAGTAGGTCAGCCACATGGCGCTGTGGGGGTCTTCGATATTTTGCGCCAGTTGCTGCCACGCCTCGGGGCACTGGCGTTGATGAATCAACTGCTCGCCATCGTAATAAACCCCGTCCAGCGGCGTGGCGATCATCCAGCGATGGCGCCCCATGCGCCCGATGAAATGCTGGCTGGCACTTTTGAGAATGTCGTGGGCCGGTTCATGCCAGGCCACATACTCCGGCAGCTCGGGCCCCGCCTCTGCCGGCAACGCAATAAACCGCACAAACGCATGCAGGTGGTGGGCCTCACGGCTGACCTGCTTGATCCGCCGCTGCAACTCACTGCCCAGCTTGTCCCCAGCCAGCATTGCGGTACGGTCACCATGACTGACGCGCCACAGCACCTCATACAACAGGCTCCAGCGCTGATCACCGTGATAACAGGCGGCCGATTCCAGCAGGTCCAACAATGCCTTGGGAATTCGCGCCTGGAACGGGCCAAGCTGCGCCGGGATCGGCTCATCAGTGGCAAACAGGTCCGCCACTTGCGCATCGCCCCAACTCACCTGGCTGGGGTCGACCTGATGGCTGAGCAACCAGCGCGCCTGTTCGCGCCAAGTGCCGAACAGGTTGTCGCATTCCAGGCTGATCATCCCCACAACCCCATCTGTTGCGGCTGCGGGCGGTCACGCAGTTGCTCGCGCAGCAACACGCTGGTGCTCTCGGCCTGTTGCGGGTGGTAATCGCTGGTGATGAAAAACGGCTTGGCCTTGGCCAACACGCAGCGCATGCGCGCCAGGTCTTCGAACCGGATCTTGCGCTCACGGCGCAGGTCCACCAGCCGTTGGGTGGTGCGCAGGCCGATCCCCGGGATGCGTGCGATCAAGGTCGGTTCGGCGCGATTCAGATCCAGGGGGAACACCTCGCGGTGTTCCAGGGCCCAGGCCAGCTTGGGGTCGATATCCAGGGCCAGGTGGCCGGGGCCTTCAAACAGCTCGTTGGCGCTGAAACCGTAACTGCGCAACAGGAAATCCGCCTGGTACAAACGGTGTTCGCGCATCAACGGCGGCGCGGCCAGCGGCACGCTTTTCGGGCTGTTGGGGATTGGGCTGAACGCCGAGTAATACACGCGGCGCAGTTTGAAGTTGCCGTATAACGCCTCGGCGCCGTGCAGGATGGTGCTGTCATCGGTGTCGTCGGCGCCGACGATCATCTGCGTGCTCTGGCCAGCCGGGGCGAAACGCGGGGCGCGGGGCTCGTTGAGTACCGTCTGTTCGCCGGTGTAGATGGTCTGCATGGCGTGCTTGATCGAGCCGATCTGCTTCTCCGGCGCCAGGGTTTGCAGGCTGGCATCGGTGGGCAATTCGATATTCACGCTCAGCCGATCAGCGTAACGCCCGGCCTCGGCAATCAGCGCCGGGTCGGCTTCAGGGATGGTCTTGAGGTGGATGTAGCCGCGAAAGTCATGCTCTTCGCGCAAAAGCTTCGCCACCCGAACAAGCTGCTCCATGGTGTAGTCGGGCGAACGGATGATGCCGGAGCTGAGAAACAACCCGCTGACGCAATTGCGTCGATAGAAATCCAGGGTCAGGGTCACCACCTCTTCCGGGCTGAAGCGTGCCCGGGGCACGTCGCTGGAGCGGCGGTTGACGCAATACTGGCAGTCGTAGAGACAGAAGTTGGTGAGCAACACCTTGAGCAGCGACACGCAGCGCCCGTCCGGGGTGTAGCTGTGGCAGATGCCCATGCCGTCGGTGGACCCCAGCCCCGCCTTGCCCTCGGAGCTGCGCTTGGGCGCGCCACTGCTGGCGCAGGACGCGTCGTACTTGGCGGCGTCGGCAAGGATGCTGAGTTTTTCGATCAACTGCATGGGAGGGCTACCGATACTGGTTTTTTGTACAGTATCAGCCAACCCTCCCGGTCACAAGCGCAGCTGGTCAGCTGGCGGTAGCCAGCAACAGGTCCTGCACCGAACGCCCCTTGCCACGCCCACGGTCCAGCGCATACAACGACGCCGCAATCTCATCGGCGCGAATCGGCAGCACCGACAGCAAGGTGTCGCTCAAGCCGTGGCTGGCCTGGCTGAAGCCCTGGATGTAGATACCGGCCTGGCAGCGCTCATCGGTGACGATACGGTAGTCGCGGCTCACTTCGAAGTCGCCCATGTAGGTTTCCAGCGGTGCCAGCAGCTCGCGGTGCATCTGGCGCTCGTAACCGGTGGCCAGGATCACTGCGTCGTAGTGATTGACGCTGGTTTCGCCGCTGGCGTTGTTGCGCAGCACCAGTTCGATGCCCAGCGGGCCCGGGGTGGCCTTCTCGACCACGGTCATGGTGCGGAACGCCTGGCGGGCGATGCCGGAGACTTTCTGACGGTAGAAAATCCCGTAGATGCGTTCGATCAGGTCCAGGTCTACCACCGAATAGTTGGTGTTCTGGTACTCGGCGACCAGGCGTTCACGTTCGGCACCCACTTGCTGGAACACCAGATCGGTAAAGGCCGGCGAGAACACTTCGTTGACAAACGGGCTGTCATCGGCGGGTTTGAGCGCCGAACCGCGCAGGATCATGTCGACCTGCACCGACGGGAAGCTGTCGTTCAGGTCGATAAAGGCTTCGGCCGCGCTCTGGCCACCGCCGATGATCGCGATGCGCATCGCCTTGCCTTCAACACACGGCTGCTGGGCCATGCGCGCCAGGTATTGGGAATGGTGGAACACCCGGCCGTCGTCCTTGAGCGCCTTGAACGCTTGCGGCACACGGGGCGTGCCGCCGGCGCTGACCACCACCGAACGGGTGGTGCGCACATGCTGCTCGCCCAGCGCATCACGCGAGATCACGCGCAGCGCCTCGACCTGCTGCTGGTGCAGGATCGGCTCGATCGCCAGCACTTCTTCGCCGTAGCGCGCCTGGGCCTGGAACTGCCCCGCGACCCAGCGCAGGTAGTCGTTGTACTCCATGCGGCACGGGTAGAAGGTGCCCAGGTTGATAAAGTCCACCAGCCGGTCGTGGGCTTTCAGGTAATTGACGAACGAGTAAGGGCTGGTGGGATTGCGCAGGGTCACCAGGTCCTTTAGGAACGAAATCTGCAGTTCGCTCTGAGTCACCAGGGTATTGCCATGCCAGCGGTAGTCGGCCTGTTTGTCGAGAAACAGCACGTCCAGTTTGCCCTGGGCCTTTTCACGCTCCTGCAGGGCGATGGCCAGCGCCAGGTTCGAAGGGCCGAAACCGATACCGATCAGGTCGTGAACCGCGGGCGAAGCAATTGCCTGTGTCATTCCAGTGTCCTCTGGATAAGCCCCTTGGCGGTCGGGGCGGGAATACCTTCATGGCCTGAACAACAGGCCGTGTGTTGATAGGAAACGAGGACAGTGAAATAAAATTTAACTGATCGGTGATCAGTGCGCTTCCCACTCGCGCATCCGCACCCGGCAGTGCTTCATGGCGTTGACGATGTGCTTTTCCACCAACGCACGGGAAATGCTCAGGCGTTCGGCGATTTGCAGGTGGGTCAAACCTTCGAGTTTGCGCAGCAGGAAACTCTCGCGACACGCCAGGGGCAGTTCGGCCAGGGCGCGTTCGAGCATTTCCAGGCGCTGGCCGTGGTCGTGGCTAGCGTGGGGTGAACAGGTGGCGAAGCGCTCTTCGGCGTCCAGCACATCCAAAGGTTCGACCTGACGCAAGGCGTTGCGCCGGTGGCCGTCGATCACCAGGTTCAGCGCGGTGCGGTACAAGAAGGCGCGGGGTTGTTCGATCGGGGTGTCGCTGGAGCGTTCCAGCACCCGGACATAAGCGTCATGCACCACATCCTCGGCCACCTGACGGTTGCCCAGCTTGGCGTTGAGGAAACACACCAGCTCGCGATAGTAGTTTTCCAACATGACTCCCGACCGCCGGGTGGCGGCATTAGGTCCTTGAGTGCAAAAAGACAACGTATTCAGTAATGGCAGTTTGGGTGTGTGCAATTTATAGTAATTCTCATCTACTTTTAAAGCAGACTTGCATCAACGGACGATTTTTTTCTTCGGCAGAGCTGTTACCTCGTATGTAAACGGCTAAATCTTCGGGCAATTTTCTCGTATAACAGTCAGCCCTCCGCGACTGCGGCCCAAACTTCCTGGCTGGAACCAACGAATGAAACGCCCTCGCCCCGCCCGACGCGCCTTGCTCGTTATCGCGTGCCTGATCCCCATCATCGCCGTCGCGGCCTGGCAGGTGCTGCCGTCGAGCCGCGACACCCTGAGCACGGTCACCGTAACGCGCGGCAACATTGAAAGCAGCGTCACGGCACTCGGCACCCTGCAACCGCGCCGCTATGTCGACGTGGGCGCGCAGGCGTCCGGGCAGATCCGTGAGATCCACGTCGAGGCCGGGGACCAGGTCAAGGAGGGCCAACTGCTGGTGGAGATCGACCCTGCCACGCAAAAGGCCAAGCTCGACGCCAGCCGCTACGCCATCGAAAACCTCAAGGCCCAACTGCAGGAGCAGAAGGCCCAGCACGAACTCGCACGCCAGAAATACCAGCGCCAGCAACGCCTGGTCGCCGGTAACGCCACCCGTGAAGAAGACGTGCAAACCGCCAAGGCCGAACTGAGCGCCACCCAGGCCCGGGTGGATATGTTCCAGGCGCAGATCCGCCAGGCCCAGGCCAGCCTGCGCAGCGATGAAGCGGAGTTGGGCTATACGCGCATCTATGCGCCGATGACCGGTACGGTGGTCGCGGTGGACGCCCGCGTCGGCCAGACCCTCAATGCGCAGCAGCAGACGCCGTTGATTCTGCGCATCGCCAAGCTGTCGCCGATGACCGTGTGGGCCGAAGTCTCCGAAGCCGACATCGGCCACGTCAAACCCGGCATGACCGCCTATTTCACCACCCTCAGCGGTGGTAGCCGGCGCTGGTCCAGCACCGTGCGGCAGATCCTGCCGATCCCGCCCAAGCCCCTGAATGAAACCCAGGGCAGTGGCAGCCCCAACAGTTCCAGTAAAAGCGGCAGCGGCCGCGTGGTGCTGTACACGGTGTTGCTGGATGTGGACAACAGCGACAACACGCTGATGGCCGAAATGACCACCCAGGTATTTTTTGTCGCAGGTGAAGCCAAAGGCGCCCTCACCGTGCCGGTTGCCGCGCTGCAGGGCGCGGCGAGTGCCGACCGGCAGATCGCCCGCGTGGTGGCGGACAACGGCCGTATCGAAGAACGCGAAGTGCGCCTGGGCATCAGCGACCGCCTGCGGGTCGAGGTGCTCGACGGCCTGAATGAAGGCGATCACCTGCTGATCGGCCCGGCAGACGGCAATGGGGGTTGAGGTGACCACGCCGCTGATCGAACTCAAGAACATCCGCAAATCCTACGGCGGCGGCGACAGCCCGCAGGTCGACGTATTGCGCGGCATCGACCTGTCGATCCACGCCGGGGAATTCGTCGCAATCGTCGGCGCTTCCGGCTCCGGCAAATCCACATTGATGAATATCCTCGGTTGCCTCGACCGCCCCACCATTGGCGAGTACCTGTTCGCCGGGGAAAACGTCGCGCACCTGGACAGCGACGAACTCGCCTGGCTACGCCGCGAAGCGTTCGGCTTCGTGTTTCAGGGCTACCACCTGATTCCTTCGGGCTCGGCCCAGGAAAACGTCGAAATGCCGGCGATTTATGCCGGTATCAGCGCCGCCGAACGGCATGCCCGCGCCAACGCCCTGCTGACGCGTCTGGGCCTGGCCGAACGCACCGGCA
The DNA here is from genome assembly GCF_900591205.1 of Pseudomonas viridiflava. Taxonomy (GTDB): domain Bacteria; phylum Pseudomonadota; class Gammaproteobacteria; order Pseudomonadales; family Pseudomonadaceae; genus Aquipseudomonas. The sequence goes on from NZ_UUPU01000020.1 coordinate 83,528, forward strand.
ACCGCCCGCACCAGCTGTCCGGCGGCCAGCAACAGCGCGTGTCGATTGCCCGCGCACTGATGAACGGCGGCCATATCATCCTCGCCGATGAACCCACCGGCGCCCTCGACAGCCACAGCGGCGCCGAGGTAATGACCTTGCTCGATGAGCTGGCCGGCCAAGGCCACGTGGTGATCCTGATTACCCACGACCGCGAAGTGGCGGCGCGGGCCAATCGCATCATCGAAATTCGCGACGGTCTGATCATCAGCGACTCCACCGCTGGCAATGAGGTTGTGCCGACCGCTACCGCCGGCGCCCTGCAAGCCGTGGATCTGCGCCAGCGCCTGGTCGACGGTGCCGAGCACAATGGCGCCTGGAAAGCCGAGCTGGTGGACGCGGTACAAGCTGCCTGGCGCGTGATGTGGATCAACCGCTTCCGCACGGCGCTGACCCTGCTGGGAATCATCATCGGCGTGGCGTCGGTGGTGGTGATGCTGGCAGTCGGCGAAGGCAGCAAACGCCAGGTGATGGCGCAGATGGGCGCCTTCGGTTCCAATATCCTGTATGTCAGCGGGTCCTCGCCGAACCCGCGTACGCCCTTGGGCATCATCACCCCCGAGGATGTGGCGGCCCTGGCCACGCTGCCGCAGGTCAAGCGAATCATGCCGGTCAATGGCGCCGAAGCCGGTGTGCGCTTCGCCAACATCGACTACATGGCCTATGTGGGCGGCAATGACACCAATTTCCCGGTCATTTTCAACTGGCCCGTGGTGGAAGGCAGCTATTTCACCGAGGCTGACGAACGCTCCGCCGCCACCGTCGCCGTGATCGGCTCCCGCGTGCGCGACAAGTTGTTCAAGGGCCTCGTCAGCCCGATCGGCCAGTACATCCTGATCGAGAATGTGCCGTTCCAGGTGATCGGCGTGCTCCAGGAGAAAGGCTCCAGCTCGGGCAACAAGGACAGCGACGACCGGATCGCCATTCCTTACACCTCCGCCAGCATCCGTCTGTTCGGCAGCTACAACCCCGAGTACGTGGTGATCGCCGCCGCCGACGGCAACAGCGTGCACGAGGCTGAACGGGCGATCGACCAGTTGCTGCAGCGCCTGCACCATGGCAAACCGGATTACCACTTGACCAACAGCGCGGCGATGATCGAGGCCGAGGCGCACACCGCGAACACCCTGTCGCTGATGCTCGGCTCGATTGCCGCGATCTCGCTGTTGGTGGGCGGCATCGGCGTGATGAACATCATGCTGATGACCGTGCGCGAGCGCACCCGCGAAATCGGCATCCGCATGGCCACCGGCGCCCGCCAGCGCGACATTCTGCGTCAGTTCCTGACCGAGGCAGTGATGCTCTCGGTGGTCGGTGGCCTGTGCGGTATCGCCCTGGCCCTGCTGGTGGGTGGCGCGCTGGTGTTGGCCAAGGTGGCGGTGCAGTTTTCCCTGCTGGCGGTGCTTGGCGCGTTTGGTTGTGCGCTGGTCACCGGCGTCATATTCGGCTTTATGCCGGCCCGTAAAGCTGCCCGGCTCGATCCGGTTAAGGCATTGACCAGTGAATAAACGATCCATCCCCACACACCTGTCCCTGCTCAGCCTGTGCCTGTTACTCAGTGCCTGTGCCGGCACCCCGGCCCGCGTCGACAGCGGTATCGCGCCGCCGGCCGCCTGGCAATTTGCCGAGCGCGACGCCGCCCAGGCCACCAACCAGCGCTGGTGGACGCAATTTGGCAGCCCGCAGCTCAACCGCCTGGTCGACCAGGCCCGACGTGACAGTTTCGATGTGGCCGCAGCCATGGCCCGCGTGCGCCAGGCCCAGGCCAGCGCGGTGATTGCGGGGGCACCGTTGCTGCCGGAGGTGAACTTCAATCTCGCCACCAGCCGCCAGAAGTTATTGCGCGGCGACGGCGGGCCGGACCTGGATGCGTCGCAAAGCGATGACGTGGTCAACAACTTCGGGGCCAACCTCACCGCCAGTTATGAGGTGGATTTCTGGGGCGGCCGCGCTGCCGCCCGCGACAGCGCCCTGCACAGCCTGCAAGCCAGCGAGTTCGACCAGGCGACCGTGGAGCTGACCCTGCTCGGCAATGTGGCCGACCGTTACGCGCAAACCCTCGCGGCCCAGCAGCGCCTGCAGATCGCCGAGCTGAACCTGGCGAATGCGCGCAATGTGCTCGACCTGGTGCAAACCCGCTATGACGCCGGGTCAGCCACCGCACTGGAACTGGCCCAGCAGAAAAGCCTGGTGGCCAGCCAGCAACGCCAGTTGCCGCTGGTTCAGCAACTGGCCGAAGAATCCCGGATCACCCTGGCCGCCCTCCTCGGCCAGCCGGTGCAAACGCTGGACCTGGGCGACGAACCGTTCCAGGCGCTGACCTGGCCGACCATCGGCGCCGGCCTGCCCAGCCAATTGCTGAGCCGGCGCCCCGACATCGCCAAGGCCGAGGCGCAACTGGCGGCAGCGCAAGCCGACGTCACGGTGGCGCGTGCCGCCATGCTCCCCACCATCACCCTCGGCGCCACCCTGGGGTCCGACGCCTACAAAGCCATGGACATCCTGCGCAGCCCTTACTACACGCTGACCGCCGGCCTGGTAGGCCCGATCTTCAATAACGGCCGCCTGCGCGCCGAGCGCGACAAAGCCCGCGCCCGCCAGGACGAACTGCTGCAGACCTACCGCGGCGCAATCATCAACGGCTTCGCCGATGTGGAAAAGGCCCTCAGCAGCATCACCCGCCTGGACCAGCAACGCCAATGGCAAGCCGAGGAACTGCAGCAGGCCCAAAGCGCCTTCCGGATCGCCGAAAGCCGCTACGAGGCGGGCGCCGAAGACCTGCTCACCGTGCTGGAAACCCAACGCACGCTGTATGCGGCCCAGGACGCGAATGTGCAACTGCGGCTGTCACGGTTGCAAGCCAGCATTGCCTTGTACAAAGCGCTGGGTGGCGGCTGGCAAACAGATATCCGATAAACAAAACTCAGTTCTCCTACAAATCCCGACATATCGACCTACATTCATCTTCCCCCGTCCTTGGTAAAAAAGCCGCATCAAACGGCTGACCAGGACCTCCCGATGATGGTTGCGAAATACCTCGCGTGTGGCGCTGTATGGCTGATGGCGAGCCTTGCCCACGCTGTCCCGCTGATCCCCCCCACCGCTATCGACTGGTTGCTGGATTGCCCCCATCCCCCCTTTGAACAGCCGGACCACGCGGTGCTTGAACGGACGCAGTGTGGCAGCGTGGAGGTGCCTCGCGACTATGCCGCGCCCCATCGCGGCAAGGTGCGTCTGGCCCTGACCCGCGTCGGCGCCCGCGACCCGCTCAGCCGCGAGGGTGTGGTGTTCATTCAGGCCGGCGAGTCGCACAAGGGTCAAGGCGCAACCTTTGCTGTCCACTTGGTCAGCCGCTGGGAGTCCTTTACCACCCAAGCCTATCGCACACTGCTCAACCGCTATGACGTCATCGAACTGAGCCCGCGCGATCTGAGCCATGAAAACGGTATCGAACAGGCCGCGCAAGACATGGAATTTGTACGCGCACAACTGGGCGAAGCCAGGCTCAACTACCTCGGCAATGCGGATGCTGCCCAGCTGGGCAGCCGGTACGCGGCGCTGTTTTCCGAGCGCGTCGCCCGCATGGTATTGGTCAACGCCGGGCACGGGGCACCGCTCGATTCCGGCGTCGAGCAATTGCTGCTCAAAGAGTCGGCCGGGGCCGGGGCCACCGGGTGCGTCAACCGCTGGGTCGGGGACTTTCTGGTGTTCGGCAAACAGCCACCCGCGTCTACGCACTGCCTGGATTCAGGCAACTGGCAGTAACACGTCGTTTACGACCTGTTGCCGCCGAAAACGACACCCTGCGTTGACGCTTCGGCCCAATCGTTATTAAGTGCTATTTATCCGCATTAATACGATAAATCGAACTCATGCTCAGCCGCCCGCTACGCCGCAAACGCCAGAAGCTGTCCGATGTGATTGTCGAGTCGGTCAAGCGCTCCATCGTCACCGACGCCCTGAAGCCCGGCGACCGCCTGCCCACCGAGCGTGAACTGATGGAAAGCTTCCAGTGCTCCAAGGGCTCCGCCCGCGAAGCCCTCAAGGCACTGGAAGTCGAGGGCCTGGTGAGTACGCGCACCGGCCCCAGCGGCGGCGCTTACCTGAACCAGGCCGGCACCGAGCCGGCCAGCCGCGCATTGCGCAACTACCTGCACTTCCAGCACCTGGACGGCGAGCAGGTGTACCAACTGCGCAAGGTCATCGAAGTGGAACTGGCGGTGTCGGTGCTCGGGCGCCTGAGTGAAAACGACTACCAGGCGCTGCAAGCCAACGTGGATTTTTGCAGCGCGCCCGAAGACAGCGAAGCCGGGCAACGCGAACAGCGCCTGGCGGAACTGGAGTTCCATAACCTGCTGGCCCAGGCGTGCCCTAACCCGTTGTTGAGCTTTATGGCGCAGTTTCTAAACGACCTGTTGCGCGACCTGGTGGTGCTGAAAAAAGCCTACAAGCCCAAACGCAAACAGTTCGACGCGGCCAACCTCGACTATCACAAGCAACTGCTGATCGCCTTTCGCGCCGGCGATGAAAGCGCCGTGCGCAGCCTGATGCATGAACATATGTGCGACGCCGAACACCATATGACCGCGCTTGAAGGCCAGGTCAGCCCGCACTTTTTGCTGGAGTTTGATCACTCTTAATAACACTAGAGATCCACTGTGGGAGCGGGCTTGCTCGCGAATGCGGTGGGTCAGCGATGCATCCGGTGACTGATACACCGCATTCGCGAGCAAGCCCGCTCCCACATTTTCTGACCGCGTTTCGCCTCAATAAAAAGGGCCTGCCCACAGGCCCAGCTCCACCGTATCGCCCTTGCCGCTCCTGCCAATAACTAAATCAGGGAGTCACCCCATGCAGCGTCGTACGTTGTTGAAAGCCAGTCTTACCGCCGCCGCCGCACTCAGCCTCCCGCTGAGTGTGCGCTGCGCATTCGCCGCCGAGCCCTTTACCTTTTACGGCCTCAAGTCCATGTCCGGCGCCTTTGCCAGCTATGGCAAGTTTGCCGACATGGGTTCGCGCCTGGCGGTGGAACAACACCCCGAGATTCTCGGCCGCCTGCTGAACTACAAGGTCATCGACACCGAAGGCAACGCCGGCAAGGCGGTGCGCAAGGTACAGGAAGCCATCCAGCAGGACGGCGCGCGCTTCTTCCAGGGCTGCACCTTGTCATCGTCCGCGTTGGCGGTGGCCAAGGAAGTCGACAAGGTCGGCGGTGTGTTCATGACCCCGGTGGGCGCCGATGAAGTCACCGGCAAGGACTGCAACAAGGCGACCTTCCGCTGGTCGGTGCCCACCTACGGCGCGATCCGCGAAACCATGGTGCCGCTGATCAAGCTGCTGCCAAACGCCAAGCGCTGGTACACCATCACCCCGCAATATGTGTTCGGCGAAGCGTTGCTCGAAGGCGCGAAAAATGTGCTCAAGGAAAACGGCCTGGAACACGTCGGCAACAGCTATCACTCCTTGCAGGAGCAGGAGTTCTCCGGCTACCTGACCAACGCCATCGCCGCCAAACCCGATGTACTGGTGCTGCTTAATTTCGGCAGCCAGTCGTCCAATACCCTGCGCCAAGCAGTGAACTTCGGGATCAAGGAGCGCATGAAAGTACTGCTGGTGTGGTCCGCCGGACTCGACCAGTTCCAGGAACTGGGCAGCGATGTACTCGAAGGCGTGTACTTGGGTGCGCAGTATTGGCACCAGGTCGACACCCCGCTCAACCGCGAACTGGTCAAGCTGACCCAGGCCAAATACGGCATCAACCCCACCTACCCGCTGGCCGCCGATTACATCAGCACCAAGGTCATGCTGGAAACCATCATAACCACCGGCAGCTTCGACGGGCCGACCGTGGCCAAGGCCATGCAGGGCCTGAGTTTTGAAGGCCCGACCGGCAAGGAAGCGATCCGCGCCGGCGACCACCAGGTGATCAAGGACTATTACCTGATGATCGGCAAAGCCACCGGCGACATGGCCGACAAGGACGACCTGGCCAAAGTGCTCAGCGCCGGCCAATCGTTCCCACCAGTGGAAGCCACGGGCTGCTCGCTCGGCTGACCCCCTGAATCTTGCAGCGCAGGGCCGCGCAAGCGGCGTCCTGCCGAGGGTTTCTGCATGCTTAATCTTTACCTGTTCCAGATACTCAACGGCCTGGGGTTGGGAATGATTTACTTCCTGATCGCGGTCGGGTTGACGATCATTTTCGGCCTGCTCAACTTCGTCAACTTCGCCCACGGCGCGTTCTTCCTGCTGGGCGCCTACATTTGCTACACCGCCGTCAGCCTCACCGGCAATTTCTGGCTGGCGCTATTGATCGCGCCGCTGGTGGTGGCCGCGCTGGCGTGGGTGATCGAGCGCTTATTGATCCAGCGGATTTATCACTTGCCGCACATGTTCCAGATTCTGGTGACGCTGGGTATTGCGCTGATCATCCAGGAAGCCAGCGTTATGATCTGGGGCCCGGTGGGCAAAAGCGTCGCCGTGCCGGAACTGCTGCGCGGCGTGCTGGTGGTGGGTGATTTCGTCTACCCCTACTACCGCCTGTTCCTGATCGTGTTTTCCGGGCTGGTGGGCCTGGCCCTGTGGCTGCTGCTGGAGCGCACACGCTTCGGCGCCCTGGTGCGCGCCGGCAGCGAAAGCACCGAAACCGTGTCGCTGCTGGGCACCAATATCTTCCGCCTGTTCTCCATGACCTTCGCCCTCGGCGTAGCCCTGGCCGGCGTTGCAGGCGTGCTGTTCGCGCCGTTGCGCGGTGCCCAGCCCTTTGTCGGCCCGGAGATTCTCGGCGTGGCCTTCGTGGTGGTAGTGATCGGCGGCATGGGCTCGTTCAGCGGTGCGTTGGTCGGCGGTTTGCTGGTGGGCGTGGTGCAAAGCCTGATGACCACACTCTGGCCCCAGGGTGCGAGCCTGATGATCTACGGCGCAATGGCCGTGGTGATTCTGGTACGCCCTTACGGCCTGTTCGGGAGAGCCTGACATGAGCGAGAAAAACCCCCTGCCGTTTGCCAAGACCCAATCCAAAGCCATGTTGCTGTGGGTGCTGGCGGTGTTGATCGGCTTGCCGTTGATTTTGCCCTCGGCGACCCTGGCCACCGAGATCCTGATTTTTGCCATGGCCGCCCTGGCCTGCAACCTGTTGCTGGGTTACACCGGGCTGTTGTCGTTTGGCCAAGGCATCTTCTTCGGTGCCGGCGCGTACTGCGCAGCCTTGCTGATGATTCACCTGCAACTGGGCCTGTTCAGCGCATTGCTCGGCGCCGCCGTGGCCGGTGGTTTCCTGGCCTTGCTGGTGGGCGCCCTGGCGATTCGGCGCACCGGTATTTACTTCGTGATGCTGACCCTGGCGTTCAGCCAGATGGCCTACTTCGTCGCCTACACCTTGAGCGACTGGACCGGCGGCGACAACGGCCTGCTCAGCGTGCCGCGCCCTGAGATCCGTGTCGGTGAAACCGTGCTGCTGTCATTGGCCGACGCCCGCGCCTTCTATGGGTTTGTCGCGGTGCTGTTCCTGCTGATCTTCATCGGCGCACGCCGGGTGATCGCCTCGCCGTTCGGCAGCACCTTGATGGCGATCCGCGAAAACGAAACCCGCGCCTCGGCCATCGGTTACGACACACGCCATTTCAAGATCCTGGTGTTTGTGCTGTCCGGCGCGGTCACCGGGGTTGCCGGGGCGCTGTACGCGATGCTGCTGCACTTTGTGCCGCTGTCGAATATCGACCTGGCGATGTCCGAAAACATCCTGATCATGACCATCGTCGGCGGCACCGGCTCGCTGTTCGGCTCGTTGCTGGGCGCCGGGTCCATCGTGCTGCTCGGCGATTTTCTCTCCGACCTGTGGCCGCGCTGGCTGATGCTGCTGGGGGTGATCCTGATCCTGGTGGTGATCTTTATGCGCGGCGGCTTGTGGGGCGGGTTGGCAACGTTGTTCGAACGCGTGCGCGGCGGCCGCAAAACCGCCGCCATCGCCAAGGAGGAAGGGCTATGAGCATCCTGCTGGAAACCAAGAATCTGGAACTGGCCTATGGTGCGTTCCATGCGGTAAATGGTGTGAACCTCAAGGTCGAGGCCGGCACCATCCACACCATCATTGGCCCGAATGGCGCGGGCAAGACCAGCCTGTTTCATTGCCTGACCGGCGAGCGCCAGGCCACCGCCGGGGCGATTCATTTCGACGGCAAGAACCTGATGCGCAAACCTGCGCATGCCCGCGTTGGTCTGGGCATGGCGCGTTCGTTCCAGCTCACCAGCCTGTTCCAGAACCTCAGCGTGCGCGAGAACCTGCGCCTGGCCGCCCAAGGCCGCGACGGTGCCCGCGCCCTGAACTTCTGGCGCCGCGTGGACAGCAAGCGCGAACACCTGGAGATGGCCGACCAGGTGCTGGAGCGCCTGCAACTCACCCGCCGCGCCGACACCCTGGCCGGCGAGCTGTCCCACGGCCAGCAGCGGGTGCTGGAGGTGGGCATGTCGATCTGCTCCAAACCGAAACTGTTGATGCTGGATGAGCCGACCTCGGGCATGGGCATCGACGATATCCCGATCATGACCCAACTGATCAGCGACCTGGGCCGCGACCATACGGTGCTGCTGATCGAACACAACATGAGCATCGTCATGTCCATCAGCCAGCGCATCACGGTGATGAGCCACGGGCAGATCCTGGTCGAAGGCACGCCGCAATTCGTGCGCGCCGATGAACGTGTGCGCACTGCTTACCTTGGGGAGGCCGCCTGATGCTGATCGTCGAGAATATCCATTCCTACTACGACAAAAGCCACGTGCTGGAAGGCGTGTCGCTGACCGTCAACCCCGGCGAGCTGGTGACCCTGCTTGGCCGTAATGGCGCCGGCAAGACCACTACGCTGCGCAGCATCCTCGGGATTATCTGCCCACGCCAGGGCCAGATTCACTTCAACGGGCAGGCGTTGGTCGGGCAGAAAATCTTTGAAATCGCCCGTCAGGGCCTGGCGCTGGTGCCGGAAAACCGTGGGATTTTCCGCCTGCTCACGGTCGAAGAAAACCTGCGCATCGCCGCACGCAAGACCAGCCGCTGGCAGCTCGAAGGCGTGTACGGCATGTTCCCGCGTCTCAAGGAGCGGCGTAAAAATGCCGGCCACGCGCTGTCCGGCGGCGAGCAACAGATGCTCGCCATCGCCCGCGCCCTGCTCAATGACCCCAAGCTGCTGATCCTCGACGAACCTACCGAGGGCTTGGCCCCGGTGATCGTCGACGAGTTGGTGAAAATCCTGCGCAAGGTCAAGGACGACGGCCTGCCGGTGCTGCTGGTGGAACAGAACCTGATGGTCTGCGACAAGCTCGCCGACCGCCATTACGTGCTCGAACAGGGCCGCGTGGTGTACGAGGGCAGCGCCGAAGCTTTCCGCGCCGACCCGACGATCAAAAACCGTTATTTGGCCCTGAGTGCCTGACCGGAGATTTGCCCATGAATAGCTTTGCGCAACCGCTCAAGAGCAACGCCCCGCTGATCAACCGCGACCGCCTGTGGCAATCCCTGATGGACCTGGCCCAGCTCGGCGCCACGGTCAAAGGCGGTGTGTGCCGCCTGGCCCTCACCGACCTCGACCGCCAGGCCCGCGACCTGTTTGTGCAATGGTGCGAAGCCGCCGGGTGCAGCGTCAGTGTCGACGCCATCGGCAATATTTTTGCACGCCGCCCTGGGCGCAACCCGGCCCTCGCGCCAGTGATGACCGGCAGCCATATCGACACCCAGCCCACCGGTGGCAAGTTCGATGGTTGCTATGGGGTGATGGCCGGTCTGGAGGTGATCCGCACCCTGAACGACCTGAATATCGAAACCGAGGCGCCCATCGAAGTGGTGGTGTGGACCAACGAAGAAGGCTCGCGCTTCCCTCCGTGCATGATGGGTTCCGGGGTGTTTGCCGGCAAATTCGACCTGCAGGACACCCTCGACAAGCTCGACGAACAGGGCCTGTCGGTGGGCGCCGAATTGCAGCGCATCGGCTATGCCGGTTCGCGTACGGTACTCGGCCACCCGGTGGGCGCGTATTTCGAGGCGCATATCGAGCAAGGCCCGGTGCTGGAAGACCAGGCCACCACCATCGGCGTGGTGATGGGCTGCCTGGGCCAGAAGTGGTTCGACCTGACCTTTACCGGCGTTGAGGCCCACGCCGGCCCCACGCCGATGCACCTGCGCAAGGACGCCCTGGTAGGCGCCGCCGAGGTGGTCAGCGCGGTCAACCGTATCGCCCATCAGCAGCAGCCTCACGCCTGCGGCACCGTCGGCTGCCTGAGCCTGCACCCCGGTTCGCGCAACGTGATTCCCGGCCAGGTGCACATGACCATCGACCTGCGCCACCTGCACGCCGACACGCTGCAAGCCATGGTCGATGAGGTGCGTAGCGTGATCGAAGCCACCGCCCAGCGACACGGCTTGAGCTTCGAGCTGACCCCCACCGCCGACTTTCCGCCACTGGACTTCAACCCGGCCTGCGTCAACGCCGTGCGCGATGGCGCCGCTGCCTTGGGTTTGAGCCATATGGACATCGTCAGTGGCGCCGGGCATGACGCGATTTTCGTCGCCGAACTCGGCCCGGCCGGGATGATTTTTGTACCGTGCGAGGGCGGCATCAGCCACAACGAAATCGAAAACGCCGCGCCGGATGACCTGGCGGCGGGCTGCGCTGTATTGCTGCGCGCCATGGTGAATGCGGCGCAGGGGGATCTGGCATGAGCGACATCGCCGATTTGACGGCAGTCCAGCTGCTGGCGCACTACCGGGAAAAAACCCTGTCCCCGGTGGAGGTGACCGAAGACACGCTGCTGCGCATTGAGCGTTACAACCCCGTGGTAAATGCCTACTGCCACGTCGACCCGGAGGGCGCATTGAAGGCCGCACGGGCATCCGAACAGCGCTGGCTCAAGGGCGAGCCCTGCGGTGCACTGGACGGTGTGCCGTCTTCGATCAAAGACCTCACGCTGACGCTCGGCATGCCCACCCGCAAGGGCTCGCTCACCACCTCTAACCAAGGCCCGTGGGATGTGGACGCACCGTTCCCGGCCTTCATGCGCAAGGCCGGCGCGGTGCTGCTGGGCAAGACCACCACCCCGGAATTCGGCTGGAAAGGCGTCACCGACAACCCGCTGTACGGCATCACCCGCAACCCCTGGGACACGCGCACCACGGCGGGCGGCTCGTCGGGCGGCGCGGGTGCGGCGGCGGCATTGAACCTGGGCGTGCTGCACCAGGGCAGCGATGCAGGAGGCTCGATCCGCATTCCCTGTGCATTTACCGGCACCTTCGGCATCAAGCCGACCTTTGGTTATGTGCCGCAATGGCCGGCCAGCTCCATGACCATTCTGTCGCACCTGGGACCGATGACACGCACTGTGGAAGACAGCGTGCTGATGCTGCAAACCATCGCGCAACCGGATGCACGGGACGGCCTGATCGGCGCGCCGCGAGCCACACCGTGGCTCGCGCCGGATACGGATCTGAAAGGTTTGCGCGTGGCCTACAGCCCCACCTTCGGGTATGTAAATGTCGACCCGCAGGTGGCCCGCGTGGTCGCCCAGGCGGTCGAGGGCCTGGTGCAACTGGGCGCCCAGGTCGAGCAGATCGACCCGGGTTTCAGCGACCCGCTGGAAATTTTCAGCACCTTGTGGGCGGCCGGCGCGGCGCGCTTGACCGGGCCGATGAGCGAGGCGCAGAAACAGCTGCTGGACCCTGGCCTGCTGCGTATCGCGCAACAAGGCGAAGCGTTGAGCCTGCGCGACTTCAACGATGCCCTCGAAGCCCGCGCGGCGCTGGTGGCACGCATGGCCGCGTTCCATGAGCATTACGACGTGCTGGTGTCGCCGATGATGCCGATCACCGCCTTCGAGGCCGGGCACAACGTACCGCCGGGTTCCGGCCTGCAGGAATGGACGCAGTGGACGCCCTTCACCTACCCGTTCAACCTCACGCAGCAACCGGCGGCATCGGTGCCGTGTGGATTGGCGGCGAATGGCTTGCCGGTAGGCTTGCATGTAGTGGGCGCGCGGTTTGCCGACGAACAGGTGTTGCGGGTATGCCACGCCTACGCGAAAGCCTTCCCGACCCAGCACCTCCAAGCCCCACAAACCCCAACCTGAAATGCCGGCTCCCACACCTACCTGCCTTTGATTCAACCACTCAGGCCGGCTGTCAGGCCGCCGTGCTCTTGCTTATGATCTTGATCCTAGGCGCCCCGTCAAACACGCTGGCCGTAATTCGACAGGGATTTGGGGGGTAAACCGGCAGGGATGCCGGTTTAGCCGCCCCGCGCCATGGATGGCGCGTGGCGGCGGCCCCCCAAATCCCTGTCGGATTACGGGCACACCGAGCCTAGGCGAGGTGCCGAGTGTTGGGGCAAGAGCGTTTTGCTTACTTTTGCGCTTTTCAAAAGTGAGCCGCTGTAAGAGCGGAACCAATAGCAGCCTCTACCGTAGCAATGGATATGCACTAAGTCGCCTGTCAGGCCGCCTTCGCGAGCAAGCCCGCTCCCACAGTTGGATCGCGGGGCTACAGTTAGAGTGTGGTCGGCTGTCAGGCCGCCTTCGCAGGCAAGCCAGCTCCCACAGTTTCGAGCGCATTCCATTACACTGTCCCCCATTCATCCCCGGGGGCTTCATGGACATCGAACTGGCACGCACCTTCCTCGAAATCACCCGCTGCGGCAGCCTGGCCGCAGCGGCCGAGAAATTGCACGTCACCCAGACCGCCATTACCGCACGCGTCAAAAGCCTCGAAAGCCAGCTGGGTAGCACGCTGTTCATCCGCAATCGCGCCGGTGCACGCCTGACCGCCGACGGCGAAGCCTTTGTGGTGTACGCCAACCAGTTGCTGCAAACCTGGGAGGCCGCCAAGCGTGACCTGCCGTTGCCCGATGGCTATCGCAACGTACTGCATATCGGCGGTGAAGTGAGCCTGTGCAACCCGCTGATGCTCGGTTGGGCCCAGGCCCTGCGTGAACATATCCCGGGGCATGCGCTGCGTACCGAAGTGCGTGAAGGCGAATACCTGCTGCGCCAACTGGAGCTGGGCGTGCTCGACGCCGCGCTGGTATTCCAGCCCCAGTATTGGCCGGGGTTGCAGGTGGAGCAGGTGCTGGAAGAAAAGCTGATTCTGGTGCAACTGGTGAGCAAGCCGGACCCGTATGTCTACATAGATTGGGGCCAGGGGTTCCGCCAGCAGCATGACGCGGCCCTGCCAGACCGGGCCCGCGCCGCGTTGAGTTTCAACCTGGGGCCGCTGGCCTTGCAGTACATCCTGGAGAATGGCGGCGCCGGGTATTTCCGCACGCGGGTGGTGCAAAGCTACCTGGACAGCGGCGTGATGCAGCGCGTGGCCAAGGCGCCCGAGTTCAGCTTCCCGACGTTTGTGGTGTATTCGCGGGCGCGGGATTCGGCGGTGCTGCAACAGGCACTGGCGTTGCTGCGTGAAGTGGTCAAGGCTGAAAGTGACTGGTCGCAGCGCTGGGACCCGCTGATTTGAAGCAACAATATGCGCCGCGCATGCTAGCCTGCGGGTGTTTCCTTTCGCAGCCTTACCGATGAACAAGAAAAAGTCCGTCACCATCAGCGACATCGCCAAACGGGTCGGCATGACCACCATCACGGTGTCCCGCGCACTGAGCAAACCCGACCTGGTCAAGCCGGCCACCCTGGCCCGCATCCTCGAAGTGGCACGGGAGATGGACTATGTGCCCAACGCCTTCGCCCGAGGGCTCAAGCGCAGTGAAAGCCTGATCATCGGCGTGATCACAGCGTCAGTCGACAACCCGTTCTACAGCGAAATGATCAAGGCAATTTCCCGCGAGGCCAAACAGCACGGCTACACCATCATGCTGGTGGACACCGATGAGCTGCAGGAGCTGGAAAGCAAAGCCGTGGATACCCTGTTGGGTTACCGCGTGGCGGGAATCATCCTGTCGCCGGTGTCGGATGAGCCGAGCTACCAGCCTGACTACCTCGAACGCCTGGGTAACGGCAAAACCCCGGTGGTGCTGCTCGATCGCACGCTCCATGACAGCCCGTTCAGCCGCGTGGTGCTCGACAACTACCACAGCGGCATCCAGGCTGCGCACTACCTGCTGCGCCAGACGCCTGCGCTCAAGCGCCTGCTGGTGCTGACCGGCCCCGAGCATTCACGCATCACGGTGGAGCGCCTCAAGGGCTTGCGCGAGGTGCTGGCCGAACATCCCCAGGTGCAGGTCGAAGTGCAGGCCGGCGACTACACGCTGATGCCCTCCTACCTGCACACCCTCGACTACCTCGCCGAGCACTCGGCGCCGGACGCGATCATGGGCTTCAATCAATTGATCACCCTGGGCGCCCTGCGCGCGTTGCGCATGCACAACATCCCCCACGACAGCCTGACCATCTGCGGCATCGACCGCCTGCCCTTCGCCGATATCTTCGGCGTGCCGATCGCCTGCGTTGCCCACGATGCTTCGCTGGCCGGCAGCAGCGCGGTCCGCCTGCTGCTCGATCACCTCGAAGACCCGTACAAACCACGGGACAAGGTGGTGATCGCCGGCAAGCTGGAAAACGGCTAGCGGCTGGTGTAGCCGCCGTCGATAGGCAGGCTGACACCGCTGATCATGCTGGCGGCGTTGCTCAACAGGAACAATACCGGCAAGGCCACTTCTGCGGTTTCGGCAAAACGCCCCAGCGGAATGGCCGCCAGCGCCGGATCGCGCTTGGCCGGGTCAGACCAGGCCATGGTTGCCATCGGCGTGAGCGTGACCGTGGGGTTGACGCTGTTGACGCGAATGCCGAACCGGCCCCACTCGGCGCACTGCACGCGGGTGATCGCATCCAGCGCGGCCTTGGAGGCGCAGTAGGCCAGGTGATCATCCAGCGCCACCAACGCGGCTTGGCTGGAGACGTTGACGATGCTGCCGGCGATTTGCGCTTCGATCATTTTTGTCGCGACACGGCTGGCCACCTGGGCGGCGGCGCGGGCGTTGACCTGCATCACCTGATCGAAGGCTTCGGCGCTGATCGCGGTGGCGGGCTCAAGGCGCGAGATCCCGGCGCAGTTGACCAGGCCGTGCAGCGACGGCAGATTCTGCAGGGCTTTGTCGAGGGCGGCGCTGTCGGCGATGTCCAGGCACAGGGTGTGGCAGCCGAGTTGGGCCAGGGCCTGCGCGTCGCGGCCCAGGGCGAAGACTTCGGCGCCGCTGGCGATCAGTTGCAGGGCGATTTCGCGACCGATGCCGCTGGTGGCACCGGTGACAAGGATGCGCTGGCGAGTGAAGTTGAAGATCGTGGTCATGGTCATGGTCACTATTCCATAGACAATGAAGATCCCCGTGGGAGCTGGCTTGCCTGTGATAGCGCAGTGTCAGCCCGCTCATTTGCCGCTGGTACACCGCCGTCGCAGACAAGCCAGCTCCCACATTGGGTGGTGTTGGATCAGGTGGTTTGCAGGTTATGCATGATCGGTTTCAGCGCCGGATACAGCTTCAGGTATTCGCCGAACGCACGGTCATACGCCTCGACGTTTTGCGCCTTGGGTTCAGCCCGCAACGCCAGTTGCACCCAGCCCTTGTCCATTTCCCCGTCGCTCACCAGCCCCACTGTGTGTGCCGCCAGCAACGCCGCGCCCAATGCCGCTTCCACCTCCTGCACGATGGTGTACACCGGATACCGCGTGACATCCGCGATGATCTGCATCCACAGGTCCGAATGGCTCGCGCCGCCCACCACGATCAGCCGTGGGTCCAACGAATGCGCGCAACGGGTGCCCGCCTCGATGTTGTGGCGCAGGGCAAAACTCACCCCTTCCAGCACGGCGCGGTACAGATGGATACGGCTGTGGTAGAGGTTCAACCCGACAAAACTGCCACTGGCGCGGTCGTCCCATACCGGGCTGCGTTCGCCCATCAGGTACGGCAGGAACAGCAAGCCTTCGCTGCCGGCCGGGATCTGCATCGCACGCTGTTCCAGCAACACCAGGCTGTCCTGCCCGCTGGCCCTGGCCTGTTGCTCTTCGGCCTGGCAGAACTGCTCGCGAAACCAGCTCACCGACGCCCCGGCGGTGATCGCGCCGCCGAAGATGTAGAGGTCGCGGTGACCGTTGTAGACGTGAGGAAAACTCACCAGCCCGTGACGCGCATCCACGTGCTGGTTCAGGTAGCCCCAGCACATGCTGGTGCCGATCATCGCCACATGGTTGCCCGGCTGCGTAACGCCCGCCGCCAGAGTCGCCATGGCCGCATCCACGCCGCCCGCGAGGATCGGCATGCCCGCCTGCAGGCCCAGGCGCGTGGCCCAGTTGTCCAGCAGGCCGCCCACCACCTCACCGGAATGCACCAGGCGCTCGGGCATCATTGCCAGCGGTATGCCCAGTGCCTCGAGCATCGCGCTGGACCAGCCGCGCTGCGCCACATCGTAGACACCGCCGATATTGCCGGCGCTGCTATGGTCCACCGCCAACTCGCCGGTGAGGCACCAGTTGATATAGCTGTTGGGCGGTAGCAGGTAGCGGGTGTTGGCCCACACCTGCGGCTGGTGCTGCTTGAGCCAGAGCATTTTGGTGAAGCCGTAGTAGCTGTCGACCGAGTTGCCGGTGACCGCGAACAGCCGCTCCAGGTCCACATGCTCACGCACCCACGCCACCTGCTCGCCGGCGCGCCTGTCCATCCAGATCAGGCATGGGTGCAGCGGTGTGATCTGCGCATCCACCGCAATCCCCGAGCCGCCGTACAGACTGCTGATGCACAGCGCCTTGACCTGCTGCGCCGCGACGCCGGCCTTGGCCATGCACTGCGCCACGCAGGTCTCGACGGCATCCAGCCAGACCTGCGGCCATTGTTCGGCCCAGCGCACTTTCGGGGTATCCACGCGATACCCCTGGCTGTGCTGGGCGATGATCCTACCTTGACCATCGACCAGCAACGCCTTGGTGCTCTGGGTTCCAATATCGACCCCCATCACGTAATTCAGCGCATTATTCACGGGGCAGAACCACCGGTTTCAACAGCACCTTGATCGACTTGGTCGAGTTGGCCAACTCAAACGCTTCGGCAAAGTTATCCAGCGGGAAGTCATGGGTGACGATGCCTTTGGAGGTCACCAGGCCGCGCTCGAACAGGTCGATGGCGATCGGGTAGCAATACGGGCCGAGGTGCGCCCCGCGTACGTCCAGCTCCTTGCGGTCGCCAATGATCGACCAGTCGACGCTGGTCTCGGCGCCAAACACACTGAACTCGACAAAACGCCCCAGCTTGCGGATCAGGTCCAGGCCCTGGGTGACGCCGGCCGGTACGCCGGTGGTCTCGATGTAGACATCGCAGCCATAGTTGTCGGTGAGGCCGTTGATGATTGCGCGGGCGTTGTCGCGCGACGGGTTGATCACCACATCGGCGCCGAATTTTTTCGCCAGCTCCAGGCGTTCGTCGACCATGTCGATCACCACCAGTTTCTTCGGCGTCTTCAACGCGGCGACCTGGACCATGCACAGCCCGAGGGTGCCGGCGCCGGCGATCACTACCACATCGTCGAGCTGGATATCGCCACGGTTGACGGTATGGATCGAACACGCCATCGGCTCCACCAATGCCGAGTCTTCCAGCGACACCGACTCGGGAATCTTGTGCACGATGGCGGTCTTGGGGATGCGCATGTACTGGGCCATGCCACCTTCGGCCACTTCACGCTGGAAGCCGAAGATGTTGTGCACTTCGCACATCCAGTACTTGCCGGATTTGCAAAAGCGACACTTGCCGCAGGGCACGATCTGCTCGGCGATCACCTTGTCGCCTACCGCGACTTCGAAGTGCTCTTCGGCGCCCTCGCCCGCTTCCACCACATAACCGAAAAACTCGTGCCCCGGCACCACCGGTGCCTTGACCCACGGGTTGTCGCCGCCCCAGAACATCGCAGCGCCGGAGTGGCATTTGCAATCACTGGCGCAGATGCCACAGGCGGCGATACGAATCACCAGTTCGTTGGGACGGGCCCGGGGTTTGCCGATGCGTTCCAGGCGATAGTCTTTGGGGCCGTGGCAAACGACGGCTTGCATGTCGGTGTGCTTGTCCATGGTGTTCGGTCCTGTGTTGAGTTTATTTATGGCGCTGACGGCTGATAAAGATCGCCAGCAAAATGATCCCGCCCTTGATCACGCTCTGGACGTAGGGCGAGACTCCGAGCATGTTCAGTCCGTTATTCAATACGCCGAGCAGCATGGCGCCGAGCAAGGTGCCGACGATCACGCCGCGCCCGCCGGCAATCGACGCACCGCCGAGTACCACGGCAGCAATCGCATCCAGTTCGAACGACACGCCAGCATTCGGCTGGCCGCTCATCAGGCGCGAGGTGAGTACCAGCCCGGCAATTGCCGCCGTCAGGCCGCTGATGCCGTACACCAGCAGCTTGAAGCGCGCTGCACGCACGCCGGACAAACGCACCGCTTCTTCATTGCCGCCGATGGCGTAGATGTAGCGACCGATACGCGTGTGCTGCAGCAGCACATAGGCCGCGGCGTAGGTGATCAACATGATCAGGATCGGCACTTCAATGCCGAACAGGCTCTGGCGCCCGAAGAAGCCGAACCACTCCGGCAGCCCGGAAATCGGGTAGCCGTCGGTGTACATCAGGCCCAGGCCACGGGCGATGCCCATGGTCGCCAGGGTGACGATGATCGGCGGCATGTGCAGGTACGCGACGAACAGCCCGTTGCCGATGCCGAAGGCCACGCCAACCAACATCCCTGCGCCAATCGCCAGGCCGGGCGGCAGGCCCGCGACCATCAAACCGGCCGTGAGCGTGCCGGACAACGCCATCACCGGCCCCACCGACAAGTCGATGCCGCCGGTGAGAATCACGCAGGTCATGCCCACCGCGATAATCGCGTTGATCGACACCTGGCGTGCGATGTTCGACAGGTTGCTGGTGGTCAGAAAGGTGTCGCTGGCAAGGATCATCACCAGGGTCACCACCACCAGCCCCACGAACGGATAGAACGCCGGCGAGCGCACCAGCCGCGCCAGGTTCAGGCGCAGCCAGCTGTTATCGCCGGTACTAATGGACGTATTCACTTGAGCCCCCTGTTGCATGGCGCATGACCTCTTGAGGATTGACGGCGGACGCTTCCAGCAGCTTGACAATGGCGCCCTTGTGGAACACGGCGACGCGGTCGCACATGCCGATGACTTCCGGCAGTTCGGAGGAAATCATGATGATTGCGTAGCCCTGTTCGGTGAGGTTGCGCATCAGCGCGTAGATCTGCGCCTTGGCCCCCACGTCGATGCCACGGGTGGGTTCATCGAACACCAGCACGTCGCAGTGGTGGTTGATCCAGCGTGCGATCACGACCTTTTGCTGATTGCCGCCGCTGAGGTTGAACACCCGGCTTTCGCTGCTGGGCGCCTTGATCGACAGTTGTTTCATCAAGCCCTCGACACTCGCGCATTCGCGGCTTTTGTCGATCAGGCCCGAGGCGTTCTGGTACTTGGGCAGGTTGTTCAGCGAGATGTTTTCACGAATGCTGAAATCGGTGATCAGCCCTTCGCTCTTGCGGCTTTCCGGGAGTAGACCGATGCCATGGGCCAGGGCCTGAGCCGGGTCATCGAGGCTGATTTTTTCGCCGCGCAGCCACACGTCTTTGCTCACCGACGGCAGCGCGCCCATCATGCCCAACGCCAGTTCAGTACGGCCGGAACCGACCAACCCGGCAAAGCCGAGGATCTCGCCCTTGTGCAGTTGGAAGCTGTTGTGCGGGCCGTTGCGCACCAGCTGGATGTCCTTGACCTCCAGCAACAGCGGGCCGCGTGCGCGGGTCGGCTTGGGCGGAAAACTGCATTCCAGACGACGTCCGACCATCATCTCGACCAAACGGTCGATGTCGCTGTCGGCCACGTTTGTGACGCCCACATTTGTACCGTCGCGCAACACGCTGATGCGGTCACATACCTGGAAAATCTCTTCCAGGTGATGGGAGATAAAGATCACCGCCACGCCTTGGCGCTTGAGCTCGCGCATGATCTCGAACAGCAACTCGGCTTCGCTCGGCGTCAGGGTTGCGGTGGGCTCATCCAATACCAGCAGGCGCGCATCCAGGGCCAGTGCCTTGGCGATTTCGACAAACTGCTGTTCGGCCACACTCAAGTGCTTGACCGCGCATTGCAGGTCGATGGTCACGCCCAGGCGCTTGAACAAAGCCTCGGATGCCTCGACCATTTCGCGCTTGCGCAGCAGGCCAAAGCGGTTGCTCAACTCGTGGCCGAGGAAGATGTTTTCCACCGCCGTGAGGTAGGGAATCAGGCTGAATTCCTGGAACACAATGCCGATGCCGGCGGCAATCGCATCACGGTAGGTCGCGAATTGCTGCGCCTGGCCGTCGATCAGGATCTGGCCTTCGTCTTGATGCTCGACGCCGCCAAGGATTTTCATCAGGGTCGATTTGCCCGCGCCATTTTCCCCGAGCAGGGCATGGATCTCGCCGCGCTCGACTTGCAGGTTGATGGACTTGAGGGCCTGTACGCCCGGGTATCGCTTACAGATGTTTTCCAGCTTCAGAAGACTGCTCATACCGCCGACCTCACTTTCAGAAGGATGACCTGAGCCCCACGGTTTGCGTGGGGCCCGGGTGATTTACCAGCTGAAATCCTTGGCCTTGGCCTGGTCGATCAACGTGATGTCCACCGGGATGGTGGCCGGCACTTGCGAACCCCACTTCTTGGCCAGGGCGATGCCCAGGGCGAGGCGGATCTGATCGCGAGGGTATTGGGCGGAGGTGGCGATGAATTTGCTGCCGGGTTTCTGGATCGCCTTGATCGCTTCCGGCGCGCCGTCGACGCTGACCAGTTTCACGTCCAGGCCGCTGGCTTCAATGGCCGAGAGCGCACCGAGCGAGCCGTTGTCATTCACGCTGAAAATGCCCTTGAGGGTAGGCTGGGCCTGCAGCATGTTTTCGGTGACGGTCAGTGCCTGGTCACGTTCCTGCTTGCCGTTCTGGATGCTCACGATCTTGATGTCCGGATGCTTGGCCACGGCTTCCTTGCAACCGCGTACGCGCTCCAGGATCGGCACCACGGCAATGCCGTCGAGGATGGCGATATTGCCCTTGTCGCCGATGTGCTTGGCCAGGTATTCACAGGCTTGGAAACCGGCGTCGAAGTTCTTCGAGCCGACGAAGGAATCCAGCGGCCCCTCCGCCTGGGCATCCACCGCCACCACCACGACACCGGCAGCATGGGCGGACTTGACGGCCGATTGCACGCCAACCGAATCGGTGGGGTTGATCAGCAGGATATCAATGCCTTTTTGCAGCATGTCTTCCACATCGCTGACCTGCTTGGACACGTCGTGGCGGGCGTCGGTGATGATCAACTTCGCGCCGATGCTCGCGCCCGCTTCTTCAAGGGCGTTTTTCATGGTGACGAAATAGGGGTTGTTGATTTCCTGGAAGGACGCGCCGATGCGGATCGGTTTGGCAGCGTCGGCGAAGGCCGGGGAAACAGTGCCGAGGGTGATGCTTACAGCCAATAAACACAGGGTTTTCGGGAGCATTTTCATGGCGTGGGTCTCTGTTTTGTTTTTATTTTTAGAGCAAATGTTATCGTTAACATTTTGCGAGAAGCTAGCAAGGAAACGAGGGGTGTGCAAGCCCCCACTGGTCGCCTCGGGTTACGCGGTCAATGTGGGAGCTGGCTTGCCTGCGATGCAGACACTTCGCGGTATCAAGCACAGCGAGTGGATGCCATCGCAGGCAAGCCAGCTCCCACAGCGGTTTCATGCGCAGTGCAAAAACTCGCACATTTCCCACCACCAACTAAGCTCAGCCTCCAACAAAAAAACATCGAGCAGCCTGGCATGGCCCACCCCACCGAGACCTTTCGCGCCCGCTACCGCGCAGC
Source organism: Pseudomonas viridiflava (assembly GCF_900591205.1). GTDB lineage: Bacteria > Pseudomonadota > Gammaproteobacteria > Pseudomonadales > Pseudomonadaceae > Aquipseudomonas. The sequence goes on from NZ_UUPU01000020.1 coordinate 105,427, forward strand.
CGTCAGCCGCCGTTACAACCCCTGGCTGCACGCCGGTTTCGTGCTCGGCTATGGCATGCTGTGCATCGCCCTGGCCTGGTCTGCCACGGCGCAGATCACTGCACTGCAATGGCTGACGGTGCCCGTGACCCTGCTGTTCTTCAACCTGTGCATTTACCTCGTGCACCGCCACCTCGGCCATCACAAACACCGCTTGGCGCGGCTGTTTTATGCCCGCCACACCGGCGATCACCACAGCTTTTTTACCCCCGGCCACATGACCTACGACAGCCCAGGGGACTGGCGGGTAATCCTGTTCCCTGCCTGGCTGATCGTGCTGCACAGCCTGGCGATCACCCTCCCCGCCTGGTGGCTGCTCAAGCACCTGAGCCCGAATGTGGCCGGGCTGTTTGCCGGGTGCATGCTCCTGGGATATTTACTTTACGAAGTGTTTCACGCCTGCGAGCACCTGCCTGCCGAACATCCGGTGGCGCGCTTGCCGTGGATTCGCCAGATGCACCAACTGCATGCGCTGCATCACCGTCGCGAGCTGATGCAGGGGCGCAATTTCAATATCGTCCTCCCCTTGATGGATTATCTGTTCGGCACCCTGCACTGGGAACCGGGCCCCAACGACCACCAGGAATCGTCATGAGTACCCGTCCAAAAAAACTGCGTCATCTGATGTTTGTGTTGCTGCTTGCAGTGATCGCATTTCTGCTGTTGATGCCCACCAAGGTGCAACCGGTGAACTGGGCACCGCCCAAGGCCCCCTCGATGACGGACGGGCTGTACGCCGAAAACCAGCGCCTCAAGGGGGTACAGAAAATCGGCGCCCAGGACATACCGGGGCCCGAGGCGTTGTTGCTGGATGCCCAAGGGTTTCTGATCAGCGGGCTGCATGATGGGCGGATCATCCGCACCTCGCCCGACAGCCACAGCCTGGAAGTGCTGGCCAATACTGGCGGGCGCCCGCTGGGCATGGCGCTGCACCCGGATGGGCGGTTGATCATTGCGGACGGGGTCAAGGGCCTGCTCGCGCTGGATGCCGATCGCCAGCTCACGTCACTGAGCACCGCCGCCAATGGCGTGCCCTTCGGCCTTACCGATGACGTGGCCGTGGACGCCGCTGGGCGCTATGCCTACTTCAGCGATGCGTCGAGCCGTTGGGGGTATGGCCAGGATGGTGAGGCGGTGATCGAGCATGGCGGCGATGGTCGGCTGCTGCGCTATGACTTCAGCAGCGGCACCACCGAGGTGCTACTGCAGCAACTGCAATTCGCCAACGGCGTAGCGCTCGGCCCGGATGAAAACTACGTATTGGTCAATGAAACCGGCGCCTATCGTATCAGCCGCTACTGGCTCAAGGGCGAACGCACCGGCCAGCACGACCTGTTTATCGACAACCTGCCGGGCCTGCCGGACAACCTCAGCTTCAACGGGCAGGATCGCTTCTGGGTGGCCCTGTACTCGCCGCGCAACCCCTTGCTGGACAGCTTTGCCGGCTACCCGCTGCTGCGCAAGGTGATGGTGCGGGCACTGATGGTGGTGCCCAAGCCCATCGAGCGCAAAGCCTTTGTGCTGGGGCTGGATACCGAGGGCAAGGTCATCGCCAATTTGCAGGATGGCAGCGCCGACAACTACTCGCCGATCAGCACCGCCCGTGAGTATGGCGACTGGTTGTACCTGGGCTCGTTGAAAAGCACGAGCATGGCGCGCCTGCCGTTGGCACTGGCACTGGAGCCATAACGCAAAAAGGGCATACAGGCGCGAGGCCTGTATGCCCTGGGGTCTAACGCGTCAGTTCGTTAGGCCTTGGTGCTGCTCAGCAAGGTCTGCGTGCACAGGTGGCCAAAGCTCACATACGGAACATTGTCCCCACCGACGCCGATCCCTGGATACTCCAGCACTTCCATACGCCACACGCCGTAGTTGAACTGGGTACGCCAGGTGTTGTTGTAGCCTTGGGCGTAATCGACAAAGGTGGTCTGGAAGTCACCGCTGCACGTTCCCACATTGATGGTGCCGGCGGCCTCACCGGAACTGTCGGTGGCAGCCGAATAGGCCTTGTAGACGATCTCGCCGGAGTCCGGATTGATGTGCTGGTCGAGAAAGACAATCGGGTGCAGCCCCACCAGTGGCATGCCGGTGCTGTCCGACAGGCCCATCTTCCAGGTCAGGTTCCGATAGGCTTGAGTGGTCATGTAGCCGTAACCCACATCGGAAGCCGAATACGGGATGCGGATCACGCTCGGCTCGCCTTTCACATCCGAGGTATTGATGCGTGGGTTGGAACCAAACGACAGGTTGTATTTACCCGTCGCACTCCAGGCGACATTCGGGTTCGGACGCACACGCAGCTTGACCACGCCACCAACACCCGGGTTGGAGACCGAGTCCGACTTGAGGGTGGGGTCCACCACGACCCACTGGTTTGCATTCAGGCGTTCCAGGATCCACTGGTTGCGGGCATCGGCCGTCAACGCAAAGCCCACGCTCTGGCCACGCACGGCCTTGAAGTCGAAGTAGTCGACATCATTGACGCTGTCGGCATTACCACTGAGATAGTTGAGCGTGTCCGGCAGTTGGAAAGCCGTGTCCGGCGTGTCATTGGGCTCGAATGCATCGAGATTGGCGTCAACCGCCACCCCGAACTGGAAACTCGACCCTTGCACCGCCGCATTGGCCTCCATGAACCAGTAGTAATCACCGGCCGGCAGCACACCGCTGAGGCTTTCATCGCCAGTACCCGGGTTGTCGGAAGTGCCCAGCGGAATCGGGTTGCCCTGGCCATCGTCCTGGAACAGGGTCAACGACATATTGGTGCCCGCCGTCTGGCCGACCAGCAGCGCATTGATCCGGGCCTTCTGCGGCAGGTTGAAGTGGTAGCACAGCAAGTCGCCGGTCTGCACACCATTGACCGTGTACAACTGGTTCACATCCAGGGTGGTTTCACAGCCCTGCACCAGCGCCGCCTGCACGGCACTCGCCTGTTGGGCGTCGGCTTTCGTAACTTTAGTCACCGGGGCTGTTGCCGTGCGGTTTTCCACCCCCAAACCGGCCTTGACCTTGGCGGCAACCACAGGTTTTTTCAGTTGCTGTTTCAGCGCCGCGGAAGCCTTGGTAGCAGGCACATTGCCAGCCGCTTTCAGGGTTTGTTTGATAGTCGGTTGCGCCGCTTGCGCAGCCAGATGAGGGTATTGCTCGGCCAGGGCAAAGGCCGAAACGAAGCAGGTGGCCGCCATGGCCGCACCCAGCATAAAGGCTTTTTTCGATTTCATTTTTTATCCATCCATAGTTAAAAAGTGAAGCTCAGGTGACATCCGGTCACCTGGGATGGAATGTAGGATATGACTGGATGGATGTACAGTGTTTTTTCGAAAAAATGCACGCCTAGGGAATGGGGATATCGCACCATCTGCGCCAGACTGTCCAGACAACCAATGCGATCAGCCAAATAAACCCAAAGTAAGACGGCCACACCATCCAACGTCTGAGCGCCAAGGGAACAGACGCCAGTTCGGTCTCGGTCACAACACCGGCCTTCAAGTGACGCTTTGAATCCTGCAGAAACTCAAACATCAACATCATTCGATACTGCCTGTCGATCCACTGGTTTCTACGCCAAAAACGCTTAGTGCTGCGGACCTTTTCGTTTTGACTGAAATAGCTTTCCACCTCGTCGAGTTTTGTGTACGCGGCGTATATCAGCAACGCTAGAAAAACCAGTGATCCTGTAGACACTACAATTGTAAACGCGAGGAACAAATCCATGGTTAAGCCCCCTCTGGCAGAAAGATCAAATCACCATTGATTTCCAAGATCTTTCCGCCCAGAAACGCACCACCTTTGCCAGCTGGATCTCCTGCTGCAATTCCCCCCGCAGCGCCCCCAATGATTCCACAAGCCAGTTCACCACGCCCTTTAGCCACGACCCCCAAAAACATTTTGCATGCCAAGCGAGTTACTTTCGCGCCTAAAAGTGCTCCCCCCGCAGCACCCGTCCCCCCACCCGCCAACCGCCCCGTCTCCACATACTTAGCCCTCCTGCACTGCGCCTCCCGCCCCGTCACACATGCCTCCTTGATTTCCAACCCTGCATTCCCCACATCCAACGCCAAGCCCACATAAGTCCCTTTGCCCAACCACTTCGACATCTGCGCGATCTCGCGCATCCGCTTGGCGTACCCTGCAATCTCGCCTTTATGCAGATAACTCTTGGTCGAAATCCCCAGCACTTTTTTCAATGATTCATTGCCCTGCAACCCCGTGCCAAACCGTGCCGCGCCGTGCAATTGCAGCTCCAACCGGCGGAACAATGCCTGGCGTTGCTGAAAAAATGCTTCCCGGTCCAACCCGCCGCCTTTGAGCCGCTGGTGCAAGCGCTCAACGTCTTCCAGCGTCTGCGCCACCTCATCCAGGTGCCGCGCCCACGCCGATGTCGCACTGCCGACGCCAATCGAGCCATAGGTCAGAAAGCTCTGCAGCAAGTCATAGTTGTCGATCACCGCCGCGCCGGCCGCTGCCTGCATGTCCAGATTGCGACGAACGTCTTCGGCATGGCGCATCAACCAGGCTTCTTCAAATGAACACCCCACGCTGTAAGGATCGGGAATAATCACCAGTTGCCCAGGCGCCACCAGCCCCGGGCGCAGGTGGCGGTTCAGCACATCAAAATGGTCCGAGCGCTGCTGGCTCAATGCACTGCCCATCGCACGTTTTTTCAGACTGGTGTAGTCCGTCATGTGGTCATTGATATAACTCTGCGCCATGCCTTACATCCGGGATGCAAACAAGATGGCGTCGAAATATAAGCAAGCGAACCCGCCCCGGACACAAGTCCGGGGGGCTGAAATCAAATTTGGGAATTGACCTACCTGACTGAGAACAAACGCCTACAGAAAGGCCCTCAATACCCGGTCATCTCCAGATACCCCACCCCACCCTCGAACTGCACCGGCCCTTCCCAGTACGGAATACTCAGGTTCATCCAAGCGTTCGGGTTGACGGCCTGGGTGGTGATATCCAGCTGTTTGCCGGGAATTTTCAGCGACCAACGCGTAGGAATATTGCGTCCGTCGATGGCCGTGGTTTGCAGCGGCGCCAGTTGGATATCGGCGTTATGCAGGGTTTGGGTACGGCCTTCACGGTCGATCCAGGTGCCGGTCAGGTACGACGCGCCGTCGGTTTGCCGTACACGAAACAGCATCAATTGCTCGCCCCGGTCCAGATGCAGGGAAAACCAGTCCCAACCGCTCTGGGTGGCGCCCAAGGGTTGGCTGCTCCATTCACGGTCGAGCCAGGCGGGGCCGCTGACCTGGTAGGTTTTACCGTCGATAGTGACGCTGCCATTAGCGCTGAAAAACGGTTGGCTGTAGTAGTACGACGCCTGGCCCTGGTCGGATTTACGGCTGTAGCCGCCGTCGCCCTGCAGCACCAGCGGGCGGCTGGAGGTCAGGTGCAAGTCGTAGGCGAAGTGCGCGTCGCCGGCCTTGAGTTGCATGTCCGCCAACGCACTCGCGCTGCCGGGGCGGGTGGCGAAATTCCAGTCATCAATCCACGCATTGAACGGCACCGCCTGGGCCCCGGCCTGGCCAACGCCGCCACGGGCGTAACGCTCGGCGGCGTAGTGGCGGGTGGCGGAGGTGACGGCGGCGTGCCCGAGCCAAATGGTCGCGTCCTGCCAGCCAGTGTGTGCAGGCCCGGCCTTGAGGGCATTGCGAAACAGCGTCCATTGCACCCCGAACACATTGCCCTGAGCATCCTTGAGATTGGCGGTGATGTACCACCATTCAATGCGAAAGCCGGCATGCGGGCCATGGTCCTCGGGAAAGCTGAAGACCTTGCCGGGTTGCACCTGGGCAAATTCCGCCGCGTCGCTGCCCAGGCCGGCAAAGCTTTCCTGTGGCGCGGGTTGTGGGTCACACGCGCCCAATAACAGCAAAACCGCCCACAGCAGCGATTTAATCTTCATGGGCAAAGGTCCTCAACAGATCCGCCGGGCGGCTGCGATACAACTGCCACAACGGCCAGGCCGACGCCAGCAACGTGGCCAGCAGCGCCAGCCCCAACAGCTGTGCAAGCTGCCATGGGAACACCTGCAACGGCAGGCGCCAGCCAAAGGCTTGCACATTGATCACCACGTCCAGGCACCACGCCAGCAAGAGGCCCAGGGGTAAGGCGAGGACCAATGTGAGCACCGCCAGCAGCCAGGTCTGTCCCAGGTTCAGCAGCATCAATTGCCGGCGCGTTACCCCCAATGCCCACAGCGGTGCGAGTTGGCCCAGGCGGCTTTGGCTCTGGGTCAGCAGGCTGATAAACAGCGCCACGCCGGCGACGCCGAGGGTGAGGCTGTTCAGCGCGGCAGTCGCGGCGAACGTGCGCTCGAAGACCTGGCTCGACCAACCCTTGAGCTGCTGCTGATCAACGATACGGCTGTCTTCCAGGGCAAATGCGCGCTGCACCTCACGCACCAGCGGCGCTACATCTGGCGGCGCGACGCGCAGGTTGAAACGCGTCGGTGACAGCGTCGGCCAGTGGGCCAGCAGGTGCGTGGCGTTGACCAGTACGTGGCCCTTGGGGTTGCCATAGTCCGCGTAAATCCCGACCACCGTGGGTGCCCACACACCTCGCGGCGTAGGAATGCTCAGCGTATCGCCGAGCTTCACGGCCAGGCGCCGCGCCAGTTGTTCGCTGAGCATCAGAGTGTCGCCTTGCTGCAACTGGTCCCAGGGCGCGCTCGCCGCTTCCAGCAACGGCCAGTGCTGGCGGTAGGTCGGGTTATCGACCACGCCAAACAGGTCCGCGGGCCAGCCCTGCAATTGCACGGCGACCTGCCAGGTGGGCAGCACGGTTTGCACCAAGGGTTGCTGTGCCAGCCAAGCACTGAGTTGTTGCGCCTGGGCCGGGGTCTGCGGGTTGAGGTACAGCTCGGCGGTGAGGCGCTGCTCCAGCCAGTTGTTGAACGTGTGGCGAAAGCCCGACGTCATGGAGCCCGCACCGATGTTGGCGGCCAGGGCCAATAGCAACGCCATCAGGGCCAGGCTCAGGGCCGGCAGTTGCTGGCGGCAGTCGGCGAGAAACCATTGGCCCAGCACCGAACGGCTGCGCCCCAGCACGGCCTTGAGCAAGGCATTGAGCAGCACCGGCAAACCGAGGGCGGCCCCCAACAGCAACGCGGCCATCAGTACAAAGCCGGCAGCCAGGCTGTCCCCCAGCCATAGCGCCAGCAGCGCGATCAGTAAGGCCGTGCCCGCCACCCAGCCCTGGCGCCGCAACCAGCGCCCATGGGCTTCGTGCCACGCCTGCGCATTGGCCAGCGCCAGTAACGGCAAACGCGCCGCCCGCCACAAACTGCTGGCGCCAGCGAGCAAAGCGCCAAGCAAGCTCAAGCCCAGCCCCGCCAACCACCACCACGCGCTCAGGCTCAATTGCCCCGGCACCTCGGCGCCATACAGGCCGCGCAGGCTGGCGGCCACGTCCGGCAGCAGCAGGCTCGCCAGCAGGTAACCACTGGCCACGCCGAGCACGCCGCCCAGTAACGACAAGGCGCCCAGTTCCACCCCCAGGCTGAGGATCAACATCCGCGCACTCACCCCACAGGCGCGCAAGGTGCGCAACAGCCCGCGCCGTTGCTCCAGCGCCAGGCCGATGGCGGCGTGCACGATAAACAGCCCCACCACAAAGGACAGGAAACCCAGCGCATCGAGGTTCAAGTGAAAACTCTCCGTCAGGCGTGCCAGGTTATTCTCCTCAGCCTGCTTGAGTTGCAGTTCGGCGGGGGGTGTGGGATGGCCAGCTGCGAACGTTTTGTCCACCAACAGCCGCGACAGGCGGCCGGGCATGCCCAGCACCGGTTGGGCAAAGCCGATATCGGTGAGCAACAGGCCGGGCGCCATGTCCTGCTGGATGTGCAGGGGCGGCAAACGCTGCCCGCTCAGCGTCACCGGCTGTTCACCTTCCTGCAGCCCCAGGGCCTGCAAGGTTTGCGGCGCGATCCAGGTACGCCCCGGCGGGTCGAAGAAGGCAAGCATCTGCGCCTGGCTCAAACGCTGCCCCGCCACCGCGCCGCTGCCGGGCAACGACACCGGGTCGATCCCCATCAATTGCAGGCGTACGTCCTCCAGCCCCTTGAGTTGCACCCGCCCCTGGACCACTGGCGACACCGGCCAGCCAGCGCGGCGCAGTTGGGCAAACAGCGCTTGTGGGAAACTTGCACCATCGGGCGCACTGAGGCTGGCCTGGGGTTCGCCGCCGATCAGTTGGCTGGCGCGGGCATAGCTGTCACGCGCCTGGCTGTTGAGCGCCTGCACCCCGGTCAACAAGGCGGTGGCCAGCCACAGCCCGGTCAGCACGCTGAAAAACTGCACCGTATGGCGCCGCCAATGGCTGAGCAGTGCGCGCAGCGTCCAATAAAACACCGTCATGTAGAAACGACCTGACCACGCTGTAACACCACTTGCCGGTCCAGACGTGCAGCGACGCGGGGGCTGTGAGTGACCATCAACAAGCTGGTGGGGCTGTCACGCAGCAGGTCGAGCAACAGTTGCAGGACCTCGTCGCTGGTGGCTTCATCGAGGTTGCCGGTGGGCTCATCGGCCAGCAGCAAGCCCGGGCGCGAGGCCAGCGCCCGCCCTACCGCCACCCGTTGCTGCTGGCCGCCGGAGAGTTGTTCCGGGTAACGCTTGAGCAAGTCTCCCAGGCCCAGGCGCTCCACCAGTTGTGCCTGCCATTGGGCATCAAAGCGCCCCGCCAGACGCGCCTGGAAGGCCAGGTTGTCGTCGACGCGCAAACTGCCGATCAGGTTGAACTGCTGGAACACCAAGCCGATCTCGGTGCGACGCCAGTGGGCCAGTTGTGCTTCGCTCATCTGTTCGAGGCGCTGTTCGCGCACCTGGATGCTGCCGCCATCCACGCGATCCAGCCCCGCCACCAGGTGCAACAGGGTGCTCTTGCCGCTGCCCGATTCGCCCATCAACGCCAGGCTGCTACCGGCGGCCAGGTGCACATCGACACCGGCCAACACCGCCAGGGGCCCCTGAGGGGTCGCATAGCTTTTGAAGACACCTTGCACCTGCAACATGGGAACGCTCGTCTGAGGGGTGACAATCGAGAATAACGGCTGCCGATCAAGGCCACGCAAATTTTTCACATGGTTTTCACCGGTTGCCCACCCGCCGCGCTTTAAATTACCGGCCAAGCGTCACGTGTCGGTAACTTGTTAGTTGCCACAATTGACAACTTTTAACTGCAACATGTTCAGCGAAAAGACAGCCGCCCTGTGACAGCCTCTGGCGTTACTGCGGGCATTCGCCAACACGTTGCGCCTGAATTAGTACAACACTGCCGACAGTGCCCATGGTGAATGAAGTGGTTGACCTTACCCTGACCAAACCACGCTTGCGCCGAGGCTTTTTCAAGCGCTTGCCGGCCCTCTGGCTGGGGATTGTCGTGGTGGCATTGCTGCTGACCGGCAGCCTGTTCTGGCCATCATCGCCACGCGACCTGGGCGTGGGCCATCGCCTGCTGACCTCCGAGGTTTTGCCGCTGTGGCGCGACGGAGACCTGATCGTTCTGGTACGCCACGAAGAGCGCTGCGACCGCTCGACCAACCCGTGTCTGGGACCGGTCGAGGGCCTGACGATCAACGGCAGCCAGCACGCGGAAAACCTGGGCAAAGCCTTTAAGACACTGGGCATGGACAACAGCGACGTACTCGCCAGCCCGGCCATTCGTACCGCCCAGACCTTGCGCTTCATGTTCGGTAAAAACGAGCTGACCTCGGGCGAGAAAGCCGTCTGCGGCACGGCCATGGGTGAAGAACTGCTCAGCCACAAAACCCTGGGACGCAACCTGGTATTCATCACTCACAGCGGCTGCATCGCCGACTTCGAAGCCACCCTGGGCTTTCCCCACGCGACCTTCCCCGAGTACGGCAGCGCGTTGTTCGTGCAGGTACTACCCAACGGTAAGTTCAAGACCCTGGGTATCGTGAACAACCCGGACTGGCCCAACGCACTCAAGCAACTCTAAGTAGTTACCGCCCGCCGCCACGGCGTATGTTCAGCAAAAAGACAGCCATGCTCTGGCATGTTTAATTGCGCCTTTTAATTAAGGACGTTATGAAATTTCTCTGTCATCCAGTGACCGTTTTAATGTTTTCCACTATTACTTCATTACTTCCAGAACTCGGTTTTAAACGTCAAGGAGCGACGTTGTGATCACTCGACTAAATCCTCTGCTGGTATTACTGCTGGCCATCGCCGCGTTTTATCTGCTGCCCCTGGGTCTGCACGGTTTGTGGATCCCCGATGAAACCCGCTACGCCCAGATCAGCCAGGAAATGCTGCATAGCGGCGACTGGGTGGCGCCGCACTTCATGGGCGTTCGGTATTTCGAAAAACCGGCCGCCGGTTATTGGCTGATCGCCCTGGGCCAGGCAGTGTTTGGCGAGAACCTGTTCGGGGTGCGCATCGCATCGGCCCTCACCACCGGTTTGAGCGTATTGCTGGCCTACGTGGTCGCCCGTCGCCTGTGGCAAGACCCACGCAAAAGTTTCGCCTGCGCCCTGCTCTACCTGAGCTTTGGCCTGGTGGCCGGGCAAGCCGGGTACTCCAACCTCGACCCGCAATTTACCTTGTGGGTCAACCTCAGCCTGGTAGCCCTGTGGTTTGCCCTCGACAGCACGCGTACACGCGAGCGTCTGGGCGCCTGGGCCGTGCTGGGTGTGGCCTGCGCCATGGGCTTTTTGACCAAGGGCTTCCTGGCCTGGGCGCTGCCGGTGCTGATTGCCGTGCCGTATATGCTCTGGCAACGGCGCCTGGGCGAGTTACTGCGCTACGGCCCGGTGGCGGTCGGGGTAGCGGCACTGCTCTGCGTGCCGTGGGCGCTGGCGGTGCACCTTCAGGAACCGGATTTCTGGCGTTTCTTTTTCTGGAATGAGCACATTCGCCGCTTCAGCGCCGACGATGCGCAGCACGTACGGCCATGGTGGTTCTTTTTGCCGATCATGGCGGTGGCCTGCCTGCCCTGGGCCGGGTTGTTGCCCAACACACTGCACAAGACCTGGACCGAAAAACGCCAACCGGCAATTGCCTTCCTGGCCCTGTGGCTGCTGCTGCCGCTGGGCTTCTTCAGCCTGAGCAACGGCAAGCTGCCGACCTACATCATGCCCTGCCTGCTGCCGCTTGCACTGTTGATGGGGCACACCCTGAGCGAGCTGATCCGCGACGGCCGTGCTCGCACCCTCTGCCTCAACGGCCTGTTCAACTTCGTGATCGGCCTGGCCGCCATGATCGGCCTGATCTACCTGCAAATCGCCAGGCCGCTGTACGGCAACAGCCACGCCGAGATGTTCAGCCTGTCGTTGGCGTTTATCGTGCTGCTGGTGTGGGTGCTCACCAACCTGCTGCAAGCGTTTCGCCCGCTGACGTTGTGGGCGATGCCGGTGTTGGGCATCGGCGTGCTGGTGGTCCTGCTGCCCTGCAGCATGCCGGCGCAGATAGCCGATAACGAAATGCCCGATCAGTTTGTGCTCGAGCATCTGGAGGAGTTGCAGCACACCCACGCGCTGCTGAGCAATGAGCTGGGGAGCGCCAGTGCAATGGCCTGGCGCCTGAAACGCGACGACGTGGCCTTGTATGACACCGAGGGCGAGTTGCGCTACGGCCTGCAATACGCCGGGGCGATAAAGCGCAAAGTCGAGTTGGAGCAGGTTCAGGACTGGCTCAAAGAGGCGCGCCAACACGGCTCGGTCGGCGTGCTGATGCGGGTCAACAGCACCAGTGAAATGCGCGAGGCCGGGCAACTGCCGCCGGGAGGTAAACACTATTCCAAGGGCTACCTGGAACTTATCCTCTACCCGCAGTTGCCATGATGCTGCGCTATTGCAAAACCGAACGCGGCGCCCTGCTGCTGTTGCTGGGCGTCTCGGCGCTGCTGTTGCTGACCGGCCTGGGCGCGCGCGACCTGTGGGGTCCGGAAACCCGTTGGGCCAATATCGCCCTGCAGATGCTGCAAAGCGGTGACTATTTCGACCCGTACCTCAAGGGCGTGCCGTATTACGACAAACCCTTGCCCTCCTACTGGCTGATCACCGGCGCTGCACACCTGCTGGGTGGCCTGGGCCCCTGGTCGCTGCGCCTGCCATCAGTGATCGGCGCCTGGTTGAGTGTGTGGCTGGTGTACCTGCTCGGAGAGCGGCTGTTGCGCAAGGGCACCGGGCTGATCGCCGGCTGGATGCTCGCCACTACTTTCTATTTTCTGTTCTGGGCCAGGGTGGCCACGGCCGATGTACTCACCGTGTGTGGCGTGCTGGCGGCCGTCTGGTGGTATTGGCGCGGGCCTGAAGACACGCGGCTGTGGCGCTATAGCGTGTTTTTCCTGCTGCTGGCCCTCACGTCATTGCTCAAGGGCTTGATCGGTTTTGTCTTGCCGGGCCTGGTGCTGCTGCCGCACCTGCTTTGCGAGCAACGCTACAAACGCCATTTCAACCTGCGCCTGTTGCTGGCCCTGCTGATTGCCGCCGGGGTGTATGCGGTGCCGTTCGTGCTGTCCCACCTGTACGGGGCGCCGACCTACGGCGAGAGCGGCCTGGCGCTGGTGTTCCGGGAAAACGTGGTGCGCTTCTTCGACCCTTTCGACCATATGGGCCCGATCTACACCTACCTGATCTACCTGCCCGCCTACACCCTGCCGTGGTTGCCGTGCTGGTTGCTTGGCCTCGGGCTGGCCGTGCGGCACTGGCGTGACACGCCGCCCAACGTGCGCTGGCTGGTGTGGGGCCTGGGGTTGCTGTTTGTATTCTTCACCGCGAGTGGCAGCCGCCGCAGCTACTACGTGCTGCCGCTGGTGCCGTTCGCGCAATTGCTGGGCGCATGGTGGGTAAGTGAGCGATTGCTGAAGAAACCCGCCCGTTGGCCACATTGGAAAAACGCCTTCGGCATCACGGCCGCCCTGCTGCTGATGATTCTTGGCGTGGCCTATCCCTGGACCAACGGCAACGGTGGCGTCACCCGTTTCGCCGCGGATGTGCAAGCCCAGGCGGTCAAAACCGCGCCTTGGAACCAATGGCAAATGGTGCTGGTGGACGTCGACAACAAGCTGCCGATGTACCTGCAGAACCACGGCAAGCCTTTCTACTACGTGGCCCAGTCCCAGGACTTCCCACGCCAGGGCGACAGCGCAGGGTTCATGACCTGGCTGGAAAAGACCAGCGGCCGACACTTCGACCCGCAACGCACGATTATCGTCGCGCAGTTCACCCAGGACGAACCGACGCCCCTGGCGTACCTGGCTGCGGATCATCAGCGAATCACGACTGGGCCGGACAATGGCGAGCGCTGGTTTCACCCGCGCGATGAAGGCAGTGTGGCGTTTATTCCTGCGGCGCGCTGATCAGCAAGGCTTGCTCTTGCCGGGCTCAACGGCTTCGCCCGGCGGCGCAACGCCGAGTCCCGTCAGTTGTGCCTGCACCGCCCGCCCCTCGGCGCGATTGCGGATAAACCCGGCACGGGTAAAGCGCTCCAGGAACGGCACAGGCAAGGTTTTATCAGGCGCGGTCGGCGGGTGTTCGGCCACGTCACCGAACAGGGTGTAGGCCGCGCTGGGCAAGTGCCGGGTGTTGATGTCGCTGGTAAGGCGGCCTGCCTGCAGGACGATCGCGCGGTTGGTCACGCGTTGCAGGTCGGACAAGCGTTGCGAGATATACACAATCGCCACACCGCGTGCACGCTGGCTGTCGATCAGCCCCAGCAGGCGTTCAGCGTCGGCTTCGGGCAGCGCGGCGGTCGGCTCATCAAGAATCAGCAGTTTGGGGTGCAGGGCGAACGCCCGGGCGAGTACCAACAGTTGTCGATCGGCCTGGCCCAGGCGCTCTACCGGGAGCTGCAACGGCAGGTCCAGGCCCAACCCGGCGGCGATCGCTTCGGCGCGTTGCAGCAGGCTTTTGCGGTTGAGCAGAAAGTCTGCGTCGGGCTGACCCAACTCATCGAGCAACAGGTTTTCCGCCACGCTCAGGCCCGGCGCAATCGCGTCATCCGGCCGTTGGTGCACCGCCACAATCCCCACCCGGCGCGCCGACAACGGCGACGTGAAGCGTTGCCGCTGCCCCTCTACCCACAGCTCGCCGGCATCCGGCACCAGGCTGCCGCTGAGGATCTTCACCAGGGTCGATTTACCTGCCCCGCCGGCCCCCAGCACTGCCACACCCTCACCCGGGTAAATATCCAGGTTGACCTGATCCAGTGCGCGCAGGGCACCAAAGGTCTTGCACAGGCCCAGCAGGCGGACCAGAGGCACGGGGGCAACAAGGTTGCTCATGGCTAATCTCTAAGGCGCAACGATGACTCATTACAGCGCCCGAGGGCGATGATTTATACCGCACAACAATGAGTTAGGTTCCGGATTAAAGGCATTACCTCAAGAACAATCCAATAGCTGAATCGCATAGCCAGCAATTTTTAAGTTATAAGCGCTTGGCCAGCAGCGTGTTGAATGCATTCAGCACCGCGTCGGGCTGTCCCAGCATCCGTTGGTGGCCACAGGCGTGCAGCACCTGAAAGTCGGCATTCGGCAACTGCCCGGCCAATACGCTGACCGGCAACACCAGGCTGGGGATCTGTTGCGCGTCCGGCCACTGCGCATGCTTGACCAGGGCCTTGAAGCGATTCACGTGGACGCGGAGGTGTTGCCGTTGCTGCGCAAAATGGATGCAACACCTTGACCGCACCTCAACTCAGATCCGGCGGCGGCGGTTGAGGTGTGGGATGGCAGTTTGCGGGGCCTCCACACGCTGCACCTGGGCCACGGTGCAGGCCGCCAAACGGGCCAATGTCGGCTGGCTGAACAAGGTCCGCGCATCCACCTCCAACCCGGCCTTGCGCAGCCGCGCCACCAGGTTTACCGCCAGCAGGGAATGCCCGCCCAGTTCAAAGAAGTGGTCGTGGCGCCCTACCCGTTCCAGCTTCAAGACCTCGGCCCAGATACCGGCCATCAACGTCTCGACTTCACCCTGTGGAGCCTCATAGCCCCGGCTGACCACCGCGTCCAACCCCGGCTCCGGCAGGGCCTTGCGGTCGAGTTTGCCGGCCGGGTTGAGTGGCAATACCTCAAGCTGCACAAAGGCGGCCGGCACCATGTACTCCGGCAACTGCTCCAGCACATGCGCCCGCAACGCGTCCGGGCTCGGTGCCTCTGCGCGCACGGTGAAATACGCCACCAGGCGTTCTTCACGAATCAGCACTGCCACCTCGCGCACCGCTGGATGTGCCAGCAAGCGCGCCTCGATTTCCCCCAACTCCAGGCGCACGCCACGCAGTTTGACCTGAAAGTCATTGCGCCCCAAAAACTCAAGGTTGCCATCCGGGCGGTAGCGCACCAGGTCGCCAGTGCGATAGAGCCGGTCACCCGCCACAAACGGGCTGTCAATAAAGCGTTCGGCGGTCAGTTGTTCCAGGCCCAGATAGCCGCGTGCAACCCCAACCCCGCCGATGTGCAACTGGCCGCTGACGCCCAAGGGCACCGGCGCGTCGTGCTCATCCAGCACATACAAGCGGGTGTTGCTGATTGCGCGGCCGATCGGCAATTGCAGCGGCGGCACCGGCGCGCCGGGTTCCAGAGTCCAGGCGCTGCTGTCCACCGTGGCTTCGGTGGGGCCATACACGTTATGCAGGCGCACTTTGGGTAAGCGCGCCTGCACGCCACGGGCCAGGGCTTCGGTAAGTTCGCCGCCGCCGCACAACACGTCGGTAAGGCTGGTGCACAGCGCGGATTCGTCCAGTTCGAGGAACTGCTGCAACATCGCCGGCACGAACTTGATCACCGTGATCTGTTGCTCGCGAATCACTTGCGCCAGGTATGCCGGTTCGCGATGCCCATCGGGCCGCGCCAGGACCAGGCGCATGCCGTTGGCCAGCGGCCAGAACAGCTCCCACACCGAACCGTCAAAGCTTGCCGGCGCCCGCTGTAACAACGCGCCGCCTTCGGCATTCGGGCACAGCTGCGAGCCCCAGTGCATCAGGTTGCCCAGGCCACGGTGCTCGATCATCACGCCTTTGGGCGTGCCGGTGGAGCCCGAGGTGTACATCACGTAGGCCAGGTTGGCCACGCTCAGGCCCGGCACCAGCGGGTTGCCCACCGGTGCCTGGCTCCAGGCGCAGTGGTCGAAGTCGATCACCGGGATCGACACCTCGCCCGGCACCTCGCGTGTGGCCGCGTGCACCAGCAGCGCCACCGGCTGGCTGTCTTGCAGCATGTGGGCCAGGCGTTCGCGTGGGTAGCCCGGGTCCAACGGCACATAGGCGCCACCGGCCTTGAGGATCGCCAGCAAGCCCACCACCAGCTCCGGCCCGCGCTCCACGCACAGCGCCACCCGCGAGTCCGGCTGCACGCCGCGCTCGCGCAGGTGGTAAGCCAGCTGGTTGGCGCGCTGGTTCAGCTCACGATAGGTCAGTTGCTGCTCACCCGCCTGCACCGCGATGGCATGCGGGTTCAGTCGCGTGTGGGCTTCGAACAGTGCGTGCACAGTCAGCGTGTCGGGGTAGTCAGTGGCGGTGGCGTTGAAGCCCACCAGGAGTTTTTCCAGCTCGCCGGCAGGCAACACTTGCACCTCACGCAAGGGCGTGTGTGGCGCGTGCTCCAGCGCGTCCACCAGCCCATTCAACACGCGGTCCAGGTAGCCCAGCAGGCGCTGCGCGCCGACCTGGCGCGGCGCCTTGGCCTTGAGCTGAAAGCCGCTGGCGGTAGCGTCCACGGTGAGCATCAGCGGGTAACTGAGGATGTATTCACTGCTGAGCAGGGCGATACCTTGGACTAACTTCAGCCCAGGGTCGGCGCTGGTGTGGCGGTAGTTGAGCAAGCTGTTGAACAACGGCGCAGCGCTGCTGCAACGCTGGGCCAGGGCCAGGGAAGCCTGTTCATGGGCGAGCAAGGCGCTGAGTTGGTTATGGGTATCCTGCAGCGCATCCGCCACGCTCTGCCCGGCCAAGCGCACGCGCAACGGCAGCGTGTTGATAAACATGCCAAGGGCGCGGTCGGCACCCGCACCCGCTTGCAGGCGGCCCAATAGAACGGTGCCGAACACCACGTCATCGCGCCCGGCGACGCGGCTCAGCACCTGGGCCCACGCCAGGTGGAACAGGCTGGCGGCGCTGACCCCGTGGGCACGTGCCTGGGTGCGCAGGCGCTGGTTGAGCGCATCGTCGACAGGCCGTTCGCAGGCTTCGATGTCAGCGCGATCCGCCTGGCGTTCCTGCAAACCGAAAGCCAGGGTCGGCTCATCGACATCGGCCAGGCGCTCGCGAAAGAATGCCTCGTGCGCGGCCTGGCGCGCCGGCAAGCGGGCCTGCGCCACCACGTTGCGATACGGCACCGGTGCCGGCAATTGGGCCTGTTCGCCCAGCAAATGCGCACGAATTTCGTCGACCAGCACGCGGGTCGAGGTGGCGTCATTGACCAGGTGATGGAAGCGCAGCCGGGCGATCCAGCGTGCGTGCTGTGGCTGTTCGGCATAGTCCAGGGCCATCAGCGGCGCCTGGCGCAGGTCGAGGGGCTCAGGCGGTTCGCGCAGCGCTTCGACGCGCAATTGCGCTTCGCGCCACACCACTTGCATCGGCTGTTCGAGGGCATCCCACGCCAGGCTGGTGCGCAGGATATCGTGACGGTTGATCACCTGTTGCAGGGCCTGGGCAAAGGCGTCGAGTTGCTCGCGGCGCTCAAAGCTGAACAGCGCGTGTTGCTGGTAGGGGTCGCGCTCGTCGGTGAGGTGGTGGTAGAGCAACCCTTCCTGCAAGGGCGCTAGCGGGTAGATCTCCTGCACATTGGCCGCGCCGCCCGGCACGCCGGCGACGATGCGCTCGATGCTCGGCAGGTCGAGATCGGCCAGCACCAACAGGTCAGGGGTGATCCGGCTACAATCGGGCGGCACACGGTTGGCCGGCACGCCAACCTCCTGGCCCTCACTCGCCGCCGCCAGCGCCGCCAGGGTCGGCTGGCTGAACAACACCTGCACATCTGCACGCAGCCCGGCCTGGCGCATGCGCTGCACCAACTGCACCGCGAGCAACGAATGCCCGCCCAGTTCAAAGAAGTGGTCATGCCGCCCCACCTGCTGCACCTGCAACAGCTCGGCCCAGATCTGCGCCAAGGCGGTTTCCACACCCTCACGCGGCGCTTCGAACAGCCGCGTCACAAACGTCGCCTGGGTGGGTGCAGGCAACGCCTTGCGGTCGAGTTTGCCGTTGGCGGTCAGGGGCCACACATCCAGCTGCATGTAGGCCGCGGGCAGCATGTAGTCCGGCAACGTGGCGTGCAGATGGTTGCGCAGGGCCTCGATGTCCAGCGCATCAGGCGCGACACACCAGGCCAGCAATTGCCCGTCGCGGTACTGCACCACGGCTTCCTTGACCGCCGGATGGGTAGCCAGCGCCGCTTCGATTTCACCCAACTCGATGCGCACGCCACGGATTTTCACCTGGTCGTCGTTACGCCCCAGGTACTCCAGGTTGCCGTCGGGCAGCCACCGCGCCAGGTCACCGGTGCGGTACAGGCGGCCCGGGCTGAAGGGGTTATCGAGAAAGCGCTCGGCCGTCAGTTCGGGGCGGTTCAGGTAACCGCGCGCCACGCCTTTGCCGCCGACGTACAGCTCCCCTGTCACGCCGATGGGCACTTGGCGTTGCTGCGCATCCAGCAGGTAAACCGTGGCATTCGCGACGGGTGCACCAATGTGCAACGGCGCGCCCACTTCCACCCGGCCGGAGGTGGCGACTACCGTGGCTTCGGTGGGGCCGTAGTTGTTGACCACCGCAAAACCCTGGGCTTGGCTGAAAGCACGCAGCCTGTCGCCACCGATCAGCAAGGTGCGCAGGCTCGGGTGGCCCTGTTGCTGGCTGAACGCGTACTCGGCCACCGGCGTCGGCAGAAAGCACACATCCAGCGGCTGGGCGCGCCACCAGCTCAGTAATGCGTCAATGTCTTGCGCGCCGTCGTGGGCAGGCGGCAGGTGCAGGGTGGCGCCCACACACAGCGCCGGCCAGACCTCCCAGGCCATCGCATCAAAACCGAACCCGGCCACGCTGGCAGTGTGGCTGCCGGCGTGCAGGTCGAAGGCCCGACAGTGCCAGTCCACCAGGTTCGCCACGCTGTGGTGCTCGACCATCACGCCCTTGGGCAGCCCGGTGGAGCCGGAGGTGTAAATCACATAGGCGAGGTTCGAGGGTTTGACGGCAACGCGAGGGTTGGTGCCCAGGTGGAAGGTCGGGCGGTCCAGCAGCAGTACCGGCACCTGCAGCGCCGGTACGCGTGGCAGCAGGTCATGCTGGGTCAGCAGCGCCACTGGCGCGCTGTCCTGCAACAGGTAATTCAGGCGGTCGGCGGGATGGGCCGGGTCCACCGGCACATAGCAAGCGCCGGACTTGAGCACCGCCAGCAGCCCCACCAGCGTGTCCAGCCCCCGTCGCGCCAGCACCGCCACCCGATCATCCGGCTGCACGCCGCGCTCGATCAGTTGATGGGCCAGGGCATTGGCCTGCTGGTTGAGCTGGGCGTACGTCAACTGCCGGCCCTGCTGCACGGCGGCCACGGCCTGCGGCGTACGGGCGGCCTGGGCCTCGATACGCAGGTGCAGGAGGTACGGCTCGCCGACGGGTTGCGCGGTGGCATTCCATTGCTGCAGTTGGCGTTGCTCGGCGGGCGGGACCAACGAGAGTTCAGCGATCGTGCGTTCGGTGTCGTCCAGGCCCTGTTCCAGCAGCCAGGTAAAACGCTGCGTCAGCGCCTGCACTTCGTGGTGCTGGAAATACCCTTGGTTGTACACGCAATGCAGGCTCGCGGTGGCCTGGTAGCGGTTGCTGCGCAGGTGGAAGGCAATCGGCAAGGTTTCATGGTGATTGGAGACTTTGATCGCACGGGCCTGCACCTGGCCGAAACGCAGGTCATGGTCGTCCTGCTCGTACGACACCGACAGGTCGAACAACTGACCGCGATTCGTGCGACGCAGGCCCAGCTCGCGGTTCATCTCGCTCAACGGGAAGCGCTGGTGACGAAAGTCCTGTTGGAGCTGGTCACGTACACCGCGCACCAGCGCGCCGAAGGGCAACTGTTCGCTGAACTGGAAACGCACCGCGCTGACCTGAGCAAACAAGCCGACCGTGGCGCGCAAACCCGCGTTGGATCGGTTGAGAATCGGCAACCCCACCACCCACTCTTCACGCTGGTGAGCGCGGGTGAAATACACATACAACGCGGCCAGCAACACATGAAACGCCGACGCCTGGTAAGCGTTGGCCACCCGCTCCATACGCTCGAGCAGCGCCACCGGGAAGGGCTCGACCAGTGTGTTGCTCGGCAGCTGCGCAGTGTGCCGAGGCTGCAGCAAAGGCTCGGGCAGCACTTGGTATTTGGAGAGCCAATAGGCACGGTCGCGGACGTAGCGCGAAGAACGGTGGTAGCGCTGATCGGCGTCGATAAAGTCGATATAGGACGCGGCCGTACCTTCCGATTGCCGACCTTGCTCCAGCGCGGTGTACAGCTGCGCCAGAGATTGCAGCATCTGACCAAAGCCCCAGCCGTCGAGGATCAGGTGGTGGGCCTGGGTGCCCAGGCGGTAGTGGTTGGCCGCCAGCTTGACCAGGAAAAAGCGCCACAGCGGTGCGCCTTCCATCACATAGGGCCGGGCCATTTGCGCCTGCATCAAGGCTTGGGTCGCAGCCTGTGGATCGGGCAAGGCAGAGAAGTCATGCAAGGGCACGTCCAGCGCCAACGCAGGAGCGAAGGTCTGGCATGGCAAGCCGTCGACATCGCTGTGCAGTTGGGTGCGCAATGCATCGTGCCGGGCCACCAGTTGCTCAAGGGCCTGCCGGATCAGCTCGGGCACCACGGCGCCCGCGAAATCGACATAGCCGCCGATGTTGTACAGCGGTGAATCGCCCGCCCGCAGTTGGTCGAGCCAGATGTCCTGTTGGGCGGCGGTAAGGGGGAAGCTGGAGGAATGCTTCATAAGATCCTTCTCATGGGTATCAGGCACTGGCCCTGCATGGGCGCGAAATGGCCGGATTTGAGCATGGCCCCCGGGGCCTGTGTGACACCTGAAACCCGGACACCCCAGGAGCGCGAAACGGGCTTGGCTGATGGTTCATTGCTGAAACGATTAAAGGGTTGTAGGAGATTGGCTATAACCGGCCGATGTCGGCATATTACGAACTTTAATTTAAAATCAATATTTACTTTAATTATCAATAAGTTATCCAACAATAAGCATGCTTTTCAGTTTTTCTTCGCCGGAAACGCGTGTCAGAAACGTCGAATTAATGACGATGTTTTTATGGCACGTTGTGTCCCTCGTTTCTGCTACATACGTAGGACTAATCCACGGGCTAAATACACACTCGAGTGCCGACTCTGCTTCATGAGGAACGGATCGCCCCGCAGAGGCCCAGGGAGTTTGTGACGGTTTTCGACATCAAGGATGAGATGGCTATGAGTTTGACCAGCAGTATTGCCAACCCGGATAGCGCGCATTTTTATGCCGAAATGGGCGAGTTGATTTCAAACAGTGGCCACGCGGATTTTGCCGCCCACATGCTGCACCTGGTGGGTAAATGGGTGCCGATCCACTGGGTGGACCTCAGCGAATGGACCCTGGACGAGCTGCGCGATTGCGTGCTCGATATCAAGTTGCTCGGCAGCGCCGGCCAGAAGCAGGATCTGCCGCCACCCCTGCCCCTGCACTCGATGGACGACCATCCACTGCTGCGCGACATGCTCGGCATGCAGGACCCGCTGTTGATCCAGCTCAAGGCCAAAGCCAACAGTGCACACCCGCGTGGCACCTCGCACCAGTGCAACCTGGTGTCGCGCCAGGGCAACCGGCGCTGTGTGATTTCGTTCTACCGGCCGCCGACCCAGCGCGGCTTTTCGCTGGCTGAGTTGTCGTTTCTCAAGTGCTTGTCGGCCACCCTGCTGCCGCTGATCGAATGCCACGCGCAGAGCCTGCGCCAGGCACCCCACACCCAGGCCGAACCGGCCCATACCTTGCTCGAGCAATCGCAGTTGCAGCGTGAGTTCTACAAGCGCCTGTCCCTGGGGGATATCACCCTGTCGGCACGCGAGCAGGAGGTATGCCTGGGCCTGTTGACGGGCGGCACCGTGCCGCAAATGGCGGAAAAACTCAGCGTGAAAAACAGCTCCATCGAGACTTACCTCAAGCGCGCCGCCGCCAAGCTGGGCGTGAGCGGCCGACATGGCCTGGCCAAATGGATGATTGGCGCCTGATGAACACACGCACCCTCACCACCCTCGGCATGGCCTGGATGCTCGGCGGATGCTCGTTGATACCCGAGTACCAGCGGCCTGCGTCCCCGGCACCGGCGCAGTACCCCCACGATGCGGTCTACAGCCTGGCGCAGGCCGGCAGCGCTGCCTCGACGCCGGACTGGCAGGCCGTGTTCCACGACCCGGCGCTGCAACACCTGATTCGCCAGGCGCTGGCCAATAACCGCGACCTGCGGGTGGCCGCGCTGAACGTCGAAGCGTTCCAGGCGCAGTACCGCATCCAGCGCGCCGACCTGTTCCCCGCGGTGTCCGCCACCGGCGCCGGCAAGCGCCAGAAGCTGCCGGGCGATGTGACCGGTACGGGCAAGTCCGCGATCACCTCCAGCTATTCCGCGACCCTGGGCATCAGCGCCTATGAACTGGATTTATTCGGCCGCGTGCGCAGCCTCAGCGAACAGGCGATGCTCACCTACCTGGGCACCGAAGAAGCCCGGCGCAGTGCGCAACTGAGCCTGGTGGCCAACGTCGCCAACGCCTACCTGACCTGGCGCGCCGACCAGGAACTGCTGGCCCTGGCCCAGCAAACCCTCGCCGCCGACGACCACAGCTGGCAACTGACCCGCCGCAGTAAAAGCGCCGGCAAAGCGTCGGCACTGGATGTGGTGCAAGCGCGCACCAGCGTCGAAAGCACCCGCGCCAGCGTCGCCCGCTATCAACGCCAGGTGGCCCAGGACCTCAACAACCTGGCCCTGCTGGTGGGCGGCCCGGTGGATGAAACCCTGCCCGCCCGACCGCTGGCCGAGGACCTGGTGGCCCGTGTGCCCGCTGGCCTGCCCTCGGACCTGTTGCAACGCCGCCCGGATATCCTCCAGGCCGAGTACCAACTGCGGGCTGCGAATGCGAACATCGGTGCGGCCCGCGCCGCGTTTTTCCCCTCGGTCAGCCTCACGGCCAACGCGGGCAGCGCCAGCACCGAACTGTCGGGCCTGCTCAAGGGTGGCTCGGGCACCTGGACTTTCCAGCCGCAGATCAACCTGCCAATCTTCAACGCCGGCAGCCTGCGCGCCAGCCTGGACTACGCCAAGCTACAAAAAGACATCAGCGTGGCCCAGTACGAAAAATCCATCCAGACCGCTTTCCAGGAAGTCGCCGACGGCCTGGCAGCCGGGCAAACCTTTACCGATCAGCTCAATGCGCAACGGGACTTTGTCGCCGCCAACCAGACCTATTACGACCTGGCACAACACCGCTACCGCAGCGGCGTGGACAGCAACCTGACATTCCTCGACGCCCAGCGCTCGCTGTTCAGTTCGCAACAGGCGTTGATTGTGGATCGGCTGGCGCAGTTGGTGGCGCAGGTGAACCTGTATACGGCCTTGGGTGGCGCGTGGGGAGATGCGTCGGCGTTGACGGCGCGGCGCTAGCGCCTGAAAACCTGTGGGAGCTGGCTTGCCTGCGATGCAGACACCGCGCTCCAACGGTCATACCGGGGCGATGCTATCGCAGGCAAGCCAGCTCCCACAGATGAACTTCAGTTACCAACTGCCCATAGCCAGGCTGTGCGGCGAAAACGCTGCAAACTGCCAACTCAACGCCAACGCTGCCGGGCGGCGCACCAGATGTTCCACGGTGACCGTCCACAAGCGCTGCGCGCCGTCGAAGCTGGCCACTTGCGGGCCGTCGAGGATCAACGAAGTACGCCCGGCCACGTGCAGCACATCCCCCGAGGCAAAGTCGATAAACAGCAAGCCCGCCACCGGGTTAAGTTGCAGGTTGCCCAGGGTGTTGAAGAACAGGTTGCCGGCGAAGTCAGGGATGCTCAGCACGTCACCCTCGACGCGCACAAAGCCCGTATTGCCACCGCGATGGGACACGTCCACCGAACGCTCACCGCCGACGTCCGCGTAGCTGGCGACGAAAAAAGTATCGGCGTTGCGGATCATCTCCTGTGCGGCGGCGTCCAGGCCGTTGAGGCGCTCGAGCTGGGTGCCGGGTTTACGGGCGATGCCGTCGACCGGTCGCAGTTGGATATATTTGGGGCAATTGCCGTAGGCGTGTACCACGTCAACCGAGAAGCCAGCGTGATCCAGGTTGCCGATGCGGCCGTTCAAGCGGTTGCGTCGACGGGTGTTCAGGTCAATCCCGAGCAAGCCCACGGCAGCGCCGCTGTGGAAGGCTGCACGGGCAGGGTCGCTTGCAGACGGCAAGCTGTCGACCTGCAATATCCGCGGGGCCGGTGAATGCGCAAAACCCGGTGCGCCTTCAAGCATCGTCGCCCAGGGAATGCCCTGCTCATCTACCACACCGAGCATCAGGTACGGCAACAAGGGGTAGAAATCCCGGTGTTGCTCCGGCAGATGATCGCGAATCACCTTGGGCCACACCACGGCCATGCGCTCGGCCACGCCAACCGCCGCTTGCAGGTGCCGTTCACCGGCATGCCAGGGAGACTGTTCAATCGGGTTCATGGCGACCACCTCTTGTTGGATGCCCTTATGCTGCGCACGGCCAGCAGGTGAGGGAATACCCACGTTGCGCCGTCACGCAGAAGTGGCCGCTACCGTTACCGATAGAATAACCAGGTTTTACAATCCAGCATTTCACCCAGCGAAACAATCACCCGCCAAACAACTCCACAATCAGGTTGAACAGCGTGGCCTTCACCGGGCTGTCCAGCTCGGTCCAGGCCAGGCCCGTGCTGGCCTGGAAGGCTCCCAGTTCCAAGTGGCGCGACACGCAATTGGTCGGTAACGCCCGCGCCGCCTGTTGCGGCAACACCCCTACCCCCAGCCCGGCGGAGACCAGCGCGAGCATGGTGGTGAACTCGCCCAACTGCGAGGCGATCTGCAGGCTGATGCCCAGAGCCTGAATGAACTCATCGTGGAACCCCGGCGCATAACGCCGCGCAAGAATGTACACCGGCACATCCAGCAGGTCGGCGGGCTGGATCGACGCCTGCGCCGCCAACGGGTGATCCATCGGCAAGGCCACGCAGAAACGTTCATGCAGCACCGCACGGGTCTGCACCCCGGGATGCGCGGCAGGCAGGCGCATCAGACCAAAATCCAGCAGGCCGCTCTTCAGCGCGGCGGCTTGATCGGGGCCGGACATGTCCTTGAGTTCCAGCTCGATACGCGGGTAGCGCTGATGCACGGTGCGGATCAGTTGCGGCAACAATTGCGGGAGTACCGACGACACAAACCCCAGGCGCACCCGGCCGATTTCCCGCGGCTGGACGCCCGCGCCGCGTCCGCCGCACGGGCCGCCTGGTGCAAAGTGGCCTGGGCTTCCGGCAGGAATACCCGGCCCGCTTCGGTCAACGTCACCGAGTGGCGATTGCGGTCCAGCAGGCGCACGCCCAGGCCGCTTTCCAGCACCTTGATCTGCATGCTCAATGCCGGTTGCACAATCGACAACTGCGCCGCCGCCCGGCCGAAATGCAGCTCCTGGGCCAGCACCACAAAGGCGCGCAAGTGCTTGAGCTCCATCCTGCCTCCTTGGTTATCACGGTTTTTGATCAGCCGATCATAAATGAACATTGGACCGGCACCCTACACTGGAGTGAAGTTAGGCCCATCAGCCAATGTTTTGATATCACCCGCGCGCCCGGAGAAAACTGCCCATGCACAGCGTCCTAGACACCTTTCGCCTCGATGGCCGGCTCGCGCTGGTCACCGGTTCCAGTGCCGGTATCGGCCTGGCTATCGCCCGTGGCCTGGCCCAGGCCGGTGCGCGGGTGGTGCTCAACGGGCGCAACCGCAGCACCCTGCGCGATGCCGCCGCGATGCTCACGCTGGAGGGCCTTGAGGTGCACACCCAAGCCTTTGATGTGACCGACAGCGCCGCCATCCAGGCTGGCGTGGCGAATATCGAGGAGCGCCTCGGCCCGCTGGAGATCCTGGTGAACAACGCCGGCATGCAGCGACGCGGCCCGCTGGAAGACTACAGCGAGCAGCATTGGCGCGAACTGATCAGCACCAACCTCGACAGCGCGTTTCTGGTGGGCCAAGCCGTGGCGCGGGCGATGATCCCGCGCAAGCGTGGGCGCATCATCAATATATGCTCGGTGCAAAGTGAACTCGGCCGCCCGGGAATTGCGCCCTACGCGGCCAGCAAGGGCGCGCTGAAAATGCTCACCAAGGGCATGGCCATCGACTGGGGCCCCCACGGGTTGACGGTCAACGGTATCGGCCCTGGCTATTTCAAGACCGAGTTGAACGCCAACCTGGTGGCCAACCCCGAGTTCAGCGATTGGCTGGTGCAGCGCACCCCCAGCCGGCGCTGGGGCGATGTGGCCGAACTGGCCGGTGCGGCGGTGTTCCTTGCCAGCGATGCCGCGAGCTTCGTCAACGGCCATATTCTGTATGTCGACGGCGGTATCACCGCGTCGCTGTGACACTGGAGAACCTTATGCACGCCATTGTTTGCCACGCCTCAAAAGACTTGCGCGTCGACCCTCAGGACGCGCCGCAAGCCCTCGCCCCCGACCAACTGCGGGTGCGCATTGCCCGAGGCGGTATCTGCGGCTCGGACCTGCATTACTACCAGCACGGCGGCTTCGGCACCGTGCGCCTGCGCGAGCCGATGGTGCTCGGGCATGAAGTGTCGGCGGTGGTCGACGCGGTAGGCAGCGATGCCGGCCTGTTCAAGGTCGGCCAGCGCATCGCGGTATCGCCGTCACGCCCATGCGGCGCCTGCCGTTACTGCCACCAAGGGCTGCCGAACCATTGCCTGAACATGCGCTTCTACGGCAGTGCGATGCCCTTTCCGCATATCCAGGGCGCGTTTCGCCAGAGCCTGGTGATCGAGACGCATCAGGCACACCTGCTGGCGGATCATGTCAGCCTCGCCGAAGGTGCGCTGGCCGAGCCACTGTCGGTGGGGTTGCATGCCATCCAACGCGCCGGTGCGGTCTTCGGCAAACGCGTACTGGTGACCGGCTGCGGCCCTATTGGCAACCTGTTGATCGCCAGCCTGCGCGCCGCCGGCGCCGGTGAAATCGTCGCCGTGGACCTTTCCACCAGCGCTCTCGCCTGCGCCGAAAAAATGGGCGCCACGCGCACCCACAACCTGGCCGACGGCAACGACGCGCTCAAGCGCTACACCACCGAAAAGGGTTACTTCGAAGTGATGTTCGAAGTCTCCGGCAGCGCCGTGGCCTTGCGTAACGGCCTGGAATGCATCGCGCCACGCGGTGTGTTGGTCACCGTCGGATTGGGCGGCGATGTGTCGCTGCCGCTCAACCTGCTGGTCAGCCGCGAGATAGATTTGCGCGGCACCTTCCGCTTCCACAGTGAGTTTTCCCAGGCGGTGGATTTACTCAACCGCCAGATCGTCGACGTGCGCCCAGTGATCTCCCACACCGTGCCATTTGAACAGGCGGTGCAAGCATTTGAACTGGCGGCGGACAAGACCCAGGCGATGAAAGTGGTGCTGGATTTTGGTGTAGCGGACCAGCCTTGATCCCAAGAGAACCTTGTTGCGCCCGCGCTGCCGAGCCTACCTCCTGTGGCGAGCGGGCTTGCCCGCGTTGGGGCGCGAAGCGGCCCCTGCCTTGGAACATGCGGTGTATCAGGCACATCTTGGCGCCTGATTTAAGGGCTGCTACGCAGCCCAACGCGGGCAAGCCCGCTCGCCACGACTCGATTGCGCGGACATTTACTCAACCGCCAAGCCCCTACCTCCTGTGGCGAGCGGGCTTGCCCGCGTTGGGGCGCGAAGCGGCCCCTGCCTTGGAACATGCGGTGTATCAGGCACATCTTGGCGCCTGATTTAAGGGCTGCTGCGCAGCCCAACGCGGGCAAGCCCGCTCGCCACGAATGACGACTCGATTGCCAAGGGTTGCAACATCACCTGAAACTCAGACGCGCTCTTCAAGCCTGAAACGCATAAACCGATGACTCGCGGAAAACAACCGCCGGTAGGTGAGCAACACGGCACCGACAGTGCCCAAGGCCGAGGACGCGGCGATCAGAAACATGATCACGATCTGATACCGCACCGCGTCCACCGGGCTCTCCCCCGCCAGCACCTGGCCGGTCATCATGCCGGGCAGGCTGACGATGCCGACCACCGTCATCTGGTTCAGCGTCGGAATCATCCCGGCGCGCACTGCCTGGCGGATCGCCTCCTGCGCCGCTTCCCAGCGTGAGCCGCCGAGGGCCAGGATCATCTCGATGGTGTTGCGCCCCGAGGTCAGTTCCTGGGTCATGCGCTCGATGCCCAGCGACACGCCGGTGAGGGTATTACCGAGAATCATCCCCAGGATCGGTATCGCATATTGCGGCTCGTACCAGGGGTGGATGCGAATCACCGCAAACAGGCCCACCGCCGTCACCAGCCATGAACTGCCCCACACCGACAGAATGCTGTCGGCCCGCTGCCCGCGATACGTGCGCCGCCCGCGCCCCGCCGCAGACAGGCCGGCAATCAGGGTCATCGCACACATCAACGGCAGCACCACGTACCAATAGGCAAACTCGAACACCCACCCCAGCAGATAACCGATGGCCAACAATTGCACCACCGTGCGCACCGCCGCCCACAGCAACTGGCGGCCCAGGCCCAGGCGCAGCAGCAGCGAAAGCGCGCCATTGACCAGGATCAGCGAGGCGGCGATGCCCATGTCCAGCGCGGTGAGGTTTTGATAGTTCATGGTTGGGCCGCTCCGCTCAACACACCCGCATTCATCTGCAAGTGGACATCGCTCATGCGCCGGGCCTGGTCGAGGTCATGGGACACCCAGATATAGGCGCGTGCTTTGTCCGCGGCAAACCACGCGTCGATCAGCGCTTCGACATCGCCCGAAGACGTCGGATCGAGAGCGGCAGTGGGCTCATCCAGCAACAGCACTTCAGGGTTGAGTTGCAGGCTGCGAATCAGCGAGACCACCTGGGACTCACCGCCCGAAAGGTCACCGGCGTTCTTTGCCAGGAAGTCCGGGGTTTTACCGGCATGGCCCAGCAGCGTGGTGACGGCTTGCAGATCAAAGCGGCGTTTATTCAAAGTCTTGAGGCTGTAAGGAAAACGCAGATTGTCCTCCACCGTGCCTTCAAGCAACGCCGGGCGTTGGGACAGGTAGCCGACATGGCTGCGGTAGTGAGGGATTTGTGCGTTGGCGATCGGCTGGCCATTCCACAAAACCTGCCCGGAGGTGGGCGCATCCAGCAGCGCCAACGCCCGCAGAAACACGCTTTTACCGGAGCCCGACGAGCCGGTGATCGACACGCGATCGCCGCGGCTCAAGGTGAAATTCGTGGGTTGGAGCAAGGCCAGCTGACGCCGCTCGTCGCTACGCGTGAGGGCGCGGGTTTCGATCAGTGCGTTCATGGACGCGGTGTTCCTCTTAAATCCTGTTGGCGCAATGGTGAGGCAGGCGGGCGAAGAATTCATGAAAAAATTCAAACTATCGCCACCTCAGTCGTTCACACCTTCACGTGCAACGTAAACAGGAGGCGACATGCAATACCGACAACTGGGCCACTCGGGCCTGCTGGTATCCGAAATCATCCTGGGCACCGTGCCCTTCGGCGGTCGCGCCGAGTTCGAGAAATGCGGATCGGTGGACGTGCCCCAGGCCAGGCGCATGTTCGATATCGCGTTCGACGCCGGGGTGAATATGGTCGACACCGCCGACCTTTACTCCCACGGCCTGGCCGAAGAAGTGGTGGGCAAAGCCCTGGGCGACAAGCGCAACGATATCCTGCTGGCCACCAAGGGCCGCAGCCCGGTGGACAAAAACCCGAACAACTCCGGCTCGTCGCGCTACCACTTGATTCGTGCGTGCGAAGCCAGCTTGAAGCGCTTGGGCACCGACCATATCGACCTGTACCAGTTGCACAACTGGGACGGCATGACGCCCATCGAGGAAACCCTCGAAGCGCTGCGGTTGTTGGTGGGCTCGGGGAAAATCCGCTACTTCGGCACCAGTAATTTCACCGCCTGGCAAATGATGAAAACCCTGGGCAAGGCCGAGCTGCATGGCATGCTCAAACCTATCACCCAGCAGATCTACTACACCCCGGAATCCCGCGAGGCCGAATACGAGTTGCTGCCGCTGGCGCTGGACCAGCACGTGGGTACGCTGGTATGGGGCCCGATGGGCGAAGGGCTGCTGACCGGTTCCACTCGACGTGGGCAGCAACCACCGGCGAATACCCGCCAGGGCAGCGGCTGGCCGGAACCCTACGTGCATGACCAGGAGCGCGCTCTGGACATCATCGAAACCCTGGCTGCCGTGGGTGATGAGCATGGCGTGTCAGTTGCGCGCACTTGTCTGGCCTGGCTCAAGGACCGCCCGGGGATTACTTCGCTGATCGTTGGCGCCCGCACCGAAGAGCACCTGCGCGACAACCTCGCCGCCACCGAGCTGAAACTCACCGAGGAGCAGTTCGCACGTATCGAGGCCGTGACGCGGCGCCAACCGTTGTACCCGTACTGGCACCGCTTTACCGCCGGGATTGACCGTTTTGATCCGGCGGAACAACCGTTCCTGGCCGAGCACCAAAAGACCATGGATGCGCGCAAAGACAAGTAACCCCTCAACTCAACCGTTCTGAATGCAGGAGATTGTGTGGCAAGGGAGCTTGCTCGCGCGCCACAGCGGTCCTCGGGTGACCCGGAATGATATCTGGTACAGCGTCTGGGCAACGTCCAGCGTGGTCGCTAGACTCGCACGCTCCCATAGAAAGGATGCCCTCATGGACGAACACAAAGATGCCAGCGCAGCCGTTGCTCGCTTGAGCAGCGCATGGTCATGGAAGGTCATAAGGTTTGAAAGCATACCGATTCTGGTACTGTTGTTTGCCTTGTTTTACTCAAACGGCTACGCCTACCTGGAGACCTATCACGACGGGCTCGGCATGCCCCTCAATCGGCTGGGCTATGACAGTTACCAGTTCGTGGTGTACGGCGGGATAGATGTACTGGTCAAGGTCGCCGCGATCCTTATCGCAATGGCAGCCGTGGCGATACTCACCTGCCTGATGTACTTCATGGAAGACCCGTATCGGGTCATTCCTGCCACCCCAGTCGACCCCACGACACGCCGCCACCGGCTGTCACGGCGCCTGACAAAGAGCTACATACAAGCCAAGTTGCAATTACTCGGCACGTTATTGCTCATCGTCCTCGCGTTTGGCGCCTGGGCCCTATGGATGTTTACGGTTTACGCATCGGCAGAGCGTGGCAAACTCAAAGCGTACGAAGAAATCCGCGATTGCAAGCCTTCCACCCTCCAGCTCAAAAACCTCGATGTGGTCACCGCCTGCGTCGTCGGCGAAAGCGACGACACGCTCTACTTGATAGACAAGCACACTCAAGATGGCGAGATCGTATTCCAGGAACGCCGCATTCCCAAAGACAGCCTTCGCTCAACCACCGGCCCCGTGACGACGCTGAAAAAACCAGACTGAACCCACAGCGTGCAGGCAAACGCCTGCACGCTCTTCCCACCTTACGGCAGCGGCTCGAACTTCAACGCGCTCAAGCTCTGTACCTTGTCCTCACGCACCATCTTGTACTCAGTGTTCGGCCCAATCCAGCGGTCCCAGATCGCGTCGATTTCGCCGGCTTTTTCCATCGCCATCAACGACTCATTCACCTTGGCCAGAAACGCCGGTTCGTCGCGACGCATGCCCGCACCGATCGGCTCCAGGGCCATCGGCTCCTTCGCCAGCGCCAGTTCGACGCCGCTGGCCTTGGCCTGGTTGACCAGTTTGAGCGCGGTCATGGTGTTGGTCACCAGGCCCACCACCTTGTTCTGTTGCAGGGCCATGTAGGCCGAGCCGGTGTCCTGGAACGTCACCGGGGTGGCGCCAGCCAGGCGAATCGACTGCTCGGAGGTCGAGCCCTTGGTGGAGCTGATGCGCTTGTCCTTGAAGAAGCTTTTCGGCTGGTCGGCGTTCGCTGCGCGCACCACCAGGGTTTCCTTGGCGATGTAGTACGGGTCGCTGAACTGGATCTGTTCGGCGCGGGTCTTGGTGTAGGCCAGGTTGGCGAAGATTACATCGACGCGGCCCATTTTCACTTCGGGAATCCGCGCTTCAACCGACAGCGGCTTGAGTTCCAGGGCCACGCCCATGGTCTTGGCCAGCGCCTTGCACAGGTCGACGTCCATGCCCACCAGCTCACGGGTTTTAGGGTCCGGCGCGGAAAATGGCGGCACGTCGGCGTACACCCCACAGCTCAGGGATTGCTTGGCCATGATGTCGCTCAATTGGTCGGCCTGCGCCACGGCAATCGCCAGTGGCCCCAATGCCAGCGCGGTAAACAGATGCTTCATACCCATGGGAAATCTCCAGAAAGTTGGACCAGCAAAAATGGCAGAGAGAGCAAAGCCGCCGCAGCTCAATGGGCCCGCAGGTCGGCGATAAAACGTTGCGCTCGCGGGTGCGAAGGCTGGGTAAAAAAGGCGTCGGGGCTGCTCTTTTCCAGAATCTGCCCCGCGTCCATAAACCAGATGGTGTCAGCCACTTCGCGGGCGAAGTTCATCTCGTGGGTCACGCACATCATGGTCATGCCGTCCTTGGCCAGGCCCTTCATCACGCTCAGCACTTCACCGACCATTTCCGGGTCGAGGGCGCTGGTGGGCTCGTCGAACAGCATCACCGGCGGTTCCATCGCCAATGCCCGGGCAATCGCCACGCGTTGCTGCTGGCCGCCGGACAACTGCGCCGGGTAGGCACCGGCCTTGTGCGCCAGGCCGACGCGGTCAAGCAGCGCCATGGCCTTTTGTTTGGCCGCCGCGCCCTTGAGGTTGCGCAGCTTGTTCGGCGCCAGGGTGATGTTTTCCAGCACTGACAGGTGCGGGAACAGGTTGAAGCTCTGGAACACAAAGCCGACGCGGCTGCGCAGGCGGTTGATCTGGGCGTCGGTGCCGTGCACGTCCTGGCCATCGAACAGGATCTGACCGGCCTGGATGTCTTCCAGGCGGTTGACGGTGCGAATCAACGTCGACTTGCCCGAGCCCGATGGGCCACACAGCACCACCACTTCGCCGGGTTGCACTTCGGCGGTGATGTCGGTGAGGGCCTGGTATTCGCCGTACCATTTATTGATTTTCGAAAACATGATCATTGGATGCATGAGCGCAGCCCTCTTCAATTATCGGTGACCAGCAACGGTGCGCCAGACTGGGTTTGCCCGCCGTCGCCCAGACGCTTGCGCGCAATGCGTCGCTCCACCCAACCGGCCAGGTGGGTCAGGCCGAAACACAACAGGTAGTAGATGATCGCCAGGATGAAAAACACCTGGAACGGCTTGGTCAGCAACTGGTTGTTGACCTGGTTGGCGGCAAAGGTCACTTCCTGCACGTTGATCACGTAGCCCAGGGAGGTTTCCTTGATGATCGAGATAAACTGGCTGATCAGGCTCGGCAGCACGTTGTACAGCGCCTGGGGCAAAATCACCCAGAGCGTGGTGCGCACATAGCCCAGGCCGAGGGCGCGGGACGCCTCGTACTGGCCGCTGGGCAGCGCCTGGATACCGCCGCGAATGATTTCGCACAGGTAGGCGCTCTGGTAGATCACCAACGTGCAGAGCATGGTCATGAAACCGGTGATGTTGTGGCCAATCAACAGGGGCACCAGGAAGTAGGTCCAGAAGATCACCATCAGCAACGGGATACCGCGCAGCACGTAGACCCATACCGTGGCGACCCAGTACAGGCCCTTCCACGGCGACACCCGCGCCAGGGCCAGCAACAAGCCGAACGGGAAGGCCAGCAGCAACGCCAGCGCCGCCAGGATCAAGGTACTCGCCAGGCCGCCCAAGGGGCCGTGGGGGTATTGGCCGATGAGGAACAGCGTCCAGTTCTGCTGCACAATCGAGAACATATCGAACATCGCGGTCTACCTCGCCAGGGCTTTGCTGAAGTGCCGGGCCAGCAACGCCCCGGCGCCCATCAGCAGCAGTGAAAACACCAGGTAGAACACCGTGGCCACCAGGTACGACTCGAAGGTGCGGAAGGTGTAGTTCTCCACTTCGCGGCTGGCGTAGGTCAGTTCCATCACACCGATCGCCATCGCCAGGCTGGTGTTCTTGAACAGCAGCACGGTGTGGTTGATCAGCGACGGCAGGCAGTTGCGCACGCCCTGGGGCAGGATCACGTAGCGCATCGAACGCACGTAACCCAGGCCCAGCGCCCTGGAGGCTTCGGTCTGCCCGGCGGGAATGGCGCGCAGGCCGCTGCGCATGTCCTCACAGAAATACGCCGCCTGGCACAGCCCCAGGGCGATCACCGAGAACAGGTATTCGGTGTTGTGGTTGGCCAGCCACAGCTGCGCGGACTCGCTGAGCAGCGTCGGTACGCCGAAGTACCACAGCATCAGTTGCACCAGGGTCGGCACATTACGGTGGTAGGACACGTAACCCGCCACCAGGCGGTCGGCCAGCTTGTTGCCGGTCAGGCGCACCGTGACCAGCGTCAACGCCAGCACCATCGCCAGCAGCCAGGCGAACAACGCCAGCTGCAAGGTCATTTCGATGCCCTTGACGATCAGCTCGGCGTACTCGCCTTGCAGAATCGCGGCCAAATCGAAGTCTTGCTTCATGGTCAATCCCTATCGGCATTGGGCTAGGGCAGAAATCAAAATCACCCGGCGTGGCCGTGGCGGGATGCAGCGATGACGGATCGGTCCGTTCTGTTTTTAGCGGCTGGATGTCAGCCCTGGTAATCCTGCGGCCGTGCGGTGGAAAGCCCGCCCGGCACTTGCAGGGTCGGGGTGATTTCCATATGCCCGATATTCACTGCAATCGGCGCGGCAATCGCAAAGGCGATGGCGTTGGCGATGTCTTCGGCCAGGGGCAATTCAAAGCCCTCGACGAAGCGCTTGTAGGTTTCTTCGGAGTCGCCGTGCACATGCGCGAAGATATCCGTGGCCACCCGCCCCGGACAGATCTCGGTAACACGCACGCGCTTGCCGAACGCATCAATGCGCAGCTGGCGCGAGAGCATGCTCACCGCCGCCTTGGTCGCGTGGTAGGTGGAGTTGCCGCCAAAGTTGTAGGCCGCGGCAATCGAGCTGATATTGATGATGTGCCCGCAATCGCGCTCCACCATGCCCGGCAGCGCCAGGCGTGCCAGGTGCAGCACGGCGCGCAGGTTGACGTCGATCAACAGGTCGATGCCGTCGGCGTCGGCATTGAGCAACGAGCCGGGTTTGTCGACACCGGCATTGTTGACCAGGATGTCGAAGGTGTTTTCGGCGAACAACCTGGTCAACCCGGCGAGGTCGGTGACGTCGATGGCGTGGGCGATGCAACCGGTTTTGGCCGCCAGTTCCTGCAACTTGTCGGCGCTGCGGGCCAGGGCATGTACCTGCACGCCTTCCTGGCACAGACGCTCGACAACGGCGGCGCCGATGCCGGAGGACGCCCCGGTGACCAGCGCGGTTTTGTAGTCGGAAAATGGCATGGGGTGATCCTTGTGCTACGGGTTATGGTTCGACTCTATCCAGCCTTCGGGCGCTGGACCAAGACGCAATGGTTGTGTGGCGATAAGGCCAGCTTATGACGCCGCCAGCAGCTGCGAGATAGGCGTAATCTGCCCGCCCATCTGCTGGATTTCCTGGCGAATCGTGCGTGCCAGTTCGACTGCGCCGGGGGTGTCGCCGTGCAGCAGGATCGAGTGCGCCGGCACCCGCAGCACCTTGCCGCTGAGGGCCGTCACCGTGCCCTCCTCCAGCAGCTGCCGTACCCGGCGCAGCACCGCCGTCGGTTGCTTGATCACCGAGCCCTCGACCCTGCGCGGCACCAGCAGACAGTCATCGT
This sequence comes from Pseudomonas viridiflava, assembly GCF_900591205.1. GTDB lineage: Bacteria > Pseudomonadota > Gammaproteobacteria > Pseudomonadales > Pseudomonadaceae > Aquipseudomonas. The sequence goes on from NZ_UUPU01000020.1 coordinate 141,442, forward strand.
CATAGGCGCGGTCGGCGAGAAACGTGGTAGCCACGCGCAAGCCGCATTTTTCGGCTGCGCCCTCAATGGCACGGCTGCTCGACGAGCTGATGATCAGCGCCGGATCGAACGCCGCAACCGCCCGCACCAACGGCTCGGCCAACGCGGCATCGGCGGCGGCCATATTGCCCAGGGCGCCGTGGAAGCTCATGTGGGTCAAGCGATGGCCATTCACCGCCGCGATCCCCGCCAGCGCGCCAAGCTGGTAGATCACATAAGTGGCCAGCTCCTTGATCTCGATATTCATCTGGCGACGCCCGAAACCCATCAGGTCCGGGAAGCCGACATGTGCGCCCAAGTCGATGCCACCGGCCTTGGCCAGGCGCACGCTGTTGTCCATGATCAGCGGGTCGCCGGCGTGAAACCCGCAGGCCACGTTGGCCGACGAGATCAGGCTCATCAGCGCCTCGTCTTCACCCATGCGCCAGGGGCCGAAGCCCTCGCCCAGGTCGGCGTTCAAATCAATCTTCATGCTTGCTTCTCCACGCCCAGAAACGCTTCGCCATAGCCGACGGTGGTGCCGCACGGCACACGTACATCGACAACCCGTGCAGCGCAGGGGCTGCGCTGTGGCAACAGCAGTTCACCGACTTGCAGCAGCGCGACCAACTGGCCGGCACTGAGCTGGTCGCCTACAGCCACCAACGGTTCGGTTTGTTGCGGATGGGTCAGCAACAAGCGACCCAGGCCGGTAGTACGCAGCACCTGGTCTTCAACCGCAGCGGCCGCAGGCGCCACAACGGTGACGGGCTCGCCACCGCGCTTGAGCGTCAGGTGCACACCTGGGCGGCTGATTTCGGCACCCGCCAGGTGATGTTCCTTGAGCCACGCCGCCAGTTGGCGAATGTCCTCGAGGGTCATGGTTTAACTCCTTCACGGTGCAGATCCACCAGGCGGCCGACCTCGCGCAGGTAACGTCGATTGGTTTCCAGGGCCTCGACGGCCTCCAGGTAGCTGCACTCGATAAAGCGCACCTTGCTGCCGATAGGCGCCTGACCCAGGCGCCACAAGTCGGCTTCGATCACACTGCCGAACTTGGGGTAACCCCCGCTGGGCTGGGCGTCGCGCATCTGGATAATCGGCTGGCCGCCGTGCGGCACCTGGATCACCCCTGGCACAATGCCGTGGGAGCGGATTTCCATGGGCGCGACAGGCAACAGCGCCTGGCCTTCCATGCGATAACCGTAGCGATTGCTCTGGGTGGTGATTTTCCACTCACCGGCCCAGAACGCCGCACGCGAAGCTTGCTGGAAGCGCTCGTATTCGGCGGCAGGCAACACCCGCATGGCGGGCACCCCGTCGATGTGCAACGGCAGCGCCAGGCTCGGCGCCAACACGCCAATGTCCAACGGCAACGGGCTGATGCCTGGGCGCAAGGCGCCGAGTCGATCGCCTTGTTGCAGCGCACGCCCGTCCAGGCCACCGAATTCGCCGCGCAATTGGGTGCTGCGCGAGCCGAGCACCGACGGCACATCCACGCCGCCCGCCAGGCACAGGTAGGCGCGGCTGCCGGAGGTTGGATACCCCAGATGCAACACCTGACCTTCACGGCCCTGGTACACCCAGTTCGGCGGCAGCGGCTGGCCGTCCAAGGTGGCATCGCACGCCGCGCCGGTCAGAGCAAACGCGCAGTCCTGCACCAGCCGCACTTCGAACGGAAACAGCGGTATTTCAATTGCGGCGGCGTCTTCGGGATTGCCCAGTAACAGATTGCCCAGGGCCAGAGCCAGGTGGTCCATGGCGCCCGAGGTGCCCACGCCGTAACCCAGGCTGCCGAAGCGTCCGAAGTCCTGCACAGTGGCCAGGGCGGTAGCCGATAAAATCTCGATCATCGAATGATCCTCTCGATGCGCAGGCGCAGGAAGTCACCCGGCCGCAAGATCGCCGGCGGGGTTTGGGCAGCGTCAAAAAATGCCATTTCAGTACGGCCGATGGTGTTCCAGCCACTCGGGCCGGCCGAGGCGGACACCCCGGTCTGCACGCCGCCAATGGACACCGAGCCTGCGCCGATATTCAGCACCGGCACCTGGCGCCGTGGCGTGGCCAGGCGTGGGTCCATACCACCGAGGTAGCAGTAACCTGGGTGGCTGCCCAGGGCATACACCGGGTACAGCGGTTCGCAATGCAGGTTGGCGATGGTCTCGATGTCCAGCCCGGTGTGGGCGATCACATCCGCCATATGCGGGCCGAATTCACCGCCATACACCACCGGCAACTCGACGATGCGCCCTTGCAGGGGCAGAGGCTCGCTCTGCTCCCAGGCTTGCAGCAAGCGCTGGCACAGCCCGTTGAGCTCGCGCGGCGGCTTGAGGAAGGTCAGCATCAGGTTATTCATGCCCGGCACCGCTTCGTGGATCTCGGGCCATTCACTGGCCTGCAATGCCAAGCTCCAGATCCGCTGTTGCGGGGCCAGGTCCAGCTCACCCGGCGCTTCAAACAACAAGGCGCTGGAGCCCAACAGGCTGATGGAAGGTGCGGTGCTCATGTCGGACTCCTTTGCTGCAACCAGCGCTCCAGGTGATGAATGTCGACACCGCCGGCGCAAAAAGCCGGGTCGTCAAGAATGTCGCGGTGCAGCGCAATATTGGTGCTGATGCCCTGCACAACCATTTCGCTGAGCGCCAGGCGCATACGCGCCATAGCCTCTTCGCGGGTGGCGCCGTGGGTGATGACCTTGGCCACCATCGAGTCGTAGTACGGCGGCACGCGGTAGCCGGTGGTGACATGGGAGTCGACCCGCACACCAAAGCCGCCCGGCACTTCCCAGCGCTGGATCAAGCCAGGCGTGGGCATAAAGGTCACCGGGTCTTCGGCGTTGATGCGGCATTCCAGCGAGTGGCCGCTAAGCTGCACATCCTCCTGGCGCAGGCTCAGCACTTCACCCCGCGCCATGCGCAGTTGCTGCTGGACAATATCCACGCCGGTAGTCATCTCGGTCACCGGGTGTTCGACTTGCAGGCGGGTGTTCATCTCAATGAAGAAGAACTCGCCGTCCTCGTACAGGAATTCGAAGGTGCCCACGCCGCGATAGCCGATTTGCCGACATGCCTCGGCGCAGCGCTCGCCGACCTTGGCGATCAACGCGGGGTCGATACCTGGCGCCGGCGCCTCTTCCAGCACTTTCTGGTGGCGGCGTTGCAGTGAGCAGTCGCGGCATCCAAGCCAGATCGCATGCCCGTGGGCATCGCACAGCACCTGGATTTCCACATGCCGGGGATGGCCGAGAAACTTCTCGATATACAGTTCCGGATTGCCGAAGGCCAGCCGCGCTTCTTCACGGGTAAGGCCGATGGCGGCAAGCAACTCGCCCTCTGCCTGCACCACGCGCATACCGCGACCACCCCCGCCTCCGGCGGCCTTGACGATGACCGGGTAGCCGATTTCAGCGGCGATGGCGAGGATGCTCGCGTCATCGGTGGGCATACTCGAATCCGGCCCCGGCACGCACGGTACACCGGCTTCGCGCATGGCGCGCTTGGCGGCCACCTTGTCGCCCATGGTGCGAATGCACGCCGCGCTCGGGCCGATAAAGGTCAGGCCCGCCGCTTCGATGCGCTCGGCAAACCCGGCGTTCTCCGACAGGAACCCGTAGCCCGGGTGGATCGCCTGGGCGCCACTGACCTTGGCGGCAAACAATAATGCGCTCTGGTTGAGGTAGCTCAAGCCGGGTGCAGCCGGGCCGATGCACAGCGACTCGTCGGCGTTTTGCACATACTGCGCGTGGCGATCCGCCTCGGAGTGCACCGCCACGGTCTTGATCCCCAGGCCATGGCAGGCACGCTGAATGCGCAGGGCGATTTCGCCACGGTTGGCGATCAGCACTTTGTCGAACATTGAATTCACCTGAATAACGAATAAGCGTGGAGGTCAACCGAGCCGGAACAACGCCTGGCCGGCTTCGACTTCAACCCCGCCCTGGGCCAGGATCTCCACCAGCGTGCCTGCAACCTTGGCCTTGACCGGGTGGAACATCTTCATCGCCTCGATCACCGCCACGGTCTGGCCGGCTTCGATGGCTTGGCCCACGGTCACGAACGGCGCTTCACCGACGGCGGGCGTCAGGTGCAGCACGCCATAGAGGCTGGCCTTGATGTCCGCGGCAGCCGGTGCCGCAGCGGTTTTTGGCGCCACGACTGCGGTGGTCGGCGTAACGCTGACAACCGCCTGCCCCGCCTGCTTGAACAGCCGCAGTGTGGTGTCGCCTTCGGTGAGGCTCAGTTCCAGCAGATCGGATTCGGCCAGCAAATCCATCAACCCCTTGATACGTGCTGAATCCATGTATGGCCCCTGCCTGTCGAGCGTGTCTTGAGTGGATGGGCCCAATCTACCGAGCCCCTCGAAAAGCGGCTAAGACGCTTTGGCTTTGGGGTGATAAGCCGGCCTTATGACCCTTCAAATCAGGCTGCCACGCATCTGCGCCACCAGTTCCAGCAGGATCGCCTTGACCGCCTGTGCCGGCACCGACAACGGCAAATGCCCCGACAGACACAGCGCCAGCGGCGCCTCCACCTGGGGTTCGACGATGCGACACATATGCACCGAAGTGGCGGCCACCATCACCCGTGCGGACGACTCCGGCAGGATGGTCGAGCCGAAATGATCGGCCACGGCGGCGGTGAGGGTGGTCGAGGATTCAATCTCGGCCACCACCCGTGCGCTCAGGCCGATGCGCAGGAACGCTTCATCCACCAGCCGGCGCATCACGTTGTAGGGGCGCGGCAGCAGCATGTCCATCTCGGCCAGCTCGGCCAGGGGGATGTCTTCGCGAGTGGCGATGGCCGGATCGGCACTCACCAGGTACAGCGGCTCGCGCAGCAGCGAGACAAAACTCAAACCATGCACCTCGCGCCCACCGTAGAGCACAGCCATGTCCATGCGGCCGTTCATGATCAGCTCGCTCAGGGTGGTGCCGAAGTTTTCATTGAGGTACAGCAAAATACCGGGATGGCGCTCGCGCACCGTGCGCAGCAGCGGCAGCGATAACGCCGACGCGGCGGTGCCGGGCGCCAGCCCCACCGACACCTGCCCGGACAGCGCCTGCCCGGTGGCATTGATATCACTCTGGGCCTGCTCGCACTGGCGCAAAATGATCTGCGCATGCCCATACAGCACCTTGCCCGCCTCAGTCGGCGTGACGCCGCGCTTGGTGCGGATCAACAACTGCTGCTGCAACTCCGCCTCCAGCGTTGCCAACTGCTGGCTCAGCGCAGGCTGCGCCACATGCAGAATATCGGCAGCTTGGGTCATGCTGCCGATGTCGACCAGCTTCACGAAATACTTCAATCGGCGCAGATTCAAAATGGCGATGCTCTTATGCTGGAAATAGAGGGTTTTGCTGTTGCTTTGCTTCTGATCTCAGACGCCCCATCAACCACGCTGGCCGCACACCGAGCCAGAGCGAGGTGCCGAGTGGTGGGGCAAGCGTTTTTTGGTTACTTTTGTAGGCGCTTGTAAAAAAGTGACCCGCTGTAAGAGTGCAACCATAAGCCGCCGTTACCGCAGCAACGGCTATGCACACCGCCACACCGCCATCGCAGGCAAGCCAGCTCCCACATTAGGACCGCGCGAGATCAGCCAACTGATCGTCGGCTAAAAGACCGCCATCTCAGGCAAGCCAGCCCCCACAGCGACCTGCTGACGTTTTGCAAAACCCAGGCCACCCCCACAACCAGCCATAAGCCTTCGCTATGGCTAGCCCAAAATCCCCACCCCAAGCACCCGCGCGGCGCACCCAGGGCTAGACGCACCTATTCAGTGCGCGCCCAGCCATAAGCACTTCCTATCAAACCAGAACAAACTCATCTTATGGCGCTCTCCTCCACCCCTCGTACTGTGACCCCTGTCAACACCACTAACGAGGAACGCCCGTGACTGCCTCCCGCATCGCCGCCCGTGTGCAACGCATCAAACCATCGCCCAGCAGCGCCGCGTCTGACCGCGCCAACGAGCTGCGTCGCCAGGGCCAGTCCATCATCAACCTGGTAGTGGGCGAACCCGACTTCGACACCCCTGCCAACATCCGCCAGGCCGCCAGCGCCGCCATCGAGCGCGGCGAAACCCGCTACACCCAGAACGCCGGCACCCCGGAGCTGCGCCAGGCCATCGTCGACAAACTGGCCCGCGAGAACGGCCTGAGCTACACCGCCCAACAAATCCTGGTGACCAGCGGCGCCAAAAGCGCGATCTTCAACGCGTTCGCCGCCACCCTCGGTGCCGGTGATGAGGTGCTGATCCCGGCCCCCTACTGGGTCTCATACCCGGATATGGTGCTGGCCTGCGAAGGCGAACCCGTAACCCTCGCCTGCCCGGAACACAACGGCTTCAAGCTGACCCCGGAACAACTGCGCGCGGCCATCACCCCACGCACCCGCTGGCTGTTGCTCAATTCGCCGAGCAACCCCACCGGCGCCAGCTACAGCCACGACGAATTGCGCGCCCTGGCCGATGTGCTGCTGGACTACCCGCATGTGCTGCTGATGACCGACGACATCTACGAGCACATCCGCTTCGACGGCCTGGATAACCCGCATATCCTGGCCATCGAGCCGGCCCTGGGCGAGCGCACCGTGGTGGTCAATGGCGTGTCCAAGACCTACGCCATGACTGGCTGGCGCATCGGTTACGCCGCCGGCCCCGCCGACCTGATCGGCGCCATGGCGACTCTGCAATCGCAGTCCACCAGCAACGCCTGTTCGGTGAGCCAGGCGGCTGCGCTGCAAGCGCTCAACGGCGACCAAAGCTTCGTCAAACAAAGCGTTGAGGTTTACCAGCAACGCCGTGATCGCTGCCTGGAGCTGCTCAACGCGATTCCCGGCCTGAGCTGCCGCAAACCGGACGGCGCGTTCTACCTGTATGTGAATTGCGCCGGCCTGCTGGGCAAAACCACGGCCGACGGCAAGGTGCTGCACTCTGACAGCGACGTGGTGATGTACCTGCTGGAAAGCCAGGGCGTGGCAGTGGTGGCGGGCACGGCCTATGGTCTGGCGCCGTTTTTCCGCATGTCGATCGCCACCGCGATCAGCACCCTTGACCAAGGCTGCGAACGCATCAAAGCCGCCGTCGCCGCGTTGCGCTGAGGACCGAACATGACCGTGGCGGCCCACCCTCCCCTGAGTTTCAAGCAAGCCCTGCTGGCGATGCTCGGCATCTCTTTGGTGCTGATGCTCTCGGCACTCGACCAGACGGTGATCGGCAACGCGTTGCCGAGCATCGTCGCCGAGCTCGATGGCTTTGAACTCTATGCGTGGGTGGCCACCGGGTATCTGTTGGCGTCCATCGTCACCATCCCGATTTTCGGGCGGCTGGGCGATTACTACGGGCGCAAGCCGTTTGTGCTGGCTGCCACGCTGATTTTTACCCTGGCCTCCCTGGCTTGCGCCGTGGCCAATGACATGCTGGTGCTGGTAATCGGCCGCGCCTTGCAGGGGGTGGGCGGCGGCATGCTGATCGGCACCGCCTTCGCCTGCATCCCCGAACTGTTTCCCGATACCCGCCAACGCCTGCGCTGGCAGATGCTGCTGAGTGCGTTGTTCAGTGTGGTCAATGCGATTGGCCCAGGCTTGGGCGGTTACTTGACCGGCGCCTTCGGCTGGCGCTCGGTGTTTTACCTCAACCTGCCTTTGGGCTGCCTGGCGCTGCTGATCGCCTGGCGTTTTCTGCCCTGGTATCGCCCGCCACTGCGCAGCGGCATTCGCCTGGATTGGCCCGGCGCGTTGTTGATCACCCTGGCCCTTGGCAGCCTGCAACTGTTTGTGGAATGGCTGGGGCATTCGAGCCTGGCACTCAGTGCGGCGTTGGGCCTGGGCTGCGTCGCAGCGATGGTCGCGCTGTGGCATTGGGAGCGGCGCTGCCCCCACGCGCTGTTACCTGCGGCGTTGTTCAGCCTGCCGAGCCTGCGCTTGTTGTTCCTCCTGTCGGTAGCGGCCGGCGCGATCATGTTTTCGCTGTTGTTCTACTTGCCGCTGTTGCTGCAGGGCGCCTACGGCTACTCGCCCCAGGACGCCGGCCTGTTAATCACGCCGCTGGCGCTGAGCATCACCCTGGGCGCCATCGTCAACAGCCGTATCGTGACCCGGCTGCGCAACCCCAACCGCTTGCCGCTGGCGGGGTTTGTCGCACTGCTGCTGGCATGCCTGGGCCTGGCGGTGGTCGGGCGCGGAGCGTCGTTCAACCTGTTGCTCAGTTTGATCCTGCTGGCCGGCCTGGGGCTGGGCTTTATCCTGCTGAACCTCACGGTCTTTACCCAGACCCTGGCCGACCGGCAGTTCCTGGGGATCGCCACAGCGCTGACGCAATCGCTGCGGCTGGTCGGCGGGTTACTCGGCACGGCGGGCATGGGGGTGCTGGTCAACTTGCTGTACGGCGCGAATCTGCAGCGGGTGTTGCTTGCGGCGAATCACGCCGAGGGCATTGCCCTGTATGCCGACCCACAAGCCCTGTTGCGCCCCTCCCTGGAAGCCTCGCCCTGGCTTGACCTGGCCCGCGATGCGCTGGCCCAGTCGGTGGGCGTCGGCCTGTTGCTGTGCGCCGGCATCGGCGTAGTGGCGCTGATGATTCTGTACCGCTTGCCGCCGGTGCGACTGCAGGTCGTGCCGGCCACCGTTGCTCCTGCTCCCGAGAAAAAATAGAAAACTTTTACTGCCGCTTTTGACTGCCCTCAAAAACACTAATCACACATGGGGATCACTCCGATGGAGCTTTTCAATCGCGCACCGACAGTACTGGCCGGCCTTTGTGGCCTGCTCATCGCTCAACAGGGCTATGCCGCAGGGCTGGTGGAGGACAGCAAACTCAATGTGCTGGCCCGCAACTTCTTCAGTAACGCCGACAACCGCAGCGGCGCGGCCGACCCCAACTACACCCAGGAATGGGGCCAGGGGTTTATCGCCAACTTCGAGTCAGGCTACACCCAGGGCACCGTGGGCTTCGGCGTGGATGCCATCGGCATGTTCGGGGTACGCCTGGACTCCGGCAAAGGCCGTCACTACAACCCGCAAAGCACCGCGTTCAACGGTAACGTGTTCCCCACCGACCACGATGGCCGTGCGGTGGACCAGTTCGGCAGCCTGGGCCTGACCGCCAAGGCGCGCTTCGCCAAGACCGAATTGAAGTACGGCACCCTGGTGCCGATGTTGCCGGTGGTGATGTCTACCGACCGCATGCTGCAACAGACCTTCAATGGCGGGCAGGTACAGTCGAAGGACCTGGACCATTTCACCTTCACTCTCGGCCAATTGGAACACGTGAAAGGCCGTGGCTCGAGCGACCAGATGGGCATGTCGATCCCCGGCGCCAACAACGCGCGTACCGGTGAATTCGTCAACAAGTTCTACTACGGCGGCGTCGACTACAAACCCACCAAAGACCTGACTTTGCAGTACTACTACGGCAACCTGCAGGACTTCTACAAACAGAACTTCCTGGGGCTTAAATACGACTGGCAGATCGGCCCCGGCACCCTGCGCACCGACCTGCGCCACTTCGACAACCGCTCCGACGGCGCCAACGGCAATGACCCGGCGTTCTACACCTTTGGCTACTACGGCGACGGCGTCACCAAAGGCAAGGTGGACAGCCGCCTGAACAGCGCCCTGTTCACCTACCTGGTCAACGGCCACACGATTGCCGCCGGGCTGCAGCAAGTCAGCGGCGACAGCGACGCGGTGTGGTTGAACCAGGGCGACGGTTCCACCGCGTATTTCATGACCGAGTCGATGATCGGCAAATTCCAGCGCGCCGGGGAAACTACCTGGCAGGTGCGGTACGGCTATGACTTCGCGTCGGTCGGCGTACCCGGCTTGAGCTTTGTGGGCATGTACGAAAGCGGCTCGAATATCCGCACGCCAACGGGTGACAAAAGCGAGTGGGAACGCAACCTGACGGTGAGTTACGTGATCCAGCAGGGGCCGCTGAAAAACCTCAGCATCGCCTTGCGCCATGCCTCGCTACGCACCGAAGTGACTACCCAGCGCGACAGCGACGAGCACCGGGTGATCGTCAGCTATCCGCTGAACATCCTCTAAAAAACCAACCCTTGTGGCGAGGGAGCTTGCTCCCGTTGGGCTGCGCAGCGGCCCCACAATCCTGGGAGCGCTGCGCACTGCAAGCAAGCGTGCTCGCCGCATTGGGTGGCGGTGGTCGTCAGCTATCCGATGCGGTTGGCGCGCTCTGCGACGCACGCGGCTCATGGATCGGGCAGCCGTTGTGCTCGGCCCTGAACCCGGATGACATTTCGTAAGCCGGTTTGCGTACCCGCATCACCCCGCCCAAGGGGCGATGCGCTGCCAGGCCGTGCCACGGGCTGAACGCCATACCGTCGTCGATCTGCTGCACGTTTTCAGGGCTCCACGCCGGCTGTGCTGCAACGTCGATGCGCGCCACGGTCACGTAGGGGCTGAGGTCTTCGGGCCACTGCACCGAGGCGTCCTCGATCGGCATTTTTTCCAGGTCGGTGGCCAGCTGCACGCGCACCTCCCAACTGCCGCCACTCTGCGCAAAGTAGGCTTCGACCGCTGCACGCAGGCCGTCCGGGTTATCGCCAAAATCCACATGCAGATCGGTCAGCGCCGTCAGGTTCGACGAGACTGGCACCACGGCCACCTTGGCGTAGTAAGGGCCATACAACATGGGCACGACGGTCGAAAAACTTTCGCCGAGGATATGAGTTTGCGGATGGCCGCCCAGGCTTTTCAGGGTGCCGCTTTCGCCGCCCAACGATTCGAGCGTGGCCTCCACACCCCGTAGCACGGCCGAGAAGGCTTTTTTCATGCCCGGCGCCTTGTCGGTGGTCTTGGCCAATAACTTCAGGGTTTTCAAGAAAGCCTTGGGCGTTGCTGCGGTAAATGCCTTGGCGTTCTGCATCACAAAATCCTGAGTGACCTCGCCGTCGCTGCCCGGCAGCCGTGGCCCCTCCACGCCCACCACTTTGATTGCCAACCCGCGTGGCGTCGAAACCTTGTCGTCAAGGATATCGCCGGGGTTGGTCGAAAAGCGCATGAACACAGGCAACCGCACCGACTTGGCGAAGGCGCCCTGGGCCAGTTCTGCCGGCAGGTTATCCAGCACGGTCAGGTGCCCGCGCAGCAAGCCGTGGGCTTTGGCATGCACACTGCGCGTGGCGTGCCCACTGTCGCGAAAGGTGGTTTGCATGATGCCGTGAAGGGCCTCGGCCAGCGCTTTACTGGTCTGCGCTTCATCGTCGGGGATTTGTTCGAATGAAGGTTCAAAGGGTAACGGGTTAATCACTGGATTGACTGCAGGTAGGTCGCTCATCAGGTGTCTCTCCGCACGGCACGCTTTTTCACGGTCAGTATTTTTTATAGACAGCCAGGGCGGACTGTATTCAGCCGCCGTGATGTGTTTGGCTGGAGCCCATAAACGGATGTTCAACAAATCCATAAGGCGTCGGACGAGTGGTTGGCCTACCGCCTGGAACTCGGCTCGAACCTTTTACGCCATTGGCACGATCTATCCGAAGATCGTCCATGACGAGGCTGGCGCTAGATGACAAGTATTCACAACTACATCAGTTCGTATTCGTCGAAACATTTCGCAACGTGGTGAAACCCAGCAGGCAGTTAAGCTATGGTGCTGCCCCTGCCCTTTTCGAGAGTTACCCATGCGCCAGCTGATCTTCGCCAGCGTTTGCCTGCTGTCCTCGGTGCTGGTCGGCTGCCAGCAAACCCCGCCGGCCAACGACCAACTCGACGCCGTGCTCTGGACCCAAACCTCCATCGAGCATGAACTGATCTACCGCCAGTTATTCGCCAACGCCACCCGCCAGCTCGACGTGGCCCTGGCCGATCCCAACTGGGACGCACTGCCCTTCCCGGCGCGCAACCTCAGCGGCCTGCCGCCGGCGGTGGTGGTCGACATCGACGAAACCCTGCTGGACAACGTGCCGCTCAACGCGCGCGATGTGGTCAACAACCAAATCTATTCCTACGACCGCTGGAACACCTGGGTCGACCAGGCCAAGGCCCAGGCGCTGCCCGGTGCGGTGGCGTTCCTGCAAGCAGCCGAGCAAAAAGGCATCAAGGTTTACTACCTCACCAACCGCGAACACAGCCAGGTCGCGGCCACGGTGAAAAACCTGCGCCTGCGCGGTTTTCCGGTTGAGAGCAGTGAACAAGTGCTCGCCGCCAGCACGCCCACCGGCCACTGTGAAAGCGCCGGCTACGGCAAAACCTGCCGCCGCCAGTGGGTCGCCGGCCACGCCCGCGTGCTGTTGATGGCGGGCGACTCGCTGGGGGACTTCGTACAGGCCGACCACAACAGCCTCGCGGCCCAGCGCAAGGCGGTCGAACCCTATGTGAACTGGCTGGGCCAACGCTGGTTTTTGCTACCCAACCCGACCTATGGCAACTGGTACAGCGCGCCGTACGCGGACAATGAAAAGCTGCCGTTCGAGCAAAAACGCCAGCTCAAACAACGTGCACTCGACCTGCAGGAATAACCGCAAAACATATAACTGAAAGCGCACTCGACAGCACTTTAAATCATTAAACAGAAAGCATTTATCGCGTTTAAATATAAAAAACTCGCTTGGATGCTTTTTATGAACGTACGCACTGCCACCTCCCTCAGCCTTACTATCCTACTGGCCAGCCCGGCCGTGTTCGCCGGGCAAACCCTGGACCGCATCACCCAATCCAAGCAACTGGTCGGTGTGTTGATGGAGAACTACCCACCCTTCTCGTTCCTCAACGAACAAAACCAGCTGGATGGTTTTGACGTGGACGTGACCAAGGCCGTGGCCGCCAAACTCGGCGTGAAGTTGAAACTGGAAACCCCGTCCTGGGAAGTCATCGCCGCTGGCCGCTGGAACGGCCGTTATGACGTGTGCATCTGCTCCATGACCCCAAGCGCCGCCCGTGGCCAGGTGTTCAACTTCCCGTTCGAGTACTACGCCTCGCCTGCCGTGGTGGTGGTGAATGCCAGTGACGACTCGATCAAATCAGCAACGGACCTCAGCGGTAAAAAAGTCGGCGTGGGCAGTGCCTCCACCTACGAAGCCTACCTGGCCAAGGACCTGGTGATCGAAGGCGCGAGCAAACCCATCGACTACCCGTTCAAGGCTGTGCAGGCGGTGCCCTATGACAACGAAACCATCGCCTTCCAGGACCTCGCGCTCGGCACCGGCAAGCGCCTGGATGCCATGGTCACCAACCTGGTAACCGCCAAGGAACGCATCGACCACGACCCGCGCTTCAAGATCACCGGCGATGTGCTGTACGCCGAACCCAACGTGGTCGCCACCGAAAAAGGCGACCCGCAGTGGGATGCCAAGCTGACTCAGGTCCTGGCCGAGCTGAAAAGCGACGGCACCCTGGCGAAGATCTCGCAGAAGTGGATCGGCTCAGACATCACCCAATGAGTGTCTTCCCCACCCCACCGGCCGTGGTGAAACCGCCGCCGGTCAAGCGCAAGCTGCTGTCGTTCAAAGTGCGCCTGTGGCTGACCTGGGCCGTGATGTTGTGCCTGTTCGCCGGGATGTTCTTAAGCTTCGACCTCAAATTCGCCATCGTCGCCGACAAGTGGCAGAACCTGGTTGGGCTGCACCTCTCACCCCAGGGCTTTCTGCAGGGCGCGGCGCTGACGCTGTTCTTGTGTTTCTGCTCGATCTGGCTGTCGGTGGCCCTGGGCTTCGCCACCGCCCTGGCGCGGTTGTCGGACAGCGCGGTGGCGTTCGGCATCGCCAGCTTCTACGCCTCGTTCTTTCGCGGCACGCCGCTGTTGATCCAGATTCTGTTGATCTACCTCGGCCTGCCGCAACTGGGCGTGGTGCCGGGCGCCATCAGTGCCGGGATCATCGCGTTGTCGTTGAACTATGGCGCGTACCTGAGCGAGATTTTCCGCGCCGGCATCCTCGGCGTGTCCCAGGGCCAACGTAACGCTGCGGCCGCGCTGGGCATGGGCCGGGCGGTGACGTTCTGGCAGATCGTGCTGCCCCAGGCCATGCGCACGATTATTCCGCCGACCACCAGCCAGTTCATCTCGATGCTCAAGGACTCCTCGCTCGTCTCGGTGATGGGCGTGTGGGAAGTGATGTTTCTCGCACAATCCTATGGCCGCTCGTCTTACCGCTACATAGAAATGCTCACCACCGCCGCCGTTATCTACTGGCTGCTCTCCATCGGCCTGGAATTGATCCAGGCCCGGTTGGAACGGCACTACGGCAAGGCTTATCTCCACGGGCGATAGTCTGTCGCCCCAGTTTTTTTACTTGCAGGAAGCACCATGTCCGATCCTACCCCGCTGTTATTCGGCCTCTACGAACAAGCCAGTGTCGGCTGCGGCGGCGCGCCCAGCCTATGGACCCACCCCGCCGACGAGCGCCTGGGCATCAACACCCTCAAATACTGGTCGAACCTGGCCCGCACGGCGGATGAGGCCAACCTCGACCTGATGTTTTTCGGTGACGTACTGGGTTTTTACGATGTGTTCGGCGGCAACGAAGCCGCGGCCTTGAAATGGGCGGTGGAAGCCCCCGCCAATGACCCGCTGACCCTCATTCCAGCCCTGGTGGCCCTCACCGAAAAGCTCGCCTTCGGCGTCACCGTCACCACCACCTACGAGCACCCGTTTACCCATGCCCGGCGCTTCAGCACCCTGGATCATCTGTCGGACGGGCGCATCGGCTGGAACATCGTCACCTCGTACCTGTCCAGCGCCGCACGCAATTTCGGCCTGGAGCAGATGATCAAGCACGATGACCGCTACGAACGCGCCGAGGAGTTTCTTGACGTGGTCTACAAGCTCTGGGAAGGCAGCTGGGCCGATGACGCGGTACGCGCCGACAAGCTGACGCACACCTACGCCGACGGTTCGCGGGTGCGGCCGATCCTGCATGCGGGTGAGCATTACCGAGTGGCCGGGCCGCACCTCACGTCGCCATCGCCGCAGCGTACGCCGTTGCTGATCCAGGCGGGCTGGTCGGCGCGCGGGCGGCAGTTCGCGGCCAAGCATGCGGAGCTGGTATTTATCGCCAAATCCAACCCGCTGGAAATCCGCCAGGGCCTCGAAGACATCTGGCGCCAGGCCGAGGCCCGTGGCCGCCAGGCTGCGGATGTGAAGTCGCTGACCGTGCTGCGCATCGTCACCGCGCCCACCGCCATCGAGGCGCAGAAAAAATACGACACCCTGCAAAGCAACTACCACCTGCAAGCGCAACTGGTGAGCTACGCCGGCGACACCGGCATCGACATCAGCCGCTACGCCGACAACGAAGCACTCTCGACCCACACCGAAGGCATGACCTCCTACGTGATGAAACCCGACGGCAGCGGCAAACCGCTGACCGCCGGTGAGGTGCGCCAACGCTTTGCCAACGTGACGCGTGGCAGCGACCTGATCCTGGTCGGCACCCCGGAACAGATCGCCGACAAGATCGAGGAACACGCACGTATTTCCGGCACCAGCGGCTATATGCTCAACCCACTGATCAGCCCAGGCTCGCTGAATGACTTTGTCGAATTGGTGATCCCGGCGTTGCAAAAGCGCGGCCTCTACCGCACCACCGCACAAAGCGGCACGCTGCGTTCACGCCTGAGCGCCGACCACAGTGACCGCCTGCCAAGCTCCGCGTACGGCGCCTCGTTCCGGTTCGCTTAGCGTTTGCTTTGCTTTGCACTGTTTTTGACCTTGATCTCAAACGCCCCATTAACCACGCTGGCCGAACGCAGGCTTGAATCCGTGGGCAACCCGGCAGGACGCCGGGTTAGCCGCGCTGGGCCAAGGATGGCCCATCGCGGCGGCCCACGGATTCAAGCCTGCGTGCGGGCATGCCGAGCCTGGGCGAGGCACCGAGTGGTGGGGCAAGCGTTTTTTGGTTACTTTTTTAGGCGTTTGTAAAAAAGTGACCCGCTGTAAGAGCGCAACCATAAGCCGCCGTTACCGCAGCCACGGATATGCCCCCATTCCAACCCACCTTCCTGTTCACTCCGGAGGCCGCTTTCGCGAGCAAGCCCGCTCCCACATTTTTACCGCGTTACATGAGCCAACTAATCGTCGGCAATCAAACCGCTATCGCAGGCAAGCCAGTTCCCACCTTTGAATGAGTTCACACTCAAGCCAGGCAGCGATTTCAGTGCCGCAGCAACTTGCGCAACGGCACACCATCCTTGAGCACCGGCGACTTGATCACGATATAGCTGAAGTACTTGGAAATGCCGATATTCTTGTCCAGCAAACTTTCAACAACCTCCTGGTAATGCTGAATGCTGCGCGTCATAAAACGCACCAGGTAATCGTAACCACCGCTGATCAGGTGGCATTCGAGCACTTCATCCACCAAGCGGATATTGGATTCAAACTTGGCGAAGTCTTCGCGCTTGTGGTCGCTGAGGGTGATCTCGGTAAACACCGTGACCGAATCGGTGATCTTGGCCAGGTTCAAGTGCGCCTTGTAGCTGGAGATATACCCGGCCGACTCCAGCCGCTTGACCCGCTGCAGGCACGGGCTGGCAGACAAGCCCACGGCGTCGGCGAGGCTGACATTGGTCATCCGGCCGTCCTTTTGCAGTTCAACCAGAATGCTGATGTCGATCCGGTCCAGCTTTACTAGCCCTTCCATTGCGTACCTCTTGACTGCCATTTGTAAGACAATCTTCTAGCAAAATCAGCGCCGTAAAGACAGCTGATGCTGTGCCACCAGATCCGCCATGCTGTTGATGCAGTAATCCGCCGCACACGGCAAAGGCTGCCGGCCCCTGTGGCGGCCGATCAAACAGCGGTCCAGCGCCGCGTGTGCGCCGACCGACGGTCGCGTCACGTGCAGCACCGGTTGCAGTTGCTCGCCCTGGTCCGTGAGCCATTGCGGGTCTTCATCCAGGGAAATGAAATCTTCCGGTGCAATCCCCAAACGTTCGCACAACACCCCGCGATCCACGGCGTCGCGGTCACCGCGCACCAACAGTCGATAGAACTTGCGCAGGTACAGCATCGCCCCCGGCGCGTCCTCGAACAACGACCAATTGCCCGCCGAACGGGCAAAGCTCATGCCCTCCTCCCAACTGGCGTGCAGCCCCCAGCTCTCGGCCAGTTGGCGATGGGCGAAACACAACACGCCACTGAAGCCCAGCTCGGCGAAGCGCGGGTAGAGCTTGGCGACCTGCGCGTTGAATTCCGCCAGCACCTGATCCTTGGCCGGCTGCCCGCCACGGCTGTCGAGCAGCGGCTGCAACGCCGCCCACACCCCGGAATCGCGGTCCACCAGCACTTCATCGCAATCAATCAGCAACGCCCGATAATCTGTCAGTCCCATGTGGGGTCAAGCCTCCAATGATGCAGTTGGCCCGTAGCAGGCACAGCCTCAGTTCAAGACCCGTGCCAAGGCGCCGTCGAGGATTTTCAGCGCTTCGTCGACCTGGGCTTCGGTGGCCACCAGCGGTGCGAGGAAGCGCAGCACATTGCGATGCACCCCGCACTTGATCACCAGCAACCCACCGGCCCGGGCTTCATCAATCACCCGTTGATTGAGGTCGGCATCCGGGGTGCGCTCCGAATCATTGCGGATCAGTTCCATCGCCAGCATAAAGCCGGTGCCACGCACATCGCCGATGCGCGAGTAGCGCGCCTGCAAACCGAGCAAACCCTGGCGCAGGCGTTCGCCCAGCACTTGGCTGCGCGCCAGCAACTGCTCCTGCTCAAACGCCTCGATCACCGCCAGCGCTGCCGCGCACGCCAGCGCATTGCCGCCGTAGGTGCCTCCCAGCCCGCCGGGCAGCGGCGCGTCCATGATGTGCGCCTTGCCGACCACGCCGGACAACGGCAAGCCGCCGGCCAGGCTCTTGGCCACAGTGACCAGGTCGGGCTGGATGCCCGCGTGCTGGAAACCGAACCAGGTGCCGGTGCGACCGAAACCGGTCTGGATCTCATCCAGAATCAACACAATGCCGTGCTTGTCGGCCAATGCGCGCAATGCCTGGAGAAACTCGGGCGGTGCGGTGAGGAAACCGCCATCGCCCTGCACCGGCTCGATGATGATCGCGGCCACCCGCTCCGGCGCAACCTGGGTCGCCAGCAATTCATCCAGCGCCTTGAGCGCGACCTCGCTGGTCACCCCGCGATAGGCGTTCGGGTACGGGGTGTGGAACACCTCCGGCGCGAACGGCCCGAAGTTCTGTTTGTAGGGTTGGCTCATGCCAGTGAGCGTGGTGCCGAGCAAAGTGCGGCCGTGGAAACCGCCCCGAAAGGCAATCACCGCCGAACGATTGGTGTGGGCCCGGGCGATCTTCACGGCATTTTCCACCGCCTCGGCGCCTGAGGTGAAAAACGCCGCTTTATACGCCGCCTGCCCACCGATCATTTCACACAGGCGCTGTGCCAGGTCGAGGTAAGGCTGGTAGGCCACGACCTGGAAGCAGGCGTGGGACACCTTCTGCAATTGGGCCTGCACGGCCGCAACCACTTTGGGATGGTTGTGGCCAATATTGAGCACGCCGATGCCACCAACGAAGTCCAGGTAACGCTTGCCATCCACGTCCCACAATTCGGCGCCCTGGGCACGGTCGATCACCAACGGGTGCGCGGTAACCAGCCCACGGGGCACGAACTGCTCGCGCTGACGGAGCAAATGAGGGGTTTCGTCGACTTTGCTATTCATGGCATTTCCCATCGTGAGTCCGGCAACCGGAAGGTGGTTGCGATGTTGTCCAGATTACGGCCTGCGCAAAACGGACTACGCCGAACTTGCCCCGTGAGAAATTCGGATCAACTGTTTTGGCCCTGCGTTTCAACAGATCCTGCGCCGGGCTTGGGGGATGATGAGCGTTACCTAAATCCTGCAGGAAATGCCCATGGCCTTGCTCTACAAAGCTGACCCGGTGCGCGGCCAACATTGGCAGGCGCTGTTTGCCGAACACGCCCCGGATATCGAATGGCGCGCCTGGCCAGACATCGGCAACCCCGAAGAGGTCCAATACCTGGCCGCCTGGCAAGCGCCGCAGGACCTGGCGCAGGTGCTGCCCAACCTGAAGGTGTTGTTTGCGTTGTCGGCAGGGGTCGACCAACTGGACCTGGACCGCCTGCCGGTGGGCTTGCCGGTGGTGCGTCTGCTGGATCCGGGCATCACGCGTGGCATGTGCGAATACGCCAGTTGGGCGGTGCTCAGCCTGCACCGAGACATGCTGCGCTACCGCCAGCAGCAGGTTGCGCGCTGTTGGCAGGCGCACCTGTTGCAGCCTGCCGCGAACCGACGCGTGGGGGTGATGGGGTTGGGTGCGCAGGCGCAGCAGATTCTGGCGACCCTGGCGCCGTTGGGGTTTGCGTTGTCGGGGTGGGCGCGCAGTGCGCACCACGTGTCGGGCGTGGAGTGTTATGCCGGAGAGGCGCAACTGGCGGCGTTTCTTGGCCAGTGCGACATTCTTTTGTGTGTGTTGCCGTTGACCGAGCAGACCCAGGGGATTCTGGATCGGCGGCTGTTTGCGCAACTGCCACGGGGAGCGGCGCTGATCAACATGGGGCGCGGGGGGCATTTGGTTGAAGAGGATTTGTTATCGGCGCTGGAGAGTGGGCAATTGAGCGGGGCGGTGCTGGATGTGCTGAGGGAGGAGCCGGCGGCGGCGGATCATCCGTTTTGGGGGCATCCGCAGGTGGTGTTGACGCCGCATATTGCGGCGATGACGCAGCCGGAGAGTGCGTTTGGGGTGTTGTTGGAGAATATTCGACGGTTTGAACGGGGTGAGGGGATGGTGGGTGAGGTGGACCGGGTTCGCGGGTATTGATGTGGTGTGTATCCGTTATTTGGGTAACGGCGGCCTATGGTTCCGCTTTTACAGCGGGTCACTTTCGAAAAGCGCGAAAGTAACCAAAGCGCTCTTGCCCCACCACTCGGCACCTCGCTCACGCTTCGGTGTGCCCGCACGCAGACTTGAATCCGTGGGCCGCCGCGATGGGCCATCCTTGGCCCAGCGCGGCTAACCCGGCGTCCTGCCGGGTTACCCACGGATTCAAGCCTGCGTGCGGCCAGCGTGGTTAATGGGGCGCCTAGA
>NZ_UUPU01000010.1 GCF_900591205.1 Pseudomonas viridiflava
GGCTCGGTGTGCCCGCACGCAGACTTGAATCCGTGGGCCGCCGCGATGGGCCATCCATGGCCCAGCGCGGCTAACCCGGCGTCCTGCCGGGTTACCCACGGATTCAAGCCCGCGTGCGGCCAGCGTGGTTAATGGGGCGCCTAGATCAAGATCAAAAGCAGAGCACGGCGGCCTGGTAGCCGACCTGAGTGGTGTAGATCAAGAGCGGATCCGCGTGCGCAGTGGGGTGTGCTTTTCTGTGGGAGCTGGCTTGCCTGCGATGGCATCAACTCGGTGTGCCCGATGTACCGAGTTGCCTGTATCGCAGGCAAGCCAGCTCCCACATTTAAACCGAGGAAGGCTTCAATGCTCAGGTCGGCTGTCAGGCCGCCTCGCTTTGCTTTGTTTTTGCCGTGGCCCTTACATCCTTTGCGCTGACGAAGTCAGCGATCTTGTGCGCTTTTGATCGTGATCTTGATCTGAGGCGCCCCGTCAATCACGCTGGCCGAACGCAGGCTTGAATCCGTGGGTAACCCGGCAGGACGCCGGGTTAGCCGCGCTGGGCCAAGGATGGCCCATCGCGGCGGCCCACGGATTCAAG
>NZ_UUPU01000062.1 GCF_900591205.1 Pseudomonas viridiflava
GCGGCCCACGGATTCAAGTCTGCGTGCGGGCACACCGAGCCGGAGGCGAGGTGCCGAGTGGTGGGGCAAGAGCGCTTTGGTTACTTTCGCGCTTTTCGAAAGTGACCCGCCGTAAGGGCGGAACCCACACCAGCCGTTACCACAGCAACGGATATACACCCCACCCAACTATCAGGAACTAAACCGAGCCCGAGGCTGACCCAACAAAGCCAGCCAGCGCCACGCTCGGCGCCGACCAAGCAGATCGCCCAGGGAAATCGTGGGTCCATAGACATCAGAATGGATTACAGCAGTGTTAGCCATAAGAACCTTCAGGCATGACGCGTCCCAAAATGGACAGTGATGGTCCTGAAACACGGTCTGGCTTACGGCGGCAGGGCCGAATACAGTAGCGCGACCGCGCAGGCATTGAACCGGCTTCCTGTTTAATGTTCGCAGTAACATATCGAAATAACTTTGCCAGTCTACGCAGACTGTGTGCCGAAACAGAGTGAACTACTGATGCAGGCCACCCGTTTGACCCTTATCTGCCATGCCGTGACCCCCATGCAAAAACACGGGCGGTTTCCCGATGACGAATCAGTGGCGATGGACTGGCAAACCGCCGCGCTCTCCTTGGCCGGGCGCTACAAGAAAGGCCGACGTTTACTCTGCGGGCCCGAGGCACGAGCACGGCAGACGGCGGGACTGTTCGGCACGGATGCGGTCATCAATGACGCCCTGCGCGACGGGGATTTCGGCCACTGGAAAGGCCAGGACGTCGGCGCGTTGAACCAGGACGAGTTGATAGCGTGGCTCACCGATAACGCCAGTGCACCCCATGGCGGCGAGTCGGTGGATGATGTCTGCGCGCGGGTAGGGCTGTGGATGCAATCGCTCGAAACCCAACCCGGCCATGTGGTGGCAATCACCCATCCCTTTGTGATCCGCGCCGCGATGCTGTATGTCATGCAGTTCCCCATCTCGATGTTCTACCTGATCGACGTAGAGCCATTGTCCGCCACCGAGTTGCGCTTCAACGATGTATGGCGCCTGCGCCTGGAAACTCACGCCTGAGCCCGTGAACATGGCAAAATCCACGCCCCGCAATGAGAGCAACCCATGAAACGCATCCTGATCATCGGCATTGGCGCCGGCAACCCTGACTACATCACGATGCAGGCCGTGAAGGCGCTGAACCGCACCGACGTGTTTTTCCTGATGGACAAGGGCCAGAGCAAGGACAAGCTGATCGACCTGCGCCGCGAGATCTGCGAGACCTACATCACCGAGCCCGGCTACCGCTTTGTCGAGGCCGATTGCCCCGAGCGGGTGCGCGGTGAAATCGACTACACGACGGCCGTGCAGGACCTCAACCGCGACAAGCAACACACGTTTGAACGCATGATCAACCAGGAAATGGCTGACGGTGAAGTCGGCGCTTTCCTGGCCTGGGGCGACCCTGCGCTGTACGACAGCACCATTCGTATCCTGCAGGCGATTCTGGCCAGCGGCCGCTGCACCTTTGAGTTCGAAGTGATCCCCGGCATCACCAGCGTGCAGGCCCTGGCGGCCCAGCATAAAGTGCCGTTGAACCGCATCGGCAAGTCCATTGAAATCACTACCGGGCGCCGCTTGGCGGCGGGGCAGGCGAGTGATGCCGATACCCTGGTGGTGATGCTCGACGCCGAAGACTCCTACCGCACGGTGGCCGATAAGGACCTGGATATCTACTGGGGCGCCTACCTGGGCACGCCGGACGAAATCCTTATCAGCGGCAAAGTCGGCGACGTGGCGCAGCAGATCGAACGGGTGCGCAAGGCGGCGCGCCTGGAAAATGGCTGGATCATGGACACTTATTTATTGCGCAAACCCTGAGGTAATGTCCCATGCTCAAACTGTTTGCCCTCGCGCTGGCACTGGTGGCCGGTGCCGCCCATGCCGATGAGACACTGCACAGCGACTTGCCGCTGGCGTACCTGGAGCAAACCCAGGGTGATGCGCGCAATCAGCCGCTGGTGATTTTCCTGCATGGGTTCGGCAGTAACGAGCAAGACCTGTTCGGCATCAAAGACGCGCTGCCCTCCACCTGGACCTACCTGTCGGCCCGTGCGCCGATGCCGGTCGACCCCCATGGTTATCGCTGGTTTACCAAGACCCCCGGCAACGGCGATTACGATGGTGAGACGGCCGACCTGCAACGCAGCGCCAGGCTGATCGAAGACTTTGTGACCCAGGCCACCGCCAAATACCACACTCAGCCTGATCGCGTGTTCCTGGTGGGGTTCAGCCAGGGGGCGATCATGTCCTACGAGGTGGGGTTGCGTGAGCCTGGGTTGGTGCGCGGGATTGCGGCGTTGAGTGGCAGTGTGTTGCCAGTGTTGAAGGCCGAGCTGAAGCCGGACGAGCGCTTGAGCAAGCTGGCGATTTTTATCGGCCACGGCACGCTGGACCAGGCGCTGCCATATGCGTCGGCGACGCGGGCGAATGAGGTGCTGAGCGGATTGGGGCTCACGCCGGCGTTTCATGGTTACCCGGGGATGAACCACACCGTCAGCGAAGCAGAAGTGCAAGACTTGAAAGCCTGGCTGGAAAAAAGCCTGCACTGACATCGGCACCGTGAATGCCGTCACTGTGGGAGCTGGCTTGCCTGCGATAGCCGAGTATCGGCCACTGGAGCGGGGGCCTGGTAGATCGCAATCGCAGGCAAGCCAGCTCCCACAGCGGTTGGGTGTTATTACTTGCCGCCGGTAATCTGCTTCACCAACTCGGCATGGCCCTTCACATCATCGGCTCGCGAGATCGCCTGGATCACCAGCAAGTGGTTGCCCGAGCCGCCAAGGAAGGTGGAGTTCAAGGTCTTGCCGCCGCCCTGGGTGGCGGTGCTGTCCACCTGGCGCAGACCCAGCCCTTTGAAGGTGAGTTTTTTCTCGTTCAACTTCTTGAAATCGGGCAGGGCGGCGCTCTGGTCCTTGACGAAACCCGCCACGGCGCCGTCGAGGAACTGCGGGTCGTTGTCCTTGATGGTTACCCCGTCGTTACGCACGGTTTCGGCGACAATCACCACACTTTTCGTGGTTTGGTTGGCGTACATCGTGCCTTGGGTATCGGCGGTGCCATCTTCGGCCTTGCCGGCAGGCAGGGTGTCGGCGGCATAAGCTTTGGGCAGGTTGAAGCTGAACTTACCGCCCAAGGTGGAGATGGTTTGCGTGGCCGGCTTAGCGGCGGCGAACGCGCAGCCAGCGCAAAGCACAAGGGCCAGCAGGGCTGCGGTCTTGGTGAAAGTGGCCATGAAGCGCTCCAGTGATGAACGAAATTGCGGCGTATTCTGTCAGAAAAAACGCAATATCGTTCATCCATAGCCTCACACCTTGTCGGACTCTTCCTCGAGCCGATCCATCTCAAACAGCCGTGCCAGTTCTGCACGGGCCTCCTGTGCGGTCTGCATCACCTTGGCCGCATCGTCGTACACCGCGTGTTGCGCGGCGAGTACCTGCAGGTCGTGGTTCTTGAAGCGGGTGATGCGCGCATCCGCTTGGGCCTGGCTTAACCCCAGGCCCACCAGGGTGCGGCGGCTCATTTCCAGGCTGGAGTAGAAGGTCTCGCGAATCGGTGAGGCATCCAGGTCCACCAGGCGGTGCACGTGCTGGCGGTTACGGGCGCGGGCGATGATTTTCATGTGGGGGTAGAGGTTGCGCACTAACTCGGCAGTCTTGATGTTGATCTCCGGGTCGTCCATGGCGATCACGAAGAACTCCGCCTGGTCGACCTTGGCGGCGTGCAGGATTTCCGGGCGCTGCGGGTCCCCGTAGAACACCGGCATGCCGCCGAAACTGCGGGTCAGTTCGATGGTTTCCACCGACGTGTCGAGGGCGATGAACGAGATGTTCTGCGCCCGCAGGATCCGCGCCACGATCTGGCCCATACGGCCCATGCCGGCGATCACCACACGCGGCGCGTCGCTTTGGATGGCGCGGTATTCCTCGGGCACTTCCACCGGTTTGACCTTGGGCTTGAACAGCTTCGGGCACACCAACAGCAGCAGCGGCGTCACGGCCATGGACAGGGTGATGGTCAGCACCAGGACGTCGTAAAGGTGCGGCTCGAACAGGCCCTGATCGCGGCCGATCTTGAACACCACAAAGGCGAACTCACCGCCCGCCGCCAATACCACGCCCAGGCGCAGGGCGCTTTCGCGGTTGAGGTCGCCCACCCATCGGCCGACCGCGTACAGCAGCGGCAGCTTCAAACCGATCAACAGCAGGGTCAGGCCGATCACGATCAGCGGCGAACTGAGCAGCAGGCTCAGGTTGGCGCCCATGCCCACGCTGATAAAGAACAGCCCCAGCAGCAAGCCCTTGAACGGCTCGATCTGGGATTCCAGTTCGTGGCGATACTCCGAGTCCGCCAGCAGCAACCCGGCGAGGAACGCGCCAAGGGCCATGGACACGCCCACCAGTTCCATCAACCAGGCGGTGCCGATCACCACCAGCAGGGCGGTGGCGGTGGACACTTCGCGCAGGCCGGTCTTGGCGACGATGCGAAACACCGGCCGCAGCAGGTAGCGGCCGCCGATGATCACCACCGCGATACTGCCGAGGATCTGCAAGACATGCTGCAGGCCCTGGGCCTCGGTGGTGGGATGATCGCTGCCGGCCAGCAGCGGCACCATGGCGATCAGCGGGATCGCGGCGATGTCCTGGAACAGCAGGATGGCAAACGCCAGGCGCCCGTGGGGCTGGTTCAACTCCTTGCGCTCGGCCAGGCTTTGCAGGCCAAACGCGGTAGACGACAGCGCGAGGCCCAGGCCCAGCACAATCGCGCTGTTCCAGGGGTGGCCAAACAGCCACAGCGCCACAACCCCCATCACCAGCCCGGTCAGCAGCACCTGGGCCAGGCCCACACCAAACACCGCCTTGCGCATCACCCATAAACGCTTGGGCGACAGTTCCAGGCCAATGATAAACAGCAGCAACACCACTCCAAGTTCCGAGAACTGCGCCACGCTTTGCGGGTTGCCGATCAGGCCCAGCACCGACGGGCCGATGATCACACCGGCGAACAGATATCCGAGTACCGCGCCCAATTGCAGGCGTTTGGCCAGGGGCACAGTCAGCACGGCGGCGAGCAGGAACACCACGGCTGCTTGTAACAGGTTGCCTTCATGGGGCATTGCGAACTCCAGGATCTTCAAAACCAGTCAACAGGTGGGTATTAGAGCGCTTTTTACATTTCGATAATTGTGTTTTTGCAGCGTGTGAGCGCGCCTGGAGGCATTGCCTGTCGCGCAATGAGCGCCGCCGGAAGGATGTACAAACAATTTCCCGAGGGCGGCGGGTGGCAGTTCATCCGGTTTATCTACTAGTTTTCAGGCTCTTGAGTTTATATTCCATGGGTGGAATATTTGCATGAGTTGGGAAATTGAATACACGGATGAATTCGGCGCCTGGTGGGAACATTTGGGTGAAAAGGAGCAGGTTTCGGTGTGTGCCAGCGTTGATCTGCTGGGGCTTTTAGGGCCGGGTCTGGGCTTTCCCCACAGCAGCGACATCAAGGGCTCCCGGCACGGCAACTTGCGAGAATTGCGCATACAGCACGCGGGGCGGCCTTATCGGGTGTTGTACGCCTTCGATCCACGCCGGTGTGCGTTGTTATTGATCGGTGGTGACAAAACCGGGCAACACCGAGGGTATGAGGAGCACGTCCCCATGGCAGAAAAGCTGTATGACGTGCATTTGGAAATATTGCGTAAAGAGGGCCGTAACCATGGCTAAAAAATTCGCAGCGCTTCAAGCCCGCATGACGCCGCAGGCGCGTGCTGAGGCTGAGCAACTGCTCCAGCAACACATCAAGGAAATGCCCCTGCACGAGCTGCGCAAGGCTCGGCAGTTGAGCCAGGAGAGCCTGGCCAAACGATTGAATATCAATCAGGCGGCCGTCTCCAAGATGGAGCGCCGCACCGACATGTACATCAGCACGTTGCGCGACTATGTGCGTGCAATGGGCGGCGAGTTGGAAATTATCGCGACCTTTCCCGATGGCCAGGTGAAGATCGACAACTTCGCCTGTTAAGTGTTGTGCAGCAGCCCGGCCACGCGCCGGGCTGTTTCACAGGGGACTATTTTTCCGCTCGCATCACTGCGCCATGGCCCGAAGGCGCCAGGTTCGCCGGTTTTCGGTACAGCCCCACCGCAAGCCCGGCGATGATGATCCCGATTGAAATCAGGTTCGGCGTGGAAATACGCTCGCCGATAATCAGCATCGAACTGGTGATCCCGAACACCGGAATCAGCAATGACAGCGGCGCCACGGTTGATACCGGGTACAGCTTGAGCAGCGAGTTCCAGCCCCAATAGGCGAAGTGTGTGGCCAGGTACACCTGGAACAGGATCGACAGCACAGCCGTGAGGTCGAGGCTGGCTTGCAGGCCCTCGAACGCGGCGCTGCCGTGCATCAGCCAGGCGGTGAGAAACAGCGGGATCGGCGGTATCAGGCTGGCCCATACCATGAACGAGAAGATCTCCTTGACCCCGGATTTCTTGATGATCACGTTGCCCACGCTCCAGGCCACCGCGCTGAGGACGATCAGCATGACCCCCAGCACCGCATGGTTACCTTGCTGAGTGGAAATAATCCCCGCCAGACCCACCAGGGCCATCACGGCGCCGACCATCTGCGCGCCACGGATTTTTTCCTTGAACAGTACAAAACCCCAGCCCATGGTGAAAAACACGCTGAGTTGAATGATCAATGAGGCAATTCCCGGGCTTACGCCCACCTGAATCCCGTAGTTGATCACGCCCCACATGCCCAGCCCGAAGATGAAACCGTAGGCGGCCACGTAGCTGAACTTCACGGCCGGACGTTTGATGAAAAACACCAACGGCAAGGCGGCAAGGGCGAAACGGATGCCGGTGAGTACAAAGGGGTCGATGGCGCGCAGGCCCAGCTTGGTGATGGGGAAGTTAACCCCCCAAACCAGGGTGACGAGTACGGCGAGTGATAAATGTTTTTTCAGCATGGACCCTCCTTGGGTCAGGCGGCGCAACGCCATCGCGTTGCGCCGCACAGCAATCAGTTCAGGGCGAACCGTTTTTGCATCAGGCACAGCCCGGCAATTTCCATCAGCAGGTTGTCTGCCGATGCGCGTTGGGCTGGCGACAGGCTTGGCAAGGTTGCCAGCAAGGCGCGCACTTTACGCGGGTCGAAGAACGGCACATTGCTTAAAGCCGGCCCGCTCAAGACGTCGTTGACCATCTCGAACAGTTTAGATTGCGGGCTCTGCGACGCCGGTGGGGCGCGGAAGTACTGCTTCTTGCGATCCAGTACCGCCTGGGGCACGTAAGGGCGCATGGCTTCGCGCAGGGCGTATTTCTCGGTGGCGCCGCGCACTTTCATGTTCACCGGCAAGCGGCAGGCGGCTTCAATGACCTGGTGGTCCAGCAGCGGCGGACGGCCTTCGAGGCTGCCGGCCATTTCCATGCGGTCGCCCAAGGACGTGAGGACCACGTTCGGCAGGCTGGATTTGGCCACCATGTACAGCGAGCGGTTGACCGGCTCCCAGCCGTTGAGCGCACGTGGGCTCAGGCGGTCGTAGAACTGGCGATAGGCGTCCACATCACAGAAACGTTCGCGGAAGTCATCGGTGTACAGCTGCGCCAAGGGGCCGAACAACGCGGACTGAGTCTGCAGCCAGGACACGCCGTGGCCCAGTTCGTCCTGCACCCACTTCACGTCATTCTTGCCGCCGGGCAGGTAGCGCTCTTCGCTGGCGTGCAGGCGCCGGGTGAGTTCGGCGATGGCCGCCGGGTCCTGATGCTCGTGGTTGTACAGCACCATGTCGCGGCGGTAGTGCGGGTAGCCGCCGAAAACTTCGTCGGCGCCTTCACCGGTCAGCACCGCACGCATGCCTTGGTTTTGCACAAACTTGCACAGCAGATACTTGGCGACGCTGTGGGCGTTGGCGAACGGCATTTCAGCGTGCCACAGGGCGTTCTCAAAGTTGTCCGCCATATCGGAGGAGTTCACCGACAACACATTGAGGTGAGCGCGGTTATGCCGGGCCGCGATTTCGGCGTACTGGCGTTCGTCGTAGGCTTGCTCGCCTTCGAAGGACAGGTGGAACGCCTGCAACGGCTGGCCGGTCAGTTCGGTGGCGATCCCGAGCATGGCCGAGGAATCCAGCCCGCCGCTGAGGCACACCCCCACCGGTACATCGGCATGCAGGCGCAGGCGTACGGATTCTTCGATGGTGTTGCGCAGGGAGTCGATCATCTCGGCTTCACTGCGTTGCTCGCTGGCTTGCGCGTCGGGGAAGTCCCAATCCCAATACTGCTCGGTCTGCAGGCCGCTTTCGTCGGCGATGATCCAGCAGCCCGGCTTGACGCTGCGAATATTGTTGAACACTGTGCGGTCACGCAGGATAAAGCCACGGCTGGCGTAGGCTTCGTGGTCCCACTGCGCCGGGATACCGGCTGCCAGCAGCGCTTTGATTTCCGAGGCGAAATACCACGCGCCTTCATGTTCGGTGTAATACAGCGGCTTGACGCCCACCCGGTCACGTACGGCAAACAGCTTTTTGCGCAGGCGATCGAAAATCAGGATGGTGAATTCGCCGCGCAGTTGCTTGAGGCCGCGTACGCCGTGGCGGCGGTACAGGTGCATGGCGATCTCGCTGTCGGAGGAGGTCTTGAAGCGGCAACCATCGCCCTCCAGTTCCGTGCGAATGCGTTGGTAGTCATAGAACTCGCCGTTGACCATCATCACCAGATCGCCTTCGTCGGCCACGATCGGCTGCGTGCCGTTGCCCAGCCCGACCAGGCCCAGGCGTACATAACCGAAAGCCGCCTGGCCCTTGGGGTCGAACCACTGGCTGGAGCTGTCCGGGCCGCGATGATGGATGGCGCGCAGGGCGGCATCGAACATGTTCGGGTTGAACGCACGAGGTTGTTTGGCAAACACGCCAATGTATCCACACATAAACATTACTCTATTGAATTTGTATTGGTCAGCAGCACGCTGGGTTCAGACGGTGGTCACCGGTTCCGGTATTCCGTGCAGCTCAGGCAGCACCGAGGCGGGATGTATGCCGATTGAGCTGAGGATCTCGGGCATGGCCGAGTAGTCCGCTTCGCCGGTCTCGATAAATTGAGTGGGCAGCAGCAACGATCGGTCGCCGAAGACTTCAAGCAGTTGGGGCAGGATGATTCGCCACGCGGAAATCTCGCGCATCGGGAAAATCCGGATCGAGTTGGCGATGCCACGGGTAAACAACAGGGTTTGCTGCGCGGTGAAGTCGCCGACCACTTGCTGCACGAACAGCGGGAAGATGTGCTTGTGCACCAGCTCGTCCTTTTTGTGCAGGGCGACTACGTGACGAAACACCGGTTGGATCTGCGGCGCGTCGCTGAGGTCGGCCAGGTAATCGCTGATAAACGTCTCCGAGACCAGCGAGAAGGCCAGACGGTAGATCTTGAAGTCCGCCTCGGACATGGTGGCCTGCGCCTGGCTCAGGTGGCGGGTCAATTCCAGCTCCGGCCATTTGATGCGCATGCCCCGCTGGGTAATCGCCAGTTCACACATGTTGATCGAGAACAGCGTGTGGTAAGCCTCATCCGCCAGGGTTTCGGAAATTGTCGCGGCGCTGGCGGAACTCAGGCGCGAGCCGAGCTGCAGCAGGTCGATGCAGGATGGGCAGATGATCTCGGTTTCGATGGCGATGGTTTTCTGGTTGTAGATGACCCATCCGGCCGACAAGATCAACAGCTTCAGGGCATGCGGGTAGTTCTGGTAGTGCGGGTCATGGGCGAAAGGTAACAGGGCCTCGAGAAAGTCCGGCGCCTGCAGGTCAAGCTGGATATCCGGACGTTGTGAATCGAGCTTGATCTGTGCACGTTTGTGCCAGCTGCGTTCGATTTTGATCAGTCGTTCATCGGCTGCGTCATTGCTGCGATAAAGATCGTCTTGAGTGCTGTGCTGAAACATGGTTTCACCGGGTTGATAGTGAGTTGTGAAGGCCATCCATGGTTTACCGAGACAGGCTCGGCAACGTTCACGACCGGGAGTTACACCACCTCTGGCGTGGTCTGGATCTTGTCCTTTTTGCGATCCAGGAAGTCGGCCAGGCGATCCTGGGTGCGGGTGTCGGAGGACACCACCGCAGCGATCAAGGCTTCCGTCATCAGGCCGTCCTGTTGGCTCTGATCCACAATGCGCGGCAGTACGTGGGTTACCGCGTAGTTGGTCATGGGCAAGTTGCCCGCGATCTTGTGGGCCAATTCGGTGGCCTTGAGCACCGCCTGGCCGACCGGGACCAGGTATTGGGCGACGCCGCGCTCGTAGCTTTCCTTGGCGTAGAGGGTGCGGCCGGTGAGCATCATGTCGGTCATCAGGGCGATGCCGGCAATGCGTGGGAAGCGCACGGAGGCGCCAACCCCCACGTATAAGCCGCGCATGGCTTCGGGCAGTGAGAAGAAGGCGCTGTCATCGACCACGCGCAGGCTGCAGGCCGTGGCGATTTCCAGGCCGCCCCCGATGGCGGCACCGGTAATTGCGGCCACCACCGGCACTTTGCCGAACTGAATCAGTTCGAACGTCTTGTGCCATTCGCGAAAGGCCTGGACGTTGTCGATCACCGACTGGTCGCGGATTTCCGACAGGTCCAACCCCGTACAGAAGTGCTGGCTGGTGCTGTAGAGCACGGCGGCGCCAATGCCTTCGGGCAGGTTGCTGAAGGTGTCACGCAGTTCATGCATGACCTCCAACGACATGGCGTTGCGCTTCTGCGGGCGGTTGAGTCCCACCATGAGCACTGGGCCGTCAACGTGTACTTCCAAGTAGTTTTTAACGCTCATTTTCCGAATATCCCTTCGAAATAAACCCAACTTGGGGAGCAACGATTCTAGGTGGCGGGCAAATGGCCTGCTTGCTATGTCAGGTCATACTTTGACAAAATCGGGCCATGCCGCCGACCTTCACTTTTTCGCCCTATGAACCCGACAGCCCCGAAGCGGTGGTGACGCTGCGCGAGTACGCCTCCGGTACGGTGTTTCCCCGGCATACCCACCGTCGCGGGCAGTTCGCCTATGCCTCCACCGGCGCGCTGAAGATGTTCACCGACCTGGGCAATTGGGTGGTGCCGCCGCAACGGGCCATCTGGGTGCCGGGCGGGGTGGCGCACGAGATGCATATGCGCGGTGACGTGGTGATGCTCAACACCTACCTGGATGACGATGCCGCCCAGCGCGCCGGGCTGCAGGACCACTGCCAGGTGTTTGGCGTATCGCCGCTGTTGCGCCATTTGCTGGAAGCGGCGCTGGCCATCGGGCCGTCTGCTGCGCCCAGCGTCAGGGACTGTTGTGTGCTGACCCTGCTGATTGATGAAATCGGCGCCATGCCCGAGCTGCCCCTCAGTGCGCCGCTGCCCTCCGAGTCGCGCCTGGCTCGTTCCTGTCAGCGCTTTCTCGAGTCGCCCACGCAAAAAATCTCGATCGGTGAGATGGCCGATTGGTCCAGCATGAGCCGGCGCACCTTCACGCGTAACTTCCGTGAGTGCACCGGCATGACGTTTGTGTCCTGGCGCCAGCAGGTCTGCCTGCTGGAGGCCACGGCGCGGCTCAGCCATGGTTCGTCCATCACCGATGTGGCGTTCGAGCTGGGCTTCAGCAGTTCCAGTGCCTTCACCTCGGTGTTTCGCCGTAACCTGGGGGATTCGCCGGCGCGTTACCTGGCCAAGTCCAAGGCCGCGTCGATGTTCTGAAAGGGGCCGCGGGAGGAGGGCAATGTGGTGCCTTTTCCCACAGCGGTACGGCGTTGAATCTCACCCTTTGTTACTAGCGCGGTCCATCTTCACCAGGAGTCACCGCCCCATGCAGCACCAGTGGGATGAAATGCACCGCACCCGCAAGCCCACGTTCGTATTGTGTGGCGAGCCCCAAGGGGATGTGCTCAATCTCTATGTTCACGGTTATTCGGCGTTCTTCAACCGGCAACAGTTGGGTCACTTCAAGGAACAACTGGCGGGTATCGAAGGTTCGACCAACCTGATGCTGTTCTGGCCGGCGGGGCATTTCCTGGAAAACCTGTTTGCTCCCTTCAAGGATGTAATGGCCGCGATGCTCGGCGGCGGTAGCCTTGGCGCAGCGACGGTGGGGGTGGGCAAGGCGATTGCCTATTTTCTCGACCACTATAAAAGTGTCGAGGCTCGGGTGGACGAAGTGGCCAGGAGCCTGCTGCCGGAGCTCGCCGGTTACCTGCACGGCGAGGCGCTGCAGGTGCGGCGTATCAACCTGATCGGGCATTCCCTGGGCGCAAGAATTCTGGTCAAGAGCCTGCTGGCCAGCCCTGAGACCGCCCGCGAACTGCCGCTGGACAACCTGCTGTTGATGGGTGGCGCGATCTGTACCTCAAGCCCCTGGGATGAAGTGTCGGCGCCGCTCAAGGGGCGCGTGATCAACTGCCATTCCAGCAAGGATTGGGCCCTGGCGATGAAACCGGACACCGAGCGCTGCATCGGCCGTTATGCGATCCCGATCACGCCGGCGCTGAAGGCCAAGGTCACCAATGTGCACCTGGCCACCTTCGACCATGCCGCCTACTGGCCGCAATTGCAGACCGTGGTGCAGTACACCGATCTGCTGCACGAGCGACGCGGTCTGATCCGCTCCGATCAGCGCAGCAGCGAGGTGCGCTTTGCCGAAGAGGACGCTGACCTGTTCCCGGCGCTGGTGCAGGCGCGGCCGGAGGAGTTGAAGTTCCTGGCCGAATTGATCGCGCAAAAGCGTAGCGCGTCGATCGACGCCACGGTGCGTGAACCGCTCAAGCTGGCCGTTGAGTTGCAACGCATGGGCGGCGACACTTTTATGAACCTGGCCCGCGGCCATGGCGTGAGCTACCGGCAGCTCGCCGAAGATGTGGCGCAGCGCCTGGCGATCAAATTTGATGAGCCGCTGGCCAGCGTGGCGCTGGCGGACCTTGAAACCCGGGTCGCGGAAAAACTGATCGAGCAGTACAAGGATAAGCTCAGCAAGGCCGACCGGCAGGTGTTTGATGCCGAACTCAAGGCCGCCGCACAAAAAGAGCAGGGGTTGTTCACACGGTTTGATGTCGGCCGGTCGGCCACCACTGCATTGAGCGGTACGGCGTTGGCAGGGTTGACCGGGTTTATCCTGCGCCGTGGTGCGGCGACGGCGATCCCGGTGGTAGGCCAGGCGTTGGCCGCCGCGATGCTGCTGGTCAGCGGGGTGCGGGCGTTTTCCGGCCCGGCGTACTCGATCACCACCCTGGCGGTGCTGGTGGTCGGGGTGATTCGCGAGCGTATGGAGCGCGAAGCCTTGAACCAGGAAATGGACTTGGTGGTGCAAGTGGTGGAAGCGTTTGACCTGCCCAGGGACACGGTGATGCGCACGGTCGCGTCCGACTGATAAGCTGCGCCCTTGTCTTGTGTGTTTGCCTGGGATACCGCGTGAAATTCAGCCTGCCAAAAATTGCTACCGCTCCGTTCTGCCCGCCGGAAGTGGCCGGCTCTGTCGCCGTTGACCCCAAGGCTTCGTTCTTCAAACGCGCCCTCATGTTCGCCGGCCCCGGGCTGCTGATCTCTATTGGCTACATGGACCCGGGCAACTGGGCCACGGCCATCGAAGCCGGTTCGCGCTACGGCTACAGCTTGTTGTTCGTGGTGTTGCTGGCCAGCCTGGCGGGGATGGCGGTGCAGTGCCTGTGCTCGCGGCTGGGTATCGCCACCGGCAAGGATTTGGCGCAACTGAGCCGTGAGCGCTACAGCCGGCGCTCCGCCAATACCCAGTGGGTGCTCGCGGAAATCTCGATTATTGCCACCGACCTCGCCGAAGTGCTCGGCTGCGCGCTGGCGTTTCACTTGCTGCTGGGGGTGTCGCTGACCACCGGTATTGTGATCACCGCCTTCGATACATTATTGATCCTGGCCCTGCAAAACCGAGGTTTCCGTCGCCTGGAGGCGATCATGCTGGCGCTGGTGGCGACCATTGGCGTGTGTTTTTTCATCGAACTGGTGTTGATCAAACCCTACTGGCCCGACGTGTTCAGTGGCTTCACCCCGTCATGGTCGGCCATCAGCGATGCCGCGCCGTTGTACCTGGCGATTGGTATCCTCGGCGCCACGGTGATGCCGCATAACCTTTACCTGCACAGTTCGATCGTGCAAACCCGGCTGATAGGCAAGGACCTCGCCAGCAAACAGGATGCGGTCAAGCTGGCGCGTATCGACACCATCGGCTCCCTGGCCCTGGCGTTGCTGGTCAATGCCGCGATCCTGGTACTGGCCGCCGCCGCCTTCCACAAGACCGGCCACACCGAGGTGGTGGAGATCCAGGACGCCTATCACCTGCTAGACCCGTTGGTGGGCGGCGCTTTTGCCAGCATCCTGTTCGGCATCGCCTTGCTGGCTTCCGGGCAAAGCTCGACCTTTACCGGCACCATCGCCGGGCAGGTAATCATGGAGGGCTACCTCAACCTGCGTATCCCGTGCTGGCAACGCCGTCTGATTACCCGCGGGCTGGCGCTGATCCCGGCATTCCTCGGGGTGTGGCTGATGGGCGACGACGCGATTGGCAAGCTGCTGATCCTCAGCCAGGTGGTGCTCAGCCTGCAATTGCCGTTTGCGCTGTACCCGCTGATCCGCATGACGGGTGACAAGCAACTGATGGGGCCGTTCGTCAATCGGCTGCCTACGCGAGTGCTGGCGTGGTTTCTGTTTGCGGTGATCAGTGGGGCGAATGCGTGGCTGATTGGGCAGTGGGTGTTTTAAACGATGGGTCAGGCCACGCGTTTGGGGTTCCCTGCGAATGGTGTCTCTGCACACTGGAAGTCGCCGAAATTTGAACGCGTGCACCCTGTCCGGAAATACTGGCCCGTAAAATCAGAACGGGCTTACTTTTGAAGGAAGGCAATTTCCTCAATGGGTGTGGCCACTCACCGATCCCAATACGGCACCACCCCAAAACACTCCACAAAATAATCAATCACCGTGCGCACCTTCAGCGACAACCGCCGGCTGCCCGGCCATAACGCGGCAATCTGCTGCGGCTCCAGGGTGGTCGCTACCTCGTACTCCGTCAGCACCGCCTGCAAGGTGCCGGCGCGCAAGCCTTCGCCGATCAGCCAGGACGGAAACACCACCAGCCCCAGGCCCTGTTCGGCGGCGTGGGTCAGGGTGTCGGCGTGGTTGCCGGTGATCGGGCCCTTGACGCTGTAGGGCTGCCAGTCGTCCTGGCCCTTGCGGAAAAACCAGCGTTGCTGGCCGGTGATGCCTTTATAGGCCAGGCATTGGTGGTTGATCAGTTCGTCAGGGTGTTGCGGGGTGCCGTGCAGGGCCAGGTAGGCAGGGCTGGCGGCGATGCGAAAATGCTGCGGGGCGAAGATGCGCGCCTGCATACCGGAGTCATTGAGCACGCCGATGCGAAACAGCAGGTCGGTGCCGTCTTGCAGGGGGTCGACGTAGGTGTCGGTTTGCTGGATATCCAGCTGCAGCTTGGGGTAGCGTCGGCACAACTCGCCGAGCCACGGTGACAGGTGGCGCTGGCCGAACACCATCGGCGCGTTGATGCGCACCAGGCCGCTGGGTTCGCTTTCCTGTTCCTGCAGGGCCTGGCCGGCAGCTTCCAGCTGTTCCAGCATCACGCGTGCATGGCGCCCCAGCAAGCGCCCGGCCTCGGTGGGGCTCACCGCACGGGTGTGGCGATAGAGCAACTGCTGGCCGAGGGCCTGTTCCATCAGCTGGATCTGCCGGGAAATAGAGGAGGGCGCCAGGCTTTCGCGGCGCGCCACCTCGGAAAAACTGCCATGGTCCAGCACCGCCACAAACAGGCGCAATGCCTTGAAACTCAACTCATTCAAGCCCTGCATCATGCCTCCGGGTTGTGCGTAATGCGCAAAGGTGTTGTAGGCATGCTCCCATTTATCGCACAGCACGGCCACCGGATAATGCGCGCCATGTTTCCTTTCTTGAAGCGCAGGTGATGTATGCAGGCAAGTTCTATCGAGGGTGTGGCGCAGGCCACGCCGAAAAAAAACCTTCTACGGTTGTTGTTGCTGCCGCTGGTGATCCTGGCGGGGATGGGCTTGTCGGTGGAGGCGGGTTTGCTCGGGCCACTGGGTGCACAGGTAGGGCACTTGTGGGCGACCTTGAGCATCTTTGGCGTCGGCTCGGCGATTCTGTTTTTGCTGCTGCTGTTCAGCGGCCCGCAAAAGGGCCCGGCGTTGACCGACCTGCCGCGCTGGCAGCTGATCGGCGGGTTTCTGGGGCCGATGTATGTCGTGGTGCTGACCCTGGCCACGCCGCATATCGGTATCGCGATGACGATGATCGCGATCTTGTCGGGCCAAGTGGGCAAGAGTGTGTTGATCGACCATTTCGGTTGGTTCGGCACCGCGCGTAAACGTGTGAATGGCGAGCGCTGGATTGCCCTGGCGCTGATTGTGGCGGCACTTGTTCTGATTGCACGAGGGTAAGGCGATGAATCTGATTCTGTTATTGGTGCTGGTGATCGCCGCGGGTGCGGTGTTGAGTGTGCAGGCGGCGATCAATGGTCGCCTGGGCCAGGCGGTGGGCGTGTTGCGCAGCAGCTTGGTGACCTTTGTGGTCGGGGCGATCGTGACCGCGCTGCTGATTTTCTTCTTTGAACCGGCCCAGGCCGTGAGCTTGCTGCAGGTGCCCAAATGGCAACTGACCGGCGCGCTGTTCGGCGTGGTGTACATGATGGTGATGGTCGGTGCGGTGCCGGTGGTTGGTACGGCGGTCGCCACGGTGGCGGTAATCGTCGGGCAACTCGGCATGGGCATGCTGATCGACAACTTCGGTTGGCTGGGCAACCCGGCCATCGAACTCTCGGGCAGCCGTATCGTGGCGATGGCCTGTCTGGCACTGGCATTGGTGTTTATGTATCGCAGCAATACGCGCACCGACTGATGGTTTGAACCATCGACGGCGGGCCGCAGTCACTGGTTAAGGTGCCGGCGCTCGCTGCACCGGGACGACCATGAAGAAGGAGTCTGACCATGCCCGATGAAACCTGTGCGTGCCCACACTGCAAGTGTGTGTTGGGAGCTGATGCGGTAATGAAGGACGACAAGGGCTATTGCTGCCAGGGCTGTGCCGAGCACCATGCCCATGGCGAGCCTTGCGCGGCGGCCACGGGCTGTGAGTGCGCTAAATCGGCTAAAGGCTGAACGCGTTTAAACGGTGGGAGCGGGCGAGCCCGCTCCCACATTTGATGGTCGGTGGATGGGCTACTGGGTTTCCAGCTCCAGGCGCAAGCTATGGTCGGACAGGCGTTGGCGATCACGCACCACGCCGCTGGTCCTCTTGCCTTCCAGCGCAAACACCACTGTTTGCGCCGCCTGGAGATCATCCGGCAGCGGCTGGAACACCTTCAGTACCAGCCACCCCGGTTTATGCTGCAAGCTCACGTGGCATTCCACATGCTTGGCCAATGGGCCGAACAAGGTGTCCTGGGTGTAATCAATGCGTGCCTTGCCATTGACCGTTGCCGGTAAAGCCATGTTTTTTCTCCCTGATCAAGCCTGAGCGCGCGCGTCCGAGCGGCGCCATTGCACATCGGTGATGCCGAACTTTTCGGCCTGTTCGCGGCTGGTCTGCTTCACCTGCTCGCGTGCGAAGCGCCCGATACGGCCTACGCCGGCGTCACAGCTGGCCCAATGCCAGGCTTGTGCGGTGTCGAGCTTTTCCAGGCGGATGATGAACGACCTCGGCTCGCCATGCAGGGTGTAGTCGATCACAAACAGTTTGGCGTTATTCATTGGCCCCTCAGCCCCGGTGATGTAAAGCAAGTGATCCTTGCGGGCGCTAAAAATTCACTCGGATTGTCGAGCGGTGGTCATTACCATGGCGGCTTACCCCTGCTTGATGTGCACTCCATGGCCCTGGCTGCGCCCCCCGACCTCAGTGATCACGCCGTCCCCGTTCAACCGCTGGCGCGCACCTACCCCCGTGGGCTGTACGTGGAACCGCATAGCCACGAGTGGGGCCAATTACTCTATGCCATGAGCGGCGTAATGTGGGTCGAGACCCCGCGTGAAGCCCTGGTGGTGCCGCCCCAGCGTGCGGTGTGGCTGCCGCCGGGGGTGGAGCATGGCATTCGCGTGGTGTCGGATCTGCAGATGCGCAATATCTACCTGCGCCCGGCGTTGGCGGCGACGCTGGACACCCAGGTCCAGGTGATCGAGGTGGGTGGGCTGCTGCGCGAGCTGATCGTTACGCTGGTGGAGCAGGGCGACAGCGCTGACGCCGGCTATTACGAGGCGGTGGTCGGCCTGGCCTTGCTGGAGCTGCAACGGGCGCGCCGCTCGCAGATCCGCATCGCCATGCCGGTGGACGCCGACCGGCGTCTGGTCAGCGCGTGCCAGGCGGTCATGGCGGCGCCCTCCCTGGAGGTGCCTTTCGAGCAGCATGCCGAGGCGGCCGGTGCCAGCGTGCGCACCTTGGCGCGGCTGTTCCAGAATAACCTGGGCATGGGTTTTGCCGAATGGCGCCGGCAAGTGCAACTGGCCACGGCGGTGGCGGAGTTGATCCAGGGCCAATCGGTCAGCGGCATTGCGCGCTCTCTCGGGTACTCGCCCAGCAGCTTCAGCGACATGTTTCGGCGTGAACTGGGCGTCGCGCCCTCGCACTACCTCGGCTGAGGGGTTGGCCGAAATCCTGAAGCACTTGGCCGATGCTTCAGCAATGGGCTCTCTACACTGGGCCCATCAACCCGTCAGGCGCCAACCTCATGAACTATCTGATTTCCCTCGCCATTGGCCTGTTTGTCGGCGTGATCTACGGCGCCCTGGACTTCCGCTCGCCTGCGCCGCCGGCCATCGCGCTGGTGGGGCTGATGGGCATGCTGCTGGGCGAAAAGCTCTGGCCCGTGGGGCGGCAGCTGGTCAGCGGTTGGTTGTCCTGAGTTCCTCTTTCCCCTGAATGGATTGCGTTTATGAAAGCATTGCAGTTTTGCACCACCGGCGACATCAACGCCCTGGGGTTCGTCGACGTCGCCACCCCGGTGCCGGCGCGCGGTGAGGTGCTGGTGCAGGTCAAGGCGGCCGGCCTCAACCCCAGCGACGTGAAAAACCTGCTCGGCCGTTTCCCCTACACCACGGTGCCGCGCATTCCCGGCCGCGACTTTGCCGGTGTGGTCGTGCAAGGCCCGCAGGACCTGGTCGGCCAGGAAGTCTGGGGCACCGGCCGCGACCTGGGTTTTTTCGCCGACGGCTCCCACGCGCAGTACCTCACGGTGTCGGCCAAGGGCGTGGCGCATAAACCCACTCACTTGAGCTTTGCCCAGGCCGCCAGCCTGGGCGTGCCATACACCACCGCATGGGATGCGCTGGAGCGCAGCGGTGTTGCAAAAGGCACGCGGTTGCTGGTGATTGGCGCCAATGGCGCCGTAGGCAGTGCGACGTTGGCGTTGGCGAAAATTCGTGGCGCCAAGGTGCTGGCCGCGGTGCGCCGGGTGGAGCAGGTCGAGGTGTTGCAGGCACAGGGGTTCGACGCGATTGCCC
Source organism: Pseudomonas viridiflava (assembly GCF_900591205.1). GTDB lineage: Bacteria > Pseudomonadota > Gammaproteobacteria > Pseudomonadales > Pseudomonadaceae > Aquipseudomonas. The sequence goes on from NZ_UUPU01000062.1 coordinate 19,516, forward strand.
TGGGCAAACCGGAAGAACTGGGCCCGCAGGTAAACGCCGTGTTCAAGGGTGGTGCGGATGTGATCTTCGACACCACGGGCTTCTGGTTGCCGGCCGCCGTGGCGGGCCTGGCGCCGTTCGGGCGTATCGCGATCATCGCCGCGCCGGTGGACGGCCACGTGCAGTTGCCGGCCCTGGCGTTGTATCGCAAGGGCGGCTCGGTGGTAGGGATCAATTCGTTGCTCTACAACTGCGAGCAGTGCGCGGTGATGCTGGAACAGTTCGGGCGCTTCTTTGATGAAGGGCTGCTGCCACTGCCCGGCGGCCTGCGCGAAGTGGCGCTGGCCGACGGGGTACAGTGCTACGAAGAAGTGAACCGGGGCAGTGCAGACAAGATCATCTTCCTGCCCTGAAACCGTTATCTCTATCAGGCTTCGGGAACGCCTTTTTCCCATGCCGACCAGTTCTTGAGAATCGCCTGTACCAGCGGGTTGCCCGTGCGGTACAGGTTCTCCAGCGCCGGTACGAACCCGCCCTGGTCGGCGTATTTGAGCAGGTTGTCGACTTCGCTGTAGCCGGGGTACGGTCGGTCGAAGTCGGAACCGGCCCGCACCACCGCCAGGCGCTGGATGTCCACCAGGCCCTCACGGCTGGCGCGCAGCAGGGCTTCATAGGTGGAGTTGTCTTCCTGCTGGGTGGTGCAGTATTCGCCTTTGTTGTCGGTGAGCAACTTGGTCCAGACTTCGGCGCGCTCGCTCAGGCGCGTGCCGGAGAACCAGGTGTTACCCGCCAGGGTGTCGCAACGGGTGACTTGCGGCGGCTGATTGGCCGGGGCGGCGGGGTAGTGTTTGCGCCAGGCGGTGGACTCCTTGCTCTCCGTCAGCTCGACCGTGTGCGACAGAGCAAACGCCTTGGCTTGCAGCTTGGGGTTCAACTCAAACACTTCGGTCTTGTAGTCCAGCGGCGGTTTTTCGTTGGGACCCTTGGTGTTGATCCCGATATAGCCGGTCGGCCAGTCCTTGGGGGCGTCCCGCGAATCCAGCTCCCACTGGGTGCCGAACTCCACCAGGTAATGCGCCCAGGCAGCAGTGCCGATGGTGCCATGCTTGGGGTTGATCCCGGCAATCCCGGCGATCAGAAAGTAACTCTGGCGCAGGTCGAACTTGGGCGACAAGGCCAGGGCCAGGGTCGACGCGGCGGCGTTGGTCTGGCCCATGCCGGTCACCAGCAGGCACACGTCCTGGGTGTTGCAGCGAATCACCGGGTATTCGGCGGACAGGCCCGGCACGCGCACTTCCTGTTTGAGTTCCAGGCGGTCGATCCAGGTTTGCGCCTCGGGGGCGAACATGGTGATCAGCAGCACTTTGGGTTTGATCGGCGCGGGTGTAGCAGCCAGCACCAGATGGGGCAGCAGGGCCAGGCTCACGGCCATCGAGAGACGAGTCAGCGCTTTCATTTATAGCTCCTTGATCAGAATTGATAGCCCACGCCGGCGTAATAACCCCAGCCATCGGAGCGGGCGCGGAAGTTGCCCTCGCCGAAATTCAACTCACTGCCATCCTCCCAGTTACCGCCGTTATGAAAATAACGACCGACCAGGGTGAAGCGCAGGTGGGTAAACGAGTACAGCAGCACATTGGTCGCCACCAGTGAGTTGGCGGTGCGCGCCGGGTTGTCCTTGTGCAGGTCGGAACCGAAATCGTAGTTGGTGAAGCCGATATAGGTCAGCGAGGCGCCATTGTCGAAGCTGCTGATGGGCACGATGTATTTCATTTGCGCACGGTAGCCGTCCCACGAATATTCATTGCTGGCGCCGTAGTTTTCCCACTGGTAACGCCCGTAGAAGTTGGCCGACAGGTTGACCCGCGAGTGCGTGTCGATATCCGTGCCGAGGCCGCTGTACAGGGTGTTGGCGCGGTTGGCCTTGTTGCTGCCATGGTCGTAGATCCAGTCAAACGCCACGTACCATTCCTTGAACGGCCCGATGGCCAGGCTGCGGCCCGCCAGGTAGTCGATGGAGATACGTGGTTCGTGCTCCATGAACACCGGCGATCCATGGTCCCATACGCCCTTGTCATTACTGTTACCGATGGTGAGGATCTTCGGCACATCAATATAGCCATACAGCTCGAATGGCCCCTTGCGGCCGAAGTATTCGTATTCCAGGTACACGTCATCCTGGGGCTTGGGGCCGAAGCTGATGTCTTTGCTGCCGATCAGTGTCAGGTCCTGGTTGAACCAGTCCGACCAGTACACGCCTTTTTTTGTTGTCGGGCTTGCCTCAGGGCTTAGCGTTTCGCCCTGTGCTGAGTCATCGAGCGGTTTTTGCTGCGCCAAAATGGGCGCACTGAGTACTCCCGTAACGGCCGCCAGTAGCAAGGAAACACCAAGGGAAGCAGGACGCCTTGAGGTGGGGTGCATTGAAAATCCCTATTCGTACGCGGTTTGAACCCGTTTCTTCGGGTAGAGGTGAACTTGGTCGTCAAGTTCGTTCCGCAAACGTTTGCACGCGGCGTACCAACTTTGCTCAATCGGTTGATCGGATTGAAAAAAGACGTGATTAATCGACCTTTTGGTCAGAATTGACTGGGTGTCATTTTTTCGATGCGCTTGAACAGGTGCATTGCGGTTTCCCGCCGATATTCGCTCGGCGTCTGGTTCATCTCGATCCGAAAATGCCGGTTGAAATTGGACAGGTTGGCGTAGCCCACTTCAAAGCAGATATCCGCCACCGACATCTCGCTTTGCAGCAACAGCCGGCAGGCGCGCTGCACGCGAAACTTGCGCATCAGGTCGATAAACCCGTGGCCGGTGTTGCGTTTGAAGAAGCGCGAGAAGCCCGGTTCGCTCATCTCCAGCTGTTGCGCGATCACCGACAGGCGCAAATCACCGGTGAGTTCGCGCATCAAGTAGTCGAAGGCTTTGTTGATGCGTTCGGCACTGCGCGCATCCAGGGTCGGTGCGTAGCAAGGGCTGGCGAGGGCCTTTACCTGCGTCGGTGCGGCGTTTTTCAGGGTGTCGAGCAGTTGCAGGAACAGGATAAGCCGCTGCAGCCCGTGGGCGTTGCCGATGGCTTCCATCAGGCGTGCGGCCTGCAGCGCCGTAGCACCGCTGAATTCCAGGCCGCGCCGGGCCTGTTCGAACAGCGGCTGCAAGTCGCCGAGTTCCGGCAGGGTTTTACGCAGGGCGAGGAGGGCGGCACCGTCGAATTGCAGCACCACATCGCGACCGTGCAGGTAGTCGCCGGGGGCCAGTTCGCCGATCCAGTCGTGGGGCAGGTCGGGACCGATCAGCGCGACGTGCCCGGCGCCGAACGCGCCGATGTAGTCGCCCGCCACCAACTTGCCGCAGCCTTGGCGAATCAGGTGGATTTCGAACTCGGGGTGGTGGTTCCAGCGCGCCAGTTCGAAGGGGTAGTCATGTTCGAACCAACGAAAACAATGCTCGGGCTCGGGCAGGATCACTTCGAGTTCGGCGGGGCGGTGTTCGAACAGCTGGGCGCGGCTGATGGGCATGGTGATGCCTCTTTTATTGGTGTAATCGCTTCAAAATACGCGGGTTGGCAACCCTCGCGCTACCCCCGGTTTCGCCCTGTACTGATACTTTTTTGATCCTGAGGTAGCGGTTAAAAAAGTACCGGTCGAGCATCCGCCATGCGTTTGTGAGGGCCTGGACAAGCTGTTGTAATCGGCCCTCAACAACAAAAACAACAGGTGGAAACCGCCATGTACAAGATCCCGCAAGCGTCATTCCTGCTTTGCGCGCTGGCACTGGCCATGCCCAGCCATGCCGCCGACACCGTGACCATCGCCACGGTCAACAACAGCGACATGATCCGCATGCAACGCCTGTCCAAGGTGTTCGAGCAGCAGCACCCCGACATCAAGCTCAACTGGGTGGTGCTGGAAGAAAACGTGCTGCGCCAACGCCTGACCACCGATATTGCGACCCAGGGCGGGCAGTTCGACGTGCTCACCATCGGCACCTATGAGACCCCGCTGTGGGGCGCCAAGCACTGGCTCGAACCGCTGACCCAGTTGCCGGCCGATTACGATGCGGACGATATCTTCCCCTCGGTGCGCCAGGGCCTGTCGGTCAATAACACCCTGTATGCCTTGCCGTTCTACGGCGAAAGCACGGTCACCTACTACCGCACCGACCTGTTCAAGCAGGCCGGCCTGAGCATGCCCGCGCACCCGACCTGGAGCCAGCTCGGCGAGTTCGCCGCCAAACTCACGGCTAAAGACCAGGGCCAATACGGCATGTGCCTGCGCGGCAAGGCCGGTTGGGGTGAGAACATCGCGCTGCTGAGCACCATGGCCAATGCCTTTGGCGCACGCTGGTTCGACGAGCAGTGGAAGCCCGAGCTGACCAGCCCCGAGTGGACGGCGGCGGCCAACTATTACGTCAACACCCTGAAGAACTACGGCCCGCCGGGCGTTTCCAGCAACGGCTTCAACGAAACCCTGGCGCTATTCAACAGCGGCAAGTGCGCGATCTGGGTCGATGCCAGCGTCGCCGGCTCGTTCACCACCGACAAGAGCCAAAGCAAAGTTGCGGACAACGTAGGGTTTGCCGCCGCCCCGACCGAAGTCACCGACAAAGGCTCATCCTGGCTCTATGCATGGTCCCTGGCGATCCCGGCCACCTCCAAGCACAAGGACGCCGCCAAGGCATTTATTGCCTGGGCGACCTCCAAGGACTACATCCAGTTGGTCGCCGATAAAGAAGGCATTACCAATGTGCCGCCGGGCACGCGCCAATCCACCTACAACGAGGCGTACTTGAAGGCCGCTCCGTTTGCCCAGGTGACCCTCGAAATGATGAAGCACGCCGACCCCGCGCACCCGTCGGCCAAACCGGTGCCGTACGTGGGCATCCAGTACGTGACCATCCCTGAGTTCCAGGCCATCGGCACCTCCGTCGGCAAGCTGTTCTCGGCGGCGCTCACCGGCGGCATGTCGGTTGACCAGGCGTTGCTCCAGGCACAGACCACCACCGAGCGCGAGATGAAACGCGCCGGCTATCCCAAATAATGTTGACGGATACGACCCATGAAACGACTCGAAGGTAAAAGCGCGCTGATCACCGGATCGGCGCGCGGTATCGGCCGCGCCTTTGCCCAGGCTTACATCGCCGAGGGCGCCACCGTCGCCATTGCCGATATCAACCTGCAACGCGCCCAAGCCACCGCCACCGAACTGGGCCCCCGGGCCTACGCCGTGGCGATGGACGTCACCGAACAAGCCTCCATCGACGCCGCAATTGCCGCCGTGGTGGCGCAGGCCGGCAAGCTGGATATCCTGATCAATAATGCCGCGCTGTTCGACCTCGCGCCCATCGTCGATATCACCCGCGACAGCTTTGATCGGCTGTTCTCGATCAACGTCGCCGGCACGCTGTTTACTCTGCAGGCGGCGGCGCGGCAGATGATCAGCCAGGGCCACGGTGGCAAGATCATCAACATGGCCAGCCAGGCCGGACGACGCGGCGAGCCGCTGGTGGCGGTCTACTGCGCGACCAAGGCGGCGGTGATCAGCCTCACGCAATCGGCGGGGCTGAACCTGATCAAGCAAGGCATCAACGTCAACGCCATCGCCCCGGGCGTGGTGGATGGCGAGCATTGGGATGGGGTGGATGCGTTGTTTGCCCGCCATGAAGGGCTGGCGCCGGGGGAGAAGAAAAAGCGGGTAGGGGATGAAGTGCCGTTTGGACGGATGGGTACGGCGCAGGATTTGACCGGGATGGCGATCTTTCTGGCGTCGAAGGAGGCTGACTATGTAGTAGCGCAGACCTACAACGTCGACGGCGGTAACTGGATGAACTGAAGCCAATCAGACAGCTCCAAATGTGGGAGCCGGCTTGCCTGCGATAGCGGTCTGTCAGTGGGTACTTTGCCGTCTGGCCCGCCGCTATCGCAGGCAAGCCTGCTCCCACAGTTGAACTTCCTTGTTCTTTAGATCAAGGCTACTCGGCAAAACTGCGATCAAAGAAGTAAATCTCCCCAGGCTTCAGGTTCTGCACCGTCGCCTGGGGCCTGCCGCCTTCACCCTGCTTTTTGCGCCCCGTCTCGCGCAAATACCCCGCCTCGGTGAGCTTCAACAGACGCTGGCGAATACTGGTCTTGAGCACCGGCCGCTCCAGCACCAGGGAAAAGATCGTGGTCGCCTCCGGCGCACTGAACTCATTGCCCAGAAACATCAGCGGCAAGTTGCTGTACAGCGACTTGGAAAACAGCCGCTCTTGTACCGCTGCCACGATCAGGTTGTGATCGAACGGCAACCGGGTACTGCCGTCTGCCACCGCCTTGAGCGAAAACCAGCGCTGATGCTCACCCAGGCGCACCTCATCCGCGACGAGCGCCAGGTAGTACGTGGACGACGACCAGCAGCGCGGGTCGCGAAACGCATCACCCACCGTGCCTACTTGCTCGCTCCAGGCCAGGTCCAGACCGACCTTGTCACTGGCGCGCAGGCGTTCCACGGCATCCTTGAGGCTCAGATCTTGCACGCCGCCATTCACCACCACGCCCGGCAGCGCCCAATGCCCGGCGAATGGCTCGGCTTCGCGTTGGTTCAGCAGTAGCTTCAGTTCCCCGGACGTGCGGCAGTAAAACACTACGCACAGGTCGACGGTATGGAGGTAGGGGCTAAGGGGCATGTGACGTCCTTCTGAGCAGCGGTGGGGCACAGTCTAACGGATCAAACAGATATGTCATGTACCGGGTTCAGGATAGATAGGAAAATGTTTCTTGCAATGAAAGTACATGACGTGTACTTTTGTTTCCAGGCCACAGGAGACCCGCCATGACCCTCGCGAACACCGCTATTGCTTCATTCGACGTCGATGCCCAGAAGAGCTTCACGCCGCTGTGCCCCAATGAGTTGCCGGTGGTCGGCGGTGAGCAGATTGGTGCCGAACTCAACTATATGGCCAGCCTCGCCGGCCATCGCGTCGGCAGCAAGGACGCGCACACCCCGCATGCACCCTGGGTGGTTACGCAGCACAGCGACATGCTGCGACCCACCGGCCTGGCCCACGCCGACGTCACGTGGGTCAGCCACTGCGTGCCGGGCACCGAGGGCTTTACCTTGCTCGACGAACTGCCCACACCTTATGACTACGACTACTTCATCTGGAAAGGCGTCGAGCCCGACCTGCACCCCTACGGTGCCTGCTACCACGACCTGCACGACAAACTGTCCACCGGCGTGATCGAGTACCTCAAGGCTCAGGGCGTGAGCCGCGTGATCGTCGGTGGCCTGGCCCTGGACTACTGCGTCAAGACCACCGCCTTGCAACTGCTCAAAGCCGGCCTGGAGGTGGTCCTGCACCTGCCGGCGTGCCGTGGCATCAGCGAGGAAGGCGGCGTGCAGGCCGTCAACGAATTGCTCAAGGCCGGTGCCGGCATCAGCCGCACCCGCGAAGAACTGGCCGCGATGGCCACGCGTTAAGGAGACACACCATGGAAAGTGCCTACGACTACGAATCCCCGGTGATCCAGGGCTTGCTCGACACCGACTACTACACCTTCACCATGATGCAGGCGGTGCTGCACCAGCACCCGAACGTCGATGTGGAATACAACTTCATCGTCCGCTCCAAGGAAAAACTCGCGCACCTGATCCCCGAGTTGCGCACCGAGCTTGAGAAAATGGCCGGCCTGCAGATGCGTGAAGGCGAGTTGCGCTTTTTGTTCAACCCCCGTTTTCGCGAATACCTGACCCCGGATTACGAGCGCTTTCTCGGCCTGTTCCGCTTCAACCTGCGCTATATCCATGTCAGCGAAGTCGACGGCCAGTTGCACATCCGCGTGGTCGGCCCGATGTTGCACTGCATCATGTTCGAGCAGCCGGTACTGGCGCTGGTCAGCGAGTTGCGCAACCGCGACAAATACCCCGACGTGACCCTGGAAGACGTCACCCGCAAGCTCTACCAGAAGTTCGACTGGCTGCAAAAAAACCTCAGCTGCGATGAACTGGCCGACCTGCGCGTTTCGGACTTTTCCACGCGCCGGCGCTTGTCATTCAAGGCCCAGCGCGAAGTGGTGGACATCATGCGCCGCGACTTCCCGGGCCAGTTTGTCGGCACCAGCAATGCACACCTGGCCTATGAGTTCGACCTGCCGCTGATCGGCACCATGGCCCACCAATGGCTGATGGTGCACCAGCAACTGGGCCGCCTGCGCGAAAGCCAGAACGCCGCCCTGGAAAACTGGGTGCGTGAGTACCGTGGCCGCCTGGGCATTGCGCTGACCGACTGCATCAGTACCGACTTTTTCCTCAAGGACTTCGACCTCTACTTCGCCAAGCTCTACGACGGCCTGCGCCAGGACTCCGGTGACCCCATCGTCTGGGCCGACAAGGTGTTGGCCCGCTACAAGCAGTTGGGTATCGACCCGATGACCAAGGACCTGATGTTCTCCGACGGCCTGAACTTCGAAAAATGCCTGCCGATCCTGCGGCACGTGCGCGGCAAGGCCAAGTTCGGCTTCGGCATGGGCACCAGCCTAGCCTGTGATGTGGAGGGGGTGGAGCCGCTGAGCATCGTGATGAAACTGGTGCGGGTGCACGGCGAGCCGGTGGTGAAGTTCTCGGATGACCCGGTGAAGAACGTCTGCGAAGACGCCTCGTTTTTGCAGTATGCGGCGCAGGTATTTGCTGTGGGAGGGGGCTTGCTCCCACAAATCAATGTCGGCAACAAAGAGGTGTGATATGCAAACTCAAGATCGTATCGCGCAGGAACTGAATATCAATCGGCGGCTGGTCAAGGGCGGTGAAGCCAGGGAAATCCAACGGCGCATCGACTTCATCAAAACCACCTTGCACAGCGCCGGCTGCAAGGCGCTGGTGCTGGGCATCAGCGGTGGCGTGGACTCCTTGACGGCGGGCCGTCTATGCCAACTGGCGGTGGAGCAACTGCGTAGCGAAGGCTATGCCGCACGCTTTGTCGCCATGCGCCTGCCCTATAACACCCAGGCCGACGAGAGTGACGCCCAGGCATCCCTCGGCTTCATCACCCCGGACCACATCGACACCCTGAATATCGCCGCCAGCGTCGACGGCCTGATGGCCAGCCTCACCGCCACCGAGGCCAGCGCCGCCCACGTGGATTTCATCAAGGGTAACGTCAAGGCCCGCACACGGATGATCGCCCAGTACGCCGTGGCCAACCTGCACCACGGCTTGGTGGTGGGCACCGACCACGGCGCCGAAGCGTTGATGGGCTTCTTCACCAAATTCGGTGATGGTGCCTGCGACCTGGCACCGCTGTCGGGGCTGACCAAGACCCAGGTGAGGCTGCTCGCAAGTGCTCTCGGCGCCCCGGAACACCTGGTAAGCAAGCCACCCACCGCCGACCTGGAAGAGCTGGCGCCGGGCAAGCTGGACGAGCACGCCTACGCGTGCACGTACGAAGAGATCGACGCCTACCTGATGGGCAAGCCAGTGAGTGAGCGGGTCAGGGCGATTGTTGAGGGGGCGTACGGCAAGACAGCGCACAAACGTGCGCTGCCGATTGTGCCTGTTTGATCAACGCTCGATCGACCGGCTCCACCGCGCATTCCACTCCGGGCGCGCCTGGTTGACCTGGTCCCAATCAATCGAAATCGCCGTCTGCAGGTAGCCCTGCATGGCCTCCACCCGCGCACGGGTTTTGTCGGTGGTGGGGGTGGTCGGGTTCGACGGGATCTGGTCACCGTCTTCCAGCGCCGGTGCCTGGGCCTCGGCGGTCAGCAAAAACGCTGCGAGCTTCTGCGCCAGCTCCGGCTGGTCGTTGCGGGCGATCACGCATTCGGCCACGTTCAGCACCACCGCGCCCTCCTTGGGTTGCGCGTACTCCATGGGTACGCCAAGCAGTTTTTGCGTGGCGACCTGGGTCGGGGTCAGGGGGAAGATCGCGGCTTCGTCGGTTTGCACCATCTCGGAGATTTTCGCCGAGCTGGCGATGTATTCCAGCACATTGGGGCCGACGGTTTTTGGCCAGGCTTTGAAGCCGGGTTCCACATTGGTTTCATCGCCGCCCTGCAGGCGGTTGAACATCAAAAAGCCGTGCAGGCCGAAGGTAGAGGAGGCCAGGGACTGGAACACCACTTTGTCCTTGAAACGCGGGTCGGCCAGGTCCATCCACGAGGTCGGCGCGGCCCAGCCTTCTTCCTTGAACATCTTGGCGTTGTAGCCCAGGCCGGTAACACCCAAGGTCACCGCCACTGCCTCATCCTTGATTCTGGCCTTGGCGGGGATCTGTTCCAGGGGCGGGCTCGGTGCGAGTTTGTCGCACAGGCCCATGGAGATGGCGCGGTACATGATGCCGTCGTCGAGGAACATCACATGCATCTGCGGGTTGTCTTTGTTGGCCTGGACCTTGGCGAGAATGTCCGACGAGGTGCCGGGTACGATCACCACCTTGACGTTATTGGCCTTCTCGAAGGCGGGTAGCACCTTGTCGGCGTACACCCGTTCCATGGTGCCGCCGTTCATGCCCAGGTACAGCGTGGGCGCGGCGTGCGCCGTAGAGGCGAGCAGGGCGAGGGACAAGCAGGACAGCGCAATACGTGGGTTCATGGATGTTTTTCCTCTCAGGCTTGGAAACGACGGATGGAAAACGCTTCGATGGGTTGGCGGCTGGCGCCTTCGCAGACCATCTCTGCCAGGGCCTCACCGACTGCTGGACCGAGCTGGAACCCGGCGCCGGCAAAGCCGAAACCGTGGAGCAGGCCAGGTTGGGTGCTGCTGGGGCCGATCACCGGTTCATGATCGGGTAGATAACCTTCGGTGCCGCTCCAGGTGCGAATCGCCTGGGCGCCCTTGAGAAACGGGTACAACTCGCCTGCATTGCGCAGAATCTCCAACACCGCCACCTGGCCCGGGCGCGCCGTCAGCGGGCCAAGGGCAAACCCGCGACCGCCGCCGAGGATGCAATTGCCCCGGGCCACCTGCCGGGCATAGATCCCGCCGCCTTCGACGCCGGTGCTCACGTTCATCACTCGCGGCAGCGGCTCGGTGACCAGCATCGCCGGGTGCGCCGAGGTGATCGGCACCGGTTCGCCAAACTGCGCGGCAACGTTGCCGGCCCAGGCACCGGCACAGTTGAGTAACCACGGCGCTTGCAGGTGCAGGCCGTTGGCGCAGTGCACCTGGAAATCGCACCCGTCATGTTCGATGCGAATCACCTCAGCCTGCTCGTACACCGACGCTCCCAGGCGCTGCGCGGCGCGGGCGAAGGCGGGTGACACCAGGCGCGGGTTGGCATGCCCGTCTTCAGGGCATAGCGAGGCTCCCACGGCGATATCACCAACCCAAGGGAAGCGTGCACGCAGCTCGGCGTAGTCGAGCAACTGCAAGCCCAGGCCGAAGCCGCGGGTGTGTTCGGCATACGCCTGTAACGCGGCGAAATCCGCAGGGCTGCGCGCCAGTTTCAGATGCCCGGAGCGCACATATTCGCCGTCGATGCCGATCAAACCCGGCAAGTCGGCCCACAGTCGATGAGCCCTCTGCGACAACGGCAACTGATGCAACGGCCGACCCTGGCGCCGTACGCCGCCGTAGTTCACCCCGCTGGAATGCGAGCCAAAAAAGTCCCGCTCCACCAAAGCCACGCGCTGACCTTTGTGCGCGAGCATCAAGGCCGCCGACGCGCCGACAATCCCACCGCCCAGTACAATGACGTCGATCATGGCTGCAGCTCCACGCCAAACGGCAGCGGCTTGATGGGTGCCTGGCCGCGCAGGCGGCCCACGCTTTCAACCCCGCGCCCACTGCGTTCGGCCACAATCTCTGCGGCCGCCAGCCCGCACATGCGGCCCTGGCAGCGCCCCATGCCGACGCGGCAATGGGCTTTGACCCGATTGATTTCCCAGTGGCCTTCATCCACCACCGTGCGGATATCACCGGCACTGACTTCTTCGCAGCGACACACTATCAACCCATCCGGTGCCTGCGCTGCCCACTGTTCGGGAAAGGGGAAGGCTGTTTCCAGGCCCTGGCGAAAGCGCTGGATGCCTGCCAGTTGTTGCTCAAGCGCCGGTGGGCGACGAGGGTCGATGGCAATGCCTGAATCTTCCAACACCGCCAACGCGGCACGTTCGCCGGCCATCTGAGCGGCATCGGCGCCCATGATCCCGGCCCCGTCGCCCGCCAGGTACACCCCATTCACGCTGCTGCGCCCGGCCGTGTCACGTTGCGGCAACCAGGCACGGTTCAAGGGGTTCCAGGCAAACTCGCAGCCGAGCAAATCCGCCAGTTGCGTCTCGCTGCGCAAGGCGTGAGCGAAGGCCACGGCGTCGCATTCAAGTGTTTGTTTGCCCCAGCGAATCCCACTCACGCGTTGCTCGCCGTCAATCTGTTGGAGGGTTACGCCCTGATGCACGGGCACGCCATGGGCGGTCAGCCAGGCGCGGTAATACAAGCCCTTGGCCAAGGTCGCCGGCTGTCCAAGCAGCGCCGGCAATGCGCGGCACTGCGCGCTGAACGGCGCACTGTCGAGCACCGCCACCACCTTGGCCCCGGCCTTGGCGTATTGGTAAGCCACCAGATACAGCAATGGCCCGCTGCCGCAAAACGCCACCCGCTCGCCGATTGCGCAACCCTGATACTTCAAGGCGATTTGCGCCGCGCCCAGGCTGTAGACCCCGGGCAGGGTCCAGCCGGGCACCGGCAGGATACGGTCGGTGGCGCCGGTGGCCACGATCAGTCGGGAGTACTCGACGCTTTCGGCGCGGCCATTGTTGAGCATATCCAGGCGAGCGTCCTCGGCATTCCATACCAGGGTTTGCGGTCGGTAGTCGATCAAGGGCGCCAGCTCATCCATTGTTCGGTGCACAGCTTCAGCCTTGCCCGCTTCAAAACCGTAAAGCTGCTCTGCCGAGCGCTGGAAATTCGCCGGTTGGCGCCGGTAAATCTGCCCGCCACCACGCAGGCTTTCATCCACCAGGCAGGCTTTGATGCTGTGGTCGAGCAGGGTGCGTGCCGCGCTGATGCCCGCCGGGCCAGCGCCTACAATCACGATCGGTTTCATGACTGGCGCCCCGGATCGCGGCTGATTGCCTGGCCTTCTTCCAGCAGCGTCGAACAGGCGCGCACGCGGCGCCCATCGGCCAGCCGTACCCAGCAATCCTGGCACGCGCCCATCAGGCAGAAACCGGCGCGGCGCTCGGCGCTGAAGTCGCTGCCGCGCAGGTGGTCTGCGCAGGTCAGCACGGCGGTCAACAGAGTGTCGCCGAGCAAGCCGGTGGCCGGTTGCCCGTCCAGGGTGAAGGCCAGGACAGGGCGCCGGGTTTCGGCCAATCGCTTGAACAAGGCCATCAATGTTTCCCCACCAGCACGCGGTCCAGGCCGTAGACCCGGTCGAGCAGAATCATGGTTGCCGCCGTCAGTGCAATCACCAGCGCTGACACCGCCGCCATCATCGGGTCGATGGATTCGGTGGCGTACACGTACATGCGCACCGGCAGGGTTTGCGTGGCCGGCGAGCTGACGAAGATCGACAGCGTTACCTCATCGAAACTGTTGATAAATGCCAGCAGCCAGCCGCTGGCGACACCGGGCAGAATCATCGGCAGGGTAATTTGCCGAAACAGCGTGAAGCGCCCGGCACCCAGCGATTGAGCTGCCTGCTCCGCGCTGCGATCCATTCCGATGGCTGCCGCCAGCACCAGGCGCAACACATAGGGCGTAATGATCACCACGTGCGCCAGCATCAACCAGGTGAAGCTGCCATTCACGCCCATCAACGCAAACAACCTCAGCATCGCCACCCCCAGCACCAGGTGCGGGATGATGATCGGCGACAAGAACAACGCGCTGAAAAAATTTCGCCCAGGGAACGGATAGCGGCTGATCGCCAGGGCCGCCGGCACCGCGATCAGCGTGGCCAGGGTCGCGGCGGTAAAGGCCAGGATCAGGCTGTTATAGAACGCCTGGATAAAGTCGGCACGCTCAAACACCGCACGAAACCAGCGCAGTGAGAAGCCCGATGTGGGCAGGCTCAAGGTGTTTTCCGGGGTAAAGGCCACCAGGCATACCACCACCAGCGGCGCCATCATGAACAGCACCACCAAACCGTGAAAACCGAGGGCCAAAGGACCGTTTCTGGACATGCGCTTAAACCCCCAGGGACTTTTTGTAGCGGCCTTCGACCATGCGGTTCCAGCTCAGCAGGATCAGCAGATTGACCAACAGCAGCACCACCGCGATGGTCGCGCCCATGGGCCAGTTGAGTTCCGAGAGATACTGGTCGTACACCACGGTGGCGACCATCTTCAGGCGACGCCCGCCGAGCAGGCCGGGGATCGCAAAGGAGCTGGCGGCCAGGCCGAACACGATCAACGTGCCGGACAGCACACCGGGCATCACCTGCGGCAACACGATCTTGCGCATCACCGTGGCCTGGCTTGCGCCCAGCGACAGCGCTGCCTGTTCCGCCGACGGGTCGAGCTTTTGCAGCGAGGTCCACACCGGAATGATCATGAATGGCAGCATCACGTGCACCAGCGCGATGATCACCGCGAACGGTGTGTACAGCAGCTTCACCGGGCGCCCGCCAAGGGCTTGGATTACTTGGTTTACCAGGCCGTCGGCGCCGAGCAACAGGCTCCAGCCAAAGGCGCGCACCACCACCGAAATCAGCAACGGCGTCAGGATCAGGATCAAAAAGATCGAGCGCCACGGAGTGCCCATGCGGCTAAGGATGTACGCCTCGGGCACGCCGATCACCACGCACAGCAACGTCACCAATGCACTGATCCAGAAGGTGCGCCAGAAGATTTCGTAGAAGTACGAATCGCTGAACAGCGACAGGTAATGGGCCAGGGTCCACTCATCGCCCTTTACGCCCACCTGGTAGTCGAACACGTTGAACGACAGCACCAGCGTCAGCCCGAGGGGCAAAATCAACAGCCCGGTAAACAGCAGCAGGGCCGGCAGCGAGAGCAAATAACCGCGACTCATGCGCGCACCTCATCCGCCGCCAGCACACGCAGCAGCTCGGCCTGCCACTCAAGGCCCACCGCCGCGCCGTTGTCCAACGGCGCGCTGCCGTCGTTGCTGCGTACTACGGTGATTTCACCGAGGTCGGTGTGGATGCGATACAGCCATTGGCTGCCGAAGAAGTAGCGGTTCAGGACCTTGCCTTGCAGGCGCCCTGAACCGGGGGCCACCAGGCTGATTTTTTCCGGTCGCAGGCTCAGGGTCAGCTCGCCGTCGCCGCTTGCGTGACGCACTTGTGGGGTGCCGAGTTCGTCAAAATCCCCCGGTAGCAGGTTGGCCTTGCCGACGAAGTCCGAGATAAACCGCGTGCGCGGGTGTTCGTAGAGCGTGTACGGCGCATCGATCTGGGTCACGCGGCCGGCCTGCATCACCACCACACGGTCGCTGATGGACAGCGCTTCGGCCTGGTCGTGGGTGACCATCAACGTGGTGATGCCGACCGCGCACTGGATGCGGCGGATTTCAAACTGCATCTCTTCGCGCAGGTTGGCGTCGAGGTTGGACAGCGGTTCATCCAGCAACAATACCGGCGGTTCGATCACCAGCGCACGCGCCAGGGCCACACGCTGGCGTTGGCCACCGGACAGCTCGCGTGGGTAACGCTCGGCGTGTGGGGCCAGGCGTACCAGTTCGAGCACGGTTTTGACCTTGCTGGCGATTTCGGCGGCCGGCACTTTGCGCATCTTCAGGCCGAAGGCGACGTTGTCCCGCACGCTCATGTGCGGGAACAGCGCGTAACTCTGGAACACCACGCCCAGGCCCCGGCTGGCGGGTTTGGCGTGGGTGATGTCGCGGCCGTCGAGCAGGATCTGCCCGCCGCTCACGTCCACGAAGCCGGCGATCATTTGCAGGGTGGTGGTCTTGCCGCAGCCTGAGGGGCCGAGCAGGGAAACGAACTCGCCTTTTTCCACCGCGAGGTCGGTGGCGACCACCGCGTCGACGGCGCCGTAGCGTTTGCTCAAGGCGTTGAGTTGGAGAAATGCCATGTCTGCGTTCCACCTTTTTTGAGTCGCGTCGAAACGCGCTTTTTTGTTTTGGGCAGATGCGAAAAGAGTGCTGCGGGTGCGTTGGCGCTCGATCTCAAGTCGGCTGCCATTAGTTGTTCATTTCGCCCCTGTGGACGCAGATTAGGACGAAGACTAGGATGGGCGGAAGATGGAATTTCACTGAATGAGTAAGTATTTTAAGATTTATTCACTCACCAGAATTTAAGTAGAGATGAGTCGCTATGGATTCCACTGAGCGGAATGAAAATACCAAGGAAGTCGGTGCAGGCGGTGTGTCCCGTCTGTTCGCGCTACTGCGTACTTTGGGTGAGGTGCCCGAAGGGGGTGAACGGGTGACCCAGCTTGCGCAACAGGTCGGCCTGTCCCAACCCACCACTCACCGGCTGTTACGCAGCCTGATGGACGAAGGCATGGTCGAGCAGGACGCACGCAGCAAACGCTATCGCCTGAGCCTGGAGTTTTTCGCCCTGGCGGCCAACGCCGGCAAGACCGGCAACCTGCGTGAGTTGGTGCGGCCAAGCATGTTGCGTTTGAGTGCTTCGTTGGGCGATTCGCTGTTCCTGCTGGCGCGCAGCGGCTTTGACGCGATCTGCCTGGATCGCAGCGAAGGCCCGTACCCGATTCGCACCTTCACCGGGGATATCGGCGGGCGTGTGGCGCTGGGCGTGGGGCAGGGCAGTTTGGCGATTCTGGCGTTCTTGCCGGAGGAAGAGCGTGAAACGGTGATCCGCTACAACCTGCCAAGGCTCAAGGACTTTCACCTGTATGACGAAGTGCTGCTGCGCTCCGAGGTGGAGAACGTACGGCGCCTGGGTTACGCGGCGCGCAACACCGGGGTGCTGGAGGGGATGGCCGGGTTGGCGGTGCCGATTCTCAATCGGGATGGGCACGCGGTGGCGGCGCTGAGCGTGGCGACCATCAGTGATCGCCTGGGGCCGAGTCGTTTGCCGATGGTGGTGGAGTTGCTCAAACGCGAGGCGGCGGCGATCGGGCCCAGGATCAATCCGTTTGACCCGACGTTGCGCCGGCCCTCGCAGGCTTTCGGCGGATAACCCCTCTACAAGACAATGAAGATCAAATGTGGGAGGGGGCTTGCCCCCGATGGCAATGGGTCAGTTACCGATGCATTCATTGACACGCCCTCATCGGGGGCAAGCCCCCTCCCACATTTTGATCTTCATACCTCAGGTGATCAGATCGCTGCCAGGGCTACGGACGTGGCGGCCGTGCGAGTCTCCACGCCGAGCTTCACATACACATGCTCCAAATGCTTGTTCACCGTGCGCGGGCTCAACCCCAGAATATCGCCAATATCCCGATTGGTTTTGCCACACGCCACCCAGCGCAGTACCTCCACCTCGCGCTCGGTCAGCTGGAACCTGGCGGATAACAGCCGCTGCGCCGGCGCGTCATCCAGCGTCAACACACTCGGCTGCGTCGCCTCGCGTGCCGACAACAGAATGCGCGACGTACGCAAATGCGCCGCCACCCGCGCCAACACCTCATCGGTCTGGATCGGCTTGGTCACATAGTCGCTGCCACCCACCTCAAAGCCCTGCACCACATGTTTGCTGTCGGTCAGCCCGGTCATGAACACCACGGGGATATCCGCGCTGGCGGGCTGGGCCTTGAGTCGGCGGCAGGTTTCGAAGCCGTCCAGGCCCGGCATCATCGCGTCCAGCAGGATCAGGTCCGGACGCCTGCGTTGCACGCGGTTCAGCGCGCTCAGGCCGTCGAGGGCCACCAGCACCATGTAGCCGGCGTCATCGAGGGCGTCGGAGAGCATCGCCAGGTTGTCGGGTGTGTCATCGACGATCAGCACCACGCCAGGTTCAGTGCTGCGGGTGAGTGCATTCATCTTCGGCCTCCTTGAGGGTTCGGTTGAGTTCATCCAGGCGAAAACCCTTGAGCAACCCGCGCACCTTGGTAATGAAAGGTTCGGCGTCGGGGCGTTGTTCAAGGATCGCGTCGAGTTTGGCGTGCAGGCCGCGTACATAGCCAATGGCGCTGAGTTCGGCGAGGGCGGCGAGGTCTTCGGGGCTGGGCAGCACGCTGGGGGGCGGTGGCGGCGTGAAGCTCTTGGTGCGGCGCAACCACTGCAAATCCAGGTGCTGTTGCAGGCGCCCGAGCAGTTCCGGCGTGCGCACCGGCTTGGCCAGGTAGTCGTTGCAGGCAGCGGCGATGCTGCGTTCGCGGTCGTCGGTAAAGGCGTTGGCGGAGATCACGATGATCGGTGCGGTGGACAGCGCATTGCGCCGGATCAGTCGGCTGGTTTCATAGCCATCCAGGGTCGGCATCGACAGGTCCATCAGGATCAGGTCCGGGGCCAGCAACGCCACCTGGCGGATCGCGTCCTGGCCATTGCTCGCCTGCACCACCTCAAACCCCAGTGGCGTGAGCATGCCGCTGAGCACTTTGCGATGGTCCACATGATCGTCCACCACCAGAATGCGCCGGCGCTCGCCCTGGTAGCCGATGATGTCGTGCTCCACATGCACCACGGCCTGTGGCGCGCGTACCTGGGACAGGAACAGCCGCACCTGGAAGCACGTGCCCTGATCCAGCTCGCTGGTGACCCGCAACTCGCCGCCCATCAAGGACGTGAGCATGCGCGTGATGGTCAGCCCCAGGCCCACGCCCTTGTCCTGGCGCATCAGGTCGCCGCGTTCGAAGGGTTGGAAAATCCGCTCGATCTGCCCCGGATCAATACCGATGCCGGTGTCGATGATTTCAAAATTGGCAGTTTCGCGCATGTAGCTGACCCGCAGGCACACCTCGCCGCTGTCGGTAAAATTCACCGCGTTGCCCAGCAGGTTGATCAGGATCTGCCGTACGCGTTTTTCATCGCCGCGCACCACCGCCGGGATCTTGCCCACGCAGTCCAGGCGAAAACGCAAACCCTTGTCCTGAGCTTGTGGGGTGAACATTTGCTCCAGGTCGTGGATCAGCTCGGGGAAGGGGATTTCGGTAAGCTCCAGGCGCAGCTTGCCAGCCTCGATCTTGGCCACATCGAGCAGGCCGTCGATCAGTGACAACAGGTGCGAGCCACTGCGCAGGATGGTCGCCAGGGCGTCCTGATGTTGCTCGGGCATGGCGCTGTCGCGCTGCAGAATCTGGGTAAAGCCGAGGATGCTGTTGAGCGGCGTGCGCAGCTCATGGGACAGCCCGGTGACATAGCGGCTCTTGGCCGCATTTGCGGCTTCCGAGGCTTCCTTGGCCTGTTGCAGGGCTTGGTCGGTAAGGCTGTGAGCGTCGATTTCCTGCATCAACAGCAGGGTCTGGCGGTCGGACTCCTCCTGGGCGACGCCACGGCTTTCACGGGTCAGCACCACCCACCACGCGAGCACGGCGGCCAGAACCGACAGCGTGAGAAACGCCTTGAAGAACGCTTGGTAGAGGGTTTCCGAGTGCGGCAAACCCTGGGCCGCCTGCACGTAGATCAGTGCCAGCGCGCCGGCCAGCATCAGCACCAGCGCCAGCAGCAGGCCGAGGTAATGGGCGAGGCGGGTGTGCAGACGCGGCATCAAGGTGTTGGGCAGCAGCCAGCGCAACACCCCTTCGAATTGGGTGACCAGCCGCGCATGGGGTTTGCAGCGGTCGCCGCAGCGCGCATCCAGTGAGCAACACAGCGAGCAGATCGGCGTGCTGTAGGCCGGGCAGAACGCCATGTCGGCGGTTTCGAACGGGTTGCTGCACAGCCCGCACACCGCGTGAGTGGCCGGTGCCACCGGGTGAATCAGCTGTAAGTCGCTGGTACGCGCAATGTAGTACTTGCCTTTAGTCAGCCAGGCCAACAGCGGCGCCATCACCAATGCCGTGCCCAGCGCCACGAACGGCGGCGCCGCCTGCGCCAAGGCGCCGAACAGGCCGAAGTGGGCGAGAATCGACAGCAACGAGGCGACCAGCATCGAGCCGACGCCCACCGGATTGATGTCGTACAGGTGCGCCCGCTTGAACTCGATATGTCTGGGCGACAGGCCCAGCGGCTTGTTGATCACCAGGTCTGCCACCAACGTGCCGATCCAGGCAATCGCGATGTTCGCGTACAGCCCCAGCACCTGGTCGATCACGTCGAACACACCCAGTTCCATCAGCATCAGCGCAATGGCCACATTGAACACCAGCCACACCACGCGTCCGGGGTGGCTGTGGGTCACGCGGGCGAAGAAGTTCGACCAGGCCAGGGAGCCCGCGTAGGCATTGGTCAGGTTGATCTTCATCTGCGAGATAAACACGAACAGCACCATCGCGCCGAGGGCCCATTCCGGCGAGCTGAACACATAGCGGAAGGCGACGAGGTACATCTGGGTCGGCTCGGCGGCCCGCTCCATGGGGATTTCATGTTGCAGGGCGAGAAACGCGAGGAACGCGCCGGCGAACATTTTCAAGGCGCCGGGGATGATCCAGCCAGGGCCGGCGCAGAGCAGGGCGGCCCACCAGCGTTTGCGGTTGGCGGCAGTTTTTTCCGGCAGGAAGCGCAGGTAGTCGACCTGTTCGCCGATCTGCGTCACCAGTGACAGCGCCACGGTGCAGGCTGCGCAGAACGCCAACAGGTTAAACCCGCCGCCGTCGCCGCTGCGCCCGACAAAGCTGGTCCAGTCGCTGAAGGCATCGGGGTTTTTCCAACCCACAAACCCATAAGGCAGCACCAGCAACAGTAGCCAGATTGGCTGCGTCCACAGTTGCAGGCGGCTGATCAGGGTCACGCCGTAGGCCACCAGCGGAATCACCAGCAGCGAGCAGATCACATAGGCGAAGGCCAATGGGATATGGAAATACAGCTCCAGTGCCAGGGCCATGATCGCCGCCTCCAGGGCGAAGAACAGGAAAGTAAAGCTGGCGTAGATCAGCGAAGTGATGGTGGAGCCGATATAGCCGAAGCCGGCGCCGCGGGTCAGCAGGTCCATGTCGACGCCGTAACGGGCGGCGTAGTAGCTGATGGGCAGGCCGGTGAGGAAGATCACCAGGCTGATCGCCAGGATCGCCCAGAACGTGTTGGTAAAACCGTAACTCAAGGCCAGCACGCCACCGATGGCTTCCAGCGCCAGAAACGACACCGCGCCCAAAGCGGTGTTGGCAATGCGCAGTTCCGACCATTTGCGAAAGGATTTGGGCGTGTAGCGCAGGGCGTAGTCTTCCATGGTCTCGTCGGCGACCCAGGTGTTGTAGTCGCGGCGGATCTTGACGATGCGCTGGGTGCCGGAAGGAGGGTGCACGGTGGGAGGCTCCGTAGGGATGGCGGATGTGAGTGAGCAAGTTCCATGCCCTTGAACACCCTGAGATCCAAATGTGGGAGGGGGCTTGCCCCCGATGGCGGTGGGTCAGTCAATTGATTCGGTACTGACCCACCGCCATCGGGAGCAAGCCCCCTCCCACAGTGGACCTCCAGTGTCTGGCGGCCGCGATCCTGCGCGAAAATGGTGCGCAACGGCATACGTCAAATGACGTACTCGGTTACGTCAGGCTGCGTATACCCGCGCTGGCCCACTGCCGCCATGCTGAACCCCTCATTGCAGAGGAGTCGCCCCATGGCATCACGATTGATTCGCTCCACACCGCTGTTGGCCCTGTCATTACTGGCGGCCGCTTTGTTCAGCCAGGGCGTGCTGGCCGATAACGAAGGTTTGGCCGTGACCCCCACCGAAGTCACCGTCGGCCAGTTGCACTCGGCCACCGGCACCATGGCGATTTCCGAAACTGGCTCGATCCAGGCCGAGCGTCTGGCCATCGAGCAGATCAACGCCTCGGGCGGGATTCTCGGTCGGCAAATCAAAGTGATCCAGGAAGACGGCGCGTCTGACTGGCCGACCTTCGCCGAGAAGGCCAAGAAGTTGCTGGTCAACGACAAGGTCGCCGCCGTGTTCGGCTGCTGGACCTCGGCGTCGCGCAAAGCCGTGCTGCCGATCTTCGAGAAAGAAAACGGCCTGCTCTACTACCCGACGTTCTATGAGGGCCTGGAGCAGTCGAAAAACGTGATCTACACCGGCCAGGAGGCCACCCAGCAGATTCTCGCCAGCCTCGACTGGATCGCCAAGACCAAGGGCGCCAAGACCTTCTACCTGGTGGGCTCGGACTACATCTGGCCACGCACGTCGATGAAGATCGCGCGCAAACATATTGAAAACGTGCTGCACGGCACCGTGGTCGGCGAAGACTACTACCCGCTGGGTAACACTCAGTTCGGCTCGCTGATCAACAAGGTCAAACTGAAGAAGCCGGACGTGGTGTTTGCCGCAGTGGTCGGCGGTTCCAACGTAGCGTTCTACAAACAGCTGAATGCGGCGGGTGTGAATTCGTCCAAACAAACCTTGCTGACGCTGTCGGTCACTGAAGACGAATTGCTGGGCATCGGCGGCGAAAACATGGCCGGTTTCTATGCCTCGATGAAGTACTTCCAGAGCCTGGACAACCCGAACAACAAAGCCTTCGTCGAAGCCTTCAAGGCCAAGTACGGCAAGGATGCAGTCATCGGCGACGTGACCCAGGCGGCCTACCTCGGCCCTTGGCTGTGGAAAGCGGCGGTGGAGAAAGCCGGCAGTTTCGACGTGGATAAAGTCGTCGCAGCAAGCCCGGGCATCGAGCTGAAAACCGCACCCGAAGGCTATGTGAAGGTCCACGAGAACCACCACCTGTGGAGCAAGTCGCGGATCGGCGAAGTACAGCCCAACGGCCAGTTCAAGGTGATCTACGAGTCGGATCTGATCGAGCCGAACCCGTTCCCCAAAGGCTACCAGTAACCCCCGGGCACACTGAGTTTCAAAATGTGGGAGGGGGCTTGCCCCCGATGACGGTACATCAGCAATGCATCCGTTGACTGACCCACCGCTATCGGGGGCAAGCCCCCTCCCACATAAAGCAAAAGCAAGGCAACAGCACAAGCCTGTATTTCATCTCTCTGTAGGAGACCATCATCATGGAATGGCTATCGGAATTTGGAGCCATCGCGGCGATGCAGGGGTTCAACGGCTTGTCCGTGTTCTGCGTGCTGTTGCTGATGGCATTGGGGCTGGCGATCATCTTTGGCCAGATGGGCGTGATCAACATGGCCCACGGTGAGTTCCTGACCATCGGCGCCTACACCACCTATGTGTGTTCAAGCCTCACCGCGCACTTTGCGCCGAGCTTCCAGCCCTATTACTTTTTCTTCGCCATCGCCTTGTCATTCCTGGTTGCCGGAGCCATCGGCTGGCTGGTGGAGTGGGCGATGATCAGCCGCTTGTACAAACGCCCGTTGGACACCTTGCTCGCCACCTGGGGCTTGTCCCTGGTGATGCAGCAAACCTTCCGCTCAGTGTTCGGCGCCCGTGAAGTCAGCGCCGAACCACCGGCCTGGCTGATGGGCTCGGTGAACTTCACCGACGCCATCGAGATCCCGCGCAACGGCCTGTTCATGATGGCCCTGACCTTGCTGCTCACCGCTGCGATCTTCCTGATGCTCTACCGCTCGCGCTGGGGCCTGCAGGTGCGAGCCACGGTGCAGAACCGCCTGATGAGTCGGGCGGTGGGCATCAACACCCGCAAGGTCGACCGCATGACCTTCGCCCTCGGTTGCGGCGTGGCCGGGGTGGCCGGCGCGGCGTTCACCACCATTGGTTCCACTGGCCCCACGGCAGGCTCGCAGTACATCGTCGACACCTTTCTGGTGGTGGTGTTCGGCGGCGCGCAAAGCCTGTTCGGCACCATCGCCTCGGCGTTTGTGATCGCCCAGACCCAGTCACTGTCGGAGTTTTTTCTCAGTGGCTCGATGGCCAAGGTCCTCACGTTGTCCTCGGTAATTCTGATCCTGATGCTGCGCCCGCAAGGGTTGTTTTCCATCAAAGTGCGCAAGTAGAGGCGAGCAGATGAAGGCTTTAGACAAGCTGCTGGGCGGCCAGCAAAACCTGATCGGCATCGTGCTGCTGGCGCTGTTGATCCTTGTGGTGTTCCCCCTGACCCTGGACGCGTTCCGCTTGAACATGGTCGGCAAGTACCTGACCTATGCGTTCGTGGCCGTGGGGCTGGTGCTGTGCTGGGGCTATGGCGGCATTCTCAGCCTGGGGCAGGGCGTGTTCTTTGGCGTCGGCGGCTACTGCATGGCGATGTTCCTCAAGCTGGAAGCCTCGGACCCGCAAAGCACCAGGATCCAATCCACACCGGGCATCCCGGACTTTATGGACTGGAACCAGATCACTGAACTGCCCTGGTTATGGCAGCCGTTCCACAGTTTCAGCTTTACCCTGGTGGCGGTGATTGCGGTGCCGGTGCTGCTGGCATTTGTGATCGGCATGGCGCTGTTCAAACGGCGCGTGGGCGACGTGTATTTCTCCATCGTGACCCAGGCGATCGCGCTGATTCTCACGGTGCTGATCGTCGGCCAGCAGGGCCTGACCGGTGGCGTCAACGGCATCACCGACCTCAAGACCCTGCTCGGCTGGGATCTGCGCACCGACAGCGCGAAGATGCTCCTGTACTTCATCAACGCCGGCTTGCTGTTCGGCTGCATCTTTATCGGCCGTTTTATCCTCGCGTCCAAGCTCGGCCGGTTGCTGATGGCCATGCGCGACAAGGAAGAACGCGTGCGGTTCTCCGGCTACGACGTGGCCAGTTTCAAGATTTTTGTGTTCTGTGTGGCCGCCGCATTTTCGGCGATTGGCGGGGCCATGTTTGCCTTGCAGGTGGGCTTTATGTCGCCGTCGTTCGTCGGCATCGTGCCGTCGATCGAGATGGTGATCTTCGCTGCCGTGGGCGGGCGCATGTCGTTGCTCGGCGCGGTGTATGGCGCGCTGTTGGTGAACTACGGCAAGACCTACTTTTCCGAGTCGTTTCCCGAATTGTGGCTGTACCTGATGGGCGGGCTGTTTATCGCGGTGGTGATGTATTTCCCCAACGGCCTCGCCGGTTTGTGGGAGAGCCACGGGCGTCAGGCGCTGGCGAAACTGTTGCGGCGTAAGCCCGCAGCGGCAACCCCGGTGAAAGCCAAGGCGAAAACCAAGATCCTGGAGACCCAGCCATGACCGCTGTCGGCTTTGAAATGAACAAACCGGTGTTGGCCATCGAGGGCCTCACCGTATCGTTCGACGGCTTCAAGGCGGTCGACAACCTCAACCTGTATATCGACCGCAACGAAGTGCGCGTGGTGATCGGCCCCAACGGTGCCGGCAAGACCACGGTGCTTGATCTGATCTGCGGCAAGACCCGCGCTACCAGCGGCAGCATCCAGTTCGACGGCAAGGAACTGACCAGGATGCGCGAGTACAACATCGTGCGCGCAGGGGTGGGGCGCAAGTTCCAGAACCCGTCGATCTACGAAAACCTTACGGTGTTCGAAAACCTCGAGATGTCTTACCCGGCCGGGCGCAAGGTGTGGGGGGCGCTGTTCTTCAAACGCAACGCCCAGGTGATCGCCCGGGTGGAAGAAGTGGCGCGGGAAATTTTCCTCGGCGACTTGCTGCAACAACAGGCCGACCTGCTGTCCCACGGGCAAAAGCAATGGCTGGAAATCGGCATGTTGCTGATGCAAGACCCCGAGTTGCTGATGCTCGACGAACCGGTGGCGGGCATGAGCGTCAACGAACGTGCGCAAACCGCCGAACTGCTCAAGCGCATCAGCCAGGGCCGTTCGGTGCTGGTGATCGAGCATGATATGGAGTTCGTCAAAAGCATCGCACACAAGGTCACCGTGCTGCACCAGGGCAAGGTGCTGGCCGAGGGCAGTATGGAGTCGGTGCAAAGCAACCCGAAAGTCATCGAAGTGTATCTGGGCCACTGAGGAGCCGCGCATGTTCAAGATCGACCAGTTGTCCTGCGGCTATGGGCAGAGCCAGATCCTCCACGACCTGGACCTGAATGTGGCCAAGCGTGAGATCGTCGCTGTGATGGGCCGCAACGGCATGGGCAAGACCACGTTGTTCAAGAGCCTGATGGGCATCCTGCCGCAGTGGAAGGGCCAGGTCAGCGTGGATGGGCATGACGTATCGGCGCTGGAAACCCATGAGCGGGTAGAGTGCGGGATCGCCTATGTGCCCCAGGGGCGCATGATTTTCCCAAGTATGTCAGTGCTGGAAAATATCCAGACCGGCCTGCCTGCGTCGGCGCGGGGCAAGGTGCCGGAGGACTTGTATGCACTGTTCCCGGTGCTTTACGACATGCAGTCGCGCAAAGGCGGCAACCTGTCCGGCGGCCAGCAACAGCAACTGGCGATTGCCCGGGCGCTGGCGACCAACCCCAAGGTGCTGTTGCTCGACGAGCCGACGGAGGGCATCCAGCCGTCGATCATCAAGGACATTGCGCGCACCCTGAAGGAGATTCGCACCCTGCGCGATTTGACCATTGTGGTGTCCGAGCAAGTGCTGTCGTTCACCCTGGAGATCGCCGACCGCTTCCTGGTGATCGAGAAGGGCCGCTTCGTGATCGAAGAGACCCGGGACCGAGTGGATGAGGCGACCATAAGCCGCTACCTGTCCGTCTAGATGTTACACCGTTCAAAATGTGGGAGGGGGCTTGCCCCCGATAGCAGTCGTTCAGCCACTTATACCGTGACTGACCCAGCGCTATCGGGGGCAGGCCCCCTCCCACATTGGTTTTGTGTTGCACCAGCGAGATTTATACGTCATCCAACGTATTCCCCGTTTTACCTGGCTCCACGAGACTGGATCGAACGCACCACGTCATTCGTCCAGGAGCCAGCCCATGACCGAAACGCTGATCAAAGTCGACCTCAACCAGCCCGTCACCGAGAACGAGCAGATCCATAACCGCTGGCACCCGGATATCCCGATGGCCTGCTGGGTAAAGCCCGGGGATGACTTCATCCTGGAGACCTACGACTGGACCGCCGGCGCGATCAAGAACAATGATGACGCCAGCGATGTGCGGGATGTGGACCTGTCCACCGTGCACTACCTGTCGGGCCCGGTGGGGGTGCATGGCGCCGAGCCGGGTGACCTGCTGGTGGTGGACTTGCTCGATATCGGCGCCAAGGCCGACTCCCAGTGGGGCTTCAACGGGTTCTTCTCGCGGCAGAACGGCGGTGGGTTCCTGACCGATCACTTCCCCAGCGCGCAAAAAGCCATTTGGGATTTCAAGGGCATGTTCACCCGTTCGCGGCATATCCCGGGCGTGAACTTCGCTGGCCTGATCCACCCCGGCCTGATCGGCTGCCTGCCGGACCCGGTGATGCTCGCCGACTGGAACCGCCGTGAGCAGGAACTGATCGACACCAACCCCACTCGCGTACCGCCACTGGCCAACGCGCCACTGGCCGCCACCGCGCATATGGGCAAGCTCAAGGGTCAGGCCCGCGATGATGCGGCCGCCACCGGCGCACGTACCGTGCCGCCGCGTGAGCATGGTGGTAACTGCGATATCAAGGATTTGTCGCGCGGTTCGAAGATCTTCTTTCCGGTCTATGTCAACGGCGCGGGGCTGTCGGTGGGGGACTTGCACTTCAGCCAGGGCGACGGCGAAATCACCTTCTGCGGCGCCATCGAAATGGCCGGCTGGGTGCACATGAAAGTCGAGCTGATCAAGGGCGGCATGGCCAAGTACGGGATCAAGAACCCGGTGTTCAAACCGAGCCCGATCACGCCGAACTACAAGAATTACCTGATCTTCGAAGGTATTTCGGTGGACGAGCAGGGCCAGCAGCACTATCTGGACGTGAACGTCGCTTACCGCCAGGCATGCCTGAATGCGATCAACTACCTGACCAAGTTCGGCTACTCGCCGGCCCAGGGTTACGCGCTGCTTGGCTCGGCGCCGGTGCAGGGGCATATCAGCGGCGTGGTGGATATTCCGAATGCCTGCGCGACCTTGTGGCTGCCTACGGAAATCTTCGAGTTCGATATCAACCCCAACGCCAACGGGCCGACCAGGTTCCTCGACGGCAGCATCGACCTGCCCATCGCCCCGGACCTGTAGCCATGCCGACCTACGAATACGCCTGCGACACCTGTGGCACCTTCACGATGTTGCGGCCGATCGCCCAGCGCAACGAGCCCAGCCAGTGCCCGTACTGCGCCGGGCCGGGCGGGCAGCTTTTGGTGTCGGCCCCGGCGCTGCAAACGCTGTCGGCCAACCAGCGCAAGGCCATCGCCGGCAACGAGCGCAGTGCCCACGCGCCGCAAACCGTCGGCGAGTATCAGCAAAGCCGTCGACACCCAGCCGGTTGCAGCTGCTGCGGCACCAGCAAAAAGGTCGAGCCGAGCAAGGCCAACCCGCTGGGCCTCAAGACCAGGACCGGCCCACGGCCGTGGATGATCAGCCACTAGATCAGGAGCGTTGTTATGCGTCATGGCGACATTTCCAGCAGCCCGGACACCGTCGGTGTAGCGGTGGTGAACTACAAGATGCCGCGCCTGCACAGCAAGGCTGAGGTCATCGACAACGCGCAGAAAATCGCCGAGATTATCCTCGGCATGAAGCAGGGCCTGCCCGGTATGGACCTAGTGGTGTTCCCGGAATACAGCACCATGGGCATCATGTACGACCACGATGAGATGATGGCGACCGCCGCGAGCATTCCCGGCGAGGAGACCGCGATTTTCTCCGCCGCCTGCCGCCAGGCGAATACCTGGGGCGTGTTTTCCCTGACTGGCGAGCGCCACGAGGAACATCCGCACAAGGCGCCCTACAACACCCTGGTGCTGATCAATAACCTCGGCGAAATCGTGCAGCGTTATCGCAAGTGCATCCCATGGTGCCCCATCGAAGGCTGGTATCCGGGGGATCGCACCTATGTGTGCGAGGGGCCCAAGGGCATGAAGATCAGCCTGATCATCTGCGACGACGGCAATTACCCGGAGATCTGGCGCGACTGCGCGATGAAAGGCGCCGAGTTGATCGTGCGCTGCCAGGGCTACATGTACCCGGCCAAGGAGCAGCAGGTGCAGATGTCCAAGAGCATGGCCTGGGCCAATAACTGCTATGTGGCGGTGGCCAATGCGGCGGGCTTCGACGGGGTGTATTCGTACTTCGGTCACTCGGCGATTATCGGTTTTGACGGGCGCACGCTGGGTGAGTGTGGCGAGGAGGAAATGGGCATTCAGTACGCCCAGCTCTCGGTGTCACAGATTCGCGATGCGCGGGCCAATGACCAGTCGCAGAACCATCTGTTCAAGCTGCTGCACCGGGGTTACACCGGCATGCACGCCTCGGGCGATGGCGACAAGGGTGTGGCCGACTGCCCGTTCGAGTTCTACCGCACCTGGGTGCTGGACGCGCAAAAAGCCCAGGAGAATGTCGAGAAAATCACCCGCAGCACGGTGGGTGTCGCCGAGTGCCCGGTGGGGCAACTGCCGCATGGTGGCCAAGAGAAAACTGCGGGGTAGGGCATGCGTTTTACCTTCGAACCGGCTCAGGTGATGGCGTTGCTGCGCAGCCGTATCGTCGGCCAGGATGCGGCGCTGGCCCAGGTGGAAGGTTTGCTCAAGGTGGTCAAAGCCGATATCGGCGAACGCGACCGGCCCTTGAGCGTCAACCTGTTCATGGGGCCGACGGGGGTGGGCAAAACCGAAATCGTGCGCCTGCTGGCCCAGGCGCTGCACGGGCGCGCCGACGGCTTTTGCCGCATCGACATGCAGACCCTGGCCCAGGAACATTACGCGGCCGCGCTCACCGGTGCGCCACCCGGCTATGTGGGCAGCAAGGAAGGCATCAGCTTGTTCAACAGCGAGTTGATCCAGGGCAGCTACAGCCGACCCGGAATCGTGTTGTTCGATGAGTTGGAAAAAGCCAGCCAGGAGGTGGTGCGCAGCCTGCTCGGGATCCTCGAAAACGGCCAACTGACCCTGGCCGGTGGTA
Organism: Pseudomonas viridiflava; assembly: GCF_900591205.1. Taxonomy (GTDB): domain Bacteria; phylum Pseudomonadota; class Gammaproteobacteria; order Pseudomonadales; family Pseudomonadaceae; genus Aquipseudomonas. The sequence continues at coordinate 49,265 of NZ_UUPU01000062.1, forward strand.
CGCGAACCCTGGACTTTCGCAACAGCCTGATCTTCATGACCAGCAATATCGGCGCGCAGCAGGCGCGTCGGCATCGCCTGCGCTTTGCCCGGGGCTGGCGCCGGCTGCTGCGGGTATTTGTTCGCGGCGAGGCGGCGGTGCTGGAAGAGGCGCTGCACGGGCATTTCGAGCCGGAGTTTCTCAACCGCATCGACCGTGTCCTGATGTTTGAAGCCATCGACGTGCAGTGGCTGGACGCACTATTGGAGGTTGAATTGGGCAAGCTCAATCAACGCCTGGCGCTGCACCAGCGCTCGTTGACCGTGGATGCCTCGGCGCGAAAGTGGCTGTGCCGCCAGCACGATCCTCGGTTCGGTGCGCGGGCGTTGGGCCGGCGTTTGCGGGTGGAGCTGGAGCCCGCGATTGCCGAATGTGTGTTGCAAGGGCATGCCCAACGCTTGAACGCGACGGTGCGCAATGCCAGCCTGGTGGTCGAGCCGATGCCCCGATAAAGCACAGGAAGATCGGATCCAATTGCGGTATAACCCTCGGACGCTTTAGTTATCCGAGGCCCCGTTTTTCATGCAAAGCCCTTTGCAACGCCCGCTGTGGCAGGTCTACCTGATCTTTCTGGCGCCGATGGTGCTGTCCAATTTCCTGCAGAGTTTTTCCGGCACGCTCAATGGTATCTATGTCGGGCAAATGCTTGGCACCCAGGCACTGGCGGCGGTGTCGGGGATGTTCCCCATTGTGTTCTTCTTTATCGCCTTGGTGATCGGCCTGGGGGCGGGCGCTTCGGTGTTGATCGGCCAAGCCTTTGGGGCTCAGGAAACCGGCATGGTCAAGGCGATTACCGGCGCGACCCTGACCCTCGGTGCGCTGGTGGGCCTGATTGCGGCGGTGCTCGGCAGCCTGTTTGCACGCCCGGCGTTGCAGGCGCTGGGCACACCGCTGGATGTGCTCGACGATGCGGTGGGCTATGCCCAGATGATGATGCTGATCATGCCGTTGCTGCTGGTGTTTATCCTCTACACCCAGTTGCTGCGCGGGGTCAGTGACACCCTTTCGCCGTTGCTGGCGTTGATGGTCTCGACTCTGGTGGGCCTGTTGCTGACCCCGGCGTTGATCCGCGGCTGGGTCGGCCTGCCGCCGATGGGCATTCAGAGCGCGGTGTTTGCGGGCCTGGTGGGTAACGCGGCGGCCATGTTGTTTCTGATCCTGCGCCTGCGCCACAAAAACCACGTGATGGCGCCGGACCGTGAATTGCTCGCGGCTTTGCGCCTGGACCGCGCGATTTTAGCAAAGGTCCTTCGCATCGGCTTGCCCACCGGCTTGCAAATGGTGGTGCTGTCACTGTCGGAACTGGTGATTCTGGCCCTGGTCAACAGCCACGGTTCACAGGCCACGGCGGCCTATGGCGCGGTGACGCAGATCGTCAACTACGTGCAGTTCCCCGCGCTGTCGATTGCCATCACCGCTTCGATCCTGGGGGCCCAGGCGATTGGCGCCGGAAGGCTCGAACGCATCGGGCCGATCCTGCGCACCGGGTTGTTGATCAACACCTGCCTGACCGGTGGCTTGATCGTGCTGGGTTACGCGTTGTCCCACTGGTTGCTCGGCCTGTTTATCACCGATGACGCTGCGCGGGTGAATGCCGAACACCTGTTGCACATCATGTTGTGGAGCATCCTGGTGTTCGGGTTTCAGGCCGTGATCGGCGGGATCATGCGCGCCAGCGGCGTGGTGCTGATGCCGGTGGCGATCTCGATCTTCTGTGTGCTGTGCGTGGAGTTGCCGATGGCGTACCTGCTCAACGCGCACTTTGGCCTGGAAGGGGTGTGGATGGCGTTTCCAGTGACCTACCTGGCGATGCTGGGGTTGCAGACCGCGTATTACCGGTTGGTGTGGCGGCATAAACAGATCAAGCGGCTGGTGTGATAAAAGGATGCGCAATTTCAGCACAGAAGGCTCTTAAGTGATGGCAAACCCCTACGCCGAGTTGTTCCATGCTCCCGGCGCCCGGGCTTTTGTACTGGCGGGCATGCTGGCGCGCATGCCGGTGTCGATGACCGGTATCGGCTTGATTACCATGCTGTCGCAGGTGCACGGTGGTTATGGCCTGGCCGGTTCGGTAGCGGCGGTGTTTGCCTTGGCCACGGCGTTTTGCGCGCCGCAGGTTTCACGCCTGGTCGACCGCTACAGCCAGGGCAAGGTGCTGCCGGTCGCCGCGCTGATCGGCGGTGGGGCGTTGTTGATGATGTTGCTGTGCACCCGTTTGCAGGCGCCGAGCTGGACGCTGTTCCTGTTCGCCGCCCTGGCCGGTTGCATGCCCAACATGTCGGCCATGGTGCGCGCACGCTGGACCGAGTTGTACCGCGGCCAGCCCAAGCTGCAAACCGCGTTTGCGCTGGAATCGGTACTGGATGAGGTGTGTTTTATCATCGGCCCGCCGATCTCGGTGGGGCTCAGTGTCGTGCTGTTTCCCGAAGCCGGGCCCTTGGTCGCGGCATTGCTGTTGGCGGTGGGCGTCACCACGTTTGTGCTGCAACGCGACACCGAACCTGGGGTGCACGAACACCATGAGCATCACGGTGGCTGGCTGATCGCCTCACCTTCGGTGCTGATCCTGATGATCCTGCTGCTGGCCATGGGCGTGATTGTCGGTGTGGTAGATGTGGTCAGCGTGGCCTTTGCCCAACATCAGGGTCAGCCGGCGGCGGCGAGTATCGTGCTTTCGGTGTACGCCATCGGCTCATGCCTGGCAGGGTTGGCGTTCGGCACACTCAAACTCAAGGCGCCGCTGCCCCGGCAATTTCTGTTCTGTGGTGTGGCCACGGCACTGACCACTTTGCCGTTGCTGCTGGTGAACAATATCCCTGGGCTTGCGGTCGCGATTTTCATTTCCGGCCTGTTCTTCGCGCCCACGCTGATCGTGTCCATGGCCCTGGTGGAACGCATCGTGCCGCCCAGCCGCCTCACCGAAGGCATGACCTGGTTGATCACCGGCCTCAGCATCGGCGTGGCTATCGGCGCCGCCAGCTCCGGGTGGATGATCGACCACTTCGGCGCGACCAGTGGGTTCTGGGTCGCATTGGCGGCGGGCGCGGTGGTGATGGGCTCAGCGCTGTTGGGCTATCGGCGCCTGGGCTAACAGCAACGCCTGCAAAGCCTGATGCTGAAGGCCATAGCGCGCAGCCACATAAGCTTCCAACAGGCAGATGAAATCTTCGGCAATGGTCGGCCCCTTCAGCGTCATCACCCGCTCGCCATCCATATAGACCGGTGCCGAGGGATGTTCCCCGGCACCGGGCAAGGAGATGCCGATATCGGCCAAACGGCTTTCTCCGGGGCCATTGACCACACACCCCATGACTGCCACCTGCATGCGCTCGACGCCGGGATAACGGCTACGCCACAGCGGAGTCTGTTCGCGCAGGTAGCTTTCGATACGCTGCGCCAGTTCCTGGAAAAACACGCTGGTGGTACGCCCGCACCCCGGACACGCCACCACTTGCGGCGTAAAGGCACGCAAACCCATGGTTTGTAGAATCTGTTGGGCGACCTGCACCTCTTTGGCACGCTCGCCGCCGGGGGCCGGGGTGAGGGAAATGCGCAGGGTGTCGCCGATACCTTCCTGCAGCAGCACGGCCAGGGCCGCCGTTGAGGCGACGATGCCCTTGGAGCCCATGCCGGCCTCGGTCAGCCCCAGGTGCAGGGGGAAATCGCAGCGTGCCGCCAGGTTGCGATACACCGCGATCAGGTCCTGCACATGGCTGACCTTGGCCGACAACACAATATGATCGGCCGCTAACCCCACCTCGATTGCCCGGTGGGCATTGTCCAGCGCCGAAACCACCAGTGCCTCGCGCATCACCGCGTCGGCCGCCAGCGGTGCGAGGAGGGCGGCGTTGGCATCCATCATGCGCGCCAGCAGGTCCGGGTCGAGGCTGCCCCAGTTGACGCCGATGCGCACTGGTTTGTCATACCGACACGCCACCTCGATCATCTGGCAGAACTGTTCATCGCGCCGCGCGCCCTTGCCGACATTGCCGGGGTTGATCCGGTACTTGGCCAGGGCCTGGGCACATTCCGGGTACGCGGCCAGCAGGCGATGGCCATTGAAGTGAAAGTCGCCCACCAGGGGGACGTCGACATTGCGCCGGTCCAGCAGTTCGCGGATGGTCGCCACCTGGGCGGCCGCCTCGTGGCCGTTAACGGTGATGCGCACCAGCTCCGCACCGGCGCGGGCCAGGCTTTCGACCTGTGCGGCGGTGGCCTGGGCGTCGGCGGTGTCGGTATTGGTCATGGCCTGGACCACAATCGGTGCGTCGCTGCCCAGGCACACGTTGCCGATCTGTACTTGACGCGTGAGGCGACGCGCAATCGGGATGTTCATGGTGGTAACTCCTCGGGCCTATTGCCGCACAATCAGGCCGGCTGGCGGGCGAAACTGCACGTGCTCCTCGCGCCCTGGCAAGGTCTGGATGTGCAGCGGTTCAATACGCGCCAGGGCTGCGATGACGTCCTGCACCGAAGCCTCCGGGGTTGACGCGCCGGCGCTGATTCCCACGCTCATCTGCGGGGTAAACCAGCGAGCATCTACTTCGTTGCCGTCGGCCACCAGGTAGCTGGGTGTGCCGCTGTCGTTGGCCAGTGTGCACAAAGTCACGGCGTTGGCGCTGTTGGGGCTGCCGACCACCAGCAACACGTCCACCTGGGGGCACAGCTCGCGCACGGCCTGCTGGCGGTTCTGCACCGCATAGCAGATGTCGCGGTTGGCCGGCCCGACAAGCTGCGGATAGCGCTGCTTCAGGGCGTCGATCACGCTGCGCGTGGCATCGACACTCAACGTGGTCTGAGTGAGGTAGGCCAACGGCGTCTCGGCAGGAAACGTCAGGGCCTGCACCTGTTCGACGGTCTGGATCAAGGTGATGGGTGCGTCGACCTGGCCTTGGATGCCGATGACTTCCGGGTGCCCAGGCTCGCCGATAAGGATCAACTGGTAACCCTTTGCAGCGTATTGGCGCCCATGCAGATGCACTTTGGTCACCAGCGGGCAGGTGGCATCGAGCACCTGGAGTGCACGCTGTGCAGCCTGGTGTTCCACCGCTCGCGCCACCCCGTGTGCGCTGAAAATAGTCACGGCACCCACCGGCACCTGCTCCAACTCTTCGACAAATACGGCACCCTGGTCGCGCAGTGACTGCACTACATGGCGGTTATGCACGATTTCATGGCGCACGTAGACCGGTGCGCCGAAGTGTTCCAGGGCCTGTTCAACGGTGTCGATGGCGCGTACCACGCCGGCACAGAAGCCCCGTGGCTGGGCCAGGATAATGTTCATGTGCAGGCGCTCGCGTGGTAGGCCGGTGCGGCGCTGGGCAATGGATAGCCCAGCTGGTGTTCATCGGCGAAGCGTTGTATCGCGTGCATGATGCCCTCGGCGTCCAGGCCGCACTGGCTCAGGAGCTGCTCAGGTGTACCGTGTTCGATAAAGTGGTCGGGCAGGCCCAGTTGCAGCAACGCAGGCCGCAGGTTCTGGCTGGCCAGGTATTCCAGGCAGGCCGAGCCTGCACCGCCCATCACGCAGCCTTCTTCAACCGTCACCAGCCAATCATGCTCGCGTGCCAGCGCCTGGAGCAGGCTGTGGTCCAGGGGTTTGATAAAGCGCATGTTGGCCAGGGTGGCGTCGAACAACTCTGCCGCTGCCAACGCCCTTTGTGTCATTGAACCAAAGGCCAGGATGGCGATACGTTTGCCGTGGACCTGGGTGCACGTGCGGCGGATTTCGCCTTTGCCCACCGCCAGTTCGGTCAGCTCGGGTGACGGCGCGATACCGCTCCCCGAGCCCCGAGGGTAGCGCACGGCGCACGGCCCCGGTTGCTGAAGGGCGGTGTGCAGCATCTGTCGACATTCCTGCTCGTCGGCGGGTGCCATCACGGTGAGATGGGGGATACAGCGCATATAAGCGATATCGAAGGCACCCATATGAGTGGCACCGTCTGCCCCTACGATGCCTGCGCGGTCGATGGCAAACACCACCGGCAGTTGCTGCAGGGCAATGTCGTGGATCAGTTGGTCATAACCGCGTTGCAGGAACGTCGAGTAGATGGCCACCACCGGCTTCATGCCATCGGCGGCAAGGCCGGCAGCGAATGTCAGCGCGTGCTGCTCGGCGATCCCGACGTCAAAGTAACGCTCGGCATACTGTCGCTCAAACGCCACCAGCCCGGAGCCTTCGCGCATGGCTGGGGTGATCACCACTACCCGCGGGTCGCGCTCGGCTTCATCCGCCAGCCATTGGCCGAACACTTGGGTGTAGGTGGGCGCGCCGGGAGTCGAGGGGCGAATGCCTTGGATCGGATCGAACTTGCCCGGCCCGTGATAGAGCACCGGGTCGGCGGCAGCGGGCGAATAGCCGTGGCCTTTCTCGGTGATGATGTGCAGCAGCTGTGGGCCACGCTGGCTTTTCAGGTGGCGCAACGTGTCGACCAGTTCGCCAAGGTCATGCCCGTCGATAGGGCCGTGGTAGGTCAGGCCCATGGCCTTGAACACACTGGGGTCGTGGCTGCCGTGGCGGTCGGCGGTCAGGGCGCCCAGATGCTCGCGCAACATGCCCACCGAGGGCGAGATCGACATGTCGTTGTCATTAAGGATCACCAGAAATGGCAAGTCGCGGAACAGCCCTGCGTTGTTGAGCGCCTCGAAGGCCATGCCGCCGCTCAGGGCTCCGTCACCGATCACGGCGATGCAGTGGCGCGAATGCCCCAGGTTACGAGCAGCCAGGGCCATGCCCAGCGCGGCCGAAATCGAGGTGCTGGAATGGGCGGTGCCGAAACAGTCGTAGCCTGACTCGCACCGGCGCGGAAACCCCGAAATCCCTCCGAGTTGACGAAGGCCAGGCATGTCTTCGCGGCGCCCGGTAAGGATCTTGTGGGCATACGCCTGATGCCCTACGTCCCACACAATGCGGTCGCCCGGGGTGTCGAACACGTAATGCAGGGCGATGGTCAGTTCAACGGTGCCCAGGTTGGCCGACAGATGGCCGCCCGTGGCGCTGACGCTCTGCAGGATAAACGCCCGCAGTTCGTCCGCCAGCGGCCCGAGTGCAGCGGGGTGCAGGGTGCGCAGGCGAGTGGGGCTGTCGACGGTGCCGAGGAATTCGAACATGGTGGGGGCTCGCTATTAATTGTCGACGCTGACGACCGTCGACAGATTGTTTTCGAAATCCACTACATAGTGTTCCCACGCGCAGTTGGTCAGTGTCTTCAAATAACGGGCGGTGTCATTTTGCATCCATATTTGATGACCAACGATCCAGGTCTGCAGCTCCTGTATATAGGTGTCCAAGGGCGGGCTCTTTTGCTCGGAGAGTAACTTGCAGAGTGCTGTGAAGTTTGTAAACTCATTGGCGATTCGACCGGTAACACGCGTGATGGCGTCTTGCAATGTATCGCCGTGACTGACGTACGCAATCACTATGTTCTCATAACGCCCACGTTGTTCTAATTCATCGCCGAGGCTGTACAGGTCATTACTCCAACTAATGATGTTGTTCGCGAGTGCCGTTAATTTTTGTACGGCTGGCGAGTAACGTTCGCTGTCGCGTAGTTTTCTGTCTGGCGTAAGACCTAATAATTCAAAACTTGGGATAAGCCCGATGCTGTAGCGACGCAGCGTTTCATATTGCGTTACGGTGATCGGTAACTCGTGCAGGTAGCCCAGCAGCAACAGGGCGGTGCTGCCATACATCATGCGGATGCCGTGGGCAAAATGCTGGAGACGTTCTACTCCAAGCGCCGGTTTGAATTGGCGACAGATATCCCGCCATGCAGGTTCGGCAAAAAACGATGTGGTGTCTGCGCCTTCCTGTTCCAGTACATCAAAGATTGCGGTAACGGCGCTGATCGTTTCGGGTGAAGGTGGATGTGGCTGATCAAATATCACATCGTCGACTACAAACAGCCAGGTGAGATAGGCAGCGATGGCTTGCAGCATCGCAAGTGACGCAGTGGGATAACAGCGTGCTGCCAACCAGCCGAATTTGCCCTGAGCGATTCGAGCTCGGGAGGCTTCGTCGGTGACCAAATGATATTTGTCCACCCACTCGAAAACATGCAGGTCCAATAATTGCGCGTAGGGAGAGCACGTTAATTGCCACGGCCAGTGGAAAATAGGAATGTGCAGTCGAATAGGTGCGTTCATGCTAATGATCCATCAGGTTATGCCATTGGACGATAACTGCGGACCAAACACACTGGCGGGTTTTAGGGACTGGAAATAGTTAATTTAGAACTTTCAAGCGAGAGCGCAATACAAAGGAATAGTTTTATTTGGAATGGTATGGCTTAGAAAAAACAATATCGGGTTTATATAATTAAAGGTATGGGTTTTTATCGCCAGTCAATAGGTGTGTGTAAGGGGGGGATGCACTTCCAGTTGCTACGCTTGTTCTCATCACGTCTCTGCGAAAAGGAAGTAATTGTCATGATGCAACGCCTGCTCGTTCTCGGTTCAACCGGGTCGGTCGGCGACAGTGTTTTAGATGTAGTCGCGCGTCACCCCGAGGCATTTATGGTCCAGGGTCTTACCGCCCATCGCCGTATGGACAAGCTGTACCAGCAATGCCTGCGATTTCGGCCCGCGATAGCGGTGGTCAGTGAGCCGCAACACGCCATTGAATTGCAGGCGCATCTGCTGGCGGCCGGCGTGCCCACCGAGGTGCTATGTGGCACCGATGCGTTGTGTGCAGCAGCGCGGGAGTCGCAGGTCGACACCGTGGTAGCCGCCATTGTTGGCGCGGCAGGGTTATTGCCGACCTTGAGCGCCGCACAGGCCGGCAAGAAAATCCTCCTGGCCAACAAGGAGGCGTTAGTCGTCTCGGGTGCATTGTTCATTGAAACCGCTGCCAGGGCAGGCGCCATCGTGATCCCGCTGGACAGTGAGCACAACGCGATTTTCCAGTGCCTGCAAGGATGCCATGGCTCGCTTGAAGGCGTTGAGCGCCTGGTGCTCACGGCCTCAGGCGGGCCTTTCAGAGGCTGGCCGCTGGACTGCCTGGCCGAGGCCACACCCGAGCAAGCCTGCGCCCACCCCAACTGGTCCATGGGGCGCAAGATTTCTGTGGACTGCGCGACCATGATGAACAAGGGCCTGGAAATTATCGAGGCCCATTGGTTGTTCAACCTGCCAGCGGAGCGCATCGAAGCCCTGATTCATCCGCAAAGCGTGGTGCATTCCATGGTGGTGTTTCGTGATCAATCGGTAATGGCGCAACTGGGCAACCCCGACATGCGCATGCCGGTGGCCCATGCTTTGGCGTATCCGCAGCGAATTGAGTCGGGTGTGGCGCCGCTGGACCTGACCCGCTTTGCCGGGCTGACCTTCGAACACCCCGACGTGCAGCGTTTTCCCTGCCTTGGCCTGGCATTACAGGTATTGGCCGACGGCGCCCGGGCCAGTGCCGCCATGAATGCCGCCAACGAGGTGGCGGTCGAGGCGTTCCTGGGCCGGCGTATTCGATTTACCCAGATTTGCGAGGTAGTCGACCAGACATTGCAACATGTCGAACTGCCCGACGAAGCTGACCTTGAAGCGATTCTCGACCTGGACCACCAGGCGCGGCGACTGGCGCGCGAGCATGTGCGCCTGTGTGTGTCGAGCGTCTAGGTTCGATCTTCAGCCAGCCGCCGGGCAAACATCTGCGCCGTCGTGTTGCAGGAACTCCTTCAGCGCCTGGCGCGTGAGGTCATTGAGCGTGACTTTTTTACGGGTGGCCGCCAGGGCCGCAGCCAAATGCAGGTCATGGCCGACGCGGACATTGAACGAGCCTTTGCACGGTTTTTCCGCTGTTTGCCCCAGCGCCTGGCAGGTAGCGAGATAGTCGTCCACCGCCTCACGAAATGCCGCGTCCAGATCGGCGACGGTTTTGCCTTCGTAGCTCACCAGTGCCTTGATGAACAGAATCTTGCCGAACAGGCAGTTGTCTTCGACGCTGGCCTCGATAGAGCCGATGTAGCCTTGGTGTTTCAGTTGGTTGTCCACTGAATCAGTTCTCCTGATTTCAATTGTTCGATGATCTGGCGCCGAATGTAGTGTTTCAGTTCGTTGCCGGGGTGGGGTTTGTGCCGCGTGATCATTGCACTGGGGTCACCGATGTCGAATTTGACGCGGCTTCCTGCCCCTTCAATCTGTGTGTAGCCCAGCCGATGCAGCAGCGTTACCAATTCTGGCCAGGTAAATGCCATGTGCTCATTGAGCAGTTTGGCGAGCAGCTTTTCATTTTTGGACACGGCGCTCCCTGATCGCGACTAAATTTAGTTGCAAAAAGTGGTGTTCGTCAATGCTAGCTGGTGTTCCGTTGGTCTGGCCGAGATTGATGTAACCCTTGATGACACGCCGCTTCACGCCCTCATTCCCGGCTAATTTTTCCCCGCCCGGTTCGTTTTATAGGGACGACGTGCCTTTGTGCTTCCTGCCTATTGCTCCGGACTCCAAGAAATGAATGCTGAAGACTCCTTGAAACTCGCTCGCCGGTTTATCGGGTTGCCCCTGGAAAAACGCCAGCTGTTCCTGCAGGCATTGCAGAAAGAAGGGGTAGATTTTTCACGGTTTCCGATTCCGGCCGGGGTCGAGGTTGAGGATCGCTTTGCGCTGTCCTATGCGCAGCGACGCATGTGGTTTCTCTGGCAGTTGGACCCGGCCAGCGGCGCCTACAACCTGCCCGGCGCCGTGCGCTTGAAGGGCGCGCTGAGCCTGCCTGCAATGGAACAGGCGTTTGCCAGCCTGGTGGCGCGCCACGAAACCCTGCGCACGGTGTTTCAGCGCCAGGCCGACGAGCGTCTGTTGCAGGTCGCGGTGCAGCCGGCGTTGGCCGTCGAGCAACTTGACCTGAGCGACCTGGCGCCCGCCGAGCGTGAACAGGCCGTCAACCACGCGGCTACTCGCCAGTCACTGCTGCCCTTTGACCTGGAGCACGGCCCGCTGCTGCGCGTGCAATTGCTCAAGCTTGATGCGCAGGAACACGTGCTGCTGCTGACCCTGCACCATATCGTCTCCGACGGCTGGTCGATGAACGTGCTGATCGACGAGTTTATCCGCTGCTACGACGCCCATGAGCGCAACGAAGCGCCGCAACTGCCGCCCTTGCCGATACAGTACAGCGACTATGCCCTGTGGCAGCGCCGCTGGCTGGAAGCCGGGGAGCAGGCTCGTCAACTGGACTACTGGCAGGCGCGCCTGGGTGATGAGCACCCGGTGCTGGAACTGCCCACCGATCACCCACGCCCGGCAATGCCCAGCTACCAGGGCACGCGGCATAATTTTGCGATTGATCCGGCACTGGCCGCGCAACTGCGCAGTTGCGCGCAAAAGCACAACGTCACCTTGTTCATGTTGTTGCTCGGCGCCTTCAATGTGCTGCTGCATCGCTACACCGGCCAGGGCGATATCCGCGTCGGCGTGCCGATTGCCAATCGCAACCGCACCGAGGTTGAAGGGCTGATCGGCTTCTTCGTCAACACCCAGGTGCTGCGCACCGAACTGACCGGGCAAACCCGCGTCAGTGAGCTGCTGCAAGGCATCAAGGAACACGCGCTGGGTGCCCAGGCCCATCAGGAATTGCCGTTCGAGCGCCTGGTCGAAGCCCTCAAGGTTGAGCGCAGCCTCAGCCATACGCCGCTGTTTCAGGTGATGTACAACCACCAGCCGGTGGTGTCCGACATCGCATCGGTCAGCACCGCCTCCGGCCTGGAACTGGCCCTGGTGGAGTGGCAAGGCCGCACGACCCAGTTCGACCTGACCCTGGACACCTATGAAAAATCCGGCACCCTGCATGCCGCGCTGACGTACGCCAATGACCTGTTCGACGCGCCGACTATCGAGCGCATGGCGCGGCACTGGATCAGCCTGTTGCAGGCCATGGTTGCCGATGGCGAGCAGCGTATCGGTGAGCTGTCGATGCTGGCCGCCGCTGAGCAGGCAGTGCTGGTGCATGCCTGGAACCAGACCGCGCAAGCCTATCCGACCGAGCGTGGCATTCATCAGTTGATTGAAGACCAGGTACGCGCCACGCCCGATGCGCCGGCGTTGCTATTCGGCCACACCACGCTGACCTACGCGCAACTTGACGCCCGCGCCAACCAGTTGGCCAATGTCTTGTGCGAACAGGGGGTTGGCCCTGACGTGCTGGTGGGCATTTGCGTCGAGCGCTCCGTTGAAATGGTGGTCGGCCTGCTGGCCATTCTCAAGGCCGGGGGCGCCTACGTCCCGCTCGACCCCGAATACCCTCAGGAACGCCTGGCTTACATGATCGAAGACAGCGGCATCCAACTGCTGCTCAGCCAGCAAAGCCTGCTCGCGTCGCTGCCAGCGGCCGGTATCCGGGTGATGGCGCTGGATCAGCCCGCGCTCTGGCTTGATGGCTACAGCACCGAGTCCCCCGCAGTTGATGTTCACGCGCTGAACCTGGCCTACGTGATCTACACCTCCGGCTCCACCGGCAAGCCCAAGGGCGCCGGCAACAGCCATCGGGCGCTGGTCAACCGCCTGTGCTGGATGCAACAGGCCTACCACCTGGATGCTGGCGACGCCGTCCTGCAGAAAACCCCGTTCAGCTTTGATGTGTCGGTCTGGGAATTCTTCTGGCCGCTGATGACCGGCGCACGCCTGGTGGTCGCCGGGCCTGGCGAACACCGCGAGCCGGCGCGCCTGATCGAGACCATTGGCCGGCACGCGATCACCACCTTGCACTTCGTGCCGTCGATGCTGCAGGCGTTTATCCATGAGCCGGGCGTGCAGGCTTGCAGCAGCCTGCGGCGTATCGTGTGCAGCGGCGAAGCCCTGCCGTTGGACGCGCAACTGCAAGTGTTCGCCAAACTGCCTCAGGCCGGGTTGTACAACCTCTACGGCCCGACTGAGGCGGCCATCGACGTGACCCACTGGACCTGCCTCGACGAAGGCGCCGACAGCGTGCCTATCGGCCGCCCGATCGCCAACCTCGGCACCTACGTGCTCGACGCCCAGCTTAACCCGGTGCCGGCCGGCGTATCCGGCGAGTTGTACCTGGGCGGCAGCGGGCTGGCCCGCAGTTATCACCGTCGCCCGGCATTAACTGCCGAGCGTTTTGTGCCCAGCCCATTCGGTGATGGCGCGCGTCTGTATCGCACTGGCGACCGCGTGCGCCAGCGTGCCGACGGGGTGATTGAATACCTGGGCCGCCTCGACCATCAGGTCAAGCTGCGCGGCCTGCGCATCGAGTTGGGCGAAATCGAAACGCGCCTGATGCAACACCCCGGCGTGCGTGAGGCGGTGGTGCTGGTGCAGGGCGGCAAGCAACTGGTGGCCTACCTGGTGCTGGAGGGCGAAGCCCCCACCGACCTCAAGGCGTGGTTGCTCAGCAGCCTGCCGGAGTACATGGTGCCAAGCCATATGGTGCACCTGGCCAAGCTGCCGGTTACCGCCAATGGCAAGCTCGACCGCAAGGCCCTGCCATTGCCGGATGCCGCGCCACAGCAAGCTTATAGCGCGCCGGAAAATGCCCTGCAAAAAGCCCTGGCGGCGATCTGGAGCGATGTGCTCGGCGCCGACCAGGTCGGCCTCGACGACAACTTTTTCGAGCTGGGCGGCGATTCGATCATCTCCATCCAAGTGGTCAGCCGTGCGCGCCAGGCCGGGATTCGCCTCAGCCCGCGGGACCTGTTCCAGTACCAGAGCGTGCGCAGCCTGGCGCTGGTGGCGCGCTTCGAGCAGGCGGCCGCTATCGACCAGGGGCCGCTTACCGGTGACGTCATCCTGACCCCTGTGCAGCAGAGCTTTTTCGACCAGGCCATCCCGGCGCGTCAGCATTGGAACCAATCGTTGCTGCTGACCCCGCGTGAGGCGCTGGAGCCTGCGCGGCTGGACGCGGCCCTCACGCAAGTGATCAATCATCACGACGCCCTGCGCCTGCGCTTTACGCGGCAAGCCGGCGGCTGGCAACAAACTTACGCCGCGCCGGTCGCGGGATCTGACCTGTGGCAAGCCCATGCCACCACCGACACCGAGCTGGCTGCGTTCTGCGATGAAGCCCAGCGCAGCCTCGACCTTGCGCAAGGCCCGCTGCTGCGCGCCGCCCTGGTGAGCATGGCCGACGGTAGCCAGCGCCTGTTGCTGGTGGTCCATCACCTGGTGGTGGACGGCGTGTCCTGGCGCATCCTGCTCGAAGACCTGCAACAGGCGTATGCCCATGCAGCGTTGCCGGCCAAGACCAGCGCCTACCAGCAGTGGGCGCAGCAGTTGCAGGCCCATGCGCTGACCCTCGAGGCGCAACTGCCGTACTGGCAGGCACAGGCCACAGGCGCCGACTTGCCCTGCGACAACCCTCAGGGCGGCCTGCAGAATCGGCTGGGCAGCAAACTTGAGATTCGCCTGAGTGCCGAACACACCCGCCAACTGTTGCAGGATGCCCCGGCGGCCTACCGCACCCAGGTCAACGACCTGCTGCTGACCGCGCTGGCACGCGTTGTCAGCCGTTGGAGCGGGCAGTCCGCGGCGCTGATCCAGCTCGAAGGCCATGGCCGCGAAGACCTGTTCGACAGCGTTGACCTGAGCCGTACCGTCGGCTGGTTCACCAGCCTGTTCCCGGTGCGCCTGCACGCCGCTGGCGAGCTGTCGAGTGCGATCAAGTCGGTCAAGGAGCAATTGCGTGCCGTGCCGGATAAAGGCATCGGCTACGGCTTGCTGCGCTACCTGGGTACGCCGGCCGCACGCGAAGCTTTGTCGAGTCTTACCGCGCCGCGTATTACCTTCAATTACCTGGGCCAGTTCGACCGCCAGTTCAATGAGTCGGCGTTGTTTGTTCCGGCGGCTCAAGGCAGCGGTCAGGCCCAGGATCCCGAGGCGCCATTGGCCAACTGGCTGACGGTGGAAGGGCAGGTGTACGGCGGTGAATTGGCCCTGCAATGGGGCTTCAGCCGCGAAATGTTCGAGGTGTCGACGATCCAGCGCCTGGCGGATGACTACGCCTGTGAACTCAAGGCGTTGATCGCACATTGCTGCGCTACACCG
This sequence comes from Pseudomonas viridiflava, assembly GCF_900591205.1. Classification (GTDB taxonomy): domain Bacteria; phylum Pseudomonadota; class Gammaproteobacteria; order Pseudomonadales; family Pseudomonadaceae; genus Aquipseudomonas. Next base: position 64,289 of record NZ_UUPU01000062.1, read on the forward strand.
GCAGGGCAGGTGACCCCTTCGGACTTCCCGTTGGCGCGCCTGACCCAGCAGCAGTTGGACGCGTTGCCCGTGGCGGCCCCGGCGATTGCCGATCTCTACCCGCTGTCGCCGATGCAGCAGGGCATGTTGTTCCATACCCTGTATGAGCCTGAGGCCCAGGCGTATATCAACCAGCTGCGCCTGGATATCCAGGGCCTGGACCTGCTGGCGTTCGGCCGTGCCTGGCAGGCGGCGCTGGACCGCCATGACATCCTGCGCAGCAGCTTCCATTGGCTGGGCCTGGACAGCGCCCATCAGTTGATCCAGCGTCAGGTCGACGTGCAACTGCAAGTGATAGAAGACGTGGGTGCTGACGTCGACGCGCTCGCCGCTGCCGAACGCGAGCAGGGCTTCGCGCTCAATGCCGCGCCGCTGTTTCGCCTGATGCTGGTACGCGGTGCCGGCGATGTCTGGCACCTGATTTTCACCAGCCACCACATCCTGATGGATGGCTGGAGTAATGCCCAGTTGCTCGGCGAAGTCATCGCCCACTATGCCGGCCACCCCGTGCCGGCGCCGCAGGGGCAGTTCCGCGATTACCTGGGCTGGCTGCAGCAGCAAGCCTCGGGTGAGGCATTCTGGAAAACTGCCCTGGCACCGTTGCAGGCGCCCACCTTGCTGGCGCAAGCGCTGCGCGTTCCGGCCGAAGGTGCCGGGATGGCGGATTACCAAGTGGTGCTCGACGGCGATTTCACACGCGCCCTCGGCGAGTTCGCGCGCCGCCAGAAAATCACCCTCAACACCTTGCTGCAAGGCGCCTGGAGCCTGTTGCTGCAACGCTATACCGGTCAGGATTGCGTGGCCTTCGGCGCCACGGTTGCCGGGCGTTCGGCGCCGCTGCCGGGGATCGAGCAGCAACTGGGCTTGTTTATCAATACCTTGCCGATGGTCAGTGCGGCGGCACCGGCGCAACCGGCCGCAAGCTGGCTGGGCGAGCTGCAAGCGCTGAACCTGAGCCTGCGCGACCATGAGCATGTGCCGCTGTATGACATCCAGGCGTGGGCCGGGCAGCAGGGCGCGGCGTTGTTTGACACCTTGCTGGTATTCGAAAACTTCCCGGTGGCTGAAGCCCTCAAGCAGGGCGCGCCTGCCGGCCTGACTTTCGGCCGGATGCACAATCTTGAAACCACCAACTACCCGCTGACCCTGGGCATTGAGCTGGGTGCCAGCCTGCGCCTGGAGTTCAGCTATGACCGCGCACGCTTCAGTGCACAGCAGGTCACACGCTTGGGCGCCAACCTGCAACACCTGCTCGTGCAATTGCTCGCCGACGCCCAGGCGCCCCTGGGCAGCCTGCAGTTGCTCGACGAAAGCAGCCGGCGCGACATGCTCGCCCTGGGCCAGTCGCCCGGCGCCGCCCCGCGTCAGCTGTGGGTGCATGAGCGCATTGCCGCCCAGGCCGCCGCCACCCCGGATGCGCTGGCGGTGCAGGCGGGCGACGCGCGCTTGAGCTATGCCCAACTCAACCAACACGCCAACCGTCTGGCCCATCGACTGCTGGAGCTCGGCGTGGGGCCAGGCCAGTTGGTTGGCCTGGCAAGCCGCCGTGGCCCGCAGTTGATCGTCAGCCTGCTGGCGGTGCTTAAAAGCGGCGCCGCTTATGTGCCGCTGGACCCAAAATTGCCCGCCGAACGGCTGGCCTACATGCTGGCGGACAGCCACCTGGACCTGCTGCTCAGCGAAGCCGGGCTGCTGGCCGATCTGCGGCTGCCACAGGGGCTGACGCGGGTAGATTTCACCGCCGCAGGCTTGGAACTGAGCGGCTACCCGGCCACCAATCCGCCTAACCTGGCGGCCTGTACCGACCTGGCGTACGTGATCTACACCTCCGGTTCCACCGGCCAGCCCAAGGGTGTGGCCATTGACCATGGAGCCCTCGGCCAATTCTGCGACAGCGCCGAGGTGTATAGCCAGCTGCGCGCCGACGACCGCGTGCTGCAGTTCGCCACGTTCAGCTTCGACGGCTTTGTCGAGCAATGCTACCCACCGTTGTGTGTGGGCGCCGCCTTGATCATGCGGGGTGACGAGCTGTGGGACGCCGGGCAACTGGCGCGGGTAATCGTCGAGCAGGGTGTGACGCTCGCCGACTTGCCGGCGGCCTACTGGTATCTGCTGGCCAAGGAGTGCGCCGTCGACCGCCGCCCTCTGGGCAACCTGCGCCAAGTGCATGTGGGCGGCGAAGCCATGTCGGTGCAAGGGCTGCGCGCCTGGCACACGGCAGGGTTGAGCGGTGTGCGCCTGGTCAACACCTACGGGCCTACCGAAGCCACCGTGGTGTCCAGCGTGCACGACTGCCAGTTGGCGGATGCCAGCGATGCGTTCGGCGTGCCGATCGGCCGCGCCATCGACGGTCGTTCGCTGTATGTGCTCGACAGTGCTTTCGAGCTGTTGGCCACCGATGGCGTCGGCGAGCTGTGCATCGGCGCCGAGTTCGGCCTGGCCCAGCGCTATTTCAACCGCCCGGCATTGACCGCCGAGCGCTTCCTGCCGGACCCGTTTTCGAGCGTGCCTGGTGCGCGGTTGTACCGCAGTGGCGACCTGGCCCGCTACAACGAGGCGGGTGCCCTGGAGTACGTCGGGCGCATCGACCACCAAGTGAAGATTCGCGGTTTCCGTGTGGAAATTGGCGAGATCGAAGCCAGCCTGCAAGCCTTGCCTCAGTTGCGTGAAGCCGCAGTGATCGCGCAAGCGAGTGCCACCGGTGCACAACTGGTGGCCTACGTGGTGCCTGCCCAGGGCCATAGCCTGGACTCAACGGCGCTGGCGGCCACTTTGCGTCAATCCCTGCCGGACTACATGGTCCCGGGGCATTGGGTGGTGATGGACGCGTTGCCGTTGAACAACAACGGCAAGCTTGACCGCCGCGCATTGCCGGCACCCGACCTGAGCCAGTCTCGCCAGGCTTACCGCGCCCCGCAAAGCCCGTTGCAGCATGAGCTGGCAGCGATCTGGCAAGCGGTATTGCAGGTTGAGCAAGTGGGGCTTGATGACCACTTCTTCGAACGGGGCGGCCACTCGTTGCTGGCCACCCAGGTGGTTTCCCGCGTGCGCCACACGCTCAAGCTGGAAGTGCCGCTGCGCGCCCTGTTCGAACAGCCGACGCTGGAAACCTTTGCCACGGCTTGCGCGGGCTTGCAGGCCGACACGGCTCCGGCATTGGTGGCCGTGGAGCGTGACCAGCCGTTGGCGCTGTCCTTTGCCCAGGAGCGCCAGTGGTTCCTTTGGCAACTGGACCCGACCAGCGCCGCCTATCACGTACCGACCGCGCTGCACTTGCGCGGCCGGTTGGATAGCGCCGCCCTGGAGCACGCATTCCAGGCCCTCGTGCAACGCCATGAACCGCTGCGCACTACCTTCGTGGAGGAGGGCGAGCACACCTGGCAGGTGATTCATCCAAGCCTGGCGATGCCGGTTGAACGCCAGCAGGTCGCCGCGTCGGCCATCGACCACGCGGTGGCCGAAGAGATCCAGCGGCCATTCAACCTGGTCGACGGCCCGCTGATGCGCGTCAAACTGCTGGAGATCACGACCGAGCACCATGTGCTGGTGATCACCCAGCACCACATCATCTCCGACGGCTGGTCGATGCACGTCATGGTCGACGAGCTGGTGGCGCTGTATCAGGGTCAGGCTCAATTGCCCGCACTGGCACTGCACTATGCCGATTACGCGGTGTGGCAACGCGAGTGGATGGCGGCCGGGGAGCAGCAGCGTCAACTCGACTACTGGTGCGCTCGCCTGGGCACTGAGCATCCGGTGCTGGAATTGCCCCTGGACCACCCGCGCCCGGCGGTGCAAAGCCATCGCGGTGCGCGTCGGCAGATTCATCTGGACACTGCACTGGTCGCAGACCTCAAGGCCCTGGCTCAGCGTCAGGACGTGACCTTGTTCATGGTGCTGCTGGCGTCGTTCCAGACCTTGTTGCATCGCTACAGCGGCCAGACCGACATCCGCGTCGGGGTGCCGATCGCCAATCGCAATCGCCTCGAAACCGAGCGGCTGATCGGCTTTTTCGTCAACACTCAGGTGCTCAAGGCCGAGCTGCACGGGCAGATGGGCTTCGACCAGTTGCTGGCCCAGGTCAAGCAGCGTGCACTGGAGGCTCAGGCGCATCAGGACTTGCCGTTCGAGCAACTGGTGCAAGTGCTGCAACCCGAGCGCAGCCTCAGCCATAACCCGCTGTTCCAGGTGATGTTCAACCACCAGGACACCCTGCGCGCTAACCCATTGCATCTGCCTGGCCTGGACCTGCAACCGCTGGATTGGGCCGGCCACACCACACAGTTCGACCTCAACCTGGAAACCGAAGAGTCCGCCGAGGGCCTGTGGGCGTCACTGACCTACGCCACCGACCTGTTCGACGCCGCCACCCTGGAACGCCTGGCCGAGCACTGGCAGAACCTGCTGCGCGCCGTGGTGCATGATGCCACCCAGGCCCTGGATGAACTGGCGATGCTCAGCGCGCCGCACGTGCAGCAGATGGTTGCTGAGTGGAACCACACCACGTTCGACTACCCTCGCGAGCGCTGCGTGCATCAGTTGTTGGAAGCGCAAGCGCTGGCACAGCCGCACGCCATCGCCGTGCAATTCGATGACGAGGCCCTGAGCTACGCTGACCTCAACCGCCGCGCCAACCGCCTGGCCCATCGTCTGATCGCGGCGGGCGTCGGCCCGGACGTGCTGGTGGCGGTGCATGTGGAGCGCTCGCTGGACATGGTGGTCGGCCTGCTGGCCACTCTCAAGGCCGGTGGCGCCTACGTGCCGCTGGACCCGCAGTTCCCGGCGGATCGGCTGGCCTTTATGCTCGAAGACAGCCGCGCCCGCGTGCTGCTGACCCAGCCTCAGTTGCTCGATCGCCTGACACAACCGCAAGGTTTGCAGGTGTTGCTGGTCGAGGATACCGGGGCTGAGGAACACAACCCGCAGGTCAATGTCACGCCGCAACACCTGGCCTATGTGATCTACACCTCCGGCTCCACCGGCCAGCCCAAGGGCGTGATGGTGCGGCACCAGGCGCTCTGCAGCTTTACCTGCGGCATGGCCGATACCCTGGCCATCGGTGCAGATGCGCGAGTGCTGTCGCTGACCACCTTCTCGTTCGACATCTTCGCGCTGGAGCTGTACGTGCCGCTGACGGTCGGCGCCACGGTGCTGTTGAGCGGCCAGGCACTGGCCCTCGATCCGGAGGCGATTCTCGACCTGGCGCACCGCCAGTGCGCCAACGTCTTGCAGGCCACCCCTTCGACCTGGCGCATGCTGCTTGAGAGCCCGCGCGCGCACCTGCTGCGTGGCATCAAGGCGCTGTGCGGCGGCGAAGCGCTGCCGGCCGACCTGGCCCAGCGCATGCTCGACCTGCAAGGCCCGCTGTGGAACCTGTACGGCCCGACCGAAACCACCATCTGGTCGGCAGCCCATCGCCTGCTCGAGGCGCAGCCTTTTGTCGGGCGTCCGATCGCCAATACTTCGCTGTTCATCCTCAATGCGGGGCTGACCCCTTGCCCATTGGGCGCGGCCGGTGAACTGCTGATCGGCGGCGTGGGCCTGGCGCGTGGCTACCATGCGCGACCGGCGCTGACTGCCGAACGCTTCGTGCCCAACCCCTATGGTGCGCCGGGCGAACGCCTGTACCGCACCGGCGACCTGGCGCGCTACCGTGCCGACGGCGTGGTGGAGTACATCGGCCGGGTCGACCATCAGGTCAAAGTGCGCGGTTTCCGTATCGAACTGGGCGAAATCGAAGCCTGCCTGCGCGAGCACGCCGGGGTGCGCGAAGCCGTGGTGCTGGCCGACAACGACCGCCTGATCGCCTACCTGGTGACGTCGGCGCCGCAGGCACCGGACGCCTACAAAGCCGCCCTGCGCGAACGCTTGCCGGACTACATGGTGCCGGCGCACCTGATGTTCCTCGACAGCCTGCCGCTGACTCCCAACGGCAAGCTGGACCGCAAGGCCCTGCCCAAGGTTGACGCGGCGCTGTTGCACAAGGGCCATGTGGCGCCTGTGACCCCACGCGAGCAACAGGTTGCGGCGATCTGGGCCGAGGTGCTGGACGTGCCGCAAGTCGGCCTCGACGATCACTTCTTCGAACTGGGCGGGCATTCCTTGCTGGCCACACGGGTAGTGTCGCGGGTACGCCAGGCGCTGGCGCTGGAAGTGGCGCTCAAGACCCTGTTCGAACAGCCGCTGCTGGGTGACTTTGTACGTGCGCTGGGTGAGGAGGGCGTGGTCGCGCCAGCCATGCTCAAGGCTGATCGCAACCAGCCCTTACCACTGTCCTACGCCCAGGAGCGCCAGTGGTTCCTCTGGCAACTCGACCCGCAGAGCGCCGCGTACCACATCCCCAGCGCCCTGCGTTTGAGCGGCGCGCTGGACCTGGCCGCGCTGCAACGCAGTTTTGACACCTTGCTGGCGCGCCATGAAAGCCTGCGTACTCATCTGCGTCAGGACGCAGGCGGTGCGGTGCAGGTGATTGAAGAGTCGGGCCTGATCGAAATCGAGCTGGCCGACACCGATGAAACCGCACTGAAAGCACGGGTCGCCGAAGCGGTCGCACGCCCGTTCGACCTGCTGCGCGGGCCATTGCTGCGGGCCAAGTTGCTGCGCCTTGGCGCGAACGAGCAGGTGCTGGTGCTGGTGCAGCACCATATCGTCTCCGATGGCTGGTCGATGCAATTGATGGTCGAGGAACTGGTGCAGCTGTATGCCGCGTTCAGCCAGGGGCATACGCCAAACCTGCCGGCGTTGCCGATCCAGTACGCCGACTACGCCATGTGGCAGCGTAACTGGATGGAAGCCGGCGAGAAGGCCCGCCAATTGGCTTACTGGACTGCGCAGTTGGGCGGTGTGCAACCGGTGCTGGAACTGCCGTTCGACTACCAGCGCCCCGCGGTGCAAAGCCACCGTGGCGCCCGTTTGAGTATTGAACTTGCCGCGCCGCTGCTGGCCGGTTTGCGCGGCCTGGCGCAGCGCGCCGGGGTCACGTTGCCGATGGTGTTGCTGGCGTCTTACCAGGCGTTGCTGCACCGCTACAGCGGCCAGGAAGACGTGCGCGTCGGCGTGCCGATTGCCAACCGCAATCGCCTGGAAACCGAAGGGCTGATCGGCTTCTTCGTCAACACCCAGGTGCTCAAGGCCGATATCCACGGGCAAATGAGCGTTGAGCAGCTGTTGCATCAGGCGCGCCAACGCTCCCTGGAGGCCCAGGCCCATCAGGACCTGCCGTTCGAGCAACTGGTGGAAGCGTTGCAACCCGAGCGCAGCATGAGCCTGAGCCCGTTGTTCCAAGTCATGTTCAACCACCGCGTGACTTCGGCCGCCAGCCATTTACAGCGCCTGACCGACCTGAGCGTCGAGGTGCTGAGCTGGGATGAGGGCCTGGCCCAGTTCGATCTGGCGCTGGACGTGGAAGAAAGCCAGGCGCTGCTGCGTGCCTCCCTGAACTATGCGACGGACCTGTTCGCCCCGGCGACCATCGAACGCATGGCCGGCCACTGGCAGAACCTGTTGCAGGCGATGGTTGATGATCAGCAGCAGCCTATCGGCCAACTGAACCTGCTCAATGTGGATGAGCAACAGCACATCCTCCAGCTGTGGGATCAGACCGGCGCCGGCTTCCCGGCCGAGCGCCTGGTGCACGAATTGGTGGCCGACCGTGCGCGGGAAACTCCGCACGCGGTGGCGGTGAAATTCGACGTGCAGACCCTGAGTTACGGCGAGCTGGACCGTGAGGCCAACCGCCTGGCCCGCGCCCTGATCGCCCGTGGCGTCGGCCCGGAAGTGCGGGTGGCCATTGCCATGCCGCGCAGCGCCGAAATCATGGTGGCGTTCCTCGCGGTGATGAAAGCCGGTGGCGTGTATGTGCCGCTGGATATCGAATACCCGCGTGATCGCCTGCTGTACATGATGCAGGACAGCCGTGCACAACTGCTGCTGACCCATTCGGCTGTGCAACAGCGCCTGCCGATTCCGGACGGGCTGGACGTGCTTGCCATTGATCAACTGCAAGCCTGGGCCGATTTTAGCGACACCGCACCGCAGGTGAAACTCGACGGCGACAACCTCGCCTACGTGATCTACACCTCCGGTTCCACCGGCATGCCCAAGGGCGTGGCGGTGTCGCATGGGCCGCTGGTGGCGCACATTATCGCCACCGGCGAGCGCTACGAAACCGGCCCGGCCGATTGCGAATTGCACTTTATGTCATTCGCTTTCGACGGCTCCCACGAAGGCTGGATGCACCCGCTGATCAATGGCGCCAGCGTGCTGATCCGCGATGACAGCCTGTGGCTGCCGGAGTACACCTACCAGCAAATGCACCGCCATAACGTGACCATGGCCGTGTTCCCGCCGGTGTATCTGCAACAGTTGGCCGAGCATGCCGAGCGCGACGGCAACCCGCCAAAAGTGCGTGTGTATTGCTTCGGCGGCGATGCGGTGGCTCAAGCGAGTTACGACTTGGCGTGGCGTGCACTCAAGCCGACCTACCTGTTCAACGGCTACGGCCCGACCGAAACCGTGGTCACGCCACTGCTATGGAAAGCGCGCCAGGGCGACCCGTGCGGCGCCGTCTACGCGCCGATTGGCACACTGCTGGGCAATCGCAGCGGCTACGTGCTGGACTCGCAACTCAACCTGCAACCCATCGGCGTGGCCGGTGAGTTGTACCTGGGCGGCGAGGGCGTGGCCCGGGGTTACCTGGAGCGTCCGGCACTCACCGCCGAACGCTTCGTGCCGGACCCGTTCGGCAAACCCGGCAGTCGCGTGTATCGCAGCGGCGACCTGACCCGTGGCCGCCCGGATGGTGTGGTGGATTACCTGGGGCGTGTCGACCATCAGGTGAAGATCCGTGGTTTCCGTATCGAACTGGGCGAAATCGAAGCGCGTCTGCGCGAGCAGCACAACGTCGGTGAAACCGTGGTGGTGGCGCAGGACGGCCCAAGCGGCAAGCAACTGGTGGCCTATGTGGTGCCGGCCGACGCCAACCTCGCCGACCAGGCCGAGTTCCGCGACACGCTGCGCCGCGCCCTGAAAACCCGCCTGCCGGATTACATGGTGCCGACGCACTTTATGTTCCTGGCGCAAATGCCGCTCACCCCCAACGGCAAGCTCGACCGCAAGGGCCTGCCCGAGCCGGATGCAAGCTTGCTGCAACAGGCGTATGTGGCCCCAGAAACCGAGCTGGAACAACAGATCGCCGCGATCTGGGCCGATGTGCTGCGCCTGCCGCAAGTGGGGCTGAACGACAACTTCTTCGAAGTGGGCGGCCACTCGCTGCTGGCGATCCAGATCACCTCGCGGGTCCAGGCCGAACTGGGCCTGGAAGTACCGCTGGTGGAAGTGTTCCAGACCGAAACGCTGCGCGCCTATGTTCAGGCGGCAGCCACCTTCCGCGCCGGCAGCGTGGAAGATTTTGATGATCTTCGTGACTTTTTGAGCGAACTAGAGGCGATTTGACCCATGCTTTCCAACCCTAACAACGATCTGGTTTCGCGCTTTCTTCGCCTGCCTCTGGAACAGCGCCAGCAGTTTTACCAGCGTCTGCAAAGCCGCGGCATGAGCTTTGCCCAATTGCCTATCGCGACCATTCGCGAGGGCGGCCAGCCGTTGCCGCTGTCCTACGCCCAGGAGCGCCAGTGGTTCCTCTGGCAGCTGGACCCGGACAGCGCCACGTACCATATCCCCGGCGCGTTGCGCTTGCAGGGGCGCCTGGACCTGGACGCGCTGCAACGCAGTTTCGACAGCCTGCTGGCCCGGCATGAAAGCCTGCGCACCCGGCTGGTCCAGGACGGCGAGCGTTTGTTGCAAGCCGTTGAGCCTGAGGCCAGGGTCGAGATACACCAGGCCCAGGTCGACGAGCCCCAACTGATGGCGCGGGTTGAAGCCGAGGTCGCCCGGCCTTTCGATCTGCAGCAAGGGCCGCTGTTGCGCGTGACCCTGCTGCAACTGGCGGAGGATGAACACGTACTGGTGATGGTGCAGCACCACATCATCTCCGATGGCTGGTCGATGCAAGTGATGGTCGAGGAACTGGTGCGGCTGTACGCCGCTTACAGCCAGGGCCAGGCCGTTGAACTGCCGGGCCTGCCGATTCAGTACGCCGACTACGCGCTGTGGCAGCGCAGCTGGATGGAGGCGGGCGAGCGGGCCCGCCAACTGGCGTATTGGCAAGACCTGCTGGGCGGTGAGCAACCGGTGCTCGAGTTGCCCCTCGACCATCCGCGCCCGGCGCAGCAAAGCCATCGCGGCGCAAGCTTGCAGGTGCACTTGGCGCCTGAGCGGGTGGCCGGCCTCAAGCGCCTGGCGCAGCAAGAGGGCGTGACGCTGTTCATGCTGCTGCTGGCTTCGTTCCAGACCCTGCTGTTTCGCTACAGCGGCCAGTCGGATATCCGCATCGGCGTGCCGAATGCCAACCGTAACCGCGTTGAAACCGAGCGCCTTATAGGCTTTTTCGTCAACACCCAGGTGCTCAAGGCCGACCTCGACGGGCAGATGACCTTTGCCGAGCTGCTGCAGCAGGCCAAGCGGCGTGCCCTGGAAGCTCAGGCGCACCAGGACCTGCCGTTCGAGCAACTGGTGGTGGCGCTGCAGCCCGAGCGCAGCCTGAGCCATAACCCGTTGTTCCAGGTGATGTTCAACCACCAGACCGACGCCCAGGGCGGCCGCGACGGCCAGCAATTGCCCGGCCTGCGCGTGGCGGAACTGGACTGGGACAGCCACACCACGCATTTCGACCTGAGCCTGGACACCCATGAATCCGCTGAAGGCATCTGGGCGGCGCTGACCTACGCCACCGACCTGTTCGACGCGGCGACCATCGAGCGTTTTGCGCAGCACTGGCAAAACCTGCTGCAGGCTGCGGTGAGTGCGCCGCGCAGCCGTCTGTGCGAGCTGGCGATGCTCAGCGCGTCGCAACAGCAGGTGATGCTTGAGGACTGGAATGCCCCGGCCACGGTGGGCACCCTGCAAGGCGTGCACCAATTGTTCGACGCCCAGGCCCGGCAACACCCAGCACGCCAGGCGCTGGCCCTGGATGACCAGACGCTCAGCTATGACGCGCTGAACCGCCAGGCCAACCGCCTGGCGCATTACTTGATCGCCCAGGGCATCGGCCCGGAGGTGCTGGTCGGCATCGCGGTTGAGCGTTCGTTTGCGATGGTGGTCAGCCTGTTGGCGGTGCTCAAGGCGGGCGGGGCGTACGTGCCGCTGGACCCCGAGTATCCCCGTGAACGCCTGGTGCATATGCTCGAAGACAGTCGCGTGCAACTGGTGCTGACCCAGTCTCACCTGCGCGAGCGCCTGCCGTTGTCGGAGCAGGTGACGTGCCTGGATATCGACCTTGCCGAGGCGCAATTGGCGCTGTGTGCCGATGACACGCCGGCTGTAGAGTTCGAGCCCCGCAGCCTGGCTTATGTCATCTACACCTCGGGTTCCACCGGCAAGCCCAAGGGCGTTGCCATCAGCCATGCCGCACTCAGTGAGTTCGCGGGCATCGCTGCCGACTATTCGCGCCTGGTGCCTGAGGACCGGGTGCTGCAGTTCGCCACCCTGAACTTCGACGGTTTCGTCGAGCAGTTGTACCCGGCCCTGACCCTGGGGGCCACCGTAGTGCTGCGCGGTCCGCTACTGTGGGACGGGGCCGATCTGTACCGCCACATTATCGACCAGAACATCAGCCTCGCCGACTTGCCCACCGCCTATTGGAAACTGTTCCTGCAGGATTGCCTGGCGGCGGGCCCACGCTCCTACGGCGCGCTGCGCCAGGTGCATATCGGCGGCGAAGCCATGCCCCTGGACGGTCCGGCGATGTGGCGGCGTGCGGGCTTGGGTGATGTGCGACTGCTTAATACCTACGGGCCGACCGAGGCCACCGTGGTCTCCAGTACCCTCGATTGCAGCGCAGACAATGTGGTGGTCGGCGACAGCGCCAGCCCCATCGGCCGTGCCTTGCCGGGGCGCGCCCTGTATGTGCTGGACCGCGACCTCAACCTGTTGCCGGTCGGCGCCGTGGGCGAGCTGTATATTGCCAGCGCCAGCGGCCTGGCCCGCGCTTACCTGCAACGCCCGAGCCTGACCGCCGAGCGATTTGTCGCTGACCCGTTCAGCGGCTTGGGCGAACGCCTGTACCGCACCGGCGACCTGGCGCGCTATCGCGCCGACGGGGTGATCGAGTACGTCGGCCGGGTCGACCATCAAGTGAAAATCCGTGGTTTCCGTATCGAACTGGGTGAGATCGAGGCGTTGTTGCTGGCCCAGGAAGGGGTTCGCGAGGCGTTCCTGCTGGCGGCCGACAATCAATTGCTGGCCTATCTGGTGCCGACGCAGCCGTTATCCGAGCACGAGCACCTGGCAGCCGGCGAACAGCTCAAGGCCAGCTTGCGCGAGCAACTGCCCGACTACATGGTGCCGGCGCATCTGATTTTCCTCGACCGCATGCCACTGAACCCCAATGGCAAGCTCGACCGTCAGGCCCTGCCCAAGCCTGATGCCACGTCGGGCCAGCAAACCTGGCTGGAGCCGGTCACGCCCCTGCAACAACAGATCGCGGCGATCTGGGCCGATATCCTTGGCGTGGAGCGGGTGGGCCTGGCGCATCACTTCTTCGAACTGGGCGGGCATTCCTTGCTGGCCATGCAGGTGGTGTCGCGCATCCGCCAAGCCCTGAGCCTGGAAGTGCCGCTCAAGACCCTGTTCGAACAGCCGCGCCTGGAGGGGTTTGTGGCTGCACTGACCACCCAGGACCCCGCAGCACCAAAGGCACCGCCGCTGTTGCCGGCCAAGCGGGACCAGCCACTGCCGCTGTCGTACGCCCAGGAGCGCCAGTGGTTTCTCTGGCAGTTGGAGCCGCACAGCGCGGCCTATCACATCCCCAGTGCGTTGCGCCTGAAAGGGCAGCTTGACCAGGTGGCGTTGCAACGCAGTTTCGACAGCTTGCTGGCCCGCCATGAAAGCCTGCGCACCTGCTTGCGTGAGGAGCACGAGCGCACGGTTCAAGTGATCGAGCCGCAGGTGTCGCTGCACATCGCGTGCGCCGACGTCGAAGAAACCGTGTTGAAAGCGCGGGTTGAGGCCGAGATTGCCCAACCCTTCGACCTGCAACAAGGGCCGTTGCTGCGCGTGACGCTGCTGCGTCTGGCTGCTGACGAGCATGTGCTGGTGTTGGTGCAGCACCACATCGTTTCCGATGGCTGGTCGATGCAACTGATGGTCGAGGAGCTGGTGCAGCTCTACGCCGCCTACAGCCAGGGCAAAACCCTGCAATTGCCGGCGCTGGCGATCCAATACGCTGACTACGCCGTGTGGCAGCGCCATTGGATGGAGGCCGGTGAGAAGGAGCGCCAGCTGGCCTACTGGCGCGAGATGCTGGGCGGCGAGCAGAGCGTGCTGCAATTGCCGTTCGACCACCCGCGCCCAGCGGTGCAAAGCCACCGTGGCAAACGCCTGGCCATTGAGTTAGCGCCTGGCTTGACCCGCGACCTCAAGGCCCTGGCCCAGCAACAGGGCGTGACCCTGTTCATGCTGCTGTTGGCGTCGTTCCAGACCTTGCTGCACCGCTACAGCGGCCAGGAAGAAATACGCGTCGGGGTGCCGATCGCCAACCGCAATCGCAGCGAAACCGAGCGTCTTATCGGCTTTTTCGTTAACACCCAGGTACTCAAAGCCGATATCCATGGCCAAATGAGCGTCGAGCAATTGCTGCAGCAGACCCGGCAACGGGCGCTGCAAGCCCAGGCCCACCAGGACCTGCCGTTCGAGCAACTGGTGGACGCGCTGCAACCCGAACGCAGCCTGAGCCACAACCCGCTGTTCCAGGTGATGTTCAACCACCAGACCGATGTCGGCCAGGCCCAATTCCAGCACCAGCTGCCCTCGCTGCGGGTAGAAGGGTTGGAGTGGGAGAGCAAGACTGCGCATTTCGACCTGGACCTGGATATCCAGGAATCCGTCGAAGGGATCTGGGCCACCCTGGGGTATGCCCAGGACTTGTTCGAGGCGAGCACCGTGCAACGCATGGCCGGTCACTGGCAGAACCTGTTGCAGGGGATGGTGGCCAACCCACGGCAACGCCTCAGCCAGTTGAGCCTGCTGGACGCTGCCGAGCAGCAACAGATTTTCGAGCTATGGGACCAAACCGGCGCCGGCTTCTCGGCCAAGCGCCTGGTGCACGAGTTGGTAGCCGACCGCGCCGGCGAAACCCCGGATGCGGTGGCGGTGAAATTCGACGTGCAGACCCTGAGTTACGGCGAGCTGGACCGTGAGGCCAACCGCCTGGCCCGCGCCCTGATCGCCCGTGGCGTCGGCCCGGAAGTGCGGGTGGCTATTGCCATGCCGCGCAGCGCCGAAATCATGGTGGCGTTCCTCGCGGTGATGAAAGCCGGTGGCGTGTATGTGCCGCTGGATATCGAATACCCGCGTGATCGCCTGCTGTACATGATGCAGGACAGCCGTGCACAACTGCTGCTGACCCATTCGGCTGTGCAACAGCGCCTGCCGATTCCGGACGGGCTGGACGTGCTTGCCATTGATCAACTGCAAGCCTGGGCCGATTTCAGCGACACCGCACCGCAGGTGAAACTCGACGGCGACAACCTCGCCTACGTGATCTACACCTCCGGTTCCACCGGCATGCCCAAGGGCGTGGCGGTGTCGCATGGGCCGCTGGTGGCGCACATTATCGCCACCGGCGAGCGCTACGAAACCGGCCCGGCCGATTGCGAATTGCACTTTATGTCATTCGCTTTCGACGGCTCCCACGAAGGCTGGATGCACCCGCTGATCAATGGCGCCAGCGTGCTGATCCGCGATGACAGCCTGTGGCTGCCGGAGTACACCTACCAGCAAATGCACCGCCATAACGTGACCATGGCCGTGTTCCCGCCGGTGTATCTGCAACAGTTGGCCGAGCATGCCGAGCGCGACGGCAACCCGCCAAAAGTGCGTGTGTATTGCTTCGGCGGCGATGCGGTGGCTCAAGCGAGTTACGACTTGGCGTGGCGTGCACTCAAGCCGACCTACCTGTTCAACGGCTACGGCCCGACCGAAACCGTGGTCACGCCACTGCTATGGAAAGCGCGCCAGGGCGACCCGTGCGGGGCTGTCTACGCGCCGATTGGCACACTGCTGGGCAACCGCAGCGGCTACGTGCTGGACTCGCAACTCAACCTGCAACCAATCGGCGTGGCCGGTGAGCTGTACCTGGGCGGTGAGGGCGTGGCCCGGGGTTACCTGGAGCGTCCGGCACTGACTGCCGAACGCTTCGTGCCGGACCCGTTCGGCAAACCCGGCAGCCGCGTGTATCGCAGCGGCGACCTGACCCGTGGCCGCCCGGATGGTGTGGTGGATTACCTGGGGCGTGTCGACCATCAGGTGAAGATCCGTGGTTTCCGCATCGAACTGGGCGAAATCGAAGCGCGTCTGCGCGAGCAGGACAGCGTCGGTGAAACCGTGGTGGTGGCCCAGGAAGGCCCGAGCGGCAAGCAGCTGGTGGCGTATATAGTGCCGCTGGACCCGCTGCTGATGGACGACGCAGTGGCCCAATCGAGCTGCCGTGAAGCCCTGCGCCGTGCCCTGAAAACCCGCCTGCCGGACTACATGGTGCCCACTCACCTGATGTTCCTTGAACGCATGCCGCTGACGCCCAACGGCAAGCTCGACCGCAAGGGCCTGCCGCGCCCGGACGTGAGCCAGATGCAGCAGGTGTACGTGGCACCGCAAAGTGAGCTGGAGCAGAAGATTGCGACCATCTGGTCGGATGTACTGCGCCTGCCAAAAGTCGGCCTGCACGACAACTTCTTCGAACTGGGCGGCGACTCGATCATTTCGATCCAGGTGGTCAGCCGCGCACGCCAGGCCGGGGTGCGGTTCACGCCCAAGGACCTGTTCCAGCACCAGACGGTCCAGAGCCTGGCGGCGGTGGCGCAGGAAGGCGCAGGCGCGGTGCTGCTTGATCAGTCAGCGTTGACCGGCGAGCTACTGTTGCTGCCGATTCAACAAAGCTTTTTCGCCGACGCCATTCCCGAGCGTCATCACTGGAACCAGTCCGTGGTGCTGCAACCGCACCAGCCGTTGCAGGCCCCGGTGCTGATGGCGGCACTGCAGGCGCTGATCGTGCATCACGACGCCCTGCGTACCACGTTCACCCAGGGGGCGACCGGTTGGAGCGCGGCCTATCGTGGGCCGCAGCAGCACCAAGCCGAGCAAGTGCTGTGGCAGTCCACGCTGAACACAGTCGAGGAGCTTGAGGCCCTGGGCGAGGAAGCCCAGCGCAGCCTCGACCTGAGTGAAGGCCCGCTGATGCGTGCGGTGTTGGTGGGCATGTCCGATGGATCGCAGCGCCTGTTGCTGGTGATCCATCACTTGGTGGTGGACGGGGTGTCCTGGCGTATTTTGCTGGAAGACCTGCAAACCGCTTATCGCCAGATCGAACAGGGCGCCGCTGTGGTATTGCCGGCCAAGACCAGCTCGACCCGGGCTTGGGCCGAACGCCTGCGAGCGTACGCGGCCAGCCCTGCGCTGGCGCAAGAACTGGCCTGGTGGCAGGCGCAATTGCAGGCCAGCCCGGTCGGCTTGCCCGGGGCCGACCCGCAGGCCAGCTTGAGCAACCGTCATGCATTGAGCGTGAGCACTCATCTGGATCAGGTCTACACCCGCCGCTTGCTGCAGGAGGCGCCGAGCGCCTACCGCACCCAGATCAACGACCTGCTGCTGACGGCCCTGGCGCGCGTGATTGTGCGCTGGACCGGTGAGCAGTCGATGTTGATCCGGCTGGAAGGCCATGGCCGCGAAGACCTGTTCGACGAGATCGACCTGACCCGCACCGTCGGTTGGTTCACCAGCCTGTATCCATTGAATCTGGTGCCCACCGACTCCCTGGCCGGCTCCCTCAAGCAGATCAAGGAGCAACTGCGCGCAGTGCCGGACAAGGGCCTGGGCTTTGGTGCGTTGCGCTACCTGGGCCCGCCCGAAGCGCAGCGGGCGTTGGGCGAATTGCCGCGCCCACGCATTACGTTCAACTACCTGGGGCAGTTCGACGGCAGTTTTGACGGTGGCGAGCAAGAAGGTCTGTTCGCACCCTCCGGTGACGCCAGCGGTGACGAACAAAGCCTTGAAGCCCCGCTGGGCAATTGGCTGGAAATCAACGGCCAGGTGTATGGCGGTGAACTGAAGTTGAACTGGAGTTTCAGTCGGCAGATGTTCGATGAAGCCACCGTGCAGCGCCTGGCGGACGAGTATGCGGCAGAGCTCAAGGTGTTGATCGAGCACTGCTGTGCCTCGGCCAACGTGGGTGTGACGCCTTCGGACTTCCCGCTGGCGCGCTTGACCCAGGCACAACTGGATGCGTTGCCCCTGGCGGTGTCCGATGTCGAAGACCTGTACCCGCTGTCGCCCATGCAGCAAGGCATGCTGTTCCAGTCGCTGTACGCAGAGGGCTCCGGTGACTACATCAACCAGATGCGCATCGACGTGGAAGGCTTGGATGTGCCGCGCTTTGGCCAAGCCTGGCAGGCGGCCGTGGACAGCCACGAGATTCTGCGCAGTGGTTTCCTCTGGCAAGCCGAGCTTGAGCAGCCGTTGCAGGTGGTCTACAAGCAGGTTCGCATGCCGTTCACCGAGTTTGACTGGCAGGATCGTGCCGATTGTTGCGCGGCGCTTGAGCGCTTGGCCGAGTCGGCCCGGGGCCAGGGGTTTGTGCTGGAACAGGCGCCGCTGTTGAGCCTGTCGGTGGTGCGCACCGGCGCACAGGCTTACCACTTGATCTACACCAACCATCACATCCTGATGGACGGCTGGAGCGGCTCGCAGCTGTTCGGCGAGGTGTTGCAACACTATGCGGGTGAGCCGTTGCGGGCGCCCATCGGGCGTTATCGCGACTACATCGCCTGGTTGCAGGCGCAGGACAAGTCAGTCAGCGAAGCCTTCTGGAAAGCGCAACTGCTGAACCTGCAGGAGCCCACCCGCCTGGCGCGCGACGTGCAGGTGGAGGAGGGCACAGCCCTCTTGGTCAACGGCGAGCATCGTTTAAGCCTGGAGACCGCCCAGACCGAACGCCTCAAGACCTTTGCCCAACGCAATAAAGTGACGCTCAATACCTTGGTGCAAGGCGCCTGGCTGTTGCTGTTGCAGCATCACACCGGTCAGGCCACCGTGGCGTTCGGCGCGACAGTGGCCGGCCGCCCGACCGAGCTTAAGGGGATCGAGCAACAGGTAGGTCTGTTCATCAACACGCTGCCGGTGGTGGCCGCACCCGATGCGCAGCTGTCGGTCAGCCAGTGGCTGCAGCAAGTCCAGGCGCAAAACGTACGCCTGCGTGAACAGGAACATACGCCGCTGTTCGAAATCCAGCGCTGGGCCGGGTTGGGCGGCGAGGCGCTGTTCGACAGTATCCTGGTGTTCGAGAACTACCCGGTCTCCGAGGCGCTGGAGCAGAGCGCGCCCTCGGGATTACGCTTTGGTGCCGTGCACAGCCTGGAGCAGACGCACTACCCGTTGACGGTGTTATTGGCGATCGGTGAAACCCTGGGCGTTGAATTCAACTACGACCGTCAGCGTTTCAGCGCGGCGCATATCCAGCGCCTGGCCGAGCACTTCCAGCAGTTGCTGCAAGCCCTGGCGGATGACGGCTCGCGGCGTCTTGCCGAGCTGCCGTCGCTGGCGCAGGCCGAGCGCGAGCAGGTTTTGCACATCTGGAACGCTACGGCCGAGACCTACCCGCTGCACAGCGCTGTGCAGCAACTGATCGAGGCCCAGGTGCTGCGCACGCCGCACGCACCGGCCCTGGCATTCGGCGGGCAGCGACTGAGCTACGCCGAGCTGAACCGTCGGGCAAACCGCCTGGCCCACCGTTTGATCGCGGCCGGTGTCGGCCCGGATGTGTTGGTGGGGCTGGCGGTAGAGCGTTCCATCGAGATGGTGGTCGGGCTGCTGGCAGTCCTCAAGGCCGGGGGCGCCTATGTGCCGCTGGACCCTGAATACCCGCGTGACCGCTTGGCGTACATGCTGCAAGACAGCGGCGTAACGCTGCTGCTGACCCAGGCGCATTTGCTTGAGCAACTGCCGATCCCGGTGGGCGTGCAACACCTGGTACTGGAGCCGGGCGATGCCTGGCTGCAAGCCTGGGGCGAACACAATCCGCTGGTCGCTGTTGACGGCGAAAACCTCGCGTATGTGATCTACACCTCGGGCTCAACCGGCCAACCCAAAGGCGCCGGCAACCGTCATTCGGCCCTGACCAACCGGCTGTGCTGGATGCAACAGGCATACGGCCTGGGGGGCGACGACACGGTGTTGCAGAAGACGCCGTTCAGCTTCGATGTGTCGGTGTGGGAGTTTTTCTGGCCGCTGATGACCGGTGCACGCCTGGTTGTGGCGGCACCGGGGGATCATCGTGACCCGGCCAGGCTGGTGAACCTGATCAATACCGAGCAGGTCACCACGCTGCACTTTGTACCGTCCATGCTGCAAGCCTTCTTGCAGGATTCGGCCGTCGCGTCCTGCCAGAGCCTGCAACGCATTGTGTGCAGCGGTGAAGCACTGCCGGTGGATGCCCAGCAGCAGGTGTTCGCCAAACTGCCTCATGCCGGGTTGTACAACTTGTATGGGCCGACCGAGGCTGCCATCGACGTAACCCACTGGACCTGCGTCGATGAAGGTGCGGACGCCGTGCCGATTGGTCGGCCGATCGCCAACCTGGGTTGCTACGTACTGGACGGCAACCTGGAGCCAGCGCCGGTGGGCGTGCTGGGCGAGCTGTATCTGGGGGGTGTCGGCCTGGCGCGGGGTTATCACCGTCGCCCGGCGCTGACGGCCGAACGCTTTGTGACCGACCCCTTCGGCAGCGGCGCACGCCTGTACCGTACCGGCGACCTGGCGCGTTATCGCGACGACGGTGTGATCGAGTACGCCGGGCGTATCGACCATCAGGTCAAGCTGCGTGGGTTGCGCATCGAGTTGGGTGAAATCGAGGCGCGCCTGCTGGAGCATGCCAGCGTGCGTGAAGCCGCAGTGCTGGCGGTAGACGGCACGCACCTGGTGGGTTACCTGGTGCTGCACGAACAGCCGCAGGACTGGAAAACCCTGCTCGGCACGCACCTGGCCGCGCAATTGCCCGACTACATGGTGCCCGCCCAATGGGTGGCGCTGGCGCAGATGCCTTTGAGCCCTAATGGCAAGTTGGATCGCAAGGCCCTGCCCAAGCCGCAGGCACAAGGCGCGCAGGCGTACCAGGCGCCGTGCAGCGAGATCGAGCGGCAAGTGGCGGCGATCTGGAGTGAGGTGCTGGGTGTTGAACGTGTGGGTCTGAACGACAACTTCTTTGAGTTGGGCGGCCATTCGTTGCTGGTGTTGATGCTCAAGGAGCGCATCCGCAAGGTCAGTGGCGTCGGGTTGTCCGTCAGCCAATTGATGCTCAACCCGACGGTGCGCGGGCAGGTCAACTGCTTGCAGGGTGAATCGCGCAGCTCGTTGATCGTCAAGCTCAACAGCCAGACCGAAGGCACGCCGTTGTTCATGTTCCACCCAAGCTTTGGCTCGGTGCATTGCTACACCGCCATCGCCCTGGCACTCAGGGAGCAGCGCCCGGTGTTCGGGGTGATCTGCCGTGCCTTGGCTGAAGACGGCGCGGCGGTGCCCGAGTGGCAGGCGATGGTCGAGGATTACACCGCGCAACTGCTCACGGCCCAACCCCAGGGCGCTTACCGCCTGGCGGGCTGGTCGCTGGGCGGTAACCTGGCGATGGAGGTGGCGTATGCACTGGAACAAGCGGGCCGTGAGGTCGAGTTTGTCGGTTGGATAGATGCTGCGCCGCCGCAGTGGCTCACGCCTTACTGGGAAGCGGTGGTGGTTGCGGATGAGCGGGAGGTGTCGGCCAATGAGCGCCGTGCAGCCTTGTTGGGGGTGATGTTCCCCGCGTTTGCCGAGCAAATTCAGCACGCCTGGCACCACTGCCAGCGGCAGGCCGAGGATGAAGCGGGGCAATGGCAGGCGTTTGTGGCCTGGGCCGAGCAGACCCTGGGTGAGGCGTTTATCGGTATCAAGGACGAGCTGCTGCGCGGCAATGAAGCGCAGATCTCCTGGGAAGTTGACCGCGCCTTGAGCGAACGCCTGGTCGCCGCTGACTTCAAACCGATCAAGGCCCCCCTCAGTTGCTGGTGGGCTTCCCTGAGCCGGGCCGGGCGCTTCAAGGACCTGATCGAGCAGCACATGGCGAGCACCATCGGCCAGGGGCGCATTGAGCGTTCGGTGATGATCGAGACTGATCATGACGGGATCATCGACAGCGCCGAATTCATCAGCAGCCTGGTGGCCGCCATGGAGTAACGCTTGGCTTGAAGAACAAACCCGGATCAGCGATCCGGGTTTTTTTCGCCTGCTTTAGACGGTAGTAGGGCAGGGCACAAAAAAGCCCGATGAAAGCAGGGCTTTCATCGGGCTTTCGGTTGAACGCCGGGAGGGGCGATCAAGGCATCACATCAGAAGTCCCAGCGGGTGCTGAACATTACGTTGCGTGGCTCACCGTAGGCGGCCGAGTTATAGAAACCGACGTTGGTGTAGTAGGACTTATCGAAGATGTTGTTGAGGTTAACGGTCGCCGACAGGCTCTTGGTGATCTGGTAGCGAGTCATCAGGTCAACCAGCCAGTAGGCGTCCTGGGTGATGTCCTGGTTTTTGTTCAGGGGCGAGTTGTAGATTTCGTACCAGCCCTTGCTCTGCCAGCGCAGGCCGCCGCCGACGGTGAGCTTGTCCAGGTCGCCCTTGAGTTTGTAAGTGGTGTTCAGGTTGACCTGGTGCTCTGGTTCGAAGGTGGAGATTTTCTTGCCGTCTTCGTCGCGCACGATCTTGTGGGTGTAGCCACCCTGTACCTGCCAGCCTTCAGCCAACTCACCGGAAATCTCCGCTTCGTAGCCTTTGGTGACGGCCTTGGAACCCTTGAACGCGTAGTTCGACGGGGCCGGAGTCTGGTTGTTGTAGGCATCGTCGGAGATGGCGCGGTTGGTCTCGTGAACCTCGAAGTAGGCAAGGCTGGTGTTCAAGCGGCCGTCGAGGAACTCACCTTTGAGGCCCAGCTCGTAGTTTTGCCCTTCATCCGGTTCCAGCAGGGTCTGGTTGCGGTCCTTGTAGGTGCTCTCCTGCGGCTGGAAGATATCGGTATAGCTGGTGTACACCGAGAAATTGTCGTTCAGGTCGTAGATCACGCCGGCATACGGCACGAACCGCCCGGTTTCCTTATAGGACGGGTTCAAGCCCGTGACGTGGTAGTTGGCGACGCGCCCACCGAGGATCACGTTCAGGTCATCCATCACGTTGAATCGTGCCGTCACGTAGGTGCCGGTCTGGCGGATGGTGTCGTCGGTGTACTGCTGTGCAGGGCCGTAGATAGGCCGGTCGATCTTGCCGTTCCAGTTGTAGAAGTCGACGGTGTTGCCCTGTGGCCAGGTCGGGGACCAGTAACCCTTGCCTTTCCATTGCGACGTACCGATGGACCCACCCACGACCAGCTCATGCTCACGCCCGAACAGGCTGAAAGGCCCGGTGGCGTAGAGGTCGGCGGAGGTGCTTTTGGTATCGCCGGTGTATTTCTGCCCGTTGATCACCGCCGTGCCATCGGCCTGCGGTTCCACAAACTGGATCGAGCCGAGGTCGGCGTGGTAGCTGTTGATCTTGTGATCGAGCTGGAACTTGGTCACCCAGCCATCACCCAGGTCATGTTCGAGCATGGCGAAGGCGGTGCGGGTGTTCTGCTCCCAGGAACTCCAGGTGGTGCCGTTGTTATACGAGCGCGGCATCTTGTTGATGCTGCCGTTGGAGTTGACCAGCGGGAACGAGCCGGACCAGCTCGAGCCCTGTGGAATGTTGTCCTGGTAGTCGAAACCGACGGTCAGCATGGTGTCGGGCGACAGGTCGAATTCGGTGATGCCGTAGTAGGTTTCGGTCTTGCGCGAGTAGTGGTCCATGAACGAGTTCTTGTCCTGGTACGCCGCTACTGCACGGCCCCGCACATTGCCGCTGTCGGTCAGGGGGCCGCTCACGTCCACTTCGCTGCGATAGTTGTCCCACGAACCGGCGCCCAGCTGCACATGGCCCTTGAATTCCGAGGTCGGCTTCTTGCGGATCAGGTTGATGGTCGCGCCCAGGGAACCGGCACCGTTGAGCAGGCCGGTGGCGCCCTTGAGTACTTCTACGCGGTCATAGATCGCCATGTCGCTGAGGGTGTTGCCCGCCGAATAACCGACGTTGCGCACTGTCGACGGAATACCGTCGTACTGGAAGCTGTTGACCGAGAAACCACGGGAATAGTAGTTGGTGCGGTCGGTGTCATAGGCCGACACGGTGATGCCCGGGGTGTGGCGCATCACGTCATCGACGTTATTGAGGCCGAAGTCCTCGATGTGCTGACGGGTGATCACTGTGATCGACTGCGGGGTTTGCCGTGGCGTCAGGGTCAGCCGGGTGGCCGTGGCAATCGTGCCCGGGGTGTAGGAGCCGGAGCCCTCGGTGATGTTGCCGAGCACGTTGCCGGTCACTTGGGTCGGGCTCAGTTCCAGCCCGGCGGAGGCACCGGCGGCGGTGACGGTCAGCGAATTGCCGTTGAGGCTATGCACGGTCGAGGTGCCGCCCAGCAGGGTAGTGATCGCCTGCTGCGGCTCCAGCTTGCCTTTGACCCCACTGCTGGTTTTGCCTTGCACGTCGCTCGGGCTGTACAGCACCTGCATGTTGGCCTGACGACCGAATTCCTGCAGCGCGCTCCCCAGCGGCTGCGCGGGAATGTCCAACTCGATCTCTTGTGCCTGCACATAGCCGGCGACCGGCAGCGATACTGCCAGGGCAAACGCGCTCGGCAAGAGGTTGATGTTCAGGGCCCGACGCATGGAGAGCGCTTTGCTCAGTGGGCTGAGACCGAGTCGTGCTGGCATGGATGTTTTCTCTTCTATGTTTTAAGTGGGCAAATATAAGTTTTATTGAGGCTGGTTCTCATTACCACTAGTGAGACGTTCCTACTTGGAAAAACCGGAAAAGAAAATTCACGCAGGCTCCATTTCGTGCACCACCTGGCCGGCGCGCAGGCGCACCAGTTGGTCGGCGATGTCGAAATAACGGTCGTCGTGGCTGATCACGATGATGGTTTTGCCCAGGCGTTTGAGGTCCGGCAGCAGCTCGGTGTAGAAGATGCGGCGGAAGGCCGGGTCCTGGTCGGCGGCCCATTCGTCGAACACCAGCACCGGGCGTTCTTCCAGCCAGGCGTTGACCAGGGCCAGGCGCTTGCGTTGGCCGGTGGACAGGTCGGTGGTGCTGAATACGCCGTCCTTGACGCTGACCTTGTGGGCAATCTCCAGGCGTTCCAGGTATTTGGTGGCGCTGTCCAGTGACTGCGCGGCGCTGCCCTGCACCAGGTCGTCGAACAGGTAGTAATCAGCGAAGACCGTGGTAAAGAGCTGGCGGTAGTCGTCGCGCTCGGGGTCGGTCACCGGTTTGCCGTTGAGCAGGATCTCGCCGGATTGCGGCGGGTAGAGCCCCAGCAACAGCTTGATCAGGGTGGTCTTGCCGCTGCCGTTTTCGCCGACGATAAACACGATGTCGCCCTGGGCGATGTTCAGGTTGATCGGCCCCAGGTGGAACGGCTCGCTGCCTTCCACCGCCGGCGGGCTGTAGCTCACGTCGCGCAGTTCGAGGCTGTTGACCACCGGTTGCGGGGCTTCGCTGTCATCCATCAGCAGGTGCGGCTCGGGCGAAGAGAAGCGCTCCGACAACTCACTGATGCGGCCAAACGCAATCTTTGCCTTGCCCACCACCGGCAGGTAACCCAGCAGGTGTTCCAGCGGGCCTTTCATGTACAGCAGCACCAGCACGAAACCGGTGATCACGGTAGGGTCCGGGTTCGGGTTGTAAGCCTGCATCGCCAGGGCCAGGCCGATGACCACGAAGAACAGCATCGAGCCGAAGGTTTTGGCCAGGATGTAGATGTTCACCGAGCGCACCTGGATGTCGCTGATGCGATCGGCGGTTTCCTGGATGCGGTGGGTGTTCATGCGAAAGCGGCGTGGCCGGTGCATGCGCAGTTCTTTGGCACCCGAGGCGATAGCGTTGTAGTAACGCTGCAGCTCGTCTTCATGGCTGCGCGCCAGGTCAAAACCCTGGATGCCTTTGCCGCCGGCGATAAATTGCACCGCACTGCCGATCACGATGGCGACCACCATCATCAGGAACATCGGCACCGACAGATAGGCCAGGTAGCCCAGGCAGCCCAGAGTGACCGTGGCCGCAATGGCCAGGGGCGTGAACGCGAAGGAAAAATCGCTGATCGTGTCGACATCGTGGGTCAGCACCGGGATCAGCCGATGAGAGCGATACCGCTCGATCTGCCCGATCGGCGCCGACAGCACCTTTTCGCCCAGGTCCTTGCGCAGGGCGGCGATGATCCGTTGGCCCACGTAGTTGGTGCCGATATCGGAAATGATCGAACTTACCAGCGCCAGTACACACAGGGCGGCGAAGGTCAGGATCACGCCCTGGGTCATGCCCTGGGGCGAATGCAGGGCGTTATTGATGGTTGCCAGCAACAAGGTGATGGCCAGGCCACCGGCCATGCCCAGGGCCACGGAGACCGTCACGATAGTGCGAAAGGGCCTGAGCAGTGCGAGCAAACCGTTGAAGGCGCCGCGCTTGGGGTCGGTCATAAATACTTCCCGGAAAGTGAAAAAGAGGGGGCTGGGCACACAGACCCTTACCCATGACAAACGAAGCATTGGCGCGACTATTTAGCTCGGCGTGCCCGACGGTGTGGATGGCGGATAAATTGCCCGGCGCCTGGTTCGTTCTTGTTGGGTAGGCGCACGCGTATTGGCGCGTGCCTGATCTGTCCAGCGAGAGCGAAACAATGACGAAGAAGAATCTGGTGTACGTGTGGTCCCTGAGAAATGCCGCCGCCGACAAGGCCGGGCAGCCGGTGGCCTACAAGGACCACGAGCGCTATATGAAATCGGTGCTGGAATTTCTGGTGGGGTCGCTCAACGACACGCCGTTGGGCCAGGCGTACAACCTGGTGGGCGTGGTGTATGACGACGACGAACACAACCCACGGGACCAGCAACTGGTCAGCGACTATGGCTTTGCCTACCAGCCGGGGCGCCAATGGCTGTACCCGGCCGACCTGCGGGTGCAGGGCAACCTGGTCAACGATTTGCTGCTGAGCGTGCCGTCCACCTACCGTCGCCTGCCACGCGGCAGTGCAGAACATATCGCCGGCAAACAGGATTTTGAGCGCCGCCTGCATGACACGTTGGTGGAATTGAAAGCCGATATCTTGGTGCTGGATGGCTTGCTGGTGATCCTCGATGAACTGGTGCGCCCTGGCGCGCCGTTTGCCCGGCGTATCATGAACATTCATCCGGGCATTACCCGTATCGAATCGCCTTACGAGCGCCGTGGGGCCTACGCCACCTGGAATGCGCTGTACGGCGCACGTGGGCAAACCGTGGTGGACTGGGCCACCAAGGCCACCCAACCGTCGGAGCCGCTGTACCTGACCGGTGCATCCTTCCACTACGTGGATAACGGCATCGACTCCGGCGAAGTGTTCCATGACGTGCTGAAAACCGAGATTTCGCCGGAAGACACCATCCTCGAACTGCGCTGGAACAACTTCAACAACAGCCTGTTCCCGGCGTTGCATGAAGGGTTGGAGCTGTTGGCCAGGCAGGGCTGAGCTTCATCTTCCTGAAGCACACAAAACCTGAATGTGGGAGCTGGCTTGCCTGCGATGGCGGCAGGTCAGTCACCACATATCTGGCTGACCCACCGCTATCGCAGGCAAGCCAGCTCCCACATGTTGGGTAATGTTCGGCTTACAGGTCGCGCACTACCCGAAAGCCGATCCAGTCCCCGCGTGTTTGCGGGTAGATGTTGTTGCGGTTGCCCGAGCGCGAGAACACCGGCGCCTCACCCCAGTCATTGCCGCGAATCTGGTAGCTCTCACAGTTGGGCTCCATCCACGCGCTGCCGTCGGTCGGGGCGCCGACGTAGTTGGCGTGTTCGCAGTCGGCAACCCGCTCGTACACATTGCCGTGCATGTCATACATGCCAAAGGCGTTCGGCGGGTAGCTGCCCACCGGCGAGGAATAGCTGTAGCCGTCGGCCGGGCCATAGGTGTTGGCATGCTCGGCGATGCTGTAGCCCTTGCCTGCATCGAACGGGAAGGGGAAGGGCCCGCTGGTGCCGGCGCGTGCGGCATATTCGCGTTGGGCTTCGCTGACCATGTGGTACTGCTGGCCGGTTTTCTTCGACAGCCACGCCACGTACTGCTTGATGTCATCCATGTCCATGCACACTGCCGGCTGGCGTGGGCCCTGGGGGTAACGCGGCTTGCTGGCGATGCATTCGCGGCCGGGGCGGGTGTCGCCGTCGGCGATCTTCACCCCGGTCTGGCGGATATAGCTGTCCCATTCCCCGGCGGTGATGTGGAAGCGGCTCATGGCGAAGGGCTTGGCAAAGGTCACCTCATGCATCGGGCCTTCATCCGGCTCGCGACCGACCTCGTCTTCCGGTGTGCCCATGGTGAAAGTGCCGGCGGGCAGCACCACCATCTCAGGGCAGTCCTTGCAGTCCTTGAACACTTTGCCGGGTTGCGGCGTGGCGGCCTGGGCCAGGTTGGGCAGCAGCGCTGCGCACAGGGCGGTCAGGGCCAGGGTCGTCAGGGGTTTGAGTCGGGATGGATTCATGTGGGCATCTCGTTCAAAGGGAAAAAGGGAGGGCGTCACAGCCGCTGGCTGAGCAGGGTCATGAAGCGCCGGATCTCATCGGAGGAATTGAGCAGGCCGGGGGAGGTGCGGATTACCGGGCCGACATCGCGGTCCACGGCATCAATCACCACGCGGTTTTTCATCATGTAGGCCGCTACTGCGTCGCTCTCCTGGCCCTTGACTCGGAAGAAGGTAAAACCGGCCGACAGCTCGGGGCTGCGCGGGGTCACCAGTTCGATCTGCGGGTGGGCCAGCAGTTGGTCTTTCAGTTCGGTATTGAGCGCATGGATACGCGCCTGCACCTGCGCCTTGCCCAGTTGCAGGTGCAGCTTGAACGCCTCATCCACTGCCCAGCGATGCTCGAAGGCGTGGTAGCCGCCTGGCGTCATGCTGGTGGCGAAATTGTTGTCTTCGGAGAAGGTCGGCACCATCGGTGTCACGTATTTGTTTTGCGGGTCGCGGGCGCACACCAGTCCGGTGCCGCGTGGGCCGAACATCCACTTGTGGGTGCCGGCGATAAAGAAGTCGCAGTGCATGTCCGGGAAGTCGAGGTTCTCCACGCCAAAACCGTGCACGCCGTCGACGATGTAGAGGATACGGTCCTGGTCATCGCGGTTGCGATTGTGTTCCTGCACCAGTTTGCCGATCTCGCCGATCGGTAACTTGACGCCGCTGCCGGACTGAACCCAGGTCATGCCCAGCACGCGGGTGTTGGGGCGGATGGCGCGCTGGATATTGCCCAGCACTTCATCCGTGGACATCTGGTTGGCGTTCTCGAACAGGCGTATTTTGCGGACTTGGGTCTGTTCCTTGCGCACCCTGAAATCCAGGCTGAACTCGGTCGCGTAGTGTTCATGAACGGTGGTGAGAATTTCCTGGTCGGGTCGCACCTTGATCCCGCCGTAGATCATCGCCAGCCCTTCGGAGGTGCTGCCGGTGAGGGCGATCTGCGCAGGCGTGGCCTTCAGATAG
The DNA here is from genome assembly GCF_900591205.1 of Pseudomonas viridiflava. Lineage (GTDB taxonomy): Bacteria > Pseudomonadota > Gammaproteobacteria > Pseudomonadales > Pseudomonadaceae > Aquipseudomonas. The sequence goes on from NZ_UUPU01000062.1 coordinate 93,028, forward strand.
CGGCCGGCCCATTCGCGCACCTGGGCTTCACGCTTCCAGGGTTCCTGCAGGTCCCAGTCCATGGCCAGCCCTGGGTTGCGGTCGATCTGGGCGCGGTAACGCTCAATGGCCTCGCGCACCGGTCTGGGGTGTGAGGCCACCAGGAAGTTGGAGAAGTGCAGGTAATTCGGGTCCTGGTTAAACAGTTGCTTGAGCCCCGTCCATGGGTCATCCGGTGTGTTGGCGGCCATTGCCTGAGGGAGCAGGGCGGCGCCCAGCGGCAGGCTGGCGGCGAACACACCGGCCTGCTTGAGAAACGTACGGCGGTCGGTCATGGACTTGCTTCTAGGTGATTAGCGGTTGGCCAAGGGTTTGGCGGCTTTTTGTACCTGGTCCCACACTCGCAGGAAGTTGCCCCCCCACAGCTTGGCGATATCTGCCTCGGAATAACCGCGCTGAATCAGCTCGGCAGTCACGTTGCGAATCTCGCCGACGTTGTTCCAGCCCTGGATGCCGCCGCCATCGTTGAAGTCCGACGACAGGCCGACGTGGTCGATGCCAATCTTGCGCACGGTGTAGTCGATCGCGTCGCCCAGGTCCTTGAGCGTCGCCTTGGGTTCTTCATCGAGGATGGCGTACAGCGCGCTGGCGTACTCGCCGAACTTGTGCTCGGGCCAGGCGGCAATGATCGCGTCGCCCGGCATCAAGGCCATGGCCAGGTTGGGCAGCGGCGGCAGGTCGAAGCGTGCGCGCAGGCGGTTGAGCTTGTCCTGAGTCGGCTGGCTCAATGGGCGCAGGTAGGCGGAGAAGCCCACGATCTGCACCACGCCGCCGCTGTTCTTGATCAGTTGCAGTTCCTTGTCGCTGAGGTTACGCGGGATATCCACCGCCGCACGTGGCGCCGAGTGCGACGCCACCATCGGCGTGCGGCTCAACTGCGCCACTTGCTCCAGGGCTTTGGTCGACATCTGCGACACATCAATGATCACCCCCAGGTCATTCAGGCGATGCACCGCCTGCTTGCCGATGTCCGACAGGCCGTCGAGCGCATCCACCGAATCATTGAAAAACGGCAGCGGGCGCGACGAGTCGGACCAGGCGTTATTGCCCACATAGCTGAAGCCGAACATGCGCATGCCGCGTGCCGCCCACAGGTCCAGCTGGTTCAGGTCATTGCCCAGCGGGTAGGCGTTGAGCATGCTGATAAAAATCGCGAACTTGCCCTCGCCATGCAGGCGCCGGAAGTCATCCGGGGTGTAGGCGATGGCGACCTGGTTGGGGTAATCGCGCACCATGGCGCTGATGATTTTGTAGCGCACTTCCTGTTCATGACGGGCTGCTTCGACAAAACCTTCGGTAGGCTTGTGCGGTGCGTTGGGGCCGTTCCAGATCTCCGGCCAGCCGAAAATCGTCAAGGCCGCCCCGGACAGGCGCCCGCGGTTGGCCTTGACCAGGTCGAACTGGCCTTCACCGTCTTTGTCCACCTCGTTGCCGGCCGTGCCGAAATCCACCGGCACGGTGATGTGGCTGTCGAACGACAGCAGGCGGTCCTGCATTTCATTGGCTTGCTTGATCACCTCCAGCGGGTAGCCGGCATTGCCCTTGAACCAGTGATCCCAGACCAGAAAGCCGGCCCCGGCACCGATGGCCAGTGCCAGCGGCAGGCCGATATACAGCGCCTTTTTCGAACGTGGTTTTGTCATTGCCATCTCAGTCAGTTGAGGCCTTCGCTATCAGGGAGGAACGAGTGATGGGCGGGGAAATTTAGGCCGCATGGGCCTCACGGTAAATTTCCCCGGCCTGCAAACGTTCTAGCTCTGATAAAGCCGTTTCCTAAGGTAGAAAATGACCATCTCTCGACGTGGGTTCATCGCTGGCCTGGCGCTTACCAGTGCCGCTGTGCCGGCGGCCTTTTATGCCCATCGCGAGTTGCCGCGCGAAGAAGAGTTCCCCATTACCCCGGGCGAGGCCACGGTGGACCTGGCCGACACCGCCGGCCAGCAACTGGCGAACACCTTGCGCGGGGTCTGGAGCCTGCGCCTGGAAGGCCGCGACGCCGGCCTCAAGGGCCTGCCGCTGCAGGGCCTGGAGCTGCTGCTGGATATTGCCCCGCGTGGCCGTGGCCTGCGCGGCTACCTCGACACTGCCGCCAACCTGCGTGCCGACGGTGAGCCACGCTACCGTGTGCTCGGTGATGTGCTGACGGGCGAGGGCGCCTTGCTGTACTGGCGCCTGATCGACCGCGATTGCGCCGCCGGCATACCGGCTTACGAATTCAAGATGACCCTCGACGAAGTCTGGGCCGACTTCGCCAACGCCGGCAGCAGCACCCTCAGCGGGCAGATCCTCGATCTGGATCGGCCGTTGGCGCTGACTGAGCGTGACAACCGTTTTATCGCGCATAAACACTGGTTTCCCGAAGCTCGCCAGCGTATTGGCCTCAACCCGACCCTGCTGGCCTGGCTGATCGCCCCCGAGCACCGTCTGTTTCACCAGCTGTGGCACGCCACCCGTGACCAGTGGCACAAGCTCTCCGAGGACAAGCGCGACGCTTTGCGCGGCATCGGCTGGCAGCCCGGCCCGCGAGGCAAGGAGCGGGACGCTCGCGGCAAGCTCAAGGATCGCAATGGGTCGGGTATCGACTTCTTCTTTATGCACCGGCATATGCTCGGCACTGCACGTTCGATGCAGGATTTGCCGTCGTGGCCGCAATTTCCCGAGCCGCAACCGGCGCTTGAGCGTGATCGCCTGGGTTTTCTGCGTTATTTCGACAATCACGACGGCTTTGCACTGCCGCCCACTTGGTCGGCTCCGGAGGACAGCGAGTACACGCAGTGGGTGAGCGACATCAAGGCTGCCGAGACTTATCACAGCAACTTTCAGGTGTGGGAGTCTCAATACCGCGATCCGCGTTACCTGGCGAAATTGACGTTGGGGCAACTGGGATCAGAGATGGAGCTGGGTTTGCATGACTGGCTGCATATGCGCTGGGCAGCGGTGCCTCGGGATCCTTCCAACGGGGCGCCTGTGCCTTTTGCGCGTGATCCTTCGGACTTTGCTCCGCGGTGGTATGCGGCGGAGAACGACTTTCTGGGGGATCCGTTTTCATCGCATGTGAATCCGGTGTTTTGGCATTTCCATGGTTGGATTGATGACCGTATTGAGGATTGGTTTCGGGCGCATGAGCGGTTTAATCCGGGAGAGGTGAGCCGGCTTGAGGTTAACGGCGTGGCGTGGTTTGCGCCGGGGCGTTGGGTTGAAGTGGGGGACCCGTGGCTGGGGCCGGACACGCATGGGTGCAGTACCACGCCGGGGTTGCAGATGGGGAAGTCGATGGAGATGGATCCGGAGACCATGAAGTTGGCGTTGCGGATTACTTTTGCGGCTGAGGAGGGTGATGTGTTGGAGGGGTTGTTTAGGCGGGTGCCGAAGCGGCCTTGGTATGCGCGGCATTTGAAGGTTAAGCGGGTTTAGGGGGGTGGGGTGTATCCGTTGCTGCGGTAACGGCCGCTTATGGTTCCGCTCTTACAGCGGGTCACTTTTGGAAAAGAGCCCCAAAAGTAACCAAAAGGGCTCTTGCCCCATCACTTGGTGCCTCGCCTAGGCTCGGCATGCCCTCACTCCGGCTTGAATCCGTGGGCCGCCGCGATGGGCCATCCTTGGCCCAGCGCGGCTAACCCGGCGTCCTGCCGGGTTGCCCACGGATTCAAGCCTGCGTTCGGCCAGCGTGATTGACGGGGCGCCTCAGAT
>NZ_UUPU01000038.1 GCF_900591205.1 Pseudomonas viridiflava
AATCTGTTGACTTCAGTCTGACACCACAAGCACCCACACGAATTGCTTGATTCAGCTGTTAAAGAGCGGTGGGTTGAGCCTTTCGTCTCAACCGAGGCGCGCATTCTACAGCGTCCTCTGTAACTGTCAAGCGATTATTTTCTGAAGTTTTCCAAGTTTCCTTATCAACTTCAATCACTTGCGCTTCGATCAACTCTGCGTTGCTCGTCAGCGGGAGGCGAATTCTACAGCGTTACAACCGCGTGTCAAACTCTTTTTTCTCACCGCTGTCGATTCAGACAAACTCGACCGACTTCCTC
>NZ_UUPU01000100.1 GCF_900591205.1 Pseudomonas viridiflava
CACGCTGGCCGCACGCGGGCTTGAATCCGTGGGTAACCCGGCAGGACGCCGGGTTAGCCGCGCTGGGCCATGGATGGCCCATCGCGGCGGCCCACGGATTCAAGTCTGCGTGCGGGCACACCGAGCCGGAGGCGAGGTGCCGAGTGTTGGGGCAAGAGCACTTTGGTTACTTTGGTGCTTTTCCAAAGTGACTCGCTGTAAGAGCGAAACCAATAGCCGCCATCACCGCAGCAACGGATATGTACACCCACCCACCCACCCACCCACCCACCCACAACCCCAGCCAACCCTCTGTCGCCAATAAACCGCCACCAAACCCCCCGTATATATTGAATGCGCTCAACCCAACTCCCAGCTAATCTCCTCAAACCAAACACCCACCAAAAATAGATATTTTTTTGACGCCAGTCCGCAGTTGCCAGGAAAGCATATGACCAAGGGACGTACCGGCAGAGAGAGGCGAACGCTGCCAGAGGGCACTGCAATGAGCTGGCGCCATACGTTTCAAACCCGCATCGCCGGGGTGCTGGCGCTGTTGCTATTGGTGGTAGTCGCCGCCACGTACTTCGCCGTCAAGGCCGCCACCACCCGTGCCGTGGAAAACCAGGCGCAAGTCCAACTGAAAACCGGCAGCCAGGTGTTCGAACGCCTGCTGGACCTGCGCGGGCGGCGCCTGCAATACGGCCTCGACTGGCTGACCGTCGACGGCCCGTTCAAACAGGCCGTGGCCGAAGGCCGCACCGTGCCGATCCTGGCCGCCCTGCGGCGGCATGGCACCGGTATTCGCTCCAGTGAAGTATTTGTGCTGGGCCTGGACGGCAAGGTCATGGTCAGCACATTGCCCTTCCTCACACGCGGCCAGCCGTTCCCGTATGACGCGGCGCTGCGCCACGCACGGCGCAGCGGCCTGCAGATGCTGATCGTGGCCCTGGACGGTCGCCCCTACTTGCTGGTGCAGGACGAAGTGCTCGACCCGTTGCCCGTCGCACGCGTGGTCATGGGCTTCCCCATGGACAAGCTGTTCGCCAGTGAACTGCGCTCCATGAGCAACCTTGAGGTGTCGTTCCTCACCCTGCAAAACGGCCAACCCGGCCCGCTCTTCAGCACCCAGCCCGACGCCTATCAGGCCGCCACCCTCAGCCTGTTGCGCGAGGGGCACCTGAACCCCGAGCCGCAGATCCAGCAGTTCTACGGCGAGCGTGTGCTCAGCCAGGTAATGCCGCTGGCCAACACCGGTGACGGCGATGAAGTGCGGGTGCTGCTGCAGAGCCCACTGGACCACGCCCTGGAATCCTTTGCGCCGCTGGACCGGCAGTTCCTCGGCATTGCTCTGGCCGTGCTGATGGTGTCGTTGGCCGGCGCGTTGTTCCTGGCGCGCCGTGTGTCGCGCCCGCTTAACGCGCTGGTTGAGGCCGCCGGGCGCATTGGTGCCGGTGATTACCGCACGCCGGTCCGGGTACGCAGCCATGATGAGTTCGGTTTGCTGGCCCGCGCCTTCAATGCCATGCAAAGCGGCATCGCCGTACGCGAACGGCAGTTGGCGCATAACGCCCTGCATGATCCGCTGACCGGCCTGCCGAATCGCGCCCTGGCCATGGAGCGCCTGGGCAGCGCGATCAGTGCGCAACGGCCCGTGGTGTTGCTGTACCTGGGGATTGAAAACTATCGGGTCATCAACGAAGGCTTCGGCCCTCAGGGCGTAGAGGAAATGCTGCGTGAGGCCAGCCGCTGTCTGTCCATGAGCCTGTTGGCCAGCGACACGGCGGCGCGCATTACCGGCAGTGAGTTCCTGCTGTTGCTGGAAAACACCGAGATCGACCGGGCCGTGGCCCGCGCCGACCGCCTCTACGCGCTGCTCACCGAACCCCAGCGCATCGGCAATGATGAAGTGCGACACGAGGTGAGCATTGGCATCGCCGCGTACCCCGCCGACGGCCAGCAGGTTGAAGAACTGATCAACCGCGCCGCCATCGCGCGGCACGATGCGGCGACGCTGCCCGGCTATCTGCAGATCTACCAGCAGGACCGCGACCTGGCCCACCAGCGCCAGATCACGCTGATCCGCGACTTGCGCCGCGCCGCCGTCGAGGGTGAGTTGCACCTGTGCTACCAGCCCAAGCTCGACCTCAAGCACGGCCATGTGCGCCAGGCCGAAGCCTTGCTGCGCTGGCAACATCCGACGTTGGGGCTGGTGTCGCCCGCCGAATTCATCCCCCTGGCCGAGCGCACCGGCAGCATGAGCGGCCTCACGCAGTGGGTGATCGAAGAGGCCATCCGCCAGATTGGCGAGTGGGCGCAGCGCGGGATGCATATTCAGTTGTCGGTGAATATTTCGGTGGACGACCTGGCCGATGATGACCTGGCGATTCGCGTCACCACCTTGCTGATGGAATACGGCGTGCAGGCCCAGCAGCTGATTTTCGAGATCACCGAAAGCGCAATCATGCACAACCCGCAGCAGGCCCTGAGCGTGCTGGAGCAACTGCGCGGGTGCGGCATCAGCCTCTCGGTGGATGATTTCGGCACGGGCTATTCGTCGCTTGCGCAATTGCAGCGTCTGCCGGTGCAGGAATTGAAGATCGACCAGTCCTTTGTGCGCAACCTCGACAGCACCAGTGGCGACGCGGTGATCGTGCGTTCCACCATCGAGATGAGCCACAACCTGGGGCTCAGGGTGGTGGCCGAAGGGGTCGAGTTCGAGCCCAGCCTCAAACTGCTCAAGCAGTGGAACTGCGACACTGCCCAGGGCTATCTGATCAGCCGCCCGCTCAATGCGATGGCCTTCGAAATGTGGATGCGCCGTGCGCGTGTGCAGGTTTAAGCGCGTTTTAGTCGCCTACAGATTTTTCCCAGCCGGCCGATAAGCTCTACAGCACCTGACCACTTGCATAGGTTTTGCCGACCAGCGGTCAGGGCTCAGTGCATTTTCAATGGTGGCAATTGGCCTTATTTGCGGCATCATCAATGCTGCTCGTTGCCCCGATTTCGTGCCAAGGCAGGCCGCTCATTTTCTTTTTTTTGCGGACTTTTCATGGTCAAGATTTACTTGCAGTTGTTCTTCGTCGCGCTATTGCTGTCAGTGGCCGGCCCAGCCTCGGCGGCAACGCTCGACGTGCTGCTACGCCAAGCCGATGGCAGCCCGGTCGTCGACGCGGTGGTCACCCTGCAAGGGCCCGCCGGCTTGCCGGTCGGTGCGCTCAAGGCCGATATGGACCAGCGCGGCCAGCGTTTCGCACCCCATGTGCTGGTGGTGCATACCGGCACTCAAGTGCGCTTTCCCAACAGTGACAATATCCGTCACCAGGTCTATTCCTTCTCTACCGCCAAGCGCTTCGAACTGCGGCTTTACGAAGGCACGCCTGCCGCCCCGTTGCTGTTCGACAAGCCCGGGGTGGTGGTGCTGGGGTGCAATATCCATGACTGGATGCTCGGCTATATCTACGTCACCGACGACCCACGCTACGGCGTCAGCAATGCCCAGGGCCGGGTACGCCTGGAGGAACTCCCCCCCGGCGACTACCACGCCACCCTCTGGCACCCGCAACTGGCGGATATGCAGCCGCTGGATGGCGGCGTCTTGCACGTGCCGGCTGCCGGCCTCAGCCATTCGGTGGTGCTGAGCCTGGAGCCGGCGTCCGCCGACCTGCCGCCGGCCCCCACCGCCTTTGGCGACGCGTTCAATCGAGCGGCCGATGAAACTGCGCAGTAGCTTCCAGGCGCGGGTCGCCTGCGTACTGATCCTGCTGTCGCTGGTGGTGATCGGCGCGCTGTATTTCAGCGTCAAGGCCGCGACCCGCTCGGCGGTGCATGGCCAGGCCCTGGCCCAGTTGGAGGTGGGCACGCGGGTGTTCGAGCGCTTGCTCGACGTGCGCGGCCGGCGCCTGGCCGATGGCGTACAACTGCTGGCCGCCGACTTTGGTTTTCGCGATGCAGTGGCCAGTGGTGATTCGGCGACGATGCGTTCGGTGCTGCTTAATCACGGCAAGCGCATCAACGCCAGTGACATGATCCTGTTGGGTATGGACGGCAAGGTCCTCGCCAGCACCCTCGATGAAGTCCCTGAAGGCTCGACCTTTCGCTATGACCCGGCGCTGCGCGAAGCCCGACGCAATCGCCAGGCCATGCTGATGGTGCCGTTGCAAGGCAAGCCGCACTTGCTGGTGGAGGCTTCGGTGCTGGCGCCGTTGCCGATTGCACGGGTGGTGATGGGCTTTAGCATGGACGGGGCGTTTGCCGATGAATTGCGTTCGTTGAGTAACCTCGAAGTTTCTTTCCTGGCGATTGATCATGGGCTGCCCGGCGAGTTGGTCAGCACTCAGCCGCAGGTGCTGAGGGACAGCATCAGCGCACTGATGCAAGGCGACTCGGCGCGCCACGGCGTGTCTACCACCGATCACCTTGAGCACAGTTTCCTCAGCCAGTCCCTGGTCCTGGCCAGTGATGAAAACGGCAAAGTCCTGGCCTTGCTGCAAAGCCCGCTGGATGCGGCGATGCAGGCGTTTGTGCCGTTGGATGAAAAGATCCTCGGCATCGCGCTGGTCGCGCTCATCGCCTCGTTGATCGGCGCCTTGCTGCTGGCGCGCAGCGTGTCGCGGCCGGTGCAGGCGTTGGCGCTGGCGGCCGAACGCATTGGCCAGGGCGACTACCAGACCCCGGTGCTGCTGGCGCGCAGCGATGAGCTGGGGCGGCTGGCCCATGCGGTCAACTCCATGCAAAGCGGGATCGCCGAGCGCGAACAACAGTTGGCGCACAACGCCCTGCATGATCGCCTCACCGGCCTGCCGAACCGTGCGTTGGCCATGGAGCGCCTGGGCAGTGCGATTGCCCTGAATCGGCCGATGGCGTTGATCTACCTGGGCATCGACAACCTGCGCGCAGTCAGTGAAACCACCGGGCCCGATGCGGTGGACCAACTTATGTTGGGCGTGAGTCAGCGCCTGCAAGCAACGTTGCGCCCAGGCGATACCCTGGCGCATCTGATCGCTGATGAATTCCTGTTGCTGCTCGAAGGTGCGGGCAGCGACGAAGCGGTGGGCATGGCCGACAAGCTGCAACAACTGTTGCTGCGCCCTCAGCGCATCAACGGCCATGACCTGGCGCTGGATTGCCGCCTGGGCATCGCGGCGTATCCGGCCGATGGCGAGAGCCCGCACACCTTGCTTGAGCGTGCGGCGATTGCGATGAGAGATGCTGCGCAACTGCCTGGCCGCCTGCAAATCTATGAGCACGGCCGCGACCTCGCGCACCGCCGCCAAATCACCCTGATTCGCGACCTGCGCCACGCGCCCAATCAGGGTCAATTGCTGCTGCATTACCAACCCAAACTGGATATTCGCCAGGGCCGTGTGTGCCAGGCAGAAGCCCTGTTGCGCTGGCAGCATCCGCAGTTCGGCATGGTCTCGCCAGCGGAGTTCATCCCCCTGGCCGAGCGCACCGGCAGTATCCAGTTGCTGACCCAATGGGTGATCGAGGAGGGCATTCGTCAACTGTGCGAATGGAACCGGCGCGGCTTGTATCTGCAGTTGTCGCTGAATATCTCGGCAGACGATTTGCTCGGCGATGAACTGGCCCATCGGGTCTCGGCCTTGTTGCGGCGCTATGGCCTGCCGGCGGAGCAACTGGTGTTCGAGATCACCGAGAGCGCGGTGATGCGCGAGCCGGAAAAAGCCCTCAAGGTCCTGCACCTGCTGCGCGATTGCGGCATCAGCCTGTCGGTGGATGATTTTGGTACGGGGTACTCCTCGCTCGCGCACCTCAAGCGTCTGCCGGTGCAGGAGCTGAAGATTGACCAGTCGTTTGTGCGCAACCTCGATGAAACCAGTGAGGACGCGGTGATCGTGCGTTCCACTATCGAGATGAGCCACAACCTGGGCCTCAAGGTGGTCGCCGAGGGCGTCGAATATGCCCACAGCCTGCGTCTTTTGGAACGCTGGCAGTGCGACACGGCTCAGGGTTACCTGATCAGCCGGCCCCTGGGGGCCGATGCTTTCGAAGCCTGGGTGGCGTTGCCCCTCAGTGCACAAACTTCCATGGTTCATTGAGTGGCATGACGGTGCGTGTTTCTTTTTTGATCGGTTGCCTTGGTGCATTGGCCTTGCAAACGGCGTTGGCCGATAACGGCCGGTTGATCGCTACCGGCGGCGCCAGCAGCCTTGAGGGCGCGGCGGGTGGCGGCATTACGCCGTGGGCGGTGCTGGCCGGGTACGGCGAGCAGCACGAATGGGGCGCTACGGCGTTCGCCACCACGGTCAATCTGCCGGACTATCTGCTGGACGTGGCAGGGCTGGCGCTGGCCTATGACAACCGGGTAGAGCTGTCTTTCGCCCGTCAGCGCTTTGACCTCGGCACGCTGGTGCACAGGCTCAATCTGCCTGAAGACAACCTTGGCCAGGACGTGCTGGGCCTCAAGGTTCGGCTGTTTGGCGATGTGATCTACGACGCGTTGCCGCAGGTGTCCCTGGGGTTGGAATACAAGCACCAGAGCAATTTTGATATCCCAAGGCTAGTGGGCGCCAAGCGTGACAGCGACGTCGAGGGCTACCTCGCCGCCAGCCGCTTGTTCATGGGGGCTGCGTTTGGCTACAACGTGTTGGTCAATGGCAGCCTGCGCTACAGCCGGGCCAATGAAACCGGGTTGCTTGGTTTTGGTGGCGACCGTCGTGACAGCCGTAGCCTGCTCAAGGAGGGCTCGGTGGCGCTGCTGCTTAACCCGCGCTGGGCGCTGGGGGTGGAGTATCGCGAGAAGCCCGACAACCTGTCCTTTGCGGGTGAAAGCGACTGGGCGGATGTGTTTGTCGGCTACTTTCCAAACAAGCATGTGTCGTTTGTATTGGCTTATGCGCGACTGGGTGAGATTGCCACGCTGGATAATCAGAACGGCACTTATCTGTCGGTGCAGGGGAGTTTTTGATGCGCTTTTTAGCGGTGGTTCTGGTGTTGCTGCTGGGTGCTTGCGCGCAGCAACCGGTGAAGGATGACAGCCTGTACCGTGACCTTGGTGCGATGCCTGGTATTACCCGGATTGTCGAAGGGATGCTGCTTAACATTGCTCGGGATGAGCGGATTGTTGAACGCTTCCGGCGTGTTGATATTCAGCGCCTGCGTAACAAGCTGATCGAGCAGTTTTGTGTGGAGGCGGGGGGGCCATGCGTTTATACCGGGGATAGCATGGCGGAGAGTCACAAGGGGCAGAATGTGAGCCGCAGTGATTTTAATGCGTTGGTGGAGGATTTGATCAAGGCGATGGACAGCGAGGGGGTTGCGGTGCCGGTGCAGAATCGGTTGATTGGTAGGTTGGCGGTGATGCGGGGGGAGGTGATTGAGCGCTGATTTTGTGGTTGGGGTTGGTGTACATATCCGTTGCTGTGGTTGCGGCTGATATTGGTTCCGCTCTTACAGCGGGTCACTTTTGGAAAGACCCAAAAGTAACCAAAAGGTCTTCGCCCCTTCACTTGGCACCTCGCCTCCGGCTCGGTGTGCCCTCACGCCGGCTTGAATCCGTGGGCCGCCGCGATGGGCCATCCTTGGCCCAGCGCGGCTAACCCGGCGTCCTGCCGGGTTACCCACGGATTCAAGCCTGCGTTCGGCCAGCGTGATTGACGGGGCGCCTCAGATCAA
>NZ_UUPU01000006.1 GCF_900591205.1 Pseudomonas viridiflava
CTGCCCCTAAAAGGTCCCCCCGCTTCTTACAGGTAACACTCGGTTGTTCGTATCAGGGCTGCTTCGCAACCCAACGCGGGCAAGCCCGCTCGCCACGAGGCCCGCTCGCCACCAAGTGCGCTCGCCACAGGAAGCAATTTGCGCAATCCGCACAAAATTCCTACAAGTTTTCCTAAAAATACCCCGCGTGCCGTTAGTCGCCACACCCCGCGATGCATTAAAGTAAGCGCCCCAAGCCAGGCGTTTTTTCTCGACGCCCGGGCTCATCTCTCCAGGAACCGTCATCGATGGAACATCGTGAAGCGCTGCTTGCGCTGCGAACCTTTCTTTCTACGCAGATTCTCGGCCAGGAAAAACTCATTGATCGCCTGCTGATCGCCCTGCTTGCCGACGGCCATATGCTGGTGGAAGGGGCGCCGGGCCTGGCCAAGACCAAGGCCATCAAAGAGCTGGCCGAGGGCATCGAAGCGCAGTTCCATCGTATCCAGTTCACCCCCGACCTGTTGCCCGCCGACATCACCGGCACCGAGATCTATCGCCCGGAAACCGGCAGCTTCGTGTTCCAACAGGGGCCGATCTTCCACAACCTGGTGCTGGCGGACGAAATCAACCGCGCCCCGGCCAAGGTCCAGTCGGCGCTGCTGGAGGCCATGGCCGAGCGCCAGGTCAGCGTCGGGCGCAGCACTTACGAGCTGTCGCCGCTGTTTCTAGTGATGGCCACGCAAAACCCCATCGAGCAGGAAGGCACCTACCCGCTGCCCGAAGCCCAGTTGGACCGTTTCCTGATGCACGTCAAAATCGGCTTCCCGGATGCCGCCGTCGAACGCCGCATCCTGCAACAGGCGCGTGGCGAAGCCCTCAACGGTGAAACCAAGCCCGAGCGCCGCGTCAGCCAGCAGGCCATTTTTGCTGCGCGCAAGGAAATCCTCGGCCTGTACATGGCCGACGCCGTAGAGGAATACCTGGTGCAACTGGTGATGGCCACGCGCACCCCGGCCAAGTTCGATCCGGAAATGGCCGAGTGGATTGCCTACGGCGCCAGCCCGCGGGGCTCCATCGCCCTCGACCGCTGCGCCCGCGCTCACGCCTGGCTGGCCGGTCGCGACTTCGTGAGCCCGGAAGACATCCAGGCGGTGCTGTTTGACGTGCTGCGCCATCGCATCATTCTGTCGTTTGAGGCCGAAGCGGCCGGCATTGACCAGGACCGCGTGGTGCAACGCATTCTCGACGTCGTTGCCGTCGCTTGAAGTCGATGAACGCAAGCGCAGGGATCCGCGTCACACTCAGCGAACTGATTGAGATGCGCCACCGCGTGCGCGAAGTGCAGCTGTTTTCCACGCCAAGCCAACGCAGCCCGCTGATCGGCCTGCACCATTCCAAGCTGCGCGGGCGCGGCGTCGACTTCGACCAGGTGCGCGTGTACCAGGCGGGGGACGACGTGCGCACCATCGACTGGCGCGTCACGGCGCGCACCCAGGAGCCGCACACCAAGCTGTTCCACGAGGAACGCGAACGGCCGATTTTTATCATGGTGGAGCAAAGCTGCCGGCTGTTTTTCGGCTCCGGCCAGATGTTCAAGTCGGTGCTCGCCGCACAAGCCGCCAGCTTGATCGGCTGGGCCGCATTGGGCCATAACGACCGCGTCGGCGGGCTGGTGTTTGGCGATAACGAGCACTACGAAATCAAACCCCGGCGCAGCAAGCAAAGCCTGTTGCAACTGCTCAACCGCCTGGTACGGGTCAACCAGAGCCTCAACACCGAAAGCCGCCCCGAAGCCGATGCCCTGGGCATGGCCCTGCGCCGCGGCCGTGAAGTGCTGCGCCCCGGCAGCCTGGTGATCGTGATTTGCGATGAGCGCGCCCTCACCGAAGGCGCCGAGCAACAGCTGAGCCTGCTGTCTCGCCATTGCGACTTGCTGCTGTTGCCGATCTCCGACCCACTGGACCACGCCCTGCCTGCCGCCGGGCTACTGCGTTTTGCCGAACGTGGCGCGCAGCTGGAACTCGACACGCTGAACTTCGACCTGCGCCAAGCCTACAAGGCCCAGGCCGAAGCCCGTATTGCACGTTGGGAATTGCTCGCACAAAAACTGCGCATCCTGCTGATGCCCTTGAGCACCCAAAGCGAAATGGTCGAGCAACTGCGCGAATACCTCAACCCGCAACGCCCGGTTAAAAAGCAATGAGCAGCCTCGACCAACTGCAACCGCTGATCGCCCCACCGGCCATTGGCTTCTGGCCACCTGCGCCGGGTTGGTGGCTGTTGTTGCTGGTGATTCCGTTGCTGGGCTGGGGGCTGTGGTCCCTGCGGCGCTTTTTGCCCGCCCGCCGCCCATTGGCCCGCGCCGAACAACCGCTGGACCCGTTGCGCATCGCGGCCCTGGCCGAGCTGGCTTTGATGCCCAAACCCTACGACGGCGCGCCGGCCGGTGCCTGGCTGCAACAACTCAACGGCCTGCTCAAGCGCCTGTGCCGCAACGACTACCCCTACAGCCAGAGCCACACCCTCAACGGGCGCAAATGGCTGGCCTTCCTCGACAACCGCTGCCCCGCCGCCGGCCTCACGCGCTGGATGGTGCTGGTGGAAGGCGCCTACAAACCCGAATGCAAACTCGACGACAAAGCTATCGCCGGCCTGACCCAGGCCGTCGACACCTGGATTCGCAAACATGTTTGAGTTCGCCTGGCCGTGGGTCTTCGCCCTGTTGCCATTGCCCTGGTTGATGCGGCTTATCCTGCCGGTGGCCGACAGCGGCGAGCCTGCGCTCAAGGTCAGCTACCTCAGCGATCTCGAGGGCCTGGCCCGGCGCCGCGCACGGGTCAACCTGCCGGGCTGGCGACAGCAAGCACCGTTTGTGGTGCTGTGGCTGCTGCTGCTGACCGCCGCCGCCCGCCCGGAATGGCTCGGTGAACCGCTGCCGATTGCCGCCAGTGGCCGCGACCTGCTGGTGGCGGTGGACGTGTCCGGCTCCATGGACTTTCCCGATATGCACTGGCAAGACGAGGACGTGAGCCGCCTGAGCCTGGTGCAGCACTTGCTCGGTGACTTCCTGGAAAGCCGCGAAGGTGACCGCGTGGGCCTGATCCTGTTCGGTAGCCAGGCTTACCTGCAAGCGCCGCTGACCTTCGACCGGCGCACCGTGCGCACCTGGCTGGATGAAGCGCGCATCGGCATCGCCGGTAAAAACACGGCGATCGGCGACGCCATCGGCCTGGCCTTGAAGCGCCTGCGCCAGCGCCCGGCGCAAAGCCGCGTGCTGATCCTGGTCACCGACGGCGCCAACAACGCCGGGCAGATCGACCCGCTGACCGCCGCACGCCTGGCCGCCGAAGAAGGCGTGAAGATCTACCCGATCGGCATCGGCGCCGACCCCGAGCAAACCGGCTCGCTGGGTATCCTGGGCGTAAACCCGAGCCTGGATCTGGACGAACCCGCTCTCAAGGCGATTGCCGAGACCACCGGCGGGCAATACTTCCGCGCCCGCGATGGCGAAGAGCTGCAAGCGATCAAGCAAACGCTCGACAAGCTTGAACCGGTGGAACAGCAACCGACCCAGGCCCGCCCGGCCCAGGCGCTGTACAGCGCGCCGCTGGCGTTGGCGTTGGTGCTGAGCATGTTGCTGGTGATCCAGGAACGCTGGCCGAACAACGCATTGCAACGGCTGTTCAACAAACTGACGAGCAAGGGGATTTTCCTGCAACAACACCCCGAATGGCGCCAGCGCCTCAAACGCCTGCGTTTGCGGAGGCGTCGATGATCGACCTGTGGCCGCACTGGTTCCGCCCCTGGTGGCTGTTACTGCTGCCGTTGCTCGGCTGGTTGCTGTGGCAACTGTGGCATCGGCAAAAGCGCGCCGGGCGCTGGCAGATGATCCTGCCGCCGGCCTTTCATGCGGTGCTGCTCAGTGGCGGCAACGGCCGCGAAAGCAAAGCGCCGTGGGTGGTGCTCGGCATTGCCTGGCTGCTGGCCGTACTCGCGCTGCTCGGCCCCAGTTGGCAAAGAGTCGAACAGTCCAGCCAGAAACCCTCCGACCCGCTGGTGGTGTTGCTGGAACTGACCCCGGAAATGCTCGCCACCGACAGCCCGCCCAACCGCCTGGAGCAGGCACGGCGCAAGCTGTATGACCTGCTGCAGGCACGCTCCGATGCGCAAACCGCCATCGTCGTGTACGCGGGCAGTGCACACACCCTGGTGCCACTGTCGGACGACCTGGCCACCAGCCGCAACCTGCTCGAAGCCCTGCGCCCCTCGCTGATGCCCGAGCCCGGCCACCGCGCCGACCTCGCGGTGGAAAAGGCCCTGGGCTTGCTCAAACACGGTGGCCTGGGCCAGGGCCGCCTGCTGCTGATCGGCTCCTCGCTGTCCAAGCAGGAACGCCAGGGCATTCGCCTGGTGCTGCAAAGTGCTCAGGCGCCGAGCCTGTCGATCCTCGGCATCGGCAGCCGCGAAGGCACCCCGGTAACCCAGGAGAGCGGCGAATTCCTCAAGGATGAACAAGGCGCGATCCTGGTGCCGCGCCTCGACAGCCCGACGCTCAAAGCCTTCGCCAGCGAAATGGGCGGCCGCTACCGGGCTGCGCGCCTCGACGACAAGGACCTGCGCCAGCTCGGCGTGCTGGACACCCCGCAAGCCCTGCGCAATGACGGCCAACTGCTGCACCTCGATACCTGGGCCGATCAGGGTTACTGGCTGCTTCTGCCGCTGCTGTTGCTGGCCGCCTGCGCCGGGCGCCGTGGCTGGCTGTTTTGCCTGCCGCTGTTGTTGATGGCTGCGCCGCAGCCCAGCTACGCCTTCGGCCTGCAAGACCTGTGGCTGCGCCCCGACCAGCAGGGCCAATACCTGCTCAAGAAAAAACGCCCCGCCGAGGCCGCCGAACACTTCGCCGACCCGCAATGGCAGGGCGTGGCGCTGTATGAGGCGGGCAACTACGCCGAGGCCATCAAGCGTTTTGCCGAGGGCAATGACGCCTACTCCCACTACAATCGCGGCAACGCCCTGGCTAAATCCGGTGAATTGGAAGCCGCGATCGACGCTTACGAACAGGCTCTGGAAGCCCAGCCCGACTTACAGCCCGCCCTGAAAAACAAGGCCCTGGTCGAAACCCTATTGCAACAACAGGCGCAGCCCGAGCCCGAGAAACCGGCAAAAAACGAGGATGACGAAACCACCCAACCCGGCCAAACTGCGCAACCGGGCGCCAGTGGGCAGAATGCAACGGGCGGAGAACAGTCATCCCAGGGCCAGGGCGAAGCCGGCACCGGCGAGACCAAACCCGGCAGCACACCGCAAAGCGGCGGCAATGAAGTACCGGGCAGCGAGCTTGGGGATGAACAAACCACCACCCCGCCGCTGCGCCCCACCGACGCCAGCCTCGACGGCGAACATCGCCAGGCCCTGGAACAATGGCTGCGGGAGATCCCGGACAACCCCGGCGAACTGCTGCGACGTAAATTCTGGTACGAACAGCAACAACATCAGGACAAGACTCGATGAGCCGCCGCACCACCCTACTGCTTTTGCTCGCGTTGTCGGCAGGCCACGCCCAGGCGGCGACCCTGACCGCCAGTGTCGACCGCAGCCGCCTCAATTCCGGCGAAACGGTAGAGCTGACGGTGGAATCCAGCGACGTCACCCAGTTCGGCAAGCCCGACCTGTCGCCCCTGGATGCGCAATTCGAAGTCAGCGGCACGCGCCAGCTCAACCAGCTCACCACCCTGGGCGGCGATAACCACGCCACCACGCGCTGGATCATCACCTTGTTGCCCCGGCAGAACGGCAGCGTGGTCATCCCGCCGCTGCAAGTGGGCGAGTACAAGACCCAGCCGATCAGCCTGCAAGTGGTGGAAACCGCCAGCCAGAACACCAGCGCGGAACTGGCCCCGGTGTTTATCGAAGCCAACCTCGACCAAAGCACCGTGTATGTGCAGGCCCAGGCATTGCTGACCGTGCGCGTGTACCACTCGGTGTCGCTGTATGACGACAGCAGCCTTACGCCCTTGCAGATCCCGGATGCTCGCGTGGAGCAGTTGGGCGAGTCGCGCACCTATGAAAAAGTCATCAACAGCATTCGCCACGGCGTGATCGAAACCCGCTATGCGATCTACCCGCAGCACAGCGGCAGCCTGGACATTCCCGCGCAAACCTTCAGCGCCACGCTGGTGGAATCGCGCCCGCCGCAAGAGAACACACTGCAGGGCACCAAGCCGGGCAAGCTGATTCACGTCAGCTCCGCCCCCTTGCAACTCACGGTCAAGCCCAAGCCGGAGCTGTATCCTGCCGACGCGCCTTGGCTACCGGCGCGCAGCCTGACCCTGAGCGAAAACTGGAACCCGGCCCCCG
This sequence comes from Pseudomonas viridiflava, assembly GCF_900591205.1. Lineage (GTDB taxonomy): Bacteria > Pseudomonadota > Gammaproteobacteria > Pseudomonadales > Pseudomonadaceae > Aquipseudomonas. Next base: position 6,340 of record NZ_UUPU01000006.1, read on the forward strand.
ATCACGTGCAGGTCGGCGACTCACTGACCCGCAGCCTGACGATCAAGGCCGAGGGCTTGTCCAGCGCACAACTGCCGGCCCTGCCCAGCACCGACATCAATGGTCTGCGGCGTTATCCGGACCAGCCGGTGCTCGGCAATCAGAACAATGACCGCGGCCTGATCGGCAGCCGCGAAGACCGCGAAGCGCTGGTGCCCACCCGCGTCGGCGCGCTGGAACTGCCCGCCGTGGAAGTGCTGTGGTGGAACACCCACGAAGACCACCTGGAGCGCACCAGCCTGCCGGCCCGCACCCTGCAAGTGGCGAATAACCCGAGCCTGGTGGTGGACACCCCGGCCACCCCCACCATCATCACCGCCCCCGACGACAGCCGCCTGTGGCTGTGGCAACTGAGCACCTTGCTGCTGGCCTGCACCACCCTGCTCGGCTTCGGCCTGTGGTGGCGTGCACGCTGGCAACCGGCGGTGCTGCGCGCCGCGCAAACCGGCCCGAGCCCGCGCAGCCTGCTTGACGACCTTAAGCGCGCCACCCAGGCCAACGACCCCCAGGCCACCCGCCAGGCACTGGATGCGTGGGCGCGCCAACAGCCGGAAACCCTGGCCGACATGGCGGCGCGGTTTGTGCCATTGTCCGACGCCCTGGATGGGCTGAACGGCGCGCTGTACAGCGAAAGCGGCCAATACTGGCTGGGCGAAGACCTGTGGCGTGCGGTCAAGGCCATCCCAGTAGCCGAGCGCGAGCAAGACCCGGCGACGGATACCACCAGCTTGCCGCCGTTGTATCCCAAGTGAACGATGGACTTGTGTGTCTCGCAGGCTTGTCGTGGCGAGCGGGCTTGTCGTGGCGAGCGGGCTTGCCCGCGTTGGGCTGCGAAGCAGCCCCAATAAAGCCACCCCATTAATCCAGGCAAATCGCAATCACCGGTTTTAGGGCCGCTTCGCAGCCCAACGCGGGCAAGCCCGCTCGCCACAAAAAGCTCATCGCCAGCAATCCTTATCCCTTTAATTTGCGGGAAGTTTCCTAGACAATCCCACGGGCTTGCGCCTGCTCATTTCACTGGCTAGCCTTCGCTCCGTCGCTGCATATCAGCGATCGGGTGTGGAAACCTGTGAACTAGTAGGCGTCATGATCGTATGAAAACGCTCAATGGCGGCTGTACGCGGGCAGACTTCGGTCTGGCCGAGTCCTACTACTCGGTTTTCCACCCCGCGTATGGCTGCCACCTAATCTGCCGTGTGGAAACGGCACAGGATGGCTCCCCAACTTATTAGTAGGAGCTTTACTCATGAACAAAATCGTCCCAGACCCACCCCGCGAAATCTTCGAACGCGCCCTCAGCCACTACCTGAAACCCGACTCACAACCGCCTTTCTCCGTGCACCAGGACCTCAGTTTCGAAGACGCCCTCGCCCAAATCTGCGACCTGCTGCGCTGTGCAGCCGCCACCGCAGCCGGCACCACACAGACGCTGCTCGGCAATGAGCGCCACATGGCCGGTGCCACCGAGCACCTGATCAACAATGCCAAAACCCTGGCCGACCGCGCACTGAACTGCCTGCACAACGCGTAATCCCTGTAGCACACCGTTGTGGCGAGCGGGCTTGCCCGCTCGCCACGGGTACAGTGTTTGGCCTTAAAGTGGACAGCATTCGGGCTAGACGCAGGCTTTTACAGGTAAACTCCCCTCCTTTTCATCTTCTGCACGGAGTTCGCCTTGCGTCTGTTTCACACCTCCGACTGGCACCTGGGCCAAAACCTGCATGGCCAGGAACGCGACTTCGAACACGCTTGTTTCCTTGAGTGGCTGCTCGGCCAATTAAACGCCCAGCGCCCGGATGTACTGCTGATCGCCGGCGACATCTTCGACACGGTCAACCCGCCGCTCAAGGCCCAGGAGCGGCTGTATGACTTCATCATCAGCGCCCACGAACAAAACCCCAAACTCACGATTGTGATGATCGCCGGCAACCACGACTCCGGCTCGCGTATCGAATTGCCTGCGCCGTTGATGCGCCGCCTGCGCACCCATGCGCTGGGCCGCGTGCTGTGGCTGGACGATGGCCAACTGGATGCCGAGCGCCTGCTGATCCCGCTGCCCGACGCCAAAGGCAAGATCGCTGCGTGGTGCCTGGCACTGCCGTTTTTGCGCCCGGCAGAAGTTACCGGCGCGCACCTGGGCGACGATTACCTGCGCGGCATTGGCCAGGTGCATGAATGGCTGATCGCCGCCGCCAATGCCAAGCGCAAAAAAGGCCAGGCGCTGATCGCCATCAGCCATGCACACATGGCCGGTGGTTCGGTATCGGAAGATTCCGAGCGCAGCCTGATCATCGGCAATGCCGAGGCGCTGCCCGCCAGCCTGTTCGATACCAGCGTGGGTTATGTCGCCCTTGGCCATCTGCACAAGCCGCAACGGGTGAATGGCGAGGAGCGCATTCGCTACAGTGGCTCGCCGATTCCGCTGTCGTTTTCCGAAATCGGCTACAAGCATCAGATTCTCGACGTAACCTTTCAGGGCCAATGCCTGGTGGGTGTCGAACCAATCCTGATCCCCCGCTCGGTCGACCTGCAACGCCTGGACGCCGCACCGCTGGCGGATATTCTCAAGGCGCTGGCCGAGTTGCCCGACATCGACCTGCTGGCCGAAACCCAGCGCCACCCCTGGCTGGAAGTGCGCGTGCGCCTCGACGAGCCGCAACCCGACCTGCGCCAGCAAATCGAAACCGCACTGCAAGGCAAAGCCGTGCGCCTGGTGCGCATCGCCGCCGAATACGCCGGCAAGGGCAATCGCGAAGACGACAATGAAGAGCGCCTGATCGAGCTGGACCAACTCACCCCGCAGGAGCTGTTCAGCCGCGCCTGGCAGGACAGTTATGGCAGTGAAGTGGATGAACAGACCTTGAAGGATTTCGCCGTGCTGCTCCAGGAAGTGCAACAGGAGGAGCAGCAGCCATGAAGATTCTTGCCATCCGCCTGAAAAACCTGGCCTCGCTGGCCGGCCCGTTCGAGATCGACTTTACCGCCGAGCCCCTGGCCAGCGCCGGCTTGTTTGCGATTACCGGCCCGACCGGCGCCGGCAAAAGTACCTTGCTGGATGCCTTGTGCCTGGCGCTGTTTGGTGCGGTGCCCCGCTTGGGCGACACCGGACAGGCGAAAATGCCGGACGCCGATACCGATATTTCCATCGGTGACCCACGTACCCTGGTCCGTCGCGGCACTGGCGGCGGGTATGCCGAGGTGGATTTTGTCGGGGTCAGCGGGCGTCGCTACCGCGCACGCTGGGAGGCCAACCGCGCCCGCGACAAGGCCAGCGGCAAGTTGCAGAACAGCCGCCAAAGCCTGATCGACCTCGACAGCGACCAACTGCTGGCCAGCCAGAAAACCGAATACAAGACCCAGCTGGAGCTGGCCCTGGGCCTGAATTTCGAGCAGTTCACCCGCGCCGTCTTGCTGGCGCAAAGCGAGTTCAGTGCCTTCCTCAAGGCCAACGACAACGAACGCAGCGAACTGCTGGAAAAGCTCACCGACACCGCGCTGTATACCCAGCTCGGCCGGCGTGCCTTCGACAAGGCCAAGGATGCCCGCGACGCGCACAAACAGCTGCAGGACCAGGCCACCGGCGTGGTGCCCCTGGCGCCAGAAGCACGGGCCGAACTCGACCAGCAATTCGACGCAGCCCAGCAGCAGCTCAAGGTCCAACAGGCCCAGCTCAAGCAGCTGGAGTTGCAACACACCTGGCTTAAAGAGTTGCGCGAATGGCAGGAGCGCCAGCTCAGCGCCACCGAACAGTTACAAACTGCACAAGCGCAATGGGACAGCCAGGGCCCGCAACGCCAGGACCTGAGCCGCCTGGACCAGTTGGCGCCGCAACGCCATCAATTTGCCCGCCAGGCGGAACTCGGCACGTTGCTGACGCCGCTCGCCGCACAGATTCAGCAGCACCTCGAGCAGCAAACCGCGCTGCATGCCCGTCAGGAGCAGGCGCAACAGCAGCAAGCCGCCGCCCAGATGGCCTTGGCTGAGGCCCTGAAGCAGCAGGCTGACGCGGTGCCGTTGCTGCGCCAGGCATTTGAAGAGCAAAGCACCCTCGCCCACCTGACCAAAGACCTGGCCAAGCGCAGCGACGACCAACAGCAGCAGCAAAGCGCCTGCACCGAAGGCCAGGCGTTGCTCAATGCGTTGCTGGAGAAGCAAGCCCAGGTCGCTGGGCGCCTGCAACGCCTGGCAGGGGAGCTTGAGCGTAGCGCGGCTTTTGCGCCGCTGAGCGATGCCTGGGGCGCCTACCGCGACCGCTTGCAACAGCTGATGCTGATCGGCAATCGCCTGAACAAAGGCCAGGCCGAACTGCCGCAGCTCGAACAACGCGCCACCACCGCCGCCGAACAGTTCACCCAACAACGCGAAGCCTTGGACCTGCTGTACCAGGAAGCCGGTGCCGAACCGCACGCCGTCGCCGAGCAAATCCAACTGCTCGCAAGCCTGTTGCAAGACAATCGCAAACAGCAACGCGCCTTCGAAGACCTCACGCGCCTGTGGGACAGCCAGCAACAGCTGGATCAACAAGCTGGCGCGCTGACGCAAAAACTCGCCGACGCCCAGCAACAACGCGAACAGCTGAACCAGACCGGCCTGCAAACCAAGGCCGAACTGACGGTAGCCGAGCAAACGCTGACGGTGACCAAACAACTGCTTGAGCGCCAACGCCTGGCGCGCAGTGCCAGTGTCGAGGAGTTGCGCGAGCAATTGCAGGACGACCAGCCGTGCCCGGTGTGCGGCAGCCATGAACACCCCTACCACCAGCCCGAAGCCCTGCTGCATAGCCTCGGCCGGCATGATGAAAACGAAGAAGCGGCGGCGCAGAAAGCCGTCGACACGCTCAAGGAAAAACTCACCGAACTGCGTGGCGAAGTGGGCGGGTTGATCGCCCAGCAAAAAGAGTTCCTGCAACAACAGGAGCTATTGACCACGCAACAACAGGGCTTGGCGCCAAGCCTGCAAGCACACCCGTTGTCCGCCTCGCTGTTCAATCAGGAGGCGGCAAAACGCAGCGCCTGGCTGGCCCAGCAGTTGAACCAGTTGACGCAAAGCATCAGCCAGGATGAACAGCGCCAAGGCGCCCTGCTCAACCTGCAACAAAATGCCGGGCGTTTGCAGCAGCAACTGCAAGCCGCCCAGGACGCGAGCCAGCAAGCGCGGCAGTTGCTGGTGGACCAACAGCGCGAGCTGTCCAACGACCGCGAACGCCTCGACGAAGAGTTGCAGACGTTTTCCGGCCTGCTGCCTGCCGAGACACTTGAAGGCTTGCGCCGTGAACCGGCGGCGACCTTTATGCAGCTGGACCAGCACGTCAGCCAGCGCCTGGAACAGTTGGGCCATCAGCGCGATGAACTGGCCGAGCAACAACAGCGCCAGCAGGCTATCGAGAAAGAGCAGACCCATCAGCAGCATCGCCAGCAGCAAGTGGAAGCCCTGCAGCAGCACGTGACTGACCTGACCACCCAGCAACAGGCCGCCCAGCAAAAGCTCGGCGCCCTGTTGGGTGAGCACGCCAGCGCCGAACAGTGGCAACTCCAGCTGGACCAAGCGGTGGCACACTCACGCCAAAGCGAGGCCGACGCCAATCAACAGCTGCAAGAGCTGCGCAACGCCTTGATCGAACTGGCCGCCGACCTCAAGGCCCAGCAGGAACGCCAACAGGCATTGGCCGCCGAACAGCAAAGCCTCAACGAACGCCTGAGCGAATGGCGCGCCCTGCACCCGGAGCTGGATGACGACGGGCTCGTGCGCTTGCTGGCCTTTGATGACAGCCAAGTCAGCCAATTGCGCCAACACCTGCAACACAGCGAAAAAGCCGTCGAACAAGCCAAAGTGCTGCTGCAAGAGCGCGAACAACGCCTGGCCGAGCACCAGGCCCTGCACAATGGCAACCTTGAAGCCGAACAACTGGACAGCACCCTGGCCGCGCTTAATCAGCAATTGGCCGACGGCGAAAAACACTGCGCCGAACTGCGCGCACGCCAGTCCGAAGACCAGCGCCGTCAGGACGCCAACAGTGCCCTGGCCGAGCAAATCGCCAAAGCCTATGACGAGTGGCAACGCTGGGCGCGCCTGAATGCGCTGATCGGCTCGGCCACCGGGGATACCTTCCGCAAGATCGCCCAGGCTTACAACCTCGACCTGCTGGTGCACCACGCCAACGTGCAACTGCGCCAGTTGGTGCGGCGCTATCGCCTCAAGCGCGGCGGCAGCATGTTGGGCCTGTTGGTGCTGGACACGGAAATGGGCGACGAATTGCGCTCGGTGCATTCGTTGTCGGGTGGCGAAACGTTCCTGGTCTCGTTGGCACTGGCGTTGGGCCTGGCGTCGATGGCGTCGAGTACCTTGAAAATCGAATCGCTGTTTATTGACGAAGGCTTCGGCAGCCTCGACCCGGAGTCGCTGCAATTGGCCATGGACGCCCTGGACGGCTTACAGGCCCAGGGCCGCAAAGTGGCGGTGATTTCCCACGTGCAGGAAATGCATGAGCGCATCCCGGTGCAGATCCAGGTCAAGCGCCAGGGCAACGGCTTGAGCACCCTGGAGGTCAAGTGAGCGAAGCGCTGCTGTATTCGTTTCGGCGCTGCCCGTATGCGATGCGCGCGCGTTTGGCCTTGCGCTACGCAGGCGTGGCGGTGCGGATCGTCGAGGTGAGCCTCAAGGCCAAGCCGGCCGAGATGCTGGCGCTGTCGCCCAAGGGCACGGTGCCGGTGCTGAGCGTGGATGGCGCGGTGATAGATGAAAGCCTGGACATCATGCGCTGGGCCCTGGCGCAGCATGATCCGGATAATTGGCTGCTGGGCGATGACCCAGCGGTGGCGGCATTGATCGCCGAAAATGATCAGGTGTTCAAACATCATTTGAATCGCTACAAGTATGCCGAACGCTACCCCGATCAGCCGATGGAACACTATCGGGCCGAGGGCGAGGTGTTTTTGCAGAAGCTGGAGGGGTTGTTGGCGGGCCGTGCGTATTTGCTGGCCGATCACCCGAGCCTGGCGGACATGGCCCTGGCGCCGTTCGTGCGCCAATTTGCGCATGTGGACCGGGACTGGTTTGCCAGCACGCCGTACAGCCGATTACAGCAGTGGCTTGAGGCGATTGTGCAGTCGCCGCTGTTTATCGCAGTGATGGCGAAGGCCACCTAACGCCCGGTGGCAAGCGGGCTTGTCGTGGCGAGCGGGCTTGCCCGCGTTGGGGCGCGAAGCGGCCCTAAACCCCGGCACTGTGGGCTTACTGACACACTGCATTCATCTTGATCGGGGCTGCTTCGCAGCCCAACGCGGGCAAGCCCGCTCGCCACAGCAAGCCCGCTCACCACAACACGCCTACCCCCCAACAGGGCGGCTCGTCACTAGCCTTCGATCAGGCTCAATAATCGCTCTCACGCCAGCTCCGGCTCGCCGTCCACCCACTGCGCGGAGGACAGAATAGGGGCGCAATAGAGGACCAGAATGAGGGCGGCGAGTCGAAGTGCCATGCTGTCGATTCCATGCAGATGGGCGTCAATATTTGAGCGTCAAATTTAAACGCATGGCAATGTGACATTGCCGCACTTTTATAACCGCACACGCACAAACGCCAAACCACTCGAACGAGCCAGGCTTCGTTCCAGTGGTTTGGCGTCTGCGGGTGTGCAGGTCAATCAACGCTCATTGCTGGGTTTTGTGATCCAGGGCGGCGTAGAAGTTGGCGCTTTGTTGCAGGTATTTCTGGGTGTAGGCGCTGGTGCTGGATTTTTTGCCGCTGACTTCCACGCTGGCGGCAGCAGGCAAGGCAACAGTGGCGGAAACAGCGGAAGCGGCGATGATGGAGAAGAGATTCAAATTCATGTCGGTAACCCTTGTGTTCGTTTGGTTGAGTGGCCGGTGAAGACCTTGAAACCAAACTTACGCCCGAGGGCCGAGCCTTAGAAATGCTTTGAAACAGTAGCCGCTATTAATACAATTAATACTTAAGGTCAGGCCCCGCACTGCGGGGCCTGTGGCTTATTGACGCAGCACAAACTTGAGGTCGCTGGGGGCATCAATCGGCAAGGTCTGCACGGTTTTACCCAGCAGGCCGGTCTTGGGGTCGCGTTCGACCACCACAATCGCGTTGCTTTTCTGGTTGGCGATCAACAGGAACTTGCCACTGGGGTCCAGGCTGAACTCGCGGGGGTGGTCACCTTCAACGGAGCGCCGCTGCAGCTCTTTGAGGTGCGCAGTAGCCGGGTCGATGCTGAACACCAACATCTGGTTGGCCGTCCCGCGATTGCTCACATACAGGAATTTGCCATCGCTGGATGCATGCAGCGCAGCGCCCGCCTTGTCGGACACCGGCTGGCCGGCCGCAAAGTCCACAAGCTGGGTCTGGGTCAGTTTGCCATCCTTGTAGTCGAACACCGCGACCTGCGCACTCATCTCCGTGGTCAGCCAGGCGTGCTTGCCATCAGCGCTGAACAGCAGGTGACGCGGGCCGCTGCCCGGCGGCAATTGCACAAAGGCAGGCTCCGCCGGGGTCAGCGGCATTTCGTGGTTGGCCTTTGGGTCGTAGTGGTAGGCAAAAATCCGGTCCGCGCCCAGGTCCTGCACAAACACGTATTTGCCATCGGGCGACGACACCACCGAGTGCACATGGTTGGAGGCTTGGCGCTCAGGGTTGACCCGGCTGGCCGGGTGCCCGCTCAGTTGCACCGGCGCCGAGAGCTTACCTTGGGCGTCGACCGGCAATACCGCCAGGCTGCCGCCCGGGTCTTCGAGTACCGAATAGTTGGCGACAAACAGGTAACGCCCGTCAGCGGCCACGCTGGAATGAGTGGGCTCGTTGCCCAGGCTCTGCACCTGGTTGATCAGGGTCAGCTGATGATTCTGTGGGTCGATGCTGTAGCTGCTCACGCGGCCGACCAGGTCTTTCTGGCCAGGGCCGTTTTCATTGACCACAAACAGATGCTTCTGGTCCCTGGACACGGTCAGCCACGACGGGTTGGCCGCTTTGGCCGCCAGCACCGGCTTGCCGCTGAACTGCCCGGTACGGCTGTCGAACTGCAAACGGTAGATCCCTTCGCTGGTGCCGGCGGTGTAGCTGCCGACCAACAGTTCATAGGTGTCCGCCGGCGCGGCCTGCACCGACATCGCGCCGACACTGCCGGCCATCAGCAGCGGCCAGAATTTACGCATCATCATCCGCTTCATCCTCATCATTATTGTTGCCGGTGGCGCCGTTCATGCAGACCAGGCGGTGTTCGCCCGTGCCATCGGTAAGGGTCCAGCTCTGCGACGCGTCATCGAACGTCGCGGCTTGCAGCTGTTGCAGATCGAAATTCCAGCGCTTTTCCTCACGGCCCTCGGTGGTCGTGATGTGCAAGTGCTGGTCCTCCAGACGAAAATCAAAGGTGTACAACCCATCAATGACCAGCATGTCGCTGGTGGGAATGGTCGTCAGTAGAGTCTGGGTCATGGCAGTCGTTCAGTCGGTTCAAAGGGTCAATGATAGGCCAGTTTGCGGCGTGTACCTAAACCGGCCGGAGAACGCGTGCTGCTTGCCTTAACCGGCTACCGCACTCAGCGCGAAACCAGCCGTTACCTTGCGCATCCGTCTTTCTAAACGATGCCAAGGACCGCGCCCATGCCCTCCCTCTCGACTCCAAGCACCGCCAGCCCAATTGAACTGGCGGTACGCACTCAATTTGCCGGCCGGCCCAGCCTGCGTTCCGTAGTTACGCAACTCCTGTGCGCCAGCTTGCGCGCCACCTACCCGCCGCTCACCTTCGCCGCGGATCAGTTGCGCCTGGCCCTGCCCAGAGCGGGCGGCGGGCGCAGCCTTGAACCCTTGGTGGACGTCGCGCTGGGCTATCTGGCGGATGGCCGTTTCCCGGATATTTCTACCCGCCAGGGAGTCGATGCGTACCTGGCTGACACCATCGGAACACGCTTGGGCAGCGGCATGGACCCCACCTGGTCCTACGACCTACGCGTGGTTCGGGGCCTCGTCCATGAGTTGTCAACGCTGGTCGCCATCGCGTTTCAAGATGCCCTCGCGCAGTTCTGGGGCCAGCCCGACAACGACAGTCGCTGGGCCTGGCTTTCGCAATTGCTGCAGGGCAATCTGCGCACGGCGGCTATTCGCCGGTCGGGCCCCGACAGTCTGCAATTGCAACGGCTGATCGCACTGGCCGACTGCCCGGACCGCCAGGCACGCACCCTGCTGCCAGGGCCCAATAACGGCATCCACGCCTACACCCTGGAAACCGAGGTCACCTGGGCGGGCCATTCGGTCAGGTTGCAGACGTGCGACATTCTGGTGGCCACGCCAGAGCGGGTCTGGCTGTATCGCCTGTCGGGGACGATTGAGCCGTACGCCAACGTCGATGCGTTCGCCGAGGTATGGGGCAGTCGGCTGACGCAGCAGTATGTCGCCGACAGCCTGACCTGGCGCCAATACGAACCGGACGGGTCGATTTTCGATAATCAGGCCGCGCTGGTACTTAACCAACAGCTGGAAGACCTCGCCGCAGTCACGCTGCCCGCGCGCAGCACGGTGGCTGCGCTCGAACAGCGTTTCGCTGCGATTACCGACCCCAGCCTGCTGTTTGCCGGTCAGGCGGTAGCCCCGAGCAGGCCGCAGATCGAGGCCGGGCTGCCGCAATGGCTCCGGCAGGCCTGCGCCGCCGACCGTTTTGCCTATCGCCAATGTTTGCTGCAGGAGGCCAGTTTCAAAGCACGCAACAACGGCGACAGCTACCTCAACGGCCTGGATAGCCTCAAAGTGTTCGCCGCCAAAGCACTCAACGCCCGGTTGGATGCGCAACACCCGAAAGCTACGGGCTGGGACGCCGAGCAGGTGCAACTGACTTTCAAGGTCGCGGTGGGCGACCTGGGCAGCGGCTACCTCGAATCGGTGCAGATGTCACTCACCGAACTGGCGCTGAAAAACCTCTCGGGCAAGCCCAGGGGCCAAATGAGCGTGGCCCGCCTCGACGGCCACCCCGTTGAAGCCTGGCTGACACCTTCATTCGTAGAGCAGTTGGTAGAGCGAGTGAACATCGGCGAAACCTACCCGCAGCACCTGCGTGAGCATCTGATCGACAACCGTGTGCAAGCGCAGCGCCGCGAAGACCTGTTCAGCCAGCAGCGCCCCATTCAATGGGTGACCCTCGCACTGGAGCAACTGATTCGCGGTGAACACGGTCTGACCCGACGCGGTTACTGGTATGTGAGTGCGGTGTTCAACACGTCGCGGGCACAACGCCGGGTCGACGCCGATGAAATCGTCATGCGGCCACTGGCCTTTGTGCGCAAGCCTGAGGCCAGGGCCGATGTGGTGGAGAACATGTTCATCATCGAGCCACGCAACGGCGGCCAAGGGCCGCACCTGCTTGTGCGCCCGTCTTGTCCGCAGGCGCTGCTGCAGTTTGAAAGCCGAGCCGCGCTGTTGGCGGCCATCGTCCAACCGGGGCCGCTGCAAGACAGCGTGTTGACCTGGTTGCCGGACCACGCGAGGGCCGTGTACAGCAACGGCGGGTTTATCGAGCCACATTACGTACGGTTTGGCCTCGGCTCGGAGTTTGACAGCCTGCCCCCCAAGCCCGAACCCGCCGCGTTGGCCGGCCTGCGCGACACCAGCGCCGATGAGCTATTGCAAGCGCTGGCAACGGGCAAGTTGATGCATTACCTGTTCGTCAGCGAGGTGCGAAGCCTGGTGGGCCAGGCCGAACGCGACTCGACCTCCAACACCGAGAGCCGCTGGGCGCTGATCCTCGAAGGTCTGCAGCTGAGCTTCAATACGCTATTGACGGTGGTGCGCGGGCCGGTTGCCGTGGTTGGCTGGTTAATGCAGTTGGCCAGGGGGTTGCAACAGGATATTCCCGCGCTGGAAAGCCACGACCCCAGCGCCCGGGAACTGGCCTGGGTCGATCTACTGATTAATATCAGCCTGTTGTTACTGCACATGGGCCAGCCCGGCGAGCCCCCTCGGGGCGGCCAAACCGCCAGCTACCGCGAGTTGGCGCTGGACCCGCTGCGCCGTCCGGTCCCTGGAGAGGAACGCGTGCCGCCGGTGGCGATCAAGCGCGGCACCGTGGCGCTGGCGGCCGAACCACCGGGGGCTGGGCATACCCTGGTGGACTTCGAGCGTTCGCTGGCCGGGGACCGGGCGTCGGGGCGCGTCCTTGAGCACCTGATCGAGATCAGCGTGCCATGGCCCGAGCCGCTGCCGGAGCCCATCAGCCTCGGAGAGTTCCAGGGCCTGTACAAAATCGGCACGCGATGGCACGCCACGCTGGGCGGTCTGTTGTTTCGCGTCAGGATTGTGCCGGGGTTTGGCGAAGTGTTCATCATCCACCCGGAGAAACCCGAGCAACCTGGAGTCAAGCTCAAGGCGCTTGGCCAAGGCCGCTGGGTGCTCGACCGGGGTATCCGGTTGGTCGGCGGCGGCCGTGGACGGGTGGAGGCTCAACGCCAGAAAAACGCAGAAAAGGCCGAGCAACTGAAGACGCAAATGCAGGGCATCATGGCCGAGATAGAGCCCTTGACGCAGCCGATTACCGACGCAAAAAAGGCCATGACTGCGGTCTACAACGAACTGAAAACCCAGGTCCGGAGGCTCAACGTGACATGGCGCCTGCTCAGCAGCGCGACACCGGAACAGCACGCCGCGCTGACCACGCAACATGCCCAGCAAGTGCGGAAAACAGCAGAGATACGTACCCGGTTCAAGGCATTGCTGCACACGTTTGAAGCGCGCAGCTTGCCATCCCAGGCGCTGCGCGAGCGAATGGTCAAGACCGGGCAGGACCTGGAGAAGGTCGGCGGCGCCAGGGTGCATGTGCAGGACCGGGCGAAAGTCCTCGAAACCCTGTGGGATGAACGCGAGTCGCAGCAGCTTTACCTGCAAGGCTGGGCCGAAAGCCTGCAATACAGCGACAGGGGGGAGCCGATGTCCGAGCTGGCCCGGCGCATGGTCATCGAGCGTGTCCTGGGCAATGACGCAGGCTTCAACGAGCACCTGGCCAGGACCCTCGACCTCAAGCAAACGAGGCAACGCCAGGCCGACCTCTCGAGCGCGATGGAGCGGCTGCTGGAACAAATGGAACAAGACTCCGCGGCTGGCCGTGCGATCAGAAGAACCGTGCTGGAAAGCATCCAGCGACCTCAGTACTTCTTTGCCGAGAACCTGAAGCTCAAGCTGATCGAGCCGCTGTCGTGGCTGTGTGTCGACACCACGAATATTTTCCTGACCGCCCAGGAAGCCCTGTACATCGAACGGCTTGATCGCCTGCAGCTCAGGGAAGTTCTCAACAGCCACGTAGAAGTACGCAGCAGTAACGAGTACCCGTTGAATGAACAACGTGCAGTGTACGAAACCGTGATCAAAAAATACCGCCAGTATGAAAACGCCATTCAAGCGTTACTCAGCATCGGTTCCGACAGCGTGTCAACAGTGTACGCCCCGGAGTTTCTGGAGCGCCTGCAAGCGGCCCGGACACTGGCCGACAACGAGCTGGAAAGCGTGGTCGGCAATCAGGAACAATTGGACGTGCAACTGCCCCTGTCGAAAAACCTGCGGCCCAAGGCACCCGCCAAACGGGTGTTCAAGACCCGCCATCAAGACTCGTTGATCGGCGATTTCACGCCCAAGGATGCACAGCATCCCAACGACCGCATGGTGATCAACGACAGCCTTACCGACGCCGCGATTGCCGCGTTCGACGCCTCCACTCAAGGCTGGCAAGCGGCTGAGGGGCCCGTGAAACCTGACTGGCAGCTGCCCGTGCCCGAGGGCGAGACCTTCACCGAACTCAGCGCACGCGGCTTTGCGTTACTCAAGGAGCGCAACGCGATCAGGGACCTGATCGCTATTCAACAACGCAGCCTGGATGACCCGCCGACCCGCGAGCAGGTCAACCCGGGCGATTGGGATCTGTTGCTGACGGAACACGCCACTAAACTCACGCAGATTTCCGACACGATCGACCAGAAATTCCCCGGCAGGCCGGGCCCCAAGGCGCGCAGCGACGAATTTCGCGCCAATGCCCGAGACCTGCTGCGCCAGGCCAAGGCGCTGTGCAGCGCCGCGTACAAGCAGCAACTGCCCACCATGGAGGCGCTTGACTACCTGTGGCGCCAGAGGGCGATTGATATCAACCTGACGAGTGCCGCCGACCCTGGGCGGCCAACCTTGCGCGGGGATTTCTTTACCGAATACGCGGTGTACGACAAGGCGCAAAGGCCCCCCACCGTGCTCTGGTATGCGCACTTTCACTATGCCACGGCGGATGCCGCGCCTGCCCAGTACACGCGTGCGCACCTCAAGTTGCCCGAGCAACGCAAGTACACTCAGAAAGACTTGCTCAAGCAGCACCTGGAGTCCGGTTCACGGAGCGCCGAGCCGCTGGGCAAAATCATCTACATATTGATCACTCCGCCCCAGGACCAGCTGTTTCTGGCCATAGCCCCGAGACGAAGCGAGTGAATGCAGGCGCCGGGCACGTTGCAGGCCCGGCGACCCGCAACTCAGTGGGCAAACAGCGAGTTACCCTTCTGCCCCGCCAGCTTCTCGGGTTTGATCAGGAAACGTGCCAGCGCCGGCAACAGCCACAGCGCGCCGAACATGTTCCACAGCAGCATGAAGGTTAGCATCAGGCCCATGTCGGCCTGGAACTTGATGGCCGAGAAAATCCAGGTGCACACGCCGATCGCCAGGCACAGGCCGGTGAACAACACGGCTTTACCGGTGGACTTGAGCGTCTGGTAGTACGCCTCTTGCAGTGGCAACCCGGCGCGCAGGAAGCTTTCCAGGCGGCTGTAGATATAGATGCCGTAGTCCACGCCGATCCCCACGCCGAGCGCCACCACCGGCAAGGTCGCCACCTTGACGCCGATGCCCATAAACGCCATCAACGCGTTGCCCAGTACCGAGGTCAGCACCAGCGGCAGCACGATGCACAGGGTCGCCGCCCAGGAACGGAAGGTAATCATGCACATGGTGGCCACGCACAGGTACACCAGGATCAGGATGGTCAGCTCGGACTCTTTGATCACCTCGTTGGTGGCCGCCTCGATCCCGGCGTTACCGGCGGCAAGAATGAATTCCAGCCCGTCCTTGTTGTTTTCCTTGGCGAAATCCTGCACCGCGTGCACCGCACGGTCGAGGGTTTCGGCCTTGTGGTCGTTGAGGAACACCAGGACCGGCGCCAGCGAGCAATTGTTGTTGTACAGACCGTCAGCGCGGGCGATGGAGTTGTTCAGCACGTCGGGGTTGCGCGACAGGGTTTCCCATTTCAGGTTGCCCTCGTTCATGCCCTTGATCATCTGCTTGGACACGGTCACCAGCGAGATCGCCGACTGCACGCCTTCGGTGTTCTGCATCTTCCACATCAACTGGTCGATGGGCGCCATGGCTTCATAGCGCGAGCAGCCTTCGGCCTTGGTCTTGACCATCACCACCAGCACGTCGGAGCTGGTTGAGTAGTTGCTGATGATGAAGTTGTTGTCTTTGTTGTAGCGCGAGTCCGGGCGCAGTTCCGGCGCGCCCTGGTCGAGGTCGCCGATCTTCAGGTTCTGGCTGTACCAGAGGCCGCCACCGAAAGCGACCAGCGCCAGCAGGATCGAGACCGGCGCGACTTTAGCGCTGGCGAATTTCGACAGCAGACGCCAGAACGGGTGGTCACGGTGCGCATCCTTCTTGCTCCGGGCGATAGCGCGCTGACTGATGCCGGCATAGGAGATTGCCACCGGCAGTAGGATCAGGTTGGTGAACACGATCACCGCCACACCAATGGAGGCGCCGATGGCCAGTTCACGGATCACGCCGATGTCGATGATCAGCAGCGTGATAAAGCCCACCGCATCCGCGAGGATCGCGATCATCCCGGGCAGAAACAGTTGCCGGAAGGTGCGGCGTGCGGCCGTGAGCGCGTTGTCCGCCTCACTCGATTGCAGGGCGATACCGTTGATTTTCTGCACGCCATGGGAAATACCGATGGCGAAAATCAGGAACGGCACCAGCATCGAGTACGGATCGAGGCCGAAGCCGAAGAAGTGCATCAAACCGAGTTGCCAGACCACCGCCACCAGCGTAGTGCTCAACACCGCGATAGTGCTGCGCAGGCAGTTGGTGAACCACAGCAGCAGGATCAAGGTGATGACGAACGCGACGCCGAAGAACAGCACCACCATCACCAGGCCGTCGATCAAATCGCCGACCTTCTTGGCAAAGCCGACGATATGGATCTTGACGTTGGGGTTCTGCGCCTCGAACTTGTCGCGGATCTTGTCTTCGAGTTCATGGGAGAACTTGCGGTAGTCCAGGGCCAGCAACTTGCCCTGGTCCTGCGGGTCCGGATAGGACTCCAGCAACGGGATATCGACGATGCTCGACTTGAAGTCGTTAGCCACCAGGCGCCCGACCTGGCCGGACTTGAGCACGTTGTTGCGCAACTGGTCGAGGCTCTGCGCCGAGCCGTTGTAGCTCTGCGGGATCACTTCACCACCGGCAAAGCCTTCTTCGGTCACCTCGGTCCAGCGCACGCTGGGGCTCCACAGCGACTTGAGGCCCGAGCGGTCGACGCCGGAGATGTAGAACACCTCGTCGTTGATCTGGCGCAGGGTCTCCATGTACTCCTTGGTGAAGATGTCACCGTCCTTGGCCTCCACCGAGATGCGTACGGTGTTGCCCAGGTTGGCCAATTCGTTACGGTGCTCCATCATCTTTTCGATGAAGGGATGCGTAAGGGGGATCATCTTTTCAAAGCTGGTGGACGGGCGAATCAACGTCGCCTGCCAGAACAGGAAAATGCTCACCAGCAGGCAGATCACGATCACTGCCGGGCGGTTGTTGAAGATCAGGCGCTCAAGAAAGGTCGCTTTATCGTTGTGATGACTGCTCATTCTTTCCCCGCCTTCTTATTGTTTTGTCGGTTCGGCGCCGGTGGCCGTGGCGACACGCACACCACCCTGCCCGGCCAGAATCAAGTTGCCATTGCCTGCTGCCGTCACCGACGAAAGCGAGATGCGATCCGGGCGATTGAACACGCTGAAGGTCACCCCATCGTCATGGCTGACCACCACGCTGCCGCCGTTACCCACGACAACGATGGCACCGTCATCGAGCAACGTGGCGCCCGACAGGCCGAATTCCAGGGCTCCGCGTGCCGCGTTCAATTCGACTTGTTCCCAGGTGCTGCCAAAATCCGTGGAGCGATACAGGTTGCCGCGCAAGCCGTAGGCCAGCAGGGTGTGCGGCTGTGCCGTGCTGATCACGCCGAACAACGAACCCTCGTAGGGGCCTTCGAGTTTTTCCCAGGTCTGGCCGTCGTCGCTGGAGCGGAACATGCTGCCCTGCTCGCCGACGATAAACAGGCCGGCGTCCTTGATAGAGGCGATGGCGTTGAGGTGGAACTGGTCTTCGTTGTCGAGGCGGTCGCTGACGTCTTCCCAGGTTTTGCCGCCGTCAGTGGTTTCGATCAGCGCACCGTAGGCACCCACGGCCAGGCCGTGTTGGGCGTCCTTGAACCACACATCGAGTAACGGGGCTTCGCGCTTAAGGTCCTGGTATTGCTGGGTCCAGGTGGCGCCGCCGTCGGAACTGGCGAGGATCTGCGCATCATGGCCCACCGCCCAACCCTGCTTGTCGTCGACGAAATACACCGCCGTGAGCAGTTGCCGAGTCGGCACTTTGGCCTGGGCCCAGGTGCTGCCCTGGTCATCGGAATAGAGGATGTGCCCGCGATCACCGACCGCCACCAGGCGTTTGCCTGCATGGACCACGTCGATCATCAGGCCCTTGGCGGCCTTGGGGGACTCAATGGCAAACACCGCCGCAGCGGTGGGATCGCTGGCGGCCTGGGCGGCTGTGACGCCGAACCCAAACAGCGAGAGCGCTGCGGCCAGCATCGCAACCCTGCGTGCGGCGCGTGGGCGGCAAACAACCCAACCCATGACAGGCTCACTCATAGACCTTTCTCCCGATTTATTATTGTTAGGTCGTCTTGCCTTCCTGGCCTCTGAAACCTGCAATCTAGAGCGCCCGAGGAAGCAGGGGCCATCCTATCGGGCTTTCGAATCGTCTGACAATCGGCGCTACGTTATCTTTTGTTAACTAGCGGCTTCGGGCCATGCCCTGAATATGCCTGCATCAGCCAGACTGATTAATGAATTTTTATTCCATCTATTGAATTTAGAGAATTTTTATTCCATTAATAGCCTTCCTGACAACAATAATCCAAAGGACCACGGCTATGCGTGAACTCGGAATCGGCTTGATCGGTACAGGCTTCATGGGCCGCGCCCATGCGCTGGCGTTCAACAATGCCCGGGCGGTATTCGAACTGCCGGTCACCCTCAAGCTGGCCGCCCTGGCCGATGCCGACACCGAACGGGCGCAACATTGCGCCAAGGCATGGGGGTTTGCCCAGGCCCACGGCGACTGGCAGGCGCTGATCAACGACCCCACAGTGGACGTCGTGGCCATTACCACACCCAACCATCTGCACTACCCCATGGCCATGGCCGCGATTGCCGCGGGCAAGGCGGTGTATTGCGAAAAACCCCTGGCGGTCAGCCTGGAACAGGCCGACGCCATGCGCCGCGCCGCCAGCACGGCCGGGGTGGTGACGCGGGTCGGCTACAACTACCAGCACAACCCGATGATCAGCCTGGCGCGGCAGATGATCGCCAACGGCGAGCTTGGCGAAATCATCAGCTTCCAGGGCGAGTTCAGTGAAGACTTCATGGCCGACCCGGCCTCGCCCTGGTCGTGGCGCTGTGAAGTGGCGCATGCCGGTGGCGCGCTGGCGGACCTGGGCAGCCACTTGCTGTCGATGGCGCGCTACCTGGTGGGCGAGGTGGTCAGTGTGTGTGCCGATACCCAGACCGTGCATGCCCAACGCCCTGCCGTCAAAGGCAGCGCCGAGCTGAAAACCATCGCAGTGGATGACCAGGTGCACGCCCTGCTGCGCTTTGCCAACGGCGCACGCGGCACGGTGAGCAGCAGTTGGCTCAAGCACGGCTACAAGAACCATCTGAGTTTCGAGATCAGCGGCACTCAAGGCACGCTGGCGTTCGACCAGGAACGCCTGAACGAACTGCGCCTGTGCCGGGTCGGCCAGGACGGCTTCCAGCGGGTATTGGCCGGCCCCGCCCTGCCCGGCTACGCCGCCTTCAGCCCGGCTGCGGGGCACCAGTTGGGGTACAACGAACTGAAGACGCTGGAGGTGCAGGAATTGATCATGGCCGTGGCCGGCCAGGGCGCGGATGGCACAGACTTTGAAGCGGCGTGGGCGGTGGAGCGGTTGGCGACGGCGATTCGGGTGGCGGCTGCCGAGGAGCGCTGGGTAAAAGTGGACTCGGTCTGAAACACACTGCAAATCCCCTGTGGGAGGGGGCTTGCCCCGGATAGCGGTTCGTCAGCCAGTCTATTTTTAGCTGATGGACTGCTATCGGGGGCAAGCCCCCTCCCACATTTGGGTCACCTACAGATTCAAGTCAGCGCAAGGCGCGGCGCAGTACTTTGCCTATGGTGGTCTTGGGCAGCTCGGTGGTGCGAAACTCCACGTACTTGGGCATTTTGTACCCGGTCAGGTACTCACGGCAGTGCGCCAGAATCTGCTCCTGGGTCAGGTTCGGGTCCTTGCGCACCACAATGATCTTGACCTTCTCACCGGTCACGCCATCCTCCACACCAATCGCCGCCACTTCGCCGACCCCCGGGTGCAACGCCACCACGTCCTCGATTTCATTGGGGTACACGTTGAAACCCGAGACCAGGATCATGTCCTTCTTGCGGTCCACCAGGCGAATATAGCCGCGCGCGTCCATCACCCCAATATCACCCGTCGATAGCCACCCTTCGGCATCCAGCACCTCGGCGGTGGCATCCGGGCGTTTCCAGTAGCCCTGCATCACCTGCGGGCCGCGCACTTGCAACTCGCCCTGCTCGCCGATATCCGCCAGCTCGCCGTCCTCACGAACAAACCGCACCCAGGTCGACGGCAAGGGCACGCCGATGCTGCCGGTAAACTCCATCTCGCGCATGCGCGCAATATTGATCGGGCTGATGCTCACCACCGGCGAACACTCGGTGAGGCCGTAGCCTTCGATAATCGGCAGCCCGGTGACTTCCTTCCAGCGCTTGGCCACCGCCGTGTGCGTGGCCATGCCACCGGCGATCACCATGCGCAGGTCGGAAAAGTCCCGCGCACAGAACTCCGGGTTCTCCAGCAAGCCGTTGAACAGCGTGTTGACCCCGGCAATTCCGTTGAACCGCTCCTTGCGCAGAATCATCTGCACCCGTTTCACATCCCGTGGGTTGGCGATCAGGATGTTGCGCCCGCCCAGGCACATGAACATCAGGCAGTTCACCGTCAGCGAAAAGATGTGGTACAGCGGCAGCAAGGTAACGTTGGTTTCCTGCTTGTGCTGGTCCAGTTGGTCGCCGACCCAAGCCTTGGCTTGCAGCAGGTTGGCGATGATATTGCGGTGGCTGAGCATCACGCCCTTGGCATCCCCCGTGGTGCCGCCGGTGTATTGCAAAAAGGCCAGGTCGTCGAGGTGCATCTGCACCGGCAAGTGGTTCAGCCCCAGGCCCTGCTTGAGGGTCTGATTGAAACGCACCGAACCGCGCAAATTAAACTTGGGCACCTGTTTTTGCACGCTGCGCAGGATGAAGTTCATCGCCGCGCCCTTGAAGGTGCCGAGCAAGTCGCCGATGGCCGCCACCACCACGCGTTTGACGCTGCTGCCGCCGATGACTTTCTCCAGGGTATGCGCGAAGTTTTCGAAGATCACCACGGTTTCGGCACCGCTGTCCTTGAGCAAATGCTTGAGTTCATGGGAGGTGTACAGCGGGTTGACGTTGACCACCACCGCCCCGGCCAGAATGGTGCCCAGGAGGCAGATCGGGTACTGCAAGCAGTTGGGCATCATCAGCGCCACACGGTCGCCGGGCTGCACGCCCTGGCCCTGCAGCCAGGCGGCAAACGCGACGCCTTGCAGCTGCCAGTCGGCGTAGGTCATTTCGGTGCCGATGCTGACGTAGGCGACGCGTTCGCGAAACTGCTCCAGGTGCTCCAGGAACACCTCGCGCAACGACGGGTAGTCTTCGATACCGGCATCAATGTCCGCCGGGACGCCGGGCAGGTAAGCGTTCAACCAGATCCGTTCGGTGTGTTCCTGGCTTACAGCGTTCATGGCAGTCTCCTTGTTGTTGTTTTTGACAGCGCTACTTTTCGACGATGGCGGTAATACCCAGCCCGCCTGCCGCGCAAATCGAGATCAGGCCGCGCCCACCGCCGTTTTCATTGATGATTTTGGCCAGCGCAGCCAATTGCCGGCCCCCGGTGGCAGCGAAGGGATGGCCGCAGCCGAGCGAGCCACCGTTGACGTTCATTTTGGCGCGGTCGATGGCCCCCAGCGGCGCTTCCAAGCCTAGCCGTTCGCGGCAGTAATCCGGGTCTTCCCAGGCTTTGAGGGTGCACAGTACCTGGGCGGCAAAGGCTTCGTGGATCTCGAAGAAATCAACATCGGCAAAGCTCAGCCCTTCGCGTTTGAGCATGCGCGGCACGGCATAGGCCGGGGCCATCAGCAAGCCTTCGGTGCCGTCAACAAAGTTCACCGCCGCCGTCTCGCCGGTACGCAGGTAGGCCAGCACCGGCCAGCCATTGGCTGCCGCCCAGGCTTCGCTGGCCAGCAACACCACCGAGGCGCCATCGGTGAGCGGCGTGGAGTTGCCCGCCGTGAGGGTGCCGTTCTGGCGGTCGTAAGCCGGGGCCAGGCCGGCGAGTTTTTCCAGGCTGGCGTCGGCGCGCAGGTTGTTGTCCCGGGCCAGGCCACGGTGGGGGCTGATCAGGTCATCAAAAAAACCGCGCTTGTAGGCAGCCTCCAGGCGCTGATGGCTGGTGAGGGTCAGCTCATCCTGCGCCAGGCGCTTGATCTGCCAGCGCTGGGCCATTGCTTCGCAATGCTCGCCCATGGACAGACCGG
Organism: Pseudomonas viridiflava; assembly: GCF_900591205.1. GTDB lineage: Bacteria > Pseudomonadota > Gammaproteobacteria > Pseudomonadales > Pseudomonadaceae > Aquipseudomonas. The sequence goes on from NZ_UUPU01000006.1 coordinate 28,335, forward strand.
TGCGCGGCTCGCCATTACGCGGCAGCAGCGGTTTGAAGAACATCGACGGGCGCACTTTCAGCAGCACCTTGAGCTTATCGGCCAGGCCCTTGGTGCGGTTAGCCGCGAGCAAGGTGTGGCGCAGGGATTCGTTGATGCCGATCGGCGCATCGGAGGTGGTGTCGGCGCCGCCGGCAATGCCTACGTCGATCTGGCCGAGGGCGATTTTATTGGCGACCAGCAAGGCCGCTTCCAGGCCGGTGCCGCAGGCTTGCTGCACGTCGTAGGCCGGGGTGTCGGGAGACAAGGTGGTGGACAGCAGCGATTCACGCGCCAGGTTGAAATCCCGCGAATGCTTGATCACCGCCCCGGCGGCAAACTCGCCCAGGCGCTGGCCGTGCAGGTTGTAGCGCTCGACCAGGCCCTGCAAGGCGGCCACCAGCAAGTCCTGGTTGCTGTCGTGGGCATACGCCGTGTTGGAGCGGGCAAACGGAATGCGGTTGCCGCCGATAATTGCCACGCGGCGCGTCGGGGCTGGATTGAAGCTGTAGTCACTCATTTAAGGCTCTCGTTCCAGATGAATAGCCCGCGCATATGGGGTTTGTCGCCAGCCAGATTGCGCACTTCGAACTCACGGCGCGGGCCGGTCACGGGGTGGCTCCACAGGGCGACCTGACCGGGCAGGAAGATCGGCAGCTTGAAGTCGCAATGCGCTTGCGCCTGGTCCAGCCCACCGGGAGGTTGCTGGGCCGCCAGTGCGCGACCGAGGGTCCACATGCCATGGGCGATGGCGCGGCGAAAACCGAAGATTTTCGCGCCGATCAGCGAGGTATGGATCGGGTTGAAATCCCCCGAGACTTTGGCAAAACGCCGGCCCAGATCGGCGGGCAGCACCCAGCGCTGGGTGCGCAACAGGCCCTCTTCGTGTAGCGGCAACGCGTCACCCCACGGCTCGCCCACAGGGTTTTGCACGTCTCGGCGCAGGTACAGGCTGTCGCTTTCCCAGACCTGGGTGCCGGCGCTGTAGGCGCGCGTGGCGATACTCAGCGCCTGGCCCTTTGGGTGGGCAACCCAACGCTCGCAAAACACCTCCAGGCGCAGCGCCTGACCCTCGTGCAGGCGCTGGTGCTGACGGATCCGATTGGCCAGGTGCACCATGCCGCTGGCGGGGTACGGAAAGCTCGGCCGGGTCAGCAGCATCAGGTGCAGCGCGAATGCCAGCACCTGCGGATAGGACAGCGGCACGCCCTGCTCGCGCCTGAAACCACAGGCGCGGCCATAGGCGGCGATTGCGCTGGCGTCCAGCTCCACCGCCGAGCGCACCAGGCATTCCCTGGGCAGAGTGGGTTCACCCTCGAGCGTGGGTTTGCGCAAGGCGCGCACCCCGTCCAGCAGCAGGCGCATGCGCGACGGCGGCGGGTCGATAATCTGCGTCACGTAGTCCATGGCTCAGGCCCCCAGCAGGCTTTGGCCGCACACGCGTACGACTTGGCCATTGACCCCGCCGGACGCCGGGTGCGCCAGCCAGGCAATGGTCTCGGCCACGTCGATCGGCTGCCCACCCTGAGACAGCGAGTTCATGCGTCGCCCCGCTTCGCGAATCATCAACGGGATTTTCGCGGTCATCTGGGTTTCGATAAACCCCGGCGCCACCGCATTCACCGTGACCTGCTGCGCCGCCGCCTGAGGCGCCAGCCCCTGCACTAGGCCAATCACCCCGGCCTTGGAGGTGGCGTAGTTACTTTGCCCAAGGTTGCCGGCGATGCCGGAAATCGACGACACACAAACGATGCGCCCGCCAGGGTTCAAGCCCTGATTTGCCAGCAACGCTGTGCTCAAGTGCAGCGGCGCTTCGAGGTTGACCGCCAGCACACTGCGCCAGGCCGCTTCGCTCATCTTGGCGATGGTCTTGTCGCGGGTGATCCCGGCGTTGTGCACCACCACGTCGAAGGCGCCGTATTGGCTGACATGCGCCTGCAACTGCGCGGCCGCGTCCACTGCGGTAATGTCCAGCGGCAATGCCGAGCCACCCACGCTGTCGGCGGCTTGCGCCAGCGCGTCATGGGCTTGGGGCACGTCCACGCACACCACATGGGCGCCGTCCCGCGCCAGCACCTGGGCAATCGCCAAACCGATACCCCGGGAGGCGCCGGTAACCAACGCACGGCGGCCGGCGAAGGGGTTATCCCAATTGACGCTGACGTGGCCGTCCACGGGTGTGTCCAGCCGCACCACCTGCCCGGACACATAGGCCGAACGGCGCGACAGAAAGAAACGCAGGCTGCTGCCCAGCGCGTCTTCGGCCCCCGGCGCCACGTACAGCAACTGCACGGTGATCGCCCGGCGCAGCTCCTTGGCCAGCGAGCGCACCAACCCTTCAAGGGCACGCTGGGCAATGGCCTGGAGCAAGTCGGCGCAGTGTTCCGGCGCAGTGCCCAGCACCACCACCCGGCCGTGCTGGCCAAGGCGTTTGCCGTTGGCGTGGAAGAAACCATACAGCTCATCGAGCTGTTGCAGGCTGGTCACGCCGCTGGCATCGAACACCGCGCCCTGCACCTTGACCGTGGACGGCGCCTTGAGCGTGGCCGCCGTGGCGGTGACCGTGTCGGTGGCGGCGAACACCTGTTGCACCTGCGTGACGAGCCGCCCTGCCCCGGCGACGATCACCGGGTTGGCTAGGCCCTGCTGGCCGCTGCGATGGCGCTGCAGCGCCAAGGGTTGCGGCAAGCCGACCGCCTGGGCCAGGCGCCGGCCCCAGGGAGAATTGACGAACGAAAGGTAGCTGTCACTCATAGATAGATTCACTCACAACACAATCCTGCCTTGTAAACCCGATCCAGTGTGGGAGCGGGCTTGCTCGCGAATGCGGTGGGTCAGCCCACACATAGGCTTCTGATAGACCGCCTTAGCGAGCAAGCCCGCTCCCACATTTGGATCGGGTTTGTTCTTAGCTGACCGAGGCGTTTTCGCTTTGGCTGGTACGACGTTTGGGGGTCGGTTCCAATGCTTGCTTGCGCTGTTGCAGGGCCTCCAGCAAACCAAAGTCCTGCGCAAAGTCGTCCACCTGGATGCCGTGGTCGGCGTATTCCACATAGCGCGCCAGCAAGGCGTCTTCGTCTTCGCTGATCAGCTCCAACGCCCGTGCCTTGACGCGCCAGGCGGCAAAGGCAGTGGCGGAGATCGGCAGCGGGTCGAGCAAGCCTTGTTTGATCGCGGGTTTGAGGCGGGCGTCGATCAATTCCACTTGAGGCAACAAGCGGAAACCCAATTCGCCATACGCCAGCTTGTCGATTTCCGGACGTGGGATGTAGGAATCGGCCAGCAAACGGTCACGGCTGTCGCCCGGTGTCTGCACCCCTTCAGCGACTTGGGCCAGCAACTGATCGGACGGTTTACGCAGCGCAATACCGAACGGGAAGCTCAAACCCCGCACCACGGCGGCAGCGGCTTTCGAGGGGTAGTTAGCGAGCACTTCGGCCAGCGCTTCATGGGCCCGCAGCAATGCGTCCTGAGCCGCCCAATGCACCAGTGGCAGGTCCGCCTGGGGCCGGCCGTCATCTTCAAAGCGCTTGAGTACGCAGGAAAGGATGTACAGCTGCGACAGAATATCCCCCAGGCGCCCGGTGATACTTTCCTTGCGCTTGAGGGCACCGCCCAGCACGCCCATGGACACATCCGAGATCAACGCCAACACCACCGACAGACGATTGGCCTGCCGATAGTAGGAAGCCAACGCGGGGGCGGTCTTTGCCGGGACGGAAATCAGCCGCCCGCCCGTAAGGGAATGCACCACCGCACGTACGCTGTTGGCCAGCACAAAGCTGATATGGCCGAACATCGCACTGTCGAACGCCTCCAGAGCCTTGCGCCGATCCGGGTTGCGTGCCGCTTCCATCTCGCGGAACACATAGGGATGGCAACGGATCAGCCCCTGGCCAAAGATGATCAGGCAGCGCGTCATGATGTTCGCGCCCTCCACCGTAATCGCGATGGGGCTTTGCTGGTAAGCGCGGGCCAGGAAGTTATTCGGCCCCATGCAGATGCCTTTGCCGGCGACGATATCCATGCCGTCGTTAACGATAATGCGTGCGCGTTCGGTCACGTGGTACTTGGCAATGGCGGAAATCACCGAGGGTTTCTCGCCCGCATCCAGGGACGCCACCGACACTTTGCGCACCGCATCGCAGGCGTACAAATGCCCGGCCATGCGCGCCAGTGGCGCTTGCACACCTTCGAACTTACCAATGGGCAGGCCGAACTGCTTACGCATGGCCGCATAGGCGGTAGTGCCGCGCACCGCGACCTTGCCCAGGCCGACGTTGGCCGAGGGCAGCGAAATCGCACGGCCGGCCGCCAGGCACTCCATCAACATGCGCCAGCCGTTGCCGACTTGCTCACGGCCGCCGATCACCCATTCCAGCGGAATGAAAACATCCTTGCCGGTTGTAGGACCGTTCTGGAACACAGCGTTCAACGGCCAGTGACGGCGGCCGCTGTTAACGCCCGGGTGCGAGGTCGGGATCAGCGCACAGGTAATCCCCAGCGAACCAGGCTGGCCGAGCAACCCGTCCGGGTCTTCAGCGCGAAACGCCAGGCCCAGCACCGTGGCGATCGGGCCAAGGGTGATATAGCGCTTGTCCCAGGTCACACGAAAACCCAGCACTTGCTCGCCTTCATGCGTGCCTTTGCAGACGATGCCCAGGTCCGGAATCGCCCCGGCATCCGAGCCGGCATACGGGCTGGTCAGGGCAAAGCACGGAATGTCTTCACCGCGGGCCAGGCGCGGCAGGTAGTAATTGCGCTGAGCGTCGGTGCCGTAGTGCAACAGCAACTCGGCCGGGCCCAGGGAGTTGGGCACCATCACCGAAATCGCCGCCGCCGAGCAGCGCGTCGACAGCTTCATCACCACCTGGGAATGTGCGTAGTGAGAGAAGCCTTTGCCGCCGTACTGCTTGGGAATGATCATGCCGAGGAACCCGGCGTCCTTGGTGTACTGCCACCCTTCGGGGGACATGTCCTGCCAGATTTGGGTGGTTTCCCAGTCGTTGGCGATGTCGCACAGGGTTTCCACCTCATTGTCGAGGAAGGCTTGCTCCTCGGCGCTCAGGCTGGCCGGTGCGGCTTGCAACAGGCGCTGCCAATTGGGCTTGCCGCTGAATAACTCGGCGTCCCACCACACGGTGCCGGACTCGATGGCCGCACGTTCGGTGTCGGACATCGCCGGCATGATTGTACGAAACAGGCCCAGAGCCTTGCTGGTCAACAAGGCGCGGCGCAAGGGTTTGACTGTCATCAGCAACGCCGGAGCTATCACCAGCAGCGCAGTGACGCCAGCGCCGAAACCTGCCACCACATTCAACAGATAACCCAGCGCCAGCCAGATCAGGCCGGTGCCCAACCACAGCGCGGCGCCAGCTTGTCGATACGCCAGGGCAATCGCAGCTGCGAAACCCACCAATAACCAGATAACCATGGGGATACCTCTACTCGATTCAGGGCATGGCAAAGCACGGGCGGGTCGAAATGACCGGCGGTGTAAAACCACACTACAAACTTGCAAAGCTAAATTCAAATTTTGTTTTGAAATTTTTATTTAATGCTTTGGCGAAAACATACCGGGCCGAATGGATCAGCCTGGTCAGTTGATTTATCAGGGAAATCGGAGCGGGTCGCGTCGGCGACCCGTCGTTGCATGACCGGCATGAAACACGGCAGACAGATGCGCTGACCGCCAGGTCATACCGGCACTACGGATCAGAACTCGTAAGTGACCCCCAGGCTGACCACATCACCATAGGCGTCGGCTTTGCCATCCAGGGTTGCACCGCCCAGGCGGTCCTGGTTTTGCGTCTTCAGCTTGGCCTTCTCAACAAACTGGTGGGAGTAGGAACCGTCGATGCCAAGGCCCGGAATAGCACGCACCTTGTAGCCGAAGCCCAGTGACGTGAAGATCCGGTCACCGTCGGGGATGCGCGGGTCACGGGTGGAGTTGCGGGTGGGCGTCTGGTCGGTGGCCACACCGGCGCGCAGGGTGAAGTCGTCGGTGAGCTTATAGTCGCCACCGAGGGAGACCATCCAGGCATCCTTGTAGTTGTAAGGAATGGCAACAATCGTCGACCCCTCGGACTTCAAGGTCAGGCTCTTGAACGATGACCACTGCGTCCAGGTGACGCTGGCGCCGAGGGCAAAGCGATCGGTGAACTGGTGCACCCAGTCGAACGAGGCGTTGGCTGGAACATCCAGTTGGGTCGAGGCTTTACCGTTCATTTGAAGGTTGAGGCCGGGGTACAACAGGCCGGGCAACCCACCTTCAATCAGGGCCGTCGAGCCTGGGTCGGCGTAGATGTTGTATTTACCCTCAAGTTTATTCTTGATCTTGGCGTGGTAGTTCAACCCGAGGGTGTCCTGGGGAGTCGGCTTCCAGGCCAGGCCGGCAAACCAGCCCACCGAGGTATTGTCGACTTTGACGCGCATCAGCGAATAGCCAACGCCCGCCGGGAATGGAATCGAATTCGGCGCGAGCGCAGCAGCGGCGTACAAGTCAACGTTCTGGCTGACGAAACCTTTGGTGTGCTGAACAATCGCACCGCCGCCGATGGAGAAGTCATCCGTAACTTTGAACGACAGCGAGCCCGTCAGGCCCACGGTTTCGATACGCGTGTCCACCGCAAAATCGCGGCCCTTCCAATCATTGTCCCATGTGGTACGTGCGCCCAGGGGCACCACCTGGCTAAGACCGAAGGCGAAGCGATCACCGATCGGCATGACCATAAAGCCAGTAGGCAGCCACGCGGTAAAACCGCCTTGCCCGCCATCACCGGTGCGCGGCACCGAATTGAATTCAAACGTATCGGGGTCGATGGTCGTGGCCGAAGTAGGATTGCCCGCATAGTCTCTGGCAGTCCCCTTGTACTTGATATTGATGCGTGCGTAGTCAACGTTGAATTGCGAGATGTTGTGATCAATAAACGCCATTGCCGCCGGGTTGTTATAGGCCGATGACGGATCATTCTTGAACATCGACCCCCCACCGAATGCGCGGCCCCAGCCTTCGGCTCCGAACGTCGGAGTGGCGAAGCCGCCCGCTTGCGCAGTGCCTGTCATTGCCAGGAGCCCGCCCATGATCGCCAGGCCCAGTAACGTGCGCGCCGGTTGTTTCTTATTATTCATGCTGCACTCCTTATTATTTTTATCCACCGCGGTCGGCTTTCCCGATCGGGCCTGCCGCAACAAGTGCCTCTCTCGAGGCACTTGCTCTTTTCAACGTGTGATCATCACGTCAAGCGCGTGAAGGCGCTTATGGAGTAACGGTAAAGGCAGGGGTTGGCACTGCGGTCAACGCAGTGATTTTGCAAGAGCCCACGGTCTGAGTGCTTGGCACCTTCAGCGTATTGGTGCCGTTGTTAAAGCCGACCTGGATGGTCACCGGAGAAGCGCTGCAGTCAGACAGGATCTTGAATTTGACGCCCGACACCGTGCCGGCGAAGTCAGTCGGCCCGCCACCCGTAACGGTGAGCGCCCATGGCAGCCCCTGCAGAACAGGAACCGCACACAGCGAGTTGGAACCGCTGACGCTGGCGCCGGTGATAGAGGCGCCAGAGCCGTTGGCGGCGACGGTGCCGGTAAAGACGATGTTGCAGGTGACCGGCAGGTTCAAGGAGGCTGGCGACGTTACAGTAATCGAACCGGCCGTTGTGAACCCCGCACCGGCAGGCGCGATAGTTGCCGCATTGGCCATCGAAACTGCACCGAAGCACAGCGCAAAAGAAGAGGCACAAACGAGGGTTTTCAAACTTTTCATTGTTATTCCTCACATGTTATGGCGAGTCATTTCGCCAGGGGGTAATGGCCATGAACGAGAGGTCACGGTGAAACTGCAGAACTTCCCTTTCCAGCCAAATTTCAATTCAATACCGCTTCAACATCCGACGCTTATTCAACAACTTTGAAGTTCGGCGGCATCGTGATCGACACCGTCTTGATCTGGCAGTCTTCGCCAATCGGTACATTCGCCGCTTCCAACTTGCCGGTGGCGTTATCCCAGGTGCCGTCGGCGGTAGACGGCCCGCACTTGCCGCCCAGGCCGAAGGCGTGCACATCCACGCTGATCTTCGACATGGAGCCGCTCCTGGTATCTTTGGCAACTAACACCCACGGCAAGTTGATGGCTTCGACCCGGCTGCACTTGAGGCCGCCGTCGAATTCAACTTTCTCGACAGCCACTGAAGCGCCGTCGGCGGCGACCTTGCCGGCGACCTTGATGGTGCAGTCGGCACTGATCAGCGCACCTTTGGAGAAGCTGATCGGGCCTTGGGCGGTGAAGGCGCTGCCGGCCGGTTCGATACGGGCAGCCTGGGCCTGGTGATAGGCGATCAGGCCCAACGCAGCCAATACGATAGAGGTGGTGAACTTGGCAGGTGATTGCATGTGTACGTCCTTCCCTTTAATTATTTTTGTTCGGGTCACACAACGTTTCTTGCAACTAAATCGGTAAACCTCGGGCGAAACAGACCTGCGCGGCACACAGGCCCCGAGTACGTGAATAAGCGGTTACTTCAGATCAGAACGGCGTGGCGCTGTTGCTGTACTTCTCCAGATACTTCAAGCGTTGTGACGGCTGAAGATTGGTCAGGGTGATATCCCCGGCATAATGGTTGAGTACCCGATGGTCCATGCGCCGTCGCCACAAGTAAGGCACATAGGCCCAGACAATCATGCTCGCGTAGCCATACGGCAGTTGCGGTGATTCATCAAAGTGGCGCAACGACTGATAACTGCGAGTGGGGTTGGCATGGTGATCGGAATGCCGTTGCAATTGGAACAGAAAGATATTGGTAACAATCCGATTACTGTTCCAGGAGTGCCGAGGCGAGCAACGCTCATAACGGCCATTGGGCATCTTCTGGCGTTTAAGGCCGTAGTGCTCGACATAGTTAACAACTTCAAGCAACGAGAACCCGTAGATGCCCTGGATAATCAGGAACGGAATCACTGCCGCCCCGAGCCAGGCAATCATCGCGCCCCACAACACCACGCTGTACAGCCAGGCACTGAGTACACCATTGCGCCAGTGCCCGGCCGGCAGGCCGAGTTTGCGCAGGCGTTCGCGCTCCAGGTTCCAGGCCGAGCGCGCACTGAACCATACCGAGCGCGGCAGGAAGGCCCAGAAGCTCTCCCCCAGTCGCGAGCTGGCCGGGTCTTCCGGCGTAGCGACGCGTACATGATGACCACGGTTGTGTTCGGTGTAGAAGTGCCCGTAGAACGTCGGCGCCAGGGTGACCTTGGCCAGGAACACTTCCAGCGCGTTGGGTTTATGCCCCAGTTCATGGGCGGTGTTGATCGCAATGCCGGTGGCGGCGCCAGTCGACATGGCCATGCCCAGGTAGGTAAACCAGCTCGGCTCACCATGCAGTTGGGTGCGTGCGGTGATGTAGCTGGCGGCGTGGGACAGCCAGCTGGACGGCTCCAGATTCGCCGCAGCCTGTACCAGGCCACCCTGGATGATCCAGTCGATACCGCCTGCGGCCAGCCAGCCGGTGATCACCACCGAGGCGATCACCAATACCACGCCGGTGTAGACGATCCAGCGATAGTAGCGTTGGGATTCAAGGTGGCTGACGGCGGATTCAGGCGGGTTGCTCACGTCTTCACCGAGCAAGCCGTCGATCAGCGGGATCAAGCCGAAGATCACCAGCACACCGACCCACCACAGTTGCTGGATGCCGGTCGTGATGGCCAAGGCACCGGACAACAAGGGGGTGGCCAACGGCAGGATGCCCAACCACCACAGGTGCCGCTTGCCGTCGGCCCATACGCTTGGCGCTGCCAGACTCTGGTTCATGGCAGCCTCCGCACGAAACGGGTTGGGAGGGACGCAAAAAACCGGTTCAGGAAGCGCTGAAGGCTCCAGGCATTCAACCATGCGATAAAAGACGTTTTTTTCATTTTTATTCGCTCTTAGGCATTTCAAAAATCATTTCAAAATAAATATTGAAATATTTTTTTAAATAAATAACGCGGAATCGGTAGCTCGTCAACTACTTTTTTGAACCCTTTTGAACGTGACCCGGCAGTCTTTTTTTCAGCCGTTTGGTCAGGTCTCTAGGGCAAGCATTTGCCAGGCTTGACCGCGCTTTGCAGGCACGATTATTGGCTCGCCAGGGCAAACGGCGGGCGTAGCACCGTGGCGGTTTCCGGCGGCCGCACCCGCTTGGCCAGGTGCTGCACGGCCTCGACCACCCGCGCCGAGGCAGTAATCGGCAACATATGGCCACGCCCCTCCACCAGCTGCAGCTTCAGGCCCGGCACCTTGTCGGCCAGGGCCTGGCCGTGTGTGCGAAAGTCCAGCACTTTGTCCTGCGCGCCATAGATCAGGCCGATGGGCAGGGTCAGTTGCGGGTAGCGCTTGACCATGTCCGGCAGGTGATCGTTAACCAGGGCAATCTCGCTGGACGCGGCGTAGAAGTTGTCCGGGCGCATGCCCAGCAAACCGCCGCCACGGGTGGCGAAATCCTCCGGGGCCGGGTCCGGCGCGAACACGCCCTTGACCACTGCACGCCGCGTCAGCAGGCCCATGGGCATGGTCAGGGTGTGGGCCACCCAGCGGCGCAGCCAGGCCGGTCGCACCGCCAGCGACCAGAACACCAGAGGCAAGGTGGGTTGCGGATGGGTCAGCGGCGCCACCAGGATCAGGCCCGACACCGCCTCGGGATGGTCGAGGGCCAGCGCCAGGGCAATCGCCCCGCCGAGGGAGTGCCCCAGCACCAGCGGTTTCTCCAGGCCCAGTGTGTTGATAAACGCCGCCACTTGCCGTGCCTGACCCGGCAAGTGCGCAGCGGTGCCGGCATGCCGGGTGGAATACCCCGACCCAGGACGATCGAGGGTGATCACGCGAAAATGCTCACGCAACCGGCCAGACAAGGCGTAGGTCAGGTTGCGACTGCTGCCCATCAGCCCGTGGATCATCACCAACGGTGGGCCCTTGCCCTCATCTACATAATGAAAGCGCTCGCCGTTGACCTCGACAAAGCGCCCGTTGATCGGAACGGTGGCTTCAATGCGCCGCGTCATCCAGCGGCTGAACCCCCACAGCATGGCGCTGACGCCGACAAACACAGCCGCAGCAATAACCCATTCAACAGCCATAGCTCGGTCCTCTGCTTCCCTGCTGCTGGCGGCCTGACCGGGATTGATCATGGCCTCAGCACATCATCCGACCCTGGACCTGACCTTCACATAAACGGTGTTCGTCCCTCGGACGAGTCACACATGAAGGCGCAGGGGCTAGCGTAGGCGATATTTTCAGGTAGATTATTTAAAATCATTTTTAAAATAATTAATTCAATTTTCCTTTGCAATGGTGTTCTATCTAAAAGACACAACAAAAACAGGAGCACGGGAATCTGCCTATGAATGCCCACAGTGATTCAATCGACATCGCCATCATCGGCTCAGGCTTCGCCGGCCTGTGCATGGCCATCAAGCTCAAGGAAGCCGGGTTCAGCGACTTCTTTATCGCCGAACAGGCCGACACCCTTGGCGGCACCTGGCGGGACAACCACTACCCCGGTTGCGCCTGCGATGTGCAGTCGCATGTGTATTCGTTTTCCTTCGCGCCCAACCCCAACTGGACGCGCCAGTTCGCGCCGCAAGCGGAGATCCGCGCCTACCTGGAGCAATGCGCTGCGCGCTATGGGCTGGCGCCCTACCTGCGGTTCGGCATGGGCCTTGAACGTGCGGTGTTCGATGAGCAGCAGCAACGCTGGCAGCTGAGCTTCAGCGATGGCCGTCAGGTCAGTGCGCGGGTGCTGGTATCGGGCATGGGCGGCCTGTCGCGCCCGGCGCTGCCGGATATTGCGGGGTTGGACAGCTTCAAGGGCAAGCGCTTCCACTCCCAGCAGTGGGACCACGACTACTCCCTGAAGGGCAAGCGCGTGGCGGTGATCGGCACCGGGGCCAGCGCGATTCAGTTTGTGCCGCAGATTGCGCCGCAGGTGGCCCACCTGGATCTGTTCCAGCGCACCCCGCCGTGGATCATGCCCAAGCCGGACCGTGCGATTTCACCCATTGAGCGCTGGTTGTTCAAGCACCTGCCGTTCACTCAACGCGTGGTGCGCGGCGCGTTCTACTGGGCGCTGGAAGGCCGCGTGGTGGGTTTTGCGCTGCACCCAAGGCTGATGAAAATGGTACAGAAAATCGCCCTGCGCCACCTGCACAAACAAGTCGCCCGCCCTTCCCTGCGCAAAACCCTGACACCGGACTACACCATCGGCTGCAAGCGCGTGCTGATTTCCAATGACTACTACCCGGCGCTGTCGCGCAGCAATGTCGAGGTGGTGACCCACCCTGTGGCGCGCATCGAAGCCGACGGCGTGATCACTGCCGACGGCATCAAGCACCCGGCCGACTGCCTGATTTTCGGCACCGGCTTTCAGGCCACCGATCCGCTGCCGCGCAACTGCATCATCGGCCGCAACGGCGTGGACCTGATGGACACCTGGCACGACGGCGCGCATGCCTACAAGGGCACGACGGTGCCGGGCTATCCCAACCTGTTCCTGATCATCGGGCCCAACACCGGCCTGGGGCACAACTCGATGATCCTGATGATCGAGGCCCAGGTCACCTACATCCTCGATGCGCTGCGGCAAATGCAGCGGCACCGCATCGCCAGCGTCGACGTCAAACCGGCGGTGGAAAGCGCCTACAACCAGCAACTGCAAGACCAACTCAAACGCACCATCTGGAATACCGGTGGCTGCCAAAGCTGGTATCTCGACCCCCGCACCGGCAAGAACACCACGCTTTGGCCCGGCTCTACCTGGCGTTTCAAGCACCTGACCCGGCAATTCGCGCTCAAGGATTACGCGGCCAGTCTGTTGCCGCTCGATGCGCCTGCCCGGCCGGCCCTGGCGCCCCATTCCACTGTAGAAGGGAGCCTGTCATGAAGTCATTCAACGGCCGCGTGGCGGCCATCACCGGCGCGGCGTCCGGCATGGGCCGCGCCTTGGCCCTGGCCCTGGCGCGGGAAGGTTGCCACCTGGCGTTGGCGGACAAAAACAGCCAGGGGCTGGAACAGACCCAGGCGTTGATCACCGCTTCAACCCTGTCGCCCATCAAGATCACCACCCAAATACTGGATGTGTCCGACCGCCAGGCCATGATCGACTGGGCCGCCCGCTGCGTGGCCGAGCACGGCCAAGTCAACCTGGTGTTCAACAATGCCGGGGTTGCCCTGTCGAGCACTGTAGAAGGCGTGGACTACGCCGACCTGGAATGGATTGTCGGGATCAATTTCTGGGGCGTGGTCCATGGCACCAAAGCGTTCCTGCCATACCTCAAGGCCAGCGGCGACGGGCATGTGATCAACACCTCCAGCGTCTTCGGCCTGTTTGCCCAGCCCGGCATGAGCGGCTACAACGCCACCAAGTTTGCCGTGCGCGGCTTTACCGAAGCCTTGCGCCAGGAACTCGACCTGCAACGCTGCGGGGTCTCGGCCACGTGCGTGCATCCGGGAGGCATTCGTACCGATATCTGCCGCAGTAGTCGGATCGACGCGAACATGACCGGTTTTCTGATTCACAGTGAACAGCAGGCCCGCGCCGACTTCGAAAAGCTGTTCATCACCGATGCCGACCAGGCCGCCAAGGTGATCCTGCACGGCGTACGCAAAAACAAGCGCCGCGTGCTGATCGGCCGCGACGCGTATTGCCTCGACCTGCTCGCCCGTTGCCTGCCGGCGGCCTACCAGGCGCTGGTGGTGTTTGCCAGCAAACGCATGGCGCCCAAACCGCGCACGCCGGTGTTTGAAACCAACGACGAGCCCCGCCTCTGAACAGGAGCACGCAGCATGTTGCCGATCCGCCGCGATATTCATTTCGACCTGCCCGCCGAGCGCATCAAGAACTGGCACGAACAGGGGCCGTTCATCACGCATTTTTTCAATGCACTGTCGCTGCTATTCCCCCAGGGCGAGCTGTTTTTCATGGACAGCGTGCGCCACTACCGCCAGCGCATCGACGACCCGGAACTGAAAAAACAGGTCCAGGGGTTTATCGGCCAGGAGGCCATGCACAGCCGTGAACATGTGGCCTACAACGACCTGTTGCAAGCCGCCGGGCTGCCGGCGCACACCCTTGATCGCCGGCTGAAATTCATCCTCGACCTGCAAAAAAAACACTTCGCGCCATCTTTCAACCTGGCGATCACGATTGCCCTTGAGCACTACACGGCGATGCTCGCGGAAATCCTGCTGAGCGACCCGTCGCGTTTCGGCGATTCGCTCAAGGGCTACCAGCAGATGTGGTACTGGCACGCCCTCGAAGAAACCGAGCACAAGGCGGTCGCCTTCGATGTATGGAACAGCGTGATCAAGCCCGGGCCCAAACGCTACCTGCTGCGCACCGGCACCATGCTCACCACCACGGTGTTCTTCTGGGGGGTGGTGCTGGACTTTCACCTGCGCCTGCTGATTGCCGACCGCAAGAGCGGTGGGCACTTGAAGGGCTTCTGGCGCATGCTGAAATTTCTGTATGGGCCCAAAGGCGTTTTCCCACGGATGCTGGTGCCCTGGCTGCACTACTTCAAACCCGGCTTCCACCCCTGGGACCACGACAACCGTGCGCGCCTGGCGCAGCTGGACGGCCTGATCGACGACATCGAGCAAACCCGGCGCAGCTATTAAGCCTGCGCCATGGCCGCACGCTCACGCACAAAGTCTTGCAACTGATCCCCCGGCAGCGCCTTGCTGAAATACCAGCCCTGGATAATCAACTCGGCGCCGGTGTTCAGGAAGGCCAACTGCTCGGCGGTCTCGACCCCCTCCACCACCACGCCCAGGTTCAGCGCCTCGCAAAAGCGCAGGATGCCGGTCATCACCTGCGCCCCTTTGGGGTCATGCTGGGCCACCACAAAACTGCGGTCGATCTTGATAAAGTCCACCGGGAACTGGTGCAGGTAACTCAAGGCCGAGAACCCGGTGCCAAAGTCATCTATATACACCTTGGCGCCGATGGCCTGCAGCTTCTCGATGATCCGGCGCGTGGCCTGGCTGTCGCTCACCAACGCGTCTTCAGTGATTTCCACCGACACCTGCCCATGGGCCTGGGCCAGGATCTCCACCAGGCGCTCGCCATAGGCGGCGTCGGTCAGGGTGGCGCTGGAAATATTGATCGTCATCGGCAAGGCGAAGCCGAGTTTCTGCCACTTCTGGTATTGGCGCACCGCCTGGGACGCCACCCACACATCCACATCCGGCATCAACCGCGCCTGGGCCAGCCATTGCAAAAACTCCCATGGCGAATGCACCGTGCCCTGCCCATCACGGGCGCGCATCAGCGCTTCGCAACCGGTGCACAACCCGGTGCGGGTGGAGACCTGCGGCTGGAATTCGAGGTAAAACTCATAGTCGCTGATCTGCTGGATGCGGCTCAACTCGGTGGCCTGGCGCGCCTGAGTCTTGTGGGACGCCAGCACCGGGTCGAGCTCGCGCAGCCGGCCTTTTTCTTCGAGGCCACGGAACGTCATGTCCAGGGACTTGAGGTAAACCGTGCCGCCTTCGGTGGCCTGGCGATGGATCGCCCGCACATAAGGCGCATACACCACAGTACCCAAGCCCAATAACGCCAGTTGCAGCGCGACGGCGGCGAGGTCGCCGTGGGTGCTCAGGTAGGCATTGAGCAACACCGGGGAGGTAAACGGAACGCTGGCCACCGCTGGCGACACCCAGCCCATCTGCACCACCATCAGCGCGAGCATGGCGTTAATCGCCGGCACCAGCAAAAACGGGATGAACAAGCGCGGGTTCAGGATGATCGGCAAGCCGAACAACAGCACTTCGCTGACGTTGAACAGCGACAGCGGCAAACTCGCTATCGCCAGCAGGCGCATGGATTGGCTCCTGGAAAACAACAGGATCGCCAACAACAGGCACAACGCGCCCCCCGAACCGCCAATAAACGCAAAGCTGCCTAACAAGCCGCTGTTCAACATGTATTTGATCGGCTCGCCCGCCGCCAACGCGGCGCTGTTGAGCACCACCGCCTGGTCCAGCACATCGAACAGCGGCTGCATGGCATACACGCCGTGAATCCCGAAGAACCACAACAGTGAATTCATCAGGGTTACAAACAGACCACTGCCGTAGGGCGACTCCAGCGCGTCCAGTACCTGCGGCCCCTGCAACTGCGCCACGTAGGGCACCTGCAACAGCAACGACAACACCGCCACCAGCGCCAGTGCGGTGATGATCCCGGGCAGCACCATATTGATCGTGCCCCTGAGGTTGTGCCCCACCAGTTCCTCGTTGACCAGTCGGGTCCACCGGTAGCGGTGCAGCCAGGCAATCGCCGGCACATTGAGCAACGGCGAGGCGATGGCGATAAACAGCACGAACGTCGCCGAAGCACGCGGGTATTCACGCAAGATAAACGTCGCCACTACCACATGGGCGAGGCACAGGAACGCCACCGGCAATTGCGGCAGCCGATGCTGGATCGCCAGCATATAACCGATGGACGCGGCCACCAGCAGCGGAATCACCGAGCTGATCTGGTTGTGCAGCCCGGCCAGGAAGGTCACCACCTGAGGGTCGAAACCCAGCACCCGGGCGGACTCGGACAAGATCAGAAACCCGGCCGATACCAGCAGGCACGGCAGAATCCACAGCAACCCTTCACGAATGGCGCGCAGCGATTCGGTGCTGGCCAGGGCGGCCAGACGTTGGGTAAAGAAAAGTTTGAACAGCGTTTGCGCCATGACCGTCCCTCTGCCCATCGCACCCTGCCCGTGGTTGGCAGGCCCGAAAACCCTGGGTAACGCTACACGTCCTGATACCGGGAGCGAAAGACTTTTGCCGCAACATCTGCAAGATTGCGCGCTAATCGCGACCGTTCAAGCTTGTCGACTACGGTAAGTTAGACCATCCTTTGCAGGACCCGTCTCGAACGAACTCGAGCCCAGACCTTGCTCCGTGTGTGTTACACGGCATCAAGGGGCCTGCCCCCAGGAGTAAACCTTTGTCACCACCCGGCGATAACCACCAGCGCGCTCTGGACAGATTCTTGAACGAACACCCCGAGGTCGCCACCGAACTGGACACCCTCAACCCGCTCGCCGCCCAAGCCAAGGGCGAAACCCTGGCGCAATACCGCGCCGAACGGCTGCATGAAGCCTTCGAAGCCGAAGCCGAACGCCAGGGCCTGTTTGCCTGGGAGTTGACGCTCAAGCTGACCACCGATTGCCCTGAAGCCTTTGAAGCCCAGCGCCTTGAAGTGCACAAGGAAGTGGCGCAGATGGCGGGGTTGAGTTGGGCTGAGTATTGCGAACTGCATGGGTTGGCCTAGAGGAACCAGCGTCGGCACCGACTGGCCAAGGCTTCGCGCAGTTCGGCGATACTCACGCTTCGGCGCTCCGGGTCTGCGGCCAATGCTGAATGCAATGCCGGCCAGCAGTGCCTGGGAAGTCGATTGGGCCGGCGCAGTGGCTGATTGAGCTGACGCTCGCCAGGTCGCTGCCCATGGGCCAGTTCATAGAGTACGCACGCCGCGCCATACAGGTCGGCACTGGCCGACAGCGCCCCACCTGCCATCAGCTCCGGCGCCGCATACGCTGGTGTCCAGGCGTTCAAGCGGCTGCGGCTCAAGCCCGGCAACCCAGCCATCGCCTGCGCCTCGGCGTGACCCAGGCCGAAATCGAACAAGCGCATCCCCTCCTCACCCAGCATGATATTGGCGGGTTTCACATCGCCATGCAGCACGCCTTGGTGGTGGATGTATGCCAACGCGTCCAACAGTTGCAACGCCAGCGGCTGCAACTCCTGCCATGGCAAACCCGCCGGGCACTCCATGAGCAGGCGATCCAGGGTCATGCCCTGCATCAACTCCATGGTAAAGAATGCGAGCTGGTGGTCGATGTCGACCTCAAAGGAAAACACCCGCACCACATGGCGGTGGTGCAGATTGCGGGTCAGGGCAAATTCGCCGTACAGCAAGACATGGGCGTCGGGCGAAGCTGAAAACGTTTCGCCCAACAGCTTCAATGCCACGCTGGAGTCGGGTTCGCCGAACGCTTCATGCAACAGGTCCCGTGCGCGATAGACCACGCCCATTCCGCCGGTGCCGAGTATTCGCTCCAGGCGATAGCGCCCTGCGAGCAGGTTCGGTGGGCTTGCCACGCTCATACCGGTGCCCTCATTGCTGAATGACCACAGCCGTCAGATCGTCTCGCGCTGGCCCTCGCAACACATTGGCAAACATCTGATCCAGCACTTGTCGCGGCGTCCGCCCGCCCATGGCGCTGCCCAGCTCGCCGTGGCTGAGCCCTTGGTACAGGCCATCGCTGCACAGCAAAAACACATCGCCTGGGAGGGTGCTCAGTTCCAGCACCTCCAGGCTCAGCGGCTGCGGCGCACCTATCGCACGGGTCAAGGCCCTGGCGCCCGGGTAAGCCTGAGCCTGCTCCAGACTCAACTGCTGCTGATCCATCAGTTGCTGTTGCAGGGAATGGTCACGCGACAGCTGATAGAGGCGCTGGCGTCGCCATAAATAACATCGGCTATCCCCCGCCCAAATACACGCCGCCCGGTGTTCTTCAAGCAGCAGCGCAACCACAGTGCTGCCCATCGTGCAAGGTTGTGCCAACGCCTGACCCAACTGAGTGTCGAGCCCGCGCAAACACCGCCGAACAGCCTCGATTCGTTGCTCAAAACTGCCGAAACCCGATAACGCAGCCAGGTTGCTGATCACCCACCGGCTGGCGACATCCCCGGCCTGGTGGCCGCCCATTCCATCCGCGACCGCCCAACAGCCGCGCTGCGGGCAATCCAGGAATGCGTCCTCGTTGCGCGTGCGCTGCTTGCCCTGCGCCGTACGCCCGGCACTGCGCCAAGTATGTATCGGGCTCACAGTTGCTCCGGCAAGCGGAAGGTGCGCCACGCTGCCATCTGGAATGGGCTGGGGCTGCGCTGGCTGGTGAGCAGGTAATTAGCGCGCAAGCCGGCGAGTTCAGCCTTGATCAGGTAAGCATCCCGGCCGTTTGCCGACTCGCTCTGCAGCAAGTCGAGGAAGCGGAACAACGACCAGTCACCGCTATTTTTCTCGATGCCCAGCGGCCGCTGCTCGGCACCGCGCTCGAGCACCAGGCTGCTGCGACTATTGCCCGCCTCACTGGGCCAGTGAAACGCCATAGGCACGATCGGGCCATGCCGGTATTCCAACTGTTGCTCGCCGACTTGCAGGATCGCACGGCTGACCGCCTGGTCCAGGCTGTAGGGCGCCAGCGTGAATCGAACGGCCCACTCGCCCTGCTCCTCGCTGAAAAAACCTTGGCGAATCGTCTGCGCCTTGGTCAGTTGTTCCAGCAGCGAACGTGAGATCGGCAAGCTGCGACCGTCCATACCCCGCATTCGATAACGGTTGCCCTCAGCGCTGACAAATGGCCGCAAGTAGCCCTCATAAAAGCGCGCCATAGCGCCCCGTGGTTTGAAAAACTCCTGGAAATCGCCCAAGGCGACATCACTGCCAGCATGGGCATCGAAGGGATAGCGACGCTGGATCGCCTTGGCATAAAAACCATACACCTCGCTTTGATAACGCTGATTCACGTGCCCGTAAGCGTCATCGAGCAATTGGCGCCAAGTGGTGTCGGCAACCCCTTCGAACCAGCCCTTGAGCGGCATCGGCAAACGTGCAGCCGCATTACGCAAATTGCTCAACAGAGGTTGCTGCCCCTCCATACGTTGCTTGACCATTTTGAACGCTGCTTGCTCAGGCGGGCTCTCGCGGTTCAGCGCCAACAGTTGCAGATGCAGTTCATCCAGCAGGCGTAATGCTTGCGTCAGCTCGGCGCCCGGGTTTTGCGCCTCATCAAGCAGTTGATGCAACGGTTCAAAGCGGCGCTGTAACGCACGCCGCGCCGCGTCCGGCACCGCCTGCCCGGGTAGCAGCGCACTGGCGGCGGCAATCAATTCACCCGCTGGCTGGCTCGTTACCTCGATCCGCTCCTGGGTCGACACCAACCGGGTATTCTCACGTACCTGCTGCAACAGTTGCACCAACGCTGACTGGGCTGACGTCAGGCCCGCAAGCTGGTCAACGCCTTGGCGCAGGCTGTCACTCTCCTGCAAGCGCAGGCGACCGAGGGCGTCACTCCAGGCATCGGCATACTCGCTGAAATAACGCTGCTCCAGCTCCAGCATCAACCTGCGCAAATCCATGGCACTGAGGTCAGAAGCTTCGCCAAGCACCCAGTTATCCTGGGCAATGGCATTGACCAGCCGCGGGCCCTGCTTTTCAAAATACTGCAGATACCTTTTGGTGTAGAAGCCGGGTATGGGCGGCTCATTCCTGGCGAACACCTGGCCTTCGGCCAGGCGGTAGGGCTCCAGGCTGCGGGCTTGTTCGCGCAGCGTCCGGTAGACCACATCCGCCAGCGACTCCCCGCGTAATGCCTGGCGAGCCTGGGCCACCAGCCCATCGTTCAAGGGGGCTGCGAACGGCGCTTCAAGCAACCGTGCGAAATGATTATTCAGCCGTTCCTGTGCCGACGTATCCCCGGCAAAGCGTGCGGACCAAAGGCCCGCCACATGCTCTGCCAACCAGGCTGTATCACGACGCTCGCGCAGGTTGAGCATCAGATAGGCACGCAAAGTGTCCAGTAGCCGCTCGCGATCGCCAAGGCTCGCGCGTACCTGTTCTTCGAGCAAGGTGGTTACCTGCGGCAGCAGTTGCTGGTGCAGGGCCGTTTTATAGGCATCAACCAATAGCGGCCGAGTCTTCTCGCCCTGATACACTCCCGCCCGATCAACCCAGCGCACCTCTGCCCGTGGTGGAAATACCCGCGTGGTTGCCAGGCGGCTGTCCAGCAGCGCCAACCCGACCAGAACCTCGTCCGAACCTGGCTGGACGGGCGGCTGGGGTTTGATCAGCGCCTGCAGTTCCACCAGGCGCTGATGATTGAATGAATAACTGTTTACCCACAGCGCCGCCGCAGCACCGATGACCAGCGACGCGGCCAGCGCCAATAAGCCTTGGCGTCGGCGCAGGCGTTGGCGCTCGGGGCTATGCAAGCCGGCGAGATCGGCCTCGGCAAAAATCACCCGGCTGAACAGTCCTTGTACGAAGTGCGAGCGTGTATCACCCGCCTTCGCGCACGTCAGGTAGAACCCTCGCAAACCATTGATGCGCTGATAGCGATGGGCGGAAAACGCAGACTCGACAAACAGACACAAGCGGTCTGCGAGACGTGCGGCCTGCTGCGGAAAATCCAGCATCCGGCCACGGCGTTCGACGTTTCGTTCCTGGTGCAAGCGTGGGATCAGTTCTGCCCCCAGGCGTTGCAGCAGCGCTTCGAAGGCTTCGCGCACATGGGCAATCTCGGTTTCACCCTGCGCTGCAGCCAGCCGCCCGCCGAGTATGTCCTCGGTGCCGTCGGCCTGCTGCGAATCAAAGAACTCGGCAAACCCGGCCAAGCGGTCAGCCTGGGTCAATACCAGATACACCGGCACATCCACATGCAGCGTCTGCTGGATGTCCTGCAGGCGGCTATGTACATGACGTGCGTGAAGCTCCAGGTCGTGCTCATTGCTGGCCAACAGGGTATCCACAGACAACGTCACCACCACACCATTGAGCGGGCGCGTCCTGCGCCGCAACCTGAGCAAGCTGAGCAACGTCGACCATCCCGCAGCGTCCACCGAACGGTCTGGCTGGGTCAGGTAACGCCCTGCGGTCTCGACCAAAACGGCCTGGTCGGCAAAATACCAATCACAATGGGACGTGCCACCCGAGGCCCCCACCTCGACTCGATCGAGCGGAAATTGCAGCCCAGTGGCCGCCAGGAGCTGGGTCTTGCCGCTGCCCTGTTGCCCGATCAACAAGTACCAGGGCAACTCGCTACGCCAACGCTCGCTGCGCTCACCGTAGCGACGAGAGGTTTTCAGCGTCTGCAGCGCCTCCTTGAACCGCCCCCGAACCTGCTTTTGTTCGTCGCTGACCAGACCCTCACGCTGATGGCGCGCCTGATATTCAGGCTGGCTAACCCGTGCAGTGCGGCCCGCGCCCACCACGACCATCGCCAACCCCCACAATAGGAACACGCCACACACGGTCAGCAAGCGCGCTGTAGCGCCTTGCCAGAACCGATAGTCATCCACCGCCAGCAACGGTCCGAAAAACCACACCAGCAGCGCGCCCGACAGCACCAGTAACAGGCTCCAGACCCAACTTTTGCGCAGGACCGTGCCCGCGCCCTTGAAGAATGCGTTCATTGATTGCTCCCAGCGTTACAACGGCGTCTGAGCCTGGTCCGACGCCGAAGGTTGAAGAAGTTGCATAACTGTCATGCGCTCCTGACCCAATACCCATGCACACCCTGAGTACATCGCCAGCACGCAGGCCAGCCCACCGATCACCACCGCTGTCACGGATAGACTGCGCAATCGTGCGGGGCGCTTCCTGGCGGTGCCTGGCGCGGCAGTTATCGAGAGCCTGTCCCCGCGCACATGCCTGATCTGTCGGTACAAGGCATCGCGTATCCCTTCAAGCTGAGCCCCGCCCCGCGCCATGACGCGGTATTTGCCTTCGAACCCCAGCGACAGGCACAGGTACAACAACTCCAGCATGGCTACGTGCTTGACGGGGTCGCGGGACAGTCGTTCCAGTAGCTGGAAAACCTTCTCGCCACCAAAGGTTTCATTGTGAAAGCGACTCAACAGACTGCTCGTGGACCAGTCACTGCGACTGCCCCACGCCGTGGTCACCACGGCCTCGTCAATGACGCTGCACAGCACATAGCGCGCAGACATCACCTGCCCGGCCTCGCCACCCAGGTGCAGGGCGCGGGCCTCAAACGTGGTGATGCCGGAAGACAATCGGTCGTTGAGCGTCTGCAGGTTCTCTCGGCCCGAACTGGTCTTGAGCTGGACGACCTGCGACAAGAGTTCCCAGGCCGCTGTCACCAGGCTATTGGGGCCCATATTGAAGCTCTGTGCGCCCTGCAGTCGGGCGCTGTAAATCATGCGGTCTTCCAGCTGCTCGAACCGCGGCGGCGAGGGGAAGTCGGTCACCGCCCCCTGCGCCGGGCTGCGCCCCTCGCGGTCAAGCAACACGGTCTTCTCGTCCTGCGCGTATTCACTGTCCATCGTCATGGCGTTCAATTCCTGATAGCCCAGAAGTCGAGTTCCAGCTCGGCAAACCCGCCGCTGGCGTGAAAGGCAAAACCACCCGATTGCTCCAATTGCGTGATGTCCTGGGCACTGAGTTCGAGTATGAAATAGGTCTTGCCGGCATGGAATGGAATCTGTCTCGGCGCCACCGGCAGCGGTTTGATCCTGATACCCGCCAGATGCAGGTTGACCAGCTCGCGGATGCGCTCCACGGTGCCGATCTTCAGATGCGCCGGCAGTCGATGGCGCAGCTCTTCCGAATCACACTGGGCGGTGGCTGCCAGAATGAACGTCGCCGTGCCCAACAATTTGAGATCACCCACCGGGCATACCAACACGCCGTACTGGCGCTGCTGCAGCGTCAACTCGATGGCATGCTGTTCCAGTACCAACGACAGCACCGTACGAATGCCGCCCATCAACCCGCGAAAGCTGGCACCCTGATCGCTATGCCGGTAATGCACGTCCAATTGCGCACGCTTGTTGTCGGTGGCGAACGTCGACAACTCACCGAGGATCGACAGCAACTCCCGATACAGCACCTCCGGGCGAACCTGCGTCTGGCTCAAATAATGACGCAACAGCAATTCGGCCCGATTGATCAGTTGCAGCATCAGCAGGTCGCCTACCTGCGCTCCCGCCGATGTGCCGTTGCCCTGAATGCGCACGGCAATCGCATCGCCACGGGTGGCCAACAGGCTGATCGCCTCCTTGATGCACGACGAGACGTACCCGGTAGCCTGGAGATAGATAAACGTCGGTACAAAATCCGTATCCAGCCTCACGCCGCCTTCGCGTGTCGAATCCAGCAACTGGGCGACCTGGAGTTTCACGTAGAACGGGTCACTGGGATGTTCCCCCACGATCAGGCGCAGGTCCGGACGAGCACAGTTGATCTGGCAACGGGACTCAGCGCCGGCGTTCGAATCAGCGATTTGCGTTTCGCAGGCGACGTAGCGTGCCAGGACATCGCTTTGCTCCGGCCGACGCGCTTCAATCTGATTGCCGGTCGCCAGCGGCAACGCCAGGTAGACGGCCTGTGGGCCGGCGTCGGCGGGCACCTGTAATATCAAAGGCTGCATCGTACCGCTCAGTTCGAACAGACTGCCATCCGGCAATACCCCACTGGCCTGGTTGACCACCAGCTTGCCGAGGTTGAGGTACTGCACATCCACCTCAAGGGTCAGAAACCCCCATGCATCGCGGCCCAGCAAGCGAGTACGGTTGAGTTGCTGATGGTAGTAGCGGTCGTTGTGCTGCAAGTGTTGAGGCCGCAGCAGCATGCCTTCCTGCCAGATGACGTTATGGACCTGCATCTCAATCCTCCGCCTTGCGTGCGGGAAGGGCATCGTTGCGGATACCTGCCTGGTCCAGCACTAGGTCGGTACGCGTCAATTGTTCAGGGGCGACCGGCAGCACCAGCCGCCATTGCACATGGGGCAAATCACGGTAGGCTGCCAGCACACCGACATATCGGCTTTGCGGCTCGACACTGAGCTTGAGCGCCAGCCGCTCACCGGGCCGCATCTCAAGCTCTTCGCTGCTGACCCAGTCTTTGGGGAGCGTCTGTTCGGCCCGTGCATAGAGGCTGAAAAAATCCGCATGCTCAAATGCCACCGGGTTGCGCAGTTCAATCAAGCGCACCACCACTGGCGAGGGACGGCCATGCAGGTCCGGGTTGACCTCGTCGCCGGCCGTCAACGTCAGGTCCAGTTTGGTCAAGGTCGAAAAAGGTGAAATGCTGCCGCAACCGGCCAACAGGCCCAGCGCTATCAGCATTGATGCAACGGTGATTCGATACATGAACATCATCCTGGATAAGCGGCGTGCAGGGTCGAGACCAGGCGCACCTGTTCCTCATAGGCTTGGGTAAAGTCACTGCGCAATATCTTCTCGCTCAAGGCCCCCTCCTCCCTCTGCCGTCGGTAGTGGCGCTGGTACGCCCGCCAATGGGCAGCGTCCGAGAAAAACCGGCGCGGTTTGCCCTCGCGCTCGAAGCACAACAACAGATGATCAGGTGCAAACGCCGCCAGTGCGCTGCGCACTGCGGCACGGCAAGCCACGACCAAGGCCAGTTGATGAACTTGTAGATCCCGACACACCTGGGCGACCACTTGCTCGGCTGAAAGCTGGCCCAACTCGCCAGTACCCAATAGCGACGTCAAGGTCGCGTGGGTGTCGACGCAATCTCTCAAGGGGTTCTGGCTTTTGAACACGGGCGTGCTCCAGCCCAGGTTCATCTCACGGCTCAGCTCGTCGCAGGTTCGAAGGTTTTGCTGCAACCCTTCGATGGTTTGCCTGAACAAGCCCGCCACCTTGATCGCCAGCGCCTCGCGACCCGGCGTATCGAGCGTATCCAAACCCAGGCCCAATGCTTCGCCGAACTGCGACCAGAAGACCTCCGGGGCCGCGCTTGCTGGAATAACCGGTAGTGGCGACGCAACCTCCCTGGTCGGCTCAGCCCATCGAGGTACAACCAGATGATCGCGGTCCACAGTTGCGTCACATAACGACTGCGCCGGCGATTGCGTTGGCGTATTCAACGCTTCCAGCTCTTGCGACAGTTCTGCGCTGCGCTGTTCGCAATCCAATGCATGAACAGGGTCAAGTTCCAGAAAGGCATTGTCAGGGATCGCGTCATTCGGAGCCGATCGAGACCGGGCCTCGCCCAGCAATCGGGCACGGATATCCAGCGATCCCAAGCGATATACATCACCTTCACTGATCAGCCGCGCCTGCCCTTTGCGCAGACGTTCCAGGCTGCCCGACACAACAATTCCGTTACTGCTGATATCCGTCAGGAAGTAGCGGCCGTCTCGGTAACTGACCAAACCATGGTGGCTGGAAATCAAGCGCGTGGTGTCGGCAATGATCCAGTCACACCCAGCCCCACGGCCGATCACCCCGCCGACCCCGTCAAATACCTTGCGGGCCGGCGCTTCACCGCTCACCGCGTCACACACTTCAAACACTAATTGCATGGCAGGGCTCCCCTGTTCATTGGCCGCGACGGGCCGCCTGGGGGTCGCCCAACGGTCGGTAGTCAGCATCGTCAAAGACATAATTGGCGTTACAGCCACCCAGCAAACACAGCACAAGCATCAAGGCTTGCCATGGACGAACAAACATCAGGTATCTCCCAGAGAAATAGGTGGGCATAGGGACGCCATTCAGCCGCCCTCGCGAACATTGGCCACGGGAATCTTCAAGTGCGCCAGGCGGTAGAGCAGCGTGCGGCGTGCTACGCCCAGCTCACGGGCGGTTCGGGTTCTATTGCCACGGTTCTTGTGCAAGCAGTCGATCAGGAATACCCGCTCGACTCGCTCCAGGCGTTGGCGCAAGGTGGCATCGACCGCTTCATTGGCGGGTGTCGCCGACAGGGAAAGGTGCGCAGGCAGGATCACCGCGTCGTCACACAGCAGCACCGCACGCTCCACCAGGCACTTGAGTTCTCGTACGTTGCCGGGGAAACCATGACTCGACAGTTGATCCAATGCCGCGCTTGACCACCCCACCATGGTGCGGCCCAGCGCCGCGCAGGCTTTTTGCGCAAAATGCCGCGCCAACAGCAACACATCGCCGTCGCGCTCACGCAGGGCCGGAAGCTCAATAGGGAACTGCGCCAGCCGGTAATAAAGGTCTTCGCGAAAACTGCCCTGGGCCACCATCGCAGCGAGGTCACGGTGGGTCGCGGCGATAATGCGCACATCGACCTTGTGCGCCGCACTGGCGCCCAATGGGCGAATTTCACCTTCCTGCAAAACCCGCAGCAACTTGGCCTGCAGCGACAGCGGCATATCGCCGATTTCGTCCAGGAGCAAAGTACCGCCATGCGCCGCATCAAATAACCCTGCATGGTTGCGCTCGGCCCCCGTGAAGGCGCCTTTGCGATAGCCGAACAGTTCGCTTTCCAGCAGCCCCTCGGGAAAGGCCGCGCAGTTTTGCACCACGAAGGCTTTGTCGCTGCGCGGCCCGGCGCAATGGATGGCTCGGGCCACTACTTCCTTGCCGGTGCCAGTCTCACCGCGCAGCAGCACGGTGTAGGGTGTATTCAGCACCTTGCCGATCAGACGGTGAGTTTCATCCATGGCCGTGCTATTGCCGATCAAACCAAATGCCGCCCGTGTGACCTGCGCTTCGCACTTGGGCTGGGTAACACTCTGCGTGGGCCGTAAATGCCGCAGCAAAGCCAGCTGCATCAGGGTAAAGCTACCGAGCTGGCCCAGTGAGGCGGCGTAGTCCTGCAAGGATTTCGGGCGCTGACTGGCATACAGCAACACACCTGCAAGGGTCTTGTTGCGACTGAACAACGGCACACACGACAACGCGCACCAAGGCTTCGCCGTGGCGGGTAAGAAGCCGCTTTCGTACAGGCTGTTTGCCAGGTCTTCCAGGCTGAGGGCGCAGCGATGACTGAGCACATAGTGCAGCACCTGCTCATGCTGAAAGTCCGCGCCTGAAGCCAGGTTGCCGGGAGGCAGCGCCCCTGGCAAATGCTGGGCGATCAGCTCAAGCCGACCTGTCGCCTCGTCGCGCCAATACAGCTGGCTGAGTTCGCACTGACTCAGTTGGGCAGCCGCCGCGACACACAGGTCAGGCAAACTTTTGTCGTCGTCATCAGTGCCCAGGCGAGTGAACCAGCCCAGCAACGCATCAGCGTAGGCCAGTGGATGGGGCAACTGGGCAAACAGGTTACCTGTCATTGGCTGAACTCACAGATTGGGTTGCCGTTACCATCCAGGCCGGCATGCACCTGCGACAGGCGCTCACCGCTGGCCATCGCCTCCAGCAGACGGTCCACTACCTGCGGCAGCAAGTGCATCTCAACCCATTGGTCGATATAACGGGCGCCGCTGTCACCGTGAGCACAACGCTGGGCCATGTGCGCCACCAATTCGGGCGTGTAGCTGAAGGCAAGCTTGCGCAGATGCAACCTATGCCCGAGGCGTTCCAGCTTGAGCCTTACCACGTCATGCAGGACCTCTCCCGTGATCGGGTAATACGGCACTACTCGCATTCGGGCCAGCAGCGCAGGCTTGAAGTGGTCGCGCAGCAGCGGGCGGATCGCCTCTTGCAAGAGCTGCACATCCGGTCGTCGGTCGCCGGCGCATAATTCGCCGATGCACTCGCTGCCCAGGTTGGAGGTCATCAGGATCAGCGTGTTGCGAAAGTCGATTTCGCGGCCTTCCCCATCATTGGCCAAGCCTTTGTCGAAAATCTGATAGAACAGGTTCAACACTTCGGGGTCGGCCTTCTCAACCTCATCGAGCAGCACCACCGAATAGGGGCGTTGGCGTACGGCCTCCGTCAACACCCCGCCCTCGCCATAGCCGACATAACCAGGTGGCGCGCCAATCAGCCGGGACACCGCGTGTTTTTCCTGGAACTCCGACATGTTCAAGATGGTGACAAAGCGCTCACCCCCGTACAGCAGATCACCAAGGGCCATGGCCGTTTCGGTCTTGCCCACGCCACTTGGGCCCACCAGCAGAAATACGCCGACCGGGGCATCGGCCTTGTTCAGCCCGGTCGCCAAGGCACGCAGGTTACGATCCAGGGCCTGCACCGCTTGCTCCTGACCGAGGATGCGCAAGCGCAGCGCCTCGGCAAAACCCAGGACCTTTTCACTGCTCTCCAGGGTCAGTTGCTCAACAGGAATACCGGTCCAGGCGCTGATAACCTGGGCCACCAGGCGCGGGCACACTTGTTGATCCACTGTGCGCTGCTCGAACCAGCGTGACTCCAGGACCTGACGCTCGCGCTCCACCGCCTCCATCCGAATGCTCAGCGCATGCAACGCCTGCTCATCTATCGGCAGCCCGGCATCCCTGTCCCGGGTCAATGCCTGGCTCTGGCGCGCACCCTCCGCCTGCTCAGCGTACAGACGCTGCAATGCCTCGGGCGCCGCGTCACGGCTGGTGCGCACACGGGCGCAGGCGGTATCCAGCACGTCCACTGCCTTGTCGGGCAACTGGCGCCCGGCCAGATAGCGTGCGCTCATCTGCGCCGCCGCGACGACGGCATCGTCACGCACATACACACCGTGGCTACGCTCGTACGTCGGCACCAGGCCACGCAGGATCGACACCGCCTGTTCAACACTGGGTTCGCTGACCAGCACCGGCTGAAAACGCCGCGCCAATGCCGGGTCTTTTTCGAAATATTTCTTGTATTCCGACCACGTGGTGGCGGCGATGGTGCGCAGTTCACCCCGGGCCAGGGCCGGCTTGAGCAGGTTGGCAGCATCGGACGCGCCACCCTGCGCGCCAGCCCCCACTAACGTATGGGCTTCGTCGATAAACAGGATCACCGGTTTTGCCGAAGCGTTGACCTCATCAATCACACCTTTGAGGCGTCGTTCAAATTCACCCTTGATGCTGGCCCCGGCCTGGAGCAACCCCATATCCAGGGTCAACACCCGCACATCCTTGAGCGGTTCCGGTACTTGCGAGCTGGCGACACGCAGGGCAAGACCCTCGACAACCGCCGTTTTACCCACCCCGGCCTCTCCCACCAGAATCGGGTTGTTCTTGCGTCGGCGCACAAGTATGTCGATCAGTTGGCGGATCTCCGCATCGCGACACAGCACCGGGTCGATGCGCCCTTCGTGGGCCTGACGGGTCAGGTCATGGGTAAACCGCTCAAGCAACGAATCCTGATTGGGCACACAGGTGTTTTCAGCTACCTGACTCAATAGAAAATCGTGCACGCGCTGTGGGTCCATACGGCTCAATAACCGCTGATAACCACTGCCGGCGTGATCTAACGGATGACGCAAAAGCGCCAGCAACAGGGCGCCGTGATCCACCTGCGTCTGGTGCAGCTCCAGATGGGCAACCATCAAGGCTTGTTGCAGCCACTGCACCAGGGCCTGGGCAAATACCGGATTGCGCGACGCACTCGCCTCCTCCTTGGGTTGCAATATTGCTTGCAGCTCGCCGGCCTCGACCCCCGCATCTGCCAACGCCCGCACCAGAACGCCGTCGTGATGCTCAAGCAGGGTCAGCAGCAGGTCTTCCACCAACACTTCCCGACCGCCCCGTGTCACACAGCGCTCGGCCGAACGCTCAAGGTCTCGACGGGCCTGGGCGGTCAGCGTCTGGATCAGTTGTTGCAAGTCCACATTCATCATAATGATTCATCCCTCATGAGCATTGCTGGCCACAACGACCACACCGTCGGCGCACTCATGCGCCAGCCAACTGGTCCAGCCGAGGCGACAGACGTTGTGCTCGCCAATGTGCAACGGCCTGATTTCCTCCCTGGTCAAAACCAGACGCAGGTCGTATTCCAAAGGGTCTCGTGCCGTCAGCCGCACCAGTGAACACAGCCTCGGGTAATCCGCACCAGTGGGTAAAAAACCATGAAATCTCTGCCAGTCCAGGCCCTGTACATGCACCCTGAATTTGCCGCTGCGGTCGGCGACACGGGTTCCCAGCACCTGGTCCTGGCCGAGCACACTGTTCGCCACACCGAGTCGATTTCGCTGAGGGTCGGTAATGACCACGGTGCGTTCGACCCACTGCTCGATAAACAGGCGGTTGTGCTTGAAGTAGTAACGCAGCACCGTCTCGATCAAGGCTGCCGAATGTGCACGCAGGCTAAGTAACCCCAGATAGGGCAACAGCCGCTTGCAGTTCACTTGCGCAGCACTGCGGATCTGTTGCCCTCGCAATCCGATCAACGCAAACATCTGCTCGGAGAAGGCATCGCGTGCCCCGCTCTGGAAGCACGCCCGATAACGGTACTTGCGCCAGATCGGCAACATCAGCCGCTGCAATCGGTGGTGAAACAGGTCCAGGAAGTCACGCGTGGTATTACCGCCCACTCCATCCACAAAAGCCTGTTCGCCGTAAAACGCGGGCAGCGGTGATCCCGCGCCACACAGTCCCAACACGTTGAGGCGAAGACGCGCGCGCAATTGGTCGCGTTCGACAAAAAACTCCACCTGGTCAATATCGTGACCAGGAAAACCAAGACCTGGGTTGGCTTGAAACTCCAACTGGTCATACAGCGCGTCGTCATCCAGTGTCGGATGGGCATCGCGCAGACGCTTGATCACCTGCAAAACCGCCTGGAACAGCGAATACTCGCGGATGACACGGGACAGATGCGTCAAAGCAGGGGCTGCTGGCCCATCCTGGGTGGCCATAGGTACACGTCTCCTTGTGTGCTGGTGACTCGTAGTTCGTGGTAGGCATTGAGGCTGGCGTAAAGCGCGAAGAATTCGTTGAGAACCGAGGCGAACACAAAGACTCCGCCCTGCCCAAGGAAACCTTGGGGATCAATCGTCAGGTCGATGCGTAAACCCCGAAACGGCAGGCCACGGTGCAATCGGTCTACGGCCGTATGCCTGACCGATCGCAATGCACCCAGGCGTCTTTCGCTGACGTTCTGCGCCTTTCGGTCGTGGTAGCGTGGCAAGTCATAGGTTTCGAGGATCATTCGCAAGGCATTGATGTCGCTCAATGACAGGTAGTTAAGCGACATGTTGCTGATCAGCCGCCAGAGAAAGTCGTGGTCCAGGGGCGGTGAAAAACTTGCGGTCGGGGCGCAGATATTCCGAAACGACAACCCTTGCGGTGTCTGTTCGCAAGGCTGATTGATCGACCCTATCGGCAGCAGCCGAGGCAGGTTGTGGTTGGTGCAGGTCAGCTCGATCGACAGCGTTTGCAGATCGGCCTCCAGGCCGTTGTTAAATCCCAGCCAGGTATCCATCCCGCCGTGCTGCGCCGACGTACGTTGACGGATGCTGTAGCTGGGGATGCCTGTGGACACATCGGTATCGCCTTCATGTTCGAAGGACTCGAACGGTACGTACGCTTGATATCCCAACCCGCCCGGGTGCCAGCCCGCGACGCTGTCTACGGAAAACACACAGGCGTTCTCCCGCGAATACTCTCCAGGTATCAACAGGTATTCATCCTGCTTGCCGTCCAGGCGAATCGGAACCGCATCATGTTTGAACAGGTTGACGATCGGCGTGCAGTAGAGCTTCACGTTATCCAGGGTGGGTCGCTGGGTCTCACGCAATGGGTTACGCAGTTCGAAACGCAGCACCATCCCGCACACCTGCTTGAGCCGCTCATGGGGCAAGCTGTGCAGCACATCCAACCCGCACACATCGACAAACAGGTATTTTTCCGCAAAGGCGAAGTACTCCTGCAGGTGGCGATAACCGCGAAAGGTGTTCAGCGGATAGGGAATCAATGCCTGCTCCTCGCTGAACCCCACCGGGCGCACCTGGTCCGCGCCAAGTCGCAGCGAAAGCGCCTGCCCATCAGTACCGTTGACCGGCAGGCCATCGTGGCCGAAGGGCAGCAACTCAATCCCCTCGAGATGGCGTAACAGGCTCAGGTATAAACCTTGGCCGATGTACTGTTCGCCGGCCAGATGCAGGCGCAGTTGGTCGAACGTCCACTCACTGAAATTGCCGTCGGCGCTCATGTCCAGGCGCAGGCTTAACAGGGCCCGCTCGCCCTGTACGCTGTACTCCAGAGCGCTCAGTCGCAGTGGCAAGACCTGCGTGGCATAACACGTACGAAAGCGGCAACGCTCACCCTTGATGGCGGCACTTTCGACCGGCGTATCCCGCGCTACCAGCACGCCGGGGCCCGCGTGCTTCAACGGATCAAATTGCAGGATGCTGAACGCGGGCATCGGCCGCATGTAGTTGGGCCACAGCAGATGCATCAAGGAGTGAGTCAGCTCAGGCAGCTCGTCATCCAGTTTCTGGCGCAGGCGGCCGGTGAGAAAGGCAAAGCCCTCCAGCAACCGCTCCACATCCGGGTCCTGGCCGGGCTCTGCCAGAAAGGGTGCGAGTGCCGGGTTACGTTCCGAGAAACGCCGCCCAAGCTGGCGCAACGCACCAAGCTCGCTTTGGTAATAACGATTAAAGGACATCCGGCACAACCTCGACCTGCCCGCCACCACACAAGCGTGCAGTGAACACCACAGGCTGCTTGACCCCCTTTACCATCAGCATGGCCTCGATGACGAACGCCAGCGCCAATGGGTCATGATCCCGGGGCAGCGCGATGACTCGCACGTGCTTCAAGCGTGGCTCGTAGGCCCGGATAAATCGCTCGATCAGCAGCCGCGACTGGCTCAGTGACTCATGCAGGCTGCGGTTCATGTCATTGAGGTCGGGCAAGCCGTAATCCGGCAATGTTTGAACGCTGCCCGCACGGATGCTGAGCATCTTCCCCAAATGGGTGGCGACGGACGTCACACCACATGCGGGCGCAGCTGTCGGGCATTCAAGGCGCTCGAACAGGCTTCGGTGGGAGGGCGTGCCCTGACCTCTGCTCATTCTTTATCGAGCTTGCCAACGAGGGACAGGGTGAAATTCGCCCCCATGTACTTGAAGTGCGGTCGCACGCTCAAGTTGACGCGATACCAGCCGGGCTCGCCTTCGACGTCACTGACAACAATGCGCGCCGCCCGCAACGGACGCCGCCCACGCACTTCAGCACTGGGGTTTTCCTGGTCGGCGACGTACTGGCGAATCCACTTGTTGAGCTCCAGCTCCAGGTCGGTACGTTCCTTCCACGACCCCAGTTGCTCACGCTGCAATACCTTGAGGTAATGAGCCAGCCGGTTGACCACCATCATGTAGGGCAACTGGGTGCCCAGGCGATAATTCAGCTCGGCTTCCTTGCCCTCGGCGCTGATGCCGAACTGTTTGGGTTTTTGCACCGAACTGGCGGAAAAGAATGCGGCATTGTCACTGCCCTTGCGCATCGTCAAGGCAATGAAGCCCTCTTGTGCCAGCTCATATTCACGACGGTCGGAAACCAGTACTTCGGTTGGAATCTTGGTTTCGATTTCGCCCATGCTGTGAAAGTGGTGCAACGGCAAATCTTCCACCGCCCCTCCGCTTTGCGGGCCGATGATATTCGGGCACCAGCGAAACCGTGCGAAGCTGTCGGTCAGGCGGGTGGCAAAGGCATAAGCGGTATTGCCCCACAGGTAGTGCTCGTGGCTGTTGACCACGTTTTCCTGGTAGGCGAAGGTCTTGACCGGGCATTCAAGCGGGTCGTAGGGCGTGCGCAGCAGGAAACGCGGCACCGTCAGCCCGATATAGCGTGCGTCTTCGCTCTGGCGAAAGCTTTGCCATTTGGCAAACTGCGGGCCTTCGAAATGGTCCTTGAGATCTTTGAGATCCGGCAAGCCGGTGAAGCTCTCCAGCCCGAAAAACCCAGGACCGGCGGCGGCAATAAAGGGCGCGTGCGCCATGCAGGCCACACTGGAAGCGTATTGCATCAGCTTCACATCCGGCGCGCTCGGGGAAAGAAAGTAGTTCGCGATGATCGCGCCCACGGGCTGGCCACCAAACTGACCGTATTCTGCACTGTAGATATGTTTGTACAGCCCGGACTGGGTCACTTCCGGCGAGTCTTCGAAGTCATCCAGCAGGTCTTGTCGGGAAACGTTCAGCAGCTCTATCTTGATGTTTTCCCGAAAATTGGTGCGATCGACCAATAACTGCAGCCCCTTCCAGGAGGCTTCCAGGGCCTGGAAGTCCGGGTGGTGCAAAATTTCATCCATTTGCCGGCTAAGCTTCGTGTCGATCTCGGCAATCATCCGGTCAACCAGCCGTTTCTTCACCGGCTCCCCGCGGTTCTGCGGTTTGATCAGTTCTTCGATAAATGCCGAGACGCCACGTTTGGCAATGCCATACGCCTCGTCGTCCGCACTCAGTAAGGTCTGGGCAATGATGTTGTCGAGAATGCTGTATTCAGCCGCAGGCTGCGCTGCGGGCAAAGAGTTCTGTTGGGTGGTCATGGTGCCAGTGTCCTTTTACTGAAATTGTCAGGCGGTGGGGCTGCTCAGCCCTAACTCCGCCAGCACCCGCGCACGGGAGTCGTCGTCAGCCAGGGCCTGCTCGATGGCTTTGCGAAAACTTGGCGTGTTGCCCAGCGGCCCTTTGAGCGCCATAAGCGCCTCGCGAAGCGCCATCAGCTTGTGCAGCTCGGGAATCTGCTCCACCAGGTTCGCAGGGTTGAAATCCTTCATGGAGTTGATGCGCACCTGGATGGCTAACTCTTCAACCTCGGCATCGTCCTGCAGGCGGTTGGGGACGCTCAGCGTCAGGCTTAACGCCTGCTTGGCCAGCACGTCATCAAGGGTGTTCTTGTCGAGCGCGATAGGCTTGCGGTCCTCAAGCTTGCGCACGTCCTCACGCTGGGTAAAATCGCCCAGCACCAATAGCTTCAACGGCAGCTCGACTTCTTCCTGCGCCCCACCGAGAGCGGGTTTGAAGGTGATGTTGATGCGTTCCTTGGGGGCTACCGAACTTTCTTTGGCCATGGTTTTTCTCCTTTTTTCAGTGGCTCGAAAGCCTATTCAAGTACCGCTTCAAGATCGAAGAGGCACAGCCTGCGATGGGTCTCTTCCTTGCGCTCGCGCACGGCGTGGTTTTGTGGCAACAGATCGCAGCAGCGGTGCAGGAGCTGGGTTACTTGCAGGGCCAGCTCCGGCTCCCAGCGCTCAAGCCCAGTGCGTTGCAGTTCGTGGTCCAGGTGTTCGAGCTGGATCTTCGCCAACTCATGCTTGCCCGCCTGCACACACAAGCGCGCCTGTGCAAGACGCCAATGAAATCGCGCACGATTGCCGCGGGCGGTATACATGCCTTGCGTGAGGCCCTGCACAGCTGCTTTGAGCCCGTCCTTTCGCAGGCGCAACGACGCATCCTGCAAGGCCATCTCCCAAGGCTCGGCATCCGCATCCACCATCACTGCCAGTGATTCGGGCCTGTGCAGGTGACGGGCAACCTGCAGCGCGATCCAGTCGCGCGTATTGGCGTCGGCAAATGGAGTACCGTCATGAAAGCGAAACTCCGGCAGGTTTGGCAGGCGTTGCAGCAACAGGGCGAGGCTCACTTCAAGCTCCGTCATGGCGAGGTCGGCCTGCAGGGCTTCAAGGCATTGCCAGACGCTGTGCAGCCCATCGAACCAGAACAGCGCACCCGCGAGACTGGCCTCAAGTTCAAGTAACAAGTCGGCGTATTGGCCTTGGGCAAAGCGTTCCTGGTAACGCTTGAGCTTGTCGGGTGCAGGCCCGCGCAAGGTGGTGACGCGCTCGTTGTCAGCGTCCGGATAGCTGACGAGGGATAGCCATGCCAGCGTGCGATTCAGGCGCAGCGCGCGCAGATCGGTTGCGTTCTGGCGCAGCCACCATGCACACAGGGGGCGGGCCTGCTCCTGCAATGCGCGTAGTAATTTGTGGGCATCTTTTTCGCTGCTTACCACTGCCTCAGGCTTCAGCAGCTGGGTGGTCGCCTGCTTGACCTGAGCAATCACGCCGCTCACTACCGAGAGCGAGGGATCGCCTTGCGCGGCACGCTCCAGTCGCCCCGCCAATTGGCGGCGAATCGGCAGCAACATAGGCGCCTCATCCATCAGGTGCTTGGCCCACAGCTCATCGAGACACGTCAGGTGTTCAAGCACGGATTGAAACAGGGGTTGCTGGCTCTGCAGCGACAGGTGTTGGGTAAACAGGGGCTCAAGGCGCAATACCAACCAACTGAACGCTGCACCGCGGGTACGTGGTTTTTCCGGGTAAAGCGCGGTCCAATGCTGTTCGCAGAGACTGCGCAGCAAGCCCAGGCCGGCCAGCAGACCGGGGAAGGATTCACGCTGATGCAGCGCCCAGGTCAACCAGACGGCAACCCGCAAATCCTTGGACTGCTGGCGCAACACCGACTCACTGACCTGCAGAACCTTATGCCAATCGGGCTGGCCGCTGCCATGCATTGACTGCGCCTTGCCGATCTCTGACTCCAGAACTTCATATTCGCCCGAAAAGCGCATATCGCTGCCCGCAAAACTGCTTTGCGAGCAGGGCAATCGTGCAAGTTCGAGATAATAATCATACAGCTTGTCCGAATAAGACATCTGGCACCGCGCACAACTAACCAAGGCAGGAAAAGGCTAACTAAGCACAATTGATCTGCGCATTAGAGCACCCTCTGGACTTCGCTCGACTTTCCACGAAGTTCGCAAACCTTAGCCACACATAAAACATTCAGCAAGCAACGGAAGGAAACTTAGGAATTATCCTACAAACCCCAAAAATAAAGGTGTGCGCAGCAACCTGCGCACTTAAATACAGATATTAAACCGAATCCTTGCGCGACCCCTTGTGCAATGCACATAAACCTCATGAGCAACTAAATGCGCACTTATGCGCAAACAATTTCGCTTGAACACAACCAACTCGCACTTATTCACCAGGCAAAACACGCTACTACAGCCTCAGCCCATTGATTTTATTGACCCGGCTATTTTCAGGCACGCTTCTTGTTATAGGCATTTAACCAACCGGTATCTGTGCTGGTTGGAACTACCTCATCATTCAGGCAAGGAAACCACTTATGCCAACACCCGCCTATCTTTCCATCACCGGCGTCAAACAGGGTTTGATTACGGCAGGCACATTTACCCAGGACTCGGTAGGTAACATTTACCAGGAGGGGCATGAGGACCAGATTCTGGTTCAGGCGTTTTCCCACCAGGTGATCATTCCCCGTGACCCGCAGTCCGGTCAGCCGACGGGGCAAAGGGTCCATAAGCCCCTGATGATCAGCAAAGTCTTCGATAAGTCTTCGCCCTTGCTGTTCAGCGCGCTGACCAGCGGCGAGGAGGTCAAGTGCCGGCTGGAATGGTTCCGCACCTCCTCGGCAGGCACCCAGGAACACTACTTCACCATTGAACTGGAGGGCGCGACCATCGTGGATATCCAGTCACGCATGCCCAATTGCCAGGACCCTGACAATGCCCACTTCACGCACCTGGAGGATGTGCACTTCACCTATCGCAAGATCGTGTGGACCCACGAAGTGTCCGGTACTTCCGGCTCGGATGACTGGCGGAGCCCGGTAGCGGGCTAAGTCGGGCGCAGGCGCGAACGGCGGCCAGGGAGGGTCGCCGTTTGCGCCGCCACGCTACACCATCGACAACGGGTGCTTGCGCTTGGGTGCGCCAAACACGCGGTCGATGGCGTCCAGGTCGTGCTCATCCAGCACCAGCCTGGCAGCGGCGGCGTTGAGCCGAACGTGTTCTGGGTTTACCGCTTTGGGGATGGCGATCACACCGTCCTGGCGCAACACCCAGGCCAGGGCCACCTGGGCGGGCGTGACATCGTGGAGGCGGGCGATCTGCTTGAGGGTCTGGCTGGACAACAACTCGCCACCCTGGGCAATCGGGCAGTACGCCATCAACGGTAAATGGTGCTGTTGCCACCAGGGCAGCAGGTCGAATTCGATGCCGCGCTCTTCGATGTTGTAGAGCACTTGGTTGGTGGCGCAGGCCGGGGACGCGAGTTCCTGGAGGTCGGCCACGTCGAAATTGGAGACGCCCCAACGCCCGATCTTGCCGGCCTCGCGCAAGCGCTCGAAGGCTTCGACGGTTTCTTCCAGGGGGTACTGGCCGCGCCAATGCAGCAGGTACAGGTCAATGTAGTCGGTTCCCAGGCGCTGGAGGCTGGCTTCACAGGCTCGCGGCACACCTTTGTGGCTGGCGTTGTGCGGGTAGACCTTACTGACCAGGAACACCTGGTCACGCCGGCCGCGAATGGCTTCGCCGACCACCGTTTCGGCGCCGCCTTCGCCATACATCTCGGCGGTGTCGATCAGGGTCATGCCCTCGTCGATCCCCAGTTGCAACGCCGCGACTTCGGCGCGGTGCTGGTCCGGGTTTTCGCCCATGCGCCAGGTTCCCTGGCCGATGACAGGGACGGGCACGCCGGCCAGATCAATAGTTCGCATGACAACCTCCTGGTGAGTTCGCGGATTAACAGTGTGGCATTGACCGGACAAAAGGGTTCAATCGAAGTATGGTTGGCCTCTGCCAAGTCGCCAGGAAGGACCTGCAATGCTGTTTGTCGTGATGCTCGGGGGCGCGCACCCCAGGGCCAAAATTGAAGTGCATGATGTGGTGTTCGCGGCGGCGGATACGCTGCAAGACACCTACCCGCAATTGCGCGACGGTTGGTTCGGCAGCCCCAAGGGCGTGCATATCGACTCGTGGATGGCGGTGGATGGCGTCG
Source organism: Pseudomonas viridiflava (assembly GCF_900591205.1). GTDB lineage: Bacteria > Pseudomonadota > Gammaproteobacteria > Pseudomonadales > Pseudomonadaceae > Aquipseudomonas. The sequence goes on from NZ_UUPU01000006.1 coordinate 67,525, forward strand.
ATGGCTGGAAAGTCGAACTCAGCCACCTGGCGCCCCAGGCCGGTGCGCATCACCTGTACTTCATCAACCTGGGCGGGTATGAAGCCAACAGCTTCGGTGAAGCCCATCATTACCTGCTGGTGGTCGCCCGCAATAAACAGGAGGCGATGAGCAAGGGCAAACAGCAGATGCTGAGCCACTGGGCCCAGGCGCACACCGATGGTGTGCTGGATATCGACGACTGCCTGCCCATCGACCTGGTGGACGGTCGCTACCTGCACCTGGTCCAGGCCCCCCACGAGCCCATCCGGCAACGTAACGACTATATCGTGCTGCCGTGAGCCCACCCGATCAAATACCGGGAACTTTGCCAGGAAATAACCGCCTGAATCCGGTACGCTCACCCTTTTTACTCAAGGAGTTATTCCCCATGGCCAAAGCCACCGCCCGTCACATCCTCGTTGCCACCGAAGACAAGTGCAACGAACTCAAGGCCCAAATCGAAGGCGGCGCCGATTTCGCAGAAATCGCCAAAGCCAACTCCAGCTGCCCTTCCAGCCGTAGCGGCGGCGACCTGGGTTCGTTCGGTCCAGGCCAGATGGTTAAAGAATTCGACACCGTCGTGTTCAGCGCCCCGGTCAACACCGTGCAAGGTCCGGTGAAAACCCAGTTCGGCTACCACCTGCTGGAAGTGACCAGCCGCCAGGACTGATCCAGTCTGTGCTGATGCTATAAACAACGGCCCGCCTTTTGGTGGGCCGTTGTGCATGTGGTGACTGGCGACGCAGATGCCGTTAGCGTACAAATCCTTATTCTTCTTTACCCGGCGTTCAAGGCTGACAATGCGATTGGCTTTTACCTACCTATTTAGCTCCACATTGGCCGTGCTGCTGGCCAGCACTGCCGTGATCGCGGCGCCCCAACCGTCACTGACGGTGTACGGCGAACCGGCCAAGTACCCCGCCGGTTTTACTCATTTCGACTACGCCAACCCCAACGCCCCCAAGGGCGGTAGCCTACGGCGCTCGGCGCTGGAGATTGGGCGTTTTGATCATGTGCTGCCTTATATCGACAAAGGCATCGGCGTGTCCCAGATCGACGGCTGGTTGTATGCGCCCCTGGCCCAGCGTTCTCTGGATGAGCCCTACACGGTCTATGGCCTGGTGGCCGAGAAGATGGAGCGCGCCGACGACGGCCTGTCCCTGCGCTTCTACCTCAACCCCAAGGCGCGCTTCGCCGATGGCAAACCGATCACCGCCGAAGACGTGCGCTACAGCTTCGACCTGCTGATGACCCAGGGCAGCCTGCGCTTTCGTACCCTGTTCGCCGACGTCAAGCACGTCGAAGTCGAAGGCCCGCGTCAGGTGCGCTTTGATTTTTCCAGCAACGAAAACCGTACCCTGCCCCTGGATATCGCCACCCTCCCGGTGTTCCCCGAGCACTGGTGGAAAACCCGCGACTTCGCCAACGGCGGTGGCTACGAAGCCCCGCTGGGCAGCGGCCCGTACAAAGTCAGCAAGATCGACTCCGGCAGCACCATCACCTTTACCCGCGACCCGGACTGGTGGGGCAAGGACTTGCCCGTCAGCCGTGGCCTGTACAACTTCAACCATTTGAGCCTGGAGTACTTCGGCGATACCGAAGTGGCGCGCCAGGTCCTGCGCGGCGGTGCCTACGACTTCAACCGGGAGTTTTCCGCCACCGGCTACTCCATCGGCTACAACGGCCCGGCCCTGGACGACGGCCGCCTGCAACGTGCGCACCTGGCCAAGGAAATGCCGCAACCGGCCCAGGGCTATGTGTTCAACGTGCAAAAGCCGATGTTTAAAGACCGCCGCGTGCGCCAGGCGCTGGCGATGCTGTGGGATTTCGAATGGGCCAACCGGCAGATGATGCGCAACATGTACATCCGCCAGCAGAGTTTCTTCTCCAATAGCCCGTTGGCGGCCACTCAGTTGCCGACGAAGGAGGAACTGGCGATCCTCGAACCCTTGCGCGGCCAGATACCCGACGAGGTGTTCACCCAGGTGTTCAAGGCGCCGGTCACCGATGGCAGCGGGATGATTCGCGACAAGCAACTGCAAGCCCTGGCCCTGCTGGAGGACGCCGGCTGGAAACCCGAGGGTGACAAGTTGGTGAATGCCGAGGGCGAGCCGCTGGAGTTCACCTTCCTGAATGCGCAGAACGGCCTTGAACGTCTGTTATTGCCGTACAAACGCAACCTGGCGCAGATCGGCATTACCCTGAATATTCGGCGTATCGACTCTTCCCAGTATGTGAACCGCTTGATGGCCCGCGACTACGACATGATCGTGACCGGGTTCCCGGTGACCACTTCTCCCGGAATGGAGCTGTATAACTATTTCGGTTCCGCCGCCGCGTTCGATGCGGGCGCCAACAACTACATGGTGCTCAAGGACCCTGCCGTCGACAGCCTGATAAAGGGCCTGGTCAAGGCCGATACCCAGGCACAGATGCTCACCTACGCCCACGCCCTGGACCGGGTGCTGCAATGGAATTACCTGTGGATCCCCAATTACTACCCGCCCGGCACCTCTGCCGCGTGGTGGAACCGCTTCGGCCGCCCGGCCATCGAGGCGAAGAACGACGAAGCACTGGAAACCTGGTGGGAAATCAGCCCCACGCCACTGACGAATGAACAAATGAACGCCGAGTTGAAAAAACCCGCAGGTGCCCACTGATGTTTGCCTATATCGTGCGGCGCCTGCTGCTGATCATCCCGACGCTGGTGATCATCCTGTTGGTCAATTTCGTGATCGTGCAGGCCGCGCCCGGTGGGCCGGTGGAACAGGCCATCGCGCACCTGCAAGGCATCGGTGGCGGCGCGGTCGGCGGCTCGTCCGGCGAGGGCATCAGCAGCGGTTCCCGCGCCAGCCGAGGGCTGGACCCCAAGCTGATCAAGGACATCGAGAAACAGTACGGCTTCGACAAACCCGCCCCGGAACGCCTGTGGCTGATGCTCAAAAGCTACGCCCAGCTGGATTTCGGCAACAGCTTCTTTCGCGGCGCCACGGTGATCGACCTTATCCTGGAAAAAATGCCGGTCACCATTTCCCTCGGCTTGTGGGCCACGCTGATCACCTACCTGGTGTCGATCCCCCTGGGAATTCGCAAGGCGGTGCGCCATGGCAGCAGCTTTGATGTATGGAGCAGCACCGCCATTGTGATCGGCTATGCGATGCCGGCGTTTCTGTTCGCGATGTTCCTGATCGTGGTCTTCGCCGGCGGCACCTCGCTGAACTGGTTCCCGGTGCGCGGTCTGGTCTCGGAAAATTTTGCGGAGCTGAGCACTGTCGGCAAGGTCGCCGACTACTTCTGGCACCTGGTGTTACCGGTCTCGGCCTTGGTGATCGGCGGGTTTGCCACACTGACCATCCTCACCAAAAACTCGTTTCTGAATGAAATCACCCGCCAATACGTGGTGACGGCGCGGGCCAAGGGCTTGAGCGAACGCCGCGTGCTGTACGGCCATGTGTTCCGCAATGCGATGCTGCTGGTGATCTCGGGGATTCCCCAGGCTTTTATCAGTGTATTTTTCGCCGGTTCGCTGTTGATCGAGGTGATTTTCTCCCTTGATGGCCTGGGGCGCATGAGCTACGAAGCCGCAGTATCGCGTGACTACCCGGTGGTGTTCGGTTCGCTGTTTATCTTCACCTTGTTCGGCCTGCTGATAAAACTCATCGGCGACCTCTGCTACACCCTGGTGGACCCGCGTATCGACTTCGCCGCGAGGAACGCCTGATGCTTAATCTGTCTCCCGTGGCCCGTCGACGTTTTGAGCGTTTCAAGAAAAACCGTCGCGGCTGGTGGTCGCTGTGGCTGTTTATCGGCCTGTTTATCCTGACCCTGGGCGGCGAGTTGATCGCCAACGACAAGCCCTGGGTGCTCAGCTACAAAAACGAGCTGTATTTCCCGGTGTTCAAACGCTACACCGAGCAACAATTCGGCGGGCAACTACCCTTCCAGGCCGACTACCGCAGTGACTACGTGCAAAAGCTGATCAAGCAGGACGGCGGCTGGATGCTGTTCCCGCCGATCCCGTTCAGCGACGACACGCCCAATTACGAACTGACCCGCCCTGCCCCCAGCCCGCCCTCGGCGGTGAACTGGCTGGGCACCGACGATCAGTCGCGGGATGTGCTGGCGCGGGTGATCTTTGGGGCTCGCGTGTCAATATTGTTCGCGCTGGCGCTCACCGCGATCAGCGCCGCGATCGGCATCGCGGCCGGTGCCTTGCAGGGCTATTACGGCGGCTGGGTGGATTTGCTCGGCCAGCGCATTCTGGAAGTGTGGTCCGGGCTGCCGGTGCTGTACCTGCTGATCATCCTGTCGGGGTTTGTCGAACCGAATTTCTGGTGGTTGCTGGGGATCATGGCGCTGTTTTCCTGGCTGGCCCTGGTGGATGTGGTGCGCGCCGAGTTCCTGCGCGGGCGCAACCTGGAATACGTCAAGGCCGCACGGGCGCTGGGGTTGGGCGACGCGAAGATTATTCGTCGGCATATCCTGCCCAATGCGATGACTGCCACCTTGAGCTACCTGCCGTTTATTTTGACCGGGGCGATTTCCACCTTGAGCGCCCTGGACTTCCTCGGCTTCGGCATGCCGGCCGGCAGCGCGTCGCTGGGTGAGTTGATCGCCCAGGGCAAGCAGAACCTGCAGGCGCCATGGCTGGGCCTGACGGCGTTTTTCACCTTGGCGTTGATCCTGTCGCTGCTGGTGTTTATCGGCGAGGCGTTGCGTGACGCCTTTGACCCACGCTCATGAGTAATTGCGTATGAACCTGATCGAGATCCGCGACCTCAGTGTCGCCTTCAGCGGCCAGACCGTGGTGAGCAAACTGTGCCTGGATGTGCGCCCCGGCGAGTGCCTGGCGCTGGTCGGCGAATCCGGCTCGGGCAAGTCGGTGACGGCCCATTCGATTCTGCAATTGCTACCCGAAGCCGGCACTCAAACCACCGGCTCGGTGAAGTATCGCGGCCAGGAGCTGATTGGCGCGTCGACGGCCACCCTGCAGAAGCTGCGCGGTAACCGCATCGCCATGATCTTCCAGGAGCCGATGACCTCCCTCAACCCGCTGCACAGCATTGAAAAACAGATCGGCGAAACCCTGCTGCTGCATAAGGGCCTGGGCGGCAAGGCGGCGCAGGCGCGCATCCTCGAATTGCTCGAGCTGGTGGGCATCCAGAACCCGCGGGAGCGGCTCAAAGCCTATCCGCACCAATTGTCCGGCGGCCAGCGCCAACGCGTGATGATCGCCATGGCCCTGGCCTGCGAGCCGGAGCTGCTGATCGCCGACGAGCCCACCACCGCCCTCGACGTCACGGTGCAGCGCAAGATCCTGCTGCTGCTCAAGTCACTGCAACAACGCTTGGGCATGTCGCTGCTGCTGATCAGTCATGACCTTAATCTGGTGCGCAGCATCGCCCAACGGGTATGCGTGATGCGGGCCGGCGAAATTGTCGAGCAGGCCGACTGCCAGACCTTGTTCACTGCACCGCAGCACCCCTACAGCCGGTTGCTGCTGGACGCTGAGCCGGCTGGCGATGCGCTGTGCAGCGATGCGCGCGAAACCGTGTTGCAGGTCGATGACCTGAGCGTGCAATTCCCCCTTGGCGGCGGGCTGCTACGGCGCAAGACCTACCTGCGGGCGGTGGACGGCATCAGCCTCAGCGTGCAGCGCGGCAAGACCTTGGGGATTGTCGGCGAGTCCGGCTCGGGCAAATCCACCCTGGGCCAGGCGATCCTGCGCCTGCTGGATTCCACCGGCAGCATCCGCTTCCAGGGTGAGGCGCTCGACCCACTCAACCACAAACAGATGCGCCCGTGGCGCAAGCAGATGCAGGTGGTGTTCCAGGACCCTTACGGCAGCCTCAGCCCGCGCATGTCGGTAGAACAGATCATCAGCGAAGGGCTCGAAGTGCATGCGCCGTGCAGCCTCGCCGACCGCGATGCGCAGGTGATCCAGGTGCTCAAGGACGTGGGACTCGACCCCGCGAGCCGCCATCGTTACCCCCATGAGTTTTCCGGTGGTCAGCGCCAGCGTATCGCCATCGCTCGCGCCCTGGTGCTCAAACCGGCGTTGATGTTGCTGGATGAACCCACCTCTGCCCTCGACCGCACCGTGCAAAAGCAAGTGGTGGCGCTGCTGCGCGAACTGCAGGAGAAATACGGCCTGACCTACCTGTTCATCAGCCATGACCTGGCCGTGGTACGGGCCATGGCCCATGACATGATCGTGATCAAGGACGGCAAGGTGGTGGAGCGCGGCGCGAGCCATGATGTATTCGAGTCGCCGCAGCATCCTTACACCAAAGAGCTGCTGGCAGCCGCGCACATCCCCTTGTAAACGCAGCCCCTGTGGGAGCGGGCTTGCTCGCGAAGGCGGTGTGTCAGCCAATATATCCGGCACTGATACAGCGCTTTCGCGAGCAAGCCCGCTCCCACAGGATCGCGCACCCACCCCCAATGTATGTTGACGACATAAATATGAACATCACCGATAACCTCAAGGATTACCAACAGGTTCGCGGCCTGGCCATTCAGTCACTGTTCGAGATTATCGAGCAGTCCAGCGAAGGCACGGTGATTGTCGACCGCGATGCGAATATCGTCTGGATGAACGAGCGCTACGCCAAGCGTTTTGGCCTCAAAAGCGCCGACGAAGCCATCGGCCAGCCCTGCGAACACGTGATCTCCAACAGCCTGTTGCGCCAGGTGGTGCGCAATGATCAGCCGATTTTGCTGGATATCCAGGACACGCCCAAAGGCCCGTTGGTGGTGATGCGCCTGCCGATCCACAATGACGCCGGTGCGGTGATCGGGGCGATTGGTTTTGCGCTGTTTGATGAGCTGCGCAACCTGTCGCCACTGATCGAACGCTACCTGAGCCTGCAGCAGGAGCTGGCCTCCACCCGCTCGCTGCTGCGCAAACGCCAGAGCAAGTACAACTTCGCGCACTTTATCGGCACCAGCGCCGCGAGCCTGGAAGTAAAACGCCGTGCACGGCGCAGTGCGAGCGCCGAATCGCCGGTGTTGCTGCTGGGTGAAACCGGCACCGGCAAGGAGCTGCTGGCCCAGGCCATTCATGGTGCATCACCGCGTGCGCACAACGCCTTTGTCAGCATCAACAGCGCCGCCATCCCCCATGACTTGCTGGAGGCCGAGTTTTTCGGCACCGCGCCCGGCGCGTTTACCGGTGCCGACCGCAAGGGCCGCCCCGGCAAATTCCAGATCGCCCAGGGCGGCACGCTGTTCCTCGATGAAATCGGCGATATGCCATTGCCGCTGCAAAGCAAACTGCTGCGGGTCTTGCAGGAAAAGGAATTCGAACCCGTAGGCTCAAACGAGATGCTGCACAGCGACGTGCGGGTCATTGCCGCCACCTCCACGGACCTGGAAGCGGCGATCAAACGTGGCGAGTTCCGGGCGGATTTGTATTACCGGCTGAATGTGCTGCCGATCCAGGTGCCGCCGTTGCGTGAGCGGCTGGAGGATATCCCGGCGCTGAGCGAGGCGATCCTTGAAGAACTGCGCAGCCAGCATGAACTGGATCGCGAAGCGCTGGCGCTGTTGGCGCAGCACGCGTGGCCGGGAAATATCCGTGAGCTGCGCAATGTGCTGGAGCGTGCGGCATTGCTCAGTGATGACCTGGTGTTGAACGCCACGCAGATTCGCGCCGCGATCGGCACGTTCAGCCCGGTGGCGCGGGGCACGCTGGAAACGGTTGAGGGCGAGACATTCACGGCGGCGCGGGAGCGCTTTGATCGGCAAGTGATTGCGGCGGCGCTCGAGGCGTGTGAGGGCAATGTGGTGCAGGCGGCCAAGCGATTGGGGCTTGGGCGGTCGACGTTGTACAAGAAGATGGTGGCGCTGGGTATCGCACAGTCTCAATAGAGAGACATAGCTCTCAATTAAAAGACAACCCCTGTGGGAGGGGGCTTGCTCCCGAAGGCGGTGGGTCATCAGTGAGTATGCCTACTGACACACCGCCTTCGGGAGCAAGCCCCCTCCCACATTTGATCTCCATTCGTCTCAAGTTAGAGACAAATCTTCATAAACCCGCTCAAGAAAGTTTAAAAACCTATTTATTTCAACAGGTTATGAAACTGGCACACATCTCGCTATAGCCCCTTCCTACAGCAACACCCCACAAAAATAACAATCCGATGGAGACACACCATGAGTGTGATCATTGCCCTGGCAGCCCTCGCGCTGCTGATGCTGGCTGCTTACCGTGGCTATAGCGTTATCCTGTTTGCCCCCATCGCCGCCCTCGGCGCCGTCCTGCTCACCGACCCGTCCGCCGTGGCTCCTGCGTTTACCGGGGTGTTCATGGAGAAAATGGTCGGCTTTATCAAACTGTATTTCCCGGTGTTCCTGCTCGGCGCGGTGTTTGGCAAGCTGATCGAGCTCTCGGGTTTTTCGCGCTCGATTGTGGCGGCGGCGATCCGCTTGCTCGGCACCCGCCAGGCAATGCTGGTGATCGTGCTGGTCTGCGCCCTGCTCACCTACGGCGGCGTGTCGCTGTTTGTGGTGGTGTTCGCGGTGTACCCGTTCGCGGCCGAGATGTTCCGCCAGAGCAATATCCCCAAGCGTCTGATCCCGGCGACCATCGCCCTTGGTGCGTTTTCGTTCACCATGGACGCCCTGCCCGGTACGCCGCAGATCCAGAACATTATCCCCAGCACGTTCTTCAACACTACCGCCTGGGCCGCGCCATGGCTGGGGTTGATCGGCACGATTTTCGTGTTCTGCACCGGCATGCTGTACCTGGCGCGCCAGCGCAACAAGGCCCAGCGCGCTGGCGAAGGTTATGGCACCGAGCTGCGCAACGAGCCGGAAACTGCGGAAAACATCGCCCTGCCCAACCCGTGGATCGCGCTGTCGCCGCTGATCCTGGTGGGCGTGATGAACCTGCTCTTCACCCACTGGATTCCGCAGTGGTACGGCAAGACCCACAGCCTCAGCCTGCCCGGCATGAGCGCGCCGGTGACCACCGAAATCGCCAAGCTCACCGCAATCTGGGCGGTGCAGGCCGCGTTGCTGGTGGGCATTGTGATGGTGCTGGTGTGCGGCTGGTCGGCGATCCGCAGCAAGCTCGCCGAAGGCAGCAAAAGCGCGGTCAGCGGCGCGTTGCTGGCGGCGATGAACACCGCTTCGGAATACGGCTTTGGTGCGGTGATCGCGTCCCTGCCGGGCTTTCTGGTACTGGCGGACTGGCTCAAGGGCATCCCCAACCCACTGGTCAACGAGGCGATTACCGTAACGCTGTTGGCGGGTATCACCGGCTCGGCGTCCGGCGGCATGAGCATCGCCCTGGCGGCCATGTCCGAAAGCTTTATTTCGGCGGCCCATGCGGCCAATATCCCCCTTGAAGTGCTGCACCGGGTCGCGGCCATGGCCAGCGGCGGCATGGACACCCTGCCCCACAACGGCGCGGTGATCACGCTGCTGGCGGTGACCGGGCTGACCCACCGCGAAGCCTACAAGGACATTTTCGGCATCACGATCATCAAGACCCTCGCGGTGTTCGTGGTGATCGGTACTTTCTACGCCACCGGCATTGTGTGAGGTTTTCATGACGACTTTGAACGGCAAGACCGCCCTGGTTACCGGTTCCACCAGCGGCATCGGCTTGGGGATTGCGCTGAGCCTGGCAAAGGCCGGCGCCAACCTGATCCTCAACGGCTTCGGCGACGCCAGCGCGGTGATCGCCCAGGTGCAGGCGTTCGGCGGCAAGGTCGGCCATCACCCGGCCGACGTCAGCGACCCGGCGCAGATCGCCGACATGATCGCCTACGCCGAGCGCGAATTCGGCGGCGTGGATATCCTCGTGAACAACGCCGGCATCCAGCATGTGGCGGCGGTCGAAGACTTCCCGGCCGAGCGCTGGGACTCGATCATCGCGATCAACCTGTCCTCGGTGTTCCACAGCACGCGCTTGAGCCTGCCGGGGATGCAGGCCAAGGGCTGGGGGCGTATCGTCAATATCGCCTCGGTGCATGGCCTGGTCGGTTCGGTGGGCAAGGCCGCGTATGTGGCGGCCAAGCACGGGGTGATCGGCCTGACCAAGGTGGTGGGCCTGGAGACTGCCACCAGCAATGTGACCTGCAACGCCATCTGCCCAGGCTGGGTGCTGACGCCGCTGGTGCAGAAGCAGATTGATGATCGCGCCGCCAACGGGGTTGACCCGCAGCAGGCGCAGCATGATTTGCTGGCGCAGAAACAGCCGTCGCTGGCGTTCGTGACGCCGCCGCAGCTCGGGGAGCTGGTATTGTTTTTGTGCAGCGAGGCCGGTGCCCAGGTACGTGGCGCCGCGTGGAATATGGATGGTGGCTGGCTGGCCCAGTAAACAAACACCTCACAAACACAGAAGATCAACTGTGGGAGCTGGCTTGCCTGCGCCCACAGTTTTGATCTCCGTTGTTCAGGAATAAGAGGCACATTCATGTCCGAGATCCTCTGGCAACCCTCCCCCGAACGCATCGCCAACACGCGGATGGACCAGTTCCGGCGTTTCATCAACCAACGCTGCAGCGTGCAGCTTGGCGACTACCCTGCCCTGCACCAGTGGAGCATCGACCAGCGCCCCGACTTCTGGCAGGCCATCGTCGCGTTCTTCGACGTGCAGTTTCGCAGCCCACCCAGCGCCACGCTGATCGAAGACAGCGAAATGCCCAGCGCCCAGTGGTTTCCCGGCGCCACCCTGAATTTTGCCGAGCACCTGCTGCGCCGTCGCGACGAGCACCCGGCGGTAATCGCCGTCGGCGAGGACGGCCAGCGCGAACAACTGAGTTACGCCGACTTGGCCGCTCACGTTGCCGGCCTGCAAAAGAGCCTGCGGGCCGCAGGTGTCGGCGAGGGTGACCGGGTGGCCGCGTGCATGCCCAATACCTGGCAAACTCTGGTCGGCATGCTGGCGACCACCAGCCTGGGCGCGATCTGGTCGTGCTCCTCGCCGGACTTCGGCACCCAGGGCGTGATCGACCGTTTCGGCCAGATCGAGCCCAAGGTGCTGATCACCTGCGCGGGCTATCGCTACGCCGGCAAAGCCATCGACCAAAGCGCCAAGCTGAATGAGATCCTCGAACGCCTGCCGTCCCTTGAGCAGTTGATTATCGTGCCGTACGCTCGCCCTCAAGCACGTGTCGAGGACTACCAGACCCAGGCCAACGTCGCTCTCTGGAACGACTTCTACCAACCTGGCGGCGAGCCTGAATTTGTCGCGGTGCCGTTCGATCACCCGCTGTACGTCCTCTACTCCAGCGGCACCACCGGCGTGCCCAAGTGCATCATCCACGGCACCGGTGGCGTGCTGCTTACGCACCTGAAAGAACACGCCCTGCACGCCGACCTGTCCAAGGACGACTGCCTGTTCTACTACACCACCTGCGGCTGGATGATGTGGAACTGGCTGGTGTCGGTATTGGCCCTGGGCGCCACGGCGGTGCTGTATGACGGCTCGCCCTTTCACCCCGGCCCCGAACGCTTGATCGACCTGATAGACGCGGAAAAAATCAGCGTGTTCGGCACCAGCCCCAAGTTCCTTGCCACCCTGGAAAAGGCCGGGCTGCAACCCCGCCTGAGCCATGATTTGGGCAGCCTCAAAGGGCTGATTTCCACCGGCTCACCGCTGTCGCCCCAGAGCTACGACTACGTGTACCGCGAGATCAAGCGCGAGCTGTGCCTGTCGTCGATGTCGGGCGGCACCGATATCGTCTCGTGCTTTGTGATCGGCAACCCGGTATTGCCGGTGCGCCGTGGTGAAATGCAGTGCAAGAGCCTGGCGATGGCGATTGAGGTGTGGGATGAGCAAGGGCGGCCGCTGATCGGTGAAAAAGGCGAACTGGTGTGCACCCGGCACTTTCCGGCCATGCCCATCGGGCTGTGGAATGACCCGGACCAGCGCAAACTGCGCGCCTCGTATTTCAGCCAGTTTCCCGGCGTGTGGGCCCAGGGCGACTACGCCGAACAGCGCCCGAATGGCAGCCTGCTGATTCACGGGCGCTCCGACGCAGTGCTCAACCCCGGCGGCGTGCGCATCGGCACGGCGGAGATTTATCGCCAGGTGGAAAAGGTCCCGCAAGTCCTCGAAAGCCTGGCCGTCGGCCAACGCTGGCAGGACGATGTGCGGGTGGTGCTGTTTGTGCGACTCAACGACGGCGTCGCGCTGGATGAAGCCCTCGAGCAGCAGATTCGCCAGGTGATCCGCGCCAACACCACGCCACGGCATGTGCCGGCGAAGATCGTGGCTGTGACTGATATCCCGCGCACCATCAGCGGCAAAATCGTCGAACTGGCGGTGCGTAATGTAGTGCATGGCGAGCCGGTGAAAAACACCGATGCACTGGCAAACCCGGAGGCCCTGGCGCAATTTCGCGACCGCCCTGAACTGGCGTAAAGATGAAAGGTTTCAGCCCTGCGGCACTCATTTAAAGACAAAAACCCAATGCATGCTATTTTTCGAGGGGTAGTCAGCCGTTCCCAACTCACGGGATAATCGGCTTTTGTCATTTTCAAAGCGTGATGCTCAGGGCTTTTTCATGAATGGAACATCCACCGGTAGCGAAGCTGCTGCATTGATTGCACAGCTGGACTGGGCGCGAAGCCCCCTCGGTGAGGCCAATGACTGGCCGCAAAGCCTGCGCACGGCCGTGGATATCGTCGTCAACTCGCCGATGCCGATGCTGCTGCTGTGGGGCAGCCAACTGACCCAGCTCTATAACGATGGTTTCGCACGCCTGGCGGGCAACAAGCACCCCGGCGCACTGGGCCAACCGGCGCATGAGACCTGGCCGGAGCTGACGAGCTTTACCGCGCCGGTCTACGACGCCGTGCTGACCGGCGAGGTGCGCACCTTCAGCGAGCAGCGCTTCGTGCTGCAACGCAACCACCGCGACACCGAGATTTGGCTGGACCTGACCTACAGCCCTGTCCGCGATGAAAGCGCCACCGTTGCCGGGATCCTGGTCACCGCCATTGAAACCAACGAGCGCCGCAGCAAAACCCTCGAACTGCAACAGCGCTCCGAAGACAGCCTCAAGGCCCAGCACAACACCGAACAACGCCTGCAATTGGCCCTGGCCGCCACGGACGCGGTGGGCACCTGGGACTGGGATATCGGCGAAGACCGCTTTATCGCCGACGCGCATTTCGCCTACCTGCACGGCGTCGACCCGAGTGACGCCGGGCTGCTGCCGATCAGCGACTACCTGCAAGGCGTGCACCCCGAAGACCGCGGCATGGTGGCGCGCAGCATCAAGCATTGCATCACGTTCGGCACCGAATACGCCGAGGAATACCGCCTGCAGCAAGCCGACGGCGAGGTACGTTGGGTGTTTGCCCGTGGTCGCTGCTACAAGGATCATCAGGGCCGCCCGGCACGTTTCCTCGGCGCCGCGCTGGACCTGACCGAGCGCAAGCACACCGAGCAGGCCCTGCGCCAAAGCCAGACCGAACTGCAACTGATCATCAACGCGATGCCGGTGCTGATCGGCTATGTCGACCACGAGCAACGCTTTCGCCTGAACAACAGCGCCTACCTGGACTGGTACGGCATGACGCCCCAGGAGCTGTACGGCAAGACCATTCGCCAAGTGCTCGGCGACGAGGTGTATGCCGGGCGCGAGGACAAGATCGCCGCCGCGCTCAAGGGCAAGGCGTGCAGCTTCATGACCATCACGCCCCACCACGACGGCCGCCCGCGCCATGCGCTGATGAAGTACTTGCCGCGCTTCAGCAATGACGGTTCGGTGAACGGTTTCTACATCTTTGTGATCGACGAAACCGAACGCAAACTCACCGAAGAAGCCTTGCGCCACCTCAACGAAAACCTCGAAGAACGCGTGGCCCAGCGCACCCACGCGCTGGCCGAAGCCAACCAGCGTTTGCAGAACGAGATGTTCGAACGCGAGCGCGCTGAAGATGCGCTGCGCCATGCGCAGAAAATGGAAGCGGTGGGCCAGCTCACGGGCGGCATCGCGCATGATTTCAATAATATGCTGACCGGCATCATCGGCAGCCTGGACCTGATGCAGCGCTATATCGCCGCCGGGCGCAGCGAGGAGATCGGCCGATTTACCGATGCTGCGGTGTCCTCCGCCCATCGCGCCGCCGCCCTCACCCACCGGCTGCTGGCGTTTTCGCGGCGCCAGTCGCTGGACCGTCGCCCGCTCGACCCCAATGAGTTGGTAGCGTCCCTGGAGGATCTGTTCCGGCGGACCAAGGGCGCGCATATCGCGCTCAAGGTGCAACTGGGCCAGGACATCTGGCCGGTCAACACCGACGCCAGCCAACTGGAAAACGCCCTGCTCAACCTGGTGATCAACGCCCGCGACGCCATGCCCGACGGCGGTGAACTGCTGATCGAAACCGCCAACAGCTACCTGGACGGCACCGACATCACCACCCTTGAACCGGTTCGGGCCGGCGATTATGTGATGCTTGGCGTGTGCGACAACGGCACGGGTATGGCGCCGAAAATCCTCGCCAAGGCGTTCGACCCGTTCTTCACCACCAAACCCATCGGCCAGGGCACGGGCCTTGGGTTGTCGATGATCTATGGGTTTGCCCAGCAGTCCGGTGGCCATGTGACGATTCAAAGCGAACCCGGCCAGGGCACCTGCGTGCGCCTGTACCTGCCGCGCCTGCATGGCACGGCGCTGGAAAGCAGCCTGCCGGCGCACTTGACTGAAGCGCCGCTGGCACTGGCCGGTGAGGCGGTGGTGGTGGTCGAGGACGACCCGGCGGTGCGTATGCTGGTGGTCAACGTGCTGGATGAGTTGGGCTACACCGCCCACCAGGCCGCCGATTCACGCACCGCGTTGCCGCTGCTGGAGTCGGACCTGCGCGTGGACCTGCTGGTGACCGACGTCGGCCTGCCCGGCATGAACGGCCGGCAGCTGGCGGAAATCGCCCGTCAGCATCGACCGGGCCTCAAGGTGTTGTTCATGACCGGTTACGCTGAAAAGGCCGCCGAGCGCCAGGGCTTCCTCGAGGACGGCATGGACATGGTTGCCAAGCCATTTTCCATCGACCTGCTGGCGACTAAAATCCGCAGCATGATCAGCGTCGATGAATGAGTTCAGGCATAATCGCGCGCCCTTACGTTTGACCGTTGCCAGGTAACAACATGAAAGCCCAAGCCCGTCACATCCTGGTGAAAACCAGCGAAGAAGCCGAACAGCTCAAGCAGCGCATTGCCAAGGGCGAAGCGTTTGATGTGCTGGCCAAGAAGTACTCCACCTGCCCGTCCGGCAAGCGCGGCGGCGATCTGGGTGAAGTGCGGCCGGGGCAGATGGTGGGGGCGATTGATGCGGTGATCTTCAAGAAGCCGGTGAAGGTGGTTCACGGGCCGATCAAGAGCAAGTTCGGGTATCACCTGGTGCAGGTGTTTTACCGCGACTGAGTGTTTGGCTTTAGACCGCTTTCGCGAGCAAGCCCGCTCCCACAGTTGACCGCATTTCAACTGGAGGATGCAGGGGGGTTGCCCGCGATCCGCCGCAGGCGGCCATTCACTGCCTATCTTGGAATCAACGCCCCAGGCACTTGAATCACTCGACTCGCCAACCGATGCCCGGCCAAGCCCGCCTCTTGCGGCGAATCACCCTTGAGCCGAGCGGCCAGATACGCCGCACTGAACGAATCCCCCGCCGCCGTCGTATCCACCACCTTCGCCACCTTCAACGCCGGCACGGCAAAACGCTGGCCGTCACAGCGGATCAAACATGCATCCGCACCACGTTTGAGTACCACTTCTTCAATCGCCGTGTAGGCCGCAAACACCTGTTCGCTGTCGGTGTAACCGAACAGCGCACATTCGTCGTCCTCGGTCAGCAAGGCGATATCCACTTCGGCCAATACCTTGCGATAAGCCTCGCGGGCAGCCTCCACCGTGGCCCACAGGCGCGGTCGGTAGTTGTTGTCAAACACCACCCGGCCACCGCGACGGCGGGTTTCGATCAGGGCTTGCAGCAAGCGCTCACGCCCGATTTCGCCCAGCACCGCCAGGGTGATGCCGCTGAAATACACCACGTCGTAGTCCGGCAACGCCGCCAGAATCGGCTCGGCCGTCGGCGTGGTGAAGCAGTCGCGGGCGGCCGCTTCATTGCGCCAGTAGAGGAATTTGCGTTCGCCATTGGCATCCGTCTGGATGCAATACAACCCCGGCAAACGCCCGGGCAGGCGCTGGACCATCGCCAGGCCAAGCCTCTCTTGTGCCCAATGCGCGCACATGGCATCGCTGAAACTGTCATCGCCCAGGGCGGTGACGTAGTCGACCGTGCCGATATCGCCCAGCTCGCGGCGCAGGTATACCGCCGCGTTCAGGGTATCGCCGCCGAAGCTCTGTTGCAGGCTGCCGTCGGCGCGGTGTTGCAGTTCGATCATGCATTCGCCGATCAGGGCGATGCGCGGTTGTGTGTTCATGCCTTGTGATCTCTGGTGTGGCTGATGGCCTCATCGCAGGCAAGCCAGCTCCCACATTCGGATTTGTGAACACCTTCCAATGTGGGAGCTGGCTTGCCTGCGATGGCCGCGACTCGGTCTAGAAGCAGGTCTGCAAAGACTCGACTACCTGCAACTGCTCATCCACCAGGCAGCCGACCTGCCACTTGTCGAACGTCAGGCAAGGATGGGAAGTGCCGAACGAGAGGATGTCGCCGATGCGCAACTCAACCCCGGGCGCGACGGTCATGAACGCATGCTGGTCCATCACGGCGGTGACCTTGCACGCGCTCACGTCATCGCCCTCTGCAGGCAGAATCCCGGCCTTGTAGCGCTTGAGCGGCACCGGCAAACCCGCGTCGTAGGCCACATCACGTTTGCCCAGGGCGATCACCGCAAAACCAGGCTCGGGCAGCGATTGCACATGGGCCCAGACTTCCAGCGCCGGGCGCAGGCCCTCATTGAGGTCGCTGCGACGGTCGAGCACGCAGCACTGCGCCTCTTTGTAGATCCCATGGTCATGGGCCACGTAACTGCCGGGGCGCAGCACGCTGAGGAAGCGGCCGGTAGCGTTCTGCTGCTCAAATGACTCGGCGATCAGGTCATACCAGGCCGAACCCGAGGCGGTGACGATAGGCTGGGGCAGGTCAAAGGAGCCGTTGTTTTGCAGGTCTACCGCCAGGCGTACGAGGCTGGCGGCAAAGTCGCGGATGCCGCTGATGGCGTGCTCGCCGTGGATCACGCCTTCATAACCTTCGATACCGGTCAGGGCCAGGGCCGGCTGGGCCTTGATCGCCTTGGCCAGGTCGCGCACCTCCTGCTCGCTGCGGCAACCGCAACGGCCGCCGACCACGCCGTACTCGATCATCACGTTCAGGCGCAGGCCGCGGGCGGCGAAGAACAGGCCGAGGTCGGCGACGTTATCCGGGTGGTCGACCATGCAATGGAAGTCGAAATCCTGGTCCGCCAGCAGGTCGGCGATAAGTGCCATGTTCGGCGCGCCCACCAATTGGTTGGCCATCAATACGCGGCGCACACCACCGGCGTAAGCGGCGCGGGTCTGCACCGCGTTGGCCAGGGTAATGCCCCAGGCGCCCGCCGCGATCTGGCGTTGGAACAACGCCGGCATCATGCTGGTTTTGCCATGCGGCGCAAGCTGCGCGCCGCTGTTGCTGACGAACGCCTGCATCCAGCGAATGTTGTGTTCCAGGGCGTCACGGTGCAGCACCAGGGCCGGCAGGCTGACGTCGCGGACCAAGTGAGCACCGACAGCGGCGGCGCCCTTTTCAACGGCATTGATGGCAGACATGCAAAAGCTCCTATTCGTTGATACGACGGGCCAGGTTGTTGGCGTTTTCGATCAACACCCGGCGATAGTCGTTGTAGTTGTTGATGGCATCGGCGCGTGGCGCAACGATGCACAGGGTCGCAATACTGATGCCTTGCGCGTCCCGCACCGGGGCGGCAAAACAATGGGTGAAGGTGTCGGCCACACTGTCGAAGGAAAAGAACCCATCGAGGGTTGCCTGACGGATCTGCGCCAGGAAGGTCTCCAGCGCAAGGCGCTGGCCGTCCGGCAGGATGAAGTCGTCGTGGTCGATCAGGTCGATGATCTGCTGGTCGCTTAAATGCCCCAGCAACAGGCGCCCGGACGCGGTCCACGGGATCGGTGCGTTTTCGCCGATGTCCGAAGAAATCCGGAAATGCCGCTCGCCCTCACGCATCAGCGCCACCGTGTATTTGCGCCCGTTGAGCAGGCACATCTGCGCGGTTTCGTGGGTTTGGCTGACGATTTCCTGCAAGGCGTGGTCGGCCTCGCGGGTCAAGTCGAAGTGACGCAAGTGCGCCTGGCCGAGGAAGTACAGCTGGCGGCCGAGGTAGACGTGACCGTCCTTGCCGACGGTTTCCAGGATGCGTCGCTCCAGCAGGGACGCGACCAATTCGTAGACCGTGGATTTTGGGCTGCCGATACCGCTGGCAATATCATTCGGGCGCAGGGGCTGGCCGATTTCCTTGAGAAAATCGAGGATATCGAATGCACGGTCCAATCCTTTGGCGCGGCGTTTGATGGTGTCTTCGGTCATGGCAGTGTCGGTCCGGTCATAGTGATGATGCTGCACGGTGAACCCCTGTGGGAGCGGGCTTGCTCGCGAATGCGGTGGGTCAGTCACAGGTGCGTTTAATGACACACCGCATTCGCGAGCAAGCCCGCTCCCACATTGGATTTTCAGTGGTCTCAAGAGTGGGGCATTTAGCCTTTTTTCTTGTACGCCACGCAATCAATCTCGACCTTGCAATCGACCATCATGTTTGCCTGCACACAGGCCCGTGCCGGGGCGTGTTCCGGGGTGAAGTATTCGCCGAACACCTTGTTGAAACTCCAGAAGTCCCGTGGGTCTTCCAGCCACACACCGACGCGCACCACGTCTTTGAGCTCAAAGCCGGCCTCCTCAAGAATCGCGACCACATTGCGCAGGGTCTGGCGGGTTTGTTCGACGATGCCGCCATGGATGATTTCACCGTCCACCGCCGGCACCTGGCCCGAGACGTAGAGCCAGCCGTCCGCTTCCACCGCACGTGCAAAAGGACGTGGCTGGCCGCCGCCGGCGGTGCTGCCGGTGCCGTAACGAGTAATGCTCATAAAAATGCTCCTGATTAAAAACGAATGTTCTTCAAAAATTCCGCCAGGCGTGGCGATTGCGGGCGTTCGAAAATGTCCTTCGAGGTGCCCTGCTCTTCAATCCGCCCCTGGTTCATGAATACGATCTTGTCGGACACCTCGTAGGCAAAGCGCATTTCGTGGGTGACCAGCAACATGGTCATGCCCTCTTCCGCCAAGCCCTTGATCACGCTGAGCACCTCACCCACCAGCTCGGGGTCGAGGGCCGAGGTCACCTCGTCGAACAGCATCAGGCTGGGGTTCATCGCAATGGCGCGGGCAATCGCCACGCGCTGCTGCTGGCCGCCGGACAACTGACCGGGAAAGTGATTGCGCCGCTCCAGCAGGCCGACGCGCTCCAGCCATTTTTCGGCCAGGGCCACGGCTTCATCCTTGCCCATCTTCTTGACCTTGAGCAGGCCGAGGGTGACGTTTTGCAAAGCCGTAAGGTGTGGGAACAGGTTGAATTGCTGGAACGCCATACCGGTCATTGCGCGATGCTGGGCGATCACTCGTTCGGGGTGGCGCACGCGCTTGCCGGCGATCTCGCTGTAGCCGATGGACTCGCCGTCCAGGGTGATCTGCCCGCCCTGGAACTCTTCCAGCAGGTTGACGCAGCGCAACAGCGTGGTCTTGCCCGAGCCGCTGGAGCCGATCAACGTCACCACGTTGCCGCGCTGCATGGACAGGTCGACGCCCTTGAGCACTTCCACCTGACCGTATTGTTTACGCAGGCCGCGAATGTTCAGCAGCGGTTGGTTGGTTTGAGGTTGGTTCATGGCAAGGCCACCCGCTTTTCAATGTAGCGCCCGAATAACTCGATGGCGTAGTTGATGACAAAGAACAGAAACCCGGCGAACAGGTAGAACTCCAGGGTCATGAAGGTACGTGCGATGACTTGCTGGGTGCTCAGCAGTAACTCGGCCACGCCGATCACCGAGAGCAAGGTCGACGCCTTGACGATTTCCGTTGAGGAGTTGACCCAGGTCGGCAGAATCTGGCGCAGCGCCTGCGGCAAGAGCACGTAGCCCAGGGACTGATAGAACGTCAGGCCAATCGCCTTGCCCGCTTCCAGTTGCCCACGGGGAATGGCTTGCAACGCGCCGCGCACGATTTCCGAGACGTGGGAGCCGCAGAACAACGTGAGCCCGACCGCACCGGCCTGGAATGCAGTGATCTGCCAACCGAGCGCCGGCAGCATGTAGAAACACGCCAATACCAGCACAAACACCGGCGTGCCACGGATCAGGTCAACATACAGACGAAACGGCGCGCGCATCCAGAACTTGCCGTAGGTCAGGATCAACCCGGCGACGATACCGATCAGCGTGCCAAAGATAATCGCCAGGGCCGACACATAGACACTGGCCTGAAACCCCGCCCAAAGGGTGTCCCGGGCGATCCACAACTCATGCAGCCAGCTTGGGGATTCGTACATGGAAACCTTCCTTAACGACGGATCGCCAAACGCTGTTCCAGGTAACGGAGCAGCATGGCAATGAGGTAGCAGGCAGCCACATAGAGCGCGGTCGTGACCAACCAGGTTTCAATCACCCGGTAGCTTTCGACGTTGATCTTGCGGGCGTAATAGGTCAGCTCCGGCACGGCAATCGCCGCCGCCAGCGAGGTGTCCTTGAACAGCGAAATAAAGTTGTTCGACAGCGCAGGTAACACGTTGCGCAGCATCACCGGCACGGTGATGTAGGCGCGGATACGCCACTCGCCAAGGCCGATAGCCAACCCGGCTTCGCGCAAACCCTTGGGAATATTCAGCAGCCCGGCGCGGAACACTTCGGTCAGGTAGGCGCCGGCGTACAGCGACAAGGTGATGATGAACGAGGGGATCTTGTCCAGGCGGATGCCCAGGCCGGGCAGCGCAAAGTAGATCAACAGGATCAGCACCAGGATCGGCGTATTGCGCACAACCGTCACATACACCGACGCCAGAATGCGCAACGCACGGTGCCTGGACAGCATGGCAAAGGCCATCAGCAGGCCAATCACGCAGCCGATGGCGATCGACAGCAGCGCCAGCTCAAGGCCCAGGCCGAGCCCCGCCAGCAAGCTGGGGAAGTCGCGCCAGACGGCGGCAAAATTCAACTGATAGTTCATGGTCAGCAGTACCTAAATGGGGCGCCTTGGGGGCGCCCCCGGTTTTTTCCGAATCACTTGAATTCAACAGGGAAACCAATCGCAGGCTCTGGCAGATCCACACCGAACCACTGCTTGAACGACGCCTTGTAGGTCGGGAACTCCACACCGGTCATGGCTTCATGCAGCGCGGTGTTGACGAAGTTCAGCCAGTCCTGATCGCCACGTTTGACGGCGCAGGCATAGGTTTGCGGGCTCCAGGCGTAGGCCGGGCTGCGGTAGCGACCCGGGTTCTGCACCATCAGGTACTTGACCGAGGACTGGTCGGTGGCGGCGGCATCGGCACGGCCGGAGTTCACCGCCTGGTACATCAGGTCGACGCTGTCGTACTGGTCGACCTTGGCCTTGGGCAACGCCTGGTGCACCAGCTCTTCGGCGTACACGTTCTGCAACACGGCCACGGTGACGCCATCGCCGCCTGCTTGCAGGTCTTCGATCTCCTTGTACTTGCTGTTGTTCGGCAACAGCAGGCCCACGCCTTCGCGGTAATACGGCAGGGTAAAGGCCACTTGCTGAGCGCGGCTGGCGGTGACGGTGATGAACTGGCAACTCATGTCGACCTTGTCGGTCAGCAGGTTGGGAATCCGTGCGTCAGACGACTGCACCACAAACTCGACCTTGCTGGGGTCGTTGAACAAACCCTTGGCCACAATGCGGCCGATGTCGATATCAAACCCCTGCAACTTGCCATCCGCTCCCTGGAAGTGCCACGGCGCATTGGTACTGCCTGTACCCACGATCAAGTGCCCACGTTTGAGCACATCATCGAGCTTGCTGTCCGCCGCCTGCACGATGCTGGCGAGGGAAGCCGATGCGGCGAAGAGAAAAACACACGCTTTAAACACGGAAGGTCGGTGATGCATGACAAGCACTCCAGGAGTTGTGTATTCCGCTATACCGGAACTTAGTATGTAACAACGGAATAGACAGCAGAAAGTGTGCCACACGCGGTAGCAGAAACCTATAACGGGGATAAAGCTGTTCTAAATCAGATAGATAAAATTTTGATGGAATAAGGCGCTGTGCCAGCCGCTGCAAGCACTTTGCTACTTAGCGCCTCATACGCCGTTACCGCGCACTACAGGAGTGCGTGGCTACACCTTCCTTTGTGGCGAGCGGGCTTGCCCGCGTTGGACTGCGTAGCAGGCCCATTTTTGGGGGCGCTACGCGACCCAACGCGGGCAAGCCCGCTCGCCACAAAGGCGCTGTTTGGCAGAATGCTGAGAGTGGACTAGCCTTGGCGCATGCCTGTCGACAAGGACCTTGCCCTGATGAAATTCAGTCTTACCCTTATGTTGCTTGGCCTACTGGCGGCCGGCAGTGCCTCGGCCAGTAATGATCGCCGCGAATGCAAAGAAGAACTGCAAAAGCTCAAGGAAGCCTTCAGCACCAACTACACCAGCCAGAATCACCATGGCTATCGCCGGGCCAAGGCGGCCCGGGACAATGAGGAATACAAGAAATGCGCGAGTCAGGCGCGCAAGGCCCGCGAACGCGTGGAGCGTGAGAACGATGTGTAAAGCGGGCTACCTGTGAAGGTTGACAGTAGACGGTGGTGATCTCGCGATTTAGCGTACCCAGCAGAACCCTTTCGGTGGGTACACAAGGAGATTGCCATGGGTGCTTTACACACGGTTATCAATGATGCCGAAGAATACCGGCAGATCGTGAATCAACATCCGCTGGTTTTCGTGCTGTTTGTTTCCGAGTACTGCGCAGCGTGCCAGGGCGCCCATAAGCGGTTTGAACGTATTTGCGGTAAATACACCGGCAACGTGAGAAGCCTGATTCTGGACACCCGACAAACACCGAAAATCGACGAATTGGGAGAGATTGGTACACCGACCCTGGTGGTGTACCGAGATACCCAAGAGGTCAAAAAACTCATGGGCATCGGTCACCCGGAAGATCAGGAACAGTATCTGGACGCAGTTTTCAGCCACTTCGTCAACGGCACACCGTTTCCCGAGCTTCCACTCGATCTATACCTATAAGCCTCTATCACTCCACGAACCAAGGGGCTGTTTACGCTTGACTCGCCGCAGGCGCCAACAGCACCTGTGTCACCCGTCGCTCCTCCACTGCCGCCACGCTAAGGCGCCAGCCTTCATGCTCCAGGCTGTCGCCGACCACCGGCAAGCGATCCAGCAAGCTCATCACCAGGCCCGCCAGGGTCTGGTAGTCCTCGGTCGCGGCAGCCTTGAAGCCGGTGCGCTGGCGGACCAGGTTCAGGTTCAGCGCGCCATTGGCGCGAAAACCCTGGCCCTCCTCGACAATATCCGGCCCTTCGATCTCGCTGGCATCCGGCAATTCGCCGGCGATGGATTCGAGAATATCGGTCATGCTCAATACGCCCATGAAGTCACCGAACTCGTTGATCACAAACGCGATGTGGGTCGACTCCTGGCGCATCTGCTCCAGAGCGTTAAGGATCGAAAAACTCTCCAGCAGGTTGATCGCTCGGCGCGCCAGGTGTTCCAGGTTCGGCTCGTTGCCGGCCAGGTACTCTTTGAGCAGCTCTTTCTTGTGCACGAAGCCCAATGGCTCATCCACAGCACCGTTGCGGATCAATGGCAGCCGCGAGTAGGACGAATGCATCAGTTTAAGGCGGATAGTATCGGGATCGTCCGCCAGATCAATACAGTCCACCTTGGCCCGCGGCGTCATCAAGCTGCGAATCGGCCGCTCGGCCAATTGCAGCACGCCACTGATCATCACCCGTTCGCGTCGGTCGAACAGCGGGCCTTGCGCAGCATCCGGCTCACCCAGCAGGTCGGCCACCTCTTCACCCACCTCTTCCACCGCCAGGCTGCGACCACCGAGCAAACGCATCACCGCATGGGCGGTACGCTCACGCACCGGCAACACACCTTGCGCGGATTTCTTGCGACGCGAGCGGGCAATCTGGTTGAACACCTCGATCAGGATCGAGAAACCAATCGCCGCGTACAGGTAACCCTTCGGAATATGGAAACCCAAGCCTTCGGCGGTCAGGGCAAAACCGATCATCATCAAGAAGCCCAGGCACAGCATGATCACCGTCGGGTGCGCATTGACGAAGCGGGTCAGCGGCTTGCTCGCCACGATCATCAGGCCGATGGACACGATCACCGCGATCATCATCACGGCCAACTCATCCACCATGCCGACCGCGGTAATCACCGCGTCGAGGGAAAACACCGCGTCGAGCACCACGATCTGCGCCACGATGGGCCAGAACATCGCATACGCCACATTGCCGCTGCGCTGCGCTACATGCCCTTCAAGGCGCTCATGCAATTCCATGGTGGCCTTGAACAACAGGAACACACCACCAAACAGCATGATCAGGTCACGGCCGGAGAAGCTCTTGTCGAACACCTCGAACAGCGGCTGCGTAAGGGTTACCAGCCAGGAAATACTCGCCAGCAAGCCCAGGCGCATCAGCAGCGCCAGGGACAAACCGATCAACCGCGCCCGGTCGCGCTGTTCCGGCGGCAGCTTGTCCGCCAGGATCGCGATAAACACCAGGTTGTCGATGCCCAGCACCAGTTCCAGCACAATCAAGGTCAACAGGCCGAGCCAGGCCGTTGGATCCGCTAACCATTCCATTTAAAAAGTCTCTTGATAGGTTTCAGAATGCCGGACACGGCAAAACGCGGTCAGTGGACCGGGACAAGGTTAGCAGTCGGAATACGGGGTGCTTGAGCGGGAACAGCGGCAGCGGATGTCTTGGGGAAAGACGACTGGGAGGCTCCGAGAGGGCGTTCATGCAAGTCCTGCAATTAGAAAAGGACTTAAATCGTACAATCAAAACCTAAACTTCCTACAACGCAAAACTATTACAAAATCTGTAACCCCAACACACACTTCACAATAGCCCCCCTGGAACAGAACTACCTGTAGAGCAAACCCACCTCTGAAACAGGACTACCTGTGAAGCAAAGCCACCTCTGAAACAGAACTACCTGTGAAGCAAACCCACCTGTGGCGAGCGGGCTTGCCCGCGTTGGGCTGCGCAGCAGCCCCAGTTGAGTCGACGCGCAGCATCAGGAGAATTCGGCCAGCAGGTTCAGGGGCTGCCTCGAAACCCAACGCGGCGCAACCCCTCTCACCACAAGCCCCCCGCACACAAACCTGCTCGCACATTTTGCCCTGCGTCGTGTCAGGCTTTGCGCGTCGCATCATCCAGCGCCAAAATCGTATGCGCATTCGTCACCGTCGTCGCCAGCGTATTAATCACCCCCGAGCGTAACGCCCCAAGCGTCGCCGCCGCCTTGGTGTTCTCACTCGCGATCGCCACCACGTCCGGAATGCGAAACAGCTCCTGCACCGTCAACCCGATCACCCGCCCTTGAATCGCGTTGACCGCCGGCTGCCCATGAATGTCGATAAAGTCGTAACCCATCATGTCGCCCACCGTACCGGACAACCGCGCCTGGGCAATCTCCTGCGGCGAGAACCAGCCCATGCGCACCATGTTGCTGTTCTCGCTCATGTCGCCGATACCGATCAGCGCAATATCAGCCCGCCGCGCACGATCCAGCGTTGAGCGCACCGTGTCATTGTTGATCAACACCCCACGCAACTCCGGGTTTGCCACCAATGCCGGCGCGTACAAGCTTTCACTCTCGCCACCAAAGCGCAGGGCCAGGCGCCGGCAGATATGGTCAGGGTTCATGTATTCGCCGGCCTTGAGCGAACCGCCGATGGCACACACAAATGTGCAGTTGCGCGTCACCGGCAAAAACACGTTATCGGCCACCGCCCCAACATTACGCCCCATGCCTACGGCGACGATCATGCCGTCGCTCAAGGTTTTGTTCAGGTAATTGGCGACCAGGCTGGCGACGGCTGAACGCTGGGTGTCGGGGTCACTGTGGTCGACAGCAATCAAGGCGCGGTCGAGCTTGAAGCGCTCCACCAGCGCCTGCTCCAGCTCATTGTTCATCGCCGGATGCTGCAGCACACGCACCTCGACAATGCCTTCATCGCGCGCACGTTTGAGCAAGCGACTGACTTTCGCCCGCGACAGGTCGAAGCGCTTGGCGATGGCCTCCTGAGTGACGTTCTCAAGGTAATAGAGCATCGCCACTTCGGTCATCTGATCGATATCGCTGGCAATGCGCTGGGTACTGTCACTCATGGGGACGGGCTTCCGTTTCGGCGTCAAAGGCGCATTCTCCCGACTCTTGCCCCGTTCCGTCCACTACTGATGCCCATCGCGCTCGATCGCATTGATACGCTCGACCTTGGCCCCGGAACGCGCCGCCTCGAACTCCGACTCCAGAAACGATTTGACGATGCTTTTGGCCAACTCGGCGCCGATCACCCGTGCACCAATTGAGAGAATTTGCGCATCGTTGCTCTTGCGCGCCCGCTCCGCCGAGTAAGTGTCATGGGCCTGCGCCGCGCGAATGCCCAACACCTTGTTGGCCGAGATCGCCATGCCGATCCCGGTGCCGCACACCAGCACGCCCAGGCGCTGCTGCCCGGCATTAATGGCGGTGGCCACGGCCAGTGCGATGTCCGGGTACAGCACCGGCGCGGTGGAATGGGTGCCGAAGTCGGTCACCGGGTAACCCAACGCCTCGATGTGGCGCTTCAACAGCTCTTTGAGCTCAAAACCCGCTTCATCACATCCGATAGCCACCGGGAAAGGTGTGTTCATGGCGTCTGGCTCCGCTGCCGTGGTCGTGCTTTAGGCTGATCAAATGATCATTAAGTGAAATTTCTCTCATTCATTTCGCGTGCATTCGGCCCCCGCTGTCAAGCATGTTTTAACTGACCCCGCAGTCAAAGCCCTTTAAATGGGCTTTATTGACGCTACGGATGACATTTACACCTTTTAAGTGAAAGAGATTGACTGATCAGAATTTCATTTGATACACATATGCTCACAGGGAAACACGACTGTGCCACTAATAAGAATTCACAGCACGAGGACACGCCGATGGCTACGCCATTACTGCTCCAGGCTGAACACGTCGCCAAGGCTTACGCCGGGGTGCCTGCCCTGCGCGATGGGCGCCTGTGTCTGCGGGCCGGCAGCGTCCATGCGTTATGCGGCGGCAACGGCGCAGGCAAATCGACGTTCCTGAGCATCCTGATGGGCATCACCCAACGCGACGCCGGAACCATCCTGCTCAACGGCAACCCCGTACAGTTCAACCGCCCGAGTGAAGCCCTGGCGGCGGGGATCGCGATGATCACCCAAGAGCTGGAACCCATTCCCTATATGACCGTCGCCGAAAATATCTGGCTGGGCCGCGAACCGCGCCGCGCCGGCTGCATTGTCGACAGCAAAACCCTCAACCGCCGCAGCCGCGAGCTGCTCGAAAGCCTGGAATTCGACGTCGACGCCACCAGCCCCATGCACCGCCTGAGCGTGGCGCAGATCCAATTGGTGGAAATCGCCAAGGCGTTCAGCCATGACTGCCAGGTGATGATCATGGACGAGCCCACCTCCGCCATCGGCGAGCGCGAGGCCGAAACCCTGTTCAAGGCCATCCGCCGCCTGACCGCGCGTGGCGCCGGCATCGTGTATGTGTCGCACCGCTTGAGCGAATTGGCGCAGATCGCCGACGACTACAGCATCTTTCGCGACGGCGCCTTTGTGGAGAGCGGGCGCATGGCCGACATCGACCGCAACCATCTGGTGCGCGGCATCGTCGGCCAGGAACTGACCCGCATCGACCACAAGGTCGGCCGCGAATGCGCGGCCACCACCTGCCTGCAAGTGGATAACCTGAGCCGCAACGGCGAGTTCCACGACATCAGCCTGCAGCTGCGCCAGGGCGAAATTCTCGGCATCTACGGCCTGATGGGCTCGGGACGCAGCGAGTTTCTCAACTGTATCTACGGCCTCACGGTTGCAGATTCCGGCAGCGTGACCCTGCAAGGCAAACCGATGCCGATCGGCTTGCCCAAAGCCACGATCAATGCGGGCGTGTCGCTGGTCACCGAAGACCGCAAAGACAGCGGCCTGGTAGTCACCAGCAGCATTCTGTCCAACATTGCCTTGTCGGCCTATAAGCGCCTGTCGAGCTGGTCGCTGATCAATGCGCGCAAGGAAGCCCAACTGGCCGAAGACATGGTCAAGCGCCTGCAGATCAAAACCACCTCCCTGGAACTGCCGGTGGCCTCCATGAGCGGCGGTAACCAGCAGAAAGTCGTGCTCGCCAAATGCCTGTCGACCGAACCGGTGTGCCTGCTGTGTGACGAGCCCACCCGCGGCATTGATGAAGGTGCCAAGCAGGAGATTTACCACCTGCTCGACCAGTTCGTGCGTGCCGGTGGCGCTGCCATCGTGGTGTCGTCGGAAGCCCCGGAACTGCTGCACTTGAGTGATCGCATCGCCGTATTCAAAGGCGGTCGGCTGGTGACTATCAGCACCGACACCGCCCTTTCCCAGGAAGCCTTGCTGAGTCTTGCCTCATGAATGCCAAAACCATCGCCGCCCCCATGACCACCGCACCGCGCAATCGACTGCGCCTGTCCCTCGACCGCTTCGGCCTGCCGCTGGTGTTTATCCTGTTGTGCGTGGTGATGGCGTTTTCCAGCGAATACTTCATGACCTGGCGCAACTGGATGGACATCCTGCGCCAGACCTCGATCAACGGCATCCTCGCTGTGGGCATGACCTACGTGATTCTCACCAAAGGCATCGACTTGTCGGTGGGCTCGATCCTGGCCTTTGCCGGCTTGTGCAGCGCCATGGTTGCGACGCAGGGCTACGGCCTGCTGGCGGCGGTGAGCGCCGGGATGTTCGCCGGGGCCATGCTTGGGGTGGTGAATGGCTTTATGGTCGCCAACCTGTCGATCCCGCCATTCGTGGCCACCCTCGGCATGCTCAGCATCGCGCGCGGCATGACCTTTATCCTCAACGACGGCAGCCCGATCACGGACCTGCCCGATGCGTATCTGGCGCTGGGCATCGGCAAGATCGGCCCGATTGGTGTGCCGATCGTGATCTTCGCGGTCGTCGCACTGATCTTCTGGATGGTGCTGCGCTACACCACGTACGGCCGCTACGTGTACGCGGTCGGTGGTAATGAAAAGAGCGCACGCACTTCCGGGATCGGCGTGCGCAAGGTGATGTTTTCGGTGTACGTGGTCTCGGGCCTGCTCGCCGGGTTGGCCGGTGTAGTGCTGTCAGCACGCACCACCTCCGCCCTGCCTCAGGCCGGGGTTTCCTATGAGCTGGACGCGATTGCCGCCGTGGTGATCGGCGGCACCAGCCTGTCGGGCGGCACCGGCAGCATTGTCGGCACGCTGTTTGGCGCGTTGTTGATCGGCGTGATCAACAACGGGCTGAACCTGCTCGGCGTGTCCTCTTATTACCAGCAGGTCGCCAAGGGCCTGATCATCGTGTTCGCGGTACTGATCGACGTGTGGCGCAAGAAAAAACGCTAGAGAACGACCTACAACAATAACCGGAGTTCTACTTATGAAACTGGGTACAACCTTGGCCGCTGCAGCGGCTCTCTCCCTGCTCGCCAGCAGTATTGCCTTTGCCGCCGACGGCAAGACCTACAAGATCGGCGCTGCCGTCTACGGCCTCAAAGGCCAGTTCATGCAGAACTGGGTGCGCGAGCTGAAAGAACACCCGGCGGTCAAGGACGGCACCGTGCAACTGACGGTGTTTGACGGCAACTACGACGCCCTGACCCAGAACAACCAGATCGAAAACATGGTGACCCAACACTACGACGCCATTCTGTTCGTGCCCATCGACACCAAGGCCGGCGTGGGTACGGTCAAGCAAGCCATGAGCAATGACGTGGTGGTCATCGCCTCCAACACGAAAGTAGCCGATGCCTCCGTGCCTTACGTCGGCAACGACGACGTGGAAGGCGGCCGCCTGCAGGCGCAGGCCATGGTCGACAAGCTCAACGGCAAAGGCAATGTGGTGATCATCCAGGGTCCGATCGGCCAGTCGGCGCAGATTGATCGGGAAAAAGGTGAGCTGGAAGTGCTCAGCAAACACCCCGACATCAAGATCATCGAGAAAAAAACCGCCAACTGGGACCGCGCCCAGGCCCTGACCCTCACCGAGGACTGGCTGAACGCGCACCCCAAAGGCATCAACGGCGTGATCGCGCAAAACGACGACATGGCCCTCGGCGCGGTACAAGCCCTCAAATCCCACGGGCTGACGTCCAAAGATGTGCCGGTAACCTCCATCGACGGCATGCCGGATGCGATCCAGGCAGCGAAGAAAGACGAAGTCACCACCTTCCTGCAAGACGCCCAGGCCCAGTCCCAAGGCGCACTGGACGTAGCACTGCGTGCGCTGGCCGGCAAAGACTACAAGCCGCAATCGGTCATTTGGGAGCGCTACACCAAAGACCTGAAATGGGGTGATGGCACGGCCAAGAACTACATTCTGCCCTGGGTGCCAGTGACGAATGCCAACGCCGATGCGCTGTACAAACAAGTCAGTGGCGGTAAGTAGCTTTCACCTTGAAACAGGGTCAAGTGTGGGAGCTGGCTTGCCTGCGATGGCATCACCTCGGTTTGACTGAAAGACCGAGTCGCCCGCATCGCAGGCAAGCCAGCGCCCACATTGGACCTCCAGTGCTTTTGAAAGAGGAGTCATGCATGTCTGGATTCTGGAACCAAGCCTTCGACCTCACCGGCCGTTGCGCGGTGATCACCGGCGGCGCCGCCGGGATCGGCCTGGCCTGCGCCAGCCTGCTGGCAGAACGCGGCGCACGCGTGGCCTTGCTCGACCGCGACCCAGCGGTGGTAGAAGTCGCCGCAAGGCTGGGCGCCGAGCACTTGGGCATCGCCATCGACCTCGGCCAGATCAGCCAGATACAAACCACCATCGACCAGGTGTTCGAACACTTCCAACGCCTGGATTACCTGATCAACAGCGCAGGCGTGGTGCTGTTGGACAAGGCCATCGCTGTGAGTGAAAGCGCCTGGGACACCACCCTGGACATCAACCTGAAGGCGAGCTTTTTCGTCGCCCAGGCTTGCGCCGGACACATGCTTGCCAACGGCGGCGGGCGCATCGTCAACCTCGCCTCGCAAGCCGCCGTGATCGGCCTGGATCGCCACGTGGCCTATTGCGCGAGCAAGGCGGCGATCGTCGGCATGACCAAAGTGCTGGCCATGGAATGGGCGCCGCAGATCAACGTCAACGCCATCTCCCCGACCATCGTCGAGACCGCCCTGGGCAAGAAAGCCTGGGCCGGCGAGGTCGGTGAAAAAGCCAGGTTGCAAATCCCGGCCGGCCGCTTTGCCCAACCGGAAGAAATCGCCGGGCTGGCGCTGTACTTGCTCAGCGATGCCGCGCAAATGATCACCGGCGCCAACATGGTGATCGACGGCGGCTACAGCATTCAGTAATTCATTTTTTGTCGTGAGGTTTTGTCATGTCCACTGTCACCGAACGCACACCTGAACAACTCGCCCCGAGCATCCCGAAAACCATGCAGGCCGTGGTCTGCCATGGCCCGGAAGACTATCGCCTGGAAACGGTCGACGTGCCCACGCCCGGCCCCGATGAGATCCTCACCAAGGTCGAGCTGTGCGGCATCTGCATGGGCGACATCAAGACCTACCGCGGCGCGCCGTCATTCTGGGGCGACGCCGAACAACCGCGCTACGTGAAGCCGCCGATGATCCCCGGGCATGAATTCGTCTGCCGTGTGGTCGCCCTCGGCCCCGGTGCGCAAAAGCGCGGCGTGGCAGTCGGGGACAGGGTGATCTCCGAGCAGATCGTGCCGTGCTGGGGCTGCCGTTTCTGCAACCATGGCCAGTACTGGATGTGCCAGAAACATGACCTGTATGGTTTCCAGAACAATGTTCAGGGCGCCATGGCCCAATACATGATCTTCACCAAGGAAGGCATCATCCACAAAGTGCCGGAGTCCATCGCCCCCGATGAAGCCATTCTGATCGAGCCGCTGGCCTGCTCGCTGCACGCCGCCGAGCGCGCGAACGTCGACCATGACGACGTCGTGGTGGTGGCCGGTGCCGGCACCCTGGGCCTGGGCATCATCGGTGCCGTACGTTTGCGTAACCCGAAAAAACTCATCGTGCTGGACATGAAACCCGAACGCGCCGCCCTCGCCTTGCGCATGGGTGCCGACGAAGTGTGGAACCCGGCTGAAGTCGACGTCATGGCCAAAATCCGCGCGATCACCGACGGCTATGGCTGCGACATTTATATCGAGGCCACCGGGCACCACAAGGCCGTTAACCAGGGCCTGGCGATGCTGCGCAAGCTGGGGCGTTTCGTCGAATTCAGCGTGTTCAATGATGAGGCCACGGTAGATTGGTCGATCATCGGCGACCGCAAAGAGCTGGACATTTTGGGCTCGCACCTGGGGCCGTACATGTACCCGCGCGCCATCGACTTTATCGGCAACCGCAAGATCGACATGCGCGACGTGGTGACCCACAAGTTTGCACTGGCGGACTTCAAGGAAGCGTTTGCAGTGATGGAACGCGGGGACAAGTCGCTCAAGGTTGTACTCGAACCCTAAGAACACCATGCATCCAAATGTGGGAGCGGGCTTGCTCGCGAAAGCGGTACATCAGTGCCGAATGTGTCAACTGACCCAACGCTTTCGCGAGCAAGCCCGCTCCCACACTGGATTATGGTTGCCCTTTAGAACAAGAACAGGAACCCGCGTTATGAATCGAGTCATCAACGATCCGGACCAAGTGGTCGAGGACATGCTGCGCGGCATCCTGGTCGCGCACCCCGAGCTGCGTCAATTCGAGGCCAACCCACGGGTGATCGTCAAAGCCAAGCCGTCGAACAAGGGCCATGTCGGCATCGTCACGGGCGGCGGCTCCGGCCACGAGCCGGCCTTTCTCGGCTACGTCGGCCCAGGCTTGGTGGACGCCGTAGCCGTCGGCGAAGTGTTCTCCTCGCCCACCGCCAAGAGCTTTTTCGACGCCTTGCGCGCCGCCGACCATGGCGCTGGCGTGGCCTGCCTGTACGGCAACTATGCCGGCGACAACATGAACGTGAAGCTGGCAATGAAAATGGCCGCCAGCAAAGACATGCGCATCCGCACCGTGGTTGCCAACGACGACGTAGCGTCGGCGCCCAAGGCCGATATCGCCAAGCGGCGCGGCGTGGCCGGGGAGATCTTTATGTGGAAGATCGGGGGTGCGGCCGCCGCCCAGCATTACGATTTGGATGGCGTGATTCGCGTCGCCCAAAAAACCGTCGACAACTGCCGCTCGATTGGCATTGGCCTCACGCCCTGCACCATCGCGGCAGTGGGCAAGCCGAATTTCCAGATCGCCGATGGGCAGATGGAGCTGGGTATCGGCCATCACGGCGAACCGGGCATCGAAGTGATCGCCATCGAGCCCGCCGCCGCCATGGCCGAACGCATGCTCGCGCCGATCCTGGCCGACCGCGATTTCAGCCAGGACGACAGCGTAGTAGTGCTGGTCTCCGGCCTGGGCGCCACACCGGTGATGGAGCTGTACATTTTCTACGCCGAAGTGGAACGCCAATTGAATGCCAAGGGCTTGAAGATTCACCGCTGCTACGTCGGCAACTACTTCACCTCGCTGGAAATGATGGGCGTGACCCTGACCCTGCTGGGCCTCGATGCCGAGCTTAAAACCCTGATCGACCAACCTTGCCGCTCTATCGGCATGACCCAGGCGGAGTGAACCATGAGCGAGCATTTTTCCACCCGTGACGGCAGCGCCATCGTCGCCGACCTGGTCAGCGTGATCGTGGCCAACCGTGAATACCTCAGCGAAGTCGACGGCGCGATTGGCGACGGCGACCACGGCATCAACATGGCCAAGGGCTTCGCCCATTGCGGGCGCAGCATCGAAGGCCGCCAACTGACCCTGGCCGAAGCCTTGGATGAACTGACCCTGAGCCTGATGGAAGGCATCGGCGGCTCGATGGGGCCGTTGTATGGCAGCCTGTTTATCGGCATGGCCGATGAGGTGCGCGGCAGCGAAGACATCGACGCCGTGACCTTTGCCCACTTGTTGCGCGGCGGTTTGACCTCGTTGCAGGACATCACCGAAGCGGGCGTGGGCGACAAGTGTTTGATGGACACGCTGATTCCGGCAGTTGAAGCCTTTGAGCGTGCGCACGCGGGCGGTGCGTCCTTCAACGATGCGCTGGAGGCGATGAAAACCGCTGCCTCACAAGGGCGCGATTCGACCAAGGACCTGGTGGCCAAAATCGGCCGCGCCAGCCGTTTGGGCGAGCGCTCGCTGGGGGTACTGGATGCCGGGGCCGTGTCGTGCTGCCTGATCCTTACGCGGCTGGCGGATTCGGTTCAACCGCGGTTGGTGTAGTGCCCCCAGAGGGCTGTTTCGCGAGCAAGCCCCACCTGTGATCGAGTTTCAGTATTTGGAATGCGCTCGAATGTGGGTGGGCTTGCTCGCGAAAGAAGCAACCCAGTTAACCCGCAAAGCACCCAACCCGCCGCGATCAAGCTTCCAGCTTAGCCATCTGCTTGACCTGCTGGATATAACGCACCACCGCCGGCGCTTTCTCAAAGCGCCGGTGAATCAGCGACAACCACGATGAAGCTTCGTTACCCTGAATCGAGCGATACACCACGCCCGGCAAACTCACATGCCCGACCATCGACGCCGGTACTACGGCCACGCCCTGCCCTAACGACACCAGGGCCACCACCGCGACCAACCCGCCCGGCTGCGCCCCCAGACGTGGCGCAAAACCACCCTGGGCCGCGACGTGCAGCGTGCCGCTGATTTGCTCCGGCAAGATGAACGTCTCGTTTTGCAGGTGCTTGCAACCGATAGCCTTGAGCCCCAGCAACCATGAACCCTGCGGCAGCGCCAGCACAAACCCTTCGCTGTCCAGGCGCACGGCCTCGACACCCTCCGGCAGGGTCATCGGCGAACGGATGTAGCCAATGTCATACCGCCCGTCCGCAATAGCGCTTGGCAGCGCAGCCATCGCACACTCGCGCACATTCACACTCACATCGGGAAAGGCCAGGCTGAATGCCTGCATCTGTCGTTGCAACAGCCCGGCGTACACCGCCGAGGCTACATAGCCGAGTTCGATATGCCCGATTTCCCCACGCCCGGCACGTTGCGCATTGCGTTGGGCGAATTCGAATTGGCGCACGGTGGCTTCGGCTTCGATCAGCAGGGCCGCTCCGGCTTCAGTGAGGCTGACTTCGCGCTGTTGGCGAATGAACAAGCGTGTGCCCAACGCGGTTTCCATGTCCTGAATCTGACGACTCAACGTCGGCGGTGCGATGCCCAATTGCTCGGCGGCGCGAGTGAAATTTCGCTGCCGGGCAACGGCCAGGAAGTAGCGGAAATGGCGGATGTCCATGAGTTGGATTAGCTCAAAGGTAATGAAGTGCTCCAACCCAGCTAACAATGAAAGTAATCGCCAGGCATAAGCTCACAGAACATCCACATTAGAGAGCCTTTGCGATGTCCGTCAACCTTCTTTTCCGTATTGCCCGCAAGGTAATTCGAGCATGAGCCGGGTGAGTCCGCGCCTGACGCTGCTGACCGCCTCAGGCGTTTGTTCACTGATCGTGCTCGATACCAATATCGTCGCCGTGACCCTGCCGAGTATCGCCCGCGACCTGGGTGCGAACTTCGCCGACATCGAGTGGGTGGTCAGCGCCTACATGCTGGCGTTCGCCGCCCTGTTACTGCCGGCCGGCAGCATCGCCGACCGTTTTGGGCGGAAAAAAACCCTGATCTGGGGCTTGAGCATTTTCATCCTGGCGTCCCTGGGCTGTGGCGCCGCGCCAAATGCTTTGTTTCTGGACATTGCCCGTGCGGTAAAAGGCGTCGGTGCGGCGTTACTGCTGACGTCCGCCCTCGCGTCCATCGGCCACACCTTTCACGATGAAGTGGAGCGCGCCAAAGCCTGGGCGTTCTGGGGTGCATGCATGGGCGTGGCGATGACTGCTGCGCCGACCTTGGGTGGCTTGATCACCGAATACCTGGGCTGGCGCTGGATTTTCTACCTCAACGTGCCCGTGGGCCTGGGGTTGATGGCGCTGGTGCTGCGGGCGATTCCCGAATCACGCGACGCCCAATCCGCCCGCCTCGACCCGTGGGGCAGCCTGACGTTCAGCGCCAGCCTGTTGTGCCTGATCTGGGGGTTGATCGAGGCCAACCGCATCGGCTGGGATAACCTGCTGACGTACGCCCGCCTGATTGGCGGAGCAGTATTGCTGGGCGTATTCGTATGCGTGGAGCGCGCGCAGCCGCGGCCCATGGTGGACTTGCAACTGTTGCGACATCCGCGTTTTATCGGTGCCCTGCTGGGGATGTTTGCCTACGCTGGCTGCGCCCAGGTGATGATGACGTTGCTGCCGTTTTACCTGCAAAACGGCCTGGGTTTCTCCGCGATCGCCTCGGGCCTGGGCATGTTGCCCTTTGCCCTGACCATGCTGATCTGCCCACGCATCGGCGCACGCTTGGCGGTGCGTTTTGCGCCTTCGACAATGATGGCAACCGGTTTGACCCTCGTCGGCTGCGGCAACTTGCTAAGCGCCTGGGCGGTGGATGCCGGCGGCTACCAGCCCTTCGCCCTGGCGATTGCCGTAACGGGCGCCGGGGCGGGGTTGCTCAATGGCGACACGCAGAAAAACATCATGGCCTGTGTGCCACGAGACCGTGCTGGAATGGCCTCGGGCATGAGCACCACCATGCGTTTCAGCGCGATCATGCTGACAATAGGCGTGTATGGAGCGCTGTTGAGCAGCCATAGCGAGCAGTTGCTGCGAGCAAGTATCGACCCGCAGTGGCAGGCGCAGGCAGCGGCGATTGCGTCGCGGGTGGTGGCCGGGGATATGCCCGCCGCGCTGGGCTTGTTGCCGGAACCGGCACAGGCATTGGTGCAACCGCTGGCGCGGCAGGCGTTTGTGGGAGGGTTCAGCGCGGTGTTGTGGGTGGCGGGGGTGTTGGGGCTGCTGGGGGCGTTGGTGGTCGGGATGTTGATGCGCAACCCAATACCCGTAGTGACACCGCCCTCTCTGCTAACTGAGATCTAAATGTGGGAGGGGGCTTGCCCCGATGGCGGCGTGTCAGCAACAGCTGTGTTGACTGAGCCACCGCCCTCGGGAGCAAGCCCCCTACCACAGGGATTGCCTACATTTTCAGTACTGGCCTACCAGAACCGCTGCTGGGTCAACCGGCTCCACCAGGTCAGCAACACACGGTCCACCGAACCGCTGGCCGCCAGGCCCACGCGCTCTTGCAGGCTTTTACGCTCGGCATAGTGCAGGTGAAACACCTCGGCGGTCTTGGCCTTGGTGGCCAGGTATTCGTCGCTGGTTTGCAGCTCGTCGACCAGTTGTTTGTCGAGAGCTGCAACACCCAGCCACACTTCTCCGGTCGCCACGTCGTCGATTGCCAGCTGTGGGCGGTAGCGCGAGACAAAGTTCTTGAACAGCTGATGGGTGATATCCAGGTCCTCCTGGAATTTCTCACGGCCCTTCTCGGTGTTTTCGCCGAACACCGTGAGCGTGCGTTTGTACTCACCGGCGGTCAGCACTTCAAAGTCGATATCGTGCTTTTTCAATAGCCGATTGACGTTGGGTAGCTGCGCCACCACGCCAATCGAACCCAGGATGGCAAACGGTGCGCTGATAATTTTCTCGCCGATGCACGCCATCATGTAGCCGCCGCTGGCCGCCACCTTGTCGATGCACACGGTCAACGGCACGCCCGCCTGGCGGATACGCGCCAGTTGCGACGACGCCAGGCCATAGCTGTGCACCATGCCGCCGCCGCTTTCCAGGCGCAGCACCACTTCATCCTTGGGGGTGGCGAGGCTTAGCAACGCGGTGATTTCATGGCGCAGGCTCTCGGTGGCCGAGGCTTTGATGTCGCCATCGAAATCCAGCACGAACACCCGCGGCTTGGCCTCAGGCTTCTTTTTGCCCTTCTTCTTCTCGGTCTTGCTTTCGGATTTGCGCAGGGCCTTGAGCTGGTCCTTGTCGAGCAAACTCGACTCAAGGCGCTCACGCAGCCCCTTGTAGAAATCATTGAGCTTGCTGACCTGCAACTGCCCGGCGGATTTGCGACGGCCTTTGCTGCGCAATGCGGCGAAACTGATCAACACCACCAGGATGGCGACGACCAGGGTCACGGTCTTCGCCAAAAAGCTTGCGTATTCAGCCAGAAAATCCATGTTGCTCCTTACAAGTGCAGTGCGCCACGCGCGGATTGCCCCAGCATACCGGCGGCACTGCGTTCGGGCCAGTCATCAAACCGCCAGCAGCGCGTCTCCAACGCGCTTTTAAAACAAGCGTATGTTTTTTCATTGACAGCTCTTCGGCATCCTCATAACCTCGCCAGACCTTCAACGTACCGGGAAACGGACGTGGGCAGCATTTATCTGATTCGACATGGCCAAGCCTCCTTCGGTGCAGACGACTATGACGTCCTGTCGCCCATCGGCGTGGAACAGGCGCAAGTGCTCGGCCGCCATTTGGCGGACCTGGGCCTCACGTTCGACCGCTGTGTCTCGGGCGATTTGCGTCGCCAGCAGCACACCGCCACGGCCACGTTCGATCAATACAGCGCCCTCGGGCTAGCGGTTCCGCCATTGGAAATCGACACGGCTTTCAATGAGTTCGATGGCGAAGCGATCATCCGTGCCCTGCTCCCCGACCTGCTCACCACTGAGCCGCATGCCCTGGATATCCTGCGCAACGCCGCGCAAAACCGCAGCGAGTTCCAGCGCATCTTCGCCCTGATCATCGAACGCTGGCTGGCCGGCACCTATGACCCGCCTGGGCTGGAAAGCTGGTTGGGGTTCGTGGAGCGGGTCCAGGGCGGCCTGCAACGTATTCTTGAAGCGGCGGACAACGCGCAGAAAATCGCGGTATTCACCTCCGGCGGCACCATTACTGCCCTGCTCCACCTGATTACCCGGATGCCTGCCGCGCAGGCTTTTGAACTGAACTGGCAAATTGTTAACACCTCGCTTAACCAGCTGAAATTCCGCGGTCGCGAGGTGGCACTGGCTTCCTTCAACAGCCATACCCACTTGCAACTGTTGAAGGCGCCGCAGCTCATCACGTTCCGATGAACTGCGGCCAACCGTGACCCCTAGGTCACTGGACTCTACCCTAAAGGATCGAAACCATGACTGAAGTAGCCAAAGCTGTAGAAGCAATGAAAGCCAAATTCAACCCAGCCGCTGCTGCCGGCCTGGATCTGGTGTTCGGTTTCCGTATCGACGAAAGCAAAAATTTCTCGTTGGTCGTTAAGGACAGCACCTGCGAACTGCTGGAAGGCGAAAACCCAGACGCCCAAGTGACCCTGGTAATGGATGGCGAAACCCTGGAAGGCATCGTCAGCGGCGAGACCGACGGCATGCAGGCTTTCATGGGCGGCAAGCTGCGCGCCGAAGGCGACATGATGCTGGCCATGAAACTGAGCGAGCTGTTCCCTTCCTGATTCACGGGTAACCCTGAATCCCGATCCCGCCTTTTCAGGCGGGATTTTTTTTGTCGACAATCTCGAAATCAACGCCACATCAGGTGGTGGTGCTCAGGTTTTGGACTGCAGCAGCAGCGCCACCAACGCACTCCACCCCGTCTGGTGCGAAGCGCCCAACCCGCGCCCGGTTTCGCCATGGAAATACTCATGGAACAACACCAGATCACGGCTGGCCGGGTCGGCCTCCAATAGCGCATACCCCGCCATCGAAGGCCGCACCCCGTTTTCATCGCGTAGAAACAAACCGGTCAGGCGCTGACTGAGGCTGTCGGCCACTTCCTCCAGGGATGACAGGTATCCACTGCCCGTCGGGTACTCCACCGAGAAGTTGTCCGCGTAGTAGCGGTGAAATTCGCGCAGGGATTCAATCAGCATGTAGTTCACCGGCATCCACAACGGCCCGCGCCAATTGGAGTTGCCGCCGTACAAGCGTGAGTCGGATTCGCCGGGCTGGTAGCGTGCGCACAAGGTATCGCCGTTCATCTTCAATGCCAGCGGCTCCTCGGCGAAGGCTTTGGACAAGGAACGCACGCCAAACGCCGAGAGAAACTCGCTGTCATCGAGCATGCGCCGCAGCAAGTCCTTGGTGCGCTCACCACGCAGCAACGCCAGCAGCAGGCGGTTGCCCTGCCCGGGCTCGTTCCAGCGCGACACCAGCTTGGCCAGGTCCGGCCGGTGGTGCATGAAACCCAGCAGTCGCTCACGCAACCCCTCCAGGCCCTCATGCTCGCGCTGCTCCAGCACCAGCACCGCAAACAACGGCATCAGCCCGACGATGGAGCGCAGGCGCACCGGTTCGTTCTGGCCGTCGGGGCGGTGCAGTACATCGTAGAAAAACAGATCCTGCTCATCCCACAACCCTTCGGCACTCTCATCGACGCGGTTGATTGCGCCGGCGATATACAGGAAATGCTCGAAAAACTTCACCGCAATATCGACGTACACCGCATTGCGCTTGGCCAGCTCCAGCCCGATACGCATCAAGTCCAGTGCATAGGCCGCGACCCACGCGGTGCCGTCGGCCTGATCCAGCTGATACCCCGGCGGCAAGGTGGCCGAGCGGTCGAACAAGGCAATATTATCCAGGCCCAGGAATCCGCCCTGGAACAGGTTGCGCCCCTCGGCATCCTTGCGGTTGACCCACCACGAAAAATTCAGCAGCAGCTTGTGGAAGATTCTCTCAAGAAAATCCATATCGCCTACACCGGTCATTGCCTTGTCCTGCTGATACACGCGCCAGCTGGCCCAGGCATGCACCGGTGGGTTGGCATCGTCGAAACGCCACTCATAGGCCGGCAACTGGCCATTGGGGTGCATGAACCGGTCCTTCACCAGCAACAACAACTGTTGCTTGGCATACCCTGGGTCGATCAGCGCCAAGGCCACGGCCTGAAAGCCCTGATCCCAGGAGGCGTACCACGGGTATTCCCAGGTATCGGGCATTGAGAGGATGTCGAAGTTGGACAAATGCCGCCAATGGGTATTACGGATATGCAGGCGTTCGGGCGGCGGCGCGGGCTGGGCCGGGTCGCCGTCGAGCCACTGGTTCACGTCGAAATAGTAGAGCTGCTTGGACCACAGCAAACCGGCCAACGCCTGGCGCTGCACATTGCGTGCATCCTCGTCTTTCAAGCCGTGTTGCAGGGCGGCGTAAAAGTCATCCGCTTCCTGGCGACGTTGCTCCAATAGCTTGCGCGCATTGACCTCGGGCGCTGTCACGGGCGCAAAACGCAGGTAGACGGTTTGGTTTTCGAGGCCCGCCAGGTCAAGGATGAAACGCGCAGCGACCTTGGTCCCGGCGTCGCGGCGAATCGCCGTGTCCGCGCCCTGCACCAGGTAATCGTTGATCCCATCCTTGAACGGTCCCGGCGCCGGGTTGCCGTCCAGCAAGGGAAAATTGCTTTCGTTCTCGCAGAACAGCCACTCCACGCCATCCTGGCCCCAGACGCTGAGAGACCGATCATCCAGCTCACGATGACGCGCCAGCACCCGATCCCCCTCCAGCGTCAACTGCGGCTTGGCTGCGTCATGGGTCCAGCTCCAGTCATTGCGCGCCCACAGCTGCGGCAACACCTGCAGGCGCGTCGGCTGATCCGAGCGGTTGTGCACGGTGACGCGCATATAGATCTCGTCGGGCTGGTGCTTGGCGTAT
Organism: Pseudomonas viridiflava; assembly: GCF_900591205.1. Lineage (GTDB taxonomy): Bacteria > Pseudomonadota > Gammaproteobacteria > Pseudomonadales > Pseudomonadaceae > Aquipseudomonas. The sequence continues at coordinate 109,371 of NZ_UUPU01000006.1, forward strand.
TCAACGGTGATGTCGCAGTAGCGATTGTCTTCAAACACGCCGGTATCGAGGATTTCATACTCGGCATCACCCAGCCCGCGTCGCGCGTTTTCGGCGATCAGGTCGGTGTAGGGAAAAGCCGCATGCGGGTATTTGTAGAGCATGCGCATGTAGGCATGGCTCGGTACGCCGTCGACGAAAAAGTACAGTTCCTTGACGTCCTCACCGTGGTTGCCCTCGGCGTTGTTCAGGCCGAACAGGCGTTCCTTGATAATTGCATCGCGCTCGTTCCACAGGGCCAGGCCCAGGCACCAGCGTTGCGCCTTGTCGCTGAAACCGGCCAGGCCGTCCTCGCCCCAGCGGTAGGCGCGGCTGCGCGCATGCTCATGCGGGAAGTAAGCCCAGGCGTCGCCATCGGCGCTGTAGTCTTCGCGCACCGTGCCCCATTGGCGTTCGCTTAAATAGGGGCCCCACTCGCGCCAGCGCTCGGCGCCTTGGGTCGCCAGGCGCTGGCCTTCGATTGTTTGCAGAATTCGGTTGTCGGGCGTGGCCGTCATTGGGTCCTCCATCGCCTGTCAGGTGACGAGCAGTGTAGAACCCAATGACGCCCGGTTGCACATGAAGACTTAGAAGATGGCGTACGTGTAGTTGAAGATCAGGCGGGTTTGATCCTGATCGGCGGTGCCGGTGTTTTTGCCGTGGTAAGTACCGGTACGCAAGGTAGTGCCGAAGCCCTTCAGAGGACCGGCCTGCACTACGTAGTCCAGACGGAAGTCGGTTTCGTTTTCTTTCTGGTCAGGGCCACCGGCCACCTTCGACTTGATGTCCGAACCATCCAGGTACGCCACGGATGCCTTCAGGCCAGGGACGTATGCCTTGAAGTCATACGAATACTGCCCAAAGTTGACCTGCTCGCCTGCGCGGGAGAACTGGCCGACCACGGCGTCGGTGAACAGGTAGAAGTCGCTGCCCCCGGCGCCTTGTGCATGCGGGTCGGCCAGGCTGCCCTGGTTCACCCACACAAAGCCGCCGTCGTCACCCACGCCGATGTGGCCGAGCATCAGGCTGCTGCCGCCCAACTGATAGGTGAAGGCCGCACTGTAGGTCTTGTTGTCCACTTCGTTGGCGTGCTTGGCGTAGCCGCCGTTGTTGTTGAACTGGTAGCCGGCCTCACCGTTCTTGCCGTCGCTGGAGCTGTCGAAGTAGCGCAGATCAGTCTTGAACGACTGGTCATTGCCCAACGGCAGCACGTGGACCAGGCCGAAGTAGTTCTGTTTGTAGAAGTCTTGCAGTTGGGCGTAGTAGTACTGCAACGTCAGGTTTTTCGCGATTGCGTTGTCGGAAGAACCGAACGGTTTGTAGTCCACACCACCAAACTTGAAGCTGTCACTGTCACGCTGGCCACCGGCCACGCTCAACCCTGTGGAGTTGCTGGAGGCACGGCCTTCGGCGCGATTCAGCTCACCCCCGGTGAAGGTGACGTTGGGAATGTCGTTCGAGGTGAGGATGCCGCCGTCAAAGGTTTGCGGCGCCACGCGGCTGTCGTTGGACACCAGGATCGGCAACACCGGCGCCAAGCCACCGCCCAGGTGCAACTCGGTCTGGGAAATACGGAATTTCACGTTGCCCGCTGCACGCCCGAAAGAGTCGGCAGGTTCGGTGCCGTTGTTCTTGGTTGGGAAGAAGCTGTTGCCGTTGCCCGACAGGCCAGGGCCCGCGGCGTGGCCATCGCCACCGTCCAGGCGCAGCGCGCCGAAGGCCATGACGTCGAAACCAACGCCAAGGGTGCCTTGGGTGTAGCCGGACTTGTAGTCAAAACGCAGCGCTGTGGCGGCTTCGCGCAGATCGTTGTTGGTCCCCGAGCGGTTATCCGCGCTGTAATACATGGTCCGCGAGCTGATAGCCGCATGGCTGTCTTCGAGGAAACCGCTGTGACCGTTGCCCGTGCCCAGGGAGCCGAGCCCAAAATCATCTGCGTAAACCTGTTGTGCAAGAACGGCGGCGGTGATTGACAACGCCAGTGTAGAAATTTTCATTAACGACGGCCCCTAAACATATTTTTATGTGTGCGATCTGCGAAACGACGTTTTCATCCTTGCGAACGTGACGATTCTTTCATGCCGACCGGGGCTTGCTCCGTGAAGAATTAGTTAGGAAAAACCCCGAAAAATGAAATTTCCAGGTGGCTGATTTTTGTCATATTCAGGTCATCTCATTCATTTGCAGAATGAAGTCCAGAGGAATCTTCGTTTGCAAGCTGGCCTGCAGCTCAACAAAATCCACCATTAGGCCACCATCACCGTCCTAGCTATCAGGAATTTTTCTATGCACACCACCGCACATGTCAGCCCCGACGAGATCCGCAAGGGCTTTTCCAAGGCCATGTCCGACATGTACCGAGATGAAGTTCCGCTGTATGGCGCGCTGATGGCGTTGGTGGCCGAGACCAACAGCCGCGTACTCGACACCCAACCGGCCCTGGCGCAACAGCTGCAGCGTACCGGCGAAATCCAGCGCCTGGACATGGAACGCCACGGCGCCATCCGCCTGGGCACGGCTGCAGAACTGTCGACCATCAGCCGCTTGTTTGCCGTGATGGGCATGCAACCGGTGGGTTACTACGACCTGACCCCGGCCGGTGTGCCGGTGCATTCCACTGCCTTTCGCGCCGTGCATGAGCGCTCGCTGCAAACCAGCCCGTTTCGCGTATTCACCTCGTTGCTGCGCCTGGAGCTGATCGAAAACCCCGAACTGCGGGCCTTCGCCGAAACCGCCCTGGCCAAGCGTTCGATCTTCACCCCAGGGGCGCTGGCACTGATCGAAAAAGCGCAAAAGGACCACGGCCTCAGCGCGCAGGATGCCGAGGAATTTATCCGCCAGGCCCTGGAAACCTTTCGCTGGCATCACACCGCCACTGTCACCGGCGCGCAGTACCAGCAACTCAGCGACCAGCACCGCCTGATCGCCGACGTGGTGGCCTTCAAGGGCCCGCATATCAACCACCTGACGCCGCGCACCCTGGACATCGACCAGGTACAGGCCGCCATGCCCGGTAAAGGCATCACCCCCAAGGCCGTGATCGAAGGGCCACCCCGCCGTCATTGCCCGATCCTGCTGCGCCAGACCAGCTTCAAAGCCCTCGACGAACCCATCGCCTTCACCGACGCCCAGGGCAGCCACAGTGCACGCTTCGGCGAAATCGAACAGCGCGGCGTCGCCCTCACCCCCAAGGGCCGCGCCCTGTACGACCAACTGCTGAACGCCGCCCGCGATGCGCTGGGCGCCTTCCCCAATGAAGGCAACGCCACGCGCTATATGCAATTGATGGAACAGCACTTCCGGGCCTTCCCGGATAACCACACGCAGATGCGCGAAGAGGGTCTGGCCTATTTCCGCTACTTCGTCACGCAAAAGGGCCTGGCGGCACGCGGCCAGGCCGATCAGCCACGCACGCTGGAGGCGCTGATCGCAGCCGGCCACGTGGATGTGGAACCGTTGGTGTATGAGGATTTTCTACCGGTGAGCGCGGCGGGTATCTTCCAGTCAAACCTGGGGGATGCGGCGCAGAGTCACTACGCGGCCAATTCGAACCAGGCCGAATTCGAGAAAGCGCTGGGGCGCAGGACGATTGACGAACTGAAGCTGTACGGCGAGACGCAGCAGCGCGCCATGGATGAATGCATCAAAACGCTGCTGGCGTAAAAACCTGGCGTGAAAACAGAGTGCCCGCCCCGGCTCACCGGCGCAATCCTTGCGACAGAGACAAAGCGGGTGATGTCTTCTTTCAACTTCCGAAAACAAGCTGCGGTGTGATCAGTTATCCACACTGAATAAACCAACAGAAATGGACTACATGGTTTTCAGAAACCAATAGTTTGAAATAAATCCAATTTGACACGAAGCTGATGCACATCCGACACGCAACGACATTGTTGTCGAACGGGAGGTGCTATGACAGTGATAAAAAGTGCCGTGATTATTGGGGCGGGCCCAATGGGCAGTGCTATTGCCATTGGACTGAAAACATCCAGCCCAACTATAACTTTGCAGATTGTGGATCCGGACATTACCCGCCGGGATACATTAATCAATGCAGGCATATCAACGACAGAACACCTACCCGACCGATTAACCTCAGAAGCCATAATAATAGCAATTCCACCCCAAGCCTTTGGGCGATTTTCAGAAAATAACCCGCAACTTGAATATTACACTGGGGTCATTATCTCAGTCATGGCAGGAATAAAACTTTCAGAACTGATATTCCAACTGAAGGCATCACAAGTATGCCGAGCAATGCCAAACCTGCCCTGCGCCATTAACGAAGGCGTGACCGTTTCGATCTTTGCACCTGAGACCACCCAGGAAAATAACATTTTAGTTCGAGACTTATTTTCGAGACTTGGCCTGTTTATCAGCATAGAAAATGAGCGACTTATTGATGATGCCACCGCGCTGATTGGCGGAGGCCCTGCTTATATTTCATATTTTGCGGCAGCCCTCATAGAGTACGCCCTACTCTCCGGCTTCGACAAAACAGACGCCACGTTAATGGTCACTCAACTATTGCGAGGAACCTCTGCCCTGTTAGACAAAAACCGGGAGCCCCCCATGAGACTTTGCGAACACGTGATGACTGCTAAAGGAACCACGGAGCAGGCAATTAATTTTTTTAATCGCAAACAGTTGCTGGCCACTATTGTGACCGGTCTTAAACACGCTCGCGTACGTGCGGAAGAATTGGGAAGGAGGTCTTAGACATGCGCGGATTACTCGACCACGGGACGACTGGAAAACATCACCTAACGAATGAATACGCGGACAGCGCGGATGGCACTTACAAAGTCTACTTTGGGCTGGGCCACAGCCTAAAACTGATCAACATACCAAGTGTATTCAAAGTAAGTCTTGCAGGCATGAGGCTTGGCAATTACCTGGTACAATCAGCCACCCGTGAAACCTTAAACAAAAGTTTTTTGGATATGGGAACGGGTAGCGGTGTCCATGCGCTATTAATGCGTAGGCTTGGCAATAACGACGTCAATGCCAGCGACATCTCTCAAGAGTCTCTTGCACAGGCAAAAATCCACGAACGTATAAATTTCAAACAAGGCACCATTAATTTTTCTGTCAGCGACTTGTTCGAAAGCCTCACTGATAGACAATTTCAAACAATTACCTTCAACCCACCTGGTTGGCGGACCCCATCAAGCGCGCTTATTCAAAAATTGGCAATGTCCTCTCAGTCTGGGCAATTGCCTATTCGTTCGATGTTCTATGGCGAGGAGGTAGTTAGTCGCTTTCTGCAAGACCTTCCGAAATATCTTGCCCCCAGAGGTCGGGCTATCGTAGGACTCAATTCCCTGGTGGGGATACATGACATATTGAACAAATACAATCAAAAACACAAAAACACCCCACCATTAACATACAAACTAGTGGAGCGCCATACCTTTCCACTTCTTTACTATACACACCATTGGCAACGGCTTAGAAACTCCTTAAAAAACGAGTTCGAAAACTGGGCTAAACAAGAGCTAGCTGATTACGCCACCGATCAATCCGGAAATATTTATTGGTCATATGAAATCATTGAGTTCTCCCATAGCCCAATATGGCATCGCACATGAGATCGCAGCAAAACAGTTGCCATCCCCACTACTTGGCAATCACCCTATCCGGATTGGCAAACCTTCTCCTGGGGGTATCATCGCTTTATTGGCGCACACTGGGTGAAATCTCATCAACAACATTAGTCGTTTATCGAGTTGTACTATCCGCGCTTATACTGACATTTTTCATCCTTATATTTCGACGTGCACGCCAGCTAAAGCATTACACAATAAAGCTCATCTGCCTGCACTCCATTGCGTCCATCCTCATCGCTATCAACTGGGGAGCCTTTATCTGGGCGTCGATTAACGGATACCTATTGGAGAGTGGGCTTGGATACCTGCTAGCACCGTTCATCTCGATCGTACTGGGTGCGGTGGTTTACCGCGAACACATGGTCGCAAGAAAAACAGTATCAACCGCCATTGCCTTTGGCGCCATTGCCATATTAATAATATCTACCAAACACCTGAACCATTTGACTTATCTACTAATCGCCTCGACATGGGGCGCCTACACCTCTATAAAAAAATCAACCTCCTTAGATGCGATAAACGGCTTGCTTATAGAAACAGTATTTCTGACCGCCTGCCTGGCATTGGCGATCAGCCTGTTTGAGCTCCCTGTTGTCTGGCCTTACGAACTGCCTAGCCAATCAAGTTATTTGATTTGGCTGGCGGGCGGGGTGTCCATCGTGCCTTTACTGATGTTTTCCTACGCCACCGGAAAAATACCCCTTTCCTTAACCGGCTTTATACAGTTCATACTCCCCCTCACACTATTTACCCTGGCGCTACTGCTACGCTTACAAGAAATATCCAACACCTCATTGATATTAATCATTTCAATAGCCGGCCTATTGATCACACTTATTATTTATGACCTCATCAATCCGCAACGTCCAACAAGAAGAATGCACAATGAAAAACATCTATGACATTGTTGTGATTGGGCTTGGAATTATGGGGTCAGCAGCCTTATGGAGAGCCGCCCCCCTCTGTTCCCGCGTTTTAGGCATTGATGCCTCAGGCCCCTCTCATAGCTATGGGTCCTCACAGGGAAACTCAAGAATCTTTCGACGTGCTTATTGGGAGGGCGAAAAATACCTCCCGTTGCTCAACCACGCAGACCGATTATGGAATGAGTTAGAACACGTGACGCACGAACAACTGCTAATGCGCACGGGAGGAATTTTCATCGGGCCGGAGTCAAGCCGCGTGGTTGCAGGAAGCATTGAAACCGCCAGGAAAGGCAACATTGAACACAAGGTATGGACTTCATCAACGATCCGCAAAACGTTCCCGGCATTCAACGTGCCAGATGGAATGCAAGCCTTATACGAGCCTGGTGCTTATGCGTTATCGGCTCAAGACGCAAGAATGAGTATGCTCAATGAGGCCGTTCGATCTGGAGCCATTACGGAGTTTGGCGACACGGTTGTAAGCCTCGAAAACCATACAGCGGGAGTGCGCGTGACTACCCAAAGCGGGCGTATTCATGTTGCGAGATCCGTGATAGTTACAGCAGGCCCCTGGATAACCACTCGCCTCATGCCAGAGCTTTCAGACTATCTGGAGCCCCGACGGGTGCCCGTATACTGGTTCATGCCCAAAATCGCCTCAGGAATATTATTCTCAATGGAGCGCTTTCCCGTATTTCTCTACGAGTGCGAAGGCGGGGGCCTCCTTTATGGAGTTCCCTCAATTGTCAGCAATGAACCCGGCGTCAAAATAGGTTTTCATAATCGCCAGCAAACACCCACTGCTCCTGACTGGGACAGCGTTCCCGTGGAAAAAAGGTATTTGAGCGAAATAGCCGCGACGGTGGGGTCAATATTTCCGGAGCTTGAGCATTCACCTACTCAAGCTAAAAGCTGTCTCTATACCATGAGCAAGGACGAGTCATTCGTGATTGGAAAATCCAAGAACCTGCACTCAGTTTATTTCGCATCGGCATGCTCAGGCCACGGTTTCAAATTCGCGCCAGCTATAGGTGATGCTTTAGCCAAGCTGGCAACTGGACAGCAACCAAACGTCCCGCTTTCAGCGTTTTCAGCCGGGCGCTTTGATCATGCTCGGCCTGCATGAGTAACGGGAGTGCCCGCCCCGGCTCACCGGCGCAATCCTTGCGCCGCAACAGTCCCCAGAGCCGGGTGGGCGGGTCGCATCATAAGCAGTGAAGTGAATGCTGTCCCTTCAGCAATTCTGAACAAATATTACCGCGACCACGTTACCCCAGCCGCGCCACAATCTCGTCTTTGACCAACAAGCGCTTTTTCTTCAGCTTCTCCACATCCTCATCGCTGGCCTTGGCCGACTCCGCCTCCAGCACCTCCCCATCGGCAGCGTAGTATCGGGTGAGCAGCGAGTCCAGACGTTTGTCGCTCGCCCTGCGTTCGTGAACGACTTCCTTGCTCAACCCCAAATCCTGATACAGGTCGTGTTTCACCGGCATGACGTACCTCCGCAAGTTGATCAATGGCTACACCCCTGAAGCTAGCCCATTCCAAGGGGTCTTGTCATGTTTGCGGTCAAACCATTCCCGTTCGTCGCACGGCATGGGATGGGATCAAACCTTTGCCGCCCCCTGCCCTCCACTGTAGATCGCACCCTGAGGGAGACCGGTTTCATGACTCACGCTGCCACTGCTGTCGACACCCAATGCATCAACACTCTTCGCACCCTGGCCATGGACGCCGTGCAGAAGGCCAATTCCGGCCACCCAGGTACACCCATGGGCCTGGCGCCGGTGGGGTATACGCTGTGGAGCCGATTTTTGCGTTACCACCCGGAGCACCCCGACTGGCCCAACCGTGACCGCTTTGTGCTGTCGGTGGGGCATGCGTCGATGCTGCTGTATTCGCTGTTGCACCTGGCAGGGGTGGTCGAGGTCGATGCCCATGGCAAACGTTCCGGGCAGCAGGCCATCAGCCTGGACGATATCAAGCAGTTCCGGCAGATGGGCTCCAAGACTCCGGGCCATCCCGAGTACCGCATGACCACCGGCGTAGAAACCACCACCGGCCCTCTGGGCCAGGGTTGCGCCAACAGTGTGGGCATGGCCATGGCTGAGCGCTGGCTGGGCCAACGCTTTAACCGCGAGGGCCAGGTGCTGTTCGACTACAACGTCTACACCCTGTGCGGCGACGGCGACATGATGGAAGGCATCAGCAGCGAAGCGGCGTCGATGGCCGGGCACTTGAAGCTGGATAACCTGTGCTGGATCTACGACAACAACACCATCAGCATCGAGGGCCACACCGAGCTGGCGTTCAGTGAGGATGTGATCAAGCGCTTTGAGGCGTATGGCTGGCACACCTTGCACGTCACCGACGCAAATGACTTGCAGGCCCTGAGCGCAGCCCTGGAAACCTTCAAGAGCAACACCGGCGCGCCCACCCTGATCGTGGTCGACAGCGTGATCGGCTACGGCTCGCCGCACAAACACAACACCGCCGCCGCCCATGGTGAGCCGTTGGGCGATGAAGAAATTCGCCTGACCAAAGCCGCGTACGGCTGGCCGCAGGATTCCAGTTTCCTGGTGCCCGATGAGGCGCGCACGGTACTGCGGGACGCGCTGTTGGAACGTAGCCGACCGCTGTATGAGGCATGGAACCAACATCTGTCGCAGCTGGAACAATACGAGCCGGAACTGGCCGACGAACTGCAGCGCATGCGCGCCGGGGAAATGCCTGAGCATTGGCACGATGACCTGCCCACCTTCAACGCCGACGCCAAGGGCGTCGCCAGCCGTGCTGCCGGGGGTGAAGTGCTGAACGCGTTTGCCCAGCAAATCCCCTGGCTGCTTGGCGGCTCGGCGGACTTGTCGCCCTCCACCAAAACCAACCTCACCTTTGACGGTGCCGGGCGCTTCAGCGCCGACGACTACAGTGGGCGCAATCTGCATTTTGGCATTCGTGAGCACGCCATGGGCGCGATTGCCAATGGCATGGCGCTGTCCTACCTGCGGCCGTACACCTCGACGTTTCTGGTGTTCAGCGACTATATGAAACCGCCGATCCGCCTGGCGGCCATCATGGAGTTGCCGGTGATATTTGTGTTTACCCACGACTCAATCGGCGTGGGTGAAGATGGCCCGACACACCAGCCCATCGAGCACCTGACCCAACTGCGCGCCACACCGGGGCTGCTGACCCTGCGCCCAGGCGATGCCAATGAGACCCTGGAGCTGTGGAAGGTCGCCCTGGCGCAAACCCATCGGCCAAGTTGCGTCGTGCTGTCGCGCCAGCCGCTGCCGACGCTGGATCGTACGCAATATGCAGCGGCGTCCGGTGCCGCCAAGGGTGCGTACGTGCTGGCCGGTGCCGACGCGCCCAAGGTTTTGCTGTTGGCGACCGGCAGCGAAGTCAGCCTCGCCGTTGCCGCCTATGAGCAATTGAAAGCCGAGGGGATTACCGCGCAGGTCGTGTCCATGCCCAGCTGGGAATTGTTTGAGGACCAGGACCAGGCTTACCGCGACAGCGTATTGCCGCCAGCCGTGAAGGCTCGAGTGGTGGTGGAACAGGCAGGCCCCCTGGGTTGGGACCGTTATGTCGGCCAGACCGGCGCCAAAGTGGTGATGAACAGTTTTGGCGCATCGGCACCGCTGGCCAAGTTGCAGGAGCAATTCGGGTTCACGCTGGAGAATGTGGTGAAGCAAGCCAAGGCGCAAATCGACCTGAATAAACACGGATAAAACGCTAGGCGCTGGCTTGCCTGCGATGGCGGACTGTCAGTCAAAACTACGTTGACTGATGTACCGCTATCGCAGGCAAGCCAGCGCCCACAGTTGATGGTGTTGGTCGTCAGGTCAGCTCTCGGGCAAGGAACGGCGCCGTGCGGCTGGCCTTGCTCTTGGCCACTTTCTGCGGCGTTCCGCTGGCCACCACCTTGCCGCCCAAGTCGCCCGCCCCCGGCCCGATATCTATTACCCAGTCACTCTGCGCCACTACGCGCATTTCATGCTCCACCACAACCACCGTATGCCCCGCGTCTACCAAGTGATTAAGCTGGCTGAGCAAGCGGTCGACATCCCGTGGATGCAGGCCGGTCGTCGGCTCGTCGAGCACATATAAGGTGGCGCCTCGGGCATTGCGTTGCAGCTCGGTGGCGAGTTTGATGCGCTGCGCCTCGCCGCCGGACAGTTCAGTCGCCGGCTGGCCCAGGCGCAGGTAACCCAGGCCGATATCGCGCAGCACCTGCAACGAACGCAACACGCCAGGCTGCTCGGCAAACACCTCTACCGCTTGCTCCACAGTAAGCCCCAGCACCTGCGCGATACTCAGGCCCTGCCATTTGATCGCCAGGGTCTCGGGGTTGTAACGCGCGCCGTGGCAGGTCGGGCATGGCGCGTACACGCTGGGCATAAACAGCAATTCCACGCTGACAAAGCCCTCGCCTTCGCAGTTCGGGCAGCGCCCCTTGGCGACGTTGAAGGAGAACTGCCCGGCATCGTAATGATGTTTCTTCGCTGCCGGCGTGGCCGCGAACAGTTTGCGCACGTTATCGAACAGGCCGGTATAGGTGGCGAGATTGGAACGTGGGGTGCGGCCGATGGGCTTCTGGTCCACCTGCACCAGCCGGCGAATATGCTCCAGCCCGCCGCTGATCCGCCCGCCACTGGTTTGCGGAGCGTCGTATTCCAGGCTCGGTTCTTCGTCACTGTCTACCCGGCTGCCGAGGCCGCCGGCCACCAGCTCCAGCAGCGCCTGGCTGACCAGGCTGGATTTGCCCGAACCGGAAATACCGGTCACCGCCGTAAAGCAGCCCAGCGGGAAATCCACATTCAAGCCCTTGAGGTTATTGCGCGTCACCCCTTCCAGCGTCAGCCAGGCGCTGGGCTGGCGTTGCGCCGGGTTCGCCGGGCGCCGTTCGGCAAACAGGTATTCGCGGGTCTGCGACGCCTCGACCTTGGCCAGACCCGCCGGCGGCCCGCTGTACAGCACTTGCCCGCCATGCTCGCCGGCAGCCGGCCCTACGTCGATCAGCCAGTCGGCGCGGCGCATGGTCTCCAGGTCATGTTCCACCACAAACAATGAGTTGCCTGCCGCCTTCAAGCGCCCGAGCGCGGTGAACAATGCTTCGCCGTCTGCCGGGTGCAGGCCCGCCGATGGCTCATCGAGCACATAGATCACCCCGAACAGCTGCGAGCCCAGTTGCGTGGCCAGGCGCAGGCGCTGCAACTCACCGGACGATAACGTCGGCGTGCTGCGCTCCAGGGACAGATAACCCAGGCCCAACGCGGTCAAGGTGCTGACCCGCTCAAGCAAATCCTGGGCGATGCGCTGCGCGGCCAGGCGTTTTTCCACGGACAGTTTCATCCGGTCCTCCCCGGCCGCCACCGGCCGCAGCACCTCGGCCAATTGGGTCAGCGAGAGTTGCGACAACTCACCGATATCCAACCCGGCGAATTTTACCGACAGCGCCGCCCGGGTCAGGCGCTTGCCCTCGCATAACGGGCAGGCGCTGCCTTGCATGAACTGCGAAACGCGCTTTTTCATCAGCGCGCTTTGGGTGTGGGTGAAGGTGTGTAGGATATAGCGCCGTGCGCCGCTGAACGTGCCCTGGTAACTCGGCTCCAGCTTGCGCTTCAGTGCATCACGGGTCTGCGCGGGGCTGAAGCCTGCGTACACCGGCACGGTGGGGGTTTCTTCGGTGAACAGAATCCAGTCGCGCTGCTTTTTCGGCAGGTCGCGCCAGGGTATGTCCACGTCATAACCCAGCGTCACCAGGATGTCGCGCAGGTTCTGCCCTTGCCATGCCAGGGGCCAGGACGCCACGGCGCGCTGGCGGATGGTCAAGGATGGGTCCGGCACCATCAGGGCCTCGGTCACTTCATACACACGGCCCAAGCCATGGCATTGCGGGCATGCGCCCTGGGGCAGGTTCGGCGAAAAATCCTCGGCATACAGCATCGCCTGCCCACGCGGATAGCTGCCGGCACGCGAATACAGCATGCGGATCAGGCTCGACAAGGTGGTCACGCTGCCCACCGAGGAGCGTGCACTCGGCGTCCCGCGCTGCTGTTGCAGGGCCACGGCGGGCGGCAAACCTTCGATGGAGTCCACATCCGGCACGCCCACCTGGTCGATCAGCCGTCGTGCATAGGGCGCAACGGACTCGAAATAGCGCCGTTGGGCCTCGGCATACACCGTGGAAAACGCCAGCGACGATTTACCCGAACCCGACACGCCGGTGAACACCACCAAGGCATCCCGGGGTATGTCCACATCGACGTTACGCAGGTTATGTTCGCGGGCGCCGCGCACCTGGACAAAACCCGGGCGCTGCGCAGTGATGGAAGGGATGTTGCGCTGTGAAGTCATGGGCAACCTTGATGGGCGATAAGCACGCTGCGCACCCGTTGTGTCAGGGCTTCGGGGCTGTAGGGCTTGCTCAGCAGATGAATATCGGGGCTTAGCAGATGATTGCTGGAAAGGATGTCGCGGGTGTGGCCGGAGGTGAACAGCACCGCCACCGGCGGCACCTGGGCGCGGGCCCAGTTGGCCAGGTCGGTGCTTTTGACGCGCCCTGGCATCACTACGTCGGTGAATATCAGGTCCGGCTGCACACCGCTCTGCAAGGTTTGCATGGCGCGGTCGCCGTCTTCGGCGGTCAGCACGGTGTAGCCGGATTGCTCAAGCAAATCCACCACCGTCACGCGCACGTCTTCGTTGTCCTCGACCACCAGGATCGTCTCCCCGCCACCCGTTTCAGGCGCAGGGGCGTCGTGGGTTTCAGGGTGTTCCTCACCGAGGCTGCGCGGGAAATACATTTGCACCACCGTGCCCTTGCCCTCCTCGCTCCACACCTCGACATGCCCGCCGCTTTGCCGGACGAAACCAAACACCATGCTCAAGCCCAGGCCGGTGCCATGCCCTTCGCGCTTGGTGGTAAAAAACGGCTCGAACACCCTCGACAGGACGGCCGCCGGCATCCCCACGCCGATATCCGTGACGGCCAGGCGCACATACTCGCCAGGCTTGATACTTTTGCCCGCGCATTCCCCGGGGTTGAGGATGATATTTTCACCGGTTATCCGAATCACGCCTTCGCCCTTCATGGCATCGCGAGCGTTGATCGCCAGGTTCAGCAGCGCGTTTTCCAGCTGGTTGCGGTCGACATTGATGCACCAGGAGTCCTGGGGTAGTTGCACGTCAATATGAATGGTTTCCCCCAGCGCACGCTGCAGCAGCTCGCCGAGGCCGGCGTAAATGCGTTGCGGGTTATAGACCGCCGGAGACAGCGGTTGGCGACGAGCGAACGCCAACAGTTGCGAGGACAATTTGGCGCCACGATCCACTGCGGCGATGGCCGCCGTGATACGCCGCTGAACCTGAGGATTGTCGGGCTCATGCCGGGCCAGCAGGTACAGGTTGCCGGCAATCACTTGCAGCAGGTTATTGAAGTCGTGGGCTACGCCGCCGGTCAGGCCACCAATCGCTTCAAGCTTCTGTGATTGGCGTAACTGCTCCTCGGCGGCGGAACGCGCCTGCACTTCGGCGGCCACGCGTTGCTCAAGATTGTGGGTCAGTTCCTGGCGCAGGCGCTCGGACTTCACATGCTCGGTGGTCTCGGTAACGATCACCAAAACCCCGGCCGGTAGCTGGTTATCGTCCGCCACAGGGCTGTAGGTAAGGTCCATCCAGACTTCTTCCGGCTGACCATTGCGCAGCAATTCCAGCGGAAAGTTACGGTAGGACAAGGTGCCACCGGCCAGGCAAGTGTCGAGTACATGCCGATTGAAATCGGCCACTTCCGGCCATCCCAGCTCTACCGGCGTGCCCAGCAGGTAGGGGTGCCGGCCACCGGCAAACACCGAGTAACTGTCGTTGTAAATCATGTGCCCCAGCGGCCCCCAGAGCATCACCATGGGCATGGGCGAAGCCAGCAGCATCTGCACGGTACTGCTGAGGCTGCAAGGCCACTTGTCGATCGGGCCCAGATCGGTCGATGACCAGTCGAAGGCGCGAATCCGTTGGGCCATTTCGCCGCCCCAGCCTTCGCAACCGTGGGTATTGGATAAAAATTGCATGGTCGGCTCTTGACGAACAGTAGCGTGGGTGGACGGCGCTATAGCACTGATAAATCGTTGGAGCCCGGCGCGCATGAAACGTTTCATTGCATATTGCTTATCCGCAGCCCCTTGAGCAACTCCCCCTCAGTGAAAATCCCGGCTGCGCACGTTGATCCCTTCCAACAGCACCGTCAGGTCGGTCAAACGCCCGGCAATCAGGTGCCGCACCTCGCCCACCGCCTCCCAGCGCCCATCCACTTTGAGCAGTCGCGAACCCACCAGCGCCTGGCGTTGGCGCTCGGCCAGATCACGCCAGACCACCACATTGAGGTTGCCGAATTCATCCTCCAGGGTGACGAAAGTCACCCCGCTGGCGGTGCCTGGGCGCTGCCGGCCGGTGACCAACCCCGCAACGCTGACATTGCGCCCATGCTCCACCACCTGCAGTTCTTCAGAGCTGCGGCAGCGTCGCCTGCGCAACTCGGCGCGTAACAACGCCAGCGGGTGCGGCCCCAGGGTGGTGCCGAGCATGGCGTAATCGGCCTGCAAATCCTCGCCGACCGTGGGCGACGGCAGCGCCACCACGGCTTCGTCAGGGCTGGGCAGGCCGGCAAACAAGCCCAGCTGTTTATGCACCCCCGCCACCTCCCAACGTGCGGTGTGCCGGTTGCCGGCCAGGGTGCGCAAGGCACCGGCATCCGCCAGCTGCGCTTGGGCGCGGGCATCCAGCCCGGCGCGCTGGTCCAGGTCGGCGATGTCGCTGAATGCCCGGTGCCGACGCGCCGCTTCGATGCGGCGCCCATCCTCTTCGCGAAACCCCGAGATCATGCGCAAGCCCAGGCGGATCGCCGGTTGCTGACCGTCGATGGGCTCCAGGCTGCAATCCCAGTCACTGGCCAGCACCTCCACCGGGCGGATCTGCAAGCGATGACGCCGCGCATCCTGCAGGATCTGGTCCGGGCTGTAGAAACCCATGGGCCAACTGTTGATCAGCGCACAGGCGAAGGCTGCCGGCTCATGGCATTTGAGCCAGCAACTGGCGTAGGTCAGCAAGGCAAAACTGGCGGCGTGGGACTCGGGAAAGCCATAGCTGCCAAAGCCCTTGATCTGCTCGAAGATCTGCGCGGCAAATTCTTCTGTATAGCCGTTTTTGAGCATGCCGGTGCGCAGGCGCTCTTGATGCGGTTCAAGGCCGCCATGGCGTTTCCAGGCGGCCATGGACCGGCGCAACTGGTCCGCCTCGCCGGGGCCATAGTCGGCGGCGACCATGGCGATCTGCATCACTTGTTCCTGGAACAGCGGCACACCCAGGGTGCGCTTGAGTACCGCTTCAAGCTCCGGCGACGGGTAGGTGGTGGGCTCTTCCTTGTTACGCCGTCGCAGGTACGGATGCACCATGCCGCCCTGGATCGGCCCAGGTCGCACAATCGCCACCTCAATCACCAGGTCATAGAAAGTTTGCGGCTTGAGCCTGGGCAACATCGACATCTGCGCCCGCGATTCGATCTGGAACACACCGATGGTGTCGGCCTTGCTGATCATCGCGTAGGTGTCCGGGTCTTCCTTGGGAATCGTCGCCAGTGCCAGGTCCTGGTTGCGATGGCGGCGCAGCAAGTCGAAGCAGCGGCGGATCGCGCTGAGCATGCCCAACGCCAGAATGTCCACCTTGAGCAGGCCAACCGCGTCGAGGTCGTCCTTGTCCCACTGGATGATGGTGCGCTCGGCCATGGCGGCGTTTTCCACCGGCACCAGGGTGTCCAGCGGGTATTCGGAAATCACGAAACCGCCGGGGTGCTGGGACAGGTGCCGGGGGAATCCGATCAGTTGCTGAGTCAGCGTCAGCACACGGCGCAGGATCGGGCTTTGCGGGTCGAAGCCACCTTCGCGCAGGCGCTCCAGCGGCGGCGCGTCATCACTCCAGCGCCCGCAACACTCGGCCAGGGCGTTGATCTGGTCCGGTGGCAACCCAAGGGCCTTGGCCACATCACGCACCGCGCCGGCGGCGTGGTAACTGCTGACCACCGCCGTCAATGCCGCACGGGTGCGACCGTAGCGCTGGAATACGTACTGCAGCACTTCTTCGCGGCGTTCGTGTTCAAAATCCACATCTATGTCCGGCGGTTCATTGCGCTCCCTGGACAGGAAGCGTTCGAACAGCATGCTCGTCAGGCTCGGGTTGATCTCGGTAATCCCCAGGGCAAAACACACCGCCGAGTTGGCCGCCGAGCCCCGCCCCTGGCACAGGATCGAACGGCTGCGGGCAAAACGCACGATGTCGTGCACGGTGAGGAAATAGCTTTCGTAACCGAGGTCGCTGATCAGCTCCAGCTCATGGTTGATCTGCTGCAAGGTCTTGGCGTCGACCCCTTGCGGCCAGCGCTGGTCGATGCCTTCTTCGGTCACGGCGCGTAGCCAGGATTTGGCGTTATGGCCCTCGGGCACCAGTTCGCGTGGGTAGTGGTAGCGCAACTGGCTCAAGTCAAATGTGCAGCGTCGGGCGATGCTCAGGGTTTCATCGAGCAACCCTGGCGGGTACAGCGCAGCCAGGGCCTCAAGGCTGCGTAAATGCCGCTCGCCATTGGGGTGCAGCCGCGTGCCGGCTTCGGCCACCGGCACGTGATGGCGGATGGCGGTCATGGTGTCTTGCAAGGCGCGGCGTCCGCGAATATGCATATGCACGTCGCCGCAGGCCACTGCCGGGATCTGCAGGCTGGCGGCCAATTGCAGGCGCTGCTCCAGATGACGCGCATCGTCCTGACCACAGTGCAGGTGCACCGCCAGCCACAGACGCTCGGCGAAGGTGCGGCGCAGCCATTGAACCTCGGCTTGGGTGTCACGGTCTTCGGCGACCCAGAGCGCCAGCAGGCCGGGCAGCGGTTGTTCGAAGTCTTCGTGCAGCAGGCGGTAGCTGCCCTTCTCGGCACGTCGCCGGGCCAAGGTGATCAGGCGGCACAGGTGCTGATAGCCGCTGAGGTCCTGCACCAGCAACACCAGTTTCGGGCCGTTTTCGATGCGCATTTCGCTGCCGATAATCAGCGGCAACTCCACCGCTTTCGCCGCCTGCCAGGCTCGCACGATACCCGACAGCGTGCATTCATCGGTGATCGCGAGGGCGCTGTAACCCTGGCGCTTGGCCCGTTCGAACAACTCCAGCGCACTCGAGGCGCCGCGCTGGAAGCTGAAATTGGACAGGCAATGCAGCTCGGCGTAGCTCATGCAAACCAGCCTTGCAGCCATAGCCCGTCGTTTTGCCCCACGCTGCGGTAGGCCCAGCCTTGCTGGCCGGCACGGGTCTGGATCAGGTAATAGTCGCGGCGGATATCGGCGTCATCCCACCAGCCGGACTCGATGCGTTCCGGGCCCATCAAAATTTGCACGCCCGACTCGGCCAGCAAAGTCGGCTCGTCAAGCAACCAGCCAGGGCGTTGCACCTGGTTCAAGGTCGGGCATGCGCGGCTGTCGGTCGCAGCTTGCCAGGCGCATTCGGGGCGGTGGTCGGCGTGAAAACGCAGGCCCTGCACCGCCTCATCACCCAGCCGGGCGCGCAGACGCTCGCGCAGTTGCTCCCAGGGCAAGGTCTGTTGCGGGCGGTCGTCGAACAGGTCCTGGCGTTGCGGCACGAACACCGGCAGGTCCTGGGCTACCAGACGAAAGGCACGTACCGGCGCGCTGACTTGCACCTGCTCCAGGCGCCCCCGGGCCAACTCGAACAGCATCGCCGGTTCACGTTCAGCGCTGAGCAGGCCAACCTTGATCACGCTGTCGGGCGCCTGGGCGTGTTCCAGATGCAGGTCAAAGCGCTGCACGCCACTGTCACGGCCACAAAGGAAGGCAGACAAATCGCCGGTCAAACGGCGCAAGGGGAACAGCAGCGCCTGGTGGGATTGCACATCGAAATTCAACTCGATGCGCACATCGAACTGATCCGGCGGCTGATAGAACGCCAGCGCCAATGGCCGCTGCCCACTCAGGGTGTCCAGATGCTTGAGCAAGCTGGCGTCAAACCGCCGCGCCAGCGTGTGCCGGGGCAACGCCTGCACCTGCGCCAGGGTGCGCAGGCCCATGCGCGATAACGCGGTGGCGGCCTGTGGCTCAAGGCCGGCGCGGTCGATGGGCAGCGGCGCCAGGGCCTGCATCAAGGCGTCATCGCCGATCGCCAGGCCATCGTAGATATTCGCCAGCACCCGCGCCGCCGCGGGGTTCGGCGCAGCGACGATACGGTGACGAAACCCCAGTTCGGTCAACTCCTTGCGCAACCGCGCCTCGAACTGCGGCCACGGCCCGAACAGCCCCAGGCTGGATTCGATCTCAAACAGCAAGGCACGCGAGTAATGCACACTGACCTGGGAACTGAAACGGTAGGCCCAGGCCGCGAGAAACTGCTGCCAGCGTTCGATTTCCACGGGGTCGTATTCGGCGCTGGCAAATGTCTTGGCCAGCGCATGCGCGGCCGTCAGGGACTGACCGGGGCGCAGGCCCACTGCGCGGGCGGCGTCATTGACGGTTTGCAGCACGCGGCGCTGTGGCGTACCGGCCAGCAACGCCAGCGGTTGATCCGGCTCGGGATGCACACGCTGCACCCCGTCCAGCGCCAATTGCGGGAACACAATACACACCCAGCGCATGGCAACCTCAGTGCCCCGCCAGTGCAATCGGCGCCGGATGGGCCAGCCCACCCCGGCACTTGAGCACCCGCACCTGGGCAGGCCGGGCCTCAACGGCCAGGCGCAGGGCAGCGGGCGATGCGTTGATCGCTTCGCTCAAGGCGCGCCAGGCAAACGCCAGGGTCTGCCCGGTTTCAGCCGCTACCTGCAAGCGGCGCAAGGCGCGGTCATCAGCCTTGCGCGGCCAGCACAACACCGCGCCGCAACTGCCGGAGCGCAGGCATTGCTCCACGGCCCACAGTGCATCGCGCTCTTCGGCCTGGATCACCGAGAGCTGGCGCAGATCCACCCCGGCGTTCTGCCAGGCGTGGGGGTACGGCGTATAAGGCGGCGCCACCAGCACAATGCGTTCCCCCGCCGCCGACAATCGCGCCAACGTCGGCAGCACCAATTGCAACTCGCCCACGCCCTCCTTCGCCATCAGGATTTCGCTCAAAGCCGACTCCGGCCAGCCGCCGGCAGGCAGCACCGCATCCAGCGCCGCGAGCCCCGTGGGGTGCACACTGGCCGGGGGCGCGGCAGGCCGGCCCTTCCAGACGCGGCCGCCATTGAACAGCGTATCCAGCGCAACCACGGCACCCATCAGCCTTGCCTCACCAGGCCGCAGAACACCCCTTCGATGGCCAGGTCCTGGTCGGGGCCCACCACGATGGGTTGATACGCGGGGTTGCGCGGCAGCAGGCGCACATGCTCGCCGTGCCGCTCAAAACGCTTGATGGTGACTTCACCGTCCAGGCGCGCCACCACAATTTGCCCATTCAAGGCTTCGGCACTGCGGCGTACGCCGACCAGGTCACCGTCGAGGATGCCGTCTTCGATCATTGAATCGCCCTGCACGCGCAGCAGATAGTCCGGGGTTTTGGCGAAGGTGGCAGGGTCGAGTTGCAAACGGCTGTGGACCTCGGCGTCGGCGCCGATGGGTAAACCTGCGGCCACGCGGCCGAGCACGGGGATGTCCAGCCATTCGGGGCGTGCCGGTTGGTTGAGCAGGCGGATGCCTCGGGCCTGGTTGGGGTTGACCTCGATGAAGCCGGCCTCGGTGAGCGCCACTATGTGCTTGCGGGCGACGCTGCGGGACGCGAAGCCGAATGCCTCGGCGATCTCGGCGAGGCTTGGGGGTTGGCCTTGTTGCGCGATGCGGTCGCGGATGAAGGTCAGGATTTGGGTACGGCGGGGGGTCAGGGTTGTCATGGAGTACATTTGTACTCTTGTGGGATATTTCTGACAATAGCCGGTAGTCGGGGGGTTGGGGGGTTGGGGGGTTAGGTTGGTTATGGAGTGCATATCCGTTGTTTGGGTAACGGCTGGGATTGGTTCCGCTCTTACAGCGGGTCACTTTTGGAAAAGAGCCCCAAAAGTAACCAAAAGGGCTCTTGCCCCACCACTCGGCACCTCGCCTCCGGCTCGGTGTGCCCGCACGCAGACTTGAATCCGTGGGCCGCCGCGATGGGCCATCCTTGGCCCAGCGCGGCTAACCCGGCGTCCTGCCGGGTTACCCACGGATTCAAGCCCGCGT
>NZ_UUPU01000013.1 GCF_900591205.1 Pseudomonas viridiflava
AACGCGACACGGCTGCACTCGGCGCTGGGATACAGCTCACCTAATGACTACGCAAAGCAACTGAAGCAAACTGCTTAACACTCGCTTCATGGCGTACGTTTTGAGGGAACAAGTCCATGGTTACTTTTTGCGCTCTTCAAAAAGTGACCCGCTGTAAGAGCGGAACCATACGCAGCCATTACCAAAAAAACGGATATGCCCCCACCCCACCCCTACACCGAAAACCGCGCCACCATCGAATTCAAATCCACCGCCAACCGCGACAACTCCTGACTCGCCGCACTCGTCTGATTCGCCCCAGCAGACGTCTGATGCGCCAAATCCCGAATATTAACCAAATTCCGATCCACCTCCCGCGCCACAGCCGCCTGCTGCTCCGAAGCACTGGCAATCACCAAATTACGCTCATTGATCAAGGCAAACGCCGAAGCAATCTCCTCCAACGCAACCCCCGCCAACTTGGCGATATCCAGCGTTGACCGCGCCCGGCTGTTGCTGTGCTGCATCGAACTGACCGCTTGATCCGTCCCCTGCTGAATCCCACTGATCATCTGCTCGATTTCCCGAGTCGACTGCTGCGTGCGATGGGCCAACGCCCGCACCTCATCCGCCACCACCGCAAAACCGCGCCCGGCGTCCCCGGCACGCGCCGCTTCGATCGCGGCATTCAACGCCAGCAGGTTGGTCTGCTCGGCAATCGAACGAATCACATCCAGCACCTTACTGATGCCATAGACCTTCTGCGCCAAGTCTTCGACCTGGGAGGCATTGGCCGTCACATCCGACGCCAGCGCCTCGATCGACACCACCGTCTGCTGCACTTGCTCCCGCCCTTGCTGGGCAATGCGGTCGGACTCACGCGACGCCTGGGACGTGGCCACGGCATTGCTCGCCACCTCCTCCACCGCCGCCGTCATCTGGTTGACCGCCGTGGCAGCCTGTTCGATTTCCTGATTTTGCTGGTGCAGGCCACGCGTGGCGTCTTCCGTCACGCAACTGAGCTCCTCAGAAGCTGACGCCAGTTGGTTCGAGGACTCGGCGATACGCCGGATGGTGTCGCGCAAGTTCTCCTGCATGCCCTTGAGCGCCTGCTGCAAGCGCGCCGGTTCATCATTGCCGGTGACGCTGATCTCGCCGGTCAGATCGCCACTGGCCACGCCCTGAGCCACCTTCAGTGACTGAGCCAGCGGCAGCACGATGCTGCGGGTCAGCCACACCGCCAGCCCGAGGGTGATCAGCGCCGTGAGCACAATCATGCCCATCACCCAACTGCGCGACTGGCTGAATACCGTCTGCGCCAGGCTCGCCGCCTGGTTGGCATTGGTTTTATTGAGGTTGACCAGATCGCGCAGGGTCACGGCCATTTCGTCGGCCAGCTGGTTCATCTCGCCGTTGACCACCGTAGTGGCGTCCTCCAGTTGGTTGGCCCTGGAAAACCCCATGACCTGCTCCTGGCGCTGCAAGTACTGCTGCTCCTGGACCTTGAAGCGATCAAACAGCCTGCGCTCCTCGGGCAGCACGATCAGCGCTTCATACAGGGTCTGGGCCTGATGCAGGCCGCTTTTAAGCTCGTTGAGCTTCTGTTCGTTCTGCGCTACCGCCTGGGAATCGCGGTTGAGCAGCAGACGCAAGGTCAGCGCACGAACCCGCAGCAGGTCCTGGCTCATCTGCCCCACCGCCATCACGCTGGGCAGCCAGTTGTTTTCCACCTGGTCCGACTGGTGGCGCATATTGGCCATCTGCAGCAGGGCGAAGCCACCCAAGGCAAACACCATCAATGCCAGCACCCCAAAGCCCAAGCCGGCACGCGGCGCGATATTCAAACTGCGAACATTCATTACACGGTTCCTTCCAAAAGCGCTGCATCCACCTGCAGCAGGTCTCCTGAAAGTTATCGGCGCTCTACTGCATTTGCGTAAGACCAAAACGCGATATCAATGGGCAGCACCATCGCGACGCGCTTTAGGCAGGATCGCGAGGAAGTTATCCCGTGCCACCTTGTGGGCCACGTCCTCGGGCAGTGCATCGAGGAACGGTTCAAAGCGGCGCATCTCCTTACCCAATTTATTGAAGCGCCCTACAACGTCCGAACCCAACATAAAGCGCTCCGGGAAGCGCTCCACCAGCTTTAGCCACTCCGGCCGTGGCTGACCCGCATCATCCAGCAAGTAGGGCGTGAGCATGCTCCAGGACAGGTCGATGTACAGGTTGGGGTAGGCTTCCAACAGACGGCTCAAGGTCGGCAGCAAAAAATCCATCTGCGTCTGGTGGCGGTGAATCTCTTTGCTGGTGCCGGCATGGGCCCAGATAAAACGGGTGTGCGGATGGTTGCGCAGCGACTCTTCGACCTCCGCCAGGTACAGCGGGTTGCGCTCGCGCTTGGAAGTGATATTGGAATGCAGCATCACCGGCAGGTCGTTTTCGGCGGCCAGGTGATAGATGCGTGTCATGGCTTCGTTGTTGGCGCGCGGGGTATCGCCGGAGGTCAGGGCCGTCAGGTCGTCGTGGCGGGTGAACACCTCGCCGATGCCCTGCCACAGCCCCGGGTTGAGGTCGAGCATGCGCTGGATATGGGCAGCTGAGTTCTTGTCGTTGGGGTTGAAGCCGGACAAAAACGGATGAAAGTGCCGGCGCTGCTCAGGTGTGAGTTTATTGACCGCCGCCGCGACAATTACATCGGTGGCGCTGTACCAATAGGCATCGGCGTCGTCACCGGCGTAGTAGCGCGGGCGTTTAGGCTCGTCTTCGTGCCATTTCTTGGCCACCGCAATCCCGGAAATCATCACGTGTTCAATGTGATTCTCGGCCATGGCCTTGAGCAATGTGTCCATGCCCGCGGTTTCCTGGAAAAAATCCACGTAATGCAGGTGCGCATCGCTGTAGGCATAGTCGCGGGCCTGCGCGGCAAGGCTGCCGGCGGCGAGTAACAGGGCAAGACTCAGGCGGGTCCAGGGCACGGTACAACCTCAAAGGGGCTCAATACCGGTAGACCTTGCGCAGCATAAACGGGTTCACCGGCAAAAAATCGCGGAACACCCAAGTGCCAGCATGCTCTATAACTGCATGACCTTCATCCTGCCCACTTGTGAGGTTCACCATGCCTGTTACCGTCAATACCCTGAACCACGACAACTTTCGCCATAGCGTGAATATCAACAATCACGAACTGTTCACCGACCTGCCCAAAAGCCTGGGCGGTGACGACTCGGCGCCCTCCCCCCACGACTACTTCGATGCAGCGCTGGCTTCGTGCAAGGCCCTGACCGTCAAGCTTTACGCGCAGAAAAAGGATATCCCGCTCACCGGCGTGACCGTGGAAGTCACCCACGACGCCACCGAAGAGCAAAAAGGCAAATACAAGCTGAGCGTCAAGCTGACCCTCAAGGGCGTGCTCACCGATGAGCAGCGCGACGAGTTGCACCGCGTGGCCGACCGCTGCCCGGTGCACAAACTGATGACCACTGCCGAGGTCACGATCGACACTAAATTGTCCGAAGGCGCCTTCAGCCAATAGCGGCATCCTCCCGTCGAGCGGGTTATGCTCAGCAGCATCCAACCCGCTCAGACAGGGATGCACCATGCCCCCCCTCACCGTGATCCGGCCTCGCGCCGAAGATGTCGAAGGCCAGCCCATCCTGCGGCCGCTGCCGTCGCGGGAATGCCGCAGCGTCGGGCCCTTTGTGTTTTTCGACCATATGTTGTCTACCCGCTATGCGCCGGGCACCGGCATGAATATCCGTCAGCACCCGCATATCGGCCTGTCCACGCTCACCTACCTGTTTGAGGGCGCGCTGCAGCACAAGGACAGCCTGGGCTCGGACCAAGTGGTGCAGGCCGGCGATGTGAGCTGGATGACCGCCGGCAGCGCGATTGCCCACGTCGAGCGCACGCCCGATGCGCTGAAGGCCAGCGGTTTCAACCTGCATGGGCTGCAAGTGTGGCTGGCGTCACCCCAGCACCACGAGACCGGGCCAGGGCATTACAGCCATCATCCGGCCGCAAGCCTGCCGGTGAGTGACAACCTCGGCGTGCAGGTTCGCTTGATCGCCGGCAGTGGCTTCTGCCTCAAATCGCCGGTGCCGGTGCTGTCGCCCACGCTGTACGCCGAGGTGCAGATGCAGACGGCCACTACCCTGCTGATCCCGGACGAATACGAGGAACGCGCGGTGTATGTGCTGGAGGGTGAGGCGCAGTTGGACAGTGAGGCATTGGAGGTGCACAGCCTGGTCGTACTGCCGGCCGGGCAGGAAATGACGCTGTTTGCTGAAACCGATTGCCACCTGATGGTGTTCGGCGGCGCGCCGCTGGATGGGCCACGGCGGATCAACTGGAATTTTGTGGCGAGCGATCCTGCGGTGATCGAGCAAGCGCGGCAACGGTGGGCGGCAGGGGATTGGCCGACGGTGCCCGGTGAGTCTGAAAGAATTGAGTTGCCTTTGAGATAGCCATCGCAGGCAAGCCAACGCCCACATTTACCGGTGTACGCCGATCAAAATGTGGGGGCCGGGCTTGCCCGCGATGGGGCCGGACAGGCGCCGAAAAATCAGCCCTTGAACACTTCATCCAGCAAGTTATGCATCGACTGGAATGCTCGCGCAGCGGTCTTCGCGTCGTACATCATCTTGCCCGGCACATTGGCGTGCGGGTCGGTGAAGGAATGCACCGCGCCGCCGTAGCTCAGCAATTGCCAATCTACACCGGCCGCGTTCATTTCATCTTCAAATGCCGGCAGTTGCTCTTTCGGCACCAGGGGGTCTGAGGCGCCGTGCAGCACCAGCACTGAACCCTTGATGTTCTTCGCGTCCGCCGGGTTCGGCGTGTCGAGGGTGCCGTGGAACGAGATGGCCGCCTTCAACGGCGCGCCGGTACGCGCCAACTCCAGGGAGCAGCAACCGCCGAAGCAAAAACCAAAGGTCGCCAGCTTCGAGGTATCCACCGCCGCTTCGGTCTGGCCTTGCAGTTGCTCGAAGGCTGCCTGCATGCGCTTGTTCAACAACACGCGGTCGTTCTTCAACGGCATCATCGCAGCGCCGGCTTCATCGCCATTGGAGGGGCGCACGGTTTGCCCGTACAGGTCGGCGATCAGCACCACGTAGCCTTTGCCGGCAACGGCCTTGGCGATCTCTTCAGCACCCGCACTCACACCCATCCAGTTCGGCGCCATCAACAGGCCGGGCAGCGGGCCCTTGTGGCTGGCATCGAACGCCAGACGGCTTTCGTAAGACTGGCCATCAAGCTGATAGACCACGGAACGCACAGTGACTTGGCTCATCATTTACTCCAGTTGAGGTGCATGAGAACGAAAAAACCCGCCGAAGCGGGTTTTTCTACAACGTTGTTAAACCGACAGTTCAACCAACAGCTTGTTCAGTCGGCGCACGTAGGCGGCCGGGTCTTTCAAGCTGTCGCCGGCGGCCAGCGCCGCCTGGTCGAAGAGGATGTGCGACAGGTCGCCAAAACGCTCTTCGCTCTGCTCGCCGTCGAGTTTCTCGATCAGCGGGTGAGCCGGGTTGAACTCGAAAATCGGCTTGGAATCCGGCACCTTCTGGCCGCTGGCTTCCAGGATCTGACGCATCTGCATACCCAGGTCCTGCTCGCCGATGGCCAAAATCGCCGGGGAGTCGGTCAGGCGGTGTGAAACCCGCACTTCGCTGACGGCATCACCCAGGGACGCCTTGATCCGCTCAACCAGGCCCTCTTTGGACTTGGCGACTTCTTCGGCTTCTTTCTTCTCTTCTTCGGAGTCCAGGTTACCCAGGTCCAGGTCACCACGGGCCACGTCGACGAAAGACTTGCCATCGAATTCGTTGAGGTAGCTCATCAGCCACTCATCAATACGGTCGGTCAGCAGCAGCACTTCGATGCCTTTCTTGCGGAAGACTTCCAGGTGCGGGCTGTTCTTGACCTGAGCGTAGGTTTCGCCGGTCAGGTAGTAGATCTTGTCCTGACCTTCCTTGGCACGTGCCAAGTACTCGGCCAGGGACACAACTTGCTCGCCGTCGTCACCGTGGGTGGAGGCGAAGCGCAGCAGGCCGGCGATTTTTTCCTTGTTGGCGAAATCTTCCGCCGGGCCTTCTTTCATGACCTGGCCGAAGTTTTTCCAGAAGCCTTTGTATTGCTCTGGCTCGTTCTTCGCCAGCTTTTCCAGCATGTCGAGTACGCGCTTGGTCAGCGCCGACTTCATGGAGTCGATGATCGGGTCTTTCTGCAGGATTTCCCGCGACACGTTCAGCGACAGGTCGTTGGAGTCGACCACGCCCTTGATAAAGCGCAGGTACAACGGCAGGAAGGATTCCGCCTGGTCCATCACGAACACACGCTGCACGTAGAGCTTCAAACCCTTCGGCGCTTCACGCTGGTACAGGTCGAACGGAGCACGGGCCGGCACGTAAAGCAGCGAGCTGTATTCCAGCTTGCCTTCGACCTTGTTGTGGCTCCAGCTCAGCGGGTTCTCGTAGTCGTGACCGATGTGCTTGTAGAACTCCTGATATTCCTCGTCCTTGATCTCGGTACGCGGACGGGTCCACAGGGCACTGGCGCGGTTGACGGTTTCCCATTCCAATGCCGGCGTCTCTTCG
The DNA here is from genome assembly GCF_900591205.1 of Pseudomonas viridiflava. Classification (GTDB taxonomy): domain Bacteria; phylum Pseudomonadota; class Gammaproteobacteria; order Pseudomonadales; family Pseudomonadaceae; genus Aquipseudomonas. The sequence goes on from NZ_UUPU01000013.1 coordinate 6,579, forward strand.
CCTTCGGCAGCAGCCTGCTCTTTCGGCAACTCGATCGGCAGCGCGATATGGTCGGAGTATTTCTTGATGATGTTGCGCAGGCGCCAGCCATCGGCGAATTCGTCTTCGCCGGATTTCAGGTGCAACACAATGCGGGTGCCACGGTCAGCCTTGTCGATAGTGGCGATTTCAAATTCGCCCTCGCCCAGGGACGACCAGTGCACGCCTTCGCTGGCGTCGAGGCCGGCGCGACGGCTGAATACTTCAACCTTGTCGGCGACGATAAAGGCCGAGTAGAAGCCCACGCCAAATTGGCCGATCAGGTGCGAATCTTTTTTCTGATCGCCCGACAGGTTTTTCATGAAATCAGCGGTGCCGGATTTGGCGATGGTCCCCAGGTGGGTGATCGCATCGTCACGGCTCATGCCGATACCGTTGTCTTCGAGGGTGACGGTGTTGGCGTCCTTGTCGAAGCTCACACGGATTTTCAGTTCCGCGCCGCCTTCCAGCAGCTCAGGCTTGGACAAGGCTTCGAAACGTAATTTGTCGACAGCGTCAGAGGCGTTCGAGATCAATTCGCGAAGGAAAATTTCCTTGTTGGAATACAGCGAATGGATCATGAGGTGCAGCAGTTGCTTCACCTCGGTCTGGAAGCCCAGGGTTTCCTTTTGAGTTTCCACACTCATGGTCATCAAACTCCAATTGGATGGCAGTGGCCGCGCCCTTCAGGGTTGGCGGCGGGTTGTCATCAAAGTTGGGGGCTAAGACCAGGATTTCAAGGGCGGGCCGGTTCCTCGATCTTGAAATGCGCACGGGCGGTGGCAATCGGTTCGGCCGCAGTGCTTTGCCAGGCGGTGATCGCCACATTCGCCACTCGTCGGCCCTGGCGCCACACCTGACATTTGGCGTAGGTATCGCGGTACTGCCCGGCGCGCAGGTAATCCAGGGAGAAGTCGATGATTTTCGCAATCCCCGGCGCGCCGGTAAACACCAGCAGGTGCAGCGCCGCCGAGAGTTCCATAAAGCCGGCAATCACCCCGCCGTGGAGCGCCGGCAATATAGGGTTACCAATATTCTCCTTGTTGGCCGGCAGGCGGAACAGCAGCTCATCCCCCAGCCGCGTGCATTCGATGCCGATCAGTTTGGCGTAGGGGATCAGGTCGAGCAGCGCCTCGTAATTGCCACGCGCATGGGCCTGCTCCAGGCGGGACTTGAACCTGTGCGTCATGCCTGCGCTCCCTTGATGGTGCTGCCCAGCCCTTGCGTGCCCTTGAGGCGCTTGCCCATCCGCATAAAGGTGCCGACTACATGCGCGATAGGCTGTTGCGGGTCATCCTGATAAGCAAAACCGCGGGTAAAGATCACGTCGGTGGTGACCCGGTAGCACTGCGCAAAACCATACACTGGCTTGTGCGGTTCGGCGGGATGCATGTAGTCGACACGCAGGTCGAGGGTCGGGCACACCTCGAACTCCGGCAGTACGCACAAGGTGGCCATGCCGCAGGCGGTGTCCATCAGGGAGGTCAGCGCACCGCCGTGGATAACCCCTGTCGTGGGATCACCGACCAATTGAGGCGCATAGGGCATGATCAGCGTGATGCCCTCCTCGCTGGCCTGATGAGCGGTAATGCCCAACACGTGGCAATGGCGCAAGGCCGATACAAAGCGTGTGGCACGCTCTAACAAGGGATTTTCGGTCATTCGATACAGACTCTTATTTGTGTTAATTCGCGGTATGGGCGGTACGGGTGAAAGTTCCTTGGCGCGCATGGTTTATATATCTACGCAATAAAAGGAACTAATGCTGAACGCCCACGCTCGAAAGGCCAGTAGATATCTTCAATAAGGAGAAACACCCCATGCGCAAGACTTTAGCTATTTCCATGATGTTGGCCGCTGCCCTCGGTCTCGCTGCCTGCGATAAAAAATCCGAAGACAAAGCCCAAGACGCCGCCGCGCACTCTGAGCAAGCTCAGAAAGATATGGCGAAGGCTCAGGATAAAGTGAACGACGCTGCGAAAGAAAACGCCGATGCTGCCAAAGCTCAGGCTGAATCGAACGCCGCCGCCGCCAAAGAAGCAGCACCTGCTACCCCTGCCACCGGTTCCTGATACCGCGGCTTGAAATAGCTTGGCTGCAAAAAGAAAGCCCGCTTAGATAGCGGGCTTTTCTTTGTCTGCTTTTTTATTTGTCGCGTTATTACGACTACGCCGTGTCTTTGAGAGCCTCCGGCAACGGTGTATCTGTTTGCGTATACACCATCACTTGCAGTACGTCGGAATGAAACTCGCGGCGATAAAGCACTAACACCACCCCGCTGCTCATCAACATGAACAACCAGGGGCTGACAAACCACGCGAGCATGGTCATGCCGAAGTAATAAGCGCGCAGGCCAAAGTTGAATTGGTTGGCGGCCATGGAGATCACCCGCGCCGCGCGCAGGGCGAATGCCTTGCGCTCAAGTTCCGACACATGCCGTTCACCGACCATCGGCGCTGACCCCACCAACACCGCCGCAAAGTTGTATTGGCGCATACACCAACTGAACGTGAAGAAGGCGTAGACGAACACCAGCGCCAGGCACAGCAACTTGATCTCTGACATCCCCTGGGACACTTGCTGCACCATCGGGATATCCGCCAGCAGCGACACCGCTCTTTCAGAGGCGCCCAGCACGGTGAGAATGCCGGCGAGGATAATCAAGGTGCTGGAGGCGAAGAACGAGGCATTGCGCTCCAGGTTACCGATCACACTGGCGTCGGCGATGCGGTTGTCCCGCAGCAGCATGCGGCGCATCCAGTCTTCACGATACAGATGCAGCACGCTGGCCAGGCATGCCGTATCACGGGCTTTCCAGGTGGCATAACGGGTGTACCCCCCCCAGCACAGGACGAACCATAGCGCGGCGAGCAGGTGGATCTGATTGGTTTCGACGAACGACATGCGGGTCCTTTCAAACAAGAGTGTATGTCTAGCGCGGTCAAAATGTGGGAGGGGGCTTGCCCCCGATTGCTTACTGTCAGTCACTGCATCTGTTGGCTGACCCACCGCTATCGGGGGCAAGCCCCCCTCCCACATTTTGAAAGCATTCCAACTCTAAAAGGTTGTAGCCTCTCACGCATAAAAAATGCCCCGTATCGACTGATACGGGGCATTTCAGTGCAGCCCGAATCGAGCGTGTCAGGCGATCGCTTCGCTACGCTTGCCGAGTACGCGGTCAACCACCACGGCGACAACCAGCGTCATCACCGACGGCACCAGCCACGCCAGACCCTGCTCGCTCAACGGCAAGTTAGCCAACGGCGACGGCATCCAGCCTGCCAGCCCTGCGCCCTTGAGCGCATCAATGCAACCAAAGATGAACGACACCAGCATCACCGGCCCCACAATGCGGCCCTGCTCCTGCCAGAAGTCTTTGCAGAAGCTCAGCGCCACCAGCACGATGCACGGCGGGTAGATGGCAGTGAGTACCGGGATCGAGAAAGCGATCAGCTTGGTCAGCCCCAGGTTGGACACAAACAGTGAGAACAGCGCCAGGATCACCACCAGGGCCTTGTAGGACAGCGGCAGGATCTTGCTGAAGTACTCGGCGCAGGCGCAGGTCAGGCCCACGGCGGTAACCAGGCACGCCAGAGAGATCAACACCGCAAGGAAGCCGCTGCCCAGTGAACCGAAGGTGTGTTGCACGTAAGCGTGCAGTACGGCGGCACCATTGGCGGCACCGGCGGCCACTGCATGGCTGCCCGACCCCAGACGGAACAGGCTGACATACACCAGCGCCAGGCCCACGCCGGCAATCAGCCCGGCAATGATCGCGTAGCGGGTGATCAGCTTGGGCGACTCGACCCCACGCGAACGAATGGCGTTGACGATCACGATGCCAAACACCAACGCACCCAGGGTATCCATGGTCAGGTAACCATTGATGAAGCCTTGGGAGAACGGCGCGGCCACGTATTCCGGCGTAGCGACACCGACATCACCGGCCGGCAAGGCAAACGCGGCGATACCGAGGATGGCCAGGGCGATGATTTTCAGCGGCGCAAGGAACCGCCCGACGGTGTCCAGCAGTCGACCTGGATACAGGGACACAAAGAACACCACCAGGAAGTACACGGAGCTGTAGAGGAACAGCGCCAGCGGGCTTTCCCCGGTCAACGGTGCCAGGCCCACTTCAAAGGACACGGTCGCGGTGCGCGGGGTGGCGAACAGCGGCCCTACCGCCAGATACGCCGCCGCCGCAAGCAGGCCACCGGCGATCTTGCCGATCGGGCTGCTCAACGCGTCCATACCACCGCCGACCTTGGCCAGGGCGATCACGGTAACCACCGGCAAACCGACCGCGGTGATCAAGAAGCCCAGCGCTGCCATCCAGACGTGCGGCCCGGACTGCAAACCGACGATAGGCGGGAAGATGATGTTGCCGGCGCCCACGAACAGGGCAAAGGTCATAAAGCCCAACGCCAGGATATCCTGGCTTTTCAACACTTTCATTTGAGGAAATACCACACTACTGAATCGGAATTTAGAGAGGGATTCCCTATGGATGAGGGAAATACTGCCGGCCCTTATGGGGACCGACCGGTCTAGCGCGCAGCTTCCTTTTGGGATGCGGACGCATAAAGAGGCGGCTAGGGTACAGAATTGGGCTGACAAACGCACTGTTGCAGGGCGAACTGTCCGATAAGCGACATATTCATGTCGCGTTTTCATACCTAATTTGGCAATGCCGCCCCTGTGGGAGCTGGCTTGCCTGCGATGCAGACACCTCGGTGCATCAACCAAAATGAGTCGATGCCATCGCAGGCAAGCCAGCTCCCACATTGAATCGAATACGTATCCCAGAAAGCACAAAGGCCACCCGAAGGTGGCCTTTGTGTGGTGAAGCGTCAGCTAAGCGCGAGGCTTACTTGACGGCCCAACCGGTCAGCTCAGCCAAAGCTTTGCCGATGTCTGCCAGCGAACGCACGGTTTTAACACCTGCGTCTTGCAGCGCAGCGAATTTCTCGTCTGCAGTGCCTTTGCCGCCGGAGATGATTGCGCCAGCATGGCCCATGCGCTTGCCCGCAGGGGCAGTCACACCAGCGATGTAGGACACAACCGGCTTGGTCACGTGTGCCTTGATGTAGGCAGCCGCTTCTTCTTCAGCCGAACCGCCGATCTCACCGATCATCACGATCGCTTCGGTCTTCGGGTCTTCCTGGAACAGCTTCAGGATGTCGATGAAGTTGGAGCCCGGGATCGGGTCACCGCCGATGCCGACGCAAGTCGACTGACCGAAACCGGCGTCAGTGGTCTGCTTCACAGCTTCGTAGGTCAGGGTGCCGGAACGGGAAACGATACCGACTTTACCTGGCAAGTGAATGTGACCTGGCATGATGCCGATCTTGCATTCGCCTGGAGTGATCACGCCTGGGCAGTTAGGGCCGATCAGGACTACGCCCAGCTCGTCGCACTTAACTTTAGCGTCCAGCATGTCCAGGGTAGGAATGCCTTCGGTGATGCACACGATCAGCTTGATGCCGCCGAATGCCGCTTCCAGGATCGAGTCCTTGCAGAAAGGAGCTGGAACGTAGATCACGCTGGCGGTGGCGCCAGTGGCAGCTACAGCGTCTTTCACGGTGTTGAACACTGGCAGACCCAGGTGCTCGGTGCCGCCTTTGCCTGGAGTTACGCCGCCAACCATCTTGGTGCCGTATTCGATGGCTTGCTGGGTGTGGAAACTACCTTGCGAACCGGTAATACCCTGGCAGATAACTTTGGTGTCTTTATTGATCAGGACGCTCATTATTTGCCCTCCGCAGCTTTGACAACTTGTTGAGCAGCGTCGGTCAGGCTGGTAGCCGCGATGATGTTCAAACCGCTTTCTGCCAGTACTTTAGCGCCCAGTTCAGCGTTGTTACCTTCAAGGCGAACAACAACCGGGATTTTAACGCCAACTTCTTTCACTGCACCGATGATGCCTTCGGCAATCATGTCGCAACGAACGATGCCGCCGAAGATGTTGACCAGTACTGCAGCGACGTTGGAGTCGGACAGGATGATCTTGAACGCTTCGGTAACGCGTTCTTTGGTAGCACCGCCGCCCACGTCGAGGAAGTTGGCTGGTTTGCCGCCATGCAGGTTGACGATGTCCATGGTGCCCATGGCCAGGCCGGCACCGTTGACCATGCAGCCGATGTTACCTTCCAGGGCTACGTAGTTCAGTTCGAACTTGGCAGCGTGCGCTTCGCGCGGATCGTCTTGCGACGGATCGTGGAAAGTCTTCAGCTTAGGCTGACGGTACATGGCGTTGGCGTCGATGTTGATCTTGGCGTCGAGGCAATGCAGGTCGCCGTCAGCCTTGATCACCAGCGGGTTCACTTCCAGCAGGGCCAGATCGTGATCCTGGAACAGTTTGGCCAGACCTACGAAGATCTTGGCGAACTGGGCAACTTGCTTGCCTTCCAGACCCAGCTGGAAAGCCAGCTCGCGACCCTGGAATGGCTGAGCGCCAACCAGTGGATCGATAGTGGCTTTCAGAATTTTTTCTGGAGTGTCGTGGGCGATTTTCTCGATGTCCACGCCACCTTCGGTGGAAGCCATGAACACGATGCGACGGCTCGAACGGTCAACGACAGCGCCCAGGTACAGCTCTTTAGCGATATCAGTGCACGATTCAACCAGGATCTTGGTGACTGGTTGGCCATTGGCATCAGTCTGGTAAGTCACCAGACGCTTGCCCAGCCACTGCTGTGCGAAGGCTTTGGCGTCTTCTTTGCTGCGAACCAGCTTAACGCCGCCCGCTTTACCGCGACCACCAGCGTGGACTTGGGCTTTGACAACCCACTCGCTGCCGCCGATTTTGTCGCAAGCTTCTGCTGCTGCTTCCGGGGTGTCTACTGCGTAGCCCTTGGAAACTGGCAGGCCGTATTCAGCGAACAGCTGCTTACCCTGATACTCGTGAAGATTCATGCTTTTTACCGTCTTCGTTAGGTACTGCGCATTCGGCGCTGCGCTCATTATGAGTGCCGCGCCACCTGTGACTGCTGCTTGCGCAACTTGCGGGGCTCAAAGCCCGTAAAGCTGCGCAAGGCTGCGTCCAGCGGATATTCCGCGGTGAGTCTTGCGCGCAAGGCTCACGACGGGCAACTCCGCCGTGGTTTCTTATTATCTCGCTTAGCGCTTCTTCTTGTTGGCGATGTGGATGGCATGGCCATTCACTGCCAACGCGGCTTCATGCAGCGCTTCGGACAGGGTCGGATGGGAGAAAACCATCATGCCGATGTCTTCGGCGCTGGTGCCGAATTCCATACCGATCGCGCCTTGCTGAACCAGCTCTGCTGCGCCTGGGCCAATCACGTGGACGCCCAATACGCGGTCAGTCTTGGCATCAGCGATGACTTTGACAAAACCACCGGTGTCGTTGGCTGCCATGGCACGGCCAGAAGCGGCAAACGGGAAGGTGCCGACGTTAACTTCAACGCCCTCAGCTTTCAACTGCTGTTCGTTCTTGCCGACCCACGCAATTTCCGGGTGGGTGTAGATAACCGATGGGATCAGGTCGTAGTTCATCTGGGTTTTGTGGCCCTTGATGCGCTCGACAACCATGATGCCTTCTTCGGATGCCTTGTGCGCCAGCATCATGCCACGCACCACGTCGCCGATGGCGTAAACGCCTGGCACGGTGGTAGCGCAGTGATCGTCAACGTGGATGAAACCACGCTCGTCGATGTTCACGCCGCTGTCGGAAGCCAACAGGTCGGCGGTCACTGGACGGCGACCAACGGCAACAATCAGCTTGTCGAAAGTGATGGTTTGTTCGCCATCCTTTTCGGTGTAGGTCACGACCACTTCTTCGCCGTTAACCTTCGAGCCGGTCACACGAGCGCCCAGCTTGATGTCCAGACCTTGTTTGGTCAGGGTTTTCAGCGCTTCTTTGGACACCGCGGTGTCGGCAGCCAGCAGGAACGTGTCCAGGGCTTCCAGCACGGTGACTTCGGAACCCAGGCGGGACCATACCGAACCCAGTTCCAGACCGATCACGCCAGCGCCGATCACGCCCAGGCGCTTAGGTACGGCTTGGAATTCCAGGGCGCCGGTCGAATCGACGATCACGTTCTGGTCAACCGGAGCTGGTGGAATGTCGATTGGACGCGAGCCTGGAGCCAGGATCACGTTTTCGGCTTCGATGACTTCAACCGAGCCGTCCGGCTTGGTGATTTCAACTTTCTTGCCGGCCAGCAGCTTGCCGTGGCCTTGCAGGGAAGTGACGCCGTTGGCCTTGAACAAGGTTGCAACGCCGGAAGTCAGGCCCTTAACGATGTTGGCTTTACGGCCGACCATTGCTGGCACGTCCATGGTCACGCCAGCATGGTTGATGCCGTGGATCGCGAAACCGCTTTGGGCTTCATGGAATTTCCAGGAGCTGTCCAGCAGCGCCTTGGAAGGAATGCAACCAACGTTCAGGCAAGTACCGCCCAAGGCCAGTTTGCCTTCCTTGTCGGTGTATTTTTCGATGCAAGCAGTCGAGAGGCCCAGTTGTGCGGCCTTGATCGCGGCAACGTAGCCGCCAGGACCTGCACCAATCACTACAACGTCAAATTTCTGTGTCATAAAAAGGTTCCCTTTTTAGCTGCAAGCTACAAGCTGCAAGCCACAAGTTGAAAGCACCGATCGCCCGCGTTGAGCCTGGAGCTTGCAGCTTGAAACTTGCAGCTGCTTTTTAGATATCCAGAAGGAGACGAGCCGGGTCTTCCAGCAGGTTCTTGATGGTCACCAGGAAAGTCACGGCTTCTTTACCATCAATCAAGCGGTGATCGTACGACAGCGCCAGGTACATCATCGGGCGGATCACGACTTGGCCGTTGATGGCCATCGGACGCTGGATGATGTTGTGCATGCCCAGAATCGCAGCTTGCGGCGGGTTGACGATCGGCGTCGACATCATCGAACCGAAGGTACCACCGTTGGTGATGGTGAACGTACCGCCGGTCATCTCGTCGATGGTCAGCTTGCCGTCACGGGCTTTCTTGCCGAAGCCGGCGATGCCGCCTTCGATTTCAGCCAGGCTCATCAGCTCGGCGTTACGCAGAACAGGCACCACCAGGCCACGGTCGCTGGACACCGCAACGCCGACGTCAGCGTAGCCGTGGTAAACGATGTCGCCGCCGTCGATGGAAGCGTTGACTGCCGGGAAGCGTTTCAGCGCTTCGGTGGCTGCTTTCACGAAGAACGACATGAAGCCCAAGCGTACGCCGTTGTGGGACTTCTCGAACAGGTCCTTGTACTTCGAACGCAACGCCATGACCTCGGTCATGTCGACTTCGTTGAACGTGGTCAGCATCGCCATGTTCGACTGGGCTTCAACCAGGCGCTTGGCCACGGTGGCACGAACGCGGGTCATCGGCACGCGCTTCTCGGTGCGGTCGCCAGCGGCGAACACAGGTGCGGCGGCAGCTGGAGCAGCAGCCTTGGCAGGAGCGGCAGCCGGAGCGTTTTTCTTGGCTTCAACAGCAGCAACCACGTCTTCCTTGGTGACACGGCCGTCTTTGCCGGTGCCTTTGACGGAAGCCAGGTTGATACCATTTTCTTCAGCCAGCTTGCGCGCGGCTGGCGCGGCAACAGCGTCTTCGTCGGCGGCAGCCGGGGCCGCGGCAGCAGGAGCAGCAGTCGGGGCAGCAGCAGCGGCAGGTGCTGCGGCGGCGGCAGAGCCTTCTTCGATCGAGCCCAGTACCTGGTTGGACAGGACGGTAGCGCCCTCTTCGGCAACGATTGCGCCCAGTACGCCGTCAGCTTCGGCCAACACTTCCAGTACGACTTTGTCGGTTTCGATGTCAACGATCAGGTCGTCACGCTTGACGGCCTCACCTGGTTTCTTGTGCCAGGTGGCAACGGTGCCATCGGCAACCGATTCCGGGAATGACGGGGCTTTGATTTCGATAGCCATTATCTGTGGGTCCTTAAAATTCGGTTTCAGTCAGCGCGAAGGCGTTAAACAGTGAAAGCATCTTGCAGCAGTTTTTCCTGCTGCTCGGCGTGCATCGACGCATAACCACACGCAGGTGCAGCGGAAGCATCACGACCGGCGTACTCCAGGCCCAGGGCCTTTTTGTGGTTACCGATGCTGCGACGCAGGTGATGCTGGCTGCTGTACCACGCGCCCTGGTTCATCGGTTCTTCCTGACACCACACCACATTGGTGAGGTTGGTGTAAGGCGCGATGGCCTCCATCAGGTCGTCTTCCGGGAACGGGTAAAGCTGCTCGATACGCACGATGGCGATGTCTTCGCGGCCTTCGGCACGGCGTTTTTCCAGCAAGTCGTAGTAAACCTTGCCGCTGCACAGGACCAGGCGAGTGACCTTGGCGGCGTCCAGGGTGTCGATTTCCGGAATCACGGTCTGGAAGGAACCGTCGGCCAGATCTTCCAGGGTCGAGATGGCCAATTTATGACGCAACAGCGATTTCGGGGTCAGCACTACCAGCGGCTTGCGCAGCGGGCGGATCACCTGGCGACGCAGCAAGTGGTAGATCTGGGCCGGGGTAGTCGGCACGCACACCTGGATGTTGTGCTCGGCGCACAGCTGCAGGTAACGCTCCAGACGAGCCGAAGAGTGCTCCGGACCCTGACCTTCATAACCGTGTGGCAGCAGCATGGTCAGACCGCACAAACGGCCCCACTTGTGCTCACCGCTGGTGATGAACTGGTCGATAACCACCTGGGCACCGTTGGCGAAGTCGCCGAACTGGGCTTCCCAGATCACCAGCGCGTTTGGCGTGGTGGTCGAGTAGCCGTATTCGAACGCCAGTACGGCTTCTTCGGACAGGAACGAATCGTACAGATCGAAACGTGGCTGGCCTTCGTACAGGTTCTGCAACGGGATGTAAGTGCCCGCGTCTTTCTGGTTGTGCAGCACAGCATGACGGTGCGAGAACGTACCACGGCCGATATCCTGGCCGGTCATGCGGATCGGGTGACCTTCGAACGCCAGGGTCGCGTACGCCATGGTTTCGGCGTAACCCCAGTTGATCGGCAGGCCGCCGGCTTGCATCTTCTGACGGTCTTCGTAGATCTTCGCCACTTGGCGCTGCACGACGAAGCCGTCTGGAATTTCCAGCAGCTTGGCGGACAGTTCCTGCAGGGTCTTCAGATCGAACGAGGTGTCGTGACGCGCAGTCCAGGCGTGGCCCAGATACGGGCGCCAGTCCACGAACAGCTCTTTGTTCGGCTCTTTAACCAGGCTTTTTACTACATGCAGACCGTTGTCCAGCGCGTTGCGGTATTCGTCGACTTTCGCCTGAACACGCGCATCGTCAACCACGCCGGCCTTGGTCAGGCTTTCGGCGTACAGCTCACGGGTGGTGCGCTGCTTGGTGATCTGCTGGTACATCAACGGTTGGGTGCCGCTAGGCTCATCCGCTTCGTTGTGACCGCGACGGCGATAGCAAACCAGGTCGATCACCACGTCACGCTTGAACTGCATGCGGTAGTCGATAGCGAGCTGGGTCACGAACAGCACGGCTTCCGGATCATCACCATTCACATGGAGGATCGGCGCCTGGATCATCTTGGCCACGTCGGTCGCGTATTCAGTAGAGCGCGCGTCGAGCGGGTTGCTGATGGTGAAGCCCACCTGGTTGTTGATGACGATGTGAACCGTACCGCCGGTCTTGAAGCCGCGAGTCTGCGACATCTGGAAGGTTTCCAGCACCACGCCTTGACCGGCGAATGCCGCGTCACCGTGGATGGAAATCGGCAGAACCTTCTCACCAGTGGTGTCGTTACGACGATCCTGACGAGCACGGACCGAACCCTCGACCACTGGAGAAACGATTTCCAGGTGGGATGGGTTGAAGGCCATGGCCAGGTGAACTTCACCGCCGGTGGTCATCACGTTGGACGAGAAACCCTGGTGGTATTTAACGTCACCAGAACCCAGCTCGACCTTCTTCTTGCCTTCGAACTCGTCGAACAGCTCACGCGGGTTCTTGCCGAAGGTGTTGACCAACACGTTCAGGCGACCACGGTGAGCCATGCCGATCACGATTTCCTTGGTGCCGTAGGAACCGGAACGCTGGATCAGCTCGTCGAGCATCGGAATCAGGCTTTCGCCGCCTTCCAGGCCGAAACGCTTGGTGCCCGGGTATTTGGTACCCAGGTATTTCTCGAGACCTTCAGCAGCGGTCACGCGCTCCAGCAGATGGCCGCGTACGTCGGCCGACAACACCGGACGGCCACGCACACCTTCCAGACGGTGCTGGAACCAGTGGCGCTGCTCGGAATCGGTGATGTGCGTGAACTCAGCGCCGATGGTGCGGCAATATGTCTGCTGCAACGCTTCGTGAATTTCGCGTAGGCTCGCTTCCTCTTTGCCGATGAACAGGTCGCCGGCACGGAAGGTCGTATCAAGATCGGCATTGGTCAAGCCGTAATGATTGATCGACAGGTCAGCAGGTGCAGGACGCTGCCAGAGCCCCAGCGGGTCAAGCTGGGCCGCCTGGTGGCCACGCATCCGGTAGGCCTGGATCAGTCGCAGTACTTCAACTTGCTTCTTCTCGTGCTCGCTGCTCACGCTCCCGGCGGAAACCGGCTGAGCGCGGCGCTGGTTCTTTGCCAGCAGCACAAACTGATCGCGAATTGTTGCATGCGATACATCGGTGGCAGCGTTGCCGTCTGAAGACAACGTCTGAAATTTGGTGCGCCATTCTTCTGGCACAGCGTTAGGGTCGTGCAGGTAGAGCTCATAAAGCTCTTCCACATAGGCAGCGTTACCACCTGAAAGATAGCCGCTGTTCCACATGCGCTGCATCACGCTTTCTTGCATGCTTGGTCACCCTCGATTTGGGGACACCACCGGCGAAAACACCGAGTTTGCTTGCAAAAGGCCAAGTGCAGCGACCAAAACAAGCCACTTAGGATCACGCTGATAGTTCGGGTACCAACCCGAATGCCCCTGCTTGTCTCATTTCTTCAAAATAAGAGCCGCGGCTTTGTAAGTCGCTGCTCAAGTTAAAACTACGGCGCCGGTTGAAGCCTGCGCCGCAGCATTTACGGGCACAACGGTCCTGCTTTGCTACAACGTCGCTTACACGCCGCTTTGCAGCAGCATGTTACGGATGTGACCAATGGCCTTAGTCGGGTTCAGGCCTTTGGGACATACGTTGACGCAGTTCATGATCCCGCGGCAGCGGAATACGCTGAACGGGTCATCCAGTGAAGCCAGACGCTCGGACGTCTTGGTGTCACGGCTGTCTGCCAGGAAGCGGTACGCTTGCAGCAGAGCGGCTGGACCCAGGAACTTGTCCGGGTTCCACCAGAAGGACGGGCACGAAGTCGAGCAGCAAGCGCACAGGATGCACTCGTACAGACCGTCGAGCTTCTCGCGCTCTTCCGGGGACTGCAGACGCTCGATGGCCGGAGCCGGCGTGTCGTTCTGCAGGAACGGCTTAACTTTCTCGTATTGCTTGTAGAAGATGCTCATATCGACGACCAGGTCACGGATAACCGGCAAACCTGGCAGAGGACGAACGATCAGCTTGTTGCCTTTAACCACGGCGGACAGCGGCGTGATGCACGCCAGGCCGTTTTTGCCGTTGATGTTCATGCCGTCGGAGCCACAAACGCCTTCACGGCAAGAGCGACGATACGAGAAACCTTCGTCCTGCTCTTTGATCAGTGCCAATACATCCAGCACCATCAGGTCTTTACCACCGGTATCGACCTGGAATTCCTGCATGAACGGCGCAGCGTCCTGATCAGGGTTGTAGCGGTAAACACTGACTTTCAACATGGCAGCCACCCTTAGTAAGTCCGAATCTTCGGTTCAAACGTCGGAACCGTCTTCGGCGAGAAGTTCACGGCACGCTTGGTTACGCGCTTGTCACCCGGGAAGTACAGGGTGTGGCACAACCAGTTTTCGTCATCGCGATCTTCAAAGTCTTCACGGGCGTGTGCACCACGGGATTCTTTACGAACCTCGGCGGCGATTGCAGTCGCTTCAGCCACTTCCAGCAGGTTTTGCAGCTCAAGGGCTTCGATACGCGCGGTGTTGAACGCCTGCGACTTATCGTTGATCTTGACGTTGGCGATGCGCGTACGCAGATCGGCCAACTGAGCAATACCCTTCTGCATGTATTCGCCGGTACGGAATACACCGAAGTAGTTCTGCATGCAGCTTTGCAGCTCGCGACGCAGGGTAGCCACGTCTTCGCCATCAGTGCGCTCGTTCAGAGCATTCAGACGGGCCAGGGCAGCTTCGATGTTGGCGTCGGTGGCGTCATCGTATTCGATGCCGTCGGTCAGAGCCTTCTCGAGGTGCAGGCCGGCAGCGCGGCCGAATACCACCAGGTCAAGCAGCGAGTTGCCGCCCAGACGGTTGGCACCGTGTACCGATACGCACGCCACTTCGCCGACAGCGAACAGACCATGAATGATCTCGTCCTGGCCATCGGCGTTCTGGGTGATCGCCTGACCATGAATGTTGGTCGGCACGCCGCCCATCATATAGTGGCAAGTCGGAACAACCGGAACCGGAGCAACCACCGGGTCAACGTGAGCAAAGGTCTTGGACAGCTCGCAGATGCCTGGCAGGCGGCTGTGCAGGACTTCTTCGCCAAGGTGATCGAGCTTCAGCAGTACGTGGTCGCCGTTAGGGCCACAACCGTTACCGGCGATGATTTCCTTAACCATCGAACGAGCCACAACGTCACGACCGGCAAGGTCTTTCGCGTTCGGAGCGTAACGCTCCATGAAACGCTCGCCGTGCTTGTTGATCAGGTAACCACCTTCACCACGGCAACCTTCAGTAACCAGTACACCGGCGCCGGCGATGCCGGTCGGGTGGAACTGCCACATTTCGATGTCTTGTACCGGAACGCCAGCACGCAGTGCCATGCCGACGCCGTCACCGGTATTGATCAGGGCGTTGGTGGTCGAGGCGTAGATACGACCTGCACCGCCGGTCGCCAGAACAGTCGCCTTGGCGCGAATGTAGGTGGTTTCACCGGTTTCGATGCAGATGGCGATCACACCGACGAACTCGCCTTGCGCGTTCTTGACCAGGTCAACCGCGTAGTACTCGTTCAGGAACGTGGTGCCGGCTTTCAGGTTGCCCTGATAAAGGGTGTGCAGCAGCGCGTGACCGGTACGGTCGGAAGCGGCGCAGGTACGGGCAGCCTGCCCACCTTTACCGTAATCCTTCGACTGGCCGCCGAATGGACGCTGGTAGATGCGGCCTTGTTCGGTACGGGAGAACGGCAGACCCATGTGGTCCAGCTCGAACACCGCGGCCGGGCCTTCCTGACACATGTATTCGATAGCGTCCTGGTCACCGATGTAGTCGGAACCCTTGACGGTATCGTACATGTGCCAGCGCCAGTCATCGTTCGGGTCGGCGGAAGCGATGGCGCAGGTGATGCCACCCTGGGCCGATACGGTGTGGGACCGCGTCGGGAACACCTTGGTGATCACGGCGGTCTTGTGACCGCCCTGGGCCAGTTGCAGCGCAGCGCGCATGCCGGCACCGCCGCCACCAATAATGATGGCGTCGAATGAAATAGTTGGAATGTTAGCCATGAATCAGATACCCCAAAGAATCTGCACACCCCAGACGAAGTAAGCGAACATCGCGACGCCGCATACTGCCTGGAAGAGGAAACGTACTGCAGTCGCGGACTTGCCCAGCGCCATCGGCGTGAGGTAGTCGGTCGCGATGGTCCACATGCCGACCCAGGCGTGAGCGCCCAGGGCTACAAGTGCCAGCAGACTGAAGATTCGCATCGCATTGTGGGAAAACAGGCCGTGCCATTGCTCATAGCCAATGCCCGGGTTTGCGACGAGGTATCCGATCAGGAAAATGAAATAAGCCGCGAGAACGACCGCAGACACACGCTGTGCCATCCAGTCATAGAGGCCCGAACGCGAAAGGTTCGTAACGCTGGTTACCATATCCAAACTCCTGCCAGAACGATCAGCACCACGGAAATGGCGATGATGATTTTCGAGCCACGGCGGCCGCCTTCCAGCGTCTCACCGATGCCCATATCCATGATCAAGTGGCGCACACCGGCTACCAGGTGATACAGCAGAGCGGACAGGAGGCCCCATGCTACGAACTTGGCCAGCGGGCTGGTCAAGCATGCCTTCACCTCGGCAAAACCTTCCTCGGAACCCAGGGATTTGCTCAATGCATAAAGCATGATGCCCAAGCCCAGGAACAGGATGATGCCGGAAACACGGTGCAGGAACGACGTAACGCCGGTGATGGGGAGTTTGATGGTCCTTAGGTCTAGGTTTACAGGTCGTTGGCTATTCACGGCTTTTTTTCACACTGAAGAGCCCCTAACAATCAGGGCAAAGTTGTTGGGGAGTGCACTGGTCAGGTAAGCACCACCCAGGGAGTGCGACCCCCAATGAAAGCAAGCCCAAAAGCCCTTGGCGGTCGGTGGCCGAGTATAGACAGTTAGGTTACTAATGACAACGCGCACTCCTCACCCTAATAGCTGATTGCGCTGGCGGGATAAAAGGCGTAAATGGCAGTTAATTTCGAGGAAAAAGTACGGTTAAAGCCTTCTGGCGCAAGACTTTAGGCAAATTGACATCTGGATTTATATCAATATAGTGGTGCGGGCCCTGCGTGGGGGGTCTGTCTGATGATTTGAAGCATAAATAGGAGGCCACATGGCTGACAAAAAAGCGCAGTTGATCATCGAGGGCGCAGCCCCCGTCGAGCTGCCCATTTTAACCGGCACCGTTGGTCCCGATGTTATCGACGTACGGGGCCTGACGGCCACGGGCCGTTTCACATTCGACCCAGGCTTCATGTCGACCGCCTCTTGCGAGTCGAAGATCACCTATATCGACGGTGACAATGGCATTTTGTTGCACCGGGGCTACCCGATCGAGCAACTGGCTGAAAAATCGGACTACCTGGAAACCTGCTACCTGCTGCTAAATGGCGAATTGCCAACAGCCGAGCAAAAAGCCCAGTTCGTCAGCACCGTGAAGAACCACACCATGGTTCACGAGCAGTTGAAGACCTTCTTCAACGGCTTCCGTCGCGACGCCCACCCGATGGCCGTCATGTGCGGCGTGGTCGGCGCCCTGTCGGCCTTCTATCACGACTCCCTGGACATCAATAACCCGCAGCATCGCGAAATCTCGGCGATCCGCCTGGTTGCCAAGATGCCGACCCTGGCCGCAATGGTTTACAAGTACTCCATGGGCCAGCCCATGATGTACCCGCGCAACGACCTGACGTACGCAGAAAACTTCCTGCACATGATGTTCAACACGCCGTGCGAGATCAAACCGATCAGCCCGGTGCTGGCCAAGGCAATGGACCGGATCTTTATCCTCCACGCCGACCACGAGCAAAACGCCTCCACCTCTACCGTACGTCTGGCCGGCTCTTCGGGTGCCAACCCGTTCGCCTGTATCGCCGCCGGTATCGCCGCACTGTGGGGCCCTGCCCACGGCGGTGCGAACGAAGCCGTTCTGACCATGCTTGACGAGATTGGCGATGTTTCCAACATCGACACCTTCATCGCCAAGGCCAAGGACAAGAACGATCCGTTCAAACTGATGGGCTTCGGTCACCGCGTTTACAAGAACCGCGACCCACGCGCCACCGTTATGAAACAGACCTGCGACGAAGTGTTGAAGGAACTGGGCATCAAGAACGATCCGCAACTCGAACTGGCCATGCGCCTGGAAGAGATCGCCCTGACCGACCCGTACTTCATCGAACGCTCGCTGTACCCGAACGTCGACTTCTACTCGGGGATCATCCTCAAGGCGATCGGCATTCCAACCAGCATGTTCACCGTGATCTTCGCCCTGGCGCGGACCGTGGGCTGGATCTCCCACTGGAAAGAAATGCTCTCCAGCCCGTACAAAATTGGCCGCCCGCGCCAGCTGTACACCGGCTACGAGTCGCGTGACATCACCAAGCTGGAAGATCGCAAGTAAGCAATCAGCTTAGTTGTACCGAGAACGGCCTCCCTTAGTGGAGGCCGTTTTTGTTTGTGGGGCCTGGTGTACCGCCATCGGGGGCAAGCCCCCTCCCACATTGAACCGCATTCCAAAGGTTGTACTCGGTTAACTGTGGGAGGGGGCTTGCCCCCGATGGCATTAGCCCAAACACCACAAAACTCCAGACAAAAAAATACCCCAGCCTTGCGACCGGGGCATTTCTTGTTCAGCAACAACCCTTAGTGGTTAACCGCCCCACTCGCCCCCAGGCCAGTTTGCGAACGCACAAACTGCGGGAAGTACAGCGCACGCTCTTTCTCCGCCGCCGCCGACTTGTCGGTGATGGAGAAGAACCAGATACCGACGAACGCAATAATCATCGAGAACAGCGCAGGGTACTCGTACGGGAAGATGGCTTTTTCATGATGCAGGATCGACACCCAGATGGTCGGGCCCAGCACCATCAGGCCAACAGCACTGACCAGACCCAGCCAGCCGCCGATCATCGCGCCACGGGTGGTGAGGTTTTTCCAGTACATGGAAAGCAGCAGCACCGGGAAGTTACAGCTGGCGGCAATCGAGAACGCCAGGCCGACCATGAACGCGATGTTCTGGCTTTCGAACAGGATACCCAGGCCGATGGCCAGCACCGCCAGAGCGATGGTGGTGATCTTCGACACGCGAATCTCATCTTTTTCGTTGGCCTTGCCTTTCTTGATCACGCTGGCGTACAGGTCATGGGACACCGCCGAGGCGCCGGCCAGGGTCAAACCGGCAACCACTGCCAGGATGGTGGCAAACGCCACAGCCGAGATGAAGCCCAGGAAGATACTGCCGCCCACCGCGTTGGCCAGGTGCACCGCCGCCATGTTGTTACCGCCCAGCAAGGCGCCTGCCGCATCCTTGAACGCCGGGTTGGTGCTGACCAGCAGGATCGCGCCGAAGCCGATAATAAAGGTCAGAATATAGAAGTAGCCGATGAAGCCAGTGGCATACAGCACGCTCTTACGCGCTTCCTTGGCGTCGCTTACGGTGAAGAAGCGCATCAGGATGTGCGGCAGGCCGGCGGTTCCGAACATCAGTGCCAGGCCAAGGGAGAATGCCGAAATCGGGTCTTTCACCAGGCCGCCAGGGCTCATGATCGCTTCACCTTTGGGGTGAACCTTGATTGCCTCGGCAAACAGCGTGTTGAAGTCGAAGTTGACGTGTTTCATTACCATCAGCGCCATGAAGGAGGCACCGGACAGCAGCAGCACTGCCTTGATGATTTGTACCCAAGTGGTCGCCAACATGCCGCCGAACAGCACATACAGGCACATCAGGATACCCACCAGGATCACCGCCACATGGTAATCAAGGCCGAACAGCAACTGGATCAGCTTACCTGCGCCCACCATCTGCGCAATCAGGTAGAACGCCACCACCACCAGCGAGCCACAGGCCGACAGGCTGCGGATCTGAGTCTGCCCCAAGCGATAGGACGCCACGTCGGCAAAGGTGTACTTGCCCAGGTTACGCAGGCGCTCGGCGATCAGGAACAGAATGATCGGCCAGCCCACCAGGAAGCCGATCGAGTAGATCAGGCCATCGTAGCCAGAGGTGAACACCAGCGCGGAAATCCCCAGGAAGGACGCCGCCGACATATAGTCGCCCGCAATCGCCAGGCCGTTCTGGAAACCGGTGATCTTGCCGCCGGCTGCGTAGTAGTCAGCCGCCGAGTTGTTGCGTTTGGAAGCCCAGTAGGTGATGCACAACGTCGCGCCGACAAAGGCCACGAACATCAGGATCGCTGCAACATTCAGCGGTTGTTTGTGCACTTCACCCGTCAATGCGTCCGCCGCCCAAACGGCAGGCGCAAAGACCGAAGCGCCGAATACAGCCAATAGACGACGGATCATTGCGCAGCCTCCTTGAGAATCGCATTGTTCAGGTCGTCGAATTCGCCGTTGGCGCGTCGTACGTAGATGCCGGTGAGGATGAAGGCCGAAACAATCAGCCCGACCCCGATAGGGATTCCCCACGTGATGGATGAGCCGGGGCTGAGTTTGGCCCCCAGCACTTGTGGCCCATAGGCGATCAATAGGATGAATCCGGAGTACAGCCCTAGCATGATCGCCGAGAGAATCCAGGCGAACCTTTCCCTTTTTCTTACCAGCTCCTTGAAACGCGGGCTGTTTTGAATCGAGAGGTAAATGCTGTCGTTCATTGTTTTTATCCTCGCAGCACAGCTTTTTTATTATTGGAACGTATCCACTGTATGCGGCTGCGGAACAGGTTCCAGACGACCTTAGTATTAGATCGAGTGTAGCGAGGGTTTACGGGAGTGCAGGGAGATTTGCAGGAGGCAAAATTAATGTGGGAGGGGGCTTGCCCCCGATGGCGTCCTGTCAGTTAACACACTTATGACTGACAGACCGCTATCGGGGACAAGCCCCCTCCCACAGGGGTTGTCGCAAAGGTCTTACTTACCGACCCACTCGGCTACGCGCTCAGGGTGCTTGGCAACCCAATCCTTGGCCGCTGCGTCCGGCTTGGCGCCTTCTTGAATCGCGAGCATGACTTCGCCGATTTCGTCCTTGGACGCCCACTGGAATTTCTTCAGGAAGGCCGCGACTTCCGGCGCTTTCTTCTCCAGGCCCTTGCTGCCGATGCTGTTTACGGTTTCAGCAGCACCATAAATCCCTTTTGGATCGTCCAGAAAACGCAGTTTCCACTTGGCGAACATCCAGTGTGGCACCCAACCGGTGACCGCGATGGACTCCTGTTTGTCTTCGGCACGGGTCAGTTCGGCGATCATCGCCGCGCCCGAGCTGGCTTGCAGTTTGTAGTCCAGGCCATATTGCTTGATGGCTTCGTCGGTCTTGAGCATCACGCCTGAACCGGCGTCGATGCCGACGATCTTGTTCTTGAAGGTGGTATCGGTCTTAAGGTCTTCGATGGACTTGGCCTTGACGTAATCCGGCACGATCAGCCCGATCTTCGCATCCTTGAAGTTGGGGCCGTAGTCGACCACTTTGTCCTTGTTCTTGGCCCAGTACTCACCGTGGGTCACGGGCAGCCAGGCGGAGAGCATGGCATCGAGCTTGCCGGTGGCCACACCTTGCCACATGATCCCGGTGGCGACCGCTTGCAGTTTCACGTCATAACCGAGCTTTTGCTTGATCACCTCTGCCGCCACGTGCGTGGTGGCAACGCTGTCGGACCAGCCGTCCACATAGCCGATGCTCAGGGTTTTGCTGTCGGCGCTGGCCAGTGTGGAGCTCATCGCAACTACCAGAGTGGCAGCTGCGCCCAAGAGTCGTCGCATCTTCATCGTAGTTCCCCGAAAGTGCTGCGCCCGGCGGATGCCGAGCGACGTCAACCTGTTGTTATGTGGTGCACCGCGCCCCCTTCACGCGCTTCGATTCGGCGGCTGCGACATCAGTGGAGTGCTGACACTTCGATCATCAACCTGCCCGGGCCTTCGACCTGCTCTGTCAGCGACCTCGTACAAGCAAGAAACGACATCACATCGCCAGCAGGACGTTTTGTAGGACTTGGCAGCACAATCCCGCCCGAACTTTGCATGTCAAAATTATGCAGCCCCACTGGGACGGGGCAAATCCGGGTAAGATGCGCGCCTTTGCTCCCCCAGATAAGCCGACCATGCCCGCGAATGCCCGCTTCCCTGCCCTGCCCTATTTCTTCGCTG
Source organism: Pseudomonas viridiflava (assembly GCF_900591205.1). Classification (GTDB taxonomy): domain Bacteria; phylum Pseudomonadota; class Gammaproteobacteria; order Pseudomonadales; family Pseudomonadaceae; genus Aquipseudomonas. The sequence continues at coordinate 28,200 of NZ_UUPU01000013.1, forward strand.
TGATCCTCGGCCTGCTGGCCCTTTTCGGCTATTGGTACGGTCTTGGCCGGCCGGTGGTGTTGCCGGATGTGGCCAGCGCCAGCCACAAGCTGCAATGCGCGTCCTACACGCCGTTCGACAAGGACCAATCGCCCTTCGACCAGCCGTTCAAGCTGCGCCCCGAGCGCATGGACGCCGACCTGGCCCTGCTGGCCACCCGCTTCGAATGTATCCGCACCTACTCGATGACCGGCCTGGAAGCCTTGCCGGACCTGGCACGCAAGCATGGGTTGAAGTTGATGATCGGCGCCTGGGTCAGCAGTGACCAGATCGCCACCGAAAAAGAAGTCGACCTGCTGATCGCCTCAGCCAACGCCAACCCCGACGTGGTGACCTCGGTGATCGTCGGCAACGAAGCCCTGCTGCGCAAGGAAGTCACGTCCAAGCAGCTGGTGAGGCTGATCCACAAGGTCAAAAGCCAGATCAAGCAACCGGTCACCTACGCCGACGTCTGGGAGTTCTGGCTGAAACACCCGGAAATCGCGCCTGCCGTGGACTTCCTGACCATCCACCTGCTGCCGTACTGGGAAGATGACCCATCAGGCATCGACCAGGCCCTCAAGCATGTGGGGGATGTACGCCAGACGTTCGGCCACAAATTTGCGCCCAAAGACGTGCTGATTGGCGAGACCGGCTGGCCCAGCGAAGGTCGCCAGCGCGAAACCGCGGTGCCGAGCCGCGTCAATGAAGCCAAGTTCATGCGCGGTTTTGTGGCCATGGCCGAAGCCAATGGCTGGCATTACAACCTGATAGAAGCCTTTGACCAGCCGTGGAAGCGCGCCAGCGAAGGTGCGGTCGGCGGTTACTGGGGCCTGTTCGACGCGGACCGCCAGGACAAGGGCATCCTCGCCGGGCCAGTGACCAATGTGCCTTACTGGCCGCTGTGGCTGGGCGTGGGTGGGATTATCCTGCTGGGTACGCTGGTGGTCGGTGGTCGTGTTCGCAGCACACGCGCCGCGCTGATGCTGCCGTTACTCGGTGCGGTGGCGGCCTGTTCCATTGGCACTTGGGCCGAATTGACCCGCGTCACCGCACGCTTTAATGATGAGTGGGTGTGGGCCGGCTTGCTGGTGGCCCTGAACCTGCTGGTGCTGGCCCACGCGGCCCTGGCCCTGAGCGCACGGGAAGGCTGGCGCGAGCGCGCCTTCAACTGGCTTGAACAACGGGCAGGCTGGCTGATGGCAATCGCCGGGTTTGCGGGGGCGGTGATGATGCTGGCGCTGGTGTTTGACCCCCGCTATCGCAGCTTCCCGAGTGCGGCGCTGGTGCTGCCGGCCCTGGTTTACCTGGTGCGCCCAGTGACCGGGCCGCGTCGGGAGATTGCGTTGCTGGCCTTTATTATCGGTGCCGGCATTGCGCCGCAGCTGTATCGCGAAGGTTTGCTGAACCAGCAGGCGTGGGGTTGGGCGGTGGTCAGTGTGCTGATGGTTGCGGCTTTGTGGCGTTGCTTGCGGGTGCGCAAGGCTTAAGATTGCAATCGCAGGCAAGCCAGCTCCCACAGTGACCGAGTGCATCCCTTGGAATGCGGTCGACTGTGGGAGCTGGCTTGCCTGCGAAGAGGCGCTATCAGATAACCCGAGGCTTCCTGACCAATCTCAAACCCGCAATCACCACCGCAAACACCGCAAACGTGGTGTTGTACAGCGCCAGCGCCGGCAACCCGAACACCATCGCCAGCACCGCCAGCCCCCACCCCGCTCGGCCCGGCACAAAAAACGCCAGCACCGCGGTCACCAGCGCCGCCCAGCCCATCACCTTGAAGTGAATCATCAACCCAAGGTTCGAACGCACCTGGCATTCCCAGCGACTGGCCTCGTCGGCACAAATACCGACCCACTGGCCATCCTCCATAAAGCCGTAACGTGCGGCATAGCTGGCAGCCAGCCATAACGGCAGGGCGATAAGCAGCAGGATCAGGGGCAAACGACGGGACATGGAGCACTCCGATAAGCAAAAACGGCGCTCAGCTTAATCCCCCAGCGGCCGTTAGCAAGGTGTGTACGCAGATAACTGTTCATCCAAGCGTCGCAAAGTGTATCTTCTGGCTACTATTACCCCGATTCCGACGTTTTTTTCCGACTTTTAGTGCCGAGGGCTGGCACTTCGGTGGCAACGCGGTGGTCATAGCCTGCGAACTTCATTCAGCACGTTTCCTCTTAGGGATTAAGTCATGCTCCGTTCCTTGCGCTGTGCTGCCTTGCTGGGCAGCCTTTTTTTGAGTGCGTCAGCACTGGCCGTCGATATCGACCAGGCCACCTATGGCTACCCTTTGACGAACCCGTTCGAAGCGACCATTGCCACCACCCCACCTGACCTTCGGCCCAAACTGCCGACGGATGATGAGATCAACCAGTCCGACTACACCCTGAATATGCGCCCCGAGCGCGAGTTCAGCCTGCCGGACAACTTCTGGGCGGTGAAGAAACTCACCTACCGCATTGCCAAGCAGGACCGCGCCGCGCCGCTGATCTTCCTGATCGCCGGCACCGGTGCGCGGTTTGACAGCAGCATCAACGAATACCTGAAAAAACTCTATTACCAGGCCGGCTACCACGTGGTGCAGCTGTCTTCGCCCACCAGCTTTGACTTCATCGCCTCTGCTTCGCGCTTCGCCACGCCGGGCATCAGCCAGGAAGACGCCGAAGACATGTACCGCGTGATGCAAGCCGTACGCGCGCAGAACGCTTCGCTACCGGTTACCGATTTCTACCTCACCGGCTACAGCCTCGGCGCCCTGGATGCGGCTTTTGTCAGCAAACTGGACGAGACCCGCCGTAGCTTCAATTTCAAGAAAGTGCTGCTGCTCAACCCGCCGGTCAACCTCTACACCTCGATCACCAATCTCGACAAGCTGGTACAGACCGAGGTCAAGGGCATCAACAACACCACCACCTTCTATGAACTGGTGTTGAATAAGCTGACCCGTTACTTCCAGCAAAAGGGCTATATCGACCTCAACGACGCCCTGCTTTACGACTTCCAACAATCCAAGCAGCACCTGACCAACGAACAGATGGCCATGCTGATCGGCACCTCGTTCCGTTTCTCGGCCGCCGACATCGCCTTTACCTCGGACCTGATCAACCGCCGCGGCCTGATCATCCCGCCCAAGTACCCGATCACCGAAGGCACCAGCCTCACGCCGTTCCTCAAGCGTGCGCTGCAATGTGACTTCGACTGCTACCTCACCGAACAAGTGATTCCGATGTGGCGCGCCCGCACCGACGGCGGCAGCCTGCTGCAATTGGTCGACCAGGTCAGCCTTTACGCGCTCCAGGACTACCTGCACACCAACCCCAAGATCGCCGTCATGCACAACGCCGACGACGTGATCCTGGGCCCTGGCGACCTTGGTTTCCTGCGTAAAACCTTCGGCGATCGCTTGACCGTCTACCCGCTGGGCGGCCATTGCGGCAACCTCAATTACCGCGTCAACGCCGACGCCATGCTGGAGTTCTTCCGTGGCTAAATATCTTCTGCTGCTTGCCGCCTTGATGTGCGCAGGCGTGGCCAATGCCGACAACAGCAAGGCTCACGCGCCGACCGTGGTGGGCTCCGATGGCTTCAAGGAACCACTGACCAAGCTCAAGTTCAACCCGGGCCTGGACCAGCGTGAATTCGAACGCTCGTCGCTGACCGCGCTTAACGTGTATGACCCGCTGGAGTCGTGGAACCGTCGCGTGTACCACTTCAACTACCGCTTCGACCAATGGGTGTACCTGCCCGTGGTCAACGGCTACACATACGTCACTCCAAGCTTCCTGCGCACCGGCGTGAGCAACTTCTTCAACAACCTGGGCGACGTGCCCAACCTGTTGAACAGCCTGCTGCAACTCAAGGGCCACCGCTCCCTGGAAACTACCGGGCGCCTGCTGCTCAACACCACCATCGGCATCGCCGGCCTGTGGGACCCGGCTACATCCATGGGCCTGCCGCGCCAGAGCGAAGACTTCGGCCAGACCCTGGGCTTCTACGGCGTGCCCGGCGGTGCGTACCTGGTGCTGCCGATCTTCGGCCCATCAAACCTGCGCGACACCACCGGCCTGATCGTCGACTACGGCGCCGAAACCGAAATCAACTTCCTCAACGTGTCCGAAGTCAGCTCCAACCACCCGGAAATCTGGGCCCTGCGTGCGGTAGACAAGCGCTACCAGACCAGCTTCCGTTATGGTCAGATGAACTCGCCGTTCGAGTATGAGAAGGTGCGTTACATCTACACGGAATCGCGCAAGTTGCAGATCGCCGAGTAAACACCGCCCACAAAAAAGGCCATTCGATTGAATGGCCTTTTTTTGTGCCTGCTATTTGCCTCGACTTTTTATCGCTGACCGGCAATGCGAAGTTGCCTACCCAGTGAAGTTATTTTTTCCTTCAGTTCGTCGCATCCTTCTCCTGCCCCAGCGGACTAAAAAACCACTCCCCTCACCGGAACTACCTGACTCGACAACGCCACATAAAGTCGAACAGGTAACTGCCGCGCTCTCATTGAAGGCAGCGAAACGCCAATCGCCACGCGCTTCACTTGCGACTGCACACATTCAACCGAAGGCTACGAGCATGCCAATCAATACGAACAACAGCGCCATCCATTTCCCAGGCTATCAGCCACCTACACAACAGGCACAAGCCTGGCCGACAGTGCCGCAAGAAAATGCAGGTGCACACGATGCATCGCAACCTTCGCTATCTCCAAGCGGCAGGCCACACGGCGATAGGCGGACGGCGTACGAGATCCAAAGAGACAATCCGTTTCTGGATGAGGGTCCGCTGTACCTGAGCAGCACGTATCCAAAAGGGGGCCCTGAGAAACAGAAAGAACTAATCAACGAAGTCAAACAACACGTGGGTGACTTCATGCCCAGTAATAAAGACCCTGAGTCTAGAGCGGACGCAATGTATAACCTGGCTCAGGTCTTTAAACACATCGACGCCGAACCCAAGCCTCCTGGCCAAAGCGCTCAGCGCAGTGACGGCTACTTGTCCAATTCAGAACAAGACCGCGTGCGCGAATTTGCCGCCAAGGGTTATGGCGCTCTCAAACCTCTGGACCAGGCCCCAACGCAGAACACCGTCCCCACCGCCCATGCCGGGCTGACGCCTGGCGACAACCGTAGCCTTGAGCAAATTACCGCCAACCCATTGTTCAAGGCGCTCGACGCACCCACTCCGAGCTCAGTGCTGAAGGACTTCCAGAAAGTACTCGGCGGGGATTGGAACAATCCCAAATTCCCCGAACACATTCGCCGGCATATCGCCGCAGATGCCGAGCGCGTCCTTCAATACATCGACAAGTCGGTGGGTGATGAACCCAAACGCAATAACGGAGTGATCGAAGGCACTTTCCATAGTACCTATAAATTACTGGGCGAAACGTTGAGCCCAGAGGACTTTACCCTCGATAACTCCCCGGCCAGGAAGCTTGTGCAATTCAGCCAACAAGGCTATCGCGCACTAAGCAACTGACGCGGATCGCTACAGCGCGTAGGCACAGTACGCGCTGTTACCCTTGCGCAAGCGGCTGGCGACCTCGCCACGCCGGGCGGCGGCAGGTTTCTTGAGCGCTGCGCAGAGCCGGTGCTACCATGCGCAACCGCCTGTCCTGGCAAGGAATCTTCTGGTTTATGAGCACCATTCGCGAGCGCAACAAAGAAAAGATCCTGCGGGCGGCGAGCGAGGAGTTTGCCGACAAGGGCTTTGCCGCGACCAAAACCAGCGACATCGCCGCCAAGGCCGGGCTGCCAAAGCCCAACGTTTATTATTACTTCAAGTCCAAGGACAACCTCTACCGCGAGGTGCTCGAAAGCATTATCGAGCCGATCCTGGCAGCCTCCACGCCGTTCAACCCCGAGGGTGAGCCGGCGGTGGTGCTGAGCAACTACATCCGCTCGAAAATCCGCATCTCCCGCGACCTGCCATTTGCCAGCAAGGTATTTGCCAGCGAAATCATGCACGGCGCGCCACACCTGAGTCGCGAGCAGGTCGAACAGCTTAACGCGCAGGCCAGGCACAATATCGACTGCATCCAGAGCTGGGTGGATCGCAACCTGATCGCGGCGATTGACCCCCACCATTTGATGTTCAGCATCTGGGCGGCGACCCAGACCTATGCGGATTTCGACTGGCAGATTTCTGCGGTGACCGGCAAGGCCAAGCTGGATGAAGCGGATTATGAGGCGGCCGCGCAGACGATTATTCGGTTGGTGCTCAAGGGGTGTGAGGTGGGCTGATGGATCGTGGAGCGGCCATCGCAGGCAAGCCAGCTCCCACACTGTTCTGCGTCGTACACAATATGAATTAACATCCGAAATCCCCTGTGGGAGCGGGCTTGCCCGCGATAGCGTCCAGCCAGACACATCCAGCCAAAAGCCTGCCGATCAGTATCCAGTTCCCCGATCTAGCCTCTCAGAACACAATCTCTAGAGAGGCCATGGAATGCCTGATCTGCCCGCTTCAAAGCGTCTGCGCATCGGACGCTATGACGAACCCAACCGAATCTACCTACTCACAACCAACACCCTTGATCGCGAACCTGTTTTCCAGGATTTCAGGCTAGGCCGACTGGTTGTCCAACAATTCAGAATTGCCCAGAACCAAGGTCTGGCGACATCCTTGGCATGGGTGGTCATGCCTGACCATTTCCACTGGCTTATCTCACTGGAAAAAGGCTCTCTTTGCGATCTGATGCGCCAGGTAAAATCCAAAAGTACTCGAATCATTAATGGTGTCGCGGGTCGCCAGGGACGTCTCTGGCAATCTGGATTTCACGATCATGCCGTGCGCCGAGAGGAAAGCCTGGAAGGTATCGCCCGCTACATTGTGGCCAACCCATTGAGAGCGGGTCTGGTGAAGAAGTTTGGCGACTATCCGTTGTGGGACGCAGTTTGGGTATAGCGCTGAGACCGAGTTGCCCCCTTCGCGAGCAAGCCCGCTCCCACACTTTGAATGCGTTCCACATGTGGGGCTTGCTCGCGAAGGGGACAGACCCGTCACCCAAAAATCAAGCCGACACCCCCGCGTCCGCCAACAACCCCACCCCCTCGATCGCCGTGATCGCGCACTGCTCGTCGATATCCGACGTATCCCCGCTGATCCCGATCGCCCCCAGCACGACCCCGTCCTGATCCCGAATCAACACCCCACCCGGTGCCGGCACCACGCTGCCCTGCCCCAGGCTGTTCAACGCTGCGATAAACGCCGGGCGCTGTTGCGCGTCCAGTGCCAGTAAACGTGAGCCCTTACCCAGCGCAATCGCCCCCCATGCCTTGCCGATGGCGATTTGCGGGCGCAGCAGGCTCGCGCCGTCTTCACGTTGCAAGGTGATCAAGTGGCCGCCGCTGTCGAGCACCGCGATGGTCAAAGGCGCGGCACAAATCGTGCGCCCTGCGGTGAGGGCCTGACTGGCCAGTTGGGTAGCGAGTTTCAAGGTTAAAGCGCTCATGGTGCCGTCCTTCTTTTGTTATTGGGAATGCGGTTGAGGTCTGTTTGATCAGATGCTCGACCCAACAAATAGAACACAATGATATTTATTTTTGTATACAATATTTTCAAACAAACGCTCCATATGTCGTAAAAAGCCGTTCCGACGAACGCAATGGCCAACTAATAAAATGCATTGACCTGCGCCGCTCGCCGTGAATACACTTTGAACAGACACCACTTGTATACAATTACAAAACGCAAGAGGCACCAAAATCATGAGCAAAATGAGAGCAATCGAAGCCGCCGTCCTGGTGATGCGCCGTGAAGGTGTGGACACCGCCTTCGGTATCCCTGGCGCCGCGATCAACCCGCTGTATTCAGCCTTGCAGAAAGTGGGTGGCATCGATCACGTCCTTGCTCGCCACGTTGAAGGCGCCTCGCACATGGCCGAGGGTTACACCCGCACCAAAGCCGGCAACATCGGCGTGTGCATCGGCACCTCGGGCCCGGCGGGCACCGACATGGTCACCGGTCTGTACAGCGCCTCGGCCGACTCGATCCCGATCCTCTGCATCACCGGCCAAGCCCCGCGTGCACGAATGCACAAGGAAGATTTCCAAGCCGTGGACATCACCAGCATCGTCAAGCCGGTGACCAAATGGGCGACCACCGTGCTCGAACCCGGCCAGGTGCCCTACGCGTTCCAGAAAGCCTTCTATGAAATGCGCTCCGGCCGCCCCGGCCCAGTGCTGATCGACCTGCCGTTCGACGTGCAGATGGCCGAGATCGAGTTCGATATCGACGCCTATCAGCCGCTGCCACTGGCCAAGCCATTGGCCACGCGCATCCAGGTGGAGAAAGCCCTGGCCCTGCTGGATCAGGCTGAACGCCCATTGCTGGTCAGCGGCGGCGGCGTGATCAACGCCGACGCCAGCGAGCTGCTGGTGGAGTTCGCCGAATTGACCGGCATCCCGGTGATCCCGACCCTTATGGGCTGGGGCACCATCCCCGACGATCACCCGCTGATGGTGGGCATGGTCGGCCTGCAAACCTCCCACCGCTATGGCAACGCGACCATGCTCAAGTCGGACGTAGTGCTGGGCATCGGCAACCGCTGGGCCAACCGCCATACGGGTTCGGTGGAGGTCTACACCGAGGGGCGCAAATTCATTCACGTCGACATCGAGCCGACGCAGATTGGCCGCGTATTCACGCCGGACCTGGGCATCGTCTCCGACGCCGGCTCCGCACTGACGATGTTTATCGAAGTGGCCCGCGAGTGGAAAGCCGCCGGCAAGCTCAAGGATCGCAGCGCCTGGCTGCATGACTGCCAGCAGCGCAAAGCCACCCTGCATCGCAAAACCCACTTCGACAACGTGCCTGTCAAGCCGCAACGGGTGTACGAAGAGATGAACCAGGTGTTCGGCAAAGACACCTGCTACGTCAGCACCATCGGCCTGTCGCAGATTGCCGGCGCGCAGTTCCTGCACGTCTACAAGCCGCGCCACTGGATCAACTGCGGCCAGGCGGGCCCGTTGGGCTGGACCATCCCGGCGGCGCTGGGCGTAGTCAAGGCCGACCCGAGCCGCAAAGTCGTGGCGCTGTCGGGCGACTATGACTTCCAGTTCATGATCGAAGAGCTGGCGGTGGGCGCGCAATTCAAGCTGCCGTACATCCATGTGGTGGTGAACAACTCCTACCTGGGGCTGATCCGCCAGGCCCAGCGCGGGTTTGAAATGGACTACTGCGTGCAGCTGTCTTTCGACAACCTCAACGCCCCGGAGCTCAACGGTTATGGCGTGGACCACGTGGCCGTCGCCGAGGGCTTGGGTTGCAAGGCGCTGCGCGTGTTCGAGCCGGGCCAGATCCAGCCCGCATTGCGCAAGGCGCAAGACATGATCGAAGAGTTCAAGGTGCCGGTGATCGTCGAAATCATCCTGGAGCGCGTGACCAATATTTCCATGGGCACCGAGATCAACGCCGTCAACGAATTCGAAGATCTGGCGCTGGTCGGCAACGATGCGCCGACCGCCATTTCCCTGCTCGATTAAGGAGAACCCTATGCCGCGCTTTGCCGCCAACCTGTCCATGCTGTTTACCGAGCAGGACTTTCTCGCCCGCTTCAAAGCCGCCGCCGACGCCGGTTTCGAAGGCGTTGAGTACCTGTTCCCGTATGAATTCAGCTCGGCCGAGATCAAGGCGCAGCTGGACGCCAACGGCCTGACCCAAGTGCTGTTCAACCTGCCGGCCGGTGACTGGGCCAAGGGCGAACGCGGCCTTGCGTGCCACCCGGAGCGGGTCGAGGAGTTCCGCGCCGGGGTCAAGCTGGCCATCGCCTATGCCCAGGTGCTGGGCAATACGCAGATCAACTGCCTGGCGGGGATTCGCCCTGCTGGTGTGGATGACGCAACGCTGGAAAAGACCTTTGTCGCCAACCTCAAATACGCCGCCGACAAGCTGCAAGCGGCGGGCATCACGTTGGTGATGGAAATGATCAACACCCGCGACATCCCGGGCTTCTACCTGAACAACACCGCCCAGGCGCTGTCGATTCGCGAGCAGGTGGGCAGTGCCAACCTGTTCCTGCAATACGACATCTATCACATGCAAATCATGGAAGGCGACCTGGCCCGTACCCTGGCCGCACACCTGGATGAGATCAACCACATCCAGCTCGCCGACAACCCTGGGCGCAATGAACCCGGCACTGGGGAGATCAACTACCGCTTCCTGTTCGAACATCTGGACCGCATCGGTTACGCGGGTTGGGTCGGCTGTGAATACAAGCCGCTGACCACCACCGAAGCGGGTTTGGGTTGGCTCAAAAGCCACAACGCGATCTAACTGAACAACACCCAACTCAATGTGAAAACAGGACTTTTGTGGGAGCTGGCTTGCCTGCGATGCAGGCAACTTGGTCTCTCAGTTAGACCGAGGTGATGCCATCGCAGGCAAGCCAGCTCCCACCGTAGATCTCCTGTGTTGGCAGACTGGCCTGCCCATCTAATAAAAAAGAGGATTTCATCATGGCTAAAATCGGATTTATCGGCACCGGCATCATGGGCCAACCCATGGCCGCGAACCTGCAGAAAGCCGGCCACCAACTGTTTCTTTCCGAGCACCACGGCAAGGCCCCGGCCGAGCTGATCAGCGCCGGCGCCGTGGCCCTGGCCAACCCGCAGCAAGTCGCCCAGGAAGCCGAGTTCATTATCGTCATGGTGCCGGACACCCCACAGGTCGATGACGTGCTGTTTCGCGCCGACGGCGTCGCTGCCGGTTTGTCGCCGAACAAAGTAGTGATCGACATGAGTTCGATCTCCCCCACCGCGACGAAGGCATTTGCCGCGAAGATCAACCAGACCGGCGCGCAATACCTTGATGCACCGGTGTCCGGCGGTGAAGTCGGCGCCAAGGCAGGCAGCCTGAGCATCATGGTCGGTGGCCAGCCGCAGACCTTCGAACGCGCCCTTGCGCTGTTCCAGAGCATGGGCAAGAACATCACTCTGGTCGGTGGCAACGGCGACGGCCAGACCGCCAAGGTGGCCAACCAGATCATCGTCGCGCTGAACATCCAGGCGGTGGCTGAAGCGCTGCTGTTCGCCTCGAAAAACGGTGCCGACCCAGCCAAGGTGCGTGAAGCGCTGATGGGCGGCTTTGCGTCGTCGAAGATCCTGGAAGTGCACGGTGAACGGATGATCAAGGGCACCTTCGATCCGGGCTTCCGTATCAACCTGCACCAGAAGGACCTGAACCTGGCCCTGGCCGGCGCCAAAGAGCTGGGGATCAACCTGCCGAACACGGCCGGCACCCAGCAGGTGTTCAGCACTTGCACCGCGATTGGCGGCGGTAACTGGGACCACTCGGCGCTGATCAAGGGGCTGGAGCATATGGCGAATTTTTCGATTCGCGATAAATAAGCCCCCACTTGAAATGCGATCCAGTGTGGGAGCTGGCTTGCCTGCGATAGCGGCCTTTCAGTCACAGATTACTCGCCTGACACTCCGCTATCGCAGGCAAGCCAGCTCCCACCTTTTGACCTGGTTCCAAGTCACACACCTAATAACAAGAATCCTCCGGGAGCCCGCTTATGTCGGTCGATCCGCAACACCTGCTTCGCGAGCTGTTTGCCACAGCCATCGACGCCGCCCACCCCCGGCAAGTCCTTGAACCTTATCTGCCCACCGACCGCAGCGGCCGGGTGATCGTGATCGGTGCCGGCAAAGCCGCAGCCGCCATGGCGCTCGTGGTCGAGAACTGCTGGCAGGGCGACGTCTCGGGCCTGGTCGTGACCCGCTACGGCCATGGCGCGCCGTGCAAAAAAATCGAAGTGGTCGAAGCCGCCCACCCGGTGCCCGATGCGGCGGGCCTCGCCGTGGCCCGGCGCGTGCTGGAACTCATCAGCAACCTTGGCGAAGACGACCGCGTGATCTTCCTGCTCTCCGGTGGTGGTTCGGCCTTGCTGGCCCTGCCCGCCGAAAGCATCAGCCTGGCCGACAAGCAAGCAATCAACAAAGCCCTGCTCAAATCCGGCGCGACCATCGGCGAGATGAATTGCGTGCGCAAGCACCTCTCGGCGATCAAGGGCGGTCGATTGGCCAAGGCCGCATGGCCGGCAACGGTCTACACCTACGCGATCTCCGATGTGCCGGGCGACCAGGCCAGCGTGATCGCCTCCGGCCCAACGGTCGGCGACCCCAGCACCTCGCAACAAGCCCTGGCGATTCTCAAGCGCTACGGCATTGAGGCTCCGGCGGCCGTGCGCAGCTGGTTGCAGAACCCCGCGTCGGAAACCGTCAAACCCGGCGACCCGGTGCTTGCCCGCAGCCACTTCCAGCTGATCGCTCGCCCGCAGCAGTCGCTGGAAGCGGTGGCGGTAAAAGTGCGCCAGGCGGGGTTCAGCCCGCTGATTCTCGGCGACCTGGAAGGCGAAGCCCGGGATGTGGCCAAGGTGCACGCCGGTATTGCGCGGCAAATTGTGCAGCATGGCCAGCCGCTGGCCGCGCCGTGCGTGATCCTCTCCGGCGGTGAAACCACCGTGACCGTGCGCGGCAATGGCCGGGGCGGGCGCAACGCCGAATTCCTGCTGAGCCTCACCGACAGCCTCAAGGGCTTGCCCGGCGTGTATGCGCTGGCCGGTGACACCGATGGCATCGACGGCTCCGAAGACAACGCCGGCGCGATCATGACCCCCTGCAGCTATGCCCGCGCCGAAGCCCTGGGCCTGTCGGCCAGCGATGAGTTGGATAACAACAATGGCTACGGCTATTTCGCCGCCCTCGAGGGGTTGATCGTCACCGAACCGACCCGCACCAACGTCAACGACTTCCGCGCCATCCTGATCCTTGAGACTGCCAAACATGACGCCTGACAAAAAGGTCAAAATCCTCGCCACCCTGGGCCCGGCCACCGACGGCATAGATGACATCCGTGAGTTGGTGGAAGCCGGCGTGAATATCTTCCGCCTCAACTTCAGCCACGGCGACCATGCCGATCACGCCCAGCGCTACCAATGGATTCGCCAGGTGGAACTCCAGCTGAATTACCCGCTGGGCATCCTGATGGACCTGCAGGGGCCGAAACTGCGGGTCGGGCGCTTTGCCGAGGGCAAGGTGCAATTGGTGCGTGGCCAGGCCCTGCGCCTGGACCTGGACCCCACGCCGGGTGATCAATGCCGGGTCAACCTGCCCCACCCGGAAATCATCGCAGCGCTGGAGCCCGGCATGGACCTGCTGCTGGACGACGGCAAGCTGCGCCTGCGGGTGATCACCAAGCATGCCGACGCCATCGACACCACTGTGCTGAATGGCGGCGAATTATCCGACCGCAAAGGCGTGAACGTCCCACAAGCCCTGCTGGAACTCAGCCCATTGACCGCCAAGGATCGCCGCGACTTGAGCTTCGGCCTGGAACTGGGCGTGGACTGGGTGGCGCTGTCGTTTGTGCAGCGCCCGGAAGATATCCGCGAGGCTCGCGAGTTGATCGGCGACAAAGCCTTCCTGATGGCCAAGATCGAGAAGCCGTCCGCCGTGCAACGCCTGCGCGAAATCGCCGAGCTGAGCGACGCAATCATGGTGGCCAGAGGCGACTTGGGCGTCGAGGTGCCCGCCGAGAGCGTGCCGCAAATCCAGAAAGACATCATCAGCACCTGCCGCCAGCTGGGTAAACCGGTAGTGGTGGCCACGCAGATGCTCGAATCCATGCGTTTTTCCCCGGCGCCAACCCGTGCCGAAGTCACCGATGTAGCCAACGCCGTGGCTGAGGGCGCGGACGCAGTAATGCTGTCGGCGGAAACCGCGTCGGGCGAGTACCCGCTGGAAGCCGTGCAGATGATGAGCAAGATCATCCGCCAGGTCGAAAACGGCCCGGACTACCAGACCCAACTGGATGTGAGCCGGCCCAAGGCGGATGCCACGGTGTCGGACGCCATCAGCTGCGCGATCCGCCGTATCAGCAGCATCCTGCCGGTGGCGGTGCTGGTGAACTACAGCGAGTCCGGCAGCTCCAGCCTGCGCGCAGCGCGGGAACGGCCGGTGGCACCGATTCTCAACCTCACACCGAACCTTTCCACGGCGCGGCGTTTGAGCGTGGCGTGGGGCGTGCATTCGGTGGTCAACGATCGGCTGCGCCAGGTGGATGAGGTGTGTTCCACCGCGCTGGAAATCGCCCAGGCCCAGGGTATGGCGCAGCGTGGGGATACGTTGGTGATTACGGCGGGGGTGCCGTTCGGGCAGCCGGGGTCGACCAACTCGCTGCGTATCGAGACGTTGATTTAGCGCCTGCAAGGGCCTCATCGCGGGCAAGCGACCTCCCACACTTGACCGTGTTCACCTCAGTCCAATGTGGGAGCTGGCTTGCCTGCGAAGGGCACAACTCGGTCCCACTGACTAACCACCATGCACAACCCAACCTGCCCCGACTGGGCCGAAGCCCTGCTCAACGGCTTCAGCCAGACTTTCCTGCAACGCCAGCCGCTGTGTGGCCTGCTGTGCCTGCTGGCCATCCTGATCGGCGCCCCGGACTTGCTCGGCGGGGCGTTGCTGGGTGGCGTCGCCGGTTTGCTCACGGCTCAACGCCGGGGCTATCCCAAGGCCGAGCGCCAAGCGGGGCTTTATAGCTATAACGGTGTGCTGCTGGGCTTGCTGGTCAGCCAGCATTTCACCTGGTCGGCCTTGTTGCCGCCGCTGATTCTGGCGTGTGGCGGCCTAAGTGCGATGCTGACGCGGCAATGGTTGAAGTACGCCAGCCAGCCCGATGACTTGCCGGCCTATACCGCGCCGTTTGTCGGCCTGGGCTGGTTGCTGATGGGCAGCGTGTCGCAGCGCACCGTTGCCGTGAGCGAGCCCGACACCCTGGCCGTGCTCACCGCGCCCTTTACCGGGCTCGCGCAAGTCATGCTGCTGGACCAGCCGCTGGCGGGCGCCTTGATCGCACTGGGCCTGCTGCTGGCCAACCGTCGCGCCGCCGCGTGGGCATTGTTCGGCGCCAGTACCGGGGTGCTGGTCGCCCTGCTGCTGGACGAACCCGCCGGTGCCCTGCTTGGCCTGCACAGCTACAACCCGGCATTGGCCGCCCTGGCCCTGAGCCAAGTACGCCGCCAACCCTGGCTACCGTTGCTCGGCATCCTGTTGGCGATCATCCTCACCCCAGGCTTCGCCGCCCTGCATCTGCCCGCGCTGACCGCGCCGTTTATCCTCGCCTGCTGGCTGGTGCGCGCCGGCCGCCGAATGCTCAGGAAACCCCGCATGGACAGCCCCTTCGAATCCCCCTAGGCTTGCCCGATATTCAATGCAGGCGGGATTTATGGACAGCAACAACGACTGGCGCCAGCGCCTCTACGTCATGGTTTTTCAAAGTGACACGGTTGCCGGGCGGCGCTTTGACGGCATCCTGCTGCTGATCATCCTCGCCAGCCTGGTGATCGTGATGCTCGACAGCATCGACCAGATACACCAGAACTACGCTGATGTGCTGGCCTACATCGAGTGGGGCTTTACGCTGATCTTCCTGATCGAGTACGGCCTGCGCCTGTACTGCTCGCCCAAGCCGCTGCGCTATGCCTTCAGCTTTTACGGGCTGGTGGATTTGCTGGCCATCGTCCCCGGCATCCTCGCGTTGTATTACAGCGACGCGCAGTACCTGCTGATCATCCGCATCATCCGAATGCTGCGGATCTTCCGCGTACTCAAACTCAGTCCGTACCTCAAACAGGCCAATTACCTGATGGCCGCGCTGCGCGGCAGCAAGCAGAAGATCGTGGTGTTCCTGGTCAGCGTGTGCACCCTGGTTACTGTGTTCGGCACCTTGATGTACGTGATCGAAGGCCCGGAACACGGGTTTACCAGCATTCCCAAAGGGATCTATTGGGCGATCGTGACGCTGACCACCGTGGGCTTTGGCGATATCGTGCCCAAGACCCCGCTGGGCCAGGTGATTTCGTCACTGGTGATGATCACCGGTTACTCGATCATCGCCGTGCCCACCGGTATTTTTACCGCCGAACTGGCGAGCGCCATGCGCGGTGAACAGCTGCAAACCGACTGCCCGGTGTGCAAGAAAGACAGCCATGAGCCCAACGCGGCGTTTTGCTCGCGCTGTGGCAACGCTCTTTTCAAGAAAGTGGAATAAGCAAAGTTCGTTTTAATCTTTAAGCGTCTATGCAGCCCCGGCTATAGTCGCTGGCAAAATGCCCCCACTCAAACGACAACCTTCTCGAACAACAAGGAATGAGCAGTGAAAAAACTCGTTAGCGCCTCTCTCCTGGCCGCCGGCCTTGCCCTGGCGGGCGCCGTCCAGGCTGCCCCCGTCACACTGCTCAACGTCTCCTATGACGTGATGCGAGATTTCTACAAGGACTACAACGCCGCCTTCCAGAAGCATTGGGAAGTCGAGCACCCGAACGACAAACTGACCCTGCAGATGTCTTTCGGCGGCTCCAGCAAACAAGCGCGCTCGGTGATCGACGGTCTGCCGGCGGATGTGATCACCATGAACATGGCCACCGACATCAACGCGCTGGTCGACAACGGCAAACTGGTGCCGGACAACTGGGTCACCCGCCTGCCGAACAACAGCGCGCCGTTCACCTCCGCCACCGTGTTTATCGTGCGCAAAGGCAACCCGAAAGCCCTGAAAGACTGGCCGGACCTGCTTAAAGATGGCGTGCAAGTGATCGTGCCCAACCCGAAAACCTCGGGCAATGGCCGCTATACCTATCTCTCGGCCTGGGGCTACGTGCTGAAAAACGGCGGCGACGAAAACAAGGCCAAGGCGTTTGTCGGCAAGCTGTTCAAGCAAGCCCCGGTACTGGACACCGGCGGCCGTGCGGCGACCACCACGTTCATGACCAACCAGATCGGTGACGTACTGGTGACTTTTGAAAACGAAGCGGAAATGATCGCCCGTGAATTTGGCCGTGATCAGTTCGAAGTGATCTACCCAAGCGTGTCCGCCGAAGCTGAACCGCCGGTGTCGGTGGTCGACAAAGTGGTCGAGAAGAAAGGCACCCGCGCGGCCGCCGAAGACTACCTGAAGTACCTGTGGTCGCCGGAAGGCCAGGAAATCGCCGCCAACAACTACCTGCGCCCGCGTGATCCGAAGGTACTGGCCAAGTACACCGACCGCTTCCCGAAAGTCGACTTCCTGTCGGTGGAGAAGACCTTTGGTGACTGGCGCACCGTGCAGAAAACCCACTTCAATGACGGTGGGGTTTTCGATCAGATCTACAGCGGCCAATAAACCGCTCGACTGAAGAAATGCAGTAAAAATGTGGGAGGGGCCACCGCCCCTCCCACAGTTGGTTTTATGCTTGGCAGTTACATTGGCGGTGTCACGCCGTCTTTACCGGCCGAGATGGCCTGGGCCGTGATAATCCCATCCGCCCCCTGCGCCGCAAACATCACCACCTTCACCCCTGGCTTGAGCAAACTGCGATCACCTGGCTCCAGGTTGACGATCGGCACATCATCCGGCACCACGATCTTCTGCTCGCCGCCCTTGTACTTCACGGTCAAGGTTCGCCCGTTGCTGACCACCAGGTCGCCGACGGTGCCGTTGGTCATGCTGCTGCCTTCTTTCAAATCAAACGCCCGGTGCCCGTCACCCGTGCCGGCCATGGCCGGTGGAAACACGTGCACTTCGAGGGCGGTCAAGGTGCCGTCCGAATTGGGCATGGCGGCCGAGCCGATATAGCTGCCGGGCTTGATCTCGTCGATCTTGGCCAGAGTGACGGCACGGACCTGGGTGTCTTTGGTCAGGTGCACGGTGACCTCTTCGCCGCTATTGACCTTGACATGCATGGCGTCGCCGTCGATCGCCGTGATGGCGCCGCGTACACCGACCCGCGGCGCATCGGCGGCCTGAGCCAAGCCTACGGCCATGGCCGCAGCGAGGGTTGAAGCCAGGAGCATCTTGTTCAACGTGATTTTCATTGCAGTGGATTTCCTGTTTCGGCAGTTGTGTCTGAATGTATCATTGGCGCTCGCGCAGAAAGTTAACGATTCACTCATCATTACCGGACATGAGTGTTATCACTGCCAGCGGCCTACTCTGGCTACGGTGTTGTCTTTAGGCTCGCCCCACTTTCATTCGCATTTATGAGAACACCATGAACGCTACGACCCACGCTACAAGCACCATGACCCGGAGCATGGTGATGCTGTTTGCGTTTTGCTGCGGCGCCATCGTCGCCAACATCTACTACGCGCAGCCGATCATCGAATTGATTGCGCCGGACATCGGCCTCACCCCGGCAATGGCCAGCCTGATCGTATCCCTCACGCAAATCGGTTATGCCCTGGGCCTGTTCTTCCTGGTGCCCCTGGGTGACCTGCTGGAAAACCGCAAGCTGATGATCACCACTACCGTGGTGGCCATCGCCAGCCTACTGGGCGCAGCGTTTACCGAGCAGCCGAATTTGTTCCTTCTTGTGTCGCTGCTGATCGGATTCAGTTCCGTCTCGGTACAAATCCTGATCCCGCTGGCCGCGCACCTGGCGCCGGCAGAGTCACGCGGCCGGGTCGTCGGCAGCATCATGGGCGGCCTGCTGCTGGGTATCCTGCTGGCACGGCCGGTATCCAGCTTGGTGGCCGACCACTTTGGCTGGCGTGCGATGTTCATGGCGGCGGCCGCATTGATGGCGTTTATCAGCGTGGTGCTGATGCTGACCATCCCCAAGCGCCAGCCGGATCACAGCGCCAGTTATGGCCAACTGCTGCGCTCGCTGGGCACGCTGCTGCGCCGGCAACCGGTGCTGCGCCAACGAGCGTTCTATCAAGGCGGCATGTTCGCTACCTTCAGCCTGTTCTGGACCGCAGCGCCATTGGAGCTGGCGCGTAATCACGGCCTGAGCCAAAGCGAGATCGCGCTGTTTGCCCTGGTCGGAGCCCTGGGCGCCATCGCTGCGCCGATCGCCGGGCGCCTGGCCGATGCCGGCCATACACACCGCGCCTCCCTGCTGGCGATGCTGTTTGCCGCTCTGAGCTTCCTGCCGGCCTTTGTGCATCCGCTGTATAGCGTAATCGGCCTGGCAGTCACCGGCGTGGTGCTGGACTTCTGCGTGCAGATGAACATGGTCCTCGGCCAGCGCGCCATCTACGCCCTCGACGCCAACAGCCGCAGTCGCCTGAATGCGCTGTACATGACCAGCATCTTCATCGGTGGCGCGTTCGGCTCGGCCATCGCCAGCAGCGTGTACGAGCACGGCGGTTGGCTGGGGGTGATGCTGGTGGGCAGTGCGTTCCCACTGCTGGCCTTGTTGCGGTTCCTGAGTGCTTCGCGTGGCGCCGCGGTCGCTACCGCCTGATTGCCGTTACGAACGCACCAACTTCTCCAAAGCCGCGTCCGCCAGAAATGACGAGCGGCTTTTGACCTTGTGCTCGCGCACATACCGGTCAATGCGCTGGATGACATAACCGGGCAAGGTCACATTGACCTTCTCGGTTTTGCCCAGATAGGGCGAGATGTCCAACTCCAACATGCCCCAGCCCATCCCCGCGTAGTCTTCGTGGGCGTGGTGGTTGGCCACCGATGTCGGCATCGGAATTACCCCACCCTCTGCGGCGATCTCCTGCAACAGGATGTGCGCTACTTCCACAGCGGCGTTGTACGCTTCCTCAAAGCTGTCCCCGGCGGTGACCGCACCTGGAATATCGGGGATCTGAATGCCGGTGGCGATGAAGTCGTCGCCCCATTCGATACAGATTGGGTATTGCATGCATGCTCTCCTTAAAACTGAAACAGCCCGGCGCGTTTCCTGATGCTTCTGACGGTGCCCAAGGGCAGGTCCTTTTTTGGATGCGGCACCGGGATCGTGTACGGGCTATAGCGGTGAGTAAAAACATGATGACTGCCCGTCACCCGATCCAGCACCCAACCCGCCTCTTGCAGCTCCTTGATCAATAGCCTGCTTTGCACTCCAGCCTCCTTGGCTCGGCCTGAATAAAAGTAACCCTAGAGTTATCTTTACTCAAGCACAAAAGCACCGATCGCGACTGGCGGTTGTTTTACCGGATATTGAAAGCTGGAGATTTATTCCTGAATGGCATAGATCCCGATTCTTAGTGATCGGCCGCCGCGAAACGCTTGGGGATCGGCCAGCCCGGGACCTATGGCGAGTGCCAAAGCGCGGGCATTTGTGGAGTAGGTGGAGGGGTTATTGGCTTAGCACCGCAGGCGTAAACCGGGGGATACGCCCATTCAACGACGGCCAATAGCCGTGGTGGCGAGCATTAGCCCATACACTCGGCCGACGAAGTAATTCCAGGAGCACCTGCGCAGCAAGGGTCAACGCGAGCGTTTGGCCGGGACATTGATGTTTACCCGAGCCAAAGCTGAAGATTCGTCGATGCGCCCGATCGAGCACCAAGCTGTCCGGATCAGGGTTCGCAACAGGGTCGCGATTGGCAGAAGCCAGCAATACCAGCACGGTATCCCGTTCCTCTAAAACGGTATTGCCGATCAGGCAACGCCTGGCAACAAATCGCCGGGTGTTCTGCACCGGCGAATCGTAGCGGGCCACCTCTTCCACCCACGCAGTCACCAACGTCGGCACACGCTGAATCTGTTCCAGCAGATCAGGCCGCCGAGCCAGCATCACCAGCGCATTGCCGATCAGGCCAGCGCTCGCTTCACAGGTCTGGGATAACAAGCCGATCAGGTTGGCATTCAATACGTTCGCGTGCCCCCAGTCACCGCGATAGAGAGACGCCAGCGGCGCGGTTTGTTCGAGCACGTCACTGAACATCTGACCCAACTGCGTTGCCCCAACATCCGCACGTTGCAATTGAGCGTCGTTACTCAGCGGCGACAGGCAGGCGACGAAGTCCCGCGTCAATCCGGCCACGACCTTCAACTGCTCGCCAGGCACACCCAACAGGCTTGCCATCACCGCGACGGGTATTGTGAACATCCACTCGTCCAGGCTTTCGACGCGGTCCACCAGTTGGCTGACCAAGCCCACAATAAGCTGCGGTTGCACGGCGCCCAGAGCGGGTTCGACCAGCGCCCTCGGGCAGGCATGGGCCAAGCCTTCATTCATGCGCATCAACCGCGCAAACACCTGGCCTGCCGCACGCTGAGCAATCACGCAAGGCACGGGTTCATGCAGCGGGCGCACGCGACAATCCGGATGCGCCAGAACAGCCTCGACCACCTTGGCGCGGCTGGCTATCCACATCCCGAGATCGGTGTCGAACACCCACTCGTCAGCGCACCGTAAGCGGGCGTAATAGTCATAAGGGTCGGCATGGGTCGCGGCTTCCAACGGTGTCATCAGGACGTCCTGTTCATAAAGAACCGTTACTATCAGCCGCCTCATACGGTAACGCTTCGCTCAGGAACGAAATATGAACGCCCACGACGACGCCGCCCTCTCACAAGTGGCCGGTGCGATTGCAGAACCTGCGCGCACAAAAATGCTTTGCGCGCTGATGGATGGCCATGCGCGCACCAGCACCGAGATGGCAGTCATTGCCGGGGTCAGCACCTCCACCGCCAGCGCCCACCTGGCCAGGCTCAAAGACGATGGTTTGCTCAAGCTGCACACCCAGGGGCGCCATCGCTACTACAGCCTGGCCGGTCAACAGGTAGCTCAGGCTATCGAAGGTCTGATGGTGATCAGTCGCAACACCCCCAAAGCGTTTGTCTCGACGACACCCACTCGCCTGCAATTTGCGCGCACCTGCTACGACCACATGGCAGGCACACTGGCAGTGCACCTGCATGACCATTTCATCGCTTGCGGCTGGCTGATTGGCGAGGCGACTTACCAGCTCACCCAGCCTGGCGAAGCCGCGATGGTCGAACTGGGTATTGAGGTGGCGACACTGCGAGCGCAGCGACGGCGGTTTGCCTGTTCGTGCCTGGACTGGAGCATGCGCCGCCCGCACCTGGCAGGCGCGCTGGGCCCGGCGTTTCTGCAGCACCTTATCCGCCGGCAATGGGTGACCCAGGACCTGGACAGCCGGGCGTTGGGCGTCACGGCCAAGGGCCGCAGAGAATTGGAAAACCGATTTGGAATAGTGCCTAACCAACAATAAGGATCAACATGTGGCAGCGGGGTTGCCTGCTCCCACAATGGCTTGCGGCGCACCCTTAAATAACCCGCCCATCCCACCCCACCGTCACATGCCGCGGCAACTCGCGCCGATGCTCCAGCAGCCACGCATCCAGCGTGTGCCCCACATGGGTCAACACCCCCAGTTGCGCGCCGGTGTCCTCGATGCTTTGCAACGCCAGCGTCAGGTCATTGTGATTGCGCGGTGCGTGCGGCTGCGGCGGCATGGAGCAATCCAGCACCAGCACGTCCAGCGGTTCGCGTTGCAACCAGGCCAGGGTGGCCGGCGGCAGACCGACCGTGTCGGTGAGGTAGGCGATGCGCCGCCCCTGGCCTTGCAGCAGGTAACCCAGGGTCGGTTTGGAATGCTGCAACGGCAACGCGGTAACGCTTAGCTCAGCAAACTGCCGGGTCTCGAACTCGGCGAATGGTTGGCTGAAATCGAGAATGCCGGGGTGTTTGTAGAGGTCGGATAAGCCTTCCGGGTCCGCCGGCCCATGCACCGGGATCACCAACCCCTGGCCCCAGCGCAAATGCAGCAAGCCTTGCGCGTGATCGGCGTGATAGTGGGTTTGGAAAATCCCGTTGAAACTGCGCGGCGCGAAGCGCTCGGTGAGGTCGGGCAAGCCGCTGTCGATCAGCCAGCGCTGGTCGCCGCATTCGATCAACGCGCTGCACGGCAGGCGGCGCAGGCTGGCATCGCTGCGGGCCAGACCGCACGCAGCGCATTCACAGCCATACACCGGGACTTGCCGTGCGTCACCCGTGCCCAGCAGGGTCAGGCGCATGCCGAATGCCCGTGGTCCAGGCAGCACAGCAGGCGCTCGACCGTGTGTTCCAGGGGGCCGGAATTGTCCAGCACAAACAACCCCGAACCATTGCCTGCGATCAATTGCGCGGTAAACCGCGCATTGCGCGCCAGGCGTTCCTCGATATCCGCCAGGGACTCACGCCCGCGAGCGATCAGGCGCTGGCGCAACACGGCTTGATCGACCGTCAGCAGCAACACCAGTACGGTCGGGTAAAGATCACGGGTTTGCGCCAGATGCGCACGGGAGCCGTTGACCAGCACGTCGTCACCCGCCGCCAGCCACGCGTCGATTTCCCCGGGAATGCCGTAGGACAGCCCGTTCGCCTGCCAACTGAGGGCAAACGCGCCCTCGGCCTGCAGCGCGGCAAACTGCTCCGGGCTCACGCCCTGAGCCGCCTCGCCCACCGCCTCCGCCGAGCGCGTGATCACGCGGCGCACGATACGGCAGCCGCGCTCGGCCAAGCGAGGGCGGGCGGCATCCAGCAGGCTGTCCTTGCCCGAACCGGATGGCCCGATGAGATAGATCAACCTGCCCGCCATCAAAACACCCTCTTCGCCTGTCGCCAGACTTGTTGTACTACAGGAAGCCCTTCGCGGTTGCGGGCTTGCACCAGGTCCGCACGCAGGCCAATGGCAATTTCCCCGCGATCATCCAGACCCGCCGCTTGCGCAGGCGCCAGGCTGATCATCTTGACCGCCCGCGACAGGTCGCCGCCGTCTTGTTGATCAGCCAGCACAAACGCGGCCTGCAACAGGCTGGCCGGGTAGTAGTCACTGGAAAGTATATCCAGCAAACCCTCGGCAGCCAGGCCGGCGGCGGCCACATTACCCGAGTGCGACCCGCCGCGCACCACGTTCGGCGCGCCCATCAAGACTTTCATGTTGAGTGCCTGGCAGCCCTTCGCGGCTTCCAGGGTGGTGGGGAATTCGGCGATGGTCATGCCATAGCCCGCCGACTCCTCAACGTGAGCCAACGTCGCGTCATCATGGCTGGCCACCGACAGGCCGCGCGCCAGGCAATGCTCCACGATGGCGGCGCGGTAACGGTCGCTGTACGCCCGGGAGTTGGCCATTTGCAGCACGATAAACGCGTCCATGGTTTCGTCGTTCAGGTGGTATTTGCCCATGTAGTACTCACGGTACTTGGATTCGAGCACAAACTGGCGCTGGCCCGGCGAATGGTCCATCACCGACACCAGCCGCACCAGCGGGTTTTCCACCAGGTCGCGGAACACGCTGAGGGTGTCCGGATGACACAGCTCGCAACGCAGGTGCAGGTGGTGTTCGGCGCGGGTCAAGCCGGCGCCTTCGGCCTGGGCGATTGCGTCGAGCATCGCCGGCAGCTTTTTCATGCGGTTGCCCTTGGGGTTCACGTCGCCGATGGAGACCGCGTCGAACACCGTGGTGATCCCCGCCGCGATGATCTGCGCGTCATGGCTGAGCACCGCCGAGATCGACGGCCAGTCCACGCCGGGGCGCGGGGTCATGTGTTTTTCCAGGTTGTCGGTGTGCAACTCCACCAGCCCCGGCAGCAGTACATCACCGCCCAAGTCCTGGGCCTGAGGCAACCGGCTGCGGCCTTCGGCGATATCGACGATCTTGCCGTCACGCAGCACCACGCAGCCGAGGAACATGCGCTCAGCCGTGACGATCTGAGCATTACTGAGGATCTGTTCAGCGGGCATGGGCGTATTCCTCTTGGGAAGCGGGCGTTGGGGTCATGTCGAAATGGCGGTCGGCCACCGCTTCACGGGCGGCGCGGTCGTGGAAGATGCCGATCAGCGCGGCGCCGGCGGCCTTGGCTTCGTTCATCAGTTCCAGCACCACCTGGCGGTTGTTGTCGTCCAGGGACGCGGTGGGCTCGTCCAGCAACATCACCGGCCAGGCCACCATGAAGCCGCGGTTTTATGAAAGGTTGCAGCGAGCAGGATTTTTGTGGCGAGCGGGCTTGCCCGCGTTGGGCTGCGCAGCAGCCCTGATAAGAGCACCGAGTTAATCCAGGCAAAACGCATCGCCAGGTTCTGGGGCCGCTTCGCAGCCCAACGCGGGCAAGCCCGCTCGCCACGAAGTCAGAGCGGTGCAGTCGCTGGAAGCGCCTTCACATTGAAATTCTTCAAAACCAGCATCTCCCCATTCGGAAGCTGCCAATTGAAGAAATCCGAAAAGTCGCCGCGGGCTAACGCACGAACCACCTTAGCGACAAAGCCATGCGCTACCAGCAATACAGCACGGGATGGATAGCGCTCTGCCAACTCCACCAAACCTTGGTGCACGCGAGCGACCACTTCGGCAATCGACTCACCACCCGTTGGCCCCGCCGCCCATTGCCGCGTTATGTTCTGCGCCCAAAGCGCCGGATGCAGAGCCTCGGCTTGCGCCTGGGTCAAACCCTCGAAAACCCCGACATCGCGCTCGCGAAAGCGGTCCATCGTCACAGGCTCGAGGTGCAACTCACGGTTAAGAATCTGCGCCGTTTGCTGGGCTCGCAGGCGTGGGGAAACGATCAACACGTCAATGCCGTCGGGCAATTCCTTGCTCAGCGTTAAAGCCTGCTCCCTGCCCCGTTCCGTAAGCTGCGGATCGAGTGCACCGAGATAGCGGTGCTCGGCGTTGGCCCAGGTTTCGCCGTGGCGTGTGACGTAAAGGTGCATGAGGTCGGTCTCGGGAAAGGTTGAAGTCGGGATGGTAATAACTGATTCGAACGGTCGAAACTCGTTCGCACGCGCAAGTTTTAATTACATATGAGTCTAAACAACTGTCAGAAGTAACAGGTACTTGGTCTTTAGATAATGCTTAGAGTTAACCATCGCGACTACCAGTCAAAGCAGCATAGTGGGAGCCTGGAGGAGCGACTTTATACAGTCTCAGGGAGCGATGAAAATGAACATCTCCAAAAAATGGCTACTGCCATGTGCGTCACTATTGCTGATTATGGTCAGTGCCCATGGTTTTGCCGAAGATGATTGCCCCACGGCATTCATGAAAAGTTCAGCGGCGCAAACTTGCAGTGGGAACAAAGTGACTACTGAAAGTCCCACTGGCACCTGCAATTTGGACCAGACGTGCTTGGGAACAGGTACGTTCAGCAATGCTGGCGGTAGGTGGATGCGTACTTCACCAGACCGGGCAAGAAATATAATTTCGGTACCACTGAAATATGTGAAACAGCTTGTTAACTGCGACAGCATGTTATCTACCGTAGGTTGTTAGTTAGCGGGTCACTCGCTCTCGCCAGCAGTAGGTCAACAGCTTCGGGCAAAATAAGGCAGCGGACTGATCATTCCCTCACCCCGCGCGGGAATGCCACTTTAGACTTTTCCTACAATCTCTGTAGCTTGCAGTTGCTATAACTCACCGTTAGCCTCTCGCAGTCGCTGCTCATCAGCGATCAGGCTTGGTCGCCTGGGTTAGAATGGCGCACAGTGCCGCGCAAGCGGCATTATTGTGTTCGCGTTATGGCGAGCTGTGCGTGGGAGGGCTTAGGCCCTGCCGGGTTTCCATTCCCTGGTCGACCAACCTACGTACGGCTCACCACCCTCCTGCTTGGTCGCAGATATGGTGAGCTCCAACTGAATGGAGATTTACTGCATGAAAAAAGTCACACCCAATCCCCCGCCGTCCCTCTCGGATGACACCCCACCCAATTTCATCTTCACCGTCCGCCCCGGCCTCAGCACCGAAGTTGCCTTGAGCAATGCCAGCGAGATGCTGGAATCGGCGACGGTGTGTGCCTACGACTGCGCCGAGCACTTGGAGGGCACAGGCCGCAAGCAGGTGTTGGCGGTGGTGCAGATGATTGAGATTGCGCGGTTGTTGGTGGATCAAGCGCTGAATCGGGAGTGTCCGGTAGCCTGACAGAGCGGTAATCCCCTGTGGGAGCGGGCTTGCTCGCGAAAGCGGTATGTCAGTCAACCCATTCGGTACTGACCCACCGCTTTCGCGAGCAAGCCCGCTCCCACATTTGATCTTCAGGGTTTGGAGGGGTGTATTTCAAAGGCATGAAAAAGGCGACCTTTCAAAGGTCGCCTTTTGTCATTGCGCGTACTGCTTGCTCAGCCCCGGCGGCACGCCGTGCACGTCGGTGTCTTCCCAGGGCCCGTTCGGGCTGATGGAGCGGCTCCAGCCGTTGCTCCAGCGGTAGTAGGTGCGCTGGCGGTAGAAGGTGTCGGGCTGCTCTTCCAGCACATACACCTGCATCTTGCCGTCCCAGTGGCTGGCGGCGCCCGGTGGTGGGGCGAAGGTTGGCGAGGAGCTTGGCAGCGGTTTTGGCGCCGGCGTCACCGGGCCGGAGGGCTTGGTGCTCGGCTGGGTCGACGGGCCTGAGGGTGGGATGGTCGGGCCAGTAGGCGCCGGAGGTGGCCGGTGGACCGCACAAGCGCTCAGCCCCAATACCAAGCTGAGCAGGGTGATACGTGCAAGAGCGGTCATAGGCATTTCCTCGAATTACTGGTCCGGACTGTCGATGGTCAGCGGCTGCGTGGCAGTGGTGCTGCTGGCCAGGGGTTGGCTGCGGCCGATCCACTCGCCTGTAGTCGGTTGACCGGCCCGGGATATGCGCGCAACCAGTTGGACTTCAGGGAAGTTGGACAGTTTCAACTGCGGCATCATCGCATCGGCATCGCCCAATTCGACGGTGACCGGCAGCTCGGCGACGGTCACGCGTTTGGCCGCCAGCGGCGCCGGCGGGCCGTTTACCGCACGGGCGAAGATGAACACGCTGTCGGTTGGCAGGGCCTTGGCCTTCACTTCGGCGGACAGGTCCACACGCACTTTCATCACGCTTTTTTGCGCAACAGTACCGCCGCTCTCTTTGAGCTTTTCGGCCGCCCGGTCGATGCCGCCTTGCAGCGCCGCACGGGAGTTGTCTTGCGGTGGCAGTTGCGCCAACAGGCGATTCCAGTAGTCGATTGCCTCTTGATAACGCTGGCCTTCAAAGGCGGCGATGCCGAGCAAGCCGAGGCTGGTGACTTCCTTGGGGTCGAGCTTCAAGGCTTCGTCGGTCAGGGCCTGGACCTTCGGCGACCACTGTTTGTTGTCGGCAAAGTACTGCGCCTGGGCCCACTGGCCGAGCAGTTCCGGCTGGCGACCGGCGAGTGCCACGGTGCGTTCGAAGATCCTGGCGGCGTCGGCCGAGCGATCCTGGGCCATATAAGCGCGGCCGAGGAAGTACAAGCCTTCGGCGGAGTCCGGTTGCGCAGCGGCAGCGCGCTCCAGGCGGCGGGTCATGTCTTGCATGGACACCGGCGGCTGGGAGAATTCGCGGGTCAGTTCAACCTTGTCGCTGGCGCCAAAGTGCAGGTACAGGCCCAGGCCCAACACCGGCACCAGCACCGCGGCGAGCAACGGCAGCGGTTTGCCCAGGCGCAATTCGCGGGGCTTTTCCACGCCTTCGGTATCGGCCAGCAATTCGCGAGCGGCCTCGGCGCGGCCGGTGTCGAGTTGCGCGGCGTTGAGCACGCCTTCGTCCTGCTGCACTTGCAACTCGGCGACACGCTCTTGGTAAAGCGCCACGTTCAGCGCGGTGCGATCCTCTTCACGCTGGGCGCGACGGCCGCGCAACACAGGGATCAACAGAAAACTCAGGGCAATCAGAAGCAGCAAGCCGGCTGCGAGCCAGAAATCAATCATCAGTCTTGGTGTCCAGCAATTGGTCGAGGCGTTTACGCTCTTCAGGGGACAGCGTGTCGCAGCCATCGGTCGGCGCGACGCGGCGACGGCGCACGATCACCGCCATCACCACCACGCCGGCCAGCAACAGC
This sequence comes from Pseudomonas viridiflava, assembly GCF_900591205.1. Taxonomy (GTDB): domain Bacteria; phylum Pseudomonadota; class Gammaproteobacteria; order Pseudomonadales; family Pseudomonadaceae; genus Aquipseudomonas. The sequence goes on from NZ_UUPU01000013.1 coordinate 56,779, forward strand.
CCGGCGGGGCCGAACCAGAGCAACGCGGTCTTGCCGGTGAGGGCCGGTTTGTAGCGCACGAAATCACCGTAGCGGTCGACCATGAAGTCGATGATCTGCTGGTTGTCCTTGCCCTCCCCCAGCATGCGGAAGATTTCTTTGCGCAGGTCGGCGGCGATCGGCGCGTTGGAGTCGGCGATGTCCTGGTTCTGGCATTTGGGGCAGCGCAGTTCCTTGGTCAGTTCGCGGAAACGCTCGCGGTCTGCGTCCTTGGCAAACTCGTAAGTGTCGATGGCCGCATGCGCGACGCCGACCAGTCCCAGTGCGAGAACAGCCGCGGCTAACAGACGCTTCATGGTTTGGCCTCATCGACCAGCGCCTGGTACTTGGCGGCCAGTTGCTCGCGCCACACCACTTCGTCGATCACGCCGACGTACTTGTCGCGGATCACGCCTTTGGCGTCAATAAAGAAGGTTTCCGGGGCGCCGTACACGCCGAGGTTCAACCCCAGATTGCCGTCTTCGTCGCGGATATCCAGCTGATACGGGTTATGGAACTCGGCCAGCCACTTCAAGGCTGCCGCATTGTCGTCCTTGTAGTTGATGCCGTAGATCACCACGCCCTTCTCGGCCAGCGCGTTGAGTACCGGGTGCTCAACACGGCAGGAAATGCACCAGGTGCCCCACACGTTGACCAGTGCCGGTTTGCCCAACAGGTCGGCCTGGGTCAGGGTTTTGTCACCCTGCACCGTCGGCAGCGAAAACGCCGGGAACGGTTTGCCGATCATCGCCGACGGCAGCTCGGCCGGGTCCAGATACAACCCGCGATACAAAAACACTGCAACCACCAAAAATGCCGCCAGCGGCAATACCATCAACCAACGCTTCATGCCGCCGCTCCCTGCATACCGAGGGCTTCACGCACCCGGCTCTTGACCTTGACCCGATAACGCCGGTCCAGCGCGGCCAGCAAACCACCAAAGCCTGTGAGCAACCCGCCGAACCAGATCCAGCGCACAAACGGCTTCACATGCACGCGCACCGCCCAGGCGCCCTCGCCCAACGGTTCACCCAGCGCTACATAGAGGTCGCGGGTGAAACCGGCGTCGATCCCGGCTTCGGTCATCATCGAACTCTGCACTGTGTACAAGCGTTTTTCCGGGTGCAGCACGGCGATTTCCTTGCCGTTGCGCACGACGCGCACGGTGCCTTTGTCTGACGTGAAGTTCGGCCCTTCGAAGTGCTTGGCGCCTTCGAAGATGAAGTGATAACCGGCCAGGTCCATGGACTCGCCCGGTGCCAGGCGCAAGTCGCGCTCGGCGCTGTTCTGGCTGGACAGGACCACACCCAGGGCGCATACGGCGATGCCGAGGTGGGCGATCTGCATGCCCCAATAGCTGCGCGTCAAGGTCGGCAAGCCTTTGATCAAGCCTTTGTGGCGGGTCTTGTCGACGATGTCGCGCACACCGGCCAGCAACACCCAGGCGGCCAGCAGGAAGGTGGCAAGCACCGCCCAGTTGAAGTCGCCGTAGGCAAACCCGGCGATCACCGCCAACGCCACACTGCCCAGCAGCACAGGCATCAACATGCCGGCCAGCCATTTCACCGGCGTGTCTTTCCAGCGCACCAGCATGCCGACCGCCATCACCACCATCAACAGGCCCATCAACGGGATAAACAACGCGTTGAAATACGGCGGGCCGACGGACAGCTTGGCACCGCTCAAGGCATCCAGCACCAATGGGTAGAGGGTGCCGAGCAGGATCATCGACGCAGCCACCACCAGCACCAGGTTATTGCCCAGCAGCAGGGTTTCCCGCGACCACAGGTTGAAGCCGACCTGGCTCTTGACCACCGGCGCACGTAACGCAAACAGCGTCAGGGAGCCGCCGACCACAAACAGCAGGAAGATCAGGATGAACACGCCGCGCTCAGGGTCGGAGGCAAACGCATGCACCGAGGTCAGCACGCCCGAACGCACAAGGAAAGTGCCGAGCAGGCTGAGGGAAAAAGCCGCAATGGCCAGCAACACGGTCCAGCTTTTGAACACGCCGCGTTTTTCGGTAACGGCCAGCGAGTGAATCAGCGCTGTGCCGACCAGCCATGGCATAAAGGACGCGTTTTCCACCGGGTCCCAGAACCACCAGCCGCCCCAGCCGAGTTCGTAATAGGCCCACCACGAGCCCAAGGTGATGCCAATCCCGAGGAAGGCCCAGGCGACGATGGTCCACGGCCGCGACCAGCGCGCCCATGCCGCATCAAGGCGCCCACCGAGCAAGGCGGCGATGGCGAAGGCGAACGCGACCGAGAAACCCACGTAACCCATATAGAGCATCGGCGGGTGCACGATCAGGCCGATGTCCTGCAGCAGCGGGTTGAGGTCATGCCCGTCGACCGGGATCTGCGGCAGGATGCGGCTGAACGGGTTGGAGGTCATGATCAAAAACAGCAGGAAGCCGATGCTGATCATCCCCATCACCGCCAGCACACGGGCCAGCATCACTTGCGGCAACTGGCGCGAGAACACCGACACGGCGAAGGTCCAGCCGCCGAGGATCAACGCCCAGAGCAGCAACGACCCTTCGTGGGCGCCCCATACGGCGCTGAACTTGTAGTACCAAGGCAGTGCGCTGTTGGAGTTATTGGCCACATAGGCGACGGAAAAGTCGTCAGTCATAAAGGCGTAGGTCAGGCAACCAAACGCGAAGACCAGGAACGCAAACTGGCCCCAGGCGGCCGGCTGCGCCAGGCTCATCCACAGGCGGTCGCCGCGCCAGGCACCGAGCAACGGCACCACCGCCTGGACGATGGCAAAACACAGGGCGAGGATCATCGCCAACTGGCCCAGCTCCGGAATAAACAGTGCGGACGTCATGGCTTAGCCCTCCTTTGCAGGTGTTGGAGCCGACTGGCCGCTGTCTTTCAGGGCCTTGGTGACTTCCGGCGGCATGTATTTCTCATCGTGCTTGGCCAGCACTTCATCGGCCACCACCACGCCGTCGGCGTTGAGCTTGCCCAGCGCGACGATGCCCTGGCCTTCGCGGAACAGGTCCGGGAGGATGCCACGGTAGGTGATGGTCACGGCCTTGTTGAAGTCGGTGACCACAAAGGTCACGTCCAGGGAGTCACCGGAACGCTTCAGCGAGCCCTTCTCCACCATGCCGCCGGCGCGAATCCGCGTATCGACCGGCGCTTCGCCATTGGCGATCTGGGTCGGGGTGTAGAACAGGTTGATGTTTTGCTGCAGGGCGCTCAAGGCCAGGGTGACGGCAATGCCGACGCCGGCCAGGATGGCAAGGATGATCAACAGACGCTTTCTACGCAGCGGATTCACTTTTCGGTCTCCCGGCGCAAACGACGCGCCTCTTGTTGCAGGTAACGCTTGCGGGCCAGGATCGGCGCGGCGACGTTGACGGCCAGCACTGCCAGGCAGATGCCATAGGCCGTCCAGACATACAGGCCGTGATGGCCCATGGCGAGAAACTCGCTGAAAGAAGCAAAACTCATGCGCGCGCTCCCAGGCTGCTTTGCACGTGCGCCTTGACCCAGCTGGCGCGGGCTTCACGCTTGAGCACTTCGAGGCGCATGCGCATCAGCAGCACCGCGCCGAAGAAGCAGTAGAACCCCAGCACCATCAATAGCAGCGGCGCCCACATCTCTACCGGCATCGCCGGTTTTTCGGTGAGGGTGAACGTGGCGCCCTGGTGCAGGGTGTTCCACCACTGCACCGAGTATTTGATGATCGGGATATTGATCACGCCGACGATGGCCAGCACCGCACAGGCTTTGGCGGCGCTGTCACGATTACTGATCGCGTTGCCCAGGGCAATCAGACCGAAATACAGAAACAGCAGGATCAGCATGGACGTCAGTCGCGCATCCCACACCCACCACGAGCCCCAGGTGGGTTTGCCCCAGATCGCGCCGGTGACCAGCGCCACGGCGGTCATCCACGCACCGACGGGCGCGGCGCATTGCAGGGCGACGTCGGCGAGTTTCATCTTCCACACCAGGCCCACCACGCCGCACACCGCCAGCATCACGTAGCAGGACTGGGCCAGCATCGCGGCGGGCACGTGGATATAGATGATGCGAAAGCTGTTGCCCTGCTGGTAATCCGGCGGCGCGAAGGCCAGGCCCCAGACCAGGCCAACGCCGATCAGCAACACGGCGGCGACGCTCAACCACGGCAGCAGTTTGCCACTGATGCCATAGAACCATTTGGGCGAGCCGAGCTTGTGAAACCAGGTCCAGTTCATTGCTGTTTCTCACGGTTGCTTCTCGTCATTGCGAGAAGCGTAGGGTCTTTACTGACCCAGCGTATAACGCTGAATCAGACCTCATTATTCGCCGACGCTGATCTTCAGGCCGGCCGCTATAGCAAAGGGTGTCAGGGTTACCGCCAGGGCGGTCAGGCTACCAAGCCACAGGAGGTAACCGGTCGCCGGCATACCCATGAGCGCGGCCTGCAAAGCGCCGCTGCCCAGGATCAACACCGGGATGTACAAAGGCAGAATCAACAGGGCCAGCAACAGACCACCGCGTTTCAAACCGACGGTCAACGCTGCGCCCACCGCCCCCAACAGGCTGAGCACCGGCGTACCGAGCAACAAGGACAGGAGCAACACCGGCAGGCATTCAACGGGCAAGCCCAGCATCATCGCCAGCAGCGGCGAGAGCAAGACTAGCGCCAAGCCTGAAAAAGCCCAGTGTGCCAGTACCTTGGCCAGTACCAGAAGTGGCAGAGGGTGCGACGAAAGGACCCACTGTTCGAGGGAACCGTCTTCGAAATCACTGCGAAACAGCCCGTCCAGCGAGAGCAGGACCGATAAAAGCGCGGCGACCCACACCAGTCCTGGGGACAAGGTTTGCAACAGTTTAGTCTCGGGCCCGACCGCCAACGGAAACAACGCGATGACGATGGCGAAGAATACCAGCGGGTTGGCCAGTTCGGCCGGGCGACGGCACAACAACCGCGCTTCGCGGGCAACCAACAGGGCGAACACGCTCATAGCGACCACTGGCCCAGGTCGAGGTCACGGTAACCGGCGGGCACACGCGTGAGGGTATGGTGAGTGGTCAGCAAGATCAAACCGCCCTGCTCGCAATGTTCGGCCAGGTGTTCCTCCAACTGGGCGACGCCTTGTTTGTCGAGGGCGGTGAAGGGCTCGTCGAGAATCCACAGCGGCGGGCCCGGCAAGTACAAACGCGCCAGGGCCACGCGGCGCTGCTGGCCGGCAGACAGGGTATGGCAGGGAACGTCTTCGAAACCCTTGAGGCCGACGGCGGCCAGGGCCTGCCAGATGGCGTCGCGGGATGCCGGGTGATGCAGGGCGCTGAGCCAACTGAGGTTTTCTTCTGCGGTCAGTACGTCTTTGATGCCGGCGGCGTGGCCGATCCAGATCAAGGTGCGGGCGAGTTCAGTGCGCTGTTCGTTGAGGGGCTTGCCGTTGAGTCGCACCTCACCGGCCGTCGGCTGCATCAAACCGGCCAGCAGGCGCAGCAAACTGGTCTTGCCACTGCCGTTGGGGCCGCTGATTTGCACCATGTCGCCGCCCGCCAGACGCAGTTCGAGGTGTTCGAACAACAGGCGCAGGTCGCGCTCACAGGCAAGCGCTACGGCTTCAAGAAGAGGGCTGGTCAAGAGATCGCGGGCCTTTACGGTTCAAGTCGGCGGTGCAGCGGCCGTTATAGAAAGATGCACAATAACGGCTTTGGCGACCGATTTTAGAGAGCTGGATCAAATAGTTGTGAGGTTTTTACCGCTCTCTTTGCAGACGGGCGGCATTATACATGCGATGCCCTACTCTAAAGAGGGCAATTTCCCCAGAGACGACGCGCGCGATGACCGGTGAGATCAACCTTCCGACCCTTCCACCCGCCCCGGCAACCGGGCCCGGCCCTGTGCCTGCAACCGGTGAATTGCTGAAACTGCTTGAGCCGCAGATCGGGTTGATCGACCCCGGAAAAACCGCGAACGCGCAAGTGATCGGCCTTAAACAAGGCGGTGAAGCCTTTCAGTTGCTGCTCAAGCTGACGCTGGATGGTGGTCGCCAAACCCTGGTGCAGGCCAGCAGCGCCCAGCCGCTGCCGCTGGGCAGCAATGTCGCGGTGAGCCAGACGCCCGCGGGCAACCTGACCCTCAGTTTGCAACAGGCCATGAGCGCCAACGTGGCGGCCCTCACCCGCATCGACACCCACCAGATGCCGGTGGGCACGCTGTTGCAGGCCAAGGTGCTGACCACCCAGATGCTGCCGCAGGGCACCGCGCAGCCGGCGATCTACCGATCCCTGGTGACCGTGCTCAACAATGCCCTGGCCGGCGCGACGCTGACGGTAGAAAGCCCGCAGCCCTTGCGCGTCGGCAGTTTGCTCAGTGCCGTGGTGCAGACCCCACACACCCTGAGCTTTGTGCCGTTGAGCGGGCTCAAGGATCAACTGGCGGTTACACAACAACTGGCCACCCAGCAAAGTCGCCAGGGTTCGCTGGATGCGGTGTTTAACGCCATCCAGAACCTGCCGCGTGGCGACAGCACCTCCGCCGACCTGCGCGCAGCTGCCGATCGACTGCTGGCGGCCTTGCCCGACCTGGCGCAGGTCAGTAATCCCAAGGTGTTGGCACAAGTGGTGCAAAACAGCGGCGCGTTTCTGGAAGCCAAATTACTCGCTGGGCAAAACCCGCAAGTACCGCCGCTGGACATGAAGGGCGCCTTGCTGCGCCTGGTCGCGGATTTAGTGCCCGCCCTGCCCGCCAGCACCAACCTCAATGCCATCCTCGCCGCCAATACCCTGGCCCAGGTGCTACCGAACTTTGTGCGCAGCCCGCTGAACACCCTCGGCCAGGTCAGCGCCCGCCAAGCACCGGCCGGCTTCCCACTGCCCGAGCGGCTGATGGCGAAACTGGAAGGCGAAGGCGACCTGGAAAACCTGCTGCGCCTGGCCGCCGGGGCGATCTCGCGCTTGCAGAGCCATCAGCTCTCGAGCCTGGAACAAACCGGCACTACCGCCGATGGCCGTCTGCAGACCACCTGGCAGTTGGAGATCCCCATGCGCACCTTGCAGGACATCGTGCCGCTGCAGGTCAAGTTCCAGCGTGAAGAGCCTGCGCAGGACAAGGACCAGCCCGACCGTAAAGACAAGAAAGACCCTAAACACATGCTCTGGCGCGTGGAACTGGCCTTCGACATGGAGCCGCTGGGGCCGTTGCAGGTTCAGGCACAGCTGACCCAGGGCAAACTCTCCAGCCAGCTGTGGGCCACGCGGCCGTTCACCGCCAGCCTGATCGAAAGCCATTTGGGCAACTTGCGCGAACGCCTGGTGACGTCGGGCATCAACGTCGGCGACCTCGATTGCCACCTCGGCACGCCGCCACGTGGCCCGAAAACCGGGCTGGAACAACGCTGGGTGGATGAAACCGCATGAAGAATCCCAGCCCACCGCGCCAAGCGATTGCCCTCAAATACGACGGCCAACAAGCCCCGACCCTGACGGCCAAGGGCGACGACGCCCTGGCCGAAGCTATCTTGAAATTGGCGCGGGAACATGAAGTCCCGATCTATGAAAACGCCGAGTTGGTGAAACTGCTGGCGCGCATGGAATTGGGTGACAGTATTCCGGAGGAGTTGTACCGCACCATCGCTGAAATCATTGCGTTTGCGTGGACGCTGAAGGGCAAGTTCCCGGTCGGGTATGACCCGGATGCCGGGCCGGTGGAGCGGGATGTGACTGAACGTGGGGATGATTACTGAGTGTTATCAGATGTACACGAATCCAAATGTGGGAGCTGGCTTGCCTGCGATGGTGCCAGGTCAGTCAACACCTGCGTGACTGATACACCGCCATCGCAGGCAAGCCAGCTCCCACAGTAGATCTCTATTGTCAGTTCAAGACTTCACTGAGCGGGATGAAGTTGACCCTATCCCCCATCTCCAGCGTCGTCCCCTCCAACACCTCCACAAACCCCTGTGCCCACGCCGCGCTGCGCAGCACGCCGGAACTCTGGTTGCGGTAGATGATCGCCTTGCCCTGCTCGATGCGCCCACGCAGATACTCACGGCGGTTGCCCGGCTTGGGCCAGGTGAACCCCACCGGTACTTCGAAGCGCAGCGGCTCCACATCCGCCACACCCTGGCGGCGCAGCAGATAAGGCCGGGCCAGCAGTGCGAACGTCACCAGGGTCGAGGCCGGGTTGCCCGGCAAGCCAATCACCGGCACACCACGGAAGTGCCCGAAGGTCAGCGGCTTGCCCGGTTTGATCGCGAGCTTCCACAGGGCCAGTTCGCCCTCCTCGCGCAAGGCGATGCCAAGGAAGTCCGCCTCGCCCACCGACACCCCGCCGGTAGACAGGATCAGGTCGACCGCACCCAGGCTCGCCAGGCGGGTACGGGTCTGTTCCAGATCATCCGGCAGGATGCCGGCGTCGGTCACCTCACAGCCCATGCGTTCGAGCCAAGAGCACAGCACACGGCGATTGCTGTTGTAGATCTGCCCCGGCCCCAACGGCAAACCGGGCTCGATCAACTCATCCCCCGTGGACAGCACAGCCACACGCGGTCGGCGGATCACGCTCAGGCTGGCGTGCCCCAGGGAGGCGGCCAGGCCCAGTTCGATCGGGCCCAGGCGCGTTCCGGCGCTGAGCACCAACTCGCCAACGGTGGTTTCCTGGCCTTGCGGGCGGATGTTCTGGTCGACCTGCAACGGCTCGCTGAAGCTCACGCGCTGGTCTGCGTGGACCACAGCGTTTTCCTGCATCTCCACGCAATCCGCGCCTTCGGGCACCGGCGCGCCGGTGAAGATGCGGGCGCAGGTGCCGACCGCCAAGGGTTGCGGCGCCTGGCCGGCGAAAATGCGCTGGCTGACCACCAGTGGCTCACCGGCCCAGTCCGCAAGTCGCAGGGCATAACCGTCCATGGCGCTGTTGGGCCAGGGCGGCAGGTCGAGGGTGGAGATCAGGTCCTGCGCCAGCACGCGGCCATCGCACTCGGCCAGCGGCAGTAGGTTTTGCTCACGGATCGGCGCCGCCTCGGCCATATCGAGCAATTGGCGCAGCGCGTCTTCCACCGGCATCAGGGCGCCGGTCTTGCCGGGCTTACCCACGGGATTCACAGGGCTCAGCCTGTTTCAGGTGCGGCACGAAGTTGCACGGGCGGTGGCGGTTATCCAGTTGCTCGGCGAGGATGCCATCCCAACCGGTGCGCACCGCGTTGGTGGAGCCCGGCAGGCAGCACACCAGCGTGCCGTTGGCCAGGCCGGCCAATGCGCGGGACTGCACGGTGGAGGTGCCGATATCGGCCACGGAGATCTGCCGGAACAGTTCGCCAAAGCCATCGACCTGCTTGTCCAGCAGGCAGCTTACGGCTTCGGGCGTGCTGTCGCGGCCGGTGAAGCCGGTGCCGCCGGTGATCAGCACTACTTGCACCACGTCTTCGGCGATCCAGTGGGCGACCTGGGCGCGGATCTTGTAGAGGTCGTCCTTGAGCAGCACGCGCTCGGCCAGGTTATGGCCGGCGGCGCTCAGGCGGTCGACGAAGACCTGGCCCGAGGTATCGGTTTCAAGGGTTCGGGTGTCGCTGACGGTCAGCACAGCGATATTCAGGGGTACAAAGGGCGCATCGGCCTTGGCTTTCATGGCACGGTCCGGTTGTCGAAGGAACAGCCCGATGTTATATCACAGGGCCCTATTTACCTGCCGCAGCGGAACCGCCATGTCTCTCGATTCTTCGCCCCTGCCCTGTTCGATTCTGCTGCTGGCCGGTGGCCGCGGCCAGCGCATGGGCGGTCAGGACAAGGGCCTGTTGCAATGGCACGGCCAGCCGTTGATTGCCCATCTGCAGCGCCTGACCCGCCCACTGACCGATGACCTGATCATCTCCTGCAACCGCAACCATGACCGCTACTGGCCCTACGCCGACCAGTTGGTGAGCGACGACAGCCCGGATTTCCCCGGCCCGCTGGCGGGCATCCGTGCCGGGCTGGCCGCGGCGCGTGGTGCGCATTTGCTGATACTGCCGTGTGACGTTCCAAACATCGACGTGGGACTACTCACCGACCTGCGTGAGACTGCGCGCCGCAACCCGCTGTTGCCGGTCATGGTGCGTCATGGGGAATTCTGGGAACCCTTGATCTGTATCATCCCGACCTGCCTGCAAACCCAGGTAGAAAGGGCCTGGGACGCCGGTGAACGGAGCCCGCGCAAGCTCCTGTTGCACTTGGGTGGTGTGGGCCTGGAGTGCCCGGCGGATGACCCACGTCTGGCCAACCTTAATACACCTGAGCTGTTGCACCCGAGGTCCGACGTGTCAGAATGAACTTTCGCATAAGGAACTTTGGCGACGTGTCACACGTCACAAGGTCAGCAATTAAAAAGTATTCTCTCGGAGACAAACTCATGACTCAACGGACCATCGCCGCTCTCATGCTTGCACTGGGCCTCGCTACCCTCGCCGGTTGCGCCTCGCCTACAGTGATCACCCTGAATGACGGTCGCGAAATCCAGGCCGTCGACACCCCTAAATTCGACAAGGATTCGGGCTTCTACGAGTTCGAACAACTGGACGGCAAACAGACCCGTATCAACAAGGATCAGGTCCGCACCGTTAAAGATCTGTAAGCCTCAAACGCTTGCCACCAAGGCCCGCCTCGTGCGGGCCTTGTCGTTTGCGCAGGGTTACCAGTCGAGGGTGATCCGGCTGCTGAAGTGGCGTTCCTCGCCGGTCACCGGGTCGATGAATCGCACGCCCTGGGCCAGCAATTTCAGCGGGTTGGCGTAGTCGTCCACGGCATCCTTGAGCACATCCGGGTAGAACGGGTCGTTGCAGATACTCGCCCCCAGCGCGGTCATGTGCACACGCAACTGGTGCTTCTTGCCAGTCACCGGGAACAGGCCATAGCGCCATAGATCGGCGTTTTTTTCACGCACTTGCACGGCGGTTTCGGTGTTGCTGACGCCCGCGCCTTCCTGCATGCGAAAGAACGGTTGGCCCTCCACCAGACGGCTTTTGTGCACCAGGGGGAAGGTCAGGTTCGGTAAGGCAGGGGCGATGGCTTCGTAGAATTTATCAATGCGCCGTGTGGGAAACAGCTGCTGATAAGCCGAGCGGCTGGCCGGGTTGGCCGAGAACAACACCAGGCCCGCCGTATGCCGGTCGATACGATGCAGAGGCACCAGCGCAGGGTTGTCCAGGCGACGAATAAGGCGGCGCAACAGGGTTTGCTCGACGTATTCACCGGCCGGGGTCACGGGTAGGAAATGCGGTTTGTCGGCGACCACCAGATGCTCATCGGCGTACAGGATGTTTTCCTGCACCGGGATCACCTTTTCGTTCGGCACTTCACGGAAGTAATAGATACACAGCCCTTCCTTGTAGGCCAGGTCCAGGCGGATCGGGCTGCCGTGGATATCCAGCACGCGGCCTCGGGCGATGCGGTCCAGCCAGTGTTCACGGCCGATCGCCGGGAAGTGCTCGCACAGGCAATCCAACACCGTCGCCCACGGGCCAGGTGGCAAATAAAGCGTGCTCGCTTGATGCTGGGACGCGGAAAAACCGGAAGTGGACATGAAATGCTCGAAGCCTGGAAATACAGGCGGGCATTATCCCGCATGGAGCGGGATGGAGCCTAGGGCGGATCTCAGGCTTTGATCAATTCGGCCCGCAGGATCGGCGAGGCACTGGCGGCCTCGGTGAACTCCTTGAGCCAACGCAGCACATCCACCGCCTCCCAGCGGCCGGGGTCATAGAGCGCATACAGCAAGCCCTGGTAACCCACCACATCCAGCTGCTTGTGGTAACCGGCGCGCTGGAACAACGCCTCGATCTCCGCAAAGCAGGTGTTGAAATGTACTTTGTTAAACGGCGTCTTGCCTTCCGTGACCAGGCCGTCGAGGCGCAGCTCGTTCACCGCGTCGCGCACGACGTCGGCGGACATGCGATTGACGCTGCTTTTCAGTTGTTCAACATTCACCACGGGCGTTCCCTCTATTCAATCGCTGTACAAACATACAGTAACGTAATATTTGGAATGCCGCTATCGGATAAAGCTCAACGGAGGAAGGCAACCACCTGCTCGGCGTCGAATGGCCAGTCCAGTTCGGCCCCGGTGTCTACCCGGCGAAGCACCGGAATCCGCAGGCCGTAGGCTTCGGTCAGGTCAACCGGGTCGGTGATATCCACCAGTTCAACCAGCAACCCGTGCTCGACGAGCGGCATGATCTCGGCTTCTGCAATCTCACACAGATGGCAACCCAGGGTGCCGAATAACTGGCATTCAGGCAGCATGACAATGGCCCTGATCAGGAAGTAGGCGAACATTCTAAGCCCGACGAAAACCTGTGGCGAGCGGGCTTGCCCGCGTTGGGCTGCGAAGCGGCCCCAGCAGAGCTGCCATTTTCCTTCAGAGAGAAATGCGGTGCCAGGTTTAGGGGCTGCTTCGCAGCCCAACGCGGGCAAGCCCGCTCGCCACAACAAGCCCGCTATCCACAACAAGCCTGCTCGCCACAACAGCCCGACACTCACCTTAAACCCTGACCCAGATCACCATGGCCTATAACTGATTCAGCGATTCTCGCGGCTTTTTGCCCGCCACCTTGCAATGGAGATGCGTGTGTTTGCCAACCTGCTGATCATTCTGGCCTCATCCCTGGTGGTGATTGCACTGTTTCGCCGGCTGCAGTTGCCGCCGGTACTGGGCTACCTGTGTGTAGGGCTGGCCGTGGGGCCCACCGCCCTGGATTGGGTGAATGACAGCGAAGAGCTGCCCGACCTCGCCGAACTGGGGGTGGTGTTCCTGCTGTTTTCCCTGGGTCTGGAATTTTCCCTCAGCAAAATGCTTGCCCTGCACCGCGTGGTATTTGGCCTGGGCAGTTTGCAGGTGTTGGGTTGCGGGGCATTGCTGGGCGGTTTGCTGATGGGCTTCGGCCTGTCACCGGGCATCGCACTGTTACTCGGCGCGGGCCTGGCGCTGTCCTCAACGGCCATCGTCAGCAAGGAATTGACCAGCCTCGGGGAAATCTTCAGCACCCATGGCCAGAACGCGATCGGCGTGCTGCTGTTTCAGGACGTGGTCGCCGTACTGCTGCTGACCCTGGTGCCGGTGTTTGCCGGCAACAGCGAGCAAGCCTGGTACTGGGCGCTGCCGCTGACCTTGGGTAAAACCGTGGTGTTGTTCATCGGCCTGTTGTTGGCCAGCCGCTGGTTATTGCCGCGTTTGTTTGATGAAGTGGCCGCGTCCCATTCGGCCGAGCTGTTTGTACTGCTGGCGCTGGTGATCGTACTGCTGACCGCCTGGCTCACCCATCTGCTGGGCCTGTCCCCTGCCCTCGGCGCATTCCTGGCCGGCATGTTGCTGGGCGAAAGCCATTACCGGCATCAGATCGAAGCGGATATCCGGCCGTTTCGCGACATCTTGCTGGGGCTGTTTTTTGTCAGCATCGGCATGCTGATCGACCTGCAGCTGTTCGTCAGCCATAGCCTGCTGATCCTCGGCCTCACCCTCGCGCTGATGCTGGTCAAAGGCTGCGTGGTCGCCGCTTTGGTCAAGCTGCGCGGCAGCGACCGTGAAACCGCCTGGCGCAGCGGCCTGGCCCTGGCCCAGGGCGGCGAGTTCTGTTTTGCCTTGATGGCGCAGATGCAGCAGAGCCGGCTGATACCGGATGAATTCAACGGATTGTTGCTCGCCGCCACCTTCTGCTCAATGCTGCTGACCCCGTTGCTGTTACGTGCGGCGCCGGCGCTGGCCCTGCGTCTGCACCGCAAGCCCAACCAGCAGGTGCAGCTGGAAGCAATCACTGCGCTCAATGCCGAGCTGCACGGCCATGCGCTGATCTGCGGTTATGGCCGGGTCGGGCAGTCCATCGGGCGCTTTTTGCGGCGCGAGCAACAGGCGTTTATCGCCCTGGATGACGACCCGGAACGGGTGCAGGAAGCGGCCACCGAAGACAGCAGCGTGCATTACGGCGACTGCCGCCGGGGCGCCTTGCTCAGTGCGGTCGGCCTGGAACGCGCCAGGCTGGTGGTGATTGCGGTGGACAACAGTGACGTCGCCCTGACGGTGCTCAAGGAAGCGCGCAGGATCAATGCGCAGGTGCCGATCCTGGTGCGCACCCGCGATGACAGCCAGTTGGCGGAGCTCAAAGCCGCGGGCGCCAGCGAAGTGGTGCCCGAGCTATTGGAGTCGAGCCTGATGCTCGCCTCCCACGCCCTGGTCCTGCTGGGACTGCCGGACCAACAGGTGCAGGCGCGGGTCGATGAAGTGCGGCACAACCGCTACCGCCTGCTGCACGGCTTTTACCCGGCCGCGCACCACGACGAAGAGGCGCCGATCAATCCTGACTGACCGCGCCGATCTTGTGGATCGACAGGTCGGCGCCGTAATACTCCTCTTCCTGGCTCAGGCGCAGCCCGTGCACGCGTTTGATCAGGCCGTACACCAGCAGGCCGCCGCCCAACGCCACCACCACACCCAGGGCGGTGCCGATCAGTTGGCTGATCAGGCTGACGCCGCCCAACCCACCCAACGCGGTCTGGCCAAAGATGCCGCAGGCGATACCGCCCCACACACCGCACAGACCATGCAGCGGCCATACACCCAGCACGTCGTCGATCTTCCAGCGGTCCTGGGCGGCGATGAAAAACCACACGAACAAACCGCCGGCGACTGCCCCTGTGACCAACGCGCCCACGGGGTGCATCAGGTCGGAACCGGCGCAAATCGCCACCAGCCCGGCCAATGGGCCGTTATGCAGGAAGCCCGGGTCATTGCGGCCGATCACCAGCGCCGCGACGGTGCCGCCGACCATGGCCATCAGCGAGTTGACCGCCACCAGCCCACTCACGCCGTTGAGGGTTTGCGCACTCATCACGTTAAAGCCGAACCATCCGACGATCAGGATCCACGAGCCCAGCGCCAGGAATGGAATGCTCGACGGCGCAAAGGCCACCAGGCGCCCTTCGCGATAGCGCCCATTGCGCGGGCCCAGCAGCAGAACCGCCGCCAGCGCCAGCCAACCGCCCATGGCGTGCACCACTACGGAGCCGGCGAAGTCATGGAAGCTGGCCCCAAAAGTCGCGAGCAGCCAAGCCTGCAGGCCGAAATTGCCATTCCAGACCATGCCTTCGAAGAACGGGTAGATAAACGCCACGATCAGCGCAGTGGCACACAGCTGCGGCGCGAACTTGGCCCGCTCGGCAATCCCCCCGGAAATAATTGCCGGGATCGCCGCCGCGAACGTCAGCAGGAAGAAAAACTTCACCAGCCCATAGCCATGGTCGGCGCTGATCACCGCCGCCGGTTGCATGAAGCTCACACCGTAGGAGATCCAATAGCCTATAAAGAAATAGGCCAGGGTGGAGATGGCGAAGTCGCTGAGGATTTTCGACAGGGCGTTGACCTGGTTCTTCTGGCGCACGGTGCCGACTTCCAGGAACGCGAAGCCTGCGTGCATGGCCAGGACCATCACCGCACCGATCAGAATAAACAGGGTGTTGGAGCTGTGGACGAGGGTATCCACCGCGCTTTGCAAATTTTCCATGGAGGTTGGCAGGCCCGTATTAAAGGCAAAAAGCACCAAAGCGGTTCAAGCCGGGGTTTCGCGCACTAAATTGGCACCGCAGGCACCGCCCCTCTTCAGAGGGCGTGAACCGCTTTAGCGCAGCGATTAACACAACAGGCCGTTGCCGACAGGGTTTTTCCGCGAGTTTGAGTGATTTAGGGTAAGGTTTTTCAAGGCATTGGCCCGAGGCCGCCCAGATTCAGCGCAGGCCGTAGGGCATGCGCACCAAGGCAAAGCAAAAGCTGTACCAGACAATTGCACTGAACCTTCACCGATGCCGGTGACTCGAAAACAAATGTAAAGATGTACAGATCAGCCAATCACGGAGATAACCATGGCCAGAAGAACTGCAAAGACTGCTCAAGAAATACTGATGGCGGATTTTCAAACACTGGTCAGTGACACCGAAAAGTTGCTCGACGACACGGCGGTGCTGGCCGGTGACCAGGCCGATGAGCTGCGCAGCAAGATTCACGACAGCCTGCTCAAGGCCCGTGAAACCCTGCAGCTGACCGAAGATTCGCTGCGCGAACGCGGCCAGGCGGCGGTCACCGCTACCGAGGATTACGTGCAAGCCAACCCTTGGCAGTCGGTGGGTATCGCGGCGGGCGTGGGCTTTTTGATCGGTCTGTTGGCTACAAGGCGCTAAATCATGTCTATCGGCGAAAGCAGCTCGTCCACGGGCACAACCTCTCGACGTCTGGGCGCGGCCGTTCTGGGCTTGCTGCACAGCCATGTCGAACTGTTCGGCATCGAATTGCAGGAGCAGAAGGCGCGAACCGTCAGCCTGCTGCTGTTTGCCGGCCTGGCGTTAGTATTTGCCCTGCTATTGCTGGTGGGGTTATCGACGCTGGTGATGATCCTGGTGTGGGACACCGGTTACCGCCTGACCGGGATCATCTGCCTTTGTGTGTTCTACAGCCTGGCCGCAGCCTTCTGCGGAGTGCGCTTGAAAGCGGCGGTGTTCGATGAGTCCACGCCCTTCCACGCCACGCTTGAAGAGCTGGCCAATGACCGGGAGCGCCTGCTGCCATGAGCTCGAATGAAACCCAGCAAACCTCCCGCCGGGAAATGCGCAAGGCGTTGATTCGCCTGCGCATGGAAATGCACCGTCAGGAGATTCGCCATGAGTCCCAACAACTGATGGTGCCGCTGAACAAGGTGCGCAACATGGGCCAGAGCTTTCAGGGTGGCCTGGGCATCAAGCACGCGCCGCTGTGGGGCGTGGCTGCCGTCACGCTGATGGGCTTTTTTACCGGCAAAGGCGCCAAGGGCGGCGGTATCAGTAGCCTCACGCGCCTGGTGCGACTCGGCGCCGGTCTGATCCCGCTGATCAAATTGGCGATGCAGGGCACTTCGCGCAAAAGTTGAGCCCTGCTGGCTGCATTCTTGCTAATAGAAACGGCTCGGTCCTCGTTTTCGAGGGCCGGGCTTTTTTTTCGCCCACGTTATTCTTCGCCAACCGTACCTAAGGAGGCCCCGTGATCGACGGGCAACCGCTCGCCTGCTTCCAACCGTTCATCGACACCGCCACCGGTCGCATCGCCGGCGTCGAAGCCCTGGGCCGCCTGCGCCAGGCTGACGGCCGCTTGCAGTCCGTGGGCCCGCTGTTCGCCGACCCGCGCACGCCGGGCGTGACCTTGCGCCGCCTGGACCGGCAGATCCGCGACAATGCGTTGAGCCGCCTGCATGAGGCTCCCGAAGACTGGTTTCTGAGCCTGAATATCTCACCGCGCTGGATCAACCGCCTGCGCCCGGGCCAGCCGTTGCCGAGCCTGAAACAGATCCACAACCATGGCGTGGACCCGCGGCGCATCGTGTTTGAGATCACCGAACTGGGCGGTGACATTCAGCGCTTGGCCGAGGTAGTGGCGCGCTATCGCGAGGCCGGTGCACGCATCGCCATTGATGACTTCGGGGCCGGTTATTCGCAACTCGACCGGGTGCTGGCATTGCAGCCGGATATTCTCAAGCTCGACATGCGCTTGTTCCAGGAAGCCGCCAAAGGCGGGCCGAGCAGTGAAGTGGTGCGCGCGCTGGCGCAGATGGCGGAAAAAACCGGCTGCTGGATCATTGCCGAAGGCGTGGAAACCGAGGCCCAGTTGAGCTTCGCCCTGGAATGCGGTTCGCGTTACGTGCAGGGTTATCTGTTTGCCCAGGCGCAGTTGGACTGGTTCGCCGCCGACGCCTTCGTGCCGCACTTCGCCCAACTGCGGGGGGCGTATGTGCAGCACAAACTGGCGGAGCGCGGACGCGTCATGCAACTGCGCCAGCAATTGACCGAGTTGATGAAAATCCTGCAGGCGTGGGCCGAGACCCAGGCGCCGCTGAGTCAATTGCCGCAATTGCAGGCTTTTCCGTGGCTGCTGCGCTTTTATCAGTGTGATCGGCACGGCACCCAGCTGACCCCCAATTTCGAATGGCGCCAGGGTGCCTGGCAAACCGACGGCCGCTACCTGGGCCACAACTGGTCATGGCGCCCCTACTTCTATCATCTGCTGGCCGAAGGCTGGGAGGAGCGGCGCCTGACCCTGTCCTCTACCTACCGCGACGCCACCACCAACCAGTACTGCCTCACAGCCGGACAATTCTTCAATAACGGTCAACGTTTGCTGTTAATAGATATCGACGCGGCCGGCCTGTAGATTTTCGCTTGCCCAGGCCACGCTGAACCGGGAAGCTGGGAGGGTCATTCACCGCACGGAGAGTACCCGCCTTGGATTGGCCCACCCTGCTTACCCGCGAACGTCTTGGTAAACCGCTGCACAGCCCGGAAGAACTGGGCCGCAGCCCCTTTCACAAAGACCACGACCGCATTATTTTCTCCGGCGCGTTTCGCCGCCTGGGCCGCAAGACCCAAGTGCACCCGGTGTCCAGCAACGACCATATCCATACGCGCCTGACCCATTCGCTGGAAGTCAGCTGCGTCGGTCGCTCCCTCGGTATGCGCGTCGGCGAAACCTTGCGCAGCGCCCTGCCCGACTGGTGCGACCCAAGTGACCTGGGCATGGTGGTGCAATCGGCCTGCCTGGCGCACGACATCGGCAACCCACCGTTCGGGCACTCCGGCGAAGATGCCATCCGCCACTGGTTCCAGCAGGCCGCAGGGCGCGGCTGGCTGGACGACATGAGCAGCGCCGAGCGCAATGACTTCCTCAACTTCGAAGGCAATGCCCAAGGGTTCCGGGTGCTCACCCAGCTGGAATATCACCAGTTCGACGGCGGTACACGGCTGACCTACGCGACCCTGGGCACTTACCTCAAATACCCTTGGACCGCCCGCCACGCCGACTCCCTGGGCTACAAGAAACACAAGTTCGGCTGCTACCAGAGCGAGTTGCCGATCCTTGAGCAAATCGCCCACAAGCTGGGCCTGCCGCAACTCGAAGAACAGCGCTGGGCCCGCCACCCGCTGGTGTACCTGATGGAGGCGGCGGACGACATCTGCTACGCCTTGATTGACCTGGAAGACGGCCTGGAAATGGAGTTGCTGGAATACGCCGAGGTCGAATCACTGCTGCTCGACCTGGTGGGCGACGACCTGCCACAGACCTATCGACAACTGGGTTCCCAGGACTCGCGCCGACGCAAGCTGGCGATCCTGCGCGGCAAGGCCATCGAGCATTTGACCAATGCGGCGGCGCGGGCCTTCGTCGAACAACAGGATGCGTTGCTGGCCGGCACCCTTCCCGGCGACCTCGTGGAGCATATGCACGGCCCCGCCAAACGCTGCGTGTTGGATGCCAAAGACATGGCGCGCAAGAAAATCTTCCAGGACAAGCGCAAGACCTTGCACGAGATCGGCGCCTACACCACCCTGGAAATCCTCCTGAACGCCTTTTGCGGCGCGGCACTGGAGCAGCATGGCGGGCGCACGCCCTCCTTCAAGAACCGGCGCATTCTCGACCTGCTGGGCAACAATGCACCGAACCCGGCGTGGCCATTACACGCCTCGTTCCTGCGCATGATCGACTTTATCGCCGGCATGACCGACAGCTACGCCACCGAGATGGCGCGCGAGATGACGGGCCGTTCCAGCCCGCAATAACCTGACTGATCCAGCCGCCTGTTCACCGAACAGAATCTGCCTACGACGGGAACAGAGCGGCCTGATCGAATTCGCACAGCTACCTAGCTAATAATCGCGCACCTTGCGGGCAACTCTGCCGCTCAGGTCTTACGTGCCCCCCATCGACGCTTGACTCACCGTGTGCCTTCTATGTCCAGTAACCCCCTTCGCATCCTGTTGGTGGAGGACCATCCCTTTCAGCTGCTGGCCACCCAGTGCCTGCTGCGCAGCTTCGGCTTCGAGCAACTGACCCCAGCCGAAAACGCCGAACAGGCGGTGCGGTTGATGACCCAGGCCGTGGCGCCCTTCGATATCATCCTGTGCGATCAGTGCCTGCCTGACTTGCCGGGGCTGGAATTGATCGAAATCGCCAGCCGTCGACGTTTTATCAGGGCCGCCATCTTGCTCAGCGGGCTTCCCGAGGTGGAATTATCAACCCTGCAAGCCCAAGCGCTGGCACGCGGCCTGCCACTGCTCGGTTACTTGCCAAAACCGTTGAACAAAGATGAGCTTGAGCGTTTGACCCTCTCATTACCCAGGTTATAAATGTAGGACTTCAAACATATAAACCCGTCGAAAAGTATCCGCATTACCGCCGTTAATTCCCTGGAGTCAGGATTCGACCTGCCCCCCTGCCACACACTGACCTCTCGCCTCACAAAGCCTTAGTAACAGGTAATCCTTTACCTCTTTTGATGTAGGAAACTTCCTGTTTTATATCTACTCCCCCTTGACTTCATGCTCTGCCCTCAGCTTCTGAGCTAATGTGCCCGCTTTATTTGCACTTGCATGGAATGTGATCATGAACACAGTTTTTATTATTGATGACCATCCGGTTATAAGGCTTGCTATCCGAATGTTGCTCGAACACGAAGGGTATGAAGTGGTCGGCGAAACGGACAACGGATGCGACGCGATTCAAATGGTCCGCGAATGCCAGCCGGACCTGATCATCCTGGATATCAGCATTCCGAAACTCGATGGGCTCGAGGTGCTGTGCCGATTCAACGCCATGAACACCTCGATGAAAACCCTGGTGTTGACGGCTCAATCCCCTACCCTGTTTGCCACGCGCTGCATGCGCTCGGGTGCCGATGGCTACGTGTGCAAGGAAGGCGACCTGAGCGAACTGCTGAGCGCCATCCGCGCCGTGTTGTCCGGTTACAACTACTTTCCCAGCCAGGCATTGAACGGCAGCGTTGCAGAGGGTGCGGACAGCAAGGAGCTGGACCTGTTCAAGGCAGTCAACGATCGCGAGTTGATGGTATTGCAACTTTTTGCACAAGGCCGCACCAACAAGGAAATCGCCAAGGGCATGTTCCTGAGCAATAAAACCGTAAGCACTTATAAAAAGAGGCTGATGCAAAAACTTCAAGCCAAGTCCTTGGTAGAACTTATCGAGATGGCAAAACGAAACGCGCTAGTGTGAGAAAACGGATGCCCAGGTGTATAAAGGACTATCTGATTATATTGAGTGCCGGTTTGTGCTTCAGCACCGCCGTGCCTGCAACCTCCCAAACGGGCCCGGAACATTTCAACTTACTGAGTCGCGCAAGTTCCATACAACTGGAAACCCACCTGAGCAAGGCCCAACGTCTGTGGCTGCAGAACAAGCGTGAACTGGTGCTGGGCACCTCCTCCCCTGACTACCCACCTTTTGACCTCACCTCCAGCGGGCATGACTATGAGGGATTCACCGCCGACTACGCCGGCCTCCTGGCCAAGGCGCTGGCCTTGCCGGTCAAAGTGCTGCGCTACCCCTCCCGAGAGGCCGCTATCCGCGCCCTTGAAGCAGGCGATATCGACTTATTGGGTTCCTCAAACGGTTTTGAGGCGGCAAACCCCAACCTCATCCTGTCGGAGCCGTATGCGGTGGACCGGCCGGTACTGGTCACCCGCGAAGGCGAAACCCGCAGCCTGAGCAACGGGCTGGCCGGGATGCGCCTGTCACTGGTCTACCACTACCTGCCCCTGGGCGAGCTGGAAAAGCTGTACCCCAAGGCAATCATCCGCGCCTACCCCTCGTATCAAAATGCCTTGAATGCGGTGGCATTTGACCAGGCCGACGTGTTTCTTGGCGACACCATTTCCACCCATTACATGATTAACAAGGGCTACCTGAAGAACGTCCGCATGGCGAACTTCGGTAAACACGAAGCCTATGGGTTCAGCTTCGCGATGACCCAGCACCAGCACACGCTGCAGGGTATCGTCGACACCGTACTGAAGGCCGTGCCCACCAACGAACGGCAAACCATCGCCAAGCGCTGGAGTGCCGGCAGCGACATCCTGCTGACCGATCAGAAGCTGCAACTGACCCAGCGAGAAGAACGCTGGATCAGGGACAACCCGGTAGTCAAAGTGATCGTGAACGCAACCTTTGCGCCGCTGACGTTCTTCGACAACGATGGCAATTTCCGTGGTGTGACCGCCGACTTGCTGGAACTGATTCGCCTGCGTACCGGGTTACGCTTCGAAATCCAGCGCGGACGTGACGTGAACGCGATCATCAAACAGATCGAGGCCGGCAAAGCCGACATCATTGGCGCAATCACCCCCAGCATCGAACGAGAAGCCCAGCTGAGTTTCAGTCGCCCTTACCTGGAAAATTCCTATGTAATGCTGACGCGCAAAGAGAGCCAGGCCCCTACCGGCCTTGAGGAAATGGAAGGCAAACGCCTGGCGGTAACCCAAGGCAACCCGTTGAAAAAATTCCTGCAGGACAACTTCCCGAAGATCCATCTGGTAGAGACCGGTGACACCTTCATGGCGGCCGAGCTGCTGGTGCAGGGCCAGGTAGACGGGGCAGTGAATACCCTGGTGGTCGCCAACTACTTGCTGTCTTCACCAGTGTTCCAGGACAAGGTTCAAATCAGCTTCAGCATTGGCGCGACCCCCGCCGCCTTTTCGCTGGCGACCTCGCGCAGCGCCACCGAACTCAGCTCGATCCTCGACAAAGCCTTGCTCAGCATCGACCCGGATGAACTGGGGGTGATCAACAGCCGTTGGCGCGGCTATACGGCAGCGTCGGACAGCTACTGGCGTGACTATCACCAACTGATTGCCCGTATCATCATCGGCACCGGGTTGCTGCTGCTGATATCCCTGAGCTGGAACGCCTACATGCGGCGCCAGATCAAGCACCGCAGAATGGCCGAACGCGCCCTCAACGATCAGTTCGAGTTCATGCGCGCCCTGGTCAATGAAACCCCGCACCCCATCTACGTAAGGGATCGCAAGGGCCTGCTGCAGACGTGCAACGACAGCTACCTGCAAGTGTTCGACGTCAAGCGCGAAGACGTGATCGGTAAAAGTGTGATGCAAATCAGCACAGCGCTTGCAGCAGAAGCTGCGCAGTACCATGCGGACTATCAGCGAGTGGTGACCGAAGGCAACCCGCTGATCCTCGATCGCGTCCTGCATATTCGCGGCAAGAAACTCATGATTTACCACTGGATACTGCCGTACCGCGACTCCATCGGCGAGGTTCAGGGCATCATCGGTGGCTGGATCGACATCAGCGAGCGACGCGAGTTGTTCGACGAGCTGCGCGCTGCCAAAGAACGCGCCGACGAAGCCAATCGGGCCAAGAGTACGTTCCTGGCCACCATGAGCCACGAAATCCGCACGCCGATGAACGCCGTGATCGGCATGCTGGAACTGACCCTCAAGCGGGCGGACCAGGGTCACCTCGACCGCCCGGCCATCGAAGTGGCCTACAACTCGGCCAAGGACCTGCTGGAGTTGATCGGCGATATCCTCGACATCGCCCGGATTGAATCCGGTCGGCTGAGCCTGGCGCCGGAACGCGTCAATCTGCGGGAAGTGATCGAGTCGGTGGTACGGGTCTTCGACGGCCTGGCACGGCAGAAAACCCTCAGCCTGTTGCTGGAGTTCAAACCCGACCTTGACGACACCGAGGTCCTGATCGACCCGCTGCGCTTCAAACAGGTGCTGTCCAACCTGGTCAGCAATGCGATCAAGTTCACCGAGCAAGGCCAGGTAAAAATCAAGGTCGAGGTACTCCCCACCCAGCTGCCGCAGCAGGTCGAGATGAAACTGGTGGTGGAAGACACCGGTATCGGTATCAGCCGGGATGATCAGATGCGCCTGTTCGAACCGTTTGCCCAGGCCGACAATTCCGGGCAGTTGGCCAGGAGCGGCGCCGGGCTCGGGTTGGTAATCTGCCGCAGCCTCTGCGCCATGATGGGCGGCCAGTTGAGCCTGAGCAGCGTGCCCATGGTAGGCACCCAGGTGCATGTCAGCCTGAAGATGGCGCGCCTGCAGTCGGTGCTGACGGTAGGCGAACTCAAGCCCGAGGCCCCCGCCACCGCGCCGGTGCTGAATGTGCTGGTGGTAGACGATCACCCGGCGAACCGCCTGTTGATGTGCCAGCAACTCGGATACCTGGGCCACCAGTTCACCGCCGCCCAGAACGGCTCTGCCGGTTTCCAGGCGTGGCGCCGGGAGCACTTCGACCTGGTGATAGCCGACTGCAACATGCCCATCATGAATGGCTACGAGTTAAGCCGTTCGATCCGCGAGTATGAGCAGCGCGAGCAACAGACGCCCTGTGTCGTGTTGGGTTTCACCGCCAATGCCCAGCCCGAAGAGAAACAGCGCTGCGCCGAGGCGGGCATGGACGATTGCCTGTTCAAACCCATCAGCCTCACCGCACTGGAGCGGCAACTGGCAAAAATCAGCCCTCAAGCAGCCAGCCTGAACATGGACCTCGGTAACTTCGAGGCCCTGACCGGCGGAGACCCGCTGATGAGCCGGCGCCTGCTGGAAGAGCTGTTAAGCAGCAGCCGTCGGGACCGCGAGGAATTGCTCGTACTGATGGCCGCGCAGGCGTCACCCCAGGACATCATCGAGCAGGCCCACAAGATCAAGGGCGCCGCACGCATCGTTCAAGCCAGTGCACTGGCCGAGCAATGCGAAACCATCGAGCTGGCCTGTGCCCGGGGCGATACCCCTGCCGTGATCGAAGCCGGCGTAAAAACCCTGGAGAAGCTGATGCTGGAACTGGAGAGGATGCTGCACGCGCAGCTTCAGGAGCTCGATAGCCAATAAGGGGGCAGCGGCCCGCCCCCTCTTTGCTCAGCAGTCGGTCAAGCGCAGGAAAATCGCCGCCAGTTGTTCGATACCGGCCTGGTCCTGCTCGGTAAAGCGGGCCAGCGAGGGGCTGTCGAGGTCAAGCACGCCAATCAGTTGGCCGTTCTTGACCAACGGCACCACCAGTTCACTGTTGGACGCGCTGTCACAGGCGATATGCCCTGGGAATGCGTGCACGTCCTCAACGCGTTGGGTCTGGCGCGACGCTGCGGCGGCGCCGCACACGCCCCGGCCGAACGGAATGCGCACACACGCGATCTGCCCCTGGAACGGGCCCAGCACCAGTTCTTCGTTGCGGTTGAGGTAAAAGCCGGCCCAGTTCAGGTCATCCAACTGGCTGAACAGGAAGGCGGAAAACTGCGCGCTGTTGGCGATGAAGTCTCGCTCATCAGCCAGCAGCGACTCCAATTGCGCACCGAGCATGGCATAGCCATTGAGGCCGCTACCGGCGTGTTGTAGATCAATCATGGTTGACGCTCCAGCAATTTGAGGCCCACCCAGTAACGGGCGAATTGATACGCGCAGCGGCCGTTGCGATTGCCGCGCCCGGTGGCCCAGCGCACGGCCAGGATGTCGAGTGCCTCATCGCGCTGCCACTGCAGGCCCGCTTTGCTCGCCAACTCGCCGATCCAGTGTTCCACTACATCGAGGAAATGTTCCTGGGTGAACGGATAGAACGACAGCCACAAGCCGAAACGGTCGGACAAGGCGATTTTGTCTTCCACGGCTTCACTGGGGTGCAACTCGCCATCCACGCGTTTCCAGTTGTCGTTGTCGCTCTGGTTTTCCGGCACCAGGTGGCGGCGGTTGGAGGTGGCATACAGCAGCACGTTTTCCGGCGCCTGCTCCAGTGAGCCGTCAAGCACACTCTTGAGCACACGGTAATCGCCTTCACCGGCCTCGAAGGACAGGTCGTCGCAAAACAGGATAAAGCGCTGTGGCAGCTTGAGCAGTTGCTCGACCACACGCGGCAGATCGGCCAGGTGGTCACGCTCGATTTCGATCAGGCGCAAGCCGGCCTTGGCATGCTGGGCCAGCAAGGCGCGCACCATGGATGACTTGCCGGTGCCACGCGAACCCCAGAGCAGGGCATGGTTGGCGGGCAGGCCATCGAGAAACTGTTGGGTGTTGCGCGCCAGGGTTTCACGCTGCTTGTCCACGCCGATAAGGTCGGACAGGCGCATATCCAGGCTTACATCGAGCGGCAACAGGAACCCCGTGCGGCCTTCGCGCTGCCAACGGGCGGCCAGGCAGTGGCTCCAGTCGATGGCCTGGCGGGGCGCGGGTAACAAGGGTTCAAGGCGGGCGAGCACTGCATCGGCCCGCTCAAGAAAAGCATTCAGTCGAGAATCCACAATTATTCCTCTGGCAACTTCTTGCAAAAGATGGCGTATTGGCAACCCTGCGGCAGACCGCACGAGGCTGCGTATAAAACGATTCATGCCGGGCAGGCCAGAGCCTGTGGATGTTCAGCTATGCTTGCCGGGCGAAGGGAAACGTGAAGTGGTTCAACACTCGATGGATATCAAGTTCGCCCACCGCTTGTCTTATAAACAAGCCAGATTGACTGTGCTGGTCGGTTTCGTCTTGGGAACCTTGCTCAGTCTGATCCAAATCGGCATTGATTATGCCAGTGAAGACGCATCCATCAACCGTGAAATACGCTCGCTGATCGAAATCAGCCACAACCCCGCGTCACGCATCGCCTACAACATCGACGCCGAACTGGCCCAGGAACTGACCCTGGGCCTGCTGCACTCCCCCGCGATCATCCACGCCCAATTGATCGACAATAATGGCGTGGTGCTGGCCGATGTGAACCGTCCCAGCAAGGAAAGCGCCTACCGCCCCATCAGCGACTTTCTGTTTGGCGCCAACCGCCAGTTCGAAGACCGCTTGTTCCTGAACCATATGCCCAACGAATCCCTCGGCGTGCTGCGCCTCGACGTGGATACTTATGCCTTTGGCAGCCGCTTCCTGCACCGTGCCGAGATCACCCTGCTCAACGGGTTTGCCCGCAGCCTGCTGCTGACCGGCATCCTGCTGGCCCTGTTCTACGTGATGCTGACCCAGCCGCTGGTGCGCATTATTCGCGAGCTGAGCAACCGCCGGCAGGCGCGCCTGGACTGCCCGCCCGGGCACGAACATGACGAAATCGGCGTGCTGGTGAACGTCGCCAACCAACAATTCGAAAACATGGAGACCGAAATCCAGCAGCGCCGCCACGCCGAAGACCGCCTGACCGAATACCTGGGGCAACTGGAAGACATCGTTTCCGCCCGCACCCTGGAACTCAAGGCCAGTAACCAGCGGCTGAGCCAGTCCAACGAAGAGTTGGAAGCGGCGAAGATGACCGCACTCGGCATGGCCCAGGCCCGGGCGGCGTTCCTGGCGAACATGAGCCACGAAATCCGCACCCCGCTCAACGGCTTGCTGGGGATGATCGCCCTGTCGCTGGACAGCCCGTTGAACGCCGAGCAGCGCCAGCAACTGTCTATCGCGCATGACTCGGGCAAGGTGCTGGTGGAGTTGCTCAACGATATCCTCGACCTGTCCAAGTTTGACGCCGGCCAGCTTGAACTTGAAGTGATCCCGTTCGACTTGGGCTCGCTGGTGGAAGACACCGCCAACCTGCTGTCGCAGAACGCCGCGCCGAGTGTCGAACTGACCTGCCTGATCGAACCGCAGTTTCCCGCCCAGGTGCTCGGCGACCCGACGCGCGTGCGGCAGATCGTCAGCAACTTGCTGTCCAACGCCCTGAAGTTCACCCGTTTCGGCAGAGTCGATGTACGCCTGCACGCAGTCGACGCCAGGGTGCGGATTGAAGTGTGTGATACCGGTATCGGCATTGCGCAGGAGGCCCAGGTGAAGATCTTTCAGCCCTTCACCCAGGCCGGCGCCGGCATCACCCGCCAGTTTGGCGGCACCGGACTGGGCCTGGCGTTGACGCACAACCTGTGCGAGGCGATGAAGGGCCGCTTGAGCATCAGCTCGGAGGTGGGCTTCGGCAGCCAGTTCTGTGCCGACCTGCCGCTGCCCATCCATTTACCCGCCGCCCAACAGCCGCCGCTCAAAGGCGAGGTGATCGCCATTACCAGCCCCGGCAGCGGCCTCACGGAACTGCTCACCAGCCTGCTACCGCATTGGGGGCTGACGCCGCGTTGCCTGCCACTCGATGGCGACTTGAGCGGGCTGACGCCTGACCTGCTGATTACCGACTGCCCTGAATGCCTGTTCCGCATACGCCCGGGGATCAGCGCGCCGATTCTGTTGGTAACCGCCTATGGCAACTTTATGCCCAGCGAAGAAGTTGCCGCGCTCGCGCCGCTGCACCAGCAAGCACGCCCGTTGAGCCGCAACGCGCTGTACCAGATCCTGCAACGCAATTTGCGCAGCGATGCCCAACTGATCCTCGACCCCATCCAACTGGACGCCGCGCCCCTCGCCCACCGTGCGCGCATCCTGTTGGTGGAGGACAACCCGGTCAACCAACTGGTGGCCAAAGGCATGCTCAGCAAACTGGGCTGCGAAGTCATCGTGGCCGCCCACGGTGGTGAGGCCCTCAAGCGCCTTGAAGAGCAACACTTCGACCTGGTGCTGATGGACTGCAATATGCCGGTGATGGATGGCTACGAAGCCAGCCGGCAAATTCGCCGCAGTGGGCGCTGGCCTGACCTGCCGATCGTCGCATTGACCGCCAACGCCCTGTCCGAGGAACGCGAGCGTTGCCGGGCGGCTGGCATGAATGACTATCTGGCCAAGCCGTTTCGCCGTGAAGAGCTCAACGGCCTGCTGGAGCTGTGGGTGCCTAAGACGACAACCCTTTGAGCTGGCCGAGCAACTGGTCCAGGCCATCGCGCAAGGCGTCGGCCTGGTTCAGGTCGATGCCGCTGTCGCACAGCAGTCGGGTCTTGAGGCCATGGGTCTGGTCACGCAGGTGCACACCGGCTTCGCTCAGGCCAAGGTGCACTTCACGCTCATCGCCGGCACTGCGCCGACGCGTCACCAGCGCCAGTTGCTCAAGACGCTTGAGCAGCGGCGTCAGCGTGCCGGAGTCGAGCATCAGGCGCTCGCCCAGCGCCTTGACCGTAGGCTGACTGGGGGCCACTGCGTGCCATTCCCACAGCACCAGCATCACCACGTATTGCGGGTAAGTCAGGCCGAGCTGATCCAGCATCGGCTTATAGGCGCGGGTCACGGCCCGTGATGCGGCATACAGCTTGAAACACAGCTGATCATCCAGGGCCAGGGACACGGTGGGCAGGTCGGTCATTTGAGCAGGGCTTCAATCTCTTGGGTCAGGTCCTGCGGCTTGGTGGTCGGGGCAAAGCGCTTGACCACCTGGCCGTCACGGCCGATCAGGAACTTGGTGAAATTCCACTTGATGCCCTTGGAGCCCAGCAGGCCCGGCGCCGATTTTTTCAGCTGTACGAACAGTGGGTGCGCCTCGGTGCCATTCACGTCGATCTTCTTGAACAGTGGGAAGCTGACACCGTAATTGAGCTCGCAGAACTCGGAAATCGCACCTTCGTTACCCGGTTCCTGCTTGCCGAACTGGTTGCACGGAAAGCCCAGCACCACCAGGCCCTGGTCCTTATATTGCTGCCAAAGCTGCTCCAGGCCCTTGTACTGAGGGGTGAAGCCGCATTTGCTGGCGGTGTTGACGACCAGAATGGCCTTGCCGGCGAAATCGGCCAAGGTCTTTTGCTCACCTTTGATGGTGGTGCACGGGATGCTCAGCAGGTTGTCGCGCATGGCGGTGCCTCGATAAGGGGACAAGAGGGGTAAAGATAGTAGGCAATTAAATTGTGTGCAATTTAATTTATCGCAGTGATGATCCGTACTCGGTTCAAATGTAGGAGCCGGGCTTGCCCGCGATGCAGGCACCTCGGTCTATCAGTTAAACCGAGGTGATGCTATTGCAGGCAAGCCAGCGCCCACACACCTGCACATTGGGCCGATATTGGTTGATCTAGCGCGGCACCAGGTCCAGGCACACCGAGTTGATGCAGTAACGCAGGCCGGTCGGCGGCGGGCCGTCCGGGAACACATGGCCCAGGTGCGCATCGCATTTGGCGCAGGTGACCTCGGTGCGGATCATGCCGTGGCTGACGTCACTGATCTCGATCATCGCGCGGTCGGCGATCGGCGCGTAGAAACTCGGCCAGCCACAGCCGGAATCAAACTTGGTGGTGGAATCGAACAGTGGCTCGTTGCAGCAGATGCAGTGATACACACCGTCGGTCTTGGTTTCATTGTACTTGCCGCTGAAAGGACGCTCAGTGCCCTTGAGACGACAAACCTGATACTGCAAGGGATCGAGCATCTCCCGCCACTCTTCAAGGTTTTTTTGCAACTTTTCCATCGGTACACCTCGGCAACTGAAAAAGCCTGATCTGTGTCTTTTCCATGGATCAGGCGGCACGTATGATTGCGCCTCTTCAAAACGCCAGTCTGGCACCCGCGCTACCGGCATTCAAACGTATTTATGGGTGCGGGCCCCGCAGGTTTCGCAGTACGGTAGTGTCCACACCGTCTGGACCGTTCATTTTCAGGATCACATCGCCATGCAGGTCAGCAAATCGAACAAGCTCGCCAACGTCTGCTACGACATTCGCGGCCCAGTGCTCAAGCACGCCAAACGCCTGGAAGAGGAAGGCCATCGCATCCTCAAGCTGAACATTGGCAACCCGGCGCCCTTTGGTTTCGAAGCGCCGGATGAAATCCTCCAGGACGTGATCCGCAATTTGCCCACCGCCCAGGGCTACAGTGACTCCAAGGGCCTGTTCAGCGCACGCAAAGCGGTGATGCAGTACTACCAGCAGAAGCAGGTCGAAGGTGTCGGCATCGAAGACATCTACCTGGGCAACGGCGTGTCCGAGCTGATCGTGATGTCGATGCAGGCCCTGCTCAACAACGGCGACGAAGTACTGGTGCCGGCGCCCGATTACCCGCTGTGGACCGCCGCCGTAACCCTGGCCGGCGGCCACCCGGTGCACTACCTGTGCGACGAAGGTGCCGACTGGTTCCCGGACCTGGCCGACATCAAGGCCAAGATCACCCCGAACACCAAGGCCCTGGTGATCATCAACCCGAATAACCCGACAGGCGCCGTGTACTCCAAGGAAGTGCTGCTGGGCATGCTCGAACTGGCGCGCCAGCACAACCTGGTGGTGTTCTCCGACGAGATCTACGACAAGATCCTCTACGATGACGCCGTGCACGTATGCACCGCCTCCCTGGCGCCGGACCTGCTGTGCCTGACCTTCAACGGCCTGTCCAAGTCCTACCGCGTGGCGGGTTTCCGCTCCGGCTGGATCGCCATTTCCGGCCCCAAGCACAATGCCCAGAGCTACATCGAAGGCATCGACATGCTGGCCAATATGCGCCTGTGCGCCAACGTGCCGAGCCAGCACGCGATCCAGACCGCCCTCGGCGGCTACCAGAGCATCAACGACCTGGTACTGCCCCAGGGTCGCCTGCTGGAGCAACGCAACCGTACCTGGGAGTTGCTCAACGCGATCCCGGGCGTGAGCTGCGTGAAGCCCATGGGTGCGCTGTATGCCTTCCCACGGATCGACCCGAAAGTCTGCCCGATCCTCAACGACGAAAAGTTCGTGCTCGACCTGTTGCTGTCGGAAAAGCTGCTGGTGGTCCAGGGCACTGCGTTCAACTGGCCGTGGCCGGATCACTTCCGCGTGGTGACCTTGCCGCGTGTGGATGACCTGGACATGGCCATTGGTCGCATCGGCAACTTCCTCAAGTCCTATCGTCAGTAAGCAATGTGGCGCTGTGCGATCGAGTTTCGGTCGTACGGCGATTATCTGGCAACACTTCTCTGTCCTTGCTGCGTGCCTTGGCTGTCCGGGCCCCCAGCCTGGCTCTCGCCCCCTATAATTGCGGGGCCGCGACGCAACGACGAGGTGAGCCACGCCCTTCTTCTGCGTCGGAAAATCCCTTCAAGGCCCTACATTCAGGCTGTAGGACACAGTTTGAAATAGTCGCTCGGTTGAATCACCCCAGGCGGCACCTTATATACCCCGCAGTACGCGACATATTAAGCATGAGGAGAACTCTACAACCATGATGCGCATCCTGCTGTTCTTGGCCACTAACCTGGCGGTCGTGCTGATTGCCAGCATCACCCTGAGCCTTTTCGGCTTCAACGGGTTCATGGCGGCCAACGGGGTTGACCTGAACCTCAATCAGCTGCTGGTTTTCTGTGCGGTCTTTGGTTTTGCCGGCTCGCTGTTCTCGCTGTTCATCTCCAAGTGGATGGCGAAGATGAGTACCAGCACCCAGGTCATCACCCAGCCACGTACCCGGCATGAGCAATGGTTGCTGCAGACCGTCGAGCAGTTGTCCCGCGAGGCTGGTATCAAAATGCCCGAGGTCGGGATTTTCCCGGCTTACGAAGCCAACGCCTTTGCCACCGGCTGGAACAAGAACGACGCGCTCGTTGCGGTGAGCCAGGGCATGCTGGAACGCTTCTCGTACGATGAAGTGAAAGCGGTACTGGCTCACGAGATCGGCCACGTGGCCAACGGTGACATGGTCACCCTGGCGCTGGTCCAGGGCGTGGTCAACACCTTCGTGATGTTCTTCGCACGGATCATCGGCAACTTTGTCGACAAGGTGATCTTCAAGAACGAGGAGGGCCGTGGCATTGCCTACTTCGTGGCGACCCTCTTCGCCGAAGTGGTGCTGGGCTTCCTGGCCAGCGCGATCACCATGTGGTTCTCGCGCAAACGCGAATTCCGCGCAGACGAAGCTGGCGCCCGTTTGGCCGGCACCGGTGCGATGATTGCAGCGCTGCAACACCTGCGCTCCGAACAGGGCCTGCCGGTGCATATGCCCGACAGCTTGACCGCCTTTGGCATCAACGGCGGTATCAAACAGGGCATGGCTCGCCTGTTCATGAGTCACCCGCCGCTGGAGGAGCGTATTGACGCGCTGCGTCGTCGGGGTTGATAGCTAGGTAGCGGTAGAAAAAGGGGCGATCTGATCGCCCCTTTTTTTGTGTGTTTTGTTATTGCGCTGGATTTGCGCCCGTGGCGGTTTGGCAGCTGGGCCAGGTTTTGGATTGGGTACATATCCATTTTTGTCGTAACGGCTGGGATTGGTTTCGCTCTTACAGCGAGTCACTTTTGATGGAGCGCAAAAGTAACCAAAACGCTCTTGCCCCACCACTCGGCACCTCGCCTCCGGCTCGGTGTGCCCGCACGCAGGCTTGAATCCGTGGGCCGCCGCGATGGGCCATCCATGGCCCAGCGCGGCTAACCCGGCGTCCTGCCGGGTTACCCACGGATTCAAGCCCGCGTGCGGCCAGCGTGGTTAAT
>NZ_UUPU01000007.1 GCF_900591205.1 Pseudomonas viridiflava
GGGCCAAGGATGGCCCATCGCGGCGGCCCACGGATTCAAGCCTGCGTGCGGGCACACCGAGCCGGAGGCGAGGTGCCGAGTGGTGGGGCAAGAGCCCTTTGGTTACTTTGGGGCTCTTTTCCAAAGTGACCCGCCGTAAGGGCGGAACCAATAGCCGCCATTACCGCAAAAACGGATATCCCCCCCCAACTGAACACCACGCACACCCAATAAATCCCAGCGCCCATGACCCCACGCTCGACAAGCACCTCATCTATACCCGATTATTCGGGTCCGCCCCGTCGGCCACTCCCTACCTTGAATCAGGAGCCTTGTACCTTGAGTGCGCAGAAAACCGTGACCGTGACACCGCCCAACTTCCCCCTCAATGGCAAGGTCGCGCCCCCCGGCTCCAAATCCATTACCAACCGCGCCCTGCTGCTGGCGGCGCTGGCCAAGGGCACCAGCCGCCTGAGCGGCGCCCTTAAAAGCGACGACACCCGCCACATGTCGGTGGCCCTGCGCCAGATGGGCGTGAGCATCGACGAGCCGGATGACACCACCTTCGTGGTGACCAGCCAGGGCACACTGCAATTGCCGACACAGCCGCTGTTCCTCGGCAATGCCGGCACCGCCATGCGTTTTCTAACCGCCGCCGTCGCCACCGTGCACGGCAGCGTGGTGCTGGATGGCGACGACTACATGCAAAAACGCCCGATCGGCCCGCTGCTCGACACCTTGCGCCAGAACGGCATCGCGGTCGACAGCCCCACCGGCTGCCCGCCGGTGACCGTGCATGGCACGGGCAAGGTTGCGGCCAAGCGTTTTGAAATCGACGGTGGCTTGTCCAGCCAATATGTCTCGGCCCTGCTGATGCTGGCGGCCTGCGGCGAAGCACCGATTGAAGTCGCGCTGACCGGCAAGGACATCGGCGCCCGTGGCTACGTGGACCTGACCCTGGACTGCATGCGGGCGTTCGGCGCGCAGGTCGAGGTGGTCGACGACACCACCTGGCGTGTCGCCCCCACCGGCTACAGCGCCCATGATTACCTGATCGAACCCGACGCCTCCGCCGCCACCTACCTGTGGGCTGCTGAAGTGCTGACCGGTGGGCGCATCGACATCGGCGTGGCCGCGCAGGATTTTACCCAGCCGGACGCCAAGGCGCAGGCGGTGATTGCCCAATTCCCGAATATGCAGGCCACGGTGGTGGGCTCGCAGATGCAGGACGCGATCCCGACCCTGGCAGTACTCGCCGCGTTCAACAACACCCCGGTGCGCTTCACTGAACTGGCCAACCTGCGGGTCAAGGAATGTGACCGCGTGCAGGCCCTGCACGACGGCCTGAATGAAATCCGCCCGGGCCTGGCGACGATTGAAGGCGACGATTTGCTGGTGGCGGCCGACCCTGCGCTGGCCGGCACGTCGTGCAACGCGCTGATCGACACCCACGCCGACCACCGCATCGCCATGTGTTTTGCGCTGGCGGGGCTGAAAGTCGCGGGCATTCGGATTCAGGACCCGGACTGCGTGGCCAAGACCTATCCTGAATACTGGAAGGCCCTGGGCAGTCTCGGGGTAGCGCTGAGCTACTGACGCGCCGGCGCCGGAAGGCGGAGGGAAAGCACATGAGCATTCGCCAACCCTGCCCACCCGGCGCCTGCGTCTGCGACCGCGAGCAACTGCTGCAAGCCCCGGGCGCCGACCTGCGCATCCTCAACCTCACGCGCCAGGAAGAAAAGAAGCTGCTGGAACGCCTTGAAGACCTCAAGAGCCTGCAAGACCTGGAACACATGCAACAGCGGATGTACGCACTGTTGGGCATCCGCGTGCATGTGGCGCCGGGGCACACCGAGGTCAAGAGCATGCGCGGGATACAGATCGTCATCGACGAACTGCCGGGCATGTGCCGCAAGACCCGTCAATCAATTCCGGCGGCGATTCGCCGGGGCCTGGAAAAACGCCCGGAAATCGCCTACCGCTTGCTGGACGCCCACGACTTGTTTCGCGAAGGGTGAGCGCCGCTATTCATTACCCCTGCCGCCGGCAAACGACCAGTCTTCTGCTGCCGTAGTGCTGATAACCACCATCACATCCTCAGGGTCCAGCCCGATGGCCGCGTTCAAACGTTGCGCCAGTACCTGATAAAAGTGCCGTTTGGTCGCGGTGTCCCGTGGTTTGCCACCAGTGATCGCGATCAGCACGTAATCAGTGCTGCGGGGGCCGCCGAGGTAGTTGGCATCAATGATCAACTCCCCTGCCTCATGCTGATGGATGACATGGAAACGATCGGCGACGGGAATTGCAAAGGTCTCGACCAGTGCGTCGTGCAGCCCTTGCGAAAGGGCCTGCAAATATTCGGGGGGTTTCCCGCGCTGCAGGGAGATTCTGGCGTAAGGCATGCTCAGAGACTCCCCAGCTCGTCGATCAGGTTCATGGCCGACGCCGCCGTCGGCCAGCCGGCGTAGAACGCCAGGTGAGTCACGACTTCGGCCAATTCTTGCTGGCTCAAGCCATTCTGCCGCGCACGCTGCAAATGGCCGGGCAATTGTTCCAGACGGTACAGCGCCACCAGCGCAGCAACGGTGATCAGGCTGCGCTCGCGGGGTGACAGTTGCGTGCGCGTCCAGATATCGGCAAACAGCACATCGCGGGTCAGTTCGGCAAACTTCCGGGCAAAGTCGCCGGTTGGGATACTCATGGGTAGGGCTCCGACAATTGGGTTGACGGGTAAAAATTAGCAAGCCAGGATCATTTCGAATATCAGATTAAACACCCTTAACAATCCTGTTTTTATGGACTATTCGATGCGCCAGCCGACCTTCGATCTTGATGTATTGCGCACCTTTGTCCTTGGGGTGCAACTCAACAGTTTTGCCCGGGCCGCCGAACGACTGGGACGCTCCACCTCGGCGGTCAGCGCGCAATTGAAGAAGCTTGAGGACCAGATCGGCACGCCGGTATTGAGCAAAGCCGGGCGCGGCCTGGCATTAACCCCGATGGGCGAGGTATTGCTGAGCCATGCGCGCAGATTGCTGGAACTCAATGACAGTATTTTCGCTGCACTTGACCAGACCCGCACGGCGGGCACCTTGCGCCTGGGTGTGCAGGAAGATTTTGCTGAACACGTGCTCAGCAGCACCTTGCGCCGGTTTACTCAGGTGTATCCGATGATCAGCCTGCAAGTGCGGATTGCCCGCAATGCCGAGCTGCTGGAATTGATAGATAGCGCCAGCCTGGACCTCGCGCTGACGTGGGCCACCGCAAATACCTCACCCTATGTGACGCCGCTGGGTCAAACGCCGATGCACTGGATCGGGCCTCGCAACACACCGCTGTTGCCGCGTGCAGAAGGCGCGCCACTGCCGTTGGTGATGTTCGACGCGCCTTGCGTGCTGCGCAGCGCAGCGACCGAAGCACTGGACCGTGCGGGTATTGCCTGGCGCATTGCCCTGACCAGCCCCAGCGTCGGCGGTATCTGGGCCGCCGTCGATGCCGGCCTGGGGGTGACATTGCGCACGCGAATAGGCTTGCCCGCCCATCTGCGTGTACTGGATGACCTGCCGCCGGTGCCCTCACTGGGCTATGAGCTGCACACCAATCAACTGCAGCCCACACCGGCCGTGGCACACCTGGCCAGCCTGATCCAGAGCAGCCTGGAGCCTTAGGCGGTTTCGCGCTTGAACATCTGCTGCCCCAACGTGCGGGCGGTGTGCAAATGAGCCTCGGCGCCCGCGCTTTCCGACTCCAGCAACAACTCGGACGTCACCACCTGCGCCCCACAGTAATCAAAGATGCCGTAGTCGATCTGCGTACGCATCGCCTTCGCGTAGCCGTGCCGATCAAACGCACTGTCATCGGCGGCGCCGAGGGCCAGCAGGTGCACGCGCAAGTGCTGCAGCTTTTTCATCACCGGCGTGTCCGGGCCGTAGTCGATTGCCCAGCCGTTGACGAACACGCGATCGACCCAGCCCTTGAGCAGGCCCGGCAGCGACCACCAGTAGATCGGGAACACCAGCACCAGGGCGTCGGCGCGGTCGATACGCGCCTGTTCCGCCAGCACGTCGGCCGGTGGCGTGGCGCGGCTGCGGTGCACACGATGATCGGCGGCGGTGTAACGCGGGTCGAAGCCTTCGGCGGCGAGGTCGGCGACTTCGAAGGTATGGCCGCAGGCGTCCAGGCCGGCGGCCACCTGCGCCGCCACGGCGTGAGTGAGGGATTGTGGGTCGTGATGGGCAACAACGATGAGTGCGTGCATGACTTTGGCTCCCTTTCAGCTTAAGCTACGTTTGGTAAGTTAAGCCTATAAGTTACTTTTGGTATATAAGCATGTCAAGCACTGAGTCCCCTGCCCCACGTCGGCGCTTAAGCCGTGAAGATCGCCTGCGTCAATTACTCGATGTGGCCTGGCAACTGGTGCGTGATGAAGGCACCGAAGCCCTCACACTGGGCCGCCTGGCGGAACTGGCCGGCGTGACCAAGCCGGTGGTCTATGACCATTTCGTCACCCGTGCGGGGTTGTTGGCCGCGCTCTATGAAGACTTCGATAGCCGTCAGAACCAGGTATTTGCCGAGGCACTGCAAACCGCTGCCGCCACGCTGCAAGCCCGCGCCTGGGTAATCGCCTCCTGCTATGTGGACTGTGTGCTGTTGCAGGGCCGCGAAATTCCAGGGGTGATTGCCGCGCTCAGCAGTTCGCCGGAGCTGGAAACCCTCAAGCGCGAATACGAGGCGATTTTCCTCAGCAAATGCCGCGACGCGCTGTCGCCCTTTGCGCCCGGCGGCAAGGTGTCGCAGGTCGGCCTGCGGGCCATGCTCGGCGCGGCGGAAGCCTTGTCCCAGGCGGCGGCCAGTGGCGAGGTGAGCCAAGAAGAGGCGCAACAGGAGTTGCTGGCGACGATCCTCGCGATGGTCAATCGCGGGCGCGCTTGAACCGCTCTGGCAGCCGCCAGGTTTGCCTTCAGCTCAGGTGCTCATTCACAAACAACCGCACCTTGCGTGTCAGTTGATCCAGATGCCGGTCGCGCTGTTTCTCCGCGTCCACCATGGCGCGCTTGCCATGCTTTTGCAGCAGGTAGGTATGAATTTGTCGGACCTCGAGCGAGCTGTAGATCGGCGCCACGTCCAACACCCCCATCAGCCCGTCCGTGGCGTAGTCGCGCGTGTTCATCAGTACCTGGGTGCCGCGTGCGCCGCGTATCTGAAAACCCATGGCCTGGAACGCCGGCACCTTCTCCACGGCACACGCCAGCTCGGCGTGGGGATAATGCGCCAGCACCTCGCCCATCATTGCGCGTGCCACACCCTGGCGGCGATGCCTTTCGTGCACCGCCATGAAGGCAATGCCACAGGCGTGAGGGTCATGCTTGACGGGCAGGTACAGGCAAAATCCAACCAGCTGTTGCGCCTCCGTCGCCACCACCAGCTCAACCGCGATGCCCTTCTCACCGTTCAGCGCTTCCAGGTAGAGGTGCACTTCAAAGCCGATGGCGTACTGATAGATGTTGTAAAGCAGGTTGCTCGGCGCCAGCGCGACGCTGCTGATGTCGGTGAGGTTGTCCACCACCATCTGCAGGATCTGCGCATTGATCGGCTCGGGGCAAGGTGTGGTGTAGCGGGTAAGGCTGAACATGCAAATTCCTGGGGTACGCGTCAAGGCAGCGGCGATTGTACCTGCTGAGCGCACACCGCATGCAAACACCCGCGCCACCCGCGATGGGTCAGGTCGGCGCCAGGACCTTGGCGGATGGGTTGCAGACGACCTTTACCGTGGCCCTGGGTTTGGCCTTGCTGCCCACGATAATGGCATGGGGCCACACCTGCCGCATGATCGCGCCGCACAATACCCGTTGAAGCAAAAAAACAAAAAAGGCGTTGCGCCAGACCCGGTTACATCGCGCATCATGGGCACTTTCAAGCTCAAGGGTAACGTCCATGCGCGTGCTGTCATTGATGATGGGTCTGACGACGCTGGCCGCCGGTATGGTGTTCTGCGCCAGCGCGATGGCGAACGAAGAATCTCAACTGGTGCAACAGATCAACGAATACCGCAGCCACGTACAACGCTGCGGCAACCAGGGTTCCCAGGAACTGCCACCGCTGGCCAGCGACACGCGGCTGGTGCTGCCGGCGACAAATGTCGGCGATTTGCAGCAATCGCTGGCGCGGGCCGCCTACCCGATGGTCAACGTGCAGGCTATCAGCCTGTCCGGCCCCAAGGATGCCCAGGCGGCCATGAAGGCAGTGCGCGAAAGCTTCTGCCGCGTGGTGCTGGACCCGCAATTTGTCGACATTGGCGTGAGCAACAGCGGCCAGGACTGGCGCATCGTGCTCGCCCGCCCACTGTTGTCCAGCGGTCTGGGGGACTGGCAAACCGAAGGCAAACAACTGCTCGGCCTGATCAACGCCGCCCGTGCCCAGCCGCGCCAATGCGGCACCCAGGCATTTACCGCGACCACGCCCTTGTCCTGGAACGATGACCTGGCCGGTGCGGCCAACAGCCACACGCGCAACATGGCCAACGGGAATTTCTTCGACCACCTCGACCACGACGGCCGCACCCCCGGCGACCGTGCCGAACTGGCGGGGTATATCGCGAAGAACATCGGCGAAAACATCGCCGCCGGCCTCGACACCCCGCGCAAGGTGGTGGACGGCTGGCTGGCCAGCCCAGGTCATTGCGCCAACTTGATGAACCCGCAATTTCGCGAGTTGGGCGCCGCCTATGCCATGGACCCGAAGAGTGACGCGGGGATTTATTGGACGAGTGTGTTCGGCACCTCGCAATAGGCATTCATTCGGACCTGCATCGATAAACAAATCAGCCCGAATGAAGGAAGCATCAAATTGCCATCTCGTGGATAATTCAGCTGAACTGACAGCGGTGATTCCGGTCTGTTGCTTGTTAGCCTGATCGCGTCAGGCCCTCGACAGAGTGTGGCAAAGAAGGTGTTCTCCCAATGATGAATTGGCTGCAAAGCAGCAGCGATATGGCTGAGCGGGTTCGCCGCCATGATTGGGCAAGCACGCCCCTGGGGCCGCTGGAGCAGTGGCCGGATGTGCTCAAGACGACGGTGGCATTGTGCTTTGCGTCAAGCTTCCCCCAGGCCATCGTCTGGGGGCCGCACCTGATCACCCTCTACAACGACGCATTTATCCCGATTCTTGGCGACAAACCCTATTCGTTGGGGCGCCCCTTCAGTGATACCTGGCATGAAGTCTGGGACCAGGTCGGCCCGATCGCCGATGCGGCCTTTGAAGGGCATGCCACGTATATCGAGAACTTCCCACTGCTGATCGAACGCGGCGCCGGTCCCGAG
Organism: Pseudomonas viridiflava; assembly: GCF_900591205.1. Lineage (GTDB taxonomy): Bacteria > Pseudomonadota > Gammaproteobacteria > Pseudomonadales > Pseudomonadaceae > Aquipseudomonas. The sequence continues at coordinate 7,299 of NZ_UUPU01000007.1, forward strand.
CAAGCGTACTTTACGTTTTGCTACAGCCCGATCCGCGACCCTCTGGGCAAGGTCGTGGGCATTCTGGACACGGTCACCGAGACCAGCGCCACCGTGTTCCTCACACGGCGCCTGGCCGTACTGGACGCCATCGGCAACGCTGTGGCGAATGCCACCGACGCCGAAACCATCATGTCCACCACCACGCGCCTGCTCGCCGAGCACTTGCAAGTGTCCAATTGCGCGTACGCCGACATGGATGCCGACGAAGACGGTTTCACCATTCGTGGCAATTGGGCGGCGCCCGGCTCGCCGAGCATCGTCGGGCGTTACAGCCTGGCCTCGTTCGGCGCGCTGGCAGTCCAACGCCTGCACGCGGGTGAGCCGGTGGTGGTGCAGGACAATCGCATCGAGTTCGAGCCTGAGATAGCCGCCAGTTACCAGGCCCTCGGCGCCTTGTCGACGGTGTGCTTCCCGCTGATCAAGAATGGCCGGCTGACCGCACTGATGGCTGTGCACGATAAATCCGCACGGGTCTGGACGCCCTACGACCTGGCGTTGGTGGGGGAAGTCACCGAGCGCTCCTGGGCGCACATCGAGCGGGTACGCGCCGACGTTGCGGTGCGCGAAGGTCTGGCGGCGTTTACCGAGCTGAACGCCACTCTGGAACAACGGGTGCAGGAGCGCACCAACGCCCTTACCCAGGCCGAAGCCGCCCTGCATCAGTCACAAAAGCTCGAAGCCATCGGCCAATTGACCGGCGGCGTCGCCCACGACTTCAACAACCTGCTGACGATCATTCGCTCGTCGGTGGACTTCCTGCGTCAACCCGGCCTGTCCGAAGAACGGCGCCAGCGCTACATGGGTGCGGTGTCGGACACCGTGGAGCGCGCCAGCAAGCTCACCAGCCAGTTGCTGGCGTTTGCCCGGCGTCAACCGTTGAACCCGGAAGTGTTCGACGTAAGCCTGCGGGTCAAGAATATCGGCGAGATGCTCGAAAGCGTCACCGGTGCACGCATCCACGTGCAGGTCGAGTTGCCTGACAGCCCCTGCCATGTGCGGGTGGACTCCAGCCAATTCGAAACGGCGCTGATCAATATCGCCCTCAACGCCCGTGACGCCATGAACGGCAAAGGCACGCTGACCCTGCGTGTGGCCACGGTGCCCGCCATGCCGCGCATCCGCGGCGATGCCGAGGCACACCAGCCATTCGTGGCCATCTCCTTGGCCGACACCGGCAGCGGTATCGCCGGCGATGCCTTTGAGCACATCTTCGAGCCGTTCTTTACCACCAAATCTGTCGGCAAAGGCACCGGGCTTGGCCTGTCGCAAGTGTTCGGGTTTGCCAAGCAGTCCGGTGGCAACGTGGATGTGGCCAGCAGTGTGGGCCACGGCACGGTTTTTACCCTGTACCTGCCGCAGGTGGAATCACCGGCAATGGCGCACCAGCACTCGCAGGACGCGCATTACCCGCACCACGACGCGGCGCAGCACCACATCCTGATCGTGGAAGACAACCTGGAAGTGGGCCGCTTCGCCAACCAGATCCTTCAAGACCTTGGCTACCAGACCACCTGGGTCACCGATGCGGAACAGGCGCTGGCACTCGCCGGCCCGGACGCCATGGCGTTCGATGGAGTGTTCTCGGACGTAGTGATGCCGGGGATTACCGGCGTGGCCATGGCCAGACTGCTGCGCCAGCGGCGGGCCGAACTGCCGGTGGTACTCACCTCAGGTTATAGCGAGGAGTTGGCGGACAGCGGCTATGAAGGGTTCGAGTTCCTGGCCAAGCCCTACTCCGCCGATCAGGTGGCACGGGCGCTCGCCAAAGTCCTGCTGCGGGACTGAGCCGCTACTCCGCCACGGCCACCTGATTACGGCCCAGGGCCTTGGCACGGTACAGCGCCTTGTCGGCGGTGTTCATCAGACCGTGCAGGTCCTGGTCCAGGGAATGGGTGGACGCCACGCCCAGGCTGGCGCTCAGCCCATGCACCGGCTCCGACACCAGCCCGGAAATCGCCTTGATCAACTGCTCGGCGATACCCTTTGCGGTTTCCAGCGAAGTGTTGGGCAGCAACACCGCAAACTCTTCGCCTCCCAGGCGGCCATACACATCGGCCTTGCGGAACGATGCACTGATCACCCCGCCGATCTGGCGCAGCACCTGGTCACCGGCCTGGTGGCCGTAGGTGTCGTTGATTTGCTTGAAGTGGTCCATGTCCAGCATCAGCGCGCACAGCGGCTGCTGGTGTTTTTGGCATTGCGCGTACAACACCTGGGCATGTTCGAAAAACGCCCGACGGTTCATCAGGCCGGTGAGTTCGTCGGTCTGTGCGGCGCGGGTGGAAATGTTATGGGCACGTTCCATTTGGCGGGTCAGGCGAAAGGCCTTTTCCAGCGCATCGGAAAACTTGCGCGTGGCGCTGACCACAAAGGTGGAGAACACCAGTACCGCGACGGCGACGCCCACCTGCATGGATGACGGCTGGAACAGCAGCCAGAGCGTACAGGGCAACAACACCAGGGCCATGGAGGCCAGCGTCAAGTAGCGATAAGCCGAGTAGCACGACACCGCACTGACCGACATGCCCACGGTAAACAGCATGACCAATGCCTGGGACAAGCGGTCATCCGTGGGCATGACCGCCAATGCGCCAAGGCCCCAGATACCGGCAGAAAACATCAGCGTGACGCAGTAGCGGCGCTCCCAGCGATCCGGCGTACGCTCGGCGTTAGGGCAACGAAACCACTCCATGAACATGTTGAGTCGCAACAGTGACGAGCCCGCCAGCGCAACCAGCCACACCAGAATGACCTGGTGATCAAACCGATCCCAGCACAGCCAGCAGAGCATGATGGCGGCCAGGTAACTGCCGAAAATGGCGGAAAATGACTGCCGAAACAACTGGTGCAGACGGTCAGTCCGCACCTGTTCTTCGATAAAACAATCCCCGTCTTGCCCACGCCCAAGGCCATTCATGAAATTCGCCCGATTCGACTGCCACGACAAAGGCGCCATTGTGGCACCCTGCCAGTAGCCCGGACAACAGAATCCAGCACGGTAGAGCCTTTAAACCGCTTCCGGCCGCAGAATCAGCACCCCCAGCGGCGGCAGATTCAACGACAGCGACACCGCTTGACCATGGCGCGGTTCATCCTGGGTGAACACCGCGCCGCCATTGCCGTAATTGGAGCCCGCATACTGCTCGGCATCACTATTGAGCACCTCGCTCCAGCGCCCGGCAAACGGCACGCCAACCGCATACGCCGCACGGGGCACCGGGGTGAAGTTGGCCACCACCAGCACCGGCTTGCCATCCTTGCTCCAGCGCAGCCAGGCATAGACGCTGTTGATCGCATCGTCGCCGATCAGCCACTGGAACCCCTGGGGCGCGTCGTCCTGCTCGTGCAGGGCCGGCTCTTCGCGGTACAGGCGATTCAGGTCGCCGACCAGCTTCTGCACACCTTTGTGTTCGGCATACTGCAGCAAGTACCAGTCCAGCTGTTGGTCGTGGTTCCACTCGCGCCACTGGCCGAATTCGCAGCCCATAAACAGCAGCTTCTTACCCGGGTGCATCCACATAAAGGCCAGGTAAGCGCGCAGGTTGGCAAACTTCTGCCAGCGGTCGCCGGGCATCTTGTCGATCAACGAGTGTTTGCCGTGCACCACCTCATCGTGGGAGATCGGCAAGATAAAGCGCTCGGACCAGGCATACACCAGGCCGAAGCTCAGCTCGTTATGGTGATGGGCGCGATACACCGGGTCCTGCTGGATGTAGTGCAGCGAATCATGCATCCAGCCCATGTTCCATTTGTAGTTGAAACCCAGGCCGCCCTGTTGGGTGGGCTGGCTGACGCCGGGCCAGGCCGTGGATTCCTCGGCAATCACCAGCGCGCCGGGGGCTTCCAGAGCCACCACATCGTTCAAGTGGCGCAGGAAGTCGATGGCTTCGAGGTTCTCGCGGCCGCCATGGCGGTTAGGCACCCACTCCCCGGCCTTGCGTGAATAATCGCGGTACAGCATCGAGGCCACCGCATCCACCCGCAGGCCATCAATATGGAAGTGCTTGAGCCAGTGCAGGGCCGAGGCCAGCATATAACCGTGCACTTCGGTGCGGCCCAGGTTGTAGATCAGGGTGTCCCAATCCTGGTGGAAACCTTCCAGCGGGTTGGCGTACTCGTACAGCGCGGTGCCGTCGAATTGCGCCAGGCCGTGAGTATCCGTAGGAAAATGCGCCGGCACCCAGTCGAGAATCACGCCAATATCGGCTTGATGCAGCGCATTGATGAAGTAGGCAAAATCTTCCGGCGACCCGAAGCGAGCCGTCGGTGCGAACTGTGACAGCGCCTGATAGCCCCAGGAGCCGCCAAACGGGTGCTCCATGATCGGCATCAGTTCGACGTGGGTGAACCCCAGTTGCTGCACGTACGGCACCAGGCGCTCAGCCAGCTCACGCCAGTTGTATTGACGCGCCACCTCGCCCGCCTCGTCCAGCTCGCACTGCCAGGAACCCACATGCAGCTCATAGATCGACAGCGGCGCCGTGGTTTTCTGGCGTTCAACCCGCGATTGCATCCAGGCATGGTCCTGCCAGTCGACTTGCAACGGCGCGGCAACTCTCGAGGCGGTGTCGGGCGGCAACTGGGTAGCGAGCGCCATCGGGTCGGCCTTGAGCGGCAGAATCCCGTTGGCGCCAAGAATTTCATACTTGTAGGCCGCGCCCGGTTGCAGGCGTGGGATAAAGATTTCCCACACGCCGGACGGATGCCGCAGGCGCATCGGATGCCGGCGCCCATCCCAGATATTGAAGTCGCCCACTACCGACACCCGCCGCGCATTCGGCGCCCACACGGCAAAACGCACGCCTTGCACGCCGTCGACACGGGTCACCTGCGCGCCCAGGCAACTGCTGAGGTCACGGTGATTGCCTTCGGCAAACAGGTACAGGTCCATTTCGCCCAGCAACAGTTGCTGAAAGCTGTAGGGGTCTTCGGTGATCTGCTCGCCGCCGGCCCACTGGATTTTCAGCACATAGGCTTGGCGTGTGCCGAAGTGCCCGACAAACAAGCCCGGCACCTGGGTTGCATCCAGGCTGCCCAACGTCTCGCCGCCATCACGGCTCAGCACCTGGACGCTCAGCGCCTCCGGCAGGAAGGCGCGGATAAATTGGCCGCCCTGCTCGTCATCGTGCGGCCCGAGAATCGAGAACGGGTCATGGTGCTCGGCGCGCACCAGCGCTTCGACGTCGTTGGACGCCGGCAATGCAGTCAGCTTCGGCTGCAGCGGTTCTTTATGTGTAAAGCTCATGACGTCTCCCCACCGCGTACAGTTTTCGATATAGGTGTAAGCCCGCTCAGCAGGCCGTGCAACCCTTGCAGGGGCACCGGCAACCAGGTCGGGCGATTTTCCGCTTCGTACGCTACTTCATACGCGGCCTTCTCCAGGCTGAACAACGTCAGCGCTGCGTCCTGGCCTTTGGCATCCTGCCAGTCATGCGCCAGTGTAGACGTAGCCGCCTGATAAGCCTGAATAAATACCTGGCGTGCTTCCTTCAGGTAACGCTCGGTCACGCGTTTGCGCGAGGCGTGCGCCTGCGGCGAGTGGTCCACCCCCTGCACATTCAGGGCCATGGCCGCCGCGTAATCGAAGGAGCGCAACACCCCGCTTACATCTTTATACGGGCTGTGCTTGCCGCGCCGCTCATGCAGCGGCCGCGCCGGCTCGCCTTCAAAGTCGATCAAGTAGGCATCGCCCTTCACCACCAGCACCTGGCCCAGGTGCAAATCACCATGCACCCGAATGCGCAGGCCACCCAACGTGGCTTTCGCCAACGCCTGCACATGGCCGGCAATGGCTTTTTTCTGATCCAGCAAAGCACTGACCAGCGCCTGATCCTCAGGGTTCAATTGGCTTTGGTGCTGCTTGAGCAGTTGCAGAGCGCGATCAATCTGCGCGCCCACATCCTTGGCCCAGACCTGGGTATCCCTGGCGGTGGTGACCTCGGGCTTGAAATCTTTGTGGGTGGTTGGCGCACCCAGTACCTGGTGCATTTCGCCCAGGCGCTGCCCGAGCAACCCGGCAAAGTCCGCCAGTTCGCCCAGGGCGTTGTAGTGCTGTTCCTGCTCGGAAATGGCCTCAGCCAGTTCATCGCGAATGGCGCGCTCGAGGTTGTTCTGGGTCCAGCTCCAGGCATCGCCCTGATTGCTCAGGTAGCCCTGGGCAATCATCAGCAGGTTGTCCTGGCCTTCGCCGTCGCGGCGAATCATCGAACCCAGCAGTGGCGAGATATTCGGGTAATCGGCGGCGGTCAGGTAAGCGCTCATTTCCAGCTCAGGGTGCACCCCGGCGCTGACTTTGCGGATCAGCTTGAGCACCAGGCTCTCACCGACCACCACCGAACTGTTGGACTGCTCGGCCGACAAGTAACGCACCGGCGACTCGTCCGTCAGTTGCAATCGAGCCAAGTGCCGGGTGCCTTCAAAGCGCAGCTCGCCGTCGCTGGAGTCCAGTACTGTGCCGGCTTGCAAGCCCTGGATCACCGCACGGATAAAATGCTCAAGGCTGAACGCGTCGGTCACCAGCCCTACCTGCCGCACACGCCGCACGCGGGCCAGCGCGAGTTGCTGGGGCAAGGCGCTGGTGAACTGGTCTTCCCCGAGGAAGCCGAACGGCAGCTGATAACGGCTGACCTGGCCACCGGCAGTCACCTCCAGCTCGCTGAGCAATACCGGATGCTGCGCATCGCCAAAGCGCACGCCGTAGACAATACGCACGCTGTCGATGGCCGTGTCCTTGCCGGCAAACCAGCGCCGCTTGGGCAGCCAGGCCGGCAGCGAGGTTTGTTCCAGGGTGGTTCGGCACGGTTCTTCGAGCAGCTCTTCCATGCGTTTTTTCAGGACCAGGGTGGTGAAGTCCGGCATGCTCTGCGCCGGCTCCACATGCCAGCTCGGCATCTGGTTTTCCGCCGCCAGCACAAACCAGTAGAAGCCATACGGCGCCAGGGTCAGCAGGAAGTTCAGCTGGCCGATCGGCGGGAAAGCGTTACCGCCGAGCATCTCCACCGGCACCATCCCGGCGAAGGCCGACAGGTCCAACTCGGCCGCCTGGGCACTGCGTGACACGTTGGCCACGCATAGAATGATTTCGTTGCGCCCGTCTTCGCCGGTGAACTCGCGGGTATAGGCGAGGATGCGGCGGTTGCTCGGCGAGAGCATCTTCAGGCTACCGCGACCAAACGCCTTGGACTGCTTGCGCACCGCCAGCATGCGGCGGGTCCAGTTGAGCAGCGAATGCGGGTCCTGGGCCTGGGTTTCGACGTTGACCGACTGGTAGCCGTATTGCGGGTCCATGATCGGCGGCAGCACCAGGCTGGCCGGGTCGGCGCGGGAGAAGCCGCCGTTGCGGTCGATGGACCACTGCATCGGCGTGCGCACGCCGTCGCGGTCGCCAAGGTAAATGTTGTCGCCCATGCCGATTTCATCGCCGTAATACAGGGTCGGCGTGCCGGGCATCGACAATAGCAGGCTATTAAGCAACTCGACCCGTCGACGGTCGCGCTCCATCAGCGGCGCCAGTCGCCGGCGAATGCCCAGGTTGATGCGTGCGCGGCGGTCGGCGGCGTAATAATTCCACAGGTAGTCGCGCTCTTTGTCGGTGACCATCTCCAGGGTCAGCTCATCGTGGTTGCGCAGGAAAATCGCCCATTGGCAATTGGCCGGAATCTCCGGGGTCTGGCGCAAAATGTCGGTAATAGGGAAGCGATCTTCCTGGGCCAGCGCCATGTACATGCGCGGCATCAGCGGGAAGTGGAAAGCCATATGGCATTCGTCGCCGTCATCGCCTTTTTTGTCACCGAAGTACAGTTGCGTGTCTTCCGGCCATTGGTTGGCTTCGGCCAGCAGCATGCGGTCGGGGTAGTGCGCGTCGATCTCGGCGCGGATCTGCTTGAGCACGTCATGGGTTTCGGGCAGGTTTTCGTTGTTGGTGCCGTCGCGCTCGATCAGGTATGGGATGGCGTCCAGGCGCAGGCCGTCGATGCCCATGTCCAGCCAGTAGCGCATCACCGACAACACGGCCTTCATCACCTGCGGGTTATCGAAATTGAGGTCCGGTTGGTGGGAATAGAAACGGTGCCAGAAATACTGGCCGGCAACCGGGTCCCAGGTCCAGTTGGACTTCTCGGTGTCGAGGAAGATGATGCGGGTGCCGTCGTATTTCTGGTCGTCATCGGACCACACGTAGAAATCGCGCGCCGCCGAACCCGGCTTGGCCTTGCGGGCCCGCTGAAACCAAGGATGCTGGTCGGAGGTGTGGTTGATTACCAACTCGGTAATCACCCGCAGCCCACGTTTGTGGGCCTCGGCGATAAAGCGCCGGGCGTCGGCCATGGTGCCGTAGTCGCTGTGCACCCCGCGATACTCAGCGATGTCGTAACCATCATCGCGGCGTGGCGAAGGGTAGAACGGCAGCAGCCAGATGGTGTTCACGCCGAGGTCGGCAATGTAGTCGAGCTTGGCGATCAGGCCGGGAAAGTCGCCGATACCGTCGTTATTGGAGTCGAAATAGGATTTGACGTGAACCTGATAGATCACCGCGTCCTTGTACCAGAGCGGGTCTTTGATGAAGGTGGCAGCCTTGGGTTTCTTCGCCATTGGAAACTCCTGAAATTCTGAAAAACCGTCTGCAGAAACACGGTTAATGGGGGAGCTGGCTGGCCTGCGATAGCGGTTTGTCAGTCAGGCACCGCTATCGCAGGCAAGCCAGCTCCCACAGTTGATCTCCACTGGGCTTAAGAGATGGAAATGCGCCAGATCCCAAACGGCATCTGCGGGTCGAGCCGCATCCACTGGTTTTTGCCATACCAGGTCCAGCGGTGGCCGTTCATCAGGTCTTCGCCCTGGGTCTGCGCATCATCCGGCAGCCCAAGCTCCCACAGCGGCAGTTCAAAATGGGCCTCCTGGGCATTGAACGGGTCGAGGTTGACCGCCACCAGGATGAAGTTGCTGCCATCCTCGCTGCGCTTGCCGAAATACAGGATGTTGTCGTTCCAGGCGTTGTAGAGCTGCAACCCCAGGTGCGTCTGCAAGGCCGGGTTCTGCCGGCGGATGCGGTTGAGCTGGGCGATCTCGGCGATGATATTGCCGGGCGCGGTGAAATCCCGAGGCCGAATCTCGTACTTCTCCGAGTCCAGGTATTCTTCCTTGCCGGGCACCGGCGCCGCTTCGCACAGTTCGAACCCCGAATACATGCCCCACAGGCCCGAGCCCATGGTGGCCAGCGCGGCGCGGATCAAAAAGCCCGGGCGACCGGACTCGTGCAGGAAGCCGGGGTTGATGTCCGGGGTATTGACGAAGAAATTCGGCCGATAGCATTCGCGCCACGGCGACTGGTTCAACTGCGTCAGGTATTCACCGAGTTCGGCCTTGGTGTTGCGCCAAGTGAAATAGGTGTAGCTCTGGGAGTAACCGACCTTGCCCAGGCGCGCCATCATTGCCGGCGTGGTGAACGCCTCGGCGAGAAAGATCACCTCGGGATATTTGGCGCGCACATCGCTGATCAACCATTGCCAGAAGGGCAGCGGCTTGGTGTGCGGGTTGTCGACGCGAAACGTCTTCACGCCCTCTTCCACCCAGCCCACGACCACGTCGCGCAGTTCGGTCCACAGGCCGGGGATCGCATCCGCCGCGTAAAAATCGACGTTGACGATGTCCTGGTACTTTTTCGGCGGGTTTTCGGCGTATTTGATCGTGCCGTCCGGGCGCCAGTTGAACCAGCCTGGGTGCTGTTTGAGCCACGGATGGTCCTGAGAGCACTGGATAGCGAAGTCGAGGGCGATTTCCAGGCCGTGGTCGGCGGCGGCCTTGACCAGACGGCGGAAGTCATCGCGACTGCCCAGCTGCGGGTGAATCGCCTCATGGCCACCCTCCTCGCTGCCGATGGCATACGGGCTGCCAGGGTCCTCGGGGCCGGCGGTCAGGGAATTGTTCTTGCCCTTGCGGTGGCTGCGCCCGATCGGATGGATCGGCGGGAAATACAGCACGTCAAAGCCCATGTCATGGATCATCGACAGACGTGAGTGCACGTCATTGAACGTGCCGTGGCGCGTTGGATCGTCGGTGATCGAGCGGGGAAACAACTCATACCAGCTGGCAAATTGCGCCGCTGTGCGCTCCACGTCAATCGGGTACACGTTGCTGATACTCAGGTAGGCGCGGTGGTCGGCCTGGGTCATCAGGTGTGCACTGTCTTCGTGCAAAAATTGCGCGACTTGCTCGGTTTCCAGCAGCCCGGAGAGTTCGTGGTGCAGCAGCATCAGGCGGTCACGCAGTTCATTGTCACTGCGCTCGGCGGCCTGCAGCACCAGGCTGCGGCCTTCCTGCAGCTCCAGGCTGACCGGCACCCCGGCCTCATGTTTTTTACGCAGTTCGTAGCAGAAGCTGGCGAACGTATCGATCCAGGCTTCGATGCAGTATTCATGCGGGCCTTGGGCGGTAACGGTAAACGCGCCCTCCCAACCATTGTTGCCGACATCAGCCATGACTACGCTGTGCCAGCTTTCTTCATGCCGTGCACGCCAGCGGATCAGCACGGCAAGCTTGTCGTGGCCGTCGGCGAACACTTTGCTGGTGACGTTGACCCGCTGGCCAACCACGGCCTTGACGGCAAATTCGCCGCCGTCGATCACGGGTGCGGTGCTTTCGATCGCGATCCTGGGCAGCAACAATGCCTGGGACAGCGGCAAGATGGAGTCTTCTGGAAGCTGTGTTTCAGCAGTCATCGAGCATCTTCCCCTTACGCCCTGTGGACGCTCTTTGCTTGATCCGGATTCTGATACGGCAACGCTCTCCCTGAGCAGGGCCGCTTAAGGTCCGAGCCTGCGCTGCGGTCAAAAGTTCAGGTGGATATGCCGCCATTGGGCGGGGAATCAATTCGCCCAGGCGATTGTCCACCGGTAGAGCAAAGCACAAAGGAGGCCACACCGATGAATATCCCGATCCCGGCTGAAACCCCGGACCCGAATATCGACAACCCCACCCTGCCGCCCACCGAACCGCAGCCGATTCCGGAAAAAGAGCCGCCCGAAAATGAGCCGCCACCGGTTGAAGAGCCGCCGATGGGCGAGCCGCCGGTCATTCTCTGACCCGCAACCGCGTCCGCTCGCGAGGGCGGCGCAGCCTTGACTGTCAAACCGCCCGGAGCAGTTCAGGTGGATATTCGCGAGCGGACCCGGAAAAAGGACAACTCCTACGCATTCAAATGGCGCGCTCCTAACTTCACTCGCCTTGACACTCACCATACTGACCGCATGCTCGCGCTACCCCGGACAGCCCGGGCAACGCGTCAATCCCGCTGTCGTGAGAAGCCCGTATGCCGAACATCAGTAGACACCCGATTAGCCACCCGCCGGCCCCCCGTTTCGAAGCCCCCCTGGGCCAACCGCTTGCTACAATGCCCCCTCGCGCCCTGCAAGCGCTGCTGAAATCAGGCCCCAACAGCGCACAGGAGCCCAAGCGCCCCGATGAAGCCGGGCCTACGCCTTCACACCTCGCCTCGATCGCAGGCGAACTCGCTCATCTGGGCAGCCACATCGACGGCCGCGCAATTGAACGCATGCTGCGCGCTCCTGACGCCCAAATGTCGCAATCCCTACTGAAGAAAATCGGGACGTTACTGGCCCCGGAAAATACCCGGAATCTATTGGGCAGCGAACATGCAAAAACCTGTACTGAAAGCCTTGGCAAGCTCGAGAGCCAATGCAGCAAACCCGCAATAACGCCGGTCCTGAGCAACATTGGAGCCGAGCACATCAACACGTTTAGAAGACAGGCAGATTCAGCCACGCTCGAGCTCTTATACACAGTACTGACGGACGCTCCCGGCAGCTTCTTGCCACTCATCCGCAAATTCATCACTCAACAGGAACAACCCTTCAAACATGCCCAGGGATGCTTGAAAGGGCTGGGGACCCAAGAGACCACGTTCGCCGCCATCGCCGCACTGGTGAGAAAAGCGATCGAGGAAGGGCAGCATCCGCACCCTTCTGAACCGCCTACGGCAATCTACCGTTACACCCACACCGGCGAATCCTCCCTCGAGGCTCCCAGCGAAATCAGGCATTTCGTACCGGGCCGGGACAAACTGGATGTCTCAGGCATTCATCGACAACTTGATAGGCCGCTGCAGTGGGTCAACCAGTTGTCAGGGGAGCCGGGCGAAATGCAGTTGCACTACTCCCCTGCCCACAACGCGAGTGTTCTGGTGATTTCCGGCAATCGGGGCGAACCACCCTTTGTCGCCAAAGTATTCAGCCAACTGAAGGAAAGCGACGTGATGATTTGACCCACAATCAATCACGCTTTTCGAAAACAGCGATGATGCGCGGCATCACACTGAACACCGCCAGCGCCAACAACGTACTGAGCACCGCCGTGGACTCTCGCCCCAACCCCGCCGCCACACCAATGGCGGCGGTCATCCACAGGCCGGCGGCGGTGGTCAGGCCCTTGACGTGGCCCTCTTCATCTTCCTTGCCCTTGAGGATGGTGCCCGCGCCGAGAAAGCCGATGCCCGCAATTACCCCCTGGACCACCCGGCTCATGGCATCCGCCTGGTTGCCGGACATCTGCGGCACCATTACAAACAGTGCTGCACCCATAGCCACCAGCATATGGGTGCGCACCCCGGCTGCCTTGCCCTTGTGCTCACGCTCAAACCCCAGAATGCCGCCGAGGATCGCCGCGATCAGCAGGCGCACGGTGATCTGAGTCAGCTGCTTTGCATCGCCGATATCAGCAAATTCGGCCAGCAGGGTTTGCCACACTTCATGCCACCAGGCGTCCATGGATGCCGTCCTTTGTCATTATTGGTAAAAGATGGACAGCGGCGACCGCCAGTCAGTTGCCTGGAACCCCTGCACATCGGTGCCCCCTAACGTTCATAACCCTTTAACAAGGAGAACGGTATGCCCATACGTATCGAAAACCAGCTGTGCTATTTCATGCTCGATGACAATGGCCAGGAACAGAGCGTGCCAGCGACCCGGGTCAACATCGTGACCGATACCGACAAATCCATGTCCTACGTCGAGTTGGCGGCAGAGCGCATCTACATCACCGAAGCCGAGGCCGACGCCCTGACAGTCGCTGGGGCCCACGATGGGCGCCAACATGTAAAGGCCGAAGAACCTGGTTCGCTGATTTAATTGATCTGTATCAACCCATTCCTGATGAGGCTGCACCCCATCCGCCACGGGGTGCAGAACCGTGTCAAAGGACCTCGGCCCTCGCCCATCTGATCCGCTTTTAATCGCCTTACCTGAGTCTGTTATGTAAATAGCCTGGAACTCATAGTTCGTCCGCCTGATGGAGGCTGATGAGTGAACGACCATGAGCGACAGAATCCCCACCGTGGAAACCTTTATGCCCATTCACCCAAAGATGGTGAAGGCCAAATCCCGTGACAATCTGATCCATACCCGCAGTTTCACCGGGCTGTTCCGCACGTGGCGCGTGGGGGGTGCCGCGTTGCTGTTCCTGGCCTTTTTCGGCACCGTGTGGCTCAACTGGGGCGGGCGGCAAGCCGTGTTATGGGACCTGGCCGAAAGCAAATTCCATATCTTTGGCGCCACGTTCTGGCCCCAGGACTTCATCCTGCTCTCGGCACTGCTGATCATCTGCGCGTTCGGTCTGTTTGCAATCACCGTATTTGCCGGCCGAGTGTGGTGCGGCTACACCTGCCCGCAAAGCTCGTTCACCTGGTTGTTCATGTGGTGTGAAAAAGTCACCGAAGGCGAGCGCAACCAGCGCATCAAGCTGCAAGCGGCGCCCTGGAGCCTGAACAAACTGGCACGGCGCTCGGCCAAGCACACCTTATGGCTGGCTATCAGCGTGCTTACCGGGCTGACATTTGTCGGCTACTTCACCCCCATCCGCCCTCTGGCCAGTGAACTGCTGACCTGGCAAATCGGCGGCGTTAGCCTGTTCTGGGTACTGTTTTTCACGGCTGCCACGTATCTCAACGCCGGCTGGCTGCGCGAAGCGGTGTGCATGCACATGTGCCCGTACGCGCGGTTCCAAAGCGTGATGTTCGACAAAGACACCCTGACCATCTCCTACGATACCGCACGTGGCGAACACCGTGGCCCGCGCAAACGTGAGGTCAAGCCCGCCGACGTCGGCCTGGGCGACTGCATCGACTGCCAGCTGTGCGTGCAGGTATGCCCCACCGGCATCGACATCCGCGACGGCCTGCAAATGGAATGCATCGGCTGCGCAGCGTGCATTGATGCCTGCGATTCAATCATGGACAAAATGGGCTATGCCCGCGGTTTGGTCAGCTACACCAGCGAACATCAACTGCAAGGCGGCCAAACCCAACTGCTCAGGCCACGGCTGATCGGCTACAGTGCCGTGCTGCTGATGATGATTGCGGCGCTGGTGGTAGCCTTGGTGGAGCGGCCGATGGTGTCGCTGGATGTGACCAAGGACCGCGGCATGTTCCGCGAGAATGCCCAGGGCCAGATCGAGAACATCTACAGCCTCAAAGTCATCAACAAAACCCAGCAACGCCAGGATTACCGCCTGGAATTGGTAGACGCCAATGGCTTCCAGTTGCAGGGCAAGACCGAGATCAGCCTGGCACCCGGTGAAATCACTGATGTGCCGGTATCGGTAGCGCTGCTGGCCGACAAACCGGCGAGCAGTTCGCAGACATTGCGCTTCAAGGTCACGGATGTGGATGAACCGTGGGTTTACAGCGCTGCCGACAGCCGCTTTGTGGCACCGTTGAACCGCTGAGGTCCGACAGCCACACGAGTTCCACTGTGGGAGCTGGCTTGCCTGCGATGACGGCGGCACATCCGACCGCATCCTTGGCTGACCCGGCGCTATCGCAGGCAAGCCAGCTCCCACATCTCGCTCTGCGTACAATTTCAAACAGTTAATTAGGCCGCCATGAAACGCTACGAAAAATTCGCCGACGACATCGCAGAACTGATCCGCTCCGGCGTGCTCGGCCCCGGGCAGCGCGTGCCCTCGGTGCGTTATGCGAGCCAGACCTATGGGGTCAGCCCCTCCACGGTGTTCCAGGCTTACTACCTGTTGGAGCGGCGCGGGCTGATCCGTGCGCGGCCGCGCTCCGGTTACTTCGTCAATACCCATGCACCCAGCCCGTTTTCCGAGCCGGTGGTGAGCGAGCAGGTGCATGAGTCCACCGAAGTGGATGTGAGCGAGTTGGTGTTCTCCGTCCTCGACTCCATCAAGGACCCGAATACCGTGCCGTTCGGCTCGGCGTTCCCCAGCCCGATGCTGTTTCCACTGCCACGCCTGGCGCGCTCCCTGGCCAGCGCCAGCCGCGCGATGGACCCACGCCTGGTGGTTACCGATATGTCACCGGGCAACCCGCAACTGCGTCGGCAGATCGCCCTGCGTTATATGGTGGGCGGCCTGATGCTGCCCATGGAGGAACTGCTGATCACTAATGGCGCCCTCGAAGCGCTGAACCTGTGCCTGCAAGCCGTCACCGAACCCGGCGATTTGGTAGCCATCGAGGCCCCGGCGTTTTATGCCTGCCTGCAAGTACTGGAACGTCTGAAGCTCAAGGCAGTGGAAATTCCGGTGCACCCACGCGACGGCATCGACCTCAATGCCCTGGCGCAAACCCTGGAGCGCTACCCGATCAAAGCCTGCTGGACCATGACCAGCTTCCAGAACCCTATGGGCGCCACCGTGCCGGAAGCCAAGAAACAGGCATTGGTGGAGCTGCTGCGCAACCATCAAGTGCCGCTGATCGAGGACGATGTGTACGCCGAGTTGTACTACGGGCAGCACGCGCCGAAGCCCGCCAAAGCCTTCGACACCGAGGGCCTGGTGATGCACTGTGGCTCCTTCGCCAAAAGCCTGGCGCCCGGCTATCGCGTGGGTTGGGTGGCGGCCGGGCGCTATGCGCAGAAGGTCGAACGCCTGAAGCTGATGACCTCGCTGTGCCCGTCCATGCCGGCGCAGGCGGCGATTGCCGACTACCTGCAGCACGGTGGCTACGACCGGCACCTGCGCAAATTGCGCTATGCCCTGGAGGAACAGCAGAGCGCCATGCTGGCCGCCATCGCACGTTACTTTCCATCGCAGACACGGGTCAGCCAGCCGGCGGGCGGGTATTTCCTGTGGCTGGAATTGCCGGAACAGACCGATTCATTGAAGTTGTTCCAGATGGCGCTGGCGCAAGGTATCAGCATCGCGCCGGGGCCGATTTTCTCGGCGACCCAGCGCTTTCGCAACTGCATTCGGTTGAACTACGGCAGCCCTTGGACCGAGGTATCGGAGAAGGCCATGGAAACCCTGGGGCGGATTGTGCGGTCGTTTTGAGCTGGAACTGAATCGACGCGGGGTCCCACAGAATGAGGCGTACTTTTTGCCTACCGAAAAGGCGCCTTTCTTAGTTCGACTCTGAGGGTTCCTATGTGTACATCTGTAACTTCTGACCTGAAGCTTTTACCGGTCCCGCCCAATTACCTACGTCGCAATGAACGCCAACACATACGCGAAATGAACGGCCCAATTACTCGACCCGCCGGCGACCATCGCTCAGCAGACAGGATTATCGAACAGAGCCACATCCTTGAGAGCCTTTACCGCAGCAACGCGCATGTGTTTGACGACGACCTTAAGGAACGGGTCGGAGACTGGACCCACCGCAGCCCGGACCCGGAGGCCAGGGCAGACGCGGCTTTCACACTGGACAAAGTGCTGCGCTTTATCGACCATTACGGTAACGCCGACACACGCTGGAACGCTCAGATCGACGGTTTCACAAAGTGGGAATACTTTGACGTCGCGCCGCAATCGGAGGCCAGCGTGCTCGAGCAATTTGCCTACAACGGCTGGGGCGTCCTGCATGCCTTGGGAACTTGACCGACCCCCTGCTTAACGGCCACCGCCCAAGTCGAGAAAGGTGCCAGTGGTGTAGGAAGCCTTGTCCGACAGCAACCAGATAATCGCCTCAGCCACCTCATCCGGGCGCCCGCCACGGGCCATGGGGATGCCGGATTCGAGCTTGCTGACTCGATCCGGGTCGCCACTCAGGGCATGGAAGTCGGTGAATATGTAGCCTGGGCGCACCGCGTTGACGCGGATGCCCTCGCCCGCCACCTCTTTCGACAGGCCCAGCGTGAAGGTGTCAACGGCCCCCTTGGAGGCGGCGTAGTCGACGTATTCACCCGGCGAGCCCAGGCGCGCCGCCACCGACGATACGTTGACGATGCTGCCACCCTGCCCGCCATGCTTGGGCGACATCCGCAGCACCGCGTGCTTGGCACACAGGATCGGGCCCAGCACGTTGGTCTTGAGGATTTTCAGGATACGGAATTCGGACATCTCATCGACCCGCGACTTATGGGCCACGGTGCCGGCGTTGTTGACCAACGCGGTGACACGCCCCAGTTCGGCGTCCACACGATTGAACAGCGCAATCACTTCATCTTCGATGCTGACATCCGCCCGCACGGCAATCGCCTGGGCGCCGAGCGCGCGGACCTTTTCGAGTACGCCATGGGCCGCCTCTTCAACGGACTGGTAGTTGATGCAGATGCGGTAGCCCTCGCGAGCGGCCAGCAATGCCGTCTCGGCGCCAATCCCGCGACTGCCCCCGGTGATGATGACAACTTTGTCCATGCGTGCGATCTCCTGACTCAACCTGATGTTAATGGTTGGATCCAATACTAACCGTCACGCACGGCTTTTGTCAGGCGCTACCGCCTCTTCGGCGCGTTGAATATCGGCCATGAAACCTTCGGCCGGCAGCGGATGGCCAAGCAGGTAACCCTGCAGAGAATTGCACCCCAGGCGCGTGAGAAAACTCTGCTGCACATCGGTCTCAACACCTTCGGCGACAATCCGCAACCCCAGGGCCTGGCCCAAGGCAACAATGGCCGAAACGATGGCGGCATCATCGCTGTCATGCTCCAGGTCGCGCACAAAACCACGGTCGATCTTCAACTCGTTGGCCGGCAGGCGCTTGAGGTACATCAGGCTGGAATAACCCGTGCCGAAGTCGTCAATCGACAGGTCGACGCCCATGTCCGACAACTGCTGCAACACCGTCATGCTGGCATCGGCATCGCTCATGGCGGTGGTTTCGGTGATTTCCAGGGTCAGGCTGTTGGCCGGCAACTGATGACGCTCCAGCGCCGAGGCCACGCTGTTGACCAGCCCGGCATGACAGAACTGCAAGGCTGACAGGTTCACGGCGATGCGCCAGTCTTCATAGCCCTGCGCATACCACAGGCGCATCTGGCGGCAGGCTTCATTCAACACCCACTCGCCGATCGGAATGATCAACCCGGTCTTTTCCGCCAGCTCGATAAATGTCGCCGGCAGCAGCAGGCCCTGTTGCGGATGCTCCCAGCGCAGCAGCGCCTCGGCGCCCACCGGGATCCCGCTGAGCGCATCGAACTTGGGTTGGTAGTACAAGCAAAATTGCTCTTGTTCGACGGCATTGCGCAGGTCCTGCAGCAACTGCAACTGCTTGCGCGCATTGGTGTTCATCGACGCATCAAAAAAGCTGTAGCCGTTCTTGCCCACACCCTTGGCGTGGTACATCGCGGCGTCGGCATTCATCAGCAATTCCTGGGGGTTGCCACCGTTGCCCGGGTACATGGCGATGCCCACACTGGCGGAGATTTTCAGCTCATGCTCAGCCACCTGGAACGCACGGTTGATCAGCACTACCTGACGCTCGGCAAGACCGAGGGCGTCATCGGGCTGGGTCAGTTGCACCAGCAAGACAAACTCATCACCACCGATGCGCGCCAGGGTGTCGTGGCTGCGCAAGTCCTCACGCAAACGCAAACCAACCTCGCGCAACAACTGGTCGCCCATGTGGTGGCCAAAGGCATCGTTGACCGGCTTGAACCCGTCCAGGTCAATAAACATCAAGGCGAAGCAACCGCCCTGCTCCTTGACCGCCTGCATGGCTTGCTGGATACGGTCGGCAAGCAAGGTACGATTGGGCAGACCCGTGAGCATGTCATGCAGGGCCAGGTGGGTCAGCTCCTCGTTGGCTTGGCTGAGGGAGTTTGCCAACACGGCGGTGCGCGCTTCCAGGCGGGCGTCGAGCAACGAGGTCAGCAAGGCGATGGCCAACACGGCCAGGGTCGTCACCAACACCAGGTTATCCAGACCCTTGCCGCTCAAGCCGGTCAGCGCCGCGCCACAAAAACTCTCATCGGCAAACTGCGCCGCCGCCATGCCGGTGTAGTGCATGCCGACGATAGCAAAGCCCATGACCACCGCCGCACCGCCGCGTGCCAGGCGCACATAGGGCGTGTTACGCCGCAGGTTGAACGCAATCCACAGGGCCACACCGGACGCCACCACCGCGATCAGCAACGAGGCGCCAAACAAGGTCGGGTCGTAGTCGATGCCGGGGGTCATGCGCATTGCGGCCATGCCGGTGTAATGCATGCTGGCGATGCCCGCGCCCATGATCAGCGCACCAAACGCCAGCTGCCAGGCGGGCAAACGGGGCTGGCTGACCAGCCATAAGGCAAAGCCGCTGGACAATACCGCGATCAATAGGGAGAGCGCGGTAATGCCCAGGTCAAACCCCAGGGCAAACGGCAGGCGCAATGCCAGCATGCCGATAAAGTGCATGGACCACACGCCCACGCCCATGGCCAACGCGCCGCCGGCTATCCACAGGTAGACCGCACGGCCCTTGGCGGTGGCGATGCGGCCGCAGAGGTCCAGCGCGGTGTAGGAAGCGAGGATCGCGACGAACAGCGAGATCACGAGCAGGGAGGGTGAGTAACTACCGATGAGCATGGGGCTTCTCGTGGGCTACGGGCGGTTTTGGGCACGTGCCGGGGGTGGCAAAGCGGCGGATTGTAGCGAGAATAATTTTTGAGTTCTTGATTAATTGACAGAGGGCCATCATGGGGATTTTGGCGTCAATTGGATGGCTTGTTTTGGGGGGCTGGGGTTGATGGGGGTGGGGGGGGTGTGGGGGGTGTATCCGTTTTTTGGGTAACGGCGGGTATTGGTTCCGCTCTTACAGCGGGTCACTTTCGAAAAGCGCGAAAGTAACCAAAGCGCTCTTGCCCCACCACTCGGCACCTCGCTCACGCTTCGGTGTGCCCGCACGCAGACTTGAATC
>NZ_UUPU01000065.1 GCF_900591205.1 Pseudomonas viridiflava
AACGCGACACGGCTGCACTCGGCGCTGGGATACAGCTCACCTAATGACTACGCAAAGCAACTGAAGCAAACTGCTTAACACTCGCTTCATGGCGTACGTTTTGAGGGAACAAGTCCATGGTTACTTTCGCGCTTTTCGAAAGTGACCCGCTGTAAGAGCGGAACCAATCCCAGCCATCACCCAAATAACGGATATACCCCCCAGCCCCGAACCCTAGCCACCCCCCACACATCCCCCCTACACTAACCAACCCCCGTGTCTTTCAAAGGATGAAACACAATGCACGCCCCTGAACCCCATATCGTGATCCAGCGCTTCACCGAAGCCCACCTCGAAGGCGTGGCCGCGCTCTATAACGAACCGGCCGTGTGCCGTCAGGTGCTGCAGATGCCATTCCAGTCCGTCGAAGCCTGGCGCAAACGGCTGGTGATGGACAACGAACGCCGCCTGCAACTGGTGGCGGTGCATGGCGGTGAGGTGATCGGCCAGCTCGGCCTGGAACAATACCTGCGCGTGCGCCAAGCGCATGTCGGTTCGTTCGGCATGGGCGTGGCCACCGCCTGGCAAGGCAAGGGCGTCGGTTCGCGCTTGCTGACGGCCGCGCTGGACGTGGCCGACAACTGGATGAACCTGCACCGGGTGGAACTCACGGTGTACGCCGACAACGAAGCGGCGCATCGCCTGTACCGCAAATTCGGCTTCGAAGTCGAAGGCCGGTTACGCGACTACGCCCTGCGTGACGGTGTTTTCGTCGACACCTTGAGCATGGCGCGCTTGCGCCAATCGGCTTAATCCTGCAAGGCAAACGCCACCGCAGCCCGCGCATGCAGCTCGGTGGTGTCCAGCAGCGGCAGGTCGCTGTGTTCGGGTTTGACCAGCAAGCTGATTTCCGTGCACCCGAGGATGATCGCCTGGGCGCCGCGTGCCGCCAGGGACTCGATCACCCGCTGGTAAACCTCGCGTGACGCATCGCTGATCACGCCGACACACAACTCGTCATAGATGATCCGGTGCACCGCCTGGCGTTCCTCCGCGTGCGGCACCAGCACGCTCAGGCCCTGGGCGGTCAGGCGTGCCTTGAGAAAATCCTGCTCCATGGTGAACGCGGTGCCCAGCAGGCCGACGGTCAGGGTGCCGGCCGCCACCGCCGCCGCTCCGGCCGCGTCGGCAATATGCAGGAACGGAATCGACACCGCCGCCTCGATACGCGGCGCCACCAAGTGCATGGTGTTGGTACACAGCACCACGCACTCGGCGCCCCCGGCTTGCAGGCGGCGGGCCGCATCTTCCAGGATCAGCGCGGTGTCGTCCCAGCGCCCGGCATGCTGGGCCTGTTCCACCGGGCCGAAGTCCACGCTGTACATCAACAACTGTGCCGAGCGCAGCGGGCCGAGTTGGTCGCGCACGCGCTGGTTGATGATGCGGTAATACTCGGCGCTGGACTCCCAGCTCATGCCGCCGATCAGGCCGATGGTGCGCATGCGATGCTCCTGACGAGGAAAGTCGTTTCACCTTACCCATCGCCCGCCCAATAGTCATACGCAGTTGTCGGCCAAATCACCGGAGCAGTTTCACATTGGGCTGTATGGGCGCAGGCGTTAATCATACGGACGGCCGCCGCATCTGCCATGATCACGCCTCGCAACCTGGCTCACCCAAGGAGATCCGCAATGGACGATGTACAGCAACTGGGCGAGATGCTTCGTCATTACGCCGATAGCGAAGCGCATAAAAAACAGCAATTGGACGTGTTGTCGGCCCGTTGGGCGCTAAAACTCGACCAATTATTCGGGCAGATCGAGCAGTGGTTGGAGCCGGTCAAGACCGTGGGTTTGCTGGAGGTACACCGTGAGGCGTACGTGGCCAGCGGGCCGAGCCTGCCGGTGGAGAACTCGACGTTCAAGACTGACAAACTGACCGTGCAGATAACCGGTAAAACCGTGGAGTTCGTGCCGGACGTGATGGGCGTGGGCGGCTTGATTTCGGTAGCGGTGATGGGCCTGACCGCCGCCCGCCACGGCAGCGTGTCGCTGGTACTGCCGGCGGACAAAAACGACTGGCTGTGGAAGAAAACCAATGGCCTGAAAGACCCGGACACCTATGCCTTCGACGCCAATTTCCTGGCTTCACAGTTGCAGAGCCTGATTCCCCGCGAACGCGGTTGAGCCTAGTCGGAATGGCGCCGTGGCCGGCGTGAACCGCCGGCCACGTGCAGTTACTTGAGCGGCGTCAGCCCCGGCAACTTCCACTGGCCATTTCCCACTTCCGGCTTGGGCAGGTAAATGCGCAGCACTGCGTAGAACGGACCTGGTGGGGCCGGCAACCAATTGCTCTGTTCGGCCTTCGGTGGCTCGTGGTGCTGTAGGGCGAGCGTCAGGCCGCCATCCGCGTCCAGCTTGAGGTTGGCAAGCATGCGCGAATTGATCAGGTAGCGTTTCTTGTGGTTGGGCACCAACAGCCGGGTCTTGGCGTCGTACATGGTCAGCGACCAGAACGCATCCGCGGGTGGCAGTTGGTCTTTGGCGAAGTGCACGGTGTAGCTGTGACGTGCGCCGTTGGCCGGTTTGCCTTCGGTGTCATCGACATAGGTGAAGGACGTCGCTTCGTCGGATGACTGGCCGAAAATACCCAAATCCGCGCCGGCGTAGCGATACAAGTAGTTGTTTTTCAGGCGGTCACGGCTGCCGTGAAAATCGCCTTTAGACACTTGATGGGTGTCGATCTTGTCCTTTTTAAAGGCGGCAAATTCGGCGCGGGCATCGGTGATGCCATCTTCCAGGGCCTTGCGTTGTTCGGCGGTCAAGTCCTTGACCTTGAACGGCGCGCCGGGGGCGATGCCGATCTTGGCAAAACGCGCCAGCAGGTCTTTTTCGCTGTCCTGCGGTGCGGCAAAGGCCAGCATGAAGTTCAGGTAGCGAAACAGCTGCGGGCCTTCGGTCATGGTCGCCATGGGCTTGGGCCATTCGATCTTCGGCGCCTTGGCCGGTGCGGCTTGCTTCACGTAGTTGCTCAGCGGCTGCACCTTGTAGCCGTTCT
Source organism: Pseudomonas viridiflava (assembly GCF_900591205.1). Lineage (GTDB taxonomy): Bacteria > Pseudomonadota > Gammaproteobacteria > Pseudomonadales > Pseudomonadaceae > Aquipseudomonas. The sequence continues at coordinate 3,037 of NZ_UUPU01000065.1, forward strand.
GGATCTGCTTGACCTTGTTCAGATCTTTCTCGTCAAACAACTGCGTGCGGTACAGGGCGTAGGCGATATTGCTTTCGCTGTAGACCACGCGGTCCACATCCACCGGTTGCTGACCTTTCCAGTCGGGGCCGGCGATCATGTAGTGGCCGCCGTTGTTGCCGGTGCTGCGGGTGCCCAGGTAGGCGATGTTCTGGGTGTAGAGGTCGATCAATTGCACCGAGTAGTAACGGTTGTCTTCGATCTTGGGCAGGGTCAGCACCTGCGGTTCACTGCGCAGGTCCAGCCACACGAAGGAGTAGGGCGTGTCCGCGTTCGGGGTCACGAACCCGGTGTCCTTGGGGGTGAAGACCTGGGCGGTATTGCCGATGTGGTTGAACGGTGCCTTGAAGTTGGCGCCGCCCTTATCGACGGCCTGGGTGTAGAGCGTCTTGTACATCTCCACTACCGGATAGCCATACAAATAGGCTTCCTTGGCAATGGCCCGGGCTTCGCTGGGCGTCGCGGTAAAATCGGCCCAGGCGCCGGTACTCATGAGTATCGAGAGGCTCGCCAACAGCAGGCGCGTCGGTTTTCCAATCATGTTGTTGCGTCCTTCCAGTCGTTCTTTTTGAGGGCGTGGGATGAAAGCGCCGAGTTAACCGTTTTATTTGCCGGACGTCACGTTAATCCCTGAAAACAAGGTGAACTGAGGCAAGCCGTCGCCCCTGCCCACCAGCGTCTCGGCAGGTTATGAATGATAGACAGAAAGAAAGGGGCCGGTGCCCGGCTCATCGTGCTGGGCATATGGATTTAATCCAGCAGTTGAATTCAGGTGCGCAGGCCATGCAAATGAACACGTTGTTTGATCCGGGGGAATTAGAGCACTTGGCGATAAACCACACACGAAGCCGCCTGGGTGGGGCGGCATTCGGAACAAACAGGTCAGGCGGGCAGTATCGACTTGACCTTGTCACGCAGCTGGTCAATGGAAAATGGCTTGCCGATGACATGCATGCCGTGGGGGACGTCGATATTTTCGGCATAACCGCTGGCAAACAAGATGGGCAGGGTAGGGCGCAGTTCGCGTACTTGGGTTGCGAGTTCTCTGCCGTCCATGCCGGGCAGCCCCATATCGGTCATCATCAGGTCGATGACCTGTCCAGTGTGTTGAACAATCGTCAGGGCTTGTTCGCCGTCGGCAGCCTCAAGCACTTTGAACTCCAACTCTTCGAGCACATCGACGATCAGCATACGCACGATATTGTCGTCTTCGACTACAAGGATGGTGGAGGTGACGGTCATAGTGAGGAGTCCTAGAAAATGGCGGTACAGGTCTTGTTCAGTCGAAAGACTATCCTCTACTGAGTTGTCTCCATCTCGGCAAGTTCCCGATTCAAGGCGGATATTGTGCAGGCACGAGGCGGTGTTGTCTTGTGCTAACGTGAAATCATCCCTGAGCTTTCACTTGGCCCCGGTACGGGGTGGGCAGGCTGACGGTCGCCGGGCGCAACCGTCGCGCACACCCCAAGGTCTGGTGAGGGACTTACAAATCATTTCTATAGAGGGTAGCCGGATCAATACCCGTCGGTCGGGTGATGATATTCAGCTCCACAGGGTCAAAGTTAGAAATCTTAAATTCGGGCGTCGCGGTGTTTGGCGCGTAGTCCGGCAGGCCCTGCTTGGAATAGCCGCTATTCAACGTACTTTCCAGTGCAGCTTTCATACTGGCCTCAGACGTGAAGGTGGCTTGCCCGTAGTTAGGGTCGAAATAAAACCATGTCTTGATTTCATTACCGCTGGCATTTCTACTCACCTTGACGCCTGCGGTAATGCCATGACCAGGCCCTTGAATCAAGAGGGTTTTTGATGATCTGGCATTGGCCAGTTCCGAAATGATCGTGGTGTAAGGCACTTGTCTGGACTGGTTGCCAAGATGGAAGTTGTTTTCCAGTGAAAGCTGAAGGGTATTCAGCTCTTCGCGGAATTTTGTGACCCTCCTGGCCCTGGCTTGTTCGAGTAGGGCTTTGGCCGGGTCAGTCAGCTGTAACGCCTGCAGCTCTTTGGGGGGCAGGGGAGTGACCATGGCCGCGTGCAGGTTTAACATAAACGTATCTTGTTTTCCCTCCTTTTGAGCGGCTGCCATCAAGTGGGACATCGCAGCACACTCGCCTTCCGACAGTTGCGACACTTGGCTCAGATAAAAGCCTTGCTGAAGTGGAACAGCCTGGCCACCCGCTGTGACTATCTCATCTTTGAATACCCTGTAGTTTTCAACGGAAATTACAATCCTTTTTCTTTCTAACTCTTTAAGCAAATGCCCAACCGCTTCGGGATTTTTTTTGTTCGCGACGATAAGCTCCCCAAGCTGCTGAGTATTTAGTGTGTCCGAGTACCCGCTGATGCCAGTCGGTTTGCCTGCTTTATACCCCAGTACAAATGCATCCGGGTCAACCGCTTCTGCCGTTTGAAGTGCGGATTTGAACTCGATAGGAAGCGTATCAAGCTGATCCATGCGTTTGCCCAGGCTGCCGAGTTCTGCCGCCGAACGCACTTCGGATATGGCCAGGCGTTTCAAGTCATTGACGTTAAGCGCTGTGGAGTACCCCTGAATCGCATTGGGCGAGCCGCTGTTGTAGCCCTTCCAATAAGCAGTGGCGTCCTGGGCTTTAGCGGTGGTGACGGCGGTTGAGTAATCCCTGAGGAAGTAAGGGTTGTTTGCCTGCGGTGAAGTATTGAACCCGATCATTTTTCCAAGCCAGGTATCGGCGAAGCTCCTGACTTCGCCTTCATGTGTGACCACATTAGGTTTGAAGTCTGTAAGTGCTGGGCCAAAGGGGCGTTTCCTGGCGGCATCAAAGCCATACCATTTGCCATCAATGAATACGGCACCGCCCTCAATGCGTTGGTCTGCGACTTTAAAGGTCCCAACGGCTGCGGCCTTGTAATCTTTGCTGACGGCCTTCAGCAGTTTATTGTCGCCTGTTGCACCTTTGAGCTTATCAACCCCAGAGGCCACCAAACGAGCACCCTTGCCCACGCCCTTGTAGGCCAATTTCGCCACCCCGACAACGAGACTGCCCACCCCACTCAACGGGTTCAGTTCGCCGAGGGCTGCCGCGCCGAATATTTTGCTTACCTTGGCTACTTTGCCTAATGCTGAGTTGACCCTAATGACTGCATTCGCAGCTTTAGCGCCGGCGCCAAACCCCGCGGTAACAAAACCCAATATATCCAATTGCAGGTCTTGAAGACCATCAGCAAATTTGCCATCACGAAAGTTTATGATCGCCGACCTGAACGGGATCAAATTAAGTACAAACTGGCCTCCCGCTTTCCGTTGTTCCTCTCGATATTCGGCGGCCGTGGTTTCGGATGCCTGTTTCTTGTACGCGGGGTTGTCCAAATCAAGCGTGCTGACGAGCGATTTGGCGATATGACTCGCGCGTACGCTGGTAAACATATTCGACTGAGACTGGTCGACACTCTGTTCCGCATCCAATGAGCTCCGACGGCTATCAGACGTGGCCCAAGCAAATAGTTTAATTGGAGGAAATATATTGCCTACTGTTGAAAGCGTATTGTTGGTCTCGACCCTTGCGGTGTCGGGGAAAAACTCTTCTATATAGCTGACTTCGTTAGAGAGGTATTCAGGCTCGCGCTCAACTTTCGCATTGGTGCGCTGGCGTGTGAGGCTACCTTGTTCGGTATCACACTCGTAGGTCGTAATGTCGGAGCCGTTTCTGGCGGTGATCAGTACTTTGGGGCTTGTGTGGAATAGCGTATTACTTAGCACGCCGACTTTGTATGATTTTTCCTGAAAATACCGGATCTCTCCATTAAGCAATTTGGCCTGATCGTCGGGCGGCAAATTGTCCATTGCATTCATGAACACGGTTTCCTTGACGGATTTAACGTTTGCTACTGCCGTGTCATAAGCACTGTCAAACTCGCTTGGGATATTGAATTCCGGGGTGGTGGTGAGCTGGACAAACGCCACTGCGATGGGATCGTTAAAGTTGTAAGTGGCCTTCCTGCCGGGCCCCATTCTAATCCCTTCCATCGTGATCTCCAGCAGGGAGTAAGGAATCATTTTTATAGGGCGCATTAGCGGAAGCGGGCGCTCTTCAAGCTCAATGACTTTCCTCTCGAACCCCTCGGCAACGACATTTGGAAATTGTTTGTTAAGCCAGTCCATTGCCATTTGTTTACGATTGGGTATAGGCGTATCAATCAACTCGGAGGCTTCTTTAAGTTTTTTCTGCTGAGAATTAAAGGCCGCTCGTGTGTTCTCCAGTTCAGACGGTGTGTAAAGCGTATCGGCTTTCGTCCCAAGAAATTTATTGGCCACCCCCCAGTCGATCAATGCCTCGGTTTGAGCCTGCGCAGGTGCTTCAGGGAGGTCCTCTGCCTCGACCATTACTTCGGCATAGGTCATACCCGGCACCCGACCTGGCGTCTGTGCTTCGATCCTGGCCGCTGCAATTACAAGTTGAGTCCACGCGACGCTACCGATTGTCACACTGCTGGGAACGTCTTTGATCAGAAGTTGCGGAGCTTCTATGGCCAACAGCAGATAAGCGCCGAGTTTGGCTGTTTCCGCTGTCACCCGGCCGTGGGCGATAAGATTGCGGGTCAGGTCGTCAACTACCGTTGAAGGCGAACGCCCCCAAAACGTGGGCTGCATCAAGTCGACCTCATCTACGCGGTTACGTCTATGCAAGACGGTAGAGTCCGGATCAAGCCCAATGTGAATCGCGGACAATACATACTCATAAGCGCTGGTATCGGAGTTAGCCCCCTGTAAAAACGTTTGCAGGGCCTGCCCCAGGGCGAGTGCCTTGGGGCTCGCGAGCAGTTTTTCGAGTGCCCGGGGAGGGTCTTGCAAGTCGCTTGGCATTACCGAGCTGCCGCTCAACAGATACCCCAGCGTGCGCTTGCCATCGGGCGGTAACGGTAAGCCTGGCAGACCCGTGGTTTGGGAGAAGAGAAAACTGGCAAGCCGGACTTCATCATTTCGCGACATCGGTATTGGCCAGGATTTTCCTCCACCGAAATTCCCCAGGGGATGCAGCGAACTTTTTTGCTCCAGTTTCGTTGCCAGTGCCTGGAGCTCCTTGAGATTCTTCGGTGGTTTGAAACCTAGGCTAGTTATGACCTTCGATAAAGGTTCAGATGAGGTGTAGGAGGAGCCCAGGCGCGGCGCTAGCATGGTCTGGCTCAGACTGTAAGGAAGTCGGCTCTTGCCGTACAAGGGGTCGCTAGCCACCCCTTCGAGCGCGCGAAGAGCTTTAGCCACGTCCGCCACATAGTGCTGATCGGTCAGCAGCTGAGCCAAGGGCTTGGTGGTGGGCGTCTGCGCCTCGGCAGTGCGACTTGGGGGGCTTGAGGTTGATGAAGAGCTGGCGGTGCCTTGCGTTTGGGATTCAGGTTCTGCTGCGATAGCGTTTTGATAGGGGATTACGGGGTTTGAGGAGACGTTAGTAATGCTCATTGGCTTACCTTGGTGGGTCATAGATGACGCCTTCCAAAAGATCTTCCGTGTTCCTGAGGCGCAGCTCTGAGTGCAAGAACTGCGAAACTTCGTTCCGGCCCCGTTCAAAATGTCTGTATTAAGTTGTGTGATTACACAGATGAAACCAGCGGGAGATTTACGAGCAAAGCGTAGGCTTTTGCGTTAAATCAACGCAGAAACATAGCCCTGGCCCCATATGTTCGGGCAAACTCCCCGTTTTTCCCATTTGGACAAGGCATGCCCATGACTCCCGCGTCGTCCGTCGATGAAAAGAGCTTTCGTACACTGCTGAGCCGAAACGTCGCGTTGCCCCTAGGGGTGGGCGTGCTCAGTGCGGTGTTTTTCGTCGTGCTGATTACCTATCTGTTGTCGGTGATCCAGTGGGTGGAACACACCGACCGGGTCATCAATAACCTCAACGAGTCGTCCAAGCTGACCGTGGATCTGGAAACCGGCATGCGCGGTTTCCTGATTACCGGCGACGAACATTTTCTTGACCCGTACGAGGTGGCCAAGCCACGGATCATTGCCGACCTGCGCAATTTGCAGGAACTGGTGGCGGATAACCCGCAACAGGTTGATCGCCTCAAACGCCTGGAAGCCCTGCAAAACGAATGGAATAAATACGCGCAGTCGATGATTGATATGCAGCGCGAAAGCGGTGACTACCGCGGCGCGGTCAAGGCTGGCCGAGGCAAGCGCCTGACTGACGAGATTCGCAAGGAATATGAAGACGCGGTGGCGATGGAGCAGCAGTTCCGCATCACCCGTAACGCAGAAGTCACGCGAACCACGGTGATCAGCGTCACGCTGTATCTGGCGTTCGTGCTGGGCCTGAGCGGGTTCCTGGCGTATATCGGCAGAAAGAATCTACTCGCTTTATCAAGTAGTTACAGTGCAAACCTCGCGTCGCAGCAGAAGATTGCTGGGCGCCTGGAACAGCAGGCATGGCTGCGCAACGGCCAGACCGAACTGGCGGAACAAGTCCTTGGCCAACTCACCCTGAACATGTTGGGGCGCAATATCCTGCAGTTCTTTGCCCAGTACATGGGCTCTGCGGTGGCGGCGCTGTATGTGCGCGAAGAGCACGGCGGTCTCAAGCGTGTGGCCACCTATGGCTTTTCGCGTGAGCAGGAACAGCTTGAGCAGGCGATTTACAGCGATGAGGGCATCGTCGGCCAGGCCGCCCAGCTGGATCGTCTGATTCGCCTGGACGACGTGCCGGTGGATTACTTCAAGGTCAGCTCCGGTCTGGGCGAAGGCTCGACCCGCAGTGTGCTGGTGGTGCCGACCAGCGATGACGACCGCGTCAACGGCGTGATCGAACTGGGCTTCCTGCGCCCCCTGGATGAGCGTGACGTAGAGCTGCTGGAGCTGATTGCCGGGAATATCGGCACCTCGATCGAAGCGGCGCGTTATCGTCAGCGCTTGCAGGAAGTGCTCGCCGAGACCCAGCAGCTCAACGAAGAGCTGCAAGTGCAACAGGAAGAGCTCAAGACCGCCAACGAAGAGTTGGAAGAACAGTCGCGCATCCTCAAGGAGTCCCAGGCCCACCTGGAAACCCAGCAGGCCGAGCTTGAGCAGACCAACGAACAGTTGGCCGAACAGACCCAGACCCTGGCCGAGCAGCGCGACGCCATGGACCGCAAGAACATCGAGCTGAACCAGGCCCAGATCGAGCTGGAAGACCGCGCCGAAGAATTGCAGCGCTCCAGCAAGTACAAATCCGAATTCCTCGCCAATATGTCCCACGAGCTGCGCACGCCCCTGAACAGCTCGCTGATCCTGGCCAAGCTGTTGGCCGAGAACCCCCAGGAAAACCTCAGCGCCGAACAGGTCAAGTTTGCCGAGTCGATCTATTCGGCCGGCAACGATCTGCTCAACTTGATCAATGACATCCTGGATATTTCCAAAGTCGAAGCCGGCAAACTGGAAGTGCGCCCGGAAAACTCCAGCGTTGCACGCTTGGTGGATGGCCTGCGCGGAATGTTCGAGCCGCTGGCCGCCGACCGTAAGCTGGGGTTCCAGGTGGAGGTGCAGCATGGCGCGCCGACCATGCTGTTCACCGACCGTCAGCGCCTGGAGCAGATCCTCAAGAACCTGCTGTCCAACGCGGTCAAGTTCACCGAGCAGGGCGACGTCAGCCTGTCGGTGTCCCATGCGCCGGGGGAGGGCATTGCGTTCACCGTGCGCGACTCGGGGATTGGCATTGCCCCGGATCAGCAGGAAAGCATCTTCGAAGCGTTCCGCCAGGCGGACGGCACCACCAACCGTCGTTACGGCGGCACCGGCCTGGGCCTGTCGATTTCCCGCGACCTCGCCACTTTACTCGGTGGCTATATCAGCGTGACCAGCGAACCGGGCAAGGGCAGTGTGTTTACGCTGGTACTGCCCGAGCAGTATGTGGAGCGCGACGCGAACGCCGGGCCCATCGAGCAGCCGCCTCAGGTGGTGCCGGCGCCAGCGCCCAAGCCCATTGCGATTTCACCGCTGCCGGTGGCCGATGCCCAGCAGATTCCGCGTTTTGCCGACGACCGCGATAAGGCCCCGTTCACCACGCGCTGCATTCTGGTGGTAGAAGACGAGCCGAACTTCGCCCGCATCCTGTTCGACCTGGCTCACGAGCTGGGCTACAACTGCCTGGTGGCGCACGGTGCGGATGAGGGCTACAGCCTGGCCGAGGAGTTCATCCCCGATGCGATCCTGCTGGACATGCGCCTGCCGGACCATTCCGGGCTGACCGTGCTGCAACGTCTCAAGGAACACGCCAACACCCGCCATATCCCGGTGCATGTGATCTCCGTGGAGGACCGCGTTGAGGCCGCCATGCATATGGGCGCCATCGGTTATGCGGTTAAACCCACCACCCGCGAAGAGCTCAAGGACGTGTTTGCCCGCCTGGAAGCCAAGCTGACCCAGAAGGTCAAGCGTGTGCTGCTGGTGGAGGACGATGACCTGCAACGCGACAGCATTGCCCGCCTGATCGGTGACGATGACATTGAAATCACCGACGTTGGCTACGCCCAGGCCGCCCTGGACCTGCTGCGCACCAACGTTTATGACTGCATGATCATCGACCTCAAGCTGCCGGACATGCTCGGTAACGAGCTGCTCAAGCGCATGGCCACCGAGGACATCCGCTCGTTCCCGCCGGTGATTGTGTACACCGGGCGCAACCTGACCCGCGATGAAGAAGCCGAGCTGCGCAAGTATTCGCGCTCGATCATCATCAAGGGCGCCCGCTCGCCGGAACGCTTGCTCGACGAAGTGACACTCTTTTTGCACAAAGTCGAATCCCAGCTGTCCCATGACCGCCAGAAGATGCTCAAGACCGCCCGCAGCCGCGACAAGGTCTTCGAGGGGCGCAAGATCCTGTTGGTGGACGACGATGTGCGCAACATCTTCGCCCTGACCAGCGCGCTTGAGCACAAGGGCGCGGTGGTGGTGATCGGGCGTAACGGCCGTGAAGCCATCGACAAGCTCAATGAAGTCGAGGACATCGACCTGGTGCTGATGGACGTAATGATGCCGGAGATGGACGGTTACGAGGCCACCGCGTTGATCCGCCAGGACCCGCGCTGGAAGAAGCTGCCGATCATTGCCGTAACAGCCAAGGCCATGAAGGACGATCAGGAGCGCTGCCTCGCGGCGGGCTCCAATGATTACCTGGCCAAGCCGATTGACCTGGACCGGTTGTTCTCGTTGATTCGCGTATGGCTACCGAAGATGGAACGCATTTAAGTGGAGCGCAGTTTTTTGGAGAAAAGCAGCGATATTGAGCTGCGCCTGTTGATCGAGGCGATTTACCTCAAGTACAGCTACGACTTTCGCGATTACTCCGGCGCGTCGGTCAAACGTCGCGTGGCCCATGCCTTGCGCCAGTTTGACTGCGCGACTATTTCGGCGCTGCAGGAGCGGGTGTTGCACGACCCCGCAGCATTCATGCAGTTGCTGCAATTTTTGACGATCCCGGTGAGCGAGATGTTTCGCGACCCGTCGCACTTCCTGGCGATCCGCCAGGAAGTGGTGCCGTTGCTCAAGACCTACCCGTCAATCAAGATCTGGATCGCCGGGTGCAGCACGGGGGAGGAGGTGTACTCCATGGCTATCCTGCTGCGTGAAGAGGGGTTGCTGGAGCGTACGATCATTTACGCCACGGACATCAACCCCGCGTCGCTGGATAAAGCCAAGCAGGGCATCTTTTCCCTGGAGAATGTAAGGGCTTACACTGCCAACTATCAACAGGCAGGCGGCCAGTGTTCATTCGCCGATTACTACACCGCAGCTTACGATTACGCGATCTTCGATAAGACGCTTCGCGAGAACGTGACCTTTGCCGACCACAGTTTGGCGACCGATAGTGTATTCTCAGAAACTCAATTAATTTCATGTCGTAACGTATTGATTTATTTCAATAAAAAGTTGCAGGACCGAGCGTTTGGATTGTTTCATGAGTCGCTGTGCCATCGCGGCTTTCTGGTGCTGGGCAGTAAGGAAACCCTGGATTTTTCCGCCTACAGCAAGCAATTCGAACCCTTGGTCAAGCAGGAACGGATCTACCGAAAATCATGAACAACGCGCAAGCGGGCCCGATTCGCGGGATTGAAGCCATTGTTGTCGGCGCCTCTGCCGGTGGGGTCGAGGCGTTGCTGAGTATTTTCGCTGAGCTGCCTGAGAGCTTCGGGCTGCCGATCATTGCAGTGCTGCATCTGCCGGATGAGCGCCGCAGCCAGCTGGCGGAAGTCTTTGCGCGGCGTCTGCGCATTCCGGTGCGCGAAGGGCAGGACAAGGAACTGATCCAGGCGGGTACGCTGTACTTCGCCGGGCCCGGCTACCACCTCTCGGTGGAGCACGACCACAGCCTGTCCCTGAGCCAGGAGGAGCGGGTGCACCATTCCCGGCCCGCCATCGACTACCTGTTCGCGTCCGCCGCCGACACCTTTGGCAAGGGCTTGCTCGCCATTTTGCTGACCGGCGCCAACCAGGACGGTGCGCACGGGCTGGCCTACGTCAAGCAATCCGGTGGCACCACCGTTGTACAGGACCCCTCGGAAGCGCGGATTGCCGTGATGCCGCTGGCGGCCCTGGCCTTGCATGCACCTGACCATATTCTGACCTTGAGCCGCATTGCCTCATTGCTGGCTTCCCTGGAACCTTCCCCATGTTAACTACTGTCCAGGCCAAACTGCTGATCGTTGACGATCTGCCGGAAAACCTGCTGGCCCTCGAAGCGCTGATCAAGCGTGAGGATCGCCAGGTCTTCAAGGCATTGAGCGCCGACGAAGCCTTGTCCCTGCTGCTGGAGCACGAATTCGCCATGGCGATTCTCGACGTGCAGATGCCCGGCATGAACGGTTTCGAGCTGGCCGAGCTGATGCGCGGCACCGAAAAGACCAAGAACATCCCGATCGTGTTCGTCAGCGCCGCCGGACGCGAACTCAACTATGCGTTCAAGGGCTACGAAAGCGGCGCCGTGGATTTCCTGCATAAACCGCTGGATATCCACGCGGTAAAGAGCAAGGTCAATGTGTTCGTCGACCTGTACCGCCAAAGCAAGGCGATGAAGCAACAGGTCGAAGCCCTGGAGCGCAGCCGTCGCGAGCAGGAGCTGTTGCTGACACGCCTGCAGGCCACCCAGACCGAGCTGGAGCAGGCGGTGCGCATGCGCGATGACTTTATGTCGATCGTCGCCCATGAGGTGCGTACGCCGCTCAACGGGCTGATCCTGGAAACCCAACTGCGCAAGATGCACCTGGCCCGGGACAACGCCGCCGCGTTTACCCTGGACAAGATGCACGCCATGGTCGACCGCGATGAGCGCCAGATCCAGAGCCTGATCCGCCTGATCGAAGACATGCTCGACGTGTCGCGCATCCGCACCGGCAAATTGTCGATTCGCCCGGGGCGTTTTGACCTGACGCAATTGGTGCGCAGCCTGGTGGAGAACTTTGCGCCGCAGGTGGCGGCGGCGGACTCGTCCATGCAACTGGTGGCCGAAGAGCCAGTAGAGGGCAACTGGGACGAGTTCCGGATCGAGCAGGTGGTGACCAACCTGCTGACCAACGCCCTGCGCTACGGGGCCAAAAGCCCGGTGGAGGTGCGGGTGTACTGCGCACATGGCGAAGCCCGGGTGGAGGTGCGCGACCACGGAATCGGCATCAGCGCAGAGAACCAGAAGCGAATTTTCCAGCAGTTCGAGCGCGTCTCTGCCAGCCAGGTGGCGGCGGGATTGGGCCTCGGGCTATTCATCTCCGAGCAGATCGTTGCGGCGCATGGCGGCACCATCGAGGTCGAGAGCCAGATAGGCGAGGGCGCCCTGTTTCGGGTGTGCCTGCCCCTTGAGCCAGCGCAATGAAATCAATCGTCACCTCGACGCAACCTCTACGTGACCCCATGGTCGTAATTGCAGCAATTGACCGGACAAAGGCTTCCCATGAGTGAAGATGCGCAAGATGTCGTTCTGATCGTCGAGGACGACGAATCCATTATGTTTGTGCTGGGTGAGTACCTGGCGGGCTTGGGGTATCGGGTGTTGAAGGCGATCGACGGGGAGCAGGCTTTCGAAATCCTTGCCACCAAGCCGCACCTGGACCTGATGGTGACCGATTACCGCCTGCCGGGCGGGATTTCCGGGGTGCAGATCGCCGAGCCGGCGATCAAGCTGCGGCCGGAATTGAAGGTCATCTTTATCAGCGGTTATCCGCAGGAAATTCTCGACTGCAACAGCCCGATCACGCGCAATGCGCCGATCCTGGCCAAGCCGTTTGACCTGGATACGCTGCAAGAGCATATCCAGCGGTTGTTGGCGTAATACCATGGGGCTGCGTGACAGCCCCTGATCACTAATTCCTGATCATCTCCCGCACCTTTGCCGTCAGCAAATCAAAAGTGAACGGCTTGGTGATCAGTTGCATGCCAGGGTCCAAAAAACCACCTCGTACCGCGGCGTGCTCGGCGTAGCCGGTAATGAACAGCACCTTCAAGTCCGGGCGAATCTGCCGGCCGATTTCCGCCAGTTGCCTGCCGTTCATGCCAGGCAGGCCAACATCACTGATCATCAGGTCGATACGCTGCTCGGACTCAATGATCGGCACGGCCGTATCGGCATCGCCCGCTTCAATAAAGGCGTAGCCCAGCTCCTTGAGTACCACGCTGACCAGCACGCGCACGGCGGGGTCGTCCTCGACGATCAACACGGTTTCACCCGCGTTGGCGTAGGGCAGCAGCGCCGAGTTGACCGCCTCATCGGCGACCATTTCACCCACATAGCGCGGCAGGAACAGGCTGACAGTCGTGCCTTTGCCCACTTCACTGTGAATCGTCACATGCCCGTGGGACTGGCGGGCGAACCCGTAGATCATCGACAGGCCCAGGCCCGTGCCCTGGCCAATCGGCTTGGTGGTGAAAAACGGGTCGAATACCCGGCCCATCACGTTTTCCGGTATGCCGCAGCCGTTGTCGCTGACGCTCAGCTCCACGTAATCACCGGGGCTGAGTGTGCCGTAGGCGGCGGTGAACACACTGTCCAGATGGCGGTTGGTCGTTTCGACGGTGAGCTTGCCGCCATTGGGCATGGCATCGCGTGCATTGAGCACCAGGTTGAGCAGGGCGCTTTCGAGCTGATTGGGGTCGGCCTCGGCAGTCCATAGCTGATCGAGCAGGCGCATGTCCAGGCTGATGCTTTCATTGATGCTGCGTTGCAGCAGCTCGCCCATGGACGTCACCAGTTGGTTGATCTCCACGGGCTTGGAATCGAGCGACTGGCGGCGCGAGAACGCCAACAGCCGGTGGGTAAGGCCGGCGGCGCGATTGGCTGAGGTCACGCCGAGGTCGATCAGGCTGTCCAGATCGTCCAATTTGCCACGTGACACGCGCCTTCGTAACAGCTCCAGGCTGCCGATAATCCCGGTCAGCATATTGTTGAAATCGTGCGCGATGCCGCCGGTCAACTGGCCGACGGCTTCCATCTTCTGGGATTGGCGCAAGGCTTCTTCATTGCTGCGCAACTGCGCAGTGCGTTCTTCCACCTGCTGTTCGAGAGTCTCCATCGTGCGCTGCAGGCGCAGTTCGCTTTCGCTCAAGTCGATCAGCCGGTCACGTGCATCATATTGCCGGCGCCGACCGCGCAGTGCGGCGCTCACCAGGCTGATCAAGGTCACGGGGTGGAAGGGCCGTTCGAGGAAGGTCACATTGCCCAGCAAGCCACTGAGGTGCGAGGAGCCATTCTGCTCGGTGCCGCCGTGGTGGGTCATCAGCACGATCGGTAAGTCCGACCAGGCCGGCTGTTGATGCAAATGCTCCAGCAGCGGCTCCAGGTCGGCGCCACGCAACGCTTCGGCAGCAATGATCAGCAAGCCGGCACCTTGCTCCAGTGCATCGCATAGGGCGCTTAGGCTGCTGGCGACTGTGCCGCTATAACCGGCTTCATTGAGCATCATCAGTGCCAACGTACCATCGCGGCCCATCGGCGCCAGGACAATGGCGCGCTCGGAGACAGGTGAAATGGCTGTCACACGCCCTCATCCTTAAGCAGAGGGGAGCCGGCGCCCATGTACGTCGGGATGCCACGCAGTACGCCCTGGAAATTATCGAGGGGTTCGCCGACGGTCAGGCCGCGACTGCCGATCCGGTATTCGCGGATCGTCGACTCATGGGAGCCGGTGCGTTTCTTGATGATCGAGATCGCGCGGCGCACCTTGCCCAACGCTTCGAAGTAGCGCAATAGAATGACCGTGTCGGCCAGGTACGTGATGTCCACGGGCGCCTGCATATCACCGACCAGCCCGTGCTGCGCCACCGTCATGAACGTCGCTGCGCCCCGGCGGTTGAGGTACAGCAGCAGCTCGTGCATATGCAGGATCAGCGCATTCTCTTCCGGCATGGCGGCCTGGTAGCCGTTGATGCTGTCGATCACCACGGTCTTGATCCCACGTTCATCGACGCAACGGCGCACGCGGTGCGAGAACTCACCAGGGGACAGCTCGGCGGCGTCGACTTGTTCGATCAGCAGGTTGCCGGTAGCTTCGAGCGCGGCGAGGTCGATACCCATGTTGCGCATGCGTTCGAACAGCAACCCAAGCTCTTCATCGAAGATAAACAGCGCGGCTTTTTCGCCGCGCGCCACAGCGGCAGCGGCGAAGATCATCGAGATCAGCGATTTGCCGGTGCCGGCCGGGCCAAGGATCAGGCTGCTGGAGCCAGTCTCGACGCCGCCGCCCATCAAGGCGTCCATTTCGCGGATGCCGCTGCTCAGGGTCTCGCGTACGTAACCGCCGCGATGCTCGGCTGCCACCAGGCGCGGGAACACATGAATGCCATCTTGCATGATGGTGAAGTCGTGAAAGCCACCACGGTATTTCTGGCCACGGTACTTCACCACCCGCACACGACGGCGCTCGGCGCCGTAGGTGGGGGTCAGTTCTTCCAGGCGAATCACCCCGTGGGCCACGCTGTGCACGGTTTTGTCGAGGGATTCGGTGGTCAGGTCGTCCAGCAGCAGCACGGTGGCGTCGTAACGCACGAAATAATGCTTGATCGCCAGGATCTGCCGACGGTAACGCAGCGAGCTTTGCGCCAGCAGGCGGATCTCCGAGAGGCTGTCGATGACTACGCGGGTCGGCTTGACCCGTTCGACGACTTCGAAGATCTGTCGTGTGGCTTCACCCAGTTCGAGGTCGGAGGAATACAGCAAGCTCTGCTGATGCTCGGCATCGAGCAGGCTCTCCGGCGGGGTCAGTTCGAAGATATGGATATTGTCATCCAGGTCCCAACCGTGGGATTTGGCGCCTTGGCGCAATTCGCGCTCGGTTTCGGACAGCGTGATATACAGCGATCGCTCACCTTCTTTCGCTCCGGCCTGCAGGAAATGCAGGGCGACCGTAGTCTTACCGGTGCCAGGCTCGCCTTCCAGCAAGAACAGATGGCTGCGCGATAGCCCCCCGGAAAGAATGTCATCAAGACCTTCGATACCGGTGGCCGCTTTTTCGGTTAAATGCGCTTTGGATGTAGACAAGAAGTGCCCTCAGGTCACATACGAGTAGAGGATGCGCGCCCATGTGGACGCGCCATATTCTCTTGACCGTTGCGCTCTGCGGCGGTTCAAACTGATGTGGGATTTCTGCGCCTACAGCCCTTGCTGCAGCGCCGGGTCGTCAGGGTTTTGTTGCTCGAGTTGGGCGAGCAACACCTGGACATTCTGCAACTGACCGCTTTCCTTCCAGTAGTTGACCAGCAGTACCCGTGCCTTGCGGTTGGCCGGGTGGCGCTGGATGATCTCTTCGAGCTGGCGCTGGGCAGCTTCCAGTTCCTGCTGGGCGTGCAGGGTGGTGGCCAGGTCATAGCGGTAATCCTGATTGTCCGGCTCCAGCTCTACCGCTTTGGACAGGCCGAGCAAGGCGTAAGGCCGCTCGCCGTGATGCAGCAGCCACATGCCCAGGGCATGTTGCAGGTAAGCCGATTCGGGGTGCGCCGCCAGCTGCCGCGCCAGGAGCTGGCGCGATTCGTCGGTCTTGCCTTGCTTGTCGAGCAACTCGATCTGCGCCACCACGGCCTGCAGGTTGTCCGGTTGCAGGCGCATGGCCTGTGCGAGCGCGTTTTGCGCATCCGCCAGCAGAGCGCTGTGGATATACAGGCGCGCCAGTTGAATCCAGCCTTCGGCGGTTTCGGGCTGGGCCTTGAGCTTTTTCACAAACTCGTCCAGCACCTGCTGCAATGGCCCGAAGTACAAGCCCAAGGTGTCCGGCGACAAACCGAGCAAGGCATTGGCGGCGGCAAAGCGTACGCTTTGTTCGGCATCGTCCAGCACCGGGCCGAGCAACAGCGTGCGCTGGCCGCTAGGCACCAGGCCGACAATGCTGTGGATCGCGGCCTCACGCACCAGCGCTGATTCGCTGCTCAGGTCCTTGTCTGCGAGCTTCAAGGCGCGGGGGCTGGGGTAGTTGGGCAATTCAGCGTGCAGCGCGGCACGCCGCTCGGGCGACAGGTCCGGCCGATCCAATTGCTGGTACAGCACACGCGCCGCCCCAGGCTCACCGTTATGCGCCTGTTTCAGGGCTTTTGAGTAGCCATGGGCAATGGCGGGCGGCACTTGCACCTGTGTGGCGCGAGAGAAATACCAGGTGATCAATACAATCAACAACAGGGCGCACAGGCCGACGATCGAGTAGCGGCGTGACTTTGACATGCAGGCGTCCGAAAGCTTGGGAAGCTAGAGCAAAGCCATCAGCTTCGGTCAGACCAGGGCAGGTGTCAAACCCGCGTCAGGTCAACACGTACTCCACCGGCTCCAGGGTCGGCGGCAAGTCGGTTTCACCGAGGGCTGCGAGCACTTCGCGCTCCAGCGTGCGCAGGATGGCATTGCAGGGCAGGTCGTTTTCGTCGAAGCCGAACGGGTCTTCCAGGTCATCGCCGATTTCATCCAGGCCAAAGAAGGTGTAGCTGACGATGGCGGTGAATACTGGCGTCAGCCAACCCAGCGGTTCAGCCATGGCAAACGGCAACAGAATGCAAAACAGGTAGATGGTGCGGTGCAGCAGCAAGGTGTAGGGGAAGGGCAGCGGCGTGGTCTTGATCCGCTCACACGACGCTTGAACCTGGCTGAGGCTGACCAGCCGGGCTTCCAGCTGGGTGTAACGCCATTCACTGAGCACGCCTTGCTCGGTCAGTTGGCTGAAACCTGCGCCCACCTGTTGCAGCACCTTGTCGGGGAGGTTGGGGTGGCGTGTGTCCACTGCGGCCCAGGGTTTGATCGCCAGGGCTTCATCTTCATGGCGCAAGCGCGCAATCAAGCCATGGGCAAAGCCGCACAGGCCACGCAACAGGTTGGCTCGCTCAACCGGGTCGCCCAGCACCTGGGTCTCACGGATCAGTGAGCGCACATCAATGATCATCTGCCCAAGCTGCTTGCGGCCTTCCCACCAGCGGTCATAGCAGGCGTTGTTACGAAAGCTCATGAAGATCGACAACGACAGCCCCAGCAGCGTGAAGGGCGTGGCGTTGACCTTGGAGAAATAGGCGGGGTGCAGGGTTTCCACCAGCACGATCACCGAGGCCAGCAGGGTGACCAGCAGGCTGCGCAGCGCGATGCGCTTGGCGATCGAACCCTTGAGGGAAAACAGGATACCCAGGAGGTTGGGCTTGGGGCGGACGATCATCGGCGGGCTGAGGCTTCTTCGGTGGCGCAGGTCCTCAGATTAGAAGCTTGCGCTGTGGGCGTCCAATCGCTTGGGCTGACCGGCCGATCAGCGCGATTGATGATTGGCCAAACCAGTCAACTATATTGAAGGCTTTGACCATTGCCGCTGCAGCGTGCGAGAGCGACTATTTCGACGATTCGGGCACAGTTCAAGGAAACAATAATAATGCAGATTGAAAACAAGGTATTCCTGGTCAGCGGCGGCGCGTCGGGCCTCGGTGCGGCCACCGCTGAAATGCTGGTAGCGGCCGGCGCCAAGGTGATGCTGGTGGACCTGAACGCCGACGCTGTGGCAGCCAAGGCCAAGCAGTTGGGTGATAACGCCCGCAGCGCCGTGGCGGATATCAGCCAGGAAGCGGCCGCTGAAGCAGCGGTACAGGCTGCTGTTGACGCCTTTGGTGGCCTGCATGGGCTGGTGAACTGCGCGGGCATCGTGCGCGGTGAAAAGATTCTCGGCAAAAATGGCCCGCATGCGCTGGCCAGCTTTGCCCAGGTGATCAACGTCAATCTGATCGGCAGCTTCAACCTGCTGCGCTTGGCGGCGGCGGCCATTGCCGAAACCGAAGCGAATGCCGAGGGTGAGCGCGGGGTGATCATCAATACCGCCTCCGTGGCCGCGTTTGACGGGCAGATCGGCCAGGCCGCGTATGCCGCCTCCAAAGGCGCAATTGCCAGCCTTACCCTGCCTGCCGCCCGTGAACTGGCGCGCTTCGGCATCCGTGTGATGACCATCGCCCCGGGCATTTTCGAAACGCCGATGATGGCCGGCATGACCCCTGAAGTGCGCGATTCCCTGGCGGCCGGCGTGCCATTCCCGCCACGCTTGGGCAAACCCGCCGAATACGCCGCGCTGGTGCGGCACATCATTGAAAACAGCATGCTTAACGGCGAGGTGATCCGTCTCGACGGCGCCTTGCGTATGGCGGCCAAATAAGGAGATTGACCCATGACTGACCCCATCGTGATTGTCAGCGCCGTGCGCACGCCCATGGGCGGCTTTCAGGGCGACCTCAAAAGCCTGACCGCGCCGCAGCTGGGTGCCGCGGCAATCCGCGCCGCCGTGGAGCGTGCCGGCATTGCCCCCGACGCCGTGGATGAAGTGCTGTTCGGCTGCGTACTGCCGGCCGGTCTGGGCCAGGCGCCGGCGCGTCAAGCCGCCCTGGGCGCCGGGCTGGACAAAGCCACGCGGTGCACCACCCTCAACAAAATGTGTGGCTCGGGTATGCAAGCGGCGATTCTGGCGCATGACTCGCTGCTGGCCGGCAGCGTTGATGTGGTGATTGCCGGCGGCATGGAGAGCATGTCCAACGCGCCCTATCTGCTCGACCGCGCTCGCAGCGGCTACCGCATGGGCCATGGCCGGGTGTTCGATCATATGTTCCTCGACGGCCTGGAAGACGCCTACGACAAGGGTCGCCTGATGGGCACCTTCGCCGAAGACTGCGCCGGGCTCAATGGCTTTACCCGCGAAGCTCAGGATGCGTTCGCCGTCGCCTCCCTGACCCGCGCACAGGAAGCGATTACCCATGGCAGCTTTGCGGCCGAGATCGTCCCGGTGCAGGTCACTGTCGGCAAGGAACAGAAAACCATCCTGCATGATGAGCAGCCGCCCAAGGCCAAGCTGGACAAGATCACCAGCCTGAAACCGGCCTTCCGCGAAGGCGGCACAGTGACGGCCGCCAACTCCAGTTCGATTTCCGACGGCGCGGCGGCGTTGCTGCTGATGCGCCAGGGCGAGGCGCAAAAACGCGGGCTCAAACCGCTGGCGGTGATCCATGGGCACGCGGCCTTTGCCGATGAGCCCGGGCTGTTTCCGGTGGCACCGGTGGGCGCGATCCGCAAGCTGATGAGCAAGACCGGCTGGAATCTCGAGGATGTCGACCTGTTCGAAATCAACGAAGCGTTCGCGGTGGTCAGCCTGGTGACCATGAGCAAGCTGCAAATCCCCCACGCCAAGGTCAACGTACACGGCGGTGCTTGCGCCCTGGGCCATCCGATTGGCGCGTCCGGTGCGCGGATTCTGGTGACTTTGCTCTCGGCCCTGCGCCAGAAGGGCCTCAAGCGTGGCGTCGCAGCCATCTGCATCGGCGGCGGTGAAGCCACGGCCATGGCCGTTGAATGCCTGTATTAAGGATTGTGTATGTTACCCAATGACGAACAACTGCAGATCAGCGACGCGGCCCGGCAATTTGCCCAGGAGCGTCTGAAGCCTTTCGCGGCCGAATGGGACCGTGAGCACCGCTTTCCCAAGGAGGCCATCGCTGAAATGGCCGAACTGGGCTTTTTCGGCATGCTGGTGCCGGAGCAGTGGGGCGGTTGCGACACCGGCTACCTGGCTTACGCCATGGCCCTGGAAGAAGTCGCCGCGGGCGATGGGGCCTGCTCCACCATCATGAGCGTGCACAACTCGGTGGGCTGCGTGCCGATCCTCACGTTTGGCAACGATCAACAGAAAGAACAGTTCCTCAAACCCCTGGCCAGCGGCGCCATGCTTGGCGCGTTCGCACTGACTGAACCGCAGGCCGGCTCCGATGCCAGCAGCCTGAAAACCCGTGCGCGCCTTGAGGGCGACCACTACGTACTGAATGGCTGCAAACAGTTCATCACCTCCGGGCAAAATGCCGGGGTGGTGATTGTGTTCGCGGTCACCGATCCGGCAGCGGGCAAGCGTGGGATCAGCGCATTCATCGTGCCCACCGATTCGCCGGGCTATACCGTGGCGCGCGTTGAAGACAAACTCGGCCAGCATGCGTCGGATACCTGCCAGATCCTGTTCGAGGACGTGAAGGTGCCGGTGGCCAACCGCCTGGGCGAAGAGGGTGAGGGCTACCGCATCGCCCTGGCCAACCTGGAGGGCGGCCGTGTAGGTATCGCCTCGCAATCGGTGGGCATGGCCCGCGCTGCGTTTGAAGCGGCCCGCGACTACGCCCGTGAGCGTGAAAGCTTCGGCAAACCCTTGATCGAACACCAGGCTGTGGCTTTTCGTTTGGCGGACATGGCCACGCAGATCGCCGTGGCGCGCCAGATGGTGCATTACGCCGCCGCGCTGCGTGACAGCGGCAAGCCTGCGCTGGTGGAAGCCTCGATGGCCAAGCTGTTCGCCTCGGAAATGGCCGAGAAAGTCTGTTCGGCCGCCTTGCAAACCCTCGGCGGTTACGGTTACCTGAGTGACTTCCCCCTGGAGCGGATCTACCGCGATGTGCGGGTCTGCCAGATTTATGAAGGCACCAGCGATATTCAACGCATGGTCATCTCACGCAATCTCTAAGGAGCCGATACATGAGTTACGAAACCATTTTGCTCGAAGTCCAGGGCCGCGTCGGGCTGATTACCCTGAATCGCCCACAAGCCCTGAACGCCTTGAATGCGCAACTGGTGAGCGAGTTGAACCAGGCGCTGGACGGTCTGGAAGCCAACCCGCAAATCGGCTGCATCGTGTTGACCGGCTCGAAAAAAGCCTTCGCCGCCGGCGCCGATATCAAGGAAATGGCCGAGCTGACTTACCCGCAGATCTACCTGGACGACCTGTTCAGCGACAGCGACCGGGTGGCCAACCGCCGTAAGCCGATCATTGCCGCCGTCAACGGCTTCGCCCTGGGCGGCGGCTGCGAACTGGCGTTGATGTGTGACTTTATCCTGGCCGGCGACGGCGCCAAGTTCGGCCAGCCGGAGATCAACCTCGGCGTGCTGCCGGGCATGGGCGGCACCCAGCGCCTGACCCGCGCAGTGGGCAAGGCCAAGGCCATGGAAATGTGCCTGACCGGGCGTTTTATCGACGCGGTTGAGGCTGAGCGATGTGGGATCGTGGCGCGTATTGTGCCGGCTGATGAGTTGCTCGAAGAAGCGCTAAAAGTTGCCGCTTTGATTGCCGGTAAATCGGTGCCGATCAGTATGATGGTCAAGGAAAGCGTGAACCGTGCTTTTGAGGTGAGTTTGTCGGAGGGTGTGCGTTTTGAGCGCCGTGCGTTTCATGCGGCGTTTGCGACGCTGGATCAGAAGGAGGGGATGGCGGCGTTTGTGGGGAAACGGGCGGCGGAGTTTAAGGACAGATAGGTTTATATTCGGTATTGGGGTTGTGGCTGATATGGGTTCCGCCCTTACGGCGGGTCACTTTTGAAAAGAGCCCAAAAGTAACCAAAAGGCTCTTGCCCCACCACTCGGCACCTCGCCTGCGGCTCGGTGTGCCCGCATGCAGACTTGAATCCGTGGGCCGCCGCGATGGGCCATCCTTGGCCCAGCGCGGCTAACCCGGCGTCCTGCCGGGTTACCCACGGATTCAAGCCCGCATGCGGCCAGCGTGGTTAATGGGGCGCCTAGATCAAGATCAAAAGCAGATCAAAAGCAGAGCACGGCGGCCTAGTAGCCGACCTGAGTGGTGTAGATC
>NZ_UUPU01000026.1 GCF_900591205.1 Pseudomonas viridiflava
CGTAACCCTTTAAACGACAAAACCCCTGGCTGCGTTAGCAGACAGGGGTTTCGGAATTTAATCTTGACGATGACCTACTCTCACATGGGGAAACCCCACACTACCATCGGCGATGCATCGTTTCACTACTGAGTTCGGGATGGGATCAGGTGGTTCCAATGCTCTATGGTCGTCAAGAA
>NZ_UUPU01000071.1 GCF_900591205.1 Pseudomonas viridiflava
CTGTGGATACAGCGGCGCAAGGGTGACTTTCTTGATGCCCTGTTCTGCCAGCCGCGTCAGCTCGGTTTCGATGGAGGGCTCGCCGTATCGCATCGCTAGCTCGACCGGGCCATGATCCCACTCTTTCTTCATGGCCTGTTGCAGACGCTTGCTCAGCACAACCAGCGGCGAGCCCTCATCCCACCAGATCGACGCGTAGGCATGAGCAGACTGTTCCGGGCGCTTGATCAGAATCAGCGACACCAGCAGCCTGCGCACCGGCCACGGCAGGTCGATGACGTAAGGATCCATGAGGAACTGATTGAGGTAGCTACGCACATCTGCCACCTGGGTGGATGCAGGCG
>NZ_UUPU01000019.1 GCF_900591205.1 Pseudomonas viridiflava
GATTCAAGTCTGCGTGCGGGCACACCGAAGCGTGAGCGAGGTGCCGAGTGGTGGGGCAAGAGCCTTTTGGTTACTTTTGGGCTCTTTTCAAAAGTGACCCGCTGTAAGAGCGGAACCAATCCCCGCCATCACCCAAATAACGGATATCCCCCCAAAAACCAGCTCACCCCCTAACCACCTGAGCCTTAGCCCGCATCTTATCCGCCATCACCGTCATCTCGTCATACAACAACTGCGGATTCTTTTGCTTCAACGCCCAAGCCATCCTCCCCTGCTCATGGGGCAAAATCATAAACTCCCCCTCCGCCACCCGCTCAAAGATGTAATCCGCAATATCCGCCGCTGAAATCGGCGAACTCTCCAGCAACTTACCCACCTGCGCCTTCATCGCCGGAGTCGGCCCCCTGAACGAATCCAGCAAGTTAGTCTGAAAGAACGACGGGCATACCACATGCACCCCGATCTCCTGCTGCTTAAGCTCCACCAGCAAACTCTCCGACAACGCCACCACACCCGCCTTGGCCACGTTGTAGTTACTCATCGCCGGCCCCTGCATCAAGGCAGCCATCGACGCAATGTTGATAATCCGGCCCTTGCTCTGTTCCAGCAGCGGCAGGAACGCCTTGCACCCCTTGACCACCCCCATCAGGTTGATTGCGATCTGCCAGTCCCAATCCTCCAGCGACAACTCGGCAAAGAACCCACCCGAGGCCACCCCGGCATTGTTGACGATCACGTCAATACCCCCAAGCTTGACCTCACAAGCCTGGGCAAATGCGGTGAGCTGGCTGTAGTCGCGCACGTCGCAGCGTTGGACAAAACCATCGCCACCCGCCTCGCGCACTAACCTCAGGGTTTCCTGCAAGCCCGGCTCGCTGACATCCGACAAGGCCAACTGCCAGCCCTCGCGGGCCCAGCGCAGAGCGATTTCACGACCCAGGCCGGACCCGGCGCCAGTGATCATCATGCGATTTTGCATAGGAAGTAGCCTTGTGATTCAGAAGAAGTGATCGGCAGTGTAGCGAAGGTTTTTCCCGCACCCACGCACCATCAGATTGATGAATGCCCCAGGCAAACCACCGGCCGGGTCGGATACCTGGCGACAGCCTAAGTTCAATCTTTTTCAACTAATAAGAAGAATTTGCGAGCGCATTAAAAGAAATAAGCAAGTGCGCGAAATGCTTTAAAAAAGCAGGGAATTTTCTGCGAAGTGGCACAGTCGGAGTTGTTAAGGCGTCCGATTTAAAACAGACGGGCCTATCGTTAAATAACCAGTCTTTACCGAAGACCTATAAGGAAATAAAACATGAGCCTCATTCTAATCATCATCCTGATCCTGCTGCTGGTCGGCGGTTTGCCAGTGTTCCCTCACTCGCGCAATTGGGGTTATGGCCCGTCGGGTATCCTGGGCGTTGTCCTGGTGGTACTGCTGGTGCTGCTGTTGCTGGGTCGGATATAAATACCGGACAAAAAAAGAGGCCCTTCAAGGGCCTCTTTTTTTATGGCCGGTTAATTAGTCCGGCTTGCCGTTGATTACACCCGCGGTGTTATCCAACAGGCTCTTGGTCGCCGTTTGCAGGAACGACTCGAGCTTCTGTTTCAACATAGCCTCGTCCGGCGACTCTGGAATCACTTTGCCGGTCGGGTTGGCGCCCAGTTCGTATTCCCACAGCTTGGGTGGCATTTCCTTGGGCAGTACCAGGATACGGTCGGCGGTGACCAGCGCGACGGTCTGGTCGCTGCCCGACGGCTTGATCACGCCAAAGCCCTTGTCGCCTTCCGGCAGGTTCAGCAGGTCGCGGCCCCAGCACTGGTGCAGGGTGTCGCCACCGAGGCGGCCCATGATGGTCGGTACGATGTCGATCTGGGTGCCCACGGTGTGGTCACGCTCGCCGAACTTCTCTTGTATGCCGGGTGCAATCATCAGCATCGGCACGTTGAAGCGGCCCAGGTCCATCTCGGTGATCTGCTGTTCGTTGCCGAAGCCGTGGTCGCCGACGATCACGAACAGGGTTTCCTTGAAGTACGGCTCCTTGCGGGCCTTTTCAAAGAACTGGCCCAGGGCCCAGTCGGAGTAACGCATGGCCGTCAAATGCTCGTTGAGGCTGCCACGGTCAGTGACTTTCTCAACCGGCAATGGGGTCGGTAACGCGTACGGCGTGTGGTTGGACAGGGTTTGCAGCAATGCGTAGAACGGCTTGCCGCCTTCACGGGCCTTCAACTCTTCCAGGCCACGGTTGAACATGTCTTGGTCGGACACACCCCACGTCGGGTCGGAGAATACCGGGTCGACGAAATCGTTACGGCCGATAAAGTTGGTCATGCCCTGGTTGCTGAAGAAGCCCGACTGGTTGTCCCAGG
Organism: Pseudomonas viridiflava; assembly: GCF_900591205.1. GTDB lineage: Bacteria > Pseudomonadota > Gammaproteobacteria > Pseudomonadales > Pseudomonadaceae > Aquipseudomonas. Next base: position 2,362 of record NZ_UUPU01000019.1, read on the forward strand.
CAAAATCGCCGTTGTAGACATACACGTCGTTGAAATCACGTGCGCTGAGCAACTGCGGCAAGCCCGACAGCTTGTGGCTGCCTTCCGGGGTCTGCATCAGGTATTCGAAGCCCGGCAGGTTCGGGAAGCACGCCATGGTGGCGAACATACCCTGGTGGGTGTGCGTGCCGTTGGAGAAGAAGCGGTCGAACAGCAAGCCCTCTTTGGACAGCTTGTCGAAGGACGGCGTGATGTTGCCCGGACGGCCCAATGCGCCTACCGAGTGACCGGCGAAGCTTTCCATCAGGATCACGACCACGTTCTTGATCGGCAGGGTCTTCTCGGCCGGTGGCGTGTAGTCACGGCGCACGACGGCGATATCGGTATCCACCAGCTTCTCTTGCGGCAGTACCAGCATATCGCGCACGGTCTGGGTGGCCAGCGGCTGGTCCAGGGTGGCTTTCCAGATATTGGAGCGGTCTTCACCGAACCGTGCCTTGGCCGCCCCGATCAGCGATAAGGTGCCATTGAGGCCCAACTGGTTGGCGAAGTTGGAATCGGTGGTGTACACATCGCCCCAACGCAGCGGCGGGCCCTGGCGCAGGGTGCCACGTGCAGCAACCACGGCAATCAGCAGGCAGACCACGAATACCGCGATCCGGTTGTACCAAGGCGCCACTTGGCGGGTGCCGATACTGCCACCGCTGAACGGGCCACGCGGGCGGGTGGCGCGGTCGGCGCCCTTGAACGCGATGCTCAGGATCAGCGTGCCCACGGCCCAGGCCAGCAGGTAGCGCACCACCGGGAAACCGTACCAGAGCATGCTCATCACGGTTTTCGGGTCTTCCTTCACATACTGGAACACCAGGCCGTTGAGGCGTTGGTGAAACTCGCGATAGAAGTCCATTTCCATCAGGCCCAGGAACAGGGCGATGCTGGAGGCAACGGTCAGCCAGAAACGAAAGAACCCACGTGCGGCCATGGCCCGCACACTGAACAGTGCCAGCAACAGCGGAATGATCAGGTACACCACCAGGCGCAGGTCCAGGCGCAGGCCGTTGGCGAACGCTTCAAGGAAGGTCGACGCCGGTGTATCGAGGATCATCTCGCGGTTGTAGACCAGCAGCGCCAGGCGCAGCAGGGAGAACATCACCATCATGACCAGTGCGCAGAGCAGCGTGTACGCCAGATGGGATTTGACGGTCGGTTGCAGCAGGCGATTAGAAGCTCGCTGCTGACTCAGGGCGTCCGGGTTTGCCATGTCGTTTCAGGACCCATTGGAAGTTTAAGTTACGAAGTATTGCAGTGGCGCGAATGGTGCCCGATCAATCACATCAAGGCTATTAATTACTGAACGAGCACCGCTGCCCCGCCGTTAAAAAGTCCCCTGAAGCAGGGCCTTGGCAGGAAGAAACAGCCGGCGGATTGTCTTGGATAAGATGTGAAAATTCTGTGCAGCGAATATTTCGATACACAAATCTGCCAGACACACTGAAACCAAATGTGGGAGGGGGCTTGCCCCCGATGGCGGTGGATCAGTGCCAGATGAGTGGCTGATACACCGCAATCGGGGGCAAGCCCCCTCCCACATACTGTGCTCACTCAAGATGGAGTGAGACGATCAGATCCGCACGTTACCGCGCGGCCCGGCGATAGCCCAGATGATCAGGCCCAACACCGGCAGCAACAGGATCAGCAGGATCCAGAGCACCTTGGCCCCGGTGCTTGCGCCGCTTTTGAACACATTCATGATCGCCCAGATATCCAGCGCCAGGATGATCAGCCCGACCAAGCCATTGAAAGTGGAACCCATGGTGTCGCTCCTAAGTGAGGGCATGCCCTTGTAGGATAGTCAGCCCTTGCAGGGGTTCCGTTTTATTTCAGACGTGGACGGCAACCTTCAGCGCCTCCAGTGAAGGCTCGGCCTTGATGCCGACTTCAGCGCACAGCGCCAGCACGCGTGGCAGATCATTGCCGTACACCAGCACGGCCTGAATCTCGTCATCCAGCAACTGGCTGAAGTTAAGCAGCACATAGCCGCCGTCTTCCGGGCTCAGGGCGCTCATCTGGATCTGGATGCGATTGAGGGCGGTAAGGTCCTCGGTCTTGACCAGTTGCTTGGGTTTGAGGTTGAACGCAACACCCGGGCCGAACGAGGCGACGATCTGCGCAAACAGGTCGCCATAGGTGTCGGCCTGGAACAGCACGGTGTCCGGCAGGCTGCCCACCACGACCCACTCCCCCAGCGCAATGGGAAAGCTGTCGTCGTAGTTGATATCCGGGTTGGCCGCCAGGAACGCCACCGGGTCGGCGTAGGCTTGGGCGGCTTCATCGGCGATGCGCGCCACTTCGTCCTCGCCCATGACCCCGGCGCTGATTTTGCTGATAAGTTCGACGAGGGCGGTTTTCATGGGGCGATCCTGTAGCGGGCTGGTTTTTGAGGGCGCAAAGCCTACACCAGTTTCTGCAACTGCGCCGCCGTATCCACCGCGCCCATGGTCTGCGCCGCCGCCAGCGCCGTCGCGCCCTGGGCATCGGTGGCCTTGGGGTTGGCGCCCTGGCCAAGCAGGTAGTCGACCATTTCGACGCGGTTGAACATGGCCGCCATCATCAGCGCAGTACGGCCGTCGGTGGAGGCAGCCTCTACCGGCGTGCCGCCTTCGATCAATGCCTTGACCACGGGCAGGTTGCCCTTGAACGCCGCACCGGCAATCGGCAACTGGTTCTTGTCGTTGGGGATCAGCGGGTCAGCCTTGAATTCCAGCAGCACTTTCACCGCCTCGGCGTGGCCGTGGTAGGCCGCGAGCATCAGCAAGGTGTCGCCATTGTGGTTGCGAAAGTTGGCAGGCAAACCTTTGGTCAGCAACGCTGCGAGCATGGCGGCGTCGCCTTTGCGGGCGACGTCGAACACCTGCTCGGCAAATTCGGCGGCTTCGTCTTCGGTCATTTGTTTAGGCTGATCTGACATGTGGGGGCTCCTTGGCTGTGCTGTATATGGCGCCCAGTGTCGCGAGGGAGTTCCCACCTGTCATGGCTTTTTTGTCAAAAGCCGCCATAGGCAGAATCAATAACGGAACTGCCCACCCTGGATCTGCGCCAGCAATTGCCCAGTCACCGGCACGTAGCAGTCCGACCCCGGCAACCAGGCGTAGACCGGATCATTGCCCGCCCGGTCGGGGTCGAACGCCTCTTCCTTGAGTTTCACCTTCTGGTACTTAAAGGTGCCGGTGGTTTCCATCTTCACCTTGATCCGCAGGAACAGCGGCACCGCATAGTGCGGTAACTGGCCGTGAGCAAATTGCAGCAGCTCGCGCATGTCCAGTGAAGCCAGGGACTCGCTCGGGGTAATGGCCACCATCCCCGCGCGGCCATTGGTGTTTTCGATCTCGACGCCATAGGCCACCACTTCAGCGATCTGCGGGTGTTGCAGCAGGACATTCTCGACTTCGGTGGTGGAGACGTTTTCGCCTTTCCAGCGATAGGTATCCCCCAGGCGATCAACGAATTGCGCATGGCCGAAGCCAATGCTGCGCAACAAGTCGCCGGTGTTGAAGTAGCGGTCGCCCTTTTCGAACACGTCGGTAAGGATCACCTTGCGGTTCTTTTCCGGGTCGGTGTAGCCGTCGAACGGCGATTTGTCGTCGATCCTGGCCAGCAACAGGCCCTGCCCGCCCGTTGGCACTTTGCGCATAAAACCATTGCTGCCGCGAATCGGCTCGCCGTTGTCGTGGGCGTAGTCCACCAGCGCCCAGTGCTGCAGACAGAAGCCGATGGTGTTGTCGAAATTCAATACGTTGGTAAAGCCGATATTGCCATCACTGGCGGCGTACAACTCACAGATGTGCTCCACGCCATAGCGAGCCTTGAACTGCGCCCACACGCCTGGACGCAGGCCATTGCCGACCATTTTGGTCACGCGGTTATCACGGTCGTTTTCGCTGGCGGGCTGGTCGAGCAGGTAACGGCACAGCTCCCCCACGTAACCGAGGGTGGTCGCCTTGAATTTGCGCGCATCGTCCCAGAATTGGCTGGCGCTGAATTTGCGGCGAATGGCAAAGCCCGAAGCTCCCACAATCGCCGAGCCCCAGCACACGCAAAGGCCGGTGGCATGGTAAAGCGGCAAGGTGCAATACAGGACATCTTCCGGCCCCATGTCCAGGGCAATGCTACCGAAGCTCACAGCGGTTTTGGTCCAGCGCCCGTGTTTCATGATGCCGGCCTTGGGCAAGCCGGTGGTGCCGGAGGTGTAGATATAGAAGCAGGGATCGTTGAAGTAGATCTGCGCGGTGCTCGCGGGGTTGTCCTGCGAGCACTCGGCGCTGGCGGCCATCAAGTCGAGATACCCCTCAGGCACCGCCCCGTCCTGCTGATCAGCGACAAACCAGGTGCGCTGCGCCTGGAGCTGCACCTGGTCACGCACGGGCTCATAGGCACCGACCAATTCGGCGCCCACCACAATGGCCACCGGGCTCACCAGCTTCAGGCTATGCACCAGCGCACTGTGGGTTTGCGCGGTATTGAGCATGGCGCAGATGCCGCCCAGCTTGGCCACGGCCAGCACGCTCAGTAGCAGCTCGGGACGATTTTCGATAAACAGCGCTACCACATCGCCCTTGCCGATGCCCTGCGCCTGCAGGTGATGGGCAATGCGGTTGGCCTGCTGGTTGGCTGAGCGATAGCTGATTACGCGGTCGCCGTACAGCAACGCGGCGCCGTCCGGGTTGCGCAAGGTGGCTTGCTCAAAGTGCCAGCCCAGGCCGCAGGGTTGCTCGGGGTCAGTGACATTGGCGGCCCGCATGCCGCGCACGACCCGTGGGAGGGCTCGAACAATGTCGGGCACCTTACGCAGCATCATGCTCCAGCTGATCATGTCATTTGGCGGTTGGCTCATGGCGGAACGTCCTTTTTCTTATTCTTCGTATGATCCGAAAACACCGATACTCCCTGGGCGGGAGGCCGAATGTGTAGCTGGAAAATACGTCAGCCCTTCTTTGGCTGTACACGCCGGATTTGAAAAGTTTTGTATCCCGACAGTGGAACCGATGAAAAAAGGAATTTAGCGACGCGCCGGCAGTCTTCAGAAATACGAGCAAGCCCATTTTGCGGGGTCGAGCAGCGCAAAATGCAGGATGCATGATGGCCATTCATGCAATTTGCACGAAATCGAAAATTCAACAAAGCTGTAAGCTGATGTTTTATAACGATATTTTTAATAAGACCTAGCTGGCACAATCACTGCACCTATCTCTCCATGCTTGCCAACTTGAGCCAACGGAGCTGATAGACATGAGCCTGATCCAAGATAAATTCGCTTCAGTATTCTCCAACTACGACGTCACCACCCAGCCACGTCCCGACGGTGGCATCCTGTTGACCTTGCGTAACAGCGAAGGCAAGCAGGTAAAACGTTCGATCTCTTACCAGCAGTTGCACACTGCCGATCAACTGACTTGGGTGATTAGCGCGATTCGCCGTGACCTGGCCGAACAAGCCAGTGAGTTGCCGCAGATTTCGATGTTGCAAAGCCAGAACCGCTTTGCACTGCCGACCTACCATTCGGCCTGATTAAATAGCCGGGTGCAAAAAGGGCCGCGACGCCAGGGTGTCGCGGCCCTTTTTTATGGGGTCAGCACAGTCCCTGGCGTGCCGCTTCGTTCAACGCCTGCACGCGGTTGTTGACGTCCAGTTTGCCGTAGATATTACGTAGGTGGAATTTCACCGTCGCTTCGGACGTGGCGCGTATCTGGCTGATCTCCCACACCGTCTTGCCTTCCGAGGCCCAGCGCAGTATCTCAAGCTCCGTAGGGGTCAGAGGCTTGCCGGATAAACTCAGGCGCCGTCTGACGGTGTTGGCTAAGGAATACGGCGTGGCAAAAGACTCCTTTGGGCCTCTCATTAGTTTCTCTCCCTTTTATGGCTGACGGCCTCTCAATATTCGGATTCCTCCTATTGACAGGCTCTGTAAACGTCGATGCACAAGAGAGTTACATAACGAATGCTACTAAGGCGCAGGCCCTGCAATAAACAGCAGAGCCCTACAGGAGTTTGAGCTTATTCCCACAACAAATTCCAACGCGTAGGGCTTGAAGTTTCCAATACGCCGCAATTAATCGTCCAATCCAGGAAAGTGCCGGGCAATATCGTCGCCCGTCAGTTGAGGCCCCGCGCTTTGCGCCGTCTTCAATAGCCGCAGCGCTACAAAGTGCGGGTTCTCGCCCATATCAAACCAATGCGCCACACCGGCCGGGATTACCAGCAGGTCGTGTTTCTCACAGCGTACGGCATACACGTAGTCGCCGATGTGCAGTGCGACCAAGCCTTGGCCGGCGATGAAGAACTGTGCGTACTCTTCGCTGCTGCGGCGCTCATCGAGGAACTGGGCACGCAATTGCGCTTTTTGCGGGTGGTCGCCGATCACGCTGTGCACCGCTACGTCTGCGTAGCCAAGGGCGTCAATCTGCGCCTGGTAGGCCGCGATCATTTGCGCGTCGCTGGCGCCTTTTTCAATCGGCGCGGGTTGCCAACGCTCAAACCGCACGCCGTGCTCGCCGAGGATGGCGGCGATGTCGTCGAAATGGGTCAGGACCTTGTTCGGGGTATCCGGTGCAGCGACGGGGTAGACGGCGACATAACTCATTGAAGGGTTCCTTGGTTCTGCTCTTGCAATCGAAAACCGATGATAACGGCCGCGGCCAGGGCCGCGACACTGGCGATGCTGAACGTGAGGGTGGGCCCCAACAGGTTCCAGCTGTAGCCGGAATACAGGGCACCCAGCGCGCCACCGGTGCCGGCCAACGCCGCATACAGCGCCTGGCCCTGGCCTTGTTGTTTAGCGCCGAAACTGCGTTGCACAAAGGCGATGGCGGCCGCGTGAAAGCTGCCGAAGGTGGCGGCGTGCATCACCTGCGCCAGCAACAGCACCCAGAAAAGCTCGGCAAACGAGCCCAGCAGCAGCCAGCGCAGCGCCGCCAACAGAAAGCTCGCCAGCAGCACCCGGCGCACCGAAAACCGCGTGAGGATGCGGCTCATGCCCAGGAACATCAGCACTTCCGCCACCACCCCCAAGGCCCACAGCAGGCCGATCACACCACGGCTGTAGCCCAAGTGTTCGAGGTGCAGGGTGAGGAAGGTGTAATACGGGCCGTGGCTCATTTGCATCAGCGCCACGCAGGCATAAAACGCCAGCACGCCGGGGCTGCGCAGTTGCTTGAGGAAGCCGTCACCGGCCAGGCGATTGCCGTGGCTGGCGGGCTGCGCATTCGGCACCCACAGGCTGGCGCCGATGATGCCGGCCATGATCACCACGATCACCACCGGGTAAATGTCCAGGCTCAGCCAGTCGAACAGGCGGCCCATGATCACCACAGTCAGAATAAAGCCGATGGAGCCCCACAGGCGGATCTGGCTGTAGCGCGAGGTTTGTGTTTGCAGGTGGGCCAGGGTGATCACTTCAAATTGCGGCAGCACGGCATGCCAGAAGAACGCATGCAGTGCCATCACCAGGGCCAGCCAGGCGTAGGAGTGGCTGACGAAGATCAGCGAAAAACTGACCAGGGTGCACACCGCGCCAAAGCGCACGATGGCCAGGCGCCTGCCGGTGTAGTCCCCCAGCCAGCCCCACAGGTTGGGCGCTACGCAGCGCATCAGCATGGGGATGGCCACCAGCTCGCCGATGCGTGCGCTGGAGAACCCCAGGTGATCGAAGTACAACGCCAGGAATGGGGCGGTTGCACCGAGCAGGGCGAAGTAGAAGAGGTAGAAGCTGGAGAGGCGCCAGTATGGGAGGGCCGGAGTCATGCGGAGGGCTGCTGCGCAGCCCAACGCGAGCAAGCTCGCTCGCCACAACAAGCTCGCTCGCCACAGCAAGCTTGCTTGCCACAGCAAGCTTGCTTGCCACAGCAGGCGTGCTTGCCGCCGCAGATTGTCACAGCTGGCCCAGTACCGGGGTGCTTACGCGCACATCAGCGTTCTGGCCACGATTGCGCAGCAGGTGGTCCATCAGCACGATGGCCATCATTGCTTCGGCAATCGGCGTGGCACGGATGCCCACGCACGGGTCGTGACGGCCCTTGGTGATCACGTCCACCGGGTTGCCGTGCACATCAATCGAACGGCCCGGGGTGGTGATGCTCGACGTGGCTTTGAGCGCCAGGTGCGCAACGATCGGCTGGCCGGAGGAAATACCGCCGAGAATGCCGCCGGCGTTGTTGCTGAGGAACCCCTCCGGCGTCAGCTCATCGCGATGTTCGGTGCCGCGCTGGGACACACAGGCGAAACCGGCGCCGATTTCCACGCCTTTCACCGCGTTGATGCTCATCAGCGCGTGGGCCAGTTCGGCGTCCAGGCGGTCGAAGATCGGCTCGCCCAGGCCCGGTTTTACACCCTCGGCGACCACGGTGATCTTGGCGCCCACCGAATCCTGATCGCGGCGCAGCTGGTCCATATAGGCTTCCAGCTCCGGCACTTTGTCGGGGTCAGGGCTGAAAAAGGCGTTGTCGTCCACGCTGTCCCAGGTCTTGAACGGGATTTCGATCGGGCCCAATTGGCTCATGTAGCCACGGACCACGATGCCCTGGGTCGCCAGGTATTTCTTGGCGATGGCACCGGCGGCCACACGCATCGCGGTTTCGCGGGCCGAGCTGCGGCCGCCGCCACGGTAGTCGCGTTCGCCGTACTTGTGGTGGTAGGTGTAGTCGGCGTGGGCCGGGCGGAACAGGTCCTTGATCGCCGAGTAGTCCTTGGACTTCTGGTCGGTGTTGCGAATCAGCAGGCCGATGGCGCAACCGGTGGTGCGGCCTTCGAATACGCCGGAGAGAATCTCGACTTCGTCGGGCTCCTGGCGCTGGGTGGTGTGGCGGCTGGTGCCGGGCTTGCGGCGATCGAGGTCGCGCTGCAGGTCTTCAAGGGACAGCTCTAGACCGGGCGGGCAGCCGTCGACAATGGCGACCAACGCCGGGCCATGGCTTTCGCCCGCGGTGGTGACAGTGAACAGCTTGCCGAAGGTATTGCCGGACATGCAGAGCGCTCCGTGAAATCAGTTGAATCAAGTCAACCGTAATAACTTAAGGCGGCCAGTATACGCAGGCTAACCGACTAGTTCATCCTCGAAACCTTACCGGTAGACATTGGTCCAACCGGCACCTTCCCAATGATGGCGTGATGATGCTGCGAGTTCTGCTTTTAACCCTCACCCTGTTTTCCAGCCTTGGCTTTGCCGCCTCCCCCGTGGTGCTGCAACGGCCCATCAGCCTGGACACCGGCAGCGGCGAGCTGTTTGGCTCGCTGCTGCTGCCCCAGTCTGACAAACCGGTGCCGGTGGTGCTGATCATCGCCGGCTCCGGCCCCACCGACCGCAACGGCAACAGCGCCGACGGCGCGCGCAACGACAGCCTAAAGCGCCTGGCCTGGGTGCTGGCCCGGCACAATATCGCCAGCGTGCGCTATGACAAGCGCGGGGTGGCCGCCAGCCTCGCGGCCACCCCCGACGAACGCAATCTGACCCTGGACGCCTACGTGGCCGACGCCGTGGCCTGGGGCAAGCTGCTCAAGGCCGATAAACGCATGGGCCCGCTGATTGTGCTCGGCCATAGCGAAGGCGCGTTGGTCGCGGCCATGGCCGCGCCGCAACTCGACCCGGCCGGGGTCATTTCCCTGTCCGGCAGCGCCCGCCCGGTGGACCAGGTGATCCGCCAGCAATTGGCCGATCATCTGCCCCCTGCCCTGTTGCTGCGCAGCAATCAAATCCTCGATCACCTCAAGGCCGGCCAGGTGGATGCGGATGTGCCTGGCCCGCTGGAGGGCATTTTCCGACCCAGCGTGCAGCCGTATCTGATCAGCCTGTTCCGCGCCGATCCCTCGGCAGCCTTCGCCAACCTGCGCATGCCGGCACTGATCATCCAGGGCACCAACGACATCCAGGTAGGCGTGGGTGACGCCCAGCAACTGAAAAAGGCCAAGCCCGACGCACAGTTAACGGTGATTGAAGGCATGAACCACGTGATGCGCATCGTGCCCAATGACGTGAAGCAGCAACTGGCCTCCTACAACGACCCCCAATTACCCCTCGCCGCCGAGCTGGGCAACCGGGTGGTGCGCTTTATCGCCGGACTTCAACCCCGTTAAGCGACATTTTGCCTCCAGTCCTGCGGATAACGGCCGATAAGCCCAGAGTCGACAGTAAAAAGACTGTCGGCTTGCAGGGCTTGGACAGGATCGCGCCGCATGACAACCACTGAAGCAACACCGGAACCAATCGCCGACACCCCGGCTGAAAAAACCGAGGCCGTCGACGCGGCGCCCCTGCCGTGGGCGGATGTTCAGGCCGAGCATTTCAAAATGCTGCGCCTGGCCCCCCTGGCCACCGACCGCGCCACCGGCGTGCGGCCGTTGCGGTTCGTGCAGTTCGGTTATGCCGAGCGCAATGACAAACACCACAGCCTGCTGCGCATGGTGATCCAGTTGCCGGGCCAGCGGGTGCGCCGCGAACAGAACCACCTGGATATCTGGGTCGATCACGACACCCATCGCGTGCACTTCGGCCCGGGCAACAGCCTGGAAATCGAACCGGCCAACCGCGGCATCGGGCGCTTCCTGGTGGCCCAGGGTGCCGCGTGGGCCAAGAAAAAGTGGGCGCACTACCGCGTCGATGGCGTTGACCTGTCCAACAAGGACGCCCTTAACGAATCCACCCGTCTGCGCCGCGATCACTTCCTGCGCATCCAGGGGTTTGATGTGGCCTACGCCGACGTGCAGCACCTGAAAGGCAACGTGCAGCCCGCCAAGGTCGGCGACGTGCTGGACAGCTGGAACACCGAGAAAGTGCAGTTTGTGGAAATTCTGGAAGCGGCGCAGATGCTGCAACAGGCCGAGCACAACCTGGCGGAGCAGGAAGTGAAGCTGCGCAAGGAAGAAGAAAAGGTCACCAAGTTCAAGCGCGAGGACAGTGGCTTGCGTTTTACCATCACGTGCCTGGTGGCGTTTACCGTGTTTCAGGCGGGGTTGCTGATCTGGATTGCCACGCACCGCTAGTCAGGCTGCAATGCAATTAAAAATGTGGGAGCTGGCTTGCCTGCGATAGCGCTGAGTCAGCTCCCACATCTGCTACTGATACACCGCTATCGCAGGCAAGCCCGCGCCTACTAGACGCGGGCGGCAAACACCGCCTGATGCTCCCGGCATTGTTCAGCCGTGAGCATAAACACCCCATGCCCACCCCGCTGGAACTCCAGCCAGGCAAAATCGACTTCCGGGTACAGCGCCTCGACGTGGACCTGGCTGTTGCCCACTTCGACAATCAGCAGGCCCTTCTCGGTCAGGTGGTCCGCCGCTTCGGCCAGCATGCGCCGCACCAGGTTCAAGCCATCGTCGCCGCAGGCCAGGCCCAGCTCCGGCTCGTGCTGGTATTCGTCGGGCATGTCGGCGAAATCTTCGGCATCCACGTAGGGCGGGTTCGATACAATCAGGTCAAAACGCTGGCCCGGCAAACCGTCGAACCCGTCGCCCTGCACGGTGTACACACGCTCGTCGACGCCATGGCGCTCGATGTTCTGATTCGCCACTTCCAGCGCTTCAAAAGACAAGTCCCCCAGGACCACTTCGGCGTCCTGAAACTCATAGGCACACGCGATGCCGATGCAACCCGAACCGGTGCACAGGTCGAGAATGCGTGCCGGAGGCTGGGCCAACCAGGGTTCGAAACGGTTTTCGATCAGTTCGCCAATCGGGGAGCGCGGGATCAGCACACGCTCGTCGACGATAAATGACATGCCGCAGAACCAGGCTTCCTTCAACAGGTAAGCGGTCGGCACACGCTCGTGGATGCGCCGATGCAGCAAGCGCTGCACGTGGGAGATTTCCTCTTCTTCCAGGTTGCAATCCAGGTAGCTGTCATTGATTTCCCACGGCAGGTGCAAGGCGCCGAGCACCAACTGCCGGGCTTCGTCCCAGGCATTATCGGTGCCATGACCAAAAAACAGGTCTTCCCCATGGAAACGGCTGACAGCCCAACGGATGTGGTCGCGCAAGGTGCGCAGGCGGGAAGTGATCACGGGGCAGACTCCTGGAAAAAACGACTGGCGATTCTAACAGTCTTCGCCTGTACCGACGACGTACGAAAAGATCCCGCCATACGTCGGATTTCATCCATATTGCCATCATTCGGTTAAACCAGCCGCCCACTTGACATGGCTGCACGCCAACAACGGCGTACCTTACGATGGTAGCGATTCACAGAACCGCTCAGCCAGTGGACAATGTCACAAAAGCCCCCCTCACAGGAGCCCCCAGAATGTCCGTTCCAAAGACGATGTTTCAACTCAGTGGTCGCGGTTACGCAGCCGCCAACCTTGGCCATGCGACCCTCGTGATCATCGACGCCCAGAAGGAATACCTCAGCGGCCCGCTCGCCCTCTCGGGTATGGACGCGGCGGTCGCCAACATCCGGCAACTGGTCGCAGCGGCGCGTAACGCCGGGCGCCCGATCGTGCATGTGCGCCACCTGGGCACGGTCGGCGGCCTGTTTGACCCGCAGGGCGAGCGCGGCGAATTCATCCCGGGCCTGGAGCCGGCCGGTGACGAAACCATCATCGGCAAGCTGCTGCCCAGCGCCTTCCACGGCACCGGTCTGGAAAAACACCTGCAGGACCTCGGCTCGCTGGACCTGATCGTCTGCGGTTTCATGAGCCACTCCAGCGTCAGCACCACCGTGCGCGCCGCCAAGAACCTGGGCTTTCGCTGCACCTTGGTGGAGGACGCCTGCGCGACCCGCGATCTGCCTTACAAGGGCGGCATCCTGAGCGCCGAGCATGTGCAACAGACCGAAATGGCCATCATGGCTGACAACTTCGCGACTCTCGCGCTGACCAAAGATCTGATCTGATCGACCCCCTGATGAGCGGCGCGGCAATGTTTATTGCCCCGCTCATCCGCAAATGCCTGTCATTTGCTGCAATTGCCTCAGGTACAGGAACAACCTGTGTATCTTCCGGTCGAAGGGCCGATACCCTGGAGGAAAGGTCGGAATGAAGATATCCGATGGTTTTGATGCTCGTCGCTTGCGCCCCAAGGGCCCGAGTAATTGGCGTCTGCGCCTGGTAGCCGGCTTTGCCGCGTTGCTGGCGATTGTAGGTGTGTTGCTGGCCGGCGCTGGTGGCGCGGGCCTGTTTGGTCATTCGCCGGCCCTTGGCGAATTGAATGCCAGCCCTGGCGGCTCGGCTATCCTGGTGGTGATCGGGTTGCTGGTGCTGTGGCTGGGCGTGTGGCTGTGGCGTCGCAGCCGTAGGAAGATGCGCCAACCGCTGTCGCTGAACATCGCCTCACACCTGATGAAAAAGCACGACTGATGGCGCTTGAATAGCGTTTCCTGCGCCCCGGCCGCCGCGATTTAGGTAAACTGCCCGCCCTTCGCGGAGGCTGACATGCAAGACGACGATTTTTCCCTGTTCAAAAACGAGCTGCGCGGCGTCAAGCCGATCAAGCACGACCGCGCCGACACCGGCAAACCCAAAGCTGACCGGGCGCAGATCGCCAAACTGCGCCAGGCCGCGACCGTGCGCACTGATGCCACCACTGTGGATGGTCTGTCGGACCAGTTCGTGATCGACGTCGGCCCCGAAGACGAGTTGATGTGGGCCCGCGATGGTGTGCAGGAAAGCCAGATGCGCAAGCTCAAAGTCGGCCAGATCCCGTTCGAGGGCAGCCTCGACCTGCACGGCATGACCGTCGAGAAAGCCCGCGAAACCCTGTGGGCATTCCTCGCAGAAGCCACCAAATTCGAAATCCGCTGCGTGCGCGTCACCCATGGCAAGGCCGTGCGGCTGGACGGCAAGCGCCCGATGATCAAGAGCCACGTCAACACCTGGCTGCGCCAGCATGCCCAGGTGCTCGGTTTTACCTCGTGCCAGGCCCGCCACGGTGGTGCGGGGGCGGTGTACGTGATGCTCAAACGCACCATGATGGAAGGGCGCGACGAGTAACAAGTGCCATCGTCAGGCTTGCAGCGATGTGCCCGCCACCGTAACCTTGCGCTTTGCGAAAATCCCACAGGTAGTTTCATGTCCCTGGAACAGAATTACACCGCGATCCTCGGCCAACTCGGCGAGGACGTTTCCCGCGAGGGCCTGCTCGACACGCCAAAGCGTGCCGCCAAGGCGATGCAGTACCTTTGCCGCGGCTATGAACAGACACTCGAAGAAGTCACCAACGGTGCCTTGTTCAGCTCCGACAACAGCGAAATGGTGCTGGTCAAGGACATCGAGTTGTACTCGCTGTGCGAACACCACCTGCTGCCGTTTATCGGCAAGGCGCATGTTGCGTATATCCCGAGCGGCAAAGTGCTGGGCCTGTCGAAGGTCGCGCGGATTGTCGACATGTATGCGCGCCGCCTGCAGATCCAGGAAAACCTCAGCCGCCAGATCGCCGATGCCGTAATGCAAGTGACCGGCGCCCTGGGCGTGGCGGTGGTGATCGAGGCCAAGCACATGTGCATGATGATGCGCGGTGTTGAGAAACAGAATTCGTCGATGATCACGTCGGTGATGTTGGGTGAGTTCCGCGAAAACGCGGCGACCCGCAGCGAATTCCTCAGCCTGATCAAGTAACGGGCTGCGTAAGAAAAAACCGGCGTTCATCGCCGGTTTTTTTTCGCCTGCAAAAATCAGGTAAGCTGCGGCCCCTTCTTCATGGGCAAGAGGTTTCAGCCATGTTCGTCAAAGCACTTCGAGTGGGCCTCGGCCACGTCATCATCGCGGGCGACTTCCTGACCCGCCCGCGTAAAAAGCAGCGCCCCGCCGAGCAACAGGCGCAGGTGAACGCGGCTGCCAAAGACTTGACCCTGTACCAGTTTCACGCCTGCCCGTTCTGCGTAAAGACCCGCCGTACCCTGCACCGTCTGAATGTGCCGGTGGCGTTGAAGGACGCGAAGAACAACGAACAGGACCGCCAGACCCTGCTGGAGCAAGGTGGCAAGATCAAGGTGCCGTGCCTGCGTATCGAAGAAAATGGCCAGACCACCTGGATGTATGACTCCAAAGTGATCATTGATTACCTCGACAAGCGGTTTGCGGCTATCTGACAAACACTGGTTAATCCTTGTGGGAGCTGGCTTGCCTGCGATGCCGACACCTCGGTTTATCCGTTACACCGAGGTGCTGCTATCGCAGGCAAGCCAGCTCCCACAGTTGTTTGGCAGTGTTGTTAAGTAGGTATTGCCAGGTCCAGATCCAATAAGGCCGAACCCAGGCACTTGCCATGCGCATCCAGCGCCAGCGAACGCGTGACGCCGCCGCGCAAGATCCCCGGCAGCACAAAGTTCAGCGCCTGCACATTGGGCAACTCATACCGGCGCACCGGCGCCGCGCCCGGTTCCAGCAAGCCGCTGAAAAACTCAGCCACGCGCTCAGCCGTAAGTTGCTCGCACAGCAAGGGATAGTCCTCAGCACGATAGGCAATGATCGAGATGTTCGAAGTATCGCCCTTGTCCCCGGTGCGGGAATGGGCCAGCGTGTGCAGTTTCATGCTTCGATCCTCGGGTTGACTGCGCCACGGGGCAGTAGCAACGACGCCACCGCCACCACCTGACGCACACTTTTGCTGGCACCGCCGCCGCCCGACGGACCGTTGGTGTAGAGCGTTTCCACTTCATTGCCGACCCGTACCGCTTCGCTGCGCTCTTCACATCGGGCGGCCACGCGCAGGCGCACTTCCCAGGGTTCGACCTGGCTGCGCGGGCCGTGGAGCGAATCCATGCCGATCAACTCGGCGCGCACGTCCTGCATCTTCACGCCCATCAACTCCAGACGCTTGAGCACGACATCCCGCGCCAGTTGTGCCCGTGCGACAGCGCCTGGGCCGCCGTAGGACATCTGCCCTTCGCCGATCCAGCCATCCAGGTAGCCGACGCTGACCTTCAACTGCTCCGGCCGCGCTCGGCCCTCGGCACCCAAGGCACGTACGCGATCCACGCCCTCTTCGACAAAACCCACCGCGGAAAAATCGGCGGTGACATCCGGCGTGAGGTACGCCGCCGGGTCATGCACTTCGTAGATCAATTGTTCCGTGCAGGTGGCGCGGCTGACCCGGCCACCGGTGCCGGAAACCTTGGTGATCACTGCTTCGCCGTCCGCAGCGATCTCCGCCAAGGGGAAGCCCAGGCGCGCCAGGTCATCCACGTCCTTGAAACCGGGGTCGGCAAAATAGCCGCCGCTGACTTGCCCGGCACATTCGAGCAAATGCCCGACCAACGTGCCGCGCCCCAGCCGCTGCCAATCATCCGCCGCCCAGCCGAACTCAAACATTTGCGGCGCGAGGAACAATGAAGGGTCCGCCACACGCCCGGTAATCACCACATCGGCGTCGGCGCGCAGGGCTTCAAGAATGCCATCTACGCCCAGGTAGGCGTTCGCGGATATCAACCGCTCACCCAAGGAGCCGACAGTCTGGCCGTTATCCAGCATTTGCTCAGGCGCCAACGCCTCCAGGACATCATCACCCAGCGCGGCCACGACCTTGAGGTTCAGGCCCAGCTCGGTGGCGATGCGCCGCACTTCAATCACCGCCGACACCGGGTTGGCCGCGCCCATATTGGTGATCACCCGCAGGCGACGGCGGCCGGCGCCCACCCCCACAAACGGCAGCACCCGGCGCATGCGCTCGCTCAACAGGGGGTCGTAACCGCCCTGTGGATCGCTGATGCGCGCCTGTTGCGCCAGGGCAATGGTGCGTTCGGCCAGACACTCGAAGACCAGGTAATCCAGGTCGCCCTGTTCGGCCAGTTCCACAGCGGGTTCGATACGGTCACCGGAATAGCCGGCGCCAGAACCGATGCGCAAGGTTTTCATCTCAAATCACTCCCAGAAGCAACGCGGTCAGGGTCATCAACACCGACGCGGCAAACAGAAAAGGGATGGTGAAGCGCTGGTGATCGGCCAATTCGATCTTGCACAGGCCCACCAACAGGAAGGTCGCCGGGGTCAGCGGGCTGACGGGGAAGCCGGTGGTGTGCACGCCCAGTAACGACGCCTGGGCCACTTGCAGTGGGTCTACGCCCAGCGCCTTGCCGACTTCGGCGATCACCGGCATCACGCCGAAATAGTAGGAATCGGGGTCAAACAGCATGCTCAGCGGCATCGAAATAAAGCCCACCACCGCCGGGATCAGCTTGCCGTGGCCGGCCGGAATCTGCGCCACGGCCACTTCGGCAATCGCCTTGAGCATGCCGGTGCCTTGCATGATGCCGGTGAAGACCCCGGCGGCGAGCAGGATACTGGCCATGGTCAGCGCGGTTTTCGCATGGGCATCAATACGTGCGCGTTGGGCGTCCACATTCGGGTAGTTGATGCACAGCGCCACCACGGTGCCGAGCATGAACATCACCACCGGGTCGACCCAACCGGCGATCATCACCACCATCACCAGCACGGTCAGGACCAGGTTGACCCAGAACAGGCGCGGCCGGCGCAACTTGATGTCATCGTCGCTGAGCACCCGCTGCGGCACGGCATCGACCGTGGAGCCGGCACCGAGGCCCAGGCGTTTTTCTTCGCGATGGCCGAGCCACCAGGCACAGGCAAATACGAAAATCAGGCCGACGATCTGCACCGGAATCAGCGGTTGGAACAGGTCCGCGACCGGCACATGCAGCGCCGCCGAGGAGCGCAGTACCGGCCCGGTCCATGGCAGGAAATTGACCCCGGCGGCCATTGCACACACACAGGCGAGGATGCGTTTGTCGATACCCAGCCGCGTGTACAGCGGCAGCATTGCCGGCACCGTCACCAGAAAGGTCACCGCGCCGGAGCCATCCAAGTGCACCAACAGGGCCAGGGTCGCAGTGCCGACCACAATTCGTGTAGGACGCGTCCCTACAGTGCGCAGGATGCGATCAATGATGGGGTCAAGCATGCCTGCGTCGGTCATGATCCCGAAAAACAGAATCGCGAACACAAACATGCCCACCACAGGGGCGACGTTCTTGATACCGGTAATGATGAAGGCACTGGTTTGCAGGCCGAACCCGCCGAGCAGCGCGGCGATGATCGGCAAGGCAATCAGGGCCACCAGTGGCGAGAGGCGTTTGCTCATGACGGCAGCGAGCAGGCACAGGATGGTGATGACACCCAGGGTAGCGAGCATGGGTTACTCCAGAGCGGCCTTTGCGGCCGGTTATTGTTTTCCCCCGAGTATTGGAATCGCGTTACCCTTTGTAAATTGGAATGTTCAGCAAGTCATGTTCGAAAAAACAAAACGCTCGAGAAAAATAACAATGAAAAATTCGATCCAGCACATCCAGGCGTTTCTGGCCGTAGCCCGTACCGGCAGCTTTACCAAGGCCGCCAACGAGTTGCATCTGTCGCCCTCGGCGCTGACGGTGCAGGTGCAACAACTGGAAGATTGGCTCGGCGTCGCCCTGCTCGACCGCAGCCCACGCCATGTGAGCATCACCGCTGCCGGCCAGGACGCACGCGGTCCGATGGAAAAACTGCTGCTGGACCTGGACAACATCGTCACCGGCTCCCGCGACCTGGCTGCCTTGCGCCGTGGCGTCGTGACCATCGCCGCCCTGCCCTCGGTCTGTGCCGGCACCCTACCGCCCGCCTTGCGCCTGTTTCGCGAGCGTTTTGCCGGCATCGAAGTGCGCCTGCATGACCTGGTGGCCCACCGTATTCATGCTCAGGTACGCGCCGGCGAAGTGGATTTCGGCATCGGCGTGCGGGCGCGACTGAGCCATGGCCTGGAATTCGTGCCAGTTCTGAATGACCGACTGTGTGCCTTTGTGCCGCAAGGGCATCCGCTCACACGTCATCGCCAACTGACCCTGGAGCAACTGGCGGACCAGCCAATCATTCTCACTGGGCGCGACAGCAGCGTGCGTGAACAGGTCGATGCGTTATTTGATGAGACACGGCTGAGGATGAACGCGGGCATGGAGGCCAACTATATGTCGACGGTGCTCGCCTTGGTGCGTCAGGGGTTGGGGATCAGTGTGCTACCGGAGTCGGCGGCGGACAGCCTGGAGGGGTTGAAGCGCATCCACATTGATCATCCCGGGGTGAACCGCGAGATCGGGTTGATCAGTCGCAGCGGGATGGGGCTAAGCCCGGCAGCACAACGCTGCTTCGAGCTGCTGCATAACGAGTTATCCGGCACAACATCTAGCTAAATGTGGGAGCTGGCTTGCCTGCGATGCAGACACCTCGATTTATCTGTTGAACCGATCTGATGCTATCGCAGGCAAGCCAGCTCCCACAGTTGATCGAGTGAATCAGTCGAGCATCGCTACGTGTTTGGGATGGCTGGCGACGCGCTTGAGCCACGCCTGCACACCCGGGTAGGCGTCCAGGTCGAAGCCGCCCTCATGGGCCACATGGGTGTAGGCGTACAAGGCCACATCGGCGATGGAGAACTGCTCACCCACCAGGTACGGCGTCAGTTGCAGTTGGCGTTCCATGACCTTGAGGGCCTTGTAACCACCCTTGTGCAACTTCTTGTATTCCTCTTGGCGGTCTTCCGGCAAGCCCAGGTAAAACTGGATAAACCGCGCCACCGCAATGTACGGCTCATGGCTGTACTGTTCAAAAAACTGCCACTGCAACACTTGCGTGCGCAGGCGCGGCTCGGCCGGCAAGAACTCGCTGCCATCGGCCAGGAAGTTGAGGATCGCGTTGGACTCCCACAGGCAGGTGCCGTCTTCGAGTTCCAGCACCGGGATCTTGCCGTTGGGGTTCTTGGCCAGGAACTCGGCGGTCTGGGTGTCGCCCTTGAGGATATCGACATCAATCCATTGGTACGGGATGCCCAGCAGGTTGAGCATCAGTTTGACCTTGTAGCAATTGCCCGACTTGTAATCGCCATAAACCTTGTACATGGGGCTCCCCTTATGCCGCTTGCGCGTGCTGTGCTTGACGGACCACTGCGGCCAGGCGCTTGAGACCTTCGTCCAGACGGGACGGGTCGATATGGCTGAAATTCAGTCGCAGTGAGCCAAGGTGCTGATCCGGCTCGGAAAAGAATGGTTCACCGGGCATGAACGCGACGTCCTGATCGAGCGCAGGAGCCAACAAGGTGCGGGTATCGAGCGGCTGTTTCAAGGTCAGCCAGAAGAATAATCCACCCTGGGGCACTTGCCAGTCCGCCAGCTCACTGAAGTGGCGCGCCAATGCCGCCTGGAAAGCATCGCGGCGTTCACGGTAGAAGCTGCGCAGTTGCACCAGGTGTTGCTGGTATTTTTGCGTGCCGATCCATTGCATCGCCTGCCACTGGCCGACGCGGTTGGTGTGCAGATCCGCCGACTGCTTGAGCTTGAGCAGGTGCGGGAACAGGTCCGGGCTGGCGATCAGGTAACCCACACGCAGGCCCGGCAACAGGGTCTTGGAGACGGTGCCGGTGTAGATCCAGCTGGATTTTTTCAGGCGGCCGACGATGGGCTGCGCGCTGCCGCCGTCGAACGTCAGCTCGCGGTAGGGCTCGTCTTCAATCAGGGTTACGCCGAACTCATCCAGCAACGCGGCGACGGCCGCGCGTTTGGCCTCGCTGTAGCGCACGGCCGAAGGGTTCTGGAACGTCGGGATAAGGTAGATGAACGCTGGACGGTGGCGTTCGAGGTTGACGCGCAGGCTGGCCAGGTCAGGGCCATCAGCCTCCAGTTGCACGGTGAGGCAGTCGGCGCCGAACAGTTGGAAAATCTGCAATGCGGCCAGGTAGGTCGGGCCTTCCAGCAGGACCTTCGTGCCCTTGTCGATATACAGCTTGGCCGCCAGGTCCAGGGTTTGCTGAGACCCGCTGACCACCAGCACCTGGCTGGCCTGGCACGGCACACCCAGGGCCCGGGCCTCGGCCGCGAGCAATTCACGCAGCTGCGGCTCGCCCTCGCTCATGCCGTACTGGCCGATGTTCAGCGGCATATCGTCCCAATTCAGCGCCGGCAACATGGCTTCGGCGGGCAGGCCCCCGGCAAACGACATCACTTCCGGACGCTGGGCCGCTGCGAGGATTTCACGGATCAAGGAGCTTTTGAGGCGCGTAACACGTTCGGAGAAGGCCATAAGGTCACCGGTAGCAAAGTCTGTGGAAAATACGTCAAACTGGTTGACCGAAATTACGACAGCTTGATTGGATACGTCAATATGCTTGACCTTAAAAACCAAAGCAGCCAGCAACAAGCCATGGAAGCGTTCTTCTTCGGATACCAGGCGTTTACCGCCAAGGCCGACGAAATGCTCGAACGCCGCGGCCTGAGCCGGGTGCACCAGCGCATCGTGTTTTTTATTGCCCGCTACCCCGCCCTGAGCGTGAAGGAACTGCTGGAATTGCTCGGTGTGAGCAAGCAGGCGCTGAACATGCCGCTGCGCCAATTGCAGGAAATGCACCTGGTGAACAGCGTTGCGTCCGAGTCCGACAAGCGCAAACGCCTGCTGGAACTGACTGAAGAGGGGCTGCGCTTCGAGCAGTCGCTGCGGCGCGAACAGGTGAAGCTGTTGCAGCGCGCGTTCAGCGAAGCCGGAGAAGAAGCGGTAAACGGATGGCTGGCGGTCAACCAAGCCCTCGCCAGCCAGCCTTGACCCTCGTAGTGGTTTGGCTGACTGTGCAAGCAGGCTGGTTGTGGCAAGGAGGCTTGTTGTGGCGAGCGGGCTTGCCACAAAGGCGGGTCCAACTTACAAAATTGCTCATCCTCAAGTGGCCTTTCATCCCCTTTCGCCCAGACAATCGAAAACATTATTTGCTTTATTTGTATACAAAAGCATAATTCGCTTCGTGCGAGTTCCTGACCTATTGGTCAACAAAAACCCGCCAGTACCTCAAAGCGCCGCTGCCCACACCCGTGTCCGGCGCTGGAAATAACAATAAAACTCTTGAGGAGTACTCGCTGTGGATAGCCGCAAATCCGAAGCCCCAACGCTCGACCTTGCCCCCTCACAGAACGGCTGGCTGGAACGCCTGTTCAAACTGCGCCTGCATGGCACCACAGTGAAGACCGAGCTGATCGCCGGCCTCACCACCTTTATCACCATGGCTTACATCATCTTCGTCAACCCGAACATCATGGCCGACGCCGGCATTGACCACGGCGCGGCGTTCGTCGCCACCTGCATCGCCGCCGCGCTGGGTTGCCTGTTGATGGGCCTCTACGCCAACTGGCCGGTAGGACTCGCGCCGGGCATGGGCCTCAACGCATTTTTTACCTACACCGTGGTCGGCACCATGGGTTACCACTGGGAAACCGCGCTGGGCGCGGTGTTTATTTCCGGGGTGCTGTTTATGGGCCTCACGCTCTCACGGGTGCGTGAATGGCTGCTCAACAGCATTCCGGTGAGCCTGCGCCATGCCATGGGCGCCGGTGTCGGTTTGTTTCTGGGGGTGATCGGCCTGAAAACCGCCGGCATCATCGTCGACAGTCCGGCCACCCTGATCAAACTCGGCTCGCTGCATGAGCCCGCGCCGCTGCTGGCGGCGATATGCTTCCTGCTGATCGCGATCCTCAGCTACCACCGAGTGTTCGGCGCGATCCTCATCAGCATCATCGCCGTGACGCTGGCGGGCTGGGGCCTGGACCTGGTGCACTACAACGGCATCCTTTCCACCCCGCCAAGCCTCGCACCGACCTGGATGGCGATGGACATCAAGGGTGTATTCAATGTCAGCATGATCAGTGTGGTATTTGCCTTTCTGTTTGTGCACATGTTTGATACTGCCGGTACACTGATGGGCGTTGCGCAACGCGCCGGGCTGGTGAATGCCGACGGCAAGATCGACAACCTGTCCCGCGCCCTGAAGGCCGACAGCGCCTCCAGTGTGTTTGGTGCCATGGTCGGTGTGCCGCCGGTGACCAGTTACGTGGAAAGCGCCGCCGGTGTGGCTGCCGGAGGCCGCACCGGGCTGACGGCGGTGACCGTGGGTGTGCTGTTTGTGGCAGCGATGTTTTTTGCACCGCTGGCAGGCATGATCCCGGCCTATGCCACGGCGGGCGCGCTGATTTACGTGGCGATGCTGATGATGGCGAGCATGGCTCACATCAATTGGGATGAAGCGACCGACAGCATCCCGGCGATCGTCACTGCGATCATGATGCCGCTGACCTTCTCGGTCGCCGACGGTATCGCCCTGGGTTTTATCACTTACGTGGCGCTCAAGGCCGGCACCGGCAAGTACCGCGAGATTTCCGTCAGCCTGTGGGTGCTGTGCGCGATCTTTATCGCCAAGTTCATCTTTCTATAAAAAAGGAGCAAGCAATGAGTCTGGAAACCTGGCTGCTGTTCAGCGGCGCTGCGCTGGTGGTGATCCTGATCCCGGGGCCGCTGTCGTTGCTGATGATCAGCAACAGCCTGAACTACGGCCTGCGCCGCTCGTACCCGGCGTTTCTCGGCGGGGTAATCGCGTCGATCTGCCTGTTGAGCGCCTCGGCACTGGGCCTGGGCGCATTGCTGCTCGCTTCGGAGCAACTGTTCAGCGCGCTGAAGATCGTCGGCGCACTGTACCTGTTCTACCTCGCCTGGCAGAGCTGGCAGCAATCGCGGCAACCGGCCCACGGTGCGCAAGTGCCGCAAGTGGCTAGCACGCCACGCTTTCGTGCGCTGTTCGGCCGCGCCTTTGTGCTGGGCGCGAGCAACCCGAAAGACATCCTGTTTTTCGCCGCCTTCCTGCCGCAGTTTCTGAGTGCCGAACAGGCATTTTTGCCGCAGTTGCTGATCATGATCGCCACCTGGACCGTCCTCGACCTGCTGTGCAAGTTGGCGTACGGCCTGGGTGCCCATGGCGCGGCGCGTTACCTGCGCAGCGGCAAAGGCCAGAGCTGGTTCAACCGGGTCAGTGCCGGGTTGTTCGGTGGCGCAGGGGCGGCATCGTTGTTGAGTCGTTGATTCACAGTGCCCGGCAGCCTCTGTGCTGCCGGGTTCGCTGAACACTCAGGCAAAAAAAAGCCCGCAGTGTGGGCGGGCGAAAAACCAACGAAGAGCTTTGGGGGTGTGAAGCGAGGTGACGACTCAGCTACCGCGATAGGTGGAGTAGCTGTAAGGCGAAATCAGCAAAGGCACATGGTAGTGGTCCTGTTCGGCACTGATGCCGAAGCGCAGCACCACCACATCGAGAAAGGCCGGCTCCGGCAACTGCACGCCACGGGCACGATAGTAGTCGCCTGCACTGAATTGCAGCTGGTAGACGCCGCTGCGGTAGGCATCACCCTGCAGCAGCGGCGCGTCGCAACGGCCGTCGCTGTTGGTCACGGCGCTGGCGACCAGCTCCAGCTGCGCGCCTTCGACGCGGTACAGATCAACCTGGATGGCGCTGCCGGGGCAGCCGTGGGCTGCGTCCAGCACGTGTGTGGTCAGTCGTCCCATGGGGCGGGGCTCCCTTGTATGAGGTGAAATAGGCCGCATCTTTTTGGGGCATGTACGGGGCATGCAAAAGTCGGCGACGAGCTGATTAAGACACTTTTAATAAAAATTGTACACAATAAAAATCACAAAGAGCGGCATACCCTTGCCCGCCGTGATCCTCATTGCGAATTCTCAACACGCCTTGCTTTTAAACGACCTTTTATCCATTTACTGACCAACCAGGCAAGTTTCTTGCAGTGCTAAGCTGGGGCAACCGCTTGGAAAAAATGCAGAAATACAGGCTTACAAAGTGACCATCAAGTTGTATACAATCAGTCCATCGCTGTGACGCCACCCAGTCTTTTCGCTGGCCGCCACACACTTGCTACCACGAACAAGAAGGAAGACTGCAGTGAGCGCTGACTACCCACGCGACCTGATCGGTTACGGCAGTAACCCTCCTCACCCCCACTGGCCGGGCAAGGCGCGCATCGCTTTGTCGTTCGTACTCAACTACGAAGAAGGCGGCGAGCGCAACATCCTGCATGGCGACAAAGAGTCCGAAGCCTTCCTCTCGGAAATGGTCTCGGCCCAGCCGTTGCAAGGCGCACGCAACATGAGCATGGAGTCGCTTTACGAATACGGCAGCCGTGCCGGCGTGTGGCGCATCCTCAAGCTGTTTAAAGAATTCGACATTCCGTTGACCATCTTCGCCGTGGCCATGGCCGCCCAGCGCCACCCGGAGGTGATCCGCGCCATGGTCGAGGCCGGCCATGAGATCTGCAGCCACGGCTACCGCTGGATCGACTACCAGTATATGGACGAGGCCCAGGAGCGCGAGCATATGCTCGAAGCGATCCGCATCCTCACCGAACTGACCGGCGAGCGCCCACTGGGCTGGTACACCGGGCGCACCGGCCCCAATACCCGTCGGTTGGTGATGGAGGAAGGCGGCTTTCTGTATGACTGCGACACCTACGACGACGACTTGCCCTACTGGGAACCCAACACCCCCACCGGCAAGCCGCACCTGGTGATTCCGTACACCCTGGACACCAACGATATGCGTTTCACCCAGGTGCAGGGTTTCAACAAGGGCGATGACTTTTTCGAATACCTCAAAGACGCGTTCGACGTGCTCTACGCCGAGGGCGCCGAAGCACCGAAGATGCTCTCCATCGGCCTGCATTGCCGCCTGATCGGCCGCCCTGCGCGCCTGGCCTCCTTGAAGCGCTTTATCGAATACGCCAAGGGCCATGAACAGGTGTGGTTCACCCGCCGCGTGGACATTGCCCGCCACTGGCATGACACCCATCCGTACCAGGGAGCCGCCAAGTGACCGCTTTCCAGACGTTGAAACCGTCGAGCCTGAGCCGCGATGAATTCGTGACAGCCTTTGCCGACATCTACGAACATTCGCCATGGGTGGCCGAAAAAGCCTTCGACCTGGGCCAGGACGCGTCGATCGACCAGATCGAAACCCTGCACCAGCGCATGAGCAACATCCTGCTCCGCGCCGATCATGCCAGCCAGTTGGCACTGATCAACGCTCACCCGGACCTGGCCGGCAAAGCTGCCGTCCAGGGCCAACTCACCCAAGCCAGCACCGATGAGCAAGCTGGCGCGGGGATTCACCAATGCACGGCCGAAGAGTTTTCTCGCTTCACCGAGCTGAACGACGCCTACAAGGCCAAGTTCAAGTTTCCCTTCATCATGGCGGTAAAAGGCAGCAACCGGCACCAGATCCTCGCCGCGTTCGAAACGCGCATTCACAACTCGGTGGAAGTCGAGTTCAAATGTGCGCTGGACGAGATCAACAAAATCGCGTTGTTCCGATTACTGACTCTTTAAGCAGACCTGGCCCGAGCGATTCATGAACGCCCAGGGCCTGGCGAGCATCCCAAGCCACTCTATTTAAGGCAGACAAGAAGAATGAAAGCGCAACCCGTACCTTTCGAGAAGTTCGTCAACCTGGCCGACGCGCGTCTGGGCACCAAGATCCTTTCGGTGACCGATGACTGGTTCGCCGACGCCAACCGCCTGTTCCAGCCGACCCCGGCTGTGTGGAAGGAGGGCGTTTTCGATGACAACGGCAAGTGGATGGACGGCTGGGAGTCGCGCCGCAAGCGCTTCGAAGGCTACGACAGTGCGGTGATCCGCCTGGGCGTACCGGGCTCGATCAAAGGCGTGGACATCGACACTTCATTCTTCACCGGCAACTACCCGCCGTCGGCGTCGCTGGAAGCCTGCTTCCTGGCGTCCGGCGAGCCGGATGCCAACACTCAGTGGGTTGAAGTGCTCTCGGCCGTCGAGCTGCAAGGCAACAGCCACCACTACCACGAGATCAACAACGACCAGGCATTCAGCCACCTGCGTTTCAACATCTACCCGGATGGCGGCGTGGCCCGCCTGCGCGTGTACGGCGTGCCGTTCCGCGACTGGTCCTCGGTGGGCGACAACGAACAAATCGACCTGGCTGCAGCCTTGAACGGCGGTCGTGCGCTGGCCTGCTCTGATGAACACTTCGGTCGCATGAGCAACATCCTCAACCCGGGCCGTGGCGTCAACATGGGTGATGGCTGGGAAACCGCACGTCGTCGCACGCCAGGCAATGACTGGGTGATCGTCGCCCTGGGCCACCCGGGCGAGATCGAGAAAATCATCGTCGACACCCTGCACTTCAAGGGCAACTACCCGGACACTTGCTCGATCCAGGGCGCCTTTGTCAAGGGCGGCACCGATAGCCAGATCGAAACCCAATCGCTGTTCTGGCGCGAACTGCTGCCGGCGCAGAAGCTGGAAATGCACGCTGAACACACGTTTGCCGAGCAGATCAAGGCAC
Organism: Pseudomonas viridiflava; assembly: GCF_900591205.1. Classification (GTDB taxonomy): domain Bacteria; phylum Pseudomonadota; class Gammaproteobacteria; order Pseudomonadales; family Pseudomonadaceae; genus Aquipseudomonas. The sequence continues at coordinate 29,488 of NZ_UUPU01000019.1, forward strand.
TGGGGCCGATTACCCACATCCGCCTGAACGTGTTCCCGGATGGTGGTGTGAGCCGCCTGCGGGTATTGGGCAAGGTCGCTAAATAAGCGCAGCCCCCCCCGTGGCGAGCGGGCTTGCCCGCGTTGGGTCGCGAAGCGGCCCCAAGAGATGGGACTGCTGCGCAGTCCAACGGGAGCAAGCTCCCTCGCCACAAAAGCAGACCAAACAACACAGAATCCGGATAAGAAGACAGCCATGCGCACACTGATGATCGAACCCCTGACCAAAGAAGCCTTCGCCCCTTTCGGTGACGTTATCGAAACCGATGGCAGCGATCACTTCATGATCAACAACGGGTCGACCATGCGCTTTCACAAACTGGCAACGGTGCAAACCGCCAAGCCGGAAGACAACGCGATCATCAGCATCTTCCGCGCCGATGCGCTGGATATGCCGCTGACCGTGTGCATGCTGGAGAGACACCCGCTGGGCAGCCAGGCTTTTATTCCGCTGCTCGGCAACCCCTTTCTGATCGTGGTCGCGCCACTTGGCGATGCACCTGTATCGGGCTTGGTCCGCGCCTTCGTTACCAACGGCAGGCAGGGCATTAATTACCATCGCGGCGTCTGGCACCACCCGGTGCTGACGATCGAAAAGCGGGATGACTTCCTGGTGGTTGATCGCAGTGGCACAGGCAATAACTGCGATGAGCATTTTTTCAAAGAGGATGAGCGGTTGATCCTCGCCCCCCACCAATAAGAGAAGGCCGGATCACCCGACAACAAGGGTGACAGGCGAGAGGTAAAGACTGTGGAAGCACATCTGTTGGAATGGCTGAACCTTAGCGTGCGCTGGGTTCACATGATCACTGGCGTCGCGTGGATCGGCGCTTCCTTCTATTTCGTCTGGCTGGAAAACAACCTTAATCGCGTCAACCCCAAAGACGGCCTGGCCGGTGACTTGTGGGCGATCCACGGTGGCGGTATCTACCACCTGGAAAAGTACAAATTGGCCCCGCCGACCATGCCGGACAATCTGCACTGGTTCAAATGGGAAGCCTATTTCACCTGGATGTCGGGCGTCGCGCTGCTGTGCGTGGTGTTCTACCTGAACCCTACGCTCTACCTGCTGGCTCCCGGCAGCACCTTGAGCGGCACCGAAGGCGTCTTGCTGGGCATCGGCTCACTGTTCGCCGGCTGGTTCATCTACTCGTTCCTCTGCGACTCGGCCCTGGGCAAGCGCCCTGCCCTGCTCGGTTTTATCCTGTTCGTGCTGTTGATTGCCGCCGCGTACGGCTTCAGCAAAGTGTTCAGTGGCCGTGGCGCTTACCTGCACGTGGGTGCGGTGATCGGCACGATCATGGTGGGTAACGTGTTCCGCATCATCATGCCGGCGCAACGCGCACTGGTTGCCGCCATTGCAGAGAACCGCACACCCGACCCGGCCCTGCCGGCCAAGGGTTTGCTGCGTTCGCGGCACAACAACTACTTCACCTTGCCCGTGCTGTTCATCATGATCAGCAACCACTTCCCGAGCACCTACGGCAGCCAATATAACTGGCTGATCCTGGCCGGTATCGCGGTGGCAGCGGTGTTGGTGCGGCACTACTTCAACACTCGGCACAACAGCCAGAAGTACGCGTGGACCTTGCCCGTTGGCGCCCTGGCGATGATTTGCCTGGCGTACGTGACCGGCCCCAAACCGGTGGCAACTGCACCGGACGTGGCCAAGGCACCTGCCGCCATCGAGTACCAGCCATTGCCGGAAACCGCATTGGGGGGTGGCTTGAAACCTGCCGCGCCAGCCGCTGCGGCAGAACCTGCTGCTCCCGCCGCACCGGCCCAGGCCACGATTGATTTCGATAAGGTGCACGGGGTGATCCAGGAACGCTGCGCCGTGTGCCATTCGGCCAAGCCCACCAGCCCGTTGTTCAGCACCGCGCCGGCGGGGGTGATGTTCGACACCCCGGCGCAGATCCAGCAGCAGGCGGCGCGGATTCAAGCGCAGGCCGTGGCCAGCCAGATCATGCCGCTGGGTAACATTACCCAGATGACCCAGCAAGAGCGGGATTTGATCGGCACCTGGATCAATCAGGGGGCTCGTACCAACTGACAGATTCGCAGAGTTCCAGTGTGGGAGCTGGCTTGCCTGCGATTGCAGTGTTTCAGTCACCCAATGAGTTGCTGACCCACCGCTATCGCAGGCAAGCCAGCTCCCACATTTAGCCCTATGCAGGCTTGAAAATTGAGCTCCACCCGGCAATTGAATGCCAAACAACACAACAATAAAAAAGATCCGAGGTGTTGCATGACCGAGTTAGTCGAACCGCAGATTCCTGCCGCGCCCGCCATGGTGCGGCTACCCCTCTTGCAACTGATTCTGGTAGGTCTGCAACACGTCTTGCTGATGTATGGCGGCGCCGTCGCCGTGCCCTTGATCATTGGTCAGGCCGCGGGCTTGAGCCGTGAAGAAATCGCCTTTCTGATCAACGCCGACCTGCTGGTGGCCGGCATTGCCACGGTGGTGCAATCGTTCGGCATCGGCCCGGTCGGCATTCGCATGCCGGTGATGATGGGCGCCAGTTTCGCCGCCGTCGGCAGCATGGTCGCCATGGCCGGCATGCCCGGGATCGGTTTGCAGGGGATCTTCGGCGCGACCATCGCCGCCGGGTTCTTCGGCATGTTGATCGCACCGTTCATGTCCAAGGTCGTGCGCTTCTTCCCGCCGCTGGTGACCGGCACCGTGATCACCGCCATCGGCCTGTCGCTGTTCCCGGTGGCCGTGAACTGGGCTGGCGGCGGCAGCGCGGCGGCCACCTTTGGCTCGCCGATTTACCTGGCGATTGCCGCCCTGGTACTGGCCACCATCCTGCTGATCAACCGCTTTATGCGCGGCTTCTGGGTGAACATCTCGGTGCTGATCGGCATGGGCCTGGGTTACGGCCTGTGCGGCGTGATCGGCATGGTCGACCTCAGTGGCCTGGCCCAGGCACCGTGGGTGCAGGTGGTGACGCCGCTGCACTTCGGCATGCCCACATTTGAATTGGCGCCGATCCTGTCGATGTGCCTGGTGGTGGTGATCATCTTTGTCGAGTCCACCGGGATGTTCCTCGCGCTGGGCAAGATCACCGGCCAGGACGTCACGCCGAAGATGCTGCGCCGGGGCCTGCTGTGTGATGCGGGCGCCTCGTTCTTCGCCGGGTTCTTCAACACCTTTACCCACTCCTCGTTCGCGCAGAATATCGGCCTGGTGCAGATGACCGGCGTACGTTGCCGCTCGGTGACGATCATGGCCGGGGTGTTTCTGATCGTGCTCAGCCTGTTGCCCAAGGCCGCATTCCTGGTGGCGTCGATCCCCCCGGCAGTGCTCGGCGGCGCGGCAATTGCGATGTTCGGCATGGTCGCAGCCACCGGAATCAAGATCCTCCAGGAAGCCGACATTGCCGACCGCCGCAACCAACTGCTGGTGGCCGTGAGTATCGGCATGGGGCTTATCCCGGTAGTACGCCCGGAGTTCTTCGCACAACTACCGCTGTGGATGAGCCCGATTACTCATAGCGGGATCGCCATGGCCACCCTCAGCGCGTTGTCGCTGAACATCCTGTTCAACATTCTCGGCGGTGCGGAACGCCCCGCCGTTGCCCACACGCATTGATTCCTTTGTTAGTAAAAAAATAACAACAGACAGGGAACACCTACATGCACGCCATTCACCTGGGGCCGGCCACACGCCGTGCCCCATTCTCGCCCCACGCGCTCTTTAACAGCGCACTTGAGCCAAGGCTTTGGAGCCAGTATTCTCCGCGCCCGCTCGAATCGACTCAAAAAAAAACAGCGAATGTAAAAGCTGACTGCAAGGCCAACTTACCCCGGCCTCATGTCTGCTGCCAAAGTACGCAAAAGCCCTCTGAATTCGACTGCATCCACTGCAGCCGACAGGGATTTTTTGGCTTTTTAAACAGCTTGGCGCAGCTCTTGCTAAAAGCATCAAAGCTGACCGAACAGACGATTTTTGCAGCGAACCAAAAGGCGCCACACCAGAGCGCCTGCGTAGAAGAAAAACCATAAAACTTTAACTCGGGAGCAACCGAATGAAACCTATGTTCAAAGGCTTGATGCTGGCGGGATCCCTGCTGGCTGGTGGCCAGGCCGTGGCCGGTGACCTGTTGCAGTGGCAGAACAACAGCCTGACCTACCTGTGGGGCAAGAGCTTTACCGTTAACCCGCAGATCCAGCAAACCGTCACCTTCGAACATGCCGACGCATGGAAGTACGGCGACAACTTCTTCTTCCTCGACCGCATCTTTTACAACGGTAAGGAAGACGGCAATGTCGGCCCAAGTACTTACTACGGTGAGTTCAGCCCACGTTTATCGTTCGGCAAGATTCTGGACAAGGACTTGTCCTTCGGCCCGATCAAGGACGTATTACTGGCGTTGACGTATGAGTTCGGCGAAGGCGACAACGAGTCCTATCTGGTGGGCCCGGGCTTCGACCTGAACATCCCGGGTTTCGATTACTTCCAGCTGAACTTCTACCAGCGCCAGACCGAAGGCAATCGCCCGGGTGACGGTGTGTGGCAGATCACCCCGGTATGGTCGTACACCCTCCCTGTGGGCAGCTCCGACATCCTGATCGACGGTTTTATGGACTGGGTCACGGACAACGACAAGAACGCCCGTGGCACTTACCACGCCAACCTGCACTTCAACCCACAGGTCAAATATGACCTGGGCAAGGCGCTGCACTGGGGCGACAAACAGTTGTATGTGGGCTTTGAATACGACTACTGGAAGAACAAGTACGGGATCGAGGATTCCGGCGCGTTCAAGACCAACCAGGACACCGCAAGCTTCCTGGTCAAGTACCACTTCTAACTGAACACCACCGATCTAATGTGGGAGCTGGCTTGCCTGCGATAGCGGTCTGTCTGTGCCAAGTGCATTGAATGACCCGCGGCTATCGCAGGCAAGCCAGCTCCCACATTCAGCGTGGGGAAAGGCCGAGGAATCGCGTGATTTCCTCGCGCTTGGCCAACGCGTCGCGCCTGCCCAATTCAATCAACTCGCTGCAATACCCCGCCTCGAACAACAAGTAACTCAACACCCCCGCCCCGCTCGTCTTGGTCGCCCCCGGCCCACGCAAGAACAACCTTAAAGCCGCCGGCAATTCCTGCCGATGCCGCGCGGCGATTTCGTCGATGGGCTGACTCGGTGCAATCACCAGCACTTCCACCGGCGCCAAGCCCTGTATCGCCGCATCCGCCGGCAACACATGACTGAACTGGTTGAGACGTTCGAGCAGTTCGATATCACTTTCCAGGCTGTCAATGAATGTGCTGTTGAGCATGTGTCCACCGATCTGCGCCAGCGTGGGTTCCTGGCCGGTGTAGGTGCGCTGTGTCGCCGGTTCATTGCCCCGTGGGTTGCCGCTGACCCCTACCACCAGCACACGCGTAGCCCCCAGGTGCAGCGCCGGGCTGATGGGCGCCGATTGCCGCACGGCGCCATCGCCGAAATATTCCTGGTCGAGTTTCACCGGGGCAAACAGCAAGGGGATCGCCGAACTGGCCAGCAGATGCTCGACCGTCAGTTGAGTCGGCATGCCGATACGCCGATGGCGCAGCCAGGCGTCGATGGTGCCGCCGCCCTGGTAAAAGGTCACGGCTTGCCCGGACTCGTAACCGAAGGCGGTCACCGCCACTGCATGTAAATGCTTGTGGCGAATCGCCTCATTGATGCCATCCAGGTTCAAACGCTCCTGCAGCAACTCGCGCAACGGCGAGCTATTGAGCAAGGCGACCGGCACCTGGGCGCCGATGCCCAGCAGGCTGTGGATAAAGAAGCGGCTCGCCTGGCGAATCACCCCCGGCCAGTCGCTGCGCAGCACCAGGTGGCTGCGAAAGCCTTGCCAGAACGCGGTAAGGCGCTGGATGGCCGCCGTGAAGTCCATGGCGCCACTGGCCAGGCTCACCGCGTTGATCGCACCGGCCGAGGTGCCGACGATCACCGGGAAAGGATTGGGCGCCCCCGGCGGCAACAGCTCGGCAATCGCCGCCAACACCCCTACCTGATACGCCGCTCGCGCCCCGCCGCCGGAAAGAATCAAACCTGTAACCGGTTCAGCTGGGCGCATCGCATCACTCCATGTGTAGAAATAGAGACTTCAGATCAACGGCGTTTTTCGTACAGCTTGGGTTCGCCCGGTGGCCGGCTCTTGAAGCGGCGATGGGTCCACAGGTATTGCTCGGGGCATTCGCGTACCGAGGCTTCGACCCACTGGTTGATGCGCAGGCAGTCGGCCTCATCGCTTTCACCGGGGAAGTCGGTCAATGGCGGGTGGATCACCAGCCGGTAACCGCTGCCATCCGCCAGGCGCTGCTGGGTGAACGGCACCACCAGCGCCTTGCCCAGCTTGGCGAACTTGCTGGTGGCGGGCACCGTAGCGGCCTGGATGCCGAACAGCGGCACGAAGATGCTTTGCTTGGCGCCGTAGTCCTGGTCCGGTGCGTACCAGATGGCACGGCCGGCGCGCAGCAACTTGAGCATGCCGCGCACGTCCTCGCGCTCGACCGCCAGGGAATCGAGGTTATGGCGCTCGCGGCCACGGCGCTGGATGTAATCGAACAACGGGTTGCCGTGCTCGCGGTACATGCCATCAATGGTGTGCTTCTGCCCCAGCAGAGCCGCGCCGATTTCCAGGGTGGTGAAGTGCAGGGCCATCAGGATCACGCCCTTGCCATCCAGCTGGGCCTGCTTGAGGTGCTCAAGGCCCTCGACATGAGCCAGGCGCGCCAGGCGCTGGCGCGACCACCACCAGCTCATGGCCATTTCAAAGAAGGCGATGCCGGTGGAGGCAAAGTTTTCCTTGAGCAGTCGCTTACGCTCCTTGGCGGATTTTTCCGGGAAGCACAGTTCGAGGTTGCGTGCGGCGATGCGCCGACGTTCGCCGGCCACTCGGTACATGCCCGCACCCAGCAGGCGACCAATGGTCAGCAGCGCACGGTACGGCAGTTGGGTGACCAGCCACAGCAGGCCGAGTCCCAGCCATAACAGCCAAAAACGCGGGTGAAAAAATACAGCTCGAAAACGCGGGCGATCCATTACAGATTCCGGTAAAGACAGGGCCGCGCATTCTACAACGGTTCGACTCGGCTTGCGGCCAGTGAGTGTTCTCGTTATAAGTCTCGACACTTTTCGTGACAAGCCGCTTTTGCCGACCATGAGCCAAACCGAACCGCTAGACCAAGATCCCGTGTTCCAGCTGAAAGGCAGCATGCTCGCCATCACCGTGCTGGAACTCGCCCGCAACGACCTCGACGCCCTGGACCGCCAGCTTGCCGCCAAGGTCGCCCTGGCGCCGAACTTCTTCAACAACGCCCCGCTGGTGCTGGCCCTGGACAAACTGCCGGCCGGCCAAGGTGCGATTGACCTGCCCGGCCTGATGCGTGTGTGCCGCTCCCACGGCCTGCGCACCCTGGCGATTCGTGCCAGCCGTATCGAAGACATTGCCGCCGCCATCGCTATTGAACTGCCAGTATTGCCGCCGTCGGGTGCGCGTGAGCGTCCGCTGGAACCTTTGGTCGGCGAAGTGAAGAAAAAACCGGAAAAACCGCCTGAGCCGACGATCAAGCCTACAAAGATCATCACCTCGCCCGTACGCGGCGGGCAGCAAATTTACGCCCAGGGTGGCGACCTTGTAGTCATCTCCTCGGTCAGCCCCGGCGCGGAACTTCTCGCCGATGGCAACATCCATGTATACGGCCCGATGCGCGGACGTGCCCTCGCCGGCATCAAGGGCGATACCAAGGCGCGAATTTTTTGCCAGCAGTTGACCGCTGAACTAGTGTCCATCGCAGGCCAGTACAAGGTTTCAGAAGATTTGCGCCGTGATCCGCTGTGGGGGGCCGGGGTGCAGGTCAGCCTGTCGGGCGATGTGTTGAACATCATCCGTCTTTAACGGATACTGCCGCATTTTCCAAGCATCTCTAGACTCTGATAGCAAAGCGAAACCGGCAAGACTTACGTAGGAATAATTGGAAGTTGGCGTTTGCCTCGCGCAAACCACATCTTTTTCCTACAAGGGCTGTCCGCCTGCAGCGAGTTTCAAGAGATGTTTTTCAGGGACTGAAAAGTCCTTTTTCCTTAGGGGTGAAACACCTTGGCCAAGATTCTCGTGGTTACATCCGGCAAGGGTGGTGTGGGTAAGACCACCACCAGCGCCGCTATCGGCACCGGTCTCGCTCTGCGCGGCCACAAAACAGTCATCGTCGACTTCGACGTCGGTTTGCGTAACCTCGACCTGATCATGGGCTGCGAACGCCGCGTGGTGTATGACTTCGTCAACGTGGTCAATGGCGAAGCCAACCTGCAACAGGCTCTGATCAAGGACAAGCGCCTTGAGAACCTGTACGTGCTGGCTGCCAGCCAGACCCGTGACAAAGATGCGCTGACCAAAGAAGGCGTGGGCAAAGTCCTCGCCGAGCTGAAAGAAACCTTCGAATACGTGGTGTGCGACTCCCCGGCCGGTATCGAAACCGGTGCTCACCTGGCGATGTACTTCGCCGATGAAGCCATCGTGGTGACCAACCCGGAAGTCTCCTCGGTACGTGACTCGGACCGCATGCTCGGCCTGCTGGCCAGCAAGTCCAAGCGCGCCGAAGAAGGCCAGGACCCGATCAAGGAGCACCTGCTGCTCACCCGTTACAACCCGGAGCGCGTCAGCAACGGCGAAATGCTCGGCGTTGAAGACGTGAAGGACATCCTCGCAGTGACCCTGCTGGGTGTGATTCCAGAATCCCAGGCGGTCCTCAAGGCTTCCAACCAGGGTGTTCCGGTGATTCTTGACGACCAGAGCGACGCCGGCCAGGCGTACAGCGATGCAGTTGATCGCCTGCTGGGCAAGACCGTGGAACATCGCTTCCTCGATGTTAAGAAGAAGGGATTCTTCGAGCGTATCTTTGGAGGCAACTAAACAATGAAATTTCTCGACTTCTTTCGCGCCAACAAAAAGCCAAGTACCGCGTCGGTAGCGAAAGAGCGTCTACAGATCATCGTGGCGCACGAACGCGGCCAACGCAGCACACCGGACTACCTGCCAGCCTTGCAGAAGGAACTGGTCGAGGTGATCCGCAAGTACGTCAATATCGGCAACGATGACGTACATGTCGCCCTGGAAAACGACGGCAGCTGCTCGATTCTGGAACTCAATATCACCCTGCCTGATCGTTAATCGAAAAGGCGGCTGCCACGGCGGCTCGTTCACCCTGGTCCCTGTTGGGGAACCGGGTGGGCGAGCCGCCGTTGGCGTTTGTTACGAGGCTGTTTGATGCCGCTGTCCAATATTCATATCCTGCATCAGGACGACGCTGTCCTGGTGGTGAACAAACCGACCCTGCTGCTTTCGGTGCCTGGGCGCGCCGACGACAACAAGGACTGCCTGATCACCCGCCTGCAGGAAAACGGCTACCCCGAAGCCCGCATCGTCCATCGCCTGGACTGGGAAACCTCGGGAATCATCCTGCTGGCCCGTGATGCCGACACCCACCGCGAGCTGTCCCGTCAGTTTCACGACCGCGAAACCGAAAAAGCCTACACCGCCTTGGCCTGGGGCCAGCCGGAACTGGACAGCGGCAGCATCGACCTGCCCCTGCGCTACGACCCGCCGACCAAGCCACGCCACGTGGTCGACCACGAATTCGGCAAGCACGCGCTGACCTTCTGGAAAGTCCTGGAGCGTTGTGGCGACTGGTGCCGCGTCGAGCTGACCCCGATCACCGGGCGCTCGCACCAACTGCGTGTGCATATGCTGTCGATCGGCCATCCGCTACTCGGTGATGGCCTGTACGCCCATGAACAAGCCCTGGCGGCCTGGCCGCGCCTGTGCCTGCACGCGAGCATGTTGAGCTTTACGCACCCGCAAAGCGGCGAGCGTTTGCGCTTTGAGTGCCCAGCGCCTTTTTGATCTGCAAACCCGATCAAATGTGGGAGCTGGCTTGCCTGCGATAGCGGTGTGTCAGCCCCCAGACTTTCGACTGACACGCCGCTATTGCAGGCAAGCCAGCTCCCACAGTGGTTTTGTGTAGTGTTCAAGCAGGTGGCTTCACGCAATTGTGCTGGCCAATACGGTAAACTCCGCGCATTGCTGTCTGGAGCTATTTATGCGCGAAGCGTTGAATCAAGGCCTGATCGACTTCCTCAAGGTCTCCCCTACTCCTTTTCATGCCACTGCCGCCCTGGCGCAGCGCCTGGAAGCGGCCGGTTACCAGCGTCTCGACGAGCGCGAAACCTGGGCCACCGAGGCCAACGGTCGCTATTACGTGACCCGCAACGACTCCTCAATCATCGCCTTCAAGCTCGGCCGCCACTCGCCGTTGCAAGGCGGGATTCGCCTGGTCGGCGCCCACACCGACAGCCCGTGCCTGCGGGTCAAACCCCAGCCAGAGCTACAGCGCCAGGGTTTCTGGCAGTTGGGCGTGGAAGTCTACGGCGGTGCGCTGCTGGCCCCTTGGTTCGACCGCGACCTGTCGCTGGCCGGCCGCGTGACCTTCCGCCGCGACGGCAAGGTCGAGAGTCAACTGATCGACTTCAAGCTACCCATCGCGATCATTCCCAACCTGGCCATTCACCTGAACCGTGAAGCCAACCAGGGCTGGGCGATCAATGCCCAGACCGAGCTGCCGCCCATCCTCGCGCAATTTGCAGGTGACGAACGCGTGGACTTCCGCGCCGTGCTCACCGAACAATTGGCCCGCGAACACGGCCTGAACGCCGACGTGGTGCTCGACTACGAGCTGAGCTTCTACGACACACAAAGCGCTGCGGTGATCGGCCTGAACGGCGACTTCATTGCCGGCGCACGCCTCGACAACCTGCTGTCCTGCTACGCCGGCCTGCAAGCCTTGCTTACCAGCGAAACCGACGAAACCTGCGTGCTGGTGTGCAACGACCACGAAGAAGTCGGCTCCTGCTCGGCGTGCGGTGCCGATGGCCCGATGCTGGAACAGACCCTGCGTCGCCTGTTGCCGGAAGGTGATGAATTCGTACGCACCATTCAGAAGTCACTGTTGGTGTCTGCGGACAATGCTCACGGCGTGCACCCGAACTACGCCGAGAAGCACGACGCCAACCATGGCCCCAAGCTCAACGCCGGCCCGGTGATCAAGGTCAACAGCAACCAGCGCTACGCCACCAACAGCGAAACCGCCGGGTTCTTCCGCCATCTGTGCATGGCCCAGGAAGTACCGGTACAGAGCTTCGTGGTACGCAGCGACATGGGCTGCGGCTCGACCATCGGCCCGATCACCGCCAGCCACCTGGGCGTGCGCACCGTAGACATCGGCCTGCCGACGTTTGCCATGCACTCCATTCGTGAATTGTGCGGCAGCCATGACCTGGCACACCTGGTGAAGGTTTTGGGGGCGTTCTACGCCAGTCACGATCTGCCTTGAGACCGAGGCGCGGCCATCGCGGGCAAGCCCACTCCCACACGAGGAATGCATTTCCCTGTGGGAGCGGGCTTGCCCGCGATAGCGATTTCAGGCGCACACAAAGCTATCTGACTTACATCAACTCGCTTTTCTGCGATCCGACCTAAACTTGTCAGTATTCCCACTCTGACAAGGCCGTCGAACCATGATCTCCATGTCCTCCTTTCACGCCATGCTTATCCCTATCCTGATCGGCATGATCATGCTCGCGGTCGGTTTCAACTTTCGCGACAAGCCCCTTGGCGTGTTCGGCATGTGGATTGGCATGCTGCTGATCCTGGGCACCGTGGTGTACAAGATCCTCGCCAAACTGGCCGAATGACGATTGCACTCGTACACTCGCTCAACCCGTCGTTTTCAAGGTTGACCGCCTCGTGCTTTCCCGTCTGTTTGCCCTGCCCTGCTACCTCCTGATCGCCCTGCTCACGCTGCTGCCGCTCACGCCTGCCCAAGCCGTGAGCCTGCCCGGCCTGCTGGGCAGCACCCACAAAACCCAGCCCCAGGCAGACGTACCCCTCGGCCAGTCCCTGGACGAGGTGATCAAGACCCTGGAAAACGACCAGCAACGCACCCAATTGCTGAGCGACCTGAAAAAGCTCCGCGAAGCCACACAGAAGGCCCAGCCGGCCGCGGAACAAGGCGTGCTCGGCTTGATCGGCAGCACGCTGTCGGGCCTGGAGCAGCAGTTCTCCGGCGCCGACAGCCCGCTGGGACGCTGGTCCAATGAGGTCGATCTGGCCAAGGATGAACTCAGCGCGCTGATGCTGCCGGCCAGCGAATGGCTGCCGATCATTTTCGGTTTTGCCTTGATCCTCGCGGTGTGGAGCCTGCTGGCCGCCGCGTTGATCTGGCTCAGCCACCGCGTGCGCGAGCGCTTCGGCCTGCCCGAGGAACTGCCGCAACACCCGCGCACCTGGGATATGGTGCGCTTTGCCCTGCGCAAACTCGGCCCATGGCTGATCGCCCTGGTGATCACGGTTTACCTGAGCTACGCGCTGCCCTCGTCCCTGGGTAAATCCCTGGCAATGGTATTGGCCTACGCGCTGGTGGTCGGCACCTGCTTCTCAGCCATCTGCGTGATAGCCTTTTCCTTGCTCGACGGCCCGCATCGCCATCGCGCCCTGTATATCCTGCGCCACCAAGCCTTCCGCCCACTGTGGTGGATCGGCAGTTTTGCCGCCTTCGGCGAAGCCTTGAGCGACCCGCGATTGGTCCAGGCCCTGGGCCAGCACCTGTCCCATACCGCCGCGACGGTCGCCAATGTAATGGCGGCGCTGTCGACCGGGGTGTTCATCCTGCGGTTCCGCCGGCCGATTGCGCACCTGATCCGCAACCAGCCGCTGTCGCGTCGCCTCACACGCCGAGCCCTCAGCGACACCATCGAAATCATCGGCTCGTTCTGGTACATCCCGGCCTTGCTGCTGGTGGGTATCTCGCTGTTTGCCACCTTTGTTTCCGCCGGCGATACCAGCACCGCCCTGCGTCAGTCATTGCTGTGTACCGTGCTGCTGGTGCTGTGCATGGTGATCAACGGCCTGGTGCGCCGCCACGCACTCAAGCCGCAACGCGGGCACAAGCGCCATGCGCTGTACTCCGATCGCCTGAAAAGCTTCGTCTACACCCTGGCCCACCTGGTGGTGTGGCTGGTGTTTATCGAATTAGGCTTGCGGGTTTGGGGCTTGTCGCTGATTCGTTTTACCGAAGGCGACGGCCATGAGGTCAGCGTCAAGCTGTTCGGCCTGGCCGGCACCCTGCTGTTTGCCTGGCTGATCTGGATCCTCAGCGATACGGCGATCCACCACGCCCTGACTCGCTCGCGCAAAGGTTTGGCCAATGCACGTGCGCAGACCATGATGCCGTTGATCCGCAACGTGCTGTTCGTGACCATCTTTATCATCGCCGCCATCGTGGCCCTGGCGAACATGGGGATGAACGTCACGCCGCTGCTGGCCGGTGCCGGTGTAATCGGCCTGGCGATCGGCTTTGGTGCGCAGTCGCTGGTGGCGGATCTGATCACCGGCCTGTTCATCATTATCGAAGACTCCCTGGCCATCGACGACTACGTGGATGTCGGCGGCCACCTCGGCACGGTGGAGGGCCTGACCATTCGCACCGTGCGCCTGCGCGATATCGACGGCATTGTGCACACCATTCCGTTCAGTGAAATCAAGAGCATCAAGAACTACTCGCGGGAGTTCGGCTACGCGATCTTCCGGGTGGCAATCCCTTACAACATGGAAATCGACGATGCGATCAAGCTGATGCGCGATGTCGGCCAGAAAATGCGCAACGACCCGCTGCAACGCCGCAATATCTGGTCGCCGCTGGAGATTCAGGGTGTGGAAAGCTTCGAGTCCGGCAGCGCGATTCTGCGGGCGCGGTTCAAGACGGCGCCGATCAAACAGTGGGAAGTGTCGCGGGCGTTCAACTTGTCGCTGAAACGGCACCTGGACGAAGCCGGTCTGGACCTGGCCACGCCGCGCTTGAGTGTGCAGGTGGTGACGGGGGCTTCGGGCGGGTTGGTTAAAGAGGCTGAATAATCGTGGCGGACGGGTTTGTGTGGCGAGCGGGCTTTCTGTGGCGAGCGGGCTTGCCCGCGTTGGGCCGCGAAGCGGCCCTAATCAATACGCATGCGGTGTGTATCAGGTACAACTCAGCGGCGGGCTTTGGGGCTGCTTCGCAGCCCAACGCGGGCAAGCCCGCTCGCCACATAAGCCCTCTTACCACATAGGCCCTCTTACCACATAAGCCCTATTGCCAGAGAAAGCCCGCTTGCCACACAAAGCCCGCTTGCTGCTGGGTTGGGTCAGGCCAGCGCTGCGCCGTCCATCTTCTGGCGCAGGCTCAAGGGGCGCATATCGGTCCAGACCTCTTCAATGTAGGCCAGGCACTCTTTTTTCATGCCGCTCTTGCCCACGGTACGCCAGCCCTCCGGGACCGCCTTGTAGTCAGGCCAGATGGAATACTGCTCTTCGTGGTTGACCACTACCTGAAACAGGATGTCGTCGCGGTCAAATACTGAGGTCATTGCTGTTCTCCGTCGCTCAAAGGCTGGCTGCGCACCACGCGCAGCGCTGATATCTGTAGAAACGTACCAAGGCCCCAGAAAATTAGAGGCCGGCGACCGCTGCCGTCAGGGCGCGTCCGAAGATCTCGGCCACCCGGTCGACTTCGACGGCGGTGATCACCAGCGGCGGCAGGAAGCGCACCACGCTGCCATGCCGGCCGCCCAGCTCCAGGATCAGGCCGCGCTTGAGGCACTCACGCTGCACCAACGGCGCCAACTGGCGATGTACCGGTGGGTGGCCTTGAACATCAGGCGTGCCATCCGGGTCCACCAGCTCCACGCCGAGCATCAGCCCGCGCCCACGAATATCCCCCAGGTGCGGGAACTCGCGCTGCAGGATGCGCAAGTGTTCGCCCAGGCGCTCGCCCATGGCCGTTGCATGGCCGGCCAGGTCATGTTCCTTGAGGTAGCGCATCACCGCCGAGCCCGCCGCCATAGCCATCTGATTGCCACGGAAAGTCCCGGCATGCGCGCCCGGCAACCAAGTGTCGAGCCAGTCGCGATATACCACCACCGCCAATGGCAGACTGCCGCCGATGGCCTTGGACATCACCACCACATCCGGGATGATGCCGGCGTGCTCGAAGGCAAACATCTTGCCGGTGCGGCCGAACCCGCTCTGGATCTCATCCACGATCAACGCCACACCGGCCTGCTCGGTAATACGCCGCAGGCCGCGCAGCCAGTCGAGATCAGCCGGAATCACGCCGCCCTCACCCTGCACCACCTCGACAATCACCGCAGCCGGCAGCAACACCCCGGCTTCCGGGTCATTGAGCAGGTTTTCCAGGTAATGCAGGTTGACTCGCACCCCCTCCGCGCCGCCCAGGCCGAACGGGCAACGGTAATCGTAGGGGTAGGGCAAAAACTGCACACCATTGCCGAGCAAGGCGCCCAGGGGCTTCTTCGGGCCCAGGCTGCCCATCAGGCTCAATGCGCCCTGGCTCATGCCGTGATAACCGCCCTGGAACGACAGCACAGTGCTGCGCCCGGTGGCGGTGCGCACCAGCTTTAACGCCGCTTCCACCGCATCGGTGCCGGTGGGGCCGCAGAACTGAATTTTCGCCTCGCGCGCCAGTTCTGGCGGCAGCAGGCCGAACAGGTCCTGTACGAATTGGTCCTTGACCGGCGTGGTCAGGTCCAGGGTGTGCAGGGGTAATTCGTCACTCAGGACTTGCCGGATGGCGTCGATTACCACCGGGTGGTTGTGCCCCAGCGCCAATGTGCCGGCGCCGGCCAGGCAGTCGATGAAGCGGCGGCCTTCGACATCTTCCACATAAATACCCTTGGCGCGCTTGAGCGCCAGGGGGATGCGTCGCGGGTAGCTGCGGGCGTTGGACTCCTGCTGACGCTGGCGGGCGAGCAGCGGAGTTTCGTCGAACTGGTAGAGCGTTTCCGCGGGTGCCGGGCTGGCGTGCACCGGGGCATCTTCGATACGGCTGGTAGCGACTGACATCTCTCGATCCCTCAATACGCTGGTGGGGTGACCAAACTGCCGATCCGTTGGCGGCGGGCCCAAGGGCATGCGCACGGATTTCCTGTTCTGGAGACGCACCAGCGTGGGGGGGATTTAGGGCTTTGGTCGTTTTTGATCTGAGTACATATTCGTTGTTTGGGTAACGGTTGGGATTGGTTCCGCCCTTACGGCGGGTCACTTTCGAAAAGCGCGAAAGTAACCAAAGCGCTCTTGCCCCACCACTCGGCACCTCGCTCACGCTTCGGTGTGCCCTCACGCGTGGTTAATGGGGCGCCTCAGATCAAGATCAAAATCAAAAGCAGAGCACGGCGGCCTAGTAGCCGACCTGAGTGGTGTAGATCAAGAGCGGGAACATAGTGGATTGGCTTTTCTGTGGGAGCTGGCTTGTCGGGTCGCCGCATCGCTGCGATGCAGGCAACTCGGTACATCAGGCACACCGAGTTGATGCTTTCGCAGGCAAGCCAGCTCCCACATTTGAACCGAGGAAGGCTTCAATGCTCAGGTCGGCTGTCAGGCCGCCTCGCTTTGTTGTTGATCTGGCCCTTACATCCTTACCGCTGACGAAGTCAGCGATCTTTTGATCCAGGGCTTTTGACTGTGATCTTGATCTGAGGCGCCCCGTCAATCACGCTGGCCTCACGCAGGCTTGAATCCGTGGGCAACCCGGCAGGACGCCGGGTTAGCCGCGCTGGGCCAAGGATGGCCCATCGCGGCGGCCCACGGATTCAAGCCTGCGTGAGGGCACACCGAGCCGGAGGCGAGGTG